>CAWEAR010000052.1:0-7647 GCA_963806835.1 uncultured delta proteobacterium
TCCTCGGTGCTGGCACTCTGTTGAATTTTTTCAGTCAGATATTTCATGGATTCTCCTTTATCTTCATCAATCCATGAAGCTGACGCCAAAATATCCCATTTCCCATAGCCCTCTTCAGGTAAAAAAAGGGCAAACAGTAAAAAAGGACCCTTTTCAGCAGCAATCTGTTTTTCAATATTTATTATTTTTTTTATAAATTTATCCATATTTTATATCCTTTTCAGCAAAGTCTTTGCTGCTTCGATCATTAACTTGGCTTCATCCATTGTAATACTTCCGATATTTTGATAACGCAATTCGGAATTCCACTCAGATACAACTGACCATTCAGCAAGCAATGATGTTTTTACCATTTCTTCAATGCCGGAAAGTTGCAGAAGAAGCTGTAAATCATGGGTTTTAAAATTATTAAGTTTTCCGGATATAGGATATTTGTCCCATTTCAGAGTTCTGCATATCCGGTTCTTAATTGCCAACTCAACCGCATAGCCGCAAAGATATACAGTACCGTCATATCTGCGGGCATTAAAAAGGACCTGGGCATCTTTCAGTCGTCCCCATGCAATTTTTCTCAGTTCTTTTCGTTCTATCATAAAGATTTATCTTAAAAAGTTATCTATTGAAATACCATTCAAGTTTAAGATCACAACATATAATATAAAAAGCATACCGTCAATTCTAATCCTAATATAAATGCTTTAACCTGTATAAAACTAATAAAATCAATATATTTTATTTGAGAATCCTGCTTTTGATTAAAATTATCTGTTGTTATAATTCAGTTAAATGATATATTATATCAATCGGAAATCAGGAATTCAGAATTAACAGTCTGTTATAATTTTACAGTGCGTAAATTTGTATGTAATTACAAAGTGAAAGGCGGTCTATATTATGATTTCAAAATTCTCTCCATATCACCCGTTTTTTAAATATCGGATTATTCTGATCATTATAATTATTCCGATCTTTATTGCAGGACTGACAGGTGATTTTTATACCGGACCCGGTTACGAGTGGTTTAACGGATCATTAGGCGATCTTCTGCTGCCTATTTTTATGATTCTGGTTATCTCATTTATTTTCCCCGTAAGCCTCTCCTTTTTATATCTCATTTTATGTCTTTGTTTATAATACAGTTATTGAATTTACACAATTGTCAGACAATCGGTTTTTGGAAGCGGTAAGACCCACACTCTTCGGGCGTCTTGTTATCGGTAAATACTTTTCATGGAATGATATAGCCTATTATTTTGCGGGCTGCTTTATAGGATACCTGCTGATTTACTTTATTCAGAATAAATTTCTTCAGATGCAGAAAGAATAATAGTCATCTTCCATCTGAACTATGATTTTAATGATTAAATGACAGCACAGTAGGTTGGGATGAGCGGAGCGAACCCCAACAGGTGAGGCGGTTCCGTGTTGTTGGGGTTCATTTCATTCACCCTAACCTACCTGCTCCTATAAGTATCAAATTAAGGGATTCCGGTTAAGTTGGAATAAAATTATTTATAAAAACAACAGGAGGATAAAACATGAAAATTGCTTTACGTCTGGGGCTTGGCTTTGGCATGATTCTGACAATTTTTATTTTTGCTGTGATCATGACCATATTATCGTTGAATGTTGTGGATCAGAATTCAAGGCATATTGAACAGGAGAGTCTTCCTTATATGCTGATTGCCAAGGATATGGTTTTTGATGTGGTGCAGGTCCAGCAATTGCTGACTGATGTATCGGCAACCCATGATACCGGCGGATATAAAGAGGCTGAAAAATATGCTATCAGCTTCAGAAACGGAGTTGAGAAATTTAAGCAGATGTATCAGGATGAAAAAGATATGATATCCCTTGAACATATTCATGAAATCGAGGCTCTGTTTAATCAGTTTTATGAAGATGGAAAAAAGATGTCAGAAACATACATCACAAAAGGGATTGAGGCGGGCAACGCACAGATGAAAGAATTTGACAAAGTTGCCGATGAATTTAAAGGCAAGATAGCTGTATTTGAAGATGCTCATGAAAAAGAGGCAAATAATATGATCAGAGAGATTCTCTCTTCAGTGAAAAAGGTTAAAAATGTTCTCTTTTCTTTCAGCAGCATTGCCATTGTTATCAGTCTGCTGATTGCATTTTTCACCACCCGCAGCATCACAGTTCCAATAACAAAAATTGTTACAATAGCAGATGATATTGCCAACGGAAATCTGAGCAGAGAGATAGATATTCGTCAGAATGATGAGGTCGGAAAACTTGCTGATGCGTTTCGTAATATGAAAGATAAAATTACCGGAGTTCTGACAGAGACAGATGAACTTATTCAGGCGGTTCAGGATGGAAGACTTGATCAGAGAGGTAAGACCGAGGCATTTACCGGAGACTGGCAGAAACTGATAACAGGAGTAAATCGCCTGATTGAAGCATTTGTTATACCTATAAATATGACGGGTGAATATATTGACAGAATCTCAGGAGGAGAGATTCCGAAAAAAATTACCGGAGAATATAAAGGTGATTTTAATCAGATCAAAGAGAATCTGAACAGACTTATTGATACAATCGGCGGACTGCTGAAGGAGCTTAACGGACTGATTCAGGGAATACGTGAAGGAAAGCTGAAAAACAGGGGTAATGCTGATCTCTTTGTCGGGGAATGGCGTGAACTGATTACCGGCATTAACCGCCTGATTGATGCCTTTACGGATTCGATCAACATGACCGCTGATTACATTGACAAGATTGCCAAAGGCGACATCCCTGAAAAGATTGCCCAGATATATCAGGGGGATTTTAATCAGATTAAAAATAACCTGAATATACTGATAGATGCTACAAATCAGATTACTGCTCTTGCCGAGGAGATGGCAAATGGAAACCTGATGATAGTAATAAAAGCCCGTTCGGATCAGGATAAACTTATGCAATCTCTCAGTTCTATGATAAAAAAATTGAATCAGATTGTTATCCATGTCAAAGATGCCGCAGAATATGTTGCGGTGGGGAGTCAGGAACTCAGCGCCAGTTCAGAAGAGATGTCCCAGGGAACTTCGGAACAGGCGTCATCAGCAGAACAGGCATCCGCCTCTATGGAGCAGATGGCGGCAAGTATCAGACAGAATGCGGATAATGCAATGGAGACGGAAAAGATCGCTATGAAGTCTGCCAAAGATGCTCAGGAGGGAGGCAAAGCAGTAACAGAGACAGTAGCCGCAATGAAGCAGATTGCCAAAAGGATTTCAGTTATTGAAGAGATTGCACGGCAGACCGATTTGCTGGCGCTGAATGCGGCTATTGAAGCCGCGCGTGCAGGAGAATTTGGCAAGGGCTTTGCAGTGGTGGCATCCGAAGTCAGAAAACTTGCGGAGCGGAGTCAGAAAGCCGCATCACAGATAGGTGAGTTATCTGCATCCAGCGTAACTATTGCTGAGAATGCCGGTGCAATGCTGGCAAAGATTGTGCCTGATATCCAGAGGACTGCGGAATTAGTTCAGGAGATCAGCGCTGCAAGTAATGAGCAGAATACCGGAGCAGAGCAGATCAACAGGGCAATTCAGCAGTTGGATCAGGTGATTCAGCAGAATGCGTCAGTGGCTGAAGAGATGGCATCAACATCTGAGGAGCTGGCAAGTCAGGCAGATCATTTACGCAATACAACCGCTTTCTTTAAAATTGATATTCAGTCTGAAGCCGCTTCTTATTCCCGGTCGGAAAATAAGAAATCTGACAGGAAAAAAATTTCACATCTGCTGAAACAGGGGGATAATTCAGAGCCTGCTCATCCTGAAAAGAGACTGACAAAGAAACCATCCGGGCATCCGATTGATTTGGAAAAAAGTAATCCTGATGAAAAAGATGAAGAGTTTGAACGGTATTAAGCGGCTTTTGGCTCTTGTTCGTAGTACAGGCTTTATGCAAAAGTTCGTAGTACCGCCTTTAGGCGGTGGGCGTGAAGAGCCGCCTAAAGGCGGTACTACAAACTGGTACTATAAACTTAATTAAAAAAGGAGGTAATTATGAATTTCTGTTTAAAGATTTTTGGTTTGTATGTTATGATTATGGTATTCACTTTTTCCGCAGCAGATGCACAGGATACAGAAACATGGAAAACCATAGCCCCGACAGATGTTTATTATCTGGCAAAAGCAATTGATAATTCGCTTGTATCCATGTATGATCTGACATCCTTATCAGAAAAAAAGCGGATCAGCAGCAATCTCAGACCCAGAAATGTTTATCAGAAAGTGCTTTCAGTTGCAGAGGAGTTTAATCTGCTTCATGGCAATCTTATAAGTCAGGCAAATCTCAATGATGCGTATAACATTGACATGGCAAATGCAAAACCCGCGAATGTCTATGGAGTACTCACCCTTATGAAAGAGGTGCTGGCTGCAAAAAACAGTTTTACAGAGTCAACAGAGGCAAAAACTCCTAAGACACCGAGTGATGTTTTTCAGATGATGCGACAGATTTCAATGCACCATCATGAAATTGCCAAGAAAAAGAATATCCAGACAACATGGGCAACCTCCGGACGCATGTTTATGATTCTATTGTCAAAAATATTCTGCCCGTATCTTATTTAATTGCAAAGGAAACCGGAATGAAATATGATGCTTTTCCTTTTCCTAAACAGCCGATGTACAGGCATAATGCCCAGAAATGTTTATAATCTCTTGTTTCATTTGTATGTTAATATATCCAAATACTATATAAACAAAGGAGAATATGATCCGATTATTCTTGAAAAAATGAATGACTGTGATGAGATTTCTCCGGCAGATGTATTTGATTTAACTCAGGTTATCGCGGCTGAATTAAAGGCAAAGAGCGGAAATAAAACTCTTGATTCAGAATCCATGACAAACTACACCCGTTGGAAAGAAGGCAAGGATAAGATTGTTCCGGGCGATGTTTTTAGATTAATTCAGTATAATTTTATTTTAACCAAAAGATCGCTGGAGAATTAAAAACTCTAGTCTTAGTGTCTTAGTGGTAAAAAACACAAAGACACTAAGGCACTAAGACACTAATCTTATGGGTTTAACAGAAAAGAAAAAGGGGACAACAACCATGAATAAATACTGGAAGAATCTGAAATTGGGAATAAAGATCGGAATAGGATTTGGCGGCGTGATCATCATTATGATCATACTCGGAACAATTGTCAGTTGGTACATGAGCGGCATAAAAGAGCAGTCTATGATACTGGATCAGGAGCATGTTCCCGGTGTCAGCATTGCCAATAATATAGAGCGTTCTCTGCTACAAGCTATGTATGATATCGGGGCGTATGGATTAACAGGCGAAAGCGAATATCTTGAAAAGGGAAAAAGCAACTTGAGCAGTTCTTAGAAGTCATATTGAAGAGATGCAAAAAAGTTGGCTTCTGATGCAGTTCATCTTGTCAAACTGAATGAAACTGTAAATAATATTGAATCCAAGGTATCTGAATATGAAAAGCTGGTTAATGAAACAGTCCAGAGGCATCATGAGATAGCAGAAAATCGTAAAGTACTTGATACAGCCGCTGCTGAATACATGCAAAGCTGCTATTTATTTCTGAAACAGCAGAATGAAACCCTTGAAACAGAGATATTCGCAGAATTTGAGCCGGTGCAGCTTACAGAACGGTTGAAAAAAATTACCATGATCAATGAGGTGATTGATCTGGGAAACAACACAAAGATTGCGAATTTCAAATCTCAGGCGTGAGAAATCCTCAGTTTATTCAGGATGCGCAAAAGAATTTTGACAAAGCAGAAGAGAGATTTAATCAACTCCTCTCTTTTACTGAATTGGAAGAGAATATCAAAGAGATTAATCTTGTCAAAGAAGCATCTGAAACATATAAGAAAGCTATGAATGATATGCTCTCCAACTGGCTTGCCCTACAGGAGCTTGAAAAAAAGCGGATGGATTTTGCAGAGCAGGTTTTAAAAGATGCTCAGGAGATAGCCGTGAACGGAATCAGCGAGACGGAAAAGATAGCTCAGAAAACATTCTCTTCACTTTCATCCGCATCTGTAATTATTATTGCCGGACTGATTATCTCGATCTTTCTCGGGGGGTGTTTAGCGTTTTTTATTACCAGAGGAATTACCGTACCCATGCGAAAAAGTGTTGCTTTTGCCAAATCTGTTGCGCAGGGGAATCTCAAAGCGACTATTGATATTGATCAGAAAGATGAAATGGGTGATCTGGCAAATGCTTTAAAAGATATGAAAAAACGGATCAATGATGTGTTAAAAGAGACAAACCGCTTAATTCAGGCTGTTCAGGACGGGAATCTCACTTCTAAAGGGGATTCAGAAAAATTTGACGGAGGCTGGCAGGAGCTTATTATCGGCGTCAACGATCTGATTGATGCGTTTGTCAAGCCGATTAATCTGACAGGAATATATCTTGACCGGATTTCAAAAGGGGATATTCCTGAAAAAATTACTGAGGAATCAAAAGGGGATTTTAATCAGATTAAAAATAACCTGAATATTCTGATTGATGCAACCCTTGACATAACAATGATTGCAGAGAACATGGCTGCGGGAAAGCTGGTAACAGAAATCAAAGCACGGTCTGAGCAGGATAAGCTGATGATGGCGTTAAGTACTATGAAAGAGAGGATCAGCAATGTATTAAAAGAGATAAACTGCCTGATAGGAAATGTTCAGGATGGAAAACTTGATGTCCGGGGGAATGAAAAAGGATTTTCCGGGGGGTGGCGTGAACTGGTTATCGGAATCAATAATCTGATAGATGCTTTTGTCAATCCGATTAATACAACTGCTGCATATCTTGATCGGCTGTCCAAAGGGGAGATTCCTGAAAAGATGACCGAAGAATATAAAGGGGATTTCAACCATATAAGAAACAATTTGAATATGCTGATTCATACCACTTATGAAATTACGCAGCTTGCTGAAAAAATGGCAAAAGGAGACCTTACTGTTGAAGTGAAAGAGCGTTCCGGGCAGGATATTCTTATGCGGTCTCTGAATATGATGATAAATCAACTGAATGAAGTGGTGCTTAATGTCAAATCTGTTGCGGATAATGTTGTTTCAGGAAGCAGCGAGTTGAGCAGCGCTTCTGCCGAGATGTCCCAGGGAGCTTCACAGCAGGCGTCTTCTGCTGAACAGGCGTCTGCCTCTATGGAGCAGATGGCAGCAAATATCAGGCAGAATGCAGATAATTCCACACAAACCGAAAAGATTGCATTAAAAGCCGCTGAAGATGCTCAAAACGGCGGAAAAGCTGTATCAGATACTGTTCTTGCAATGAAGGAGATAAAAAAACGAATATCAGTTATTGAAGAGATTGCCCGGCAAACCAATCTTCTTGCGTTAAATGCCGCGATTGAAGCAGCGCGCCGGGGAATTCGGCAAGGGATTTGCTGTTGTTGCGTCTGAAGTCCGTAAACTTGCTGAAAAGAGTCAGAAAGCCGCAGTTCAGATTGCTGAACTCTCTTTATCAAGCGTTGATATTGCTGAAAACGCAGGGAATATGCTGACAAAGATTGTGCCTGATATTCAGAAGACCGCTGAATTAGTTCAGGAGATCAGCGCGGCGTGTAATGAGCAGAATACCGGATCAGAACAGATAAACAAAGCTATTCAGCAACTGGATCAGGTGATTCAGCAGAAT
>CAWEAR010000053.1:0-309711 GCA_963806835.1 uncultured delta proteobacterium
AGAGAAACTTGATAGATTAGTTACACACCGGATATTGGGTTATGTTACATCGGCACTGGTGATAGGTGGATTACTCTTATGGACCTTTGTGATAGGGGATTTCTTCTCAGGTCTCTTATCAAATGCATTCAGTTTTTTCCAGCCAGTGGATCCCCAGGTCAGTGGACCTCTGACCAGTATTCTGTGGAACGGTGCCTTTGGTGGTATCGTGGCCGGAGTCACCCTGGTAATACCCTTTGTAATTCCCTTTTATCTGATGTTAAGCATGATCGAGAACTCGGGAATACTGACCAGAGTGGCCTTCATGATGGACAGCGCCATGCACAAGATAGGTCTCCATGGAAAAGCTCTCATACCCATGATTCTGGGTTACGGCTGTAATGTCCCGGCCATCGAGAGCACCCGCATTTTAGAAACCCGACGTGAAAGACTGCTGGCTGCATTCGCCATTACCTTTGCACCCTGTGCCGCATCCGTAAGGCGGATCCGTTATAACTTTAAATCCCACAATTGGAAGCTAAAACATTTTATGAACTGAGACAACAGAAAGCCCAACTTTTCCTTTAAAGCCCACAATTGGAAGCTAAAACAAAAAGAGTCAGAAAAGGTGACTTGGTTTGTGCTATCTTTAAATCCCACAATTGGAAGCTAAAACTTTCTTCAAACTGAATGCCTTTCAAATCGCTGTAAACTTTAAATCCCACAATTGGAAGCTAAAACGTAAACAATAGCTACTATTCTATTGCCGCTAAACTTCTTTAAATCCCACAATTGGAAGCTAAAACCTGTGCGGAGATCAGAAGATCAAGGATTATTATACGCCTTTAAATCCCACAATTGGAAGCTAAAACTGATCTCCGTCTTAAAATAACCGCATCCGGGGGAACTTTAAATCCCACAATTGGAAGCTAAAACTGTAGCCGCTCTGCTTGTGATAGCCCTATCTCTCCTCTTTAAATCCCACAATTGGAAGCTAAAACTTTGATATACAAGAGTTTAAGATTGGACAATAAAACACTTTAAATCCCACAATTGGAAGCTAAAACAACTGCTCCTGACGTTGCTCCATAGATGTACCCAACTTTAAATCCCACAATTGGAAGCTAAAACTCAGAGAAGTTTTCGGTCTTTCTGCAAGGTCTAATTCTTTAAATCCCACAATTGGAAGCTAAAACCAGGAACATATATCCGCCTGATAAAAACTTTCTCAGACCTTTAAATCCCACAATTGGAAGCTAAAACGCGAAAAGAAAACAGACAAAGCAGCTTGCTGAGGCATCTTTAAATCCCACAATTGGAAGCTAAAACCGTATCTGTGAGACACTTAGGATTGATTTTGATTCTCCTTTAAATCCCACAATTGGAAGCTAAAACAGAATACACTGCTGATATGATTTATATTGCGTTAACTTTAAATCCCACAATTGGAAGCTAAAACAATAGCGTGATCTTGCTTTTGCCAGAGCGTGAACACTTTAAATCCCACAATTGGAAGCTAAAACTATGCCGGTGTTCCCCTTTCCTTCCTTCTCTTTAATACTTTAAATCCCACAATTGGAAGCTAAAACTTAATCTTTTTTTCAGTTTTTCAATCTGGTGTTCGGCTTTAAATCCCACAATTGGAAGCTAAAACTTAATTGAATTAACGAAGTTGTCTGTTCCATAGACGTCTTTAAATCCCACAATTGGAAGCTAAAACAGAATGGTCGAACTGATGAATATTCTCAATAAAACGCCTTTAAATCCCACAATTGGAAGCTAAAACCATTGCGGAGAAATAGAACAACATGAAATTTCACCACTTTAAATCCCACAATTGGAAGCTAAAACTAAGATAATCAATAAGCTGTTCCGTTATATTATCCTTTAAATCCCACAATTGGAAGCTAAAACGGTAATCACCCGTCTTTTTGCAGCTTCAAAAATATCGTACTTTAAATCCCACAATTGGAAGCTAAAACGTCCTTTTCAGGCTGTCAATTCTATGTGCGCCAACAACTTTAAATCCCACAATTGGAAGCTAAAACTACAGGCGGATGGGTGGTGGTTAAGGAATGATATTATTCTTTAAATCCCACAATTGGAAGCTAAAACGCTTTTACGCAGAGAGTATTTTTACTGTTAAGCTGCCTTTAAATCCCACAATTGGAAGCTAAAACATTGCTACGCAAACATCTGTTTCTCCCAGAATACTCTTTAAATCCCACAATTGGAAGCTAAAACGAAGACTGGTCAGATTTTATCCGGGGCTGTTATACTTTAAATCCCACAATTGGAAGCTAAAACAGAGATGTGTGGACAATAAACACAAGACCATATTCCTTTAAATCCCACAATTGGAAGCTAAAACCAGGATGATCATGGTTTTTGGAAAGCGTTTCAGGACTTTAAATCCCACAATTGGAAGCTAAAACTTTTTGACTTCTGATTATCTACTATTAAAGTTTGCTTTAAATCCCACAATTGGAAGCTAAAACTTATATATATTTCTTTTTAATAAGGAGAAAAAATACTTTAAATCCCACAATTGGAAGCTAAAACTCAATCTTCATGACAGAACCGGAAACAAACAGCGAGCTTTAAATCCCACAATTGGAAGCTAAAACTTTGAGTGTCAAATTTGCAATGCCGCAGGTATAATTTACTTTAAATCCCACAATTGGAAGCTAAAACGTTTTAATCTTTTAGCGACAATATCCAGATATTCTCCTTTAAATCCCACAATTGGAAGCTAAAACATCCGTGTATTCATCATCACCTTTCCAAGCTTCATGCTTTAAATCCCACAATTGGAAGCTAAAACTGGAATTTTTCCATCTCAACTTTTCCGTAGTTAATCCTTTAAATCCCACAATTGGAAGCTAAAACAACAAAAAAACAGAAAGAAGAATAACTATATGAAACTTTAAATCCCACAATTGGAAGCTAAAACAATTTCTCTTGTCATCAGGGGAACTTAAATAGTCTGCTTTAAATCCCACAATTGGAAGCTAAAACGCAGAAATAAGGCTTGATAAGCTGAATGACAACGAACTTTAAATCCCACAATTGGAAGCTAAAACCCCTTATCCCGCATAACTCTTGCCTCTTCAAGCTCACTTTAAATCCCACAATTGGAAGCTAAAACAGTTGCCATTACAGCAGCCAACTATGATGTGAATTACTTTAAATCCCACAATTGGAAGCTAAAACTTCTGCGGCTGAAGCTGAAACAGAGCATGACAAAAGCTTTAAATCCCACAATTGGAAGCTAAAACATGATTCCGGTGATATTTATCATTCACAGGATCAATTCCTTTAAATCCCACAATTGGAAGCTAAAACGGAAGCTATTGAACTGAGTGTATCAGCCGCAAGCGGCTTTAAATCCCACAATTGGAAGCTAAAACATTCAAACGGAAGCGGTGAAGTGACTAGAACTCGCTCCTTTAAATCCCACAATTGGAAGCTAAAACGATAACAGGGGCTTTTCCTGTATGGACTTGAAGTAACTTTAAATCCCACAATTGGAAGCTAAAACTATTTTGAGACTGGAAATTAGACGTTTCATTTGAACTTTAAATCCCACAATTGGAAGCTAAAACTTGAACATGCAGATCATGTTGCAGTACCAATCAGTCCACTTTAAATCCCACAATTGGAAGCTAAAACGATATTGAACTTCCGACTTTGGGAATCGAATTATACTTTAAATCCCACAATTGGAAGCTAAAACATTGTAGTTCTGGATATGCATCATAATTGTACTGATATCTTTAAATCCCACAATTGGAAGCTAAAACGGCTTACACGGCTTTTTTAACAGATGTTTTACCTATCTTTAAATCCCACAATTGGAAGCTAAAACCAACTGATAACATCAACAAGCTGTTGTGGTATATCTCTTTAAATCCCACAATTGGAAGCTAAAACAAAGCTATCCAGCAGCATGAATTGAGTAATCTTGATACTTTAAATCCCACAATTGGAAGCTAAAACTTAAAAAATCAGACAGAATCCGCTATTCTTACATTTCTTTAAATCCCACAATTGGAAGCTAAAACCATTATGCTGTTAATCGGACATGGTTACGGATTCACCTTTAAATCCCACAATTGGAAGCTAAAACGCTTATGAATACGGATGTAAGCAATTTGACAAAGTTATCACTTTAAATCCCACAATTGGAAGCTAAAACGATTAGCCGAACTGCAAAGCTAGATATCATTTAAATCACTTTAAATCCCACAATTGGAAGCTAAAACGCAATAGAATCGCATTGCCGAGCTGTATGATGCAGTCTTTAAATCCCACAATTGGAAGCTAAAACCAGATGCTAATATGCCTGACATAATCATTCATACTTCACTCTTTAAATCCCACAATTGGAAGCTAAAACTTGATACTATGTCTGACTGTAATCATCTATCTGCATAATACTTTAAATCCCACAATTGGAAGCTAAAACGTATCAGGTCTATCGCAATACCTTGCTTGACTCAGATCTTTAAATCCCACAATTGGAAGCTAAAACTGCATGACAGGCTGATTGATTATGCGATATAATAACACTTTAAATCCCACAATTGGAAGCTAAAACACGGCAATCCTCCGGTAGCAGTGGCATACCTGTTTACTTTAAATCCCACAATTGGAAGCTAAAACTGGTCTCCGTTGAACGCAAGCGTACAGGAGACGTTCTTTAAATCCCACAATTGGAAGCTAAAACACTGTTTTATTTTATTCCCTTCGCTCCACGCTCCCGCCTTTAAATCCCACAATTGGAAGCTAAAACCGACACAAAGGCGGTGGCGGTATGACAACTTCAATCTTTAAATCCCACAATTGGAAGCTAAAACGGGAAAAATATATTGAGGAGACAGCTTTTGAAATGTACTTTAAATCCCACAATTGGAAGCTAAAACTTGGCAATTGCTACTGTAATCGTATGCTGTCACGTCTTTAAATCCCACAATTGGAAGCTAAAACCGCCCTGTAATGCGTTTTAAGACGTGAAAATAAAAACTTTAAATCCCACAATTGGAAGCTAAAACCATGAGATAAGCTCCTTCGCTGTTAAGAGTTAATTCTTTAAATCCCACAATTGGAAGCTAAAACAAATTATCAATACAACACCGCATCCGATTACATTCCTTTAAATCCCACAATTGGAAGCTAAAACGATAAGCATACGGAAGAGCTTAAAGAGATCAAAGCAACTTTAAATCCCACAATTGGAAGCTAAAACTGTTGACTTGTTATTGTTTGCAAATCCTCTCATTCCTTTAAATCCCACAATTGGAAGCTAAAACCATAAGGATCAGAATTGTCAACAGTAAATGTGAACTCTTTAAATCCCACAATTGGAAGCTAAAACTGTTTAGTTCTGTTAAGACATTGACACTGCCCTGAACCTTTAAATCCCACAATTGGAAGCTAAAACGATAATTTTGCAATCCGTTGTCCTGTATCGAGACGATAACTTTAAATCCCACAATTGGAAGCTAAAACGGGAAACTCATGTTATTCTTAGCAAGCAGGGCAGTGTATCTTTAAATCCCACAATTGGAAGCTAAAACTAAATGCACGTTATCAGATTGCCGTCCGAACCGCAAACTTTAAATCCCACAATTGGAAGCTAAAACGAAATAGCAGATATAAGTAGTATGTATGATGACAGCTTTAAATCCCACAATTGGAAGCTAAAACCGATAAAACGGGTTAAAAATATGGAAAATGCAATACTTTAAATCCCACAATTGGAAGCTAAAACTCCCTTTTGATGTATATGCTTCAATGATTTGAAGCATCTTTAAATCCCACAATTGGAAGCTAAAACCTTTTTCCATGTCACAGGATTCGTTCCCAGCACATCTTTAAATCCCACAATTGGAAGCTAAAACTAAGGTCATAAAAGGTCTGGCAGGCAGGTTACGTTTCTTTAAATCCCACAATTGGAAGCTAAAACTTTCAAGAATCGCCGGATATGGCTCTGTCAATGGCACTTTAAATCCCACAATTGGAAGCTAAAACGATTGCGTCTGCGGGATGGGGGGGTACGTGGGCGGACTTTAAATCCCACAATTGGAAGCTAAAACCACTCCGCCAGACGCAATCGTATTGGATCCGTTTACTTTAAATCCCACAATTGGAAGCTAAAACTGATCATTCCCGGACAGAATATTTTTTTATTTTTACTTTAAATCCCACAATTGGAAGCTAAAACCAGAGAGATTTTCTGTCTTTCATTCCGGGCAAATATCTTTAAATCCCACAATTGGAAGCTAAAACAGCAGCATGATGTATTATCACTATTTATTGATTGACTCTTTAAATCCCACAATTGGAAGCTAAAACAAATAATAGCAAGTATTTCTATGATTATAGATCATATCTTTAAATCCCACAATTGGAAGCTAAAACTACACATGATTATTATTGTTATGTTTAACTTTTTCCTTTAAATCCCACAATTGGAAGCTAAAACGGACGCGTCATCAAAACAAGAATCCTGACACCATGCCGCTTTAAATCCCACAATTGGAAGCTAAAACGAACATGCAGAGCATGTTGCGTACCAATCAGTCCACTTTAAATCCCACAATTGGAAGCTAAAACGGTGTTCAGTGATCCGGATGGCGAGATTATTTCTACTTTAAATCCCACAATTGGAAGCTAAAACGCTTTGTAATAAAGCTATAAAGTCCCATAATACCGCTTTAAATCCCACAATTGGAAGCTAAAACTGCCAGCCGGTGCCGTGTTAGCTCCGCCATTACTCCTCTTTAAATCCCACAATTGGAAGCTAAAACGAAATAGCAGATATAAGTAGTATGTATGATGACAGCTTTAAATCCCACAATTGGAAGCTAAAACGAAGTTTTGTTGCTCGCGGTTACAGCGATTTTGAAACTTTAAATCCCACAATTGGAAGCTAAAACGCGTAAACTTGACCTTATGTATCGATCCCGTGTGCTTTAAATCCCACAATTGGAAGCTAAAACTAATCTTGGCGGATTATGACCAACTGAATTTAGACACTTTAAATCCCACAATTGGAAGCTAAAACAAAAATACGATATATATGCTCCTTCATATTCCTCCTTTAAATCCCACAATTGGAAGCTAAAACAAATATAATATAATACTTTTAGAATGTTTAGTATTTTTCTTTAAATCCCACAATTGGAAGCTAAAACAAAAATAGCCGGTCTTTTTCAAAGATGTGTCCAATTTCTTTAAATCCCACAATTGGAAGCTAAAACCTTTGACAAATATAAAATAGGCTATCCTGATGGGTCTTTAAATCCCACAATTGGAAGCTAAAACGCTAAAGAACATGGAAGAGTATATTTTCCAAACCCTACTTTAAATCCCACAATTGGAAGCTAAAACGTGCCGGATATTAACTCCGTAACGAATTGTATCATCTTTAAATCCCACAATTGGAAGCTAAAACTACTTGATCCTTACGATGAAGACCCTAAGATATTCGGACTTTAAATCCCACAATTGGAAGCTAAAACAGTTATGAAAAGATGATTACATATTACAAACTTGCACTTTAAATCCCACAATTGGAAGCTAAAACACAGCGGCAACTGAAGAAGCTCAGTTTGCAAAATCCTTTAAATCCCACAATTGGAAGCTAAAACAGAAAAGCAACAAATTCTTTGTGAACTTCTTTACGATCTTTAAATCCCACAATTGGAAGCTAAAACAGAAATTTATGAAACGTCAACAGGAGCGGTTAAGAACTTTAAATCCCACAATTGGAAGCTAAAACCGTAGGCGATTTATTACAGCAGAGCAGGTTATGTTGATCTTTAAATCCCACAATTGGAAGCTAAAACTTACTGCTTTTTCTCTCAAATGCCTTACTTATTAGACCTTTAAATCCCACAATTGGAAGCTAAAACGCTTTTCGGCACGTCAAACCCCGATTCACCTTATCATCTTTAAATCCCACAATTGGAAGCTAAAACACCAGACCGGCTTGATAAATTTCATATCATCATACTTTAAATCCCACAATTGGAAGCTAAAACTTGTCTAAATGTTTCTGGTCAGTTACGTTTAAACGCTTTAAATCCCACAATTGGAAGCTAAAACCGGCTTCCGCAGCCGGTTTTGTCGTTTGCGATCCTCTTTAAATCCCACAATTGGAAGCTAAAACATGAACATTCATTTTCAACTGTCGGTATTTCTATCCCCTTTAAATCCCACAATTGGAAGCTAAAACCCTGTGCTTCTATATCTGCTTTCATTTCATTACTTACCTTTAAATCCCACAATTGGAAGCTAAAACATGATGTTGATTCCAATGAAATAATAAAAGATATACTTTAAATCCCACAATTGGAAGCTAAAACCGGTAAGGAACATCCTACGGGAAAGCCGATTCTGTTAACTTTAAATCCCACAATTGGAAGCTAAAACGCATAACTGCCCTCATTCTTTTTCATTGCCATAATTATCTTTAAATCCCACAATTGGAAGCTAAAACTCATATTATCCCTGTCTGGTCTAAAGACGGCAAAGGACTTTAAATCCCACAATTGGAAGCTAAAACTTTCACAGAGATTATGTTCGCTCCCGTCGGAACTCCTTTAAATCCCACAATTGGAAGCTAAAACTTTGTGAGCTATCTGAAATTAAAGGGTTTACTGTAAACTTTAAATCCCACAATTGGAAGCTAAAACAACCCGCCAACATATTATAATCATTCAATCTTATTCTTTAAATCCCACAATTGGAAGCTAAAACTTCCTTTTCAAAAACTGCTTTCTCAGCAATGTTCAGCTTTAAATCCCACAATTGGAAGCTAAAACTTTGTGAGCTATCTGAAATTAAAGGGTTTACTGTAAACTTTAAATCCCACAATTGGAAGCTAAAACAACCCGCCAACATATTATAATCATTCAATCTTATTCTTTAAATCCCACAATTGGAAGCTAAAACCAGTAAACAGAGACGGAAAAACATTTTTAGTAAACGACTTTAAATCCCACAATTGGAAGCTAAAACTTTCTTCCATTCCCCCCTCTCATCCTCTTTCTGTTCCTTTAAATCCCACAATTGGAAGCTAAAACTCCCAGCTTTTCAGCAATAAGCCTACTGTCTGCTCTCTTTAAATCCCACAATTGGAAGCTAAAACAATCACCTCTTTTTAATGAATTTTTAATCCTTTTCATCCTTTAAATCCCACAATTGGAAGCTAAAACGGGGATTATCGCAATGCTTGTGATGTATCCGTTTTCACTTTAAATCCCACAATTGGAAGCTAAAACGGGGGAAGCTGACACGAGTATTCAGCTTGTCAGTTAACTTTAAATCCCACAATTGGAAGCTAAAACAGCTGTTGCAGTCTGTAGTTATTATGACTCTGAACACTTTAAATCCCACAATTGGAAGCTAAAACTTGATAGAATTTTGACGCTTTCGTGTCAGCGTCAACTTTAAATCCCACAATTGGAAGCTAAAACTAACATATTCCGAATATAAATCATTGCTTTCAACATCACTTTAAATCCCACAATTGGAAGCTAAAACTTTAACCGTGATTCAAAGTAAGAAGGTCTTAACCAGTCTTTAAATCCCACAATTGGAAGCTAAAACGAAAACATATTGAGATGATTGCGCCTGTTGTGAATGACTTTAAATCCCACAATTGGAAGCTAAAACAAAGACCCTTACGGTTTGATCTGAGTCTTTTTCTTTTCTTTAAATCCCACAATTGGAAGCTAAAACAGGGGATCTGAATAATTTAAAATGTTTCAATGTTCTCCTTTAAATCCCACAATTGGAAGCTAAAACTTAATATGATGCCTATTAACGTGCCGGAAGTAACTATCTTTAAATCCCACAATTGGAAGCTAAAACCGTACTGATGAACGACAGTCATGTTTAAAATTTCGTTCTTTAAATCCCACAATTGGAAGCTAAAACTATGGGCTATTGCCTCTACACTGAATTTAGTATTATTTCTTTAAATCCCACAATTGGAAGCTAAAACAATATCAAAGATGCCTTTGTATAGCTTTTTGGACTGACTTTAAATCCCACAATTGGAAGCTAAAACAATGTCGGCGGACTGAAACGGCTTCCTTATCCCAAACTTTAAATCCCACAATTGGAAGCTAAAACAAAAAAGAAAATGATACCAAATTTTAAACTACCATCTTTAAATCCCACAATTGGAAGCTAAAACTTCCGCCGTCCTCTGTTTCAATTTTGCTGATTTTCAACTTTAAATCCCACAATTGGAAGCTAAAACGGAGCAGGGAATATTCTACCGATCCCGGATATTCGCTTTAAATCCCACAATTGGAAGCTAAAACAGGCGGGGCAGCGCATGGCAGGACTTTAAACATGATGCTTTAAATCCCACAATTGGAAGCTAAAACAGGCGGGGCAGCGCATGGCAGGACTTTAAACATGATGCTTTAAATCCCACAATTGGAAGCTAAAACAAAATAGAGGCTATTACAGAGACAGTACAGTTGAATCTTTAAATCCCACAATTGGAAGCTAAAACATTTTATCGTGTAAGATACTGTTTTCGATTCAAACTTTAAATCCCACAATTGGAAGCTAAAACCATTACAGTTTAGAACATGAGGGGATGAAGTAAAACTTTAAATCCCACAATTGGAAGCTAAAACATCGGAGCAGCGGCTGAAGATACTGCGTCAAAGGTCTTTAAATCCCACAATTGGAAGCTAAAACATTCTCAGAATATTGAGATTAAAGCAAGTGCGATTTACTTTAAATCCCACAATTGGAAGCTAAAACCATAAATGGGAATTACAGTTAAATGTTATCGTGATAACTTTAAATCCCACAATTGGAAGCTAAAACACTTCTTAGGCAATGATATATGCTACACAAATCAGCTTTAAATCCCACAATTGGAAGCTAAAACTCTTAAATTCATATTCTCAACAGCAGCGGGGTTCTTCTTTAAATCCCACAATTGGAAGCTAAAACATATCAGCAGTTTTGAAGTTATGGGATAAGATGTTCTTTAAATCCCACAATTGGAAGCTAAAACGCTGATATATCAAATTCTTATCTTGATATAGCTTACTTTAAATCCCACAATTGGAAGCTAAAACCAACAGCCGATATATCCGTGAATACCGTGCTGCCGTCTTTAAATCCCACAATTGGAAGCTAAAACAACTGCGGCGTATAAGGATGCTGTAGCTCAAAGAACTTTAAATCCCACAATTGGAAGCTAAAACTGCCCGACTTCTAACTGATTTTCTCCGCTTGCTGATACTTTAAATCCCACAATTGGAAGCTAAAACTTTTTTGATATGCCCTAAATTACCGCTTTTCACAGCTTTAAATCCCACAATTGGAAGCTAAAACGAATATCATTGTCTATAATGGGAATATTCTGTTTACTTTAAATCCCACAATTGGAAGCTAAAACTCGGCGGAGTCAAGACTATTTCATCTCTCTTGATACTTTAAATCCCACAATTGGAAGCTAAAACTACAGGATTTTACCCCATTAAAAACGGGGAAGTCCTGACTTTAAATCCCACAATTGGAAGCTAAAACAGCAGAAAAAGCATTTTACAAGAAAGAGGAATTTAACTTTAAATCCCACAATTGGAAGCTAAAACAATGCATGGAATGCACAAAGAAGTTAATTAAGCAACTTTAAATCCCACAATTGGAAGCTAAAACATAGCGACACCGGAAGCATAGACGACACAAAGCTACCTTTAAATCCCACAATTGGAAGCTAAAACGATTTGCACGGTTCGTTATGTCTAAGCGTTTTAATCTTTAAATCCCACAATTGGAAGCTAAAACTGATACCCATCAAGCCGTCTCCAATACTCTGTTAACTTTAAATCCCACAATTGGAAGCTAAAACGAAAACCGGAAATGGTATATCTCACAGCATAAGGACTTTAAATCCCACAATTGGAAGCTAAAACCTTTTGTTCTGATAACCTTGATTGTCAAGCGTTTGCACTTTAAATCCCACAATTGGAAGCTAAAACATGGCAAAGGGGTTAAGCAGTACAGGGATAGGAACCTTTAAATCCCACAATTGGAAGCTAAAACGCTGCCAACGTGCTTGATTATCACCCTAAAAAGACTCTTTAAATCCCACAATTGGAAGCTAAAACTTTTCGGCACTTCAAACCCCGATTCACCTTATCATCTTTAAATCCCACAATTGGAAGCTAAAACCGCCAGAAAATCAGCGGGGGCTTCTTCTGTAACGACTTTAAATCCCACAATTGGAAGCTAAAACTTGACTCCGCCAGAGATTCTGCTTTTCTAATAGCTCCTTTAAATCCCACAATTGGAAGCTAAAACTATCCTGTTTTCCGGTAATTGAATAAGCAAGACTACTTTAAATCCCACAATTGGAAGCTAAAACATGGCTGATGTGCTTATCCTTATCAGACAGTTTCAGTCTTTAAATCCCACAATTGGAAGCTAAAACTACAATACAGAAAGCCCGCCCTGTCATGATTGATACCTTTAAATCCCACAATTGGAAGCTAAAACTTCCGCCGCTGCTGATATAGTCGGCAGCGATTTCACTTTAAATCCCACAATTGGAAGCTAAAACTACAACACCGCACCCGATCACATTCCGGGAAGCGGACTTTAAATCCCACAATTGGAAGCTAAAACAGAAAATGAAAATAATGAGTCTGAGAAAGATTTCCGCCTTTAAATCCCACAATTGGAAGCTAAAACTGAAGAAAGTACAGTACAGAATACATCAATATCAATGCTTTAAATCCCACAATTGGAAGCTAAAACCGCAAACCTGCGGGGTATAAGTTTGGATATAAGACCTTTAAATCCCACAATTGGAAGCTAAAACTAATTCTACAAACGGCATGAGTCCTTTATTTTCACCTTTAAATCCCACAATTGGAAGCTAAAACCAGGGGGGCACGGTGAACTCCGTGCCATCCGCTTCCCTTTAAATCCCACAATTGGAAGCTAAAACCTGCCAACGTGCTTGATTATCACCCTAAAAAGACGCTTTAAATCCCACAATTGGAAGCTAAAACAAAAAAACTTTGTTGTTTCTTTATCCCATTTCTGAATCTTTAAATCCCACAATTGGAAGCTAAAACTTTACCTCGTGAAGAGGGTGAATCAGATGAAAAATACCTTTAAATCCCACAATTGGAAGCTAAAACTACATCGGAAATATAAAAGAACCTGTCTTTTTGCCCTTTAAATCCCACAATTGGAAGCTAAAACATCGAAAAATCAAGGGCTATATCCCTGAGATTATTCCTTTAAATCCCACAATTGGAAGCTAAAACTATGCGTTTGCGTTTGCTACAGGTGCGATAACCCCCTTTAAATCCCACAATTGGAAGCTAAAACTAGATATGTGTCAATATTCTTCTAGTCTTGATTTGACTTTAAATCCCACAATTGGAAGCTAAAACTTGTAGAGATCAACCTTGATGTATTAAACAGTTAACTTTAAATCCCACAATTGGAAGCTAAAACGGAGTATGAAACACGAATCGCTGAGATTGACACGACTTTAAATCCCACAATTGGAAGCTAAAACACAGGCAGCAGAGGATGTTGCAAACAGAATTGAAGGCCTTTAAATCCCACAATTGGAAGCTAAAACAGCCCGCCCTGAAAATTCTTCATGCATCGTAACTTCCTTTAAATCCCACAATTGGAAGCTAAAACTATCCTGTTTTCCGATTATGCTGTATGCAAGACTACTTTAAATCCCACAATTGGAAGCTAAAACCAGATACTTCATCCTTCTGCCCGATTCTCAGATACTTTAAATCCCACAATTGGAAGCTAAAACGTTTGACGGCAAAGAGTTCGTGCCTTCCTTTGAAACCTTTAAATCCCACAATTGGAAGCTAAAACAAGGTTGGGTTAAAAATGGATGGGTCCGGGTGTATCTTTAAATCCCACAATTGGAAGCTAAAACCAGGTATCTTTTCCTGCTGCAGCAACCTGACAAAATAACTTTAAATCCCACAATTGGAAGCTAAAACGAGGCAGGCGGGTTCAGTCCGTATTTCTGCCATTCACTTTAAATCCCACAATTGGAAGCTAAAACGGTGTTAGCAGAGGGTTTGATATATGATATGTTCACTTTAAATCCCACAATTGGAAGCTAAAACGATGATTTTTAAGCTGGATTATATAAGGTTATCATAACTTTAAATCCCACAATTGGAAGCTAAAACTGAAAACGGATTTTGTTTCGCTTTGTGCAGTTGGCACTTTAAATCCCACAATTGGAAGCTAAAACAAAACAAGAATCCTGACACCAAGCGGCAACAAAACGCTTTAAATCCCACAATTGGAAGCTAAAACTAAGTGATTGTGAGGACAAAAATCCTGATATACATCCTTTAAATCCCACAATTGGAAGCTAAAACTCCGCCTCCGCCTCCGCCTCCGCCTATATGCAATCCTTTAAATCCCACAATTGGAAGCTAAAACAGAATAACGAACAACACCCTCTTTATCTTCATACTCTTTAAATCCCACAATTGGAAGCTAAAACTGAAAGCCGCAACTGGCACACTCTCTGTCAGGAAACTTTAAATCCCACAATTGGAAGCTAAAACTACTCGTTAGCAGTTCTCATCTTTTGTGTTAATCAATCTTTAAATCCCACAATTGGAAGCTAAAACCCCTACCGTTCCCGGTAGTTTTAGCTTCCAATTGCTTTAAATCCCACAATTGGAAGCTAAAACTATATATAACAAATTTCCAGCAATGAATCAACAAAACTTTAAATCCCACAATTGGAAGCTAAAACGTATGTCAGCGGGACATAAAGATGTCCTGCTATATTCTTTAAATCCCACAATTGGAAGCTAAAACGGCATCCTGAAGCGGAAGATCATCGAATTCGGACTTTAAATCCCACAATTGGAAGCTAAAACCCCCAATTTATACGCGTTCTATCTTACCTGTATTAACTTTAAATCCCACAATTGGAAGCTAAAACAGCGCCGTAAGCACAAAAACAGGAGAAGAAAAAAACTTTAAATCCCACAATTGGAAGCTAAAACCCAAAAAAGCAGTCTGTTCTGAAAAGCACTTATATCTTTAAATCCCACAATTGGAAGCTAAAACGCGTAAAATCCGCATGAATCACACGCATCAATTTTCTTTAAATCCCACAATTGGAAGCTAAAACTTTTTTTTGTAGCAATGGTGGTGCAATGGCTGCCGTCTTTAAATCCCACAATTGGAAGCTAAAACTGAAGACCCGGAAGGTGTAAGAGAAGAAATTTCTGCCTTTAAATCCCACAATTGGAAGCTAAAACGATATTACCCTCAAACCGCAGAGTAAGAAAATAATACTTTAAATCCCACAATTGGAAGCTAAAACCCAACTCATGTCCACAATCACCTCCTTTAAATATCAAACAGTTAAACCGCTCAAAATTCAAAAATCCGACCCAAAAAATCTCGAAGCGGCAGTAGTGCATTTTCAATATAATCAACAGATTAAATTATCACAGAAGTCGGATCAAAATCTATCCCCACGTTCTCTCTGTTTACATTATTCTTATTGTCAATTCTGAAAAATACAACATAATCCTGAGCTTTGTCAATGATTTTTTCCACCTCCTTTTTCAAACCCATCAATTTTGCTTCAGTTAATTCCCCTTCAAAAACAGACTTTTGCGTGTGATGCAAATATTTTCTGCATGTTTTCATAATTCGCACAAGCCGCTTTTGACCTGCTTTTTCAACAGTCGAAATATCATAAACAGCAATTACATACATTTTACCACCATATTTTCAGAGATTTATATTCTTCTTCCCCCAGCAGATGCTTTATAAGTTTATAAAGTTCCAGACGGATAAATCGCCTGTAACTCACCTTTTTCTCCAACTGTCTGTGCATAACAGTTGTATTCAGTTTTTCATCCAATGCCTTGATAACAATCTTTCTTCCATCTTCTTTCAGATAAGCAAAATTCAGGTCTTTATCAAAATGTCTTTTATCAAGTTCCCGATTATTCAGAAGATCAAAGATAATCCTGTCCCCGAATATCGGCTTGAAAATTTCCGCAATATCCAAAGAAAGTGAAAATCGCCTGTCTCCGGGTTCATGAAGATATGCAATAGTCGGATTTAACTGAGTTTTATAAATCTCCTTTAATACCTCTGTATAAATCATGCTGTTTAAAAAGGAAATAAGAGCATTCATCATATTATCAGGCGGATTTTTTACCCTTTTTTCAAATTCTATCTCCTGATTAATAATTGCATGAAAAGCCTGATAGTAAGTTTCCCTGATATTTCCTTCAATTCCCATCAAAGCTGAAATTCCTCTCTGTTCATCAATTGCAGAATCATATTCCTTTATTTTATCAATAAATTTCTGAGTTTTTTCTTTATATCGCTTCAGATTCTGAATAATTCCGCAGCTTGCCCCTTTTACAAATTCTCTTGCAATTACAAGCCTTTTCTGTGAATCAATGTAGTGAGAAGCCTGTTTTACAAGAATATCGCCTGAAAGTAAAAACTCACGCGGATAATATGTGCCTGCATAATAACCGTAGTAGTTGAAAAAATGAAGCATGACGTGGTTCTGGGAAAAGAAATTCAGCAGTTTTGTGTTCAGATCAACTTCACCGAACAGATAAATCGCATCAATGTCATTGATCGGAATCGGAGTACGCTTTGCTGTCTCTTCTTCATTGTACTCAAACATCACAGAATTGTCTTTTCTGCTGATTCTGCCTGATTTGAAAATGTAATAGTCCCGCATAGTTTAAATCCTTTTTCTGAAAATTTCTTCTAAATCCCACAATTGGAAGCTAAATCCAAAATAATGTTATGATTCACTTTTTCAACTATTAATTTAAATCCCACAATTGGAAGCTAAAAAAATTCATACTGTTACACATAACACAGCTCATAATAACTGCATTTCTTGCAGAATTTTCTGTCAATTTTTGCAGGAGATTTTTCTAAACGATTGATCTCCTGAATTTCTTTTATGATTTTCTCAATCTCTCTTTCATCTTCTTCATTCAATTCAACTTTTTCCCTTCTTCTCATAAGCGTATAATTTATCTGTCCTGTAACTTCAAGCCCCAATCTTCTGAAATAATATATATAATATTTCAGTTGCCAGATATGTGATTCCTCCATTGCCTTTGATTTTTTGACTTCATTGATAATCCCTCTGTTTTTATCAAAAAAATCAATCTTTATTCCGTCAAGTTCTATCTCTTTCCTTTTTCTCTCATAAGAATGTTCATGCAGAATATTGCCCATCTCAACCAATTCACTTGTATGCTCCATGCTGATATTATGAGAAAAAAGCCACAGTTTCCGCTTGCATACAAAATAATAGTTGATTTTAACGCCTGTGATTCTGGGAGTTTTGTTGTCTGAATTTTCCATAATGCTCACATTATAAAATTATCACAATCCTTGTAGTCTTTAAGAAAAACCAATCCTTTTTCATAAGTGTATTCAACGCCTTTAAGCAGAAATATATGATGCTCTCTGCAAAAATCAGAAGGAATTTCTCTTAAAAGCTCATGCCTTGACTTGTAAATCTGTGCTGAAAATGAGTAATCAAGCAATTTTTTTTTCTTTTTAATCTTGTCAAGCAAACTCAAGTCCTTACCTGAATCAATACATTCAATCAATGATTCAATTTCCTGCTGATTCTCTTTATAAACAGGTTCAGGAATAATCACATAATTATTTAGAATATTTCTGAATAACCATTCTGCTTCCGCCTTGTTTTTTGCACGGATTCCGAATTCCAGCAATTCCTTATGTGCTTTATATTTCTGATAATATTTTGTATCTTCAATATTAGAAAATACCTGCCCGATCATATCCTGTTTATCCTGTTCCGTAAGTAAGAGATGATTTGATTTTTGCAGTATTTCCCATGTTTTTTCTGTAATTTCAGAATCATAAATCCGTCTGGTATTTTTATCATAAAGATAAATAAAAATATTCGGAATATCTTTATCATATTCCCTTTGCCGGTAACATCTTCCGAATCGCTGAAATATACTGTCAACAGTTGCACATTCTGTAAATAATACATCAAAATCAATATCAAGACTTGCTTCAACAATTTGCGTAGTTATCCAGATACTGCCCTGTGTATTTGTTTTAACTGTTGCCTTCATTATTTCAGCTTCTTTTTCTATTCTGTCCTTGTGAATGAATCTTGAATGAAGCAGCTTCGGCTTATAATCTTCCAATTTTTCATATAAATCCTGAGATTTGTTCACAGTATTGCAGATTACCAAAACTTTTTTATTCTGTTTTGCAAACAATTCTATCTGCTCTGTATCATCTTCAATATACTTGGAAATACACTGTATCCTATGCCTTTTTATTCTGCTTAATTCGGGTTTGGGGAAAACCGTATTATCAAGTTTTTCAAATTCCTTTCTGATAAAAGCAGGCAAAGTTGCAGTCATTAAAAGAAATTTTCCGCCCAGCGAATGAATCTCTTTTAAAAAAACCACAATTGCCGCGATAGATTCGGGCGAAAAACTCTGAATTTCATCAATGACAATCTTTGAATAAGAAGCTGTAAGATAAGGCAGTTCAAAGCCATTGTATTTGAATACTGATGTAACAAGCTGATCTGCTGTAGCAACAGTAATCGGATATGAATACTGCCTTGCTTTTGACATTTTTTCAAAATAAACAGATTCCGCATCTGTTTCATCTGCAAGAAACCAGCTTATTTCACCGTGAAGCAGAGCAGTATTTTCCTGTCTGAAAATTTTTTCAAACCGCTTATACATTTCATTAACTGCTGTTCTTATTCCCAAAAGATAAAATGCCTTATTGCCGTTTATCCAGTTCATTGAATATTCAGTTTTCCCGGCGCCTGTGGAAGCAATAAAAACAAGGCTTTTATCTGAATATTCTTTTGCTTTTTTCTGATAATCCCTGAGTTCAAATTTCTGAATTGAAAGCCAGTCTTCAAAATCTTTGCGATAATTACCCTGATAGGAAATTTCAGGTTCAATATCAGCAGATGCCGAATAATCGCATTTATGAAGGATTCCTTTTATAAAAATCAGCAAAGAAAAATAATCTCTGAAATGCTCATCAATAAAGTCTTTTATTTTCTCAATATTGTAATTTGCCTTCAGAGAATATGAAATTCCGATTTTCTCTCTGTTTTTTTCCAAATCAAGCAGAACAAACTGTTCATAACTTTGTCTATCAAAAATTTTATCAGCTTTCCGGGTATGGTGAAATGCAATACAGTATCTTACAAGGTCATTAAACCTTATATTTTCCTGATTGAACTGCCTGAAAAACTGTTCATCTTCTTTTGAAATAAACGACAAAGAGAGCCATTCATGAGGAATTTCGGAATAATCCGCAAGTTCCTGAATTTTTAAAGGCTTTTCTTTTAAAATTCTCCTGATTTTATTCTGAAATTTGTGATTTAATTTGCCCATGTCGTGATAATCAAGGATTTTTCTGATTACCGTATCATAAATTTTCACTTTTTCCTTATCAGGATAACCTGTTTTTTTCAGCAGTTCATAATTTTTCAGCAGTTTTGAATTATGAACATCAAGGGGTTCTCTGTTTTTTGATTTTGCATATATATTCTGCATGGTTTTTTATTCAGATTCTCCTGCTTGTATCAGAGCTTTATTAATAATCTTTTCACTGATTCTGAAATTTTCTTTTTGTAATTTCTCAATATAAATTCTGACATTTGTAATCAGTCTGAGTTGTTTGGCAACAATCAGCACCCCGATTAATCCCATGACCTTGAAACCTGCCATCACAGCACTTTTTCTGGCTTTTTCTTCATCCAATAAAATTAAATCAGCCTGCATCTCCTTTGCCAGCACTAAAACTTCCGATTCCCCTCTTTCAAGAGAAGCCATCAGCAGAAGTGCCTGAGTATAATCAGTGATCTGCTTTTTTATAATCCATGCGGCTTCTATGACAGCTTTTGCTCCGGGTCTTTGCCTGCCTTCTTCTGCAACTTCCCGGAATACTGCATGGGGAATATAAATATTCTGAAAAATTTTTCGGAGCAGAGTTATTTTTCCTATTTTTGCCAGTCCTATGAGAATTGTAGAATCGCATACTGTAATCATGGTATCAATGCTTCCTTGATTTTTTCCGCAGTCTCAAATTCTCTGCTTATTTCATCATCGTTATAATCAATAACAGGAACATTGTTTTTACCAAGATATTCGATAAAATCCCATTTGGAAAGTCCTGAAAGTTCCGCTGCTTTTCCCAGTGAAAGAATTTTTTCCTGATAATATTTCAATGCAAGAAGTTTTCTTGATTCGCTGGCAATTACGTCTTTAGTAAGACCGAAACATGAAAGAGATAAATACAATTCTTCTGATAAATCTATAACAGCCTGAACCGTTTTCATTTTTCATCTCCCTGTGTCAGAAAAAATACAATTTCATTATCATCATCAACTAAATAACCAATCTCACGGATTTCATTATCCTTTGCCACATACATAACATCTGCGAATTTGAAAATCCGCTTATCTTCAAAAGATTTGACAGGATAGTAATAAAAAGGGAGTCTGTGAACCGTCCCGGATAAAAGGGCTTGTTTTGCTGTTTTTTCAGGAATAAAGATATTATTTTCAAGTTCATAATCTTCATCAGTTTCTGTAAGATTGACCATTTTTGTTTTCTCAAAATCCACCAATGCAATATCTTCATTCCTTCCAAGCACAACGGTCTTTTCTTTTACTGCTTCAAGAAGTTTTTTATTAAGTTCAGGTTCATCAAAGCAGATATGCAGAATGAGATTAATATCAACAATCTGGTCAACAAACATAACGCCGTGTGTTGCGGTTTTTTTTGATTCACCTATAGTTACATCATACGGATTTTTAGGACGGCTTTTTCTGTCCCTGTCAAATTTATAAACCTTCTGCATATTTGTAACCACTGACTCATAATTCCCCTGAACAGAAATTTTCAGATTATGAAATTCTTTTAAATCCAGAAGAGCATGAGCCATGCCTTTGACCATTGAAAAAGTAGGAAGGGGGTATGTCTGCACATACCCGTAACTCATCTCCTTCCTGTAATTGACCATATTCTGATACAAAGTTATTTTGACTGCTTCCATTGTTTACCTATTTCTAAGCCTTCAAGGTTTTGAAAACCTTGAAGGTTTTTTTATCCGTTGTAATATTTCCGAATTTTAGTTATCAGGGTTCCAAAGAATTCCTCAATATCGTTTTTCTGAACAGAACTGATTGACTCAATATTGGAAAATTCCCCTTCAATATATCCTATGCCTGTCTGTTCCCCGACTGTTTTTTCCAAAGTCCTGATTTTAAGAACTGAATTTATCATTTTGCTATCAATCAGGGTTTTATCCTTTGTAAAGGAGATTTTTATCCTGTTATAAAAAAACGGATTTCCGACATCATAAATTCCGCCAATTGTAAAAACAGGAGAAAGATTTTCCCGCTTTCCTCTTATATCCCGGTAAAGCAGTTTGATAACATTCAGAAATGCCTGCAAACGCTTTGATTTTTCATCATTTGAAAGATTAATCTCATAAATTTTATCTGTTCCGATTTCATTCAAATCACAGGTCAGAGTATAGCAGTAATAAGAACGATGGATTTCAGACTGAAAAATCTCATTTCCGATATTTTCCGGCAACCTGTCTGCAAGTCCCTTGTTTGTACCAAAATCACTTTCATTATTGAACGGTTCAAGACTCACAGCATCTGTAAGCCTTATAACTGCTTTTCTTATTCTTGTGCTGCCTTCCGTTTTCATGTAACCGAAAAAATCTATCTCAGTATAATCAGCAATTGTTGCCGCATTATCAAACTGCACTACCCCGCTTTCTTCTGCTTACTGTTGCATATTCATAATGATACATTTCCTTGAGCATCTTCACTATGTCATAACGGAGTGCCTGTCTGCTGATATATGAATAACTCTTTCCGCCTGAAGTGATTTTTTTCAGGGAAAGAATATTTCCCACACCTTCGCCGTAGTTAAGATTTGAACCCTTAAAAACAACAGCCAAATGAAGATAAGCCATGATTTAATTCTCCTTTTCATCTGTGACAGAAATTTCCTCTTTTTTCTCTTTCTCTTTAAATAACAAGCCATTGACAAATGAATATCCGAACTGAAGAAAATAATCCGTGTCTAACATTTCATCCTGACTAAAGAACACGGGCATTTGATGCGACATCATAATACGGATATATTTATCCAAAAATTTTTCCCTGTCTGTAATCTTCAAATCATTCAGAAATCCGTAAACAAGCCCATTGATCTGATTCTCTTTTTTCACTGATAACAGCCTGTTTCTCAATTCAATTCCGCTTCTGAATCCTTTTTTCACAACATTTTTACTTCTCTCTGTCTCCATTTTTCCTCTCCTTACCTGATGAATATATCTGAAAACAAATTTTGTAATTTTATTAAGATTATACCATGTTTCAAAAGAATTGCTTACAGACATCGCAAAATACTTATACAAAGTTGAATAACTGATCTGCCTTTGAATTGCAAGTCTGAGCAGTTCCTCATCAATATTATAGTAAGTATCTTTGATCTTGTAAAATCCTTTTGACAGCCCTTTTTTTGTATCAGAAAGAAACGGATACAGAAAGTCTGCAACATCCTTGTCAATGTTATAGTTATAAACGCTGTATCCTTTGGTGCTTTGTCCTCCGAGAATAGGATTATCAACAATTTCGATAAAATTGATATTTCTTTTCACATTATCAGTTTGCCTCAATCTTATCAGATTCACCATTTCTTTTATCATGACATAAAGCGGACTGTCAGTATCTTTATTCAGTTGTCCTTTAAATCCTTCCACCCCTTCATACAATTCTGACAGTTTTGCGTTGTAATTCATGAAATAAAAACAGTTCAGCCAATTCTTTTCAACCTTTTTAAGCATATATCCAAATGAAACAAAAGCACAATTGTAAATCAAAGCACAGACAGGACAAATTTTTATATTTCCTGCTTTATACGCCCAGCTCCAGTTTGAATTATCCTTGTTAAACCCGATAATATTGGAAATGGAATTGCTGAATTCCTGTTTTGCTTTTCTCTCCTGACATGAAGGACATATTTCACTTGTTTTGACTTTCTTTTTATTGTCAGGCTGTTGAATATCAGTTATATATTCTTTCACACTGTCATGAGAGCAGATTCCTTTAAGTCTGACTCTTACAAAATTCAAAACAGAGCCTTTTCCTTGTTCTGTTGAATTAAGAAGATTAAATATTCGCAGTTCTGACATTTCTTTTATCTTTCCAACCGCATTTGCAAGATTATCCTTTAATTCAGCTTTGTTTTGAGCATCATCAATAGGAACTCCGAGTAATTTAAGAAAATTTTCATAAGGTGATTTTTCAATATCCGAGAATCAGTTTTTTCAGACTCTCCGGTTTTATATCCTTCTTTTTCTCAACATCTTTTAAATGTTTTTCAAGTCTGCTGATATAAGCACCTTTTTTGAAAAACCTGAAAAAAGCCTGTTTTACAAATTTTTCTTCAAAGTCTTCTAATACCTTATTTTCAAATTCAATGAAATTATCACCTATAACAAGTCCGTCAATTTCTGCAACAGGTTTTTCATCTGCAACTGTTGCTAAAAAGCCGATAATTCCGGCATTGAAATACCAATCTCTCATGTAAACTTTATGTTTCATGCAATCACCTGTAGTATCTGAAACATTGTCAAACAAAATTAAATTCTGCTGCTGTTTTGATTTCATGCAATCACCTCCATCATCCCGAACCCCTGAGACCGTTTTGCACCAAGCCCTGCGTCATAAATCAGTTGCAGAACTTCCTGCGGTGCCTTGATTTTTATAATTCCGGTTGTGCCGATTTCTCCTCCGTAATGGTGCATAATATCAGCTTTGCACTTGACAGGTAATATTTCAAACTGTTCCGGTTTCAGCACATAATCTTTGCCTATAAAATTCTTACACAAATTTTCAGCAGAATAAAAGAGATTTTTTTCAAAATTCTCATTATCACACGATATAAAACCGCTGCCCCGTTTATCTTCAATATCCCTTACCAGAAACGGCGAACAGGTCTTAAACAGAACATCTTCAGAATCTATCATAACCTCTTTTTGCAGATGAAACTGCTTCACCTCTATGCCATATCCCTGAAACAGAGGATAATTTTTCTTCAATCCCACCAGCCCGTTATAAACATGAATCAGAAATACCGGATCACAGGATGAAAAATAAAATCTCAGCCAATCTTCTCTTAACAGGAAAAATCCGTTCTCCTGTTTTTCAGCCGGAATCTGAACCGAAAATGTAAACGGCTTCTGAATATTCTCTTTTTTATCTCCGTAATACTTCTGATAAATTGCGGTCTCATCTCCGCCGGGTTTCAGTGATTCCTTAATCAGTGACATAAAATTTTTTCTGTAAGTCACCGGAATTTTAAACAGTGTATCCCCTTTTAACAAAATCGTTGATTCAAATCTCATGAGTCTATCTCCTTATAAAAAATCAGACCTGCGGGGTTTTGAAAACCCCGCAGGTCTTCAGTCCCTTATAAAAAATCAGACCTGCGGGGTTTTGAAAACCCCGCAGGTCTTCAGTCATTAACGCGTCAAAGAACTGTAAATCCGAAGAAGTTTGTCAGGAAGCTCCCGGACGTCTGATATGACATTGTGATGTAAAGCTCCGTAAAGATTATCCAATTTTGTATCACCCGCAATATTCACGGTAATTGCTCTGGCATATATATTTTTTGAACGTGCCTCTGATATTGCTTTACGTGTATCTTCAATAGCATACTCCTGTTTGTAATCAGCATCATTCGGAAATCCGTCACCCAGAATAATCAGAATACGGACTCCGGCAGATACTTTTTCAAGCTGTGCCGCGGCATGGCGGATAGCCGCTCCCATGCGTGTGCTTCTCTGCGGAGTTACGGCATTTATCCGCTCTCTGATTGTATCATCCATAATCTCTTCAAAATCTTTTATCCTGAAATAATCAACACCTAACCGCCCGGTTCCTGAAAAACCGGCAATGGCAAAGTTATCGCCGACAACCTGAAGAGCTTCACAAAAAAGGACTATCGCCTCTTTTTCAACATCCAGAACGGTCATCTCTTTTTTATTTTCAGAATTCTGAAATGCAACAGGATTTGCCGTTGAACGTGACAGATCAACCAGCAGCATCACCGCGACATCCCGCTGCTGTTTGATCCGTTTTATATAAAGACGGTCAGACGGCATAATCCCTGCTTTTTTATCAATTGCAAAATCAAGCATTGCCCGGTAATCAAATTCATCCCCTTCTACCCACCGCCTCAGAATTGTCAGCCCTTCGGGTTTCAGCAGTTCAAATGCACGGCGAATCTGGCTGATAAGCCCCCGGTAACGCTCCAGCGTAAATTTGTAAAAATCATCTTCAAGACCGTTTACCGCTCTGGAACGTACCCTTACATGATCATGAAGATAATCACCAAGACGGCAATCCCATTCTTTATAACGGAAAATATCCCCTGAATCAGGCGTAAGAATTTCAATATCCGAGAGATTTGTATTCCCAAGAATCTCCTTTATATCTTCAGCAGAGATCGCTCCGTCAGAAGCGGAAAGCGTAAGCTCTTTTATATCTTCAACTGAAATCTCTCCGTTATTCTCTATAAGATGCTTTCTTATATCAGATTTGTAAATCTTAGCCCCTTTCTCTTCTATTCGGACTTTGATCTTTTTCGCTGTCTGATCAACATTCTGATATGTTGAATAAAAAAGATCCGGGTGAAGTTTCCGATCAAAAGGAATTTTCAAAGGAATGTAGGGAATGATTGTAAGATTCTCCTGTTCAAACAGATTATATGTTCTGAAAACCAGTTCAGCGCATGTTTCAACGCTGTTATCTTCCTGTATTCTTTTTTCAAAAAGTTCAGTTCAGCAATAAAAGTTTGCAGTACCGCCTTCATGCGGTGCAGAATTTCCAAGCCCAATCCATTCATAAAGCAAAGATAGCGGATTCTTTTCCTGATTATAAATCCTTGCCGCCTCCTGCTGAAGCAGCGGAAAAGCCTGTCTGACAATGCCGGGATAAGTCTGTGTAAGTAAAATTCTTATTCTGCCATGTTCAAATATAGTGAACAAATCTGACGCAAGCTCTTTTACCGGAAACATATTGAAAAAAAGTTCTAAATCGTGCAGGCGGCTGTCGGTCATGGCTGTCGGTGATTGGCTCTTGGTGATTGGCTGTTGGACCTGCCGGTTGAGCCGGTCTGTCAATTTTTCCGGATCAAAATCAAATGTATTAAATTCATAATATGCGGCTTCAAGTTTTGTCAGGCACTTATAAAGATTGAGATTCTCTTTTCTGCTGTCAAATCTGCTTATTTCATCAGGCAGATATATGAATTTTCCGTCAGAATATATTTTAATTTCATTTTTTGAGTTCTCTGATTTATCGCTTATAGGACGTACAGAAATCGAAATGCCTGTCCTTGCCCGCAGATAGCGGTTTAACTGATGCTGAACCTGAGAAAACGGGACAGTTACCTGCATATCCGTGTAAGTATCTATCCCCAGTTTGGAATCCAATGAAAGAAACTTTACGCCGAGCTTTCCGTTTTGCTGAATTTTTTCAAGTCCCAGAGATATAAAAGAATCCAGCGAATCTTTGGAAAGAAGATTCAGCCCTTTCTCCATCCCCTGTATAAACGCATCTGTCAGAAGAACATTTTTTTTGACAATACGCTGAAACTGCTCAATTTGCCAATTCCGTCTGGAAGGAGAAAAAGAGATAACCGCTCCGGGAAGAGAATAGGAAAGCTGATGACTCTGATTATAAGTCAGATGCTGAGAGAATGTATCACAAAGAAGTGAAAGATAAGCTGAACCGGATTCAACATCACCGGAATTTAACAGTAATGACAGAGCATCCAGCGGCGTCTTTAAGGTATAAGCCCCTTTTTTCAGCATAATCTCAACTGTGTTAAGAAACTCTTCAAGAAAACCGTTTGTTCCGTACTTTAATACCGGAACAAGATAGGTTGCCATGAACCGCCCAAGAGTCGGACCGTCCTGACCCGCTTTCTGTACCAGCTCACAGTATCTTCTTATTTTATAAGTTACTGTTTTCCGGTTAAGTTCAAGATACCCTTCAGCAAATGCTTTGGCAAAAGAACTCTCCTGCAATGCAATCCATTCCGCAAGTTCAGGATCGCCTGTCATAATCTCTTGAATCAGATTTTCCATTTTATATTTTTCCGATTTTGGTTTTATTTGTCATAAAATTTGCGATACATATTCACGAAGAGGAGATACGGCAGATAAGGGAATGCAGAGACAATCAAAAAGTTGAATACGAAACTGCATTATATCGCATTTTCTTTTAAAATACTATCTTATTTTTATTAACCGTCAGGAGAAAAAACAATGTGAAAAGGGATAGAAAAGAGTATATTTGTAAGAGATTTGAATCGCGGATTACACAGATTTATTCTTTATCCCGTTACGAGACAGAGCCTTATAACGGGATAAAGACCTGCGGGTCTTTGGCTGATTTTATATTGGACCCGCGGGTCTTTATTTGTCAAAATTAAATTAACCGAGTATTTTTCTCATATTGTGTGCGTAAATTCCGGCTATATAATTCCTGATTTATTTCAATTTCGGAATCCGAATTTTCTGACCCGGATAAATTTTATCCGGGTGTTTTATGACTTCACGGTTTGCCTCAAATATCAGCGGATATTTATTTGCATTACCGTAATATTGTTTGGCAATTTTTGACAGATTATCCCCGGATCTGATTTCATAAAATTCACTCGCTTCGGTTTCATTCAGCTCGCTCTGTACCGGAGCCGGGGCTGCTGCTGATGCGACTTGCAGACTGTCACCGTCAACATGCTCTATTCCCTTGATATTTCCTGTAAGCAAAATAGCCTTTTCTTTGGTCGGGATAGAATCGCAGATCCCCTGTATTTTTGCAATTCCATCAGAGACATTGGCTTTTAAATTCTTTATTTTGCCGCTCAGTTCTTCACCGAGCAGTTTCTCTATATCTCCGGCATCATTTCCGCCTTTTAATACAGAGGCTCCCACATTTTTAAGAAAACTGAACATTCCCATTTTACATTCTCCTTTTCAATTTATATTGTATTTATACAATACTACAGAAAGTTTTCTATTTTTTCAAGTACTTTTTTCAATATCAGAGAGAAAAGACAATTTTTTATTAAAACTGAGAGATTTAAATCCCTCAGTTTTCGGGGATTAAAGTTTCTGCAATATCTCTTTGACAATGTTCCCATCTGCCGCGGAACCGAAATGTTTCATAATCTGTCCCATAGCCTGCATCTTATTTTTTAACTTTGAAAAATCAATATTCTGTTTAATCCATGCGGTAATCTCTTCTTCTGTAACCGCCTTCGGAAGATAAGTTTCTATAATTCTGATAAATTCTGAATCTTCTCCCCCTCCTTTTTTCTCTATCACCTCTTTTTCAGATTTTATCAGTTTTTTCAGAACCTTTATCACATCATCATCAGGGAGTTCTTTTTTGTCAAGCCTTCCGAATTCACCCATAACAACCCTGAGAGTACTTTTTTTCTCTTCATTCTTCTCTTTCATTGCGGTTGTCAAATCTTTTTTGATTTGTTCCTGTATTCGCATCTTATTCTCCTTATTATTATAGTATCTTTTTCTTTTCTATCTTTTTGAAACATTTTTTGCAAGCAATATATGAGTTACGCAGTTGAGATTCATTTTTTTATTTAACCGCAAAGATCGCAGAGGCTTCGACGTGAGACTTCGGCGTGAGCTCAGTCGAACGTTCAGCCGAACGGTTTCCGCAAAGAACGCAAAGATATATTTTAAAACTTTGCGTTCTTTGCGGGGAACTTTCGCCCTTTGCGGTTCACTGTTACGATGCAGAAATTCCAAATGCGTAACTCCTGCAATATAAATTTTCAAAAATAAATTTAAAAAGGTTCCGACAGGTAAATTGACTTTCAGCAGAACTTATTTTATATTTTAAAGAATCAAAAAATATTATTCTTTAAGTATATAATATGACATCAAAAAATAAAAAAAGACTTGATCTTGTTATTTTGGAAAAAGGACTGACCAACAGCCGTCAGCGCTGCCCGATCTCTGATCATGGAGGGAAAGGTTCTTGTGAATAATCAGTTGGCAGACAAGCCCGGTTTTCAGGTATCAGAAGAAGATGAGATTATTATCAAAGGAGAGGATATTCCCTATGTCAGCAGAGGGGGGCTGAAACTTGAAGGCGCATTAAAATCATTTGAAATCAATCCATCCGGGTTTATCTGTCTTGATATAGGGGCATCTACCGGCGGATTTACAGACTGCCTGCTTCAGCACGGTGCAAAATATGTTTATGCTGTTGATGTCGGATATGGGCAACTTGCATGGAAACTTAGGCAGGACCCCCGTGTAAAGCCTGTTGAAAGAACAAATATCCGGTATATCTCTGCTGATATGATTCAGCAGCCTGTTGATCTTATTACAATAGATGTCTCTTTTATCTCTTTGAAAATCGTTGTTCCTGCAATACTGAAATTCATGAAAGAGAATACATTTATCCTTGCACTGATTAAGCCTCAGTTTGAGGTCGGAAAAGGGAGAGTCGGAAAAGGCGGAGTAGTGCGGGATACAGCTTTACATGATGAAGTTGTTCATTCTCTTTGGGATTTCTTCAATGAGATTAATGGTCTCTCCTGTAAAGCAGTTATTCCTTCTCCTATTCTCGGACCAAAAGGAAACAAAGAATTTATTATTTTAGTAAGTCATAACTCCGGTAAAAAGAGTTCCGAAGTTTCTGAAAATTCGCAACCCTGAATCAAATGATTTGACAAACATAAATGAATTATGTATTCAGGCAGTCTGATACGGGTTTTCTGAATTTCCGTAAGTCTTTGTTGTCATGTACTATATATAACTTATATGGATATAAAAGAATATTCTGATAAAAAAAATCTGACGGTTATTACCACTCACGTCAATGCGGATTTTGACGCCATGGCGTCTATGCTTGCAGCGCAGAAGCTTTATCCCGTGCTCTTGTGGTATTCCCCGGTTCTCATGAGAAAAATCTGAGAAATTTTTTTGTCCAGTCTATGGTATATCTTTTTAATATGGCTGATATAAAAGATATTGATTTTTCATCAATAAAAAGACTTATTCTGGTTGATACCCGGCAGCCCGGACGGATTGGAAATTTCTCTTCTGTTCTTGAGAGAAAAGACATAGAAATACACATTTATGATCATCATCCGTTATTGGCAAATGACATAAAAGGGAATTATGAAAATATTCAGCAGATCGGCGCAACCGTCAGTATCCTGACCCAGATCATCAAAGAAAAAGAGCTTGAAGTCTCTCCTGATGAAGCAACAGTGATGTGTCTTGGTATTTATGAAGATACCGGCTCTTTTACCTTCTCTTCAACAACTGAAAAAGATTTTCTCTCAGCAGCGTTCCTTCTTTCAAAAGGGGCAAATTTAGATATTATTTCAAGCCTTATTGCCAGAGAGATGAATATTGAACAGATCGGACTCTTAAATGATATGTTTCAGGCTGCCGAACATTATCATATCCGGGGGGTGGATATTGTTCTGACCAGCATTTCAACAGAGAATTATGTGCCGGATTTTGCTTTTCTGGTTCACAAGATGATAAAGACTGAAAACCTGAATGTGGTCTTTGCCCTCGGACTCATGGGGAATAAAGTCTATGTGGTGGCGCGGAGCCGGACATCTGATGTGGATGTAGGCGTGATAGTCGGGCTTCTGGGCGGAGGGGGGCATCAGTATGCAGCATCAGCAAATATAAAGGGAAAAACATTGATTCAGGTAGAGCAGGATCTGCTTGACATCCTTCACCGCAATATCCGATCCGGAAAACAGGCAAAAGAGCTGATGTCTTCTCCGGCAATCAAGGCTCATGCGGATATCTCCTGTGAAGAGGCAAGGAATCTGCTGACGCGGTATAATATCAATGCGCTGGTGATTACAGAGTCTGTGAACGGCAAAGAAAAACTTTTAGGATATATAGCCCGTCAGGTGATTTCAAAAGCGGTTTATCTGAATCTCAGCCACGCGCCGATTCGGGAGTATATGACAACAGAGATCGGGGTGGTGGGACCTGATTCGGAGCTTCCTGAGATACAGCAGAAGATAATTGATAATAAACAGCGTGTTCTGCCGGTTATGGATAATGATCTGATTATCGGTGTAATCACCCGGACAGATTTACTGAATACGCTGGTTCAGGAATCCCAGTATGCCAGCCGGAACGTGCCGAATCCGTTTAAAGAAGAGATCAACGCACGTACCCGGAATATCATCAGGTTTATGAATGAACGCCTTTCAGAACGTCTTACAGATATGCTGAAAATGATCGGAAATGTCGGGAGTGAACTTGGATACGGGGTTTATACAGTCGGCGGATTTGTCCGGGATCTTTTTTTATATCGGAAAAATGAAGATATTGATATTGTAATTGAAGGGGACGGGATTGCTTTTGCAAAAAAATATGCGGGGCTTACCGGCGCAAGGATTCATGCTCATCAGAAATTCGGCACCGCTGTGGTTATTTTTCCTGACGGATTTAAAATTGACGTGGCTTCCGCCAGAATAGAGCATTACCGGTTTCCCGCGGATCTTCCCACAGTTGAAATGAGTTCCATCAAACTTGATCTTTTCCGCAGGGATTTTACTGTAAATACGCTGGCAATCCAGCTGAATCCTGAGCGGTTCGGAACCCTGATTGATTTTTTTTCAGCGCAGAAAGATATAAAAGAGAAAGCAATCCGGGTGCTTCATAATTTAAGTTTTGTGGAGGATCCCACACGGGTATTCCGTGCTATCCGGTTTGAGCAGCGTTTCGGATTTACTATCGGAAAGCTGACATCAGGGCTGATCAAAAATGCCGTGAAAATGGATTTTTTAAAACAGTTGAGCGGCAAAAGATTTTTTCATGAACTTTGTCTGATTCTTGAAGAGGAGAATCCTGCTCCCGCGCTTATCCGCCTGAATGACTATGATCTTCTTACAATTATTCATCCTGATATTATTCTGAATGAAAAGCTGACATCTTCTTTTGAGGCGGTCCAGAAGGTATTGGCATGGTATGATTTTCTTTTTTTAAAAGAGGGTTATATGAAGTGGGCAGTTTATTTTATGATGCTTATCCGGGAGTGTAACCCGGAGGCATCTGAAGAGGTCTGCAGAAAATTTGAAATTGCTCAACGTTACACGGGAATATTCTGCCATGACAGGTTTGAAGCGGATAAAACGATTTTCTGGCTGAAAGAGCATATACCATTGAAAAACAGTGAGCTTTACAGAAAACTCTCTGTTTTTAAAACAGAAATTCTTTTATATATGATGGCGGCAACAAAGCAGGAAAAATTAAAAGAGGCTATATCACAGTATTTTACTCAGTTAAGACATATTACAGCATCTGTGACCGGTAAAGATTTAAAGAAAATGGGGATTGCGCCGGGACCTGTTTACAGGGAGATTATGGATGCAATTCTGGATGCAAAATTAAATGATAAGATAAAGACACGAAATGATGAACTGAATTTTGTCAGGCATTATATTTCTTAATAAAGGATTGAAATTATATGGCAACAATTATCCCCTTCAGGGGGCTTTTTTATAATTTTGAAAAAATTTGTGAATTGTCAAAAGTGATCGTGCCGCCTTATGATGTGATCTCAAAAGAGGAGCAGATCGCTTTTCATGAATGTAGTCCGCATAACGTTATCCGGCTGATACTTGGCTTAACAACAGGAGAGGATAGCTGTGATAACAATTGTCATACCAGGGCGGCTTCCTGTTTTAACCAATGGCTTTCAGAAGGGATTCTGGTGCAGGAGAATCTCCCGGCAATTTATCTGACATCCCTTGAATTTTCACAGGATGACAAAGATATAATCCGGTTCGGTATGATTGTTCTTGTCAAACTGGAGCCTTTTTCAAAAGGGATTATTTTACCTCATGAAAGAACATTTTCCAAAGTAAAATCAGAACGGTTTGAACTGATGAAGCTCTGTCATGCCAATTTCAGCCCGATCTTTTCTCTGTATTCGGATCAGAACGGAATACTTACTACTTTGAAAAAGGCGATTTCCGGTAAGTCGCCGGATACAGAGGCGACAGATGATAAAGGGCATATTCATAAAATGTGGCGGATTACAGATACCTCGGTTCACAAATACTTGACAGAGGCGATGGCGGATAAAAAAATTTTTATTGCAGACGGTCATCATCGCTATGAAACCGCATTGAATTACAGAGACTGGATTGCCGCTAAAACCCCTGATTTTTCTGATGATCATCCTGCAAATTATGTGATGATGTATCTCAGCAGCATGGAAGATCCCGGATTAGTTATTCTTCCCGCTCATCGGATGCTCACAGATATTCCTGAGTCAACACGCCCGGGATTTATTCAAAAAGCTCGGAATTATTTTGATATACTTACCATTCCGTTAAAAAAAGATGCCCGTGAAAAAGTAATATCGGAATTTCTTTCAAATCTTAAATCTGATCCGTCTGAACATCGTATCGGCGTCTGTATGAAAAATGATTCGGAATTGTATGTATTAACCCTGAAACCAAATGTAATGGCGCGGTTGTTTGCCAATGAGCTTCCTGAATCACTGAGAAATCTTGATGTTAATGTTCTGACCCGGCTTATTTTTATGGAGATACTCGGGTTTGATCAGGAGCGGCTTGATAATGAAAAAGTTATTTCATATTCAAGTATTGCGGAGAAGGCAATTGATGCGGCAGTCTCAGGAAAATGCGACATGGCATTTATAATCAATCCGACAAGGATTGAGCAGGTAAAGGCTGTTGCTGAAGAAGGTCTGATTATGCCGAGAAAATCAACATATTTTTATCCGAAAGTAATTACCGGACAGGTGATGAATAGCCTAAAACCCTGAGGGACTTTGAAACCCTCAGGAATTCGGATATAGTTCCGGGTGATATTATAGTGCAGAATCAGCATGGCGGAATCGGTCATGTTTCTATGGTGATGAATATCTGCTCTTCTCAAAGCGGTGAAAAATTATATTTAACAGGATTCAGCTTCATGCCTGCTCAGGAGTTTTACATAGAAGCTGCCGGAAAATATGGAAAAAGCGACTGGTTCTCCTTATCAGGATTTTCTGATTATTTAAGGGAGAATTTGAATTTCGGAGAGCCTGTTTTCAGGAGATATAAAACCCTAAAGTTTGTAGTACCGCCTTCAGGCGGTGAAGCGTGAAAAACCGCCTGAAGGCGGTACTACGAACAGCGTTCTTTCACTCGTAACGGGAAAAGAATCAACATGAAAAAAACAATCTGTCTGATAGACGGCACATCTTATATTCACCGGGCGTATCATGCTTTAAACAGCCTCTCAAATTCACAGGGATTTCCTACAAATGCGATCTTTATCTTTACCCGAATGCTCCTGAAGCTGATAGATGATAAAAAACCTGAATATCTTGCAATTCTTTTTGATGCAAAAGGAAAGACCTTCCGCCATGAAATGTATGAACAGTATAAAGCTAACCGTAAGCCTCTGCCTGATGACCTGATACCTCAGATTCCTTATATAAAAGAGATTGTTAACGGTTTTAATATACCGGCATTTGAATTGCAGGGGTATGAAGCAGATGATCTGATCGGAACATTTGCAAAAAAAGCAGAGGCAGCCGGATTTTCCGTTGTTATGATTACCGGGGACAAAGATTTTTATCAACTGATCACGGAGAATATTACTATGTGGGATCCCATGAAAGAAGAGAGCAGAGATATAACAGGTATCCGTGAAAAATTCGGGCTTGAACCGCATCAGATAATTGATTTAATGGCTCTTTCAGGCGATGCATCTGATAATATCCCCGGCGTCCCCGGTATCGGAGAGAAGACTGCCCCGCTTTTGATTCAACAATTCGGAAATCTTGAGAATCTCTATTCACGTATCAGTGAAATCAGAAAGAATAAACAGCATGAAAATCTGATAACATATAAAGAACAGGCATTTTTAAGCCGCAGACTTGCCACTATAGATACAGATGTTCCCTTATCATTTGAGCCTGAGTCCTTAAAAAGAAAAGAGCCGGATAATGCCGGACTTTCAAAGCTCTTCAGATTCTTAGAATTCCGGCAATTGCAGCAGCGGTTTCCTGAAACAACGGATCAGTCCAAAAAGCTATACAAAGGAATATTTGATATTGCAGAGCTTTCCGGACTGATTGATTCTCTCAATGCTTCAGAATATTTTGCACTGGATACAGAGACAACATCTGAAGACCCGATGAAAGCGAAGCTGGTGGGACTCTCCTTCTCTTTTCAGGAGAATGAAGCATTTTATATCCCATGCTGCCATGATTATCTCGGAGCGCCTGAGCAGTTGAAATTGGAGACGGTTTTAGAGCATCTGAAACCTATTCTTGAGAATCCGAATATAAAAAAAATCGGGCAGAATATCAAATATGACTGGATGGTTCTTTTACGTCATGGAATTAACCTTCAAGGAGTGATTTTTGATACAATGGTGGCATCTTATCTGCTGAATCCTTCAAAACGGGCGCATAATCTGGATCAGATTTCTCTTGACTATCTGAATTACAAAAAAATCACATATCAGGAGGTTGCGCCGTTGGCAAAAGGGGGAAAAGAGAGGGATTCAACAAAGCTCCTGTTGAAAAAGCAGTTGCTTATTCATGTGAAGATGCTGATATGACGCTGATGGCGTATCATGTACTGAATCCCAAGATTAAAAGAAATCGGTTTAACCGGACTTTTAGAAAATGTGGAGATGCCCCTTGTTCCGGTTCTGATGAAAATGGAGATGAAGGGCATCTGTGTGGATAAAGATCGGCTAAGGGAGCTTTCCAAATTGTTTGAATCTCAGTTGGAACAGATTGAGGAGAATATCTATGACGTTGCCGGAGAGAGATTTAATATCAACTCTCCCAAACAGGTTGGGCAGATACTTTTTGAAAAGCTGAATTTACAATCTGATAAAAAGACCAGGAAAAAGACCGGATATTCAACTGATGTTGAAGTGCTGACAACTCTTGCTCTTGAGCATGAACTCCCGGCACTGATTTTAAGACACCGCACGCTTTCAAAACTGAAATCCACTTATGCTGATGCACTTACTGATCTGATTCACCCTGAGACAAAGCGGATTCATACATCATACAATCAGACGGTTACAGCAACAGGAAGACTGAGCAGTTCTGATCCGAATCTTCAGAATATTCCGATCCGCACTGATGAAGGGGTTGAAATCAGACGGGCATTTATTCCGCGTGAAGGATGGTTTCTTGTATCAGCCGATTATTCTCAGATTGAACTCAGGATACTTGCTCATTATTCAGATGATGAGATACTGAAGCAGTCATTTATTGATGATGAGGATATTCACACCCGTACCGCTGCTGAAGTTTTTCAGATTTCTCCTGATCTGATCAGCTCTGAACTCCGGCGTCAGGCAAAGGTGATTAACTTCGGTATTATTTACGGTATGAGTTCCTTCGGACTCTCCAAAGAGCTTGGTATAGGCAGGAAAATGGCTCAGACATATATTGACAATTATTTTGAAAAATATAAAGGGGTGAAAAGATTTATCGGATGGATTATCGAAGAAGCGCGGAGAACAAAACAGACCAGCACCCTGCTCGGAAGAATCCGCCTTTTGCCTGATATTGACAGTTCAAATAAAAATGTGCGACAGTTTGCAGAGCGGATTGCCGTGAATACACCGATTCAGGGGAGCGCGGCAGACCTTATCAAAGTCGCCATGATAAAAGCAGATGCCGAGTTTGAAAAAAGAAAACTGAAATCCGCTATGCTTCTTTCTGTGCATGATGAACTGGTATTTGAAGTGCCGCCGGAGGAATTAGATGACAGTCAAATCTCTAGTCAAAGAGATTATGGAAGGGGTATGGCAACTGAATGTTCCCTTAAGGGTGAATGTGGCAGCCGGAAAGAACTGGGCGGATAAGATTCAGGTTTTAAGTTTTAGGAATCAGAGATTTACTTAAAACCTGAAACTTAAAACCTTTCCATTGACACCCAAACGCCTTTATCCTATAATTTTTCTGATAAATTGGAAAACAGTTTTGTAGGGCGGGTTAGCGTCAATGCCATTAAGTTAAGGAAACGGAGGAGTGGCAAACTTTCAGTTTGGCATTCCCCGGCGGGGCAAATAATTATTTGCCCAGCGGATAAGCCATTTTCCGCTTAACTTAATGGTGTTGACGTTAACCCGACCTACGTGCTGTTCACTGGTAACTGATTAAAAAGGTTTAATAAATAATATGGATGACAAAAATAAGAGCAAAAAGCAGCTCATAAATGAAGTTGAAGATACTGCGGGATCGGATCAGGGAACTGGAAGAGCGTGAAAACGAATACAGACTGCTCAATGAACTTGATGAGCTTGGAAAAGAGCATAGCTGGCCCGAGAAGGCATTAAATGAAATTGAAAAACGTTATCAGGCTCTGATTGAAACCAATCTGTACGGAATCCAGGAGATTGATATTTACGGAATCATCACTTTTATGAATTCGGTTCAGTATAAAATTCTCGGCTATAAAATGGGAGAGTTAAGGGGGCAGCAGATATGGGATCTGCTTGCCTCTGATACAGACAGGGAGAAACTTACAGAACATCTTACCAAGATTGCAGAAGGGGAATATACATCATTCCCGTGGATTGGAAGATATATAAGAAAAGACGGAAAAATAACATCTTTGGAAGTTGACTGGAAACAGAGACAGGATAATCACGGTCGTATAACAGGTTTTGTATCGGTTATCAGCGGAATTTTTAAAGAGAATTATCAGACTGATGAAAAGAATGATAATGAGATCCCTGATCTGTCAGATGGCAATGATATAATTTCCGAATCTGTTTCATCTGATGACACTGATGTTATTCAGCTTTCCGATGAAGATACCGATAAAGAGAAAGAGACTTCAGAACAGGGAATCAAGGCTACAGACCTCAGCAGTTCAATGGAATTTAAGCTGGATGATATTCGGCAGCAGTTGGATATGCTTCAGCAGGCTATGGCAAAATCAGAGAAATCAGATACTCGGAAAGATGAAAAAGATAAAAAAGAAAGCTGCGCTCCGGCTGAAGTTCATTCTGTTAAAGATATTGCAGGTGTTATTGCGCCTCAATTGATTAAAATTATTCAGAGAATTGACATTCTTCATCAGGATTTTGAGAGCAGGCTGAAATATGATACGCATAAAAATAAAATTATTGATAATCTTCATAAAATTCTTCAGGATTACAAAAATGATTTCTTAAAAAAATATCTGAAATCTGTTATTGTGGATGTTATTCAGATTGTTGATAATATAAGAAAATTGGCAAATCATTATAAAGGGCGGACTCTCTCTGAAGATGATGCTTTAAAATTGGCGGAACTTTTGGAGAGCATCCCTTCGGATCTGGAAGACCTTTTTTACAGACACGGAGTAAAACCTTTTTCCTGTGAGGGAGACAGCTTTGATCCCACCCGGCAGAGAGTTTTAAAAACAGTTGAAACTGCGGATGAATCAAAAGATAAAAGCGTTGCAGAGAGGCTCCGTCCGGGGTATGAAATGGATGGGAATGTGATTCGTCCTGAAATGATAACAGCTTATATTTTTAAAAATGAAAAATCTTAAACTTAAAAAATCTGATTTCTGTTCTGACTGAAACCCTCTTTGGTTCAGCCTTAAACTGAAACCGAAGATGACTCTCCACGGAGGAAAACGATGAGCGATAAGATAAAAAAAATATACGGAATTGATCTTGGCACTACATATTCATCTATTGCATATATGGACGAATACGGGAAACCTTTTGTTATACCGAATGCCGAGAATCAGAAAATAACCCCCTCTGTTGTATTTTTTGACGGAGATAAAATAGTAGTGGGTGATGTGGCAAAAGAAAGCTCGAAATTATATCCCAACGATGTAGTCAGTTTTATTAAGCGGTCTATGGGTGAACCGGATTTTATTTTTGAACATAACGGAAAAAGTTTCCGTCCGGAGGAAATTTCCAGTTTTGTCATAAGAAAACTTGTTCAGGATGCAGAGCAGTACCTGAATGAAAGAATAAGCGATGTTGTGATTACCTGTCCCGCTTATTTCGGCATCAATGAGCGTGAGGCTACCAGAAGAGCCGGTGAAATCGCAGGATATAATGTCCGTCAGATTATCAATGAACCGACTGCGGCGGCTATTACTTACGGAACAGTAGAATCAAGTGAAGAAAAGGTGGTTCTGGTCTATGACCTCGGCGGCGGCACATTTGATATTACAATGATCGAAATTCAGAAAAATGCGATTGAAGTCATCTGTACCGGCGGGGATCACAACCTCGGCGGCAAAGACTGGGATGACAGGATTGTTGCCTATCTGATGCAGGAATTTCAGAATTCCGCCAAAACCGGAGAAGATATTCTGGATGACCCTGATACGTGTCAGGATTTGCAGCTCTCTGCTGAAAAAGCAAAAAAGATTCTCTCACAGAGGGATAAGACACCTGTACTGATTACACACGGCGGTGAGAGGGTAAAAGTGATGCTGGAGCGGAGAAAATTTCAGGAGATAACCCTTGATCTTCTTGAAAGAACCATAGCGCTTACCCGTGAAATGCTTGAAGAGGCAAAAAAGAAAGGATACTGGAGTTTTGACGAAATTATATTAGTCGGCGGATCATCCCGTATGCCTCAGGTTGCAGAGCGGGTAAAAGAAGAATTCTCCGCAAATCCCCGGATATTTGATCCTGACGAGGCAGTGGCAAAAGGTGCGGCAATCTACGGTATGAAACTGACTCTTAATGAAAGCGTCAAAAAACGGGTTGCAGAGAAAACCGGCAAAAAAGTTGAACAGATTCAGGATGTCGGCGAATTTGAACTTGATGATGTATTGGAAGAGATAGAGCAGCTTGTAGCGGATGATACAGGGCTGAGTTTAGAGGATGTTCAGTTCTCCAAAGTCAGGGTTAAAAATGTAACAAGCAAAAGCTTCGGAATTATTGCTTTTGACTCCAATGACAAAGAGATTGTCTTTAATCTTATTCTGAAAAATACAGAAGTTCCCACAATGATAACAAAGCCTTTTGGAACAGCAATCGCTGATCAGGATGCAGTCTCTATCCAGATTATGGAAAATGACAGCAGCGATGTTGTTGCTCCCCTTGTACAGGCTGTGGAGATCGGTACAGCGGTTCTTAAACTTCCTTCAGGTTTGCCTGCTGATACGCCGATTGAGATCACATTCAAACTGAATGAGGAGGGAAGACTTGAAATTACTGCTATTGAACCGAATGCTTCGCGGCGCAGAGTAATGGCAAATCTGGAAACCCGTTCGGTTATTCAGGGCACGGAGTTTGAAGAGGCAAAGGCACGAAGCAAATCTTTTACAATATCCTGAAAAATTAATTGAGAACTGAGAATCAGGAATGAACAGACGCTTATAAATCTGTTTTCACTTCTCACTTCTTTAAGGTAAATTATGGAAAGAGAAAATTATTATCTGCTTCTTGAACTCTCTGCCGATCCCCCGGTAAATAATCCCAAAGTGATTCAGGCGGCAATAAAAGCAAAGCAGAGTCAATGGAGCCGGTACCGCAATCATCCGACCAAATCTGTACAGGCTAAACAGTATATCGGTATGATTCCTGATATACGGAAAGTTATGACAGACCCTGATCTCCGTAAAAAAGAGGCTGATGAAGCAAAGGGAATGCTCAAAAATCAGGCATCAGAAAAATTTGAAAAAATTGACCGGCATATCAGGCTTCTTATCTCCAAAGGGATTATCAGCAAAACAGAGATAGCCGGACTCTCCAAAATTGATTCTGTTGAAGAAGCTGATATTCTTGACAGGATAAAAAAGAATGAAAAATCGCTCAAACTTGACAGGGAGATCAGACTTCTCATAACCAGAGGAAAGATCGGGAATAAAAAGATTGCCAATCTTGCAAAGAAATATGCGGTTGAAGAAGAAAAAATCAGTGAAAGGATAAAAAAAACAGAGGAGGATATTCTTGCAGAGATTGACAAATATCTCGAATATTGCCGTGATCAGGATTATCTTTCTGAAAATATTATTGAAAAACTGGCAAAAACATATTATGTCAAAGAGAGTCTGATTATGAGCCGGGTGAAGTCTCCTATAAAACCCGAGGATCCTGACAGAAAATTCAAAAGAGCCAAACCCCTTGACAAAAGCCTTGAAAAACTGATTGAAGATAATCTGAAAATTGTGGGATGTTCATCCCTTTATGAGTTTCTTGAAGTTTCTCAGGAGTCAAATCTGGAATTTCTCCAGGAGATTTCCAAAGAAAAGGAGATGGATATCCGTAAAATCGGTCAGAAAGATGCTGTTATGACCGCCGGCAGTTCCCTTGCAGGTCATTGTATTGTTATCTTCAAAACAAAAAAATCCCGAGGCGCTTATGATCTTACATTAAGAAGAACCCGTCTGAAAGAACTTGATTCTGATATTGTTGTTGCCGGAATGGACAAAAAAATCCGCCCGGAATATTTTGAATTTCTTATACAAAAAGCGATCAGACTCGGCATGGATATTGAGGAGGCATTTGATTATGTTCATGAATACTGTGAAAATGAGAAGATTGCTGTTGAAGAGAGAAAAAAATTATTTGCTGTAAAAAAGGGAAAGATCATATTCATGGAAAAATGGGCGGCAGAGCTGGATCCGAAGAAACCGAGTTTCTGGGCCCTTGCCGGAGCCGCGGTTTTAATCTTTATAATGATTGCCGTCAGTATCAATATCACAGGGAATATGATTCAGGCAGCACGTTTAAAAAGCGCTTATGAAAATGTCATGAGCAGTCTGGAAAAAGAGCAGGATCCGGAGAAAAAAGAAAAAGTATTAAAAACATTTCTGAACAGTTATTCAGATACAAAATATGCTGCCGCATTTAATGAAAAGATCGAAGAGATTCATAAAGAGATAGAGATGCGGGATTATGAACTGACGGCACGAAATGCCAAATCTCTGTATGAAAAGAAAAAATATGAAGATTTAAAAGGTGTTTATGAAAAATATCTGAATCAGTATCCTCAGAGTATTTATGCTGCCAAAATAAAAAAAGAGATCGCTTTAATTCCTGAACTGATTGATAACAGGGATTTTGAAGCATTAAAGGCAGTTGCAGATAAAGATTACAGTGAAAAACTTATTGCGTATAACTGGTATGCTGAAAAACACCCTGACGGCAGGCATATAGGTGATGTCAAAAAACTTGTTCTGGAGATGGTTTCCCAATATTATGATCTGCTGAAACAGGATCTGAATACCTGTGAAAAAGAAGAGAACTGGCAGAAATGTATTCAGTTTTGTAAGAATTTTATTGAAAAATTCAAAGTCTTTGATCAGTCCGGCGAAGTTGAAGGACTGAAAATCAAGTATGAAAAACGGATGGGATATGAAGCAGACCTTGCAAAGATGAACGAGCAGGTGAACGAGTTTCTCAAAGAATATGATTTTGAAGCGGCTAAGATGAATTATTCAGCATATCTGAACGCATATTCCGAACTCCCTTCTTATATGAAAGAAAAAGTAACCAGGGCATTGGAAAGAGTGGAAGAGGCTCAGCAGACATATCTTGAAGAGGAGAAAGAATGGGAAAAACTTATTCTGTATGTCAATGACACATTGCCTGATCTGCCTGATAAAATAAAAAAAATGAAAGATTTTATCCAAAAAAGTCCCTCCGGCAGACATGCGGAAGAGGCGGGTTTAAAGCTGAGTGAAATGGAAGGGGAGTATGAAAAATGGGTTGTTTTAAAAAAAGAAGAGGAGCAATCCAAACAATGGTCTGAGCTGCTTGCATCTCTGAAAAACCCTAAGCTGGATCTCTCCGGCAAGATACAGCAGACAGAGACGTTTATAAAACAATATCCTACCGGAATGTATCTTCATAATGCAAAAGATATGCTGGAACAGTTGAAAAAGGAAAAATCAACAGAAGAAGAGCGGATAAGAAGAAAAAAAGAGATATTGGCAAGGATTCTGAAAGAGAAAGAAAAAATGATTTCCATTATCAAAAAATCAGGCGACAGATTTGTTTATAACGGAAATGAAACTGTTACAGATAAAACAACAGGATTGATGTGGACTCTGCTTGATTCTTCCGCTGAAGTCGGTGAATGTATAGATTACCAGACTGCCGGAGAATATATAAGCAGAATAACTACAGGCGGATATAAAGACTGGCGTTTGCCGACAGTTAATGAGCTTGTCAATATATATAAGACAAAACCTTTTTTTCCATCCGGCGGCGCGGAATGGTACTGGACATCTGATATTATCTGGCACGGCTGGAATAAAAAGGTGAATATTGTTAATACAAAACCTGAGACAGCATGGAATAAAGAGCAGGTGGAACTCTTTCAATGCGGGTGGGTCCGTGCGGTAAGATGATGAAGAACCTATCCCGGTATTATGTCAGACCACAAAATACAGTTGTAAAAAAATTTTCAACATACTCTATTCGGCAGATTTTTGAATACTGGGATAGGTTCAACTTTACGGTGCGGTACCGCCTGAAGGCGGTACCGCGAATTTTTATTTGTTCTGCTTAATCTGCTTAAATTATGAGATGTTATATTTTTTCTGCATTAATAAGTTGCCTGTGATATTGACAATGAGATACTTTTCTTTATAAGATTAAATTAATAAGGATCACGTATTAAATAACTTCCACATTCAGCGGATGAGACTTCCGAAGTTTTCAAAACTTCGGAAGTCTCAACATCAAAAAAATGAGAAAACCGACAGAAGATATTCAGAAATTAAAGCAGGCAGGGATATGGGGATTTCTTATGTTTATCTTTATAGCAGAACTCTTTTTTTATACATGGTGCCGGGTTCAGTGTATCAGGATTGGATATGAAATATCTTATGAAGCAAAACAGCATCAGGAACTCATCACCTTGCAGAATAATCTGAAAATTGAGCTTGCCCATCTGAAATCCCCGGAACGGATTGCAAAAATCGCAAAATGCCAAATCGGACTGACCATGCCGGCTACGGAACAGGTCGTTATTATAACACCTTAACAGACTTCCGAATTTTTTAAGTCGGGTTACGCTCACGCTAACCCGACCTACGTTAAGTCTGATTTTAGCACACCATGAAGAAATCAGAAACATACAAAAACCGTTTCCTTTTTTTCCTGAACAGCCGCTGGAATCCGAAAACAGGCTGGGGTTATAAAGAGCTGAAAAAACGGCGGGCAACGGAAAATCCCATGAAACCTGTTGAAAAAAAAAACATAAGAATAAGAATATTTACAGTCGGTATTTTCTTTATTATGCTTTATACAATTATCGTTGCCAAGGCAATATACCTGCAAATATTTCAATGTTCACAGTTGTCGCAGAGAGCTGAGGGTGAATATGAAAAATCTTTCCTGTTCAGCGGAAAGCGCGGAACAATTTATGATATAAAACAGAGAGAGATGGCAATAACCAACGATGTTACTTCGATAGCCGCATATTCTGCCCGTATCAGAGAGAAAGAAGGGGCTGCCAGAACCCTTGCAAAAGAATTGAAGATAGATGAAAATATTCTTTCGCACAAGCTGAAACCGAAACGTACATTTGTCTGGATTAAACGGCAGGTTACACCCAAAGAAGCAGAGGCAGTCAGGAGCCTTCAACTGGAAGGAATAGATTTTATACCTGAATATAACCGTTTTTATCCGAATAAGACGCTTGCGGCTCAGGTACTGGGATTTACAGGTATAGACGGCAGAGGTCTTGAAGGTGTTGAGTTTTTTTATGATATATATCTGACAGGGACAGCCGGAAACCTGACTGTTTTAAAAGATGCTCTAGGCAGAGGATTTACCAAAGGACCTGAAAGTATTGATGCGGTCTTTTCAAAAGACGGAGTTTCTGCGATTGAAAAAAAGGCTTTGCCGAATTACAGCGGGAATAATCTGATACTTACCATTGATCGGACTGTTCAGTATATTACAGAAAAAGCGTTGAGTGAAGCAGTTACAGAATTTTCCGCCAAATCCGGTATTGCAATTGTGATGGTTCCGAAAACCGGAGCAATCCTGGCTCTGGCGCATTTTCCTTTTTTCAACCCCAATTCTTTTGACAGTTTCAGCAGGGATTTATGGAGAAACAAAGCAATCACTGACCCGTTTGAGCCGGGATCAACCATGAAGATATTCAGCGCGTCAGCGGCTGTAGAATCAGGACTCTGCACTCCTGATACAATCTTTTTCTGTGAAAACGGCAAATATAAAATAGGAAATAATATAATCCATGATACGCATGCCCATAAATGGCTTTCTTTAAAAAATATTATCAAATATTCAAGTAATATAGGAGCTGTCAAAGTCGGGGAGATGATAGGGGGAGAGATTCTTTATAAAAAACTCTGTGATTTCGGCTTCGGAGAGAAAACAGGGATTGACTGCCCCGGAGAAACATCAGGGAGCTTGTCATCTTATAAAAGATGGTCAAAAATAGATGCCGGTGCTATATCCTTCGGGCATGGAATTTCTGTCTCCGCTATCCAGTTGATTACCGCAGTCTCTGCGATTGCCAACGGCGGATTGCTCATGAAGCCTTATCTTGTTCAGGCAGTCATTGATCAGAACGGACATCCTGTTAAAGTGTTCAATCCGGTCAATGTCAAAAGAGTGATCTCCCCTCAGACCGCGCATATTGTAAACAGTATGATGCAGGGAGTTACCGAGGAGGGCGGAACAGGTGTAAACGCTGCAATCAAAGGGTATTCAGTCTGCGGCAAAACAGGGACCGCTCAAAAGCTGACTAAAGAGGGTGAATATTCAGATAAAAAATATATCGCATCTTTTATCGGATTTGTCCCTGCCGAGGAACCGGAAATTGCGATTGCCGTAATTATAGATGAACCGTCAGGAAATTATTACGGCGGTATTGTAGCGGCTCCGGCATTCAAAATAATTGCTCATGAAACCCTGAATTATATGAATATCCCACCGCGACCGGATACGGAAGATAAATTGACAGCATTAAGATAAACCTGACTCCCCTGTATCTCGTTCCCATGCTTCAATGGGACCGCCTTCAGGCGGTACTACAAACATGGGAACGAGATAAAATTTTAATTTTATGAAGAATAATCCAGACAAAACCATTGTTATAACAGATTCAGGTTTCGGCGGACTAAGCGTCTTGGCACGTATATATGAAAATCTTAAAAATGATAAGATTTATTCTCCGCTGAATCTCTTTTTTATTGAGGCATTGCCTAAAAACTGCAAGGGATATCCATGGCAGGGATACAGTCTGATGCCTGACAAAGAGACAAAGGTGAAGGTCTTTGATAATTTTTTAATCGGAACAGAGAGAAATTTTCATCCGATTCTTCTGGCAGTCGCCTGCAATACACTCTCTGCAATCATCAGGGATACCGGATTTTACAGGAATAATTCAGATAAGATTCTGAATATCATAGATATAGGACTTGAGCGGTTTAAGCAGATACAGAGAGAAAAAGATGCTTATCTGATTATATTGGCAACGGAAACAACCATATCCGGCGATATTCACCGGCAATGGCTTATAAAGAACCGCATTTTTGAGAATGAGAAGATAATTCCTCTTTTTCCTCACCCCGGGGCAAATTATCCGCTTCTGATTGAAACTGAACCATACAGCCAAAAGACATATAAGATAACAGAAGAGATGCTTTTAAAAGGGCTTGAAAAAATTCCGGCAGATTCGCCGGTGATTTATCTGTATCTCGGCTGCACGCATTTCGGTTTTATTCAGGATATTTATCAGGATATTTTAAATAAAGCCGGATTTAAAAAGATTATATTTGTCAATCCGAATGATGATATGGCTGAAAACGTAACCGGTTTAATAAGAAAACTGAATCATGAGAGCAATACGCCTTATCCGATAAATATTAAAATTTATTCACAATTTACCCTGACATCCGAACAAATTTCTTCAGGAAGCAGATTAATCGGCAATATTTCTCCGGCAATTGCCGATGCCCTGAAAAATTATACTGTGAAAGATGATATAACAGACCCATGGAGGGAATAAAATAATGAAAAAAAACATACTGATATTATTTGCTGATCCGAGCTATGAAATCTCTGAAAGAGAATGGGAACCAGGATATTTCAGAAAAATTTTATCAAAGGAGAATATCAATATTCACATTGCCCTGTATGATGATGTTTATTTTTATCTGGATTCATCCGGCAATCAGAGATTTTTCTTTAACAATAAAGAATTAAAGCTGGATGAATCCCTTGCGTTTGTCTGGTTCAGAACCAGAGGGGAACGATCTGATATGATGTATGATATGCTTCCGTTCATGAACGGGCTGGCATATCTTCTGAAAAAAAAGGGGATTAAGTTCTTTGATGAAGAACTGGGGGACATGGTATCTATAAACAAGTTTTCAGATAAGATTATTTTATCAGCGGAAAATTTTCAACTGCCGAAAACATTTCTGATAACCAATTCAAAAAAGATCGATCAGAACTTTATCCTGAATGAATTAAGTTTTCCGATGGTTTTAAAAGAAAGAGCTTATGGAAGCAGAGGTGACGGAGTTTCTTTGCTGAAAAGCAAAGATGCGTTTGATTATTTTTTCTCTTCAGAGAGAAGATTTTTTATTCTTCAGGAGTTTATCCCGAATAATATGGAATACCGCTATGTTATTTCAGATTATAAACTGCGGAGAGTTGAGCAGCGGTGGCATAATGAAAAAGAAGAATTCAGGAATAACAGTTGTCTGGGAGCGCGTGAGCAGACCATTGATCTGAAAACAGTTGAACCTTTTATCAAAGGGGAAGCAGAAAGAGCTTCAAGGGTCTTTAAAAGAGACCTTTGCGGGTTAGATATTATAAAATATAATGACAGATATTATTTTATCGAAGTGAATCATACACCGGGGTTTGATAATCCTGATAAGGCTGATAAATCTTATTATGATGTGAATGTTTTCAGTGTGAACGTGGTGTTGGATGACATCATCACATATATAAGCGGTGCGAGGTAATTTTCAATTCCCCTTCTGATTTTAAAAGAAGCTGAGTTTCTTAAATTTGTAAAAGTTTGTAGTACCGCCTTTAGGCGGTTCAAAAGTTTGTAGTACCGCCTTTAGGCGGTACTACAAACTTAGAGGGATGAATGAAAAATAAACAGCAGTCCCCTTTTCCGTCTCAGATTCCGCCCATATCTCCCCTGAATGAAGATTAATAATGCGCCGGGCAGTTGCAAGTCCTGCTCCGATTCCGTCAAATCTTTCACCGTGCATTCTCTGAAACATTCCGAATAATCTGGGTTTAGCGTATTTCATATCAAACCCCGCACCGTTATCTTTTATAAAGCAGACCTCTTTCCCGGCTGTTCCGAATTCTATCTTAGTCAGATCATTGTATAACGTGAATTTCCATGAATTTTCAAGAATCTTGCGGAGAAGAATCTTTGCCAGCCGTCTGTCTGCCATTACAGTAATATTCTCCTGAATAACAAACTCTGTTTTACGATAAGGATTACTCTGTTTTAACTCCTTTATAAGCTCTTCTGAAATACGGCTGAGGTCAACTCTTTCAATAAGGATATTCCCCCTTGTTTCACGCGACATATTCAGCAAGGCATCTATATACTGATCCAGTTTTTTACACGCATTCTGAATTCTGTTTAAAAAATCTTTGCCGATTTCATCCAGAATATTTCCGTAATCCTCCAGCATGGCGCTGCTGAATCCGTCAATAGAACGGAGCGGAGCGCGCATATCATGGGAAACAGAATATAAAAACGAATTCATCTCATTATTCATGGCATCATGGAATTTGTCATGAGATCGGAAAAGGGCAGTCTCTCTGACAATGTCCTGTTATAAAATTTTTATTCTGATCATGACAGAGATAGTTTTCAGTATTTTTCATCTGATCCGACTGTGTTGTGAATGAATATTCAAAACCCTGTATCTCCTCATTTTTCTTTATTTTTTCCAGAAGAATCATCAGCGGAGACTTCGGTGCCGTAAGTGCGGCAATATTTTTCCCTGTTATTGAATTCGGATCCGGGTATAAATCATTCAGCCCGAATATGCAGAAGGCTTTCTTATCCATGTATATGATCGTCCCGTCCATATCAAGGATATACATGCCGAATCCTGCAAAAGCCATAATCTCTTTATACAGATATTCCGATATTTGAGAATTCATCTTTTTGTACCTTAAATCAGACCCGCAGGGTTCGGCTACGCTCACCCTGCGGGGGTAGAGCGTAGCCGATGCGGGGTGAGCGTAGCCGATGCGGGGTGAGCGTAGCCGATGCGGGGTGAGCGTAGCCGATGCGGGGTGAGCGTAGCCGAGTGGCAGGGTGAGCGTAGTTGACCCTGCAGGGTGAGCGTAGCCGAACTTATTTATTCATCCGGTCCTATATTTAATACAAGCCAATATAAACCCAACTGCCGGACCGCCTCTGTAAACTGTCTGAAATCAACAGGTTTTCGGATATAGCTGTTTGCTCCTGAACCATATCCGTCAAGAAGATCGCTCTGCTCTTTGGAAGAGGTCAGAATAACCACCGGCAAAATTTTAGTCCGGGAATCCGTACGCATTCTTTTCAGTACTTCCAAGCCGTCAATACGTGGGAGTTTTAAATCAAGAAGAATTAACTGCGGCTGATCCGTAGTATCACGATCCTGATATTTTCCGGTGCCGAAGAGATAATCAAGAGCTTCTGCGCCGTCTTTGGCAATCACAACCTCGTTTAAAATATTATTTTTTTTAAGCGCTCTCAGGGTCAGCACCACATCATCAGAATTGTCCTCAACCAGTAAAATCACTTTTTTTTTCATACATCCCTCATCTTTCAGACAGGTTTATTATAAAAAATCAGTCTGTATAATTTCTGATGTCAGGAAATGCTCATCAGAAACAGGATTATTATGATTATTCCCCATACTGTAAACAAATAGGCAAAAATCGTTGTGATATTATTCGGCTCCGATGGGATTAATAATACCAGATTAAATAAAATCAGAGAAATAAAAAATAGTAATATCTCAAATTCTTTTTGCCGGAATATTTTTTTCAGTTTTTTCATAAGCGATTCCTAAGATGTCGCAAGAAAACCTTGCGACTCCTGATAAAGAAAAAATCAGGAGTCAGAAAGGGTAAAATAAAAGGATGCTCCTTTTTCCGGTATTCCTTCAGCCCATATACGCCCTCCATGCCTGTGGATAATCCTTTGGACTGTTGCCAGTCCGACTCCGGTACCGGGAAATTCATCTTCTGTATGCAGACGCTGAAATGCTCCGAATAATTTATCAAGATATGCCATATTAAATCCCGCGCCATTGTCCCGGATAAAATAAACTCTTTTATCTGAAGTATTTTCTCCGTTTCCTGACAGACCCGCCTGACATGATTCCAGAAAACCGAATTCAATGCACCCGTGAGAATTTCTGCCCGTGAATTTCCACGCATTGCCGAGCAGATTTTCCAGAGCAATCTTTATCATTCTTGAATCAGTCCCGGCAATCAGATTCGGAGCAATGACAAATTCTACATCACGTCCGGGTTCCGCGTTTTGCAGATTCTCAGCAATCTCTGATACAATCCCGCTCAGATTTGTCTCTTTCCGGTTCATTTCACTTCTGGTGATACGGGACAGCTTCAGCATATCATCAATAAGCTGCCCCATACGCTGACTCGCGGCTCTTATCCGTTTCAGATAATCTTTCCCTTCCTCATCCAATGAATCAGGATAATCTTCCAGTAACGCCTGACTGAAGCCGTCAAGACTCCGCAGGGGCGCCCGCAGATCATGTGAAACAGAATAGGCAAAAGATTCAAGTTCTTTGTTGGCAGCCTCCAGCTCACAGGTACGTTCAGCCACCCTCTGCTCAAGCTCTTCAACAAATCTGAGTACTTTTTCTTCAGCAGATTCACGGCGCCGGATTTCATCCTGAAGCTCTTTAAGATTCTCTTCCGCTTCTTCAGCATGTGCCGATATAAGCCTGTCCCGCTCCTGATAATAGTCAATCCTCTCTTTTAACTCATCCGGCGTCAGTCTGAGGTCAGCTATCATCTGCCCATATATTCCTGAAAGTTCTTCTGTCTCTTCAGGAGTGAATATGGCAATTGAGCTTGTCGAAATTGAAGAATCCCTGAAGATTTTATGTGCCAATGCTGTACCGACTGATCCCCCAAGCAGTTTCTCAATTTCACCGGAAATTTCAGCAAGTTCAGTTACAGAGATGCGGTTCTTCTCTTTTAAACCCGCAATATCAATCCCTCTCTCTACCAATTCAGAAGCATTTTTCCGGTTAAAATACTGACGCAGAATATCCTCCATCAGTATTCTTTTTTCAGATAAAAGAATATGAGGCGATCCGTGAAACGATTTTTTAAAAGATGTATGAGAAGAGAATATATTGACAAAGGCATCCGCATCTTTTTTCTCTTCTTCGCTCTGCTCAAAATAAAGAGAACCGATAACATAAAGAGAGATATTAAAGAGCATACTCCAGAATACCGCATGACTCAGAGGGTCTAATCCTTGCAGACAAAAGAGGTGTTCAGGACTTAACCATCCCCATCCTGTGTTTCTGCATTCAAGCATATCAGCATCTATCCACCCGCTTTTAATAAAAGAGGGGAGAAGCAGGGAATAAAACCAGATGATAAATCCTGAAACAAGCCCCATAACCGCGCCGCAGCAATTCCCCTTTTGCCAGAAAATACCGCCGAGAATCGGAGTCGCAAACTGAATCGCAGCGGCAAAAGAGATCATCCCCATATTGACAAGGGTATATGAGTCCCCCATCTGCTTTTCAAACCAGTATCCCATAATAATAACCGATGCCACTGTTACCCAGCGGATCTTCAGAAGATGATGCCTGAAAAATTTTATCAACCCTCCGCTCTCTAAAAGCGGCAGTAAAAGATGGTTGACTGTCATGGTTGACATGGTCATTGAGGTGATCATAATCATACTTGCGGCAGCAGAGAATCCTCCTATAAATATCAGCAGCGTCAGCCATTGATTCCCATAATGAAGGGGCAGCAGGAGAAGAAAATTATCTGCATCCCATATCGGAAACCCTTTTAACAGACCGCCCATGGCAATCGGTAAGACAAAAATATTGATTAAAAACATATAAAGAGGAAAAAGCCACATAGCGGTTCTGATATGCTGTTCGTCTGAATTTTCCACCACAGCAATATGGAACTGTCTTGGAAGAAAGAGAATTGCAGACATGGAGAGAAGAAGATATGTTATCCATGTAAAAAAAGATGTATCATGAGACTTTATCTTTGCTGTTGAAAAAGGGAAAAAAAGATCATAAGAATAGCGGGATTCAGATATACGCCGAAAAATATCTCCAAAGCCGTCAAACAGAAAATAGGTAACAAAGATGCCTGCAGCAAGAAAAGTTACCAGCTTGATAAAAGATTTGATAGCGACTGCCACGACCATCCCCTGATGCCGTTCAGTCGGATCAAGTCTTCTTACACCGAAAATAATTGTAAAGGCAATCATAAAGATAACAACAAAATGTCCAAGATGATTACTTGTAATTCCGGGTTTGAGCAGAGCATCTTCCATTGTGATAATAGAGAATGTTGAAATAACAGCTTTTAACTGAAGGGCAATATAAGGGGCAATCCCCACAAGTGCAATAATAGTAACAATCGCTGCAAGCAGTTGGGATTTTCCATATCGCGCTGCAATAAAATCTGCTATACTGGTGATTCGGTGCGTATCTTTTATTCTTACTAATTTGCGGAGAACCGATCCCCATAAAATAATCATCAGGGTGGGTCCCAGATATATGGTAAGAAAGAGCATTCCTGATGTTGCGGCTTTGCCGACACTTCCGTAATATGTCCATGAAGTGCAATATATTGCAAGTGAAAGAGAATAGACAGCAGAGTTATTGATCCGCTTTTTCTTTTCATCAGACTGCCGTTCCACCCACATTGCAATAAGAAAAAGAAAAATAATATAAAGAGAAATTACAGAAATAATTGTTAAAGGGCTAAACATTTCTTATAATTCAATCTCCATGAGAATAATAATCTGAATGGTTCATACTTTGCGGATATTTTTAAACGGTATAAACGGTATAAACAGATAAGTCAATGGGAGAAGGAAGTCTTTTTACCGTATGTAGGGTGGACAAAGCGCAGCGTGTCCACCCTATTTCAGTGTTATTTTTTTATTTGATTAAAAATAAAGTGCTTAAAATTTAAACAGCTTTATTTTTAAAAGAAATTTTTTTATAACTTATTACTAAAAAAGATAAAAAAATAATACACAACGCGGGAATGCCTATTCTGAATGTATGGAAAATCATCTTGACAGCAGGTTTTTTATGATGTTATATATTATGTTTTTTTAATTATATCCCTCGTTCCCAAACCGGGTTTGGAAATAAGAGGGAAAAATATCCTTGCTCTGAGTGAGATCAGGGCTTGACAGCCAAAAGGAGGCTTTATGAGAAAGTATGAAACAACTGTTATTATCAATCCCGATGTTTCTGAAGAAAAACGGGGTTCTTTTTTTGAAAAGATAAAAGAACTGATTATCAATGAAGGATGCCTGCTGATTGAGCTTGATACATGGGGAACCCAGAAGCTTGCCTATGAAATCAAAAAGAAGTTTCGGGGAAATTATACCTGTATAAGTTACTGCGGAACTTCCAAACTTGTAGATGAAATAGAAAGAACCTTCAGTATTGATGATTCTGTTCTTAAATATATGACAGTTCTGCTTGATAAAAATGTTGATATTGATAAGATAAAACAGGAGATGGCAGCCGCTGAAGCAAAAGATGAACCAGTAGTTCCGACTCCTTCAGATGATGCTACAGCAGCAAAAACAACTGAAACAGCGGCTCCGGAACCGTCTGATGCTCCTGAATCAGATAATTCAACTGAAAAAGAAGAAGAAAGCTCACAAACCGAAAATAAAGAGGAGGAAAATTAATATGCCTGCACCACGTCCCCCAATGAACAATGATAACAGGAAAAAAAAAAGAATATTTCATCGGCGCAAAGTCTGCCGCTTTTGTGCGGACAGCAAAGCTGTTATAAATTATAAGGATTCCAAATCACTCAGATATTTTATAACAGAGCGCGGCAAGATAATCCCCAGAAGAATATCAGGTACCTGCGCTAAACATCAGCGTGCTTTGACTGTGGCAATAAAACGCGCCCGTAGTATTGCTCTTTTGCCTTATGTGGGTCCGGCTGATTGATAAATACCTGGAATAAAATAGCAGGGTGGACTAAGCGACAGCGTGTCCACCTTTGAATAAAATAGTAGGGTGGACTAAGCGACAGCGTGTCCACCTTTGGAATAAAATAGTAGGGTGGACTAAGCGACAGCGTGTCCACCTTTGGCGGACAAGCGTCGCTTGTCCACCCTACAGCTTCACTTGAATAAAATAGTAGGGTGGACTAAGCGACAGCGTGTCCACCTTACAGCTTGGCGGACACGCTGTCGCTTTGTCCGCCCTGCAGATTACTACAGCTTGGCGGACACGCTGTCGCTTAGTCCGCCCTACAGATTACTACAGATTACTAAGTTTCTTAAAGAAACTCAGCTTCTTCGGAATCAAAGGGAAAAAAAGATTGCCTCAGGAAATTTTAAAAGATATTGGCAGGGGAATTGTTATAAGCTGTTTTATTATTGCGTTATTATTTTATATCCCTGTTCCCTGTTTTTTCTTTTTTCCCCTTATCCCCCTGCCGACTCTTTTTTTTCGTTTAAAGATTGGCAGAAAAAACGGGGCAGCGGTTCCGGTTTTTTCTTCAATCGCGGCATTCCTGTTGATCGGAAAGATAAATTTTGATATGTTCTTTCTGTGTGAACTGCTGCTGCTTGGTTTTGCTATGGGTGAATATCTTGAAAAAAATATTTCACCGGAAAAGACAGTATCTTATACATGCGGTACGGTTGTGATAGGAGGATCGACCGCTCTGTTTTTATACAGCTATATCTATGATATAGGAATTATATCAATTATTTCCGAATATGTGGAAAAAAATCTTGAAGTACTTGTTCAGCTTTACAAAGAGGTGGGAGTGCCGGAAGATACAGTTATTCTTATTTCAGATTCCATTGAAAAGATAGAATATGTTCTGGTAAGGACTATCCCCGGCATATACATATCTTTTATTCTTTTTGTCAGTTGGATAACACTTCTTTTGGCAAAACCGGTACTGAAAGCCAAAAGGCTTTTTTATCCGGATTTCGGCTCTCTGAATCTGTGGAAACCTCCTGAAAATCTGGTATGGGGCGTCATCGGATGCGGAATAATGCTTCTTGTTTTGCCAAATATAGGAATAAAAATATTTGCATTAAATTGCATGCTTATCCTGATGACCGTCTATTTTTTCAGCGGAATTGCAATTGTATCTTTTTATTTTGAGAAAAAACAGGTTCCACGGATGTTCAGATTTTTTTTATATACTCTGATTGCAATTCAGCAGATGCTCCTGCTTATGGTTATCGGACTAGGTTTTTTTGATATGTGGCTGAATTTCAGAAAAGTTGATAAAAATTAGGAATTGAGAATTACGAATTGGAATCATCAGACTTCCGAAGTTTTAAAAACTTCGGAAGTCTTATATTCTTATGAATAGGAGAGAGAATAATATGAAAGTCATTTTAAAAGAATCTGTCGAATCCCTGGGGATTATCGGCAGCGAGGTGAATGTGGCAGACGGTTATGCACGTAATTATCTTTTACCTCAGAGCAAAGCTGTATTAGCTACCGCTGCAAACCGTAAAATGCTTGAGCAGGATAAAAAGAAATTTGAACTCCGAATAGTCAAAGAAAAGGAATTTGCCGATGAAATGGCAAAAAGACTCGAAGGAGTGGTCTGCAAAATATCCGCAAAGGTGAGCGATGAAGAGAAACTTTACGGCTCTGTTACGCTGCGCGATATTATGGATGCTCTTGCTGCCCAGGGGATTGAAATAGAGAGGAAGATGATTTTACTCACAGATTCGATAAAAACCATCGGTACCTTTAAAATCCCCATCCGTGTTTATAAAGATATTGAACCTGAAATCACTGTTGAAGTAGTTCCGGAATAACAATTTCAGTGAGCAGTTATCAGTGATCAGCAGTAGGTCGGGTTAGCGCAGCGTAACCCTACAGTACGCTGCGCTACAGAAATAATGAACAGAGAGCAGAGAAAACTGGAAACAGATCACTGCTCACTGCTCACTGATCACTGGACACGGATAACTGATTATGGATAAAGACCCTTCCCTTCATAAGCTGCTCCCGCAGAATCCAGAGGCAGAAGCATCTCTGCTCAGTGCAATCATTATAAATAACAGCATACTGCTGGATGTTGTGGAGATTGTTTCAGCGGAGGATTTTTACAGACCCGCTCATCAGAAAATATTTGCTGCCATACTGGAACTCTTTAAAAGACAGGAACCTGCGGATCTGGTAACGCTTGTTAATATTCTCAGGGAAAAGGGGCAGATAGAAGAGATAAACGGAGCATCATATCTTGCTTCACTTATAGATACAGTTCCCCTTGCGGTCAATGCACCGCATTATGCTAAAATCATTCATGATAAGGCACGTTTAAGACAGCTTATTGAAAAATCGAATGAGATAGTCAGAAAAAGTTTTGAAGATCGGGGGGATATAGATGAAGTTGTTGATTTTGCAGAACGTTCTATATTTGAAATCTCACAAAGCAAAACAAGGCGATCTTTCCATTCACTTGGCAACCTGATTGAACAGAATATCAATTCCCTTGAGATGATTAAGGGGAAAGGAAACCTGATAACAGGAGTAGCAACAGGGTTTTCAAAACTTGATGAACTCACAGCCGGACTTCAGGGGGCTGATCTGATTATTCTTGCTGCGCGTCCGAGTATGGGAAAGACCAGTTTTGCGCTTAATATTGCCAGAAATGTTGCTGTTGAATCAAATATTCCGGTTGCCGTATTCTCCCTTGAAATGTCCAAAGAGCAGTTATCCATGAGGCTGCTTTGCAGCGAGGCAAAGGTTAATTTATCCAGTGTACGGAGCGGTTATTTTGATAATAATGACTGGCAAAATCTGACAGATGCGGCAACAGTTCTGTCCTCTTCACCGATATACATAGATGAAAGCTCCGACATATCAGCAATGGAGATCAGGGCAAAAGTGCGCAGGCTCAAGATGGAAAAAGATATAGGGCTTGTTATTATTGACTATATCCAGCTCATGAGAAGCCGTTCATCAATTGAAAGAAGAGAGCTTGAAATTGCTGATATATCAAGATCATTGAAAATTCTGGCAAAGGAGCTTAATATTCCTATTCTGGCACTCTCCCAGTTAAACAGAAAAGTTGAAGAACGCGGGGATAAACGCCCGGTGCTCTCTGATCTCAGAGAGAGCGGTTCATTGGAGCAGGATGCTGATATAGTTATGTTTATATACAGGGAAGAGGTATATAACAGAGCAGGAAAAGATGAAAAAGGGAATCCGGCACCGGCTCCCGAGGTGGTCGGCAGAGGTGAAGTTATTATTGCCAAGCAGAGAAACGGACCTGTGGGTACGGTAAATCTGACCTTTTTAAAGAGATGTACACGGTTTGAAAATCTCTCTGAATATGATGTTTCCTGATTATGCTTAGTATCTTTGTGTCTTAGAGTCTTTGTGTTTTCTTACCACTAAGACACAAAGAGAAATTATATAGGAGTGAATATGCCGATATATGAATTTTACTGTGAAGAGTGTAATACAATTTTTAATTTTTTTTCCAAAAGATCAGATACGGACAGCACTCCCAAATGTCCGAAATGTAAAATAAGTTATCTTAAACGGCAGGTCTCTTTATTTGCTTTTACAGGTAAAGCAAAAGAGGGGAGTGATATGGAGAATCTCCCGTTTGATGAAAGTAAAATGGAACAGGTTATGGGAATGCTTGCCGGAGAAGCAGAGCATATAGATGAAGAAGATCCGAGAAAGGCGGCTCAGTTAATGCGTAAATTATCTGATATGACAGGGCTTCAACTGAGGGACGGCATGAATGAAGCATTAAGCAGGATGGAAAGCGGCGAAGACCCGGATAAGATAGAGGCTGATATGGGGGATATAATTGACAGTGAAGAGCCTTTTTTAATGCAGGGAAGAAGAGGCTTGAATGTCAGTAAAAAACGTCATGAACCATTCAGGGATGAAACTCTTTATGATCTTTAAGCAGAGATAAGCCTCAATGTCATTAAGTTAACCCAAGTTGCGACCTGCTGAAAAAATAGCCTCCCCCGGCCCGGTGGAAGATTGACAAATCCGAATTTGTCAATCGTTCGGCTGAGCGTTCGGCTGAGCGTTCGGCTGAGCTCACGCCGAAGTCTCACGCCGAAGTCCGGCAGGAGCATTATGCGGCAACCCGGGTTAAGTTAAGATGACCTGACCGCAAAGGGCGCAAAAATATATCTTTACGTTCTCTGCGGTTAAATAAAAAAGCGTATTTCAATTATTTTTCAGGTTTTTCAAGATATTGCCTGACTATCTTCTCAAAACGGTTCTCTTTTCTTAACCGTTCCATTGCGTTTTTCAATTCTGAAATTATCTGAGGATTTGCTGTCTTCTTAGAATAAAACACCCATGGTTCTTTTGTATTTAAAACCAGCGGCTCACCTAATTGATCCCTTTTATAGCCCATTTTTTCCGCTGTAAAAAAGAGAGAATTAGCCGGACCCGCAAAAGCATCCAAATGTTTTGCAGATAACATTCTGAAACCATGTTCATAATCGTTTGTTTCATATTTGGTAATTAAAGAATCCGAAGTCAGTCTGTCATCATAATTTGCGCCCGGACATGACCGACTGTTTTGCCGTGTAAATCATCAGGAGACTGATATTTTGTACCTTTCAGTCCCATAACTATATTCTCCACAATAAAAAGAGGAGCTACAGGAAGAGCAATTTTTTTAAGTTTCTCATTCGGATAAAGCATAATAAGATCAGCATCTCCTGTTTCCAAATCATACATTATTCTGCGGTAAGGAACTATTTTGTTCTCAAAAGAGAGGTTGGCTTCTTTTGCAATTGCAGAAGCAATATCAGAGAAAACACCTGATGCTTCCCCTTTTTCATTAACAAAGCCCCACGGCGGTACTTCCATAGTGCGTACTCTGATAATCTCCCCGGCAAACGCCAAATCACACAGAATCATTATTCCCAAAACAAACATAAAAGATATTTTTTTCATAAACTGCTCCTTAAAGACATATCCCAATTCCCCATTGTTACTTGCTCTTCATATCCCATACACTGTCCCAGTCATCAGGAGGCGGTTTTTCCGCAAAATATTGGCATCTTTTCAGATAAAGATGAGAAGGCTTATCCTGCCTGTTCAGCTTAAGAATACGGCTGAAATTTTCTATCCCCTTTTTCCAGCTCCGGCATCGGTAAAAATTCAGCCCCTCCTGAAATAATTCCAGCACATCATTGATATTAGGGAAAGAGTTTTTATCTTGATAATCAAGAATCTGATAAATACCGACAGGTCTTGTTTTTCCCTTGACACGGATCAGATCTATTTCACGGTAAAAATGGTTATTCTTCAGCCCCCTGAAAGTTTTTTCACTCACCAGAATATTTGTTCCGTAAAGTTTATTTGCCCCTTCCAGCCGGGAAGCAAGATTCACACCGTCTCCGATAACTGTATAATCCATCCGTTTCAGAGAACCGATATTGCCGGATAAAACTTCATCTGTATTGATTCCGATCCCGATATTGATCGGATCCTTTCTCTTCTTATTAAATTCTTTAAGAGCCTCCATCATCTCTATAGCAGTTTTCACCGCACGTTCATGATCCTCGCCGGTATTAAACGGCGCTCCGAATACAGCCATTATCGCATCTCCGATATATTTATCCAGAATACCCTCATAACGGAAAATAATATCCACCATCAGAGTAAAATATTCATTCAGCAGAGAGACAGTCTCCTGCGGTCCGATCTTTTCAGAGATTGTTGTAAAACTTCGTATATCAGAAAACATGATAGTCGCTTCCTGAATCTGACCTCCTAAAACCGCATCACCCCCCTCCATTAACTTGTCAGCCACCTCTTTGGTCATATATCGGGCAATTGTTCCTTTGAGACGCTTTTCTCTGGTAATATCTTCAATGATCATCAGAGAGCCGATAAGCTCCTGCTGGATATTGATAAGCGGTACAACAGTAAGATTCACAGAAACCGAAACCCCTTTTGCCAGCATAAGGTTTGTATCCATTGTAAGATCAATCTCTTCAGTCTCCATGACTTTGCTGATGCTCTCTTTTATCCACGGATTGATTTTGCAGAGAACCATACTGATCCGTTCTGATGCATCCTCTGAAAATTCGTCAGCCTTTTCCCCAAGTATCCTTAATGCTGATGCATTGCATTTGACAATATTCCGATCCGCATCAAGGGAGATTATGCCGTTGCTCATGCTCTCCAGCATACTTTCATTGTAATTTTTCATATTAAGGACATCTTCAAAGAGCGTGGCATTCTCCAGAGCAATGGATGCCTGAGCTGAAAAAGCTCTTAAACGTCTTTCATCTGTATCTGAAAAAGGTCCTCCTTTTTTGTTAAGAACCTGAACAACTCCTATGGTCTTACCCGTTTTGTTTTTTACCGGCATACAGAGAATAGAGCAGGTCCTGTAGCCTGTTTTTTTATCTACTTCGGGGTTGAACCGTTTATCTGAATAAGCATCAGGAATATTGATAATTTCACCGCTTGTAAAGACAGAGCCTGCAATCCCCATATAAGCCGGGAATCTGATTTCATTATCTTTTAAACCGCCGGCAATTCTTGACCATAATTCATTACTCTTTTCATCATGCAGAAAAAGGGTACAGCGATCCGCACATAAAAGCACAGTGGTAGTATCCATAATTCTTTTCAGCAGACGGTTCAGATTAAGCTCGTAAGAGAGAGCAGTGGTCATCTCCAGAAGCCTGAGTTCCTCATCTTTTGCCTGCCTAAGCTGATCCTCTGTCCGTTTACGTTCTGCAATATCCTTTATCAGACGGGTGTTCATATCTCTTAATTCAGCAGTGCGTGCCTTGACTATATCCTCAAGATGATCCCGGTTCTGCTTGACTTCCAGATGGATTCTGATTCTGGCTTTTACAATAGCAGGTCGGAAAGGCTTTGTAATATAATCAACTGCCCCAAGCTCCAATCCTTTGGTTTCATCCTCTTCTCTGGTCATAGCTGTAATAAAGATGATCGGTATGCTCCTTGTATTCTCATCTGCCTTTAATATTCTGCATACTTCGTATCCGTCTATTTCCGGCATCATAATATCAAGGAGTATCAGGTCAGGAGGCGACTCTGATCTTGCAATTTCAACAGCTTCGGATCCGCTTGTTGTTACACTGACTTCATAGTCATCTTTTATTATTTCCCAAAGGATTCTTATATTTGCAGGTACATCATCTGCAATGAGTATTTTCGGTTTTGACAATTTTCCTGATTTCCATTCATAAAGCAGGCAATAGCCTACATTAGGTCTTGTTCCCAAACTCTGTGTGAGAACGAGGGAAAGTTTGTAGTACCGCCTTTAGGCGGTTCTGCACTGTCACCGCCTAAAGGCGGTACTACAAACTTCCGCCGCCTAAAGGCGGTACTACAAACTTCTGCATCATAATATCAAGGAGTATCAGGTCAGGAGGCGACTCTGATCTTGCAATTTCAACAGCTTCGGATCCGCTTGTCGTTACACTGACTTCATAGTCATCTTTTATTATTTCCCAAAGGATTCTTATATTTGCAGGTACATCATCTGCTATGAGTATTTTCGGTTTTGACAATTTTCCTGATTTCCATTCATAAAGCAGGCAATAGCCTACATTAGGTCTTGTTCCCAAACTCTGTGTGAGAACGAGGGAAAGTTTGTAGTACCGCCTTTAGGCGGTTCTGCACTGTCACCGCCTAAAGGCGGTACTACAAACTTCCGCCGCCTAAAGGCGGTACTACAAACTTCTGCCGCCTAAAGGCGGTACTACAAACTTCCGCCGCCTAAAGGCGGTACTACAAACTTCTGTCGCCTAAAGGCGGTACTACAAACTTCTGTTTATTACAGTGCTGATAAAACAACTGTTTGTATCTTCCCCTTCTTCTCCGCTGCTGTCATCATCAGGATCGGATGATGTTCCCTTTGGTTTGCCAAGTCCTGACAAATCTTTTATATAACCGTTTACGGTTCCGTCATTATCGGTGGTTCCGCCATCCTTGATTGTCAATGTAACCTGTGTTCTGTCAGAATTAAATACAGAATCATCATAATAAGACCACTTATTATTATAGTATCTGTACCAATGGTATCCTGCGGGTGCAGATTCAGGAAGATAAATGGTAAGCGTACCTGTATCACCGGATGTACTCACCTTCATCTCTGTCTCTATTAATCCGTAAATCATATCATCAGGTTTATCAGTTCCGCTGATACTGCTGTATGATACAGCATTCTTCGCTGTCAGACTTGTTCCGGTACCCGGCTTTAACCATAAGGTTTTACCTGTTGCGGAAATAAAACTGATTATCCCTTCCGCATTCACCTTTACCGTGATGCTGTCTGTATTCTGAAGTCCGTCATCATCTTTGACAGTAAGGCTAAATGTCAGGGTAATCTGATTTTCTCCTGCATCCGGCGCTGTGAATGTAGCGACTTTCTGATTTGAATTTAAAATGTTTACACTTGTCCCGGAAGTCTGAACCCACTGATAAGAGGAAACATATCCGTCAGTATCAGAAGAATCTTTACCATCTAATGTAACTGTGTTTCCTTCATTGACGCTCTGATCTGCTCCTGCATTTGCTACCGGAGCATCCGGATCTGTAGGCTGTTCACCACTTCCTACATTGACGGTCAGCGTATCTGTATCACTTGATGCTTCGGTTACTCCGCTATTCCCCATGTCATTGGTGATAATTTTCAGCTTTGCCACTCCGCTCCAGTCTGTTTTCGGCGTGTAGGTCAGACCGTTCAGGGCTTCATTGACCTGAGCAACAGTACCGGAAATTGTAATATCTGATGTCCCGTCAGAGCTGATTTGAGCCTCTGAATCTTCCGAAGCGTTTAATGTACCGTAATCCGCATTAATCTTTACCTGAATATTGCTGTCGCCTGCATCAGCGTCAGAAACAGAGATCAGATTATTATTGGCACTGCTGAATATCAGCGCTGTATTTTTTGCGGTTGTTTGAGTACCGGGTATGGTATTTACAGGGGCAGCATTTACAGAAACAACTGCCACCAGAAAACCGGCAGGATTACTGTCTGAAAATCCGTCATTAACAACTATGTAAAAAATACGGTTTGTTTCATCAGGATTCTGTGATGTATTCTTAAAGGTCATTTTGTCAGAAAGGACTTTAACATAATTTGCAATTGTATCCTCTCCTGTCAATGTTAAGACTCCGTTTCCATAGGCGGAAGTTATACTTGTACCGCTGACATCCGCAGTCAGTTCATCATAAAGTTTTACATTGACGATGGTTATTTTTGCGGATGCAAGAGTATCACTTTCTGTATCCAAAATCTGAAAGCCGGTCATAAGCGTGACCGGTTCTTTGCCTTCCTGAAAAGTCCCTGCAAAATCAAGAATTTTAATATTGGATGTCACTTCAGCGCTCTCTGTATTTCCGTCACTTGCTTTAAGCAGAATAACCCGTTCTGTCTGATTTGGCGATTCTGATGTATTTTGAAAAGTGATTGTGCGCAATACTTTCTGATAATTTGCAGTTGAATCTGTTCCTGTCATTGTCAGAATACCGTTTGAAGCATCATACGCTGCTGTAATATTTGTTCCTGTTGTATCAGCAGCCATTACATCATTTGCCCTTACTGCGGAATCATTTGTAATGGTTGCCTTCAGCCATGTAATATTATCCCCTTGGGAATCTGTTATTGCAGCATCTTTATCTGCAATATGTATCGGATCCCCTTTTACAGGAAACACAGTTTCAAATTTCGGAGATATACCGGATTTACCGTTCAGATCATCATAGTTATTGGAATCAAGATTGATAACCGGCGATGTATTTTCAGCATATACACCGCTCCCCAATACAAAGAAAAGAAAAAAGAAAAAAAATTTAATCATTACGCCAAACAGTTTGAAACACTTCATAAAAAATACCCTCCTTTTTAAGTTTTTTTACTTGTTACAAGGCTTTGCCTTGTAACGTGAATGATGCCGCTGATAATCATGATTACAATGATAAATCATATCTTATCAGCAAAATCATGCAAATCATGATTATCAGCGGTTCAGGCAATGTAAACCCATACATATTGTTTCTCTCTTTATTATAAACATTTTTAAGTCGTTCCCAATCTTCGCGTGGGAATGAGGAAACTGACGAATTTATCTTATCGGCATAACCAGCATGTGATAGCCGTAATCCATAAGAATATCAGTTGTTTTTTCACTGAAAAATTTTGTCAGTTCGATTTCTCTCTCCTCATCTTCGGGTTCTGTTACATTAATCCACAAATCATTCGGATTTTCAGGACTTTCTGTTATATCACAGAATTTAACATCAGGAAAATGCCTGTTCAAATCTTCTACAATTCCCTGAATAAGCTCCTGCTGTTTATGATTTATTCTCATCTGCTTAACTCCTTTTTTATAAGTTCAATCATTTCCGCTGCCCGTGAAAGCTGCTCACGGGATGCTTTTTTGCCGACATCTTTTTCCGAATAATCAGCTTTGTTTCTTGCCTGCTGCATATCCGACAAATATGCTCTTATTTTTGCAGGATAAATTTTCCGCTTTTTAATCAGTTGAAGGTTAAACTCGGACTGAACCCATGAATGTTCGTTTTTGTCGCTGATAATTCCGTGAACTGCAAGAGCGGCAATTGCCGCGTGAAACGCGGCATAATAAGCCCGGTTGGCGCAGGCATTGTAACATTCATGTTCAAAGCTGAGTTGTGCAATTCTGAGGTTTTCTTCTGCTTTATCAAAAAATTCCTGTTTCAATATGTCTCCTTTATCTCTTTCCCGTGCAAAGCGTGTAATATCTACAGGGATTGTGTGTAAGAAAGGATAATCCATATTCCAAAATCCTTTCTTATACACAATCCCTGTAGATTAAGATTCAAACCCCTTAACCCTACGGGCAGTCATGCTGTACAGTTACGCCCCTGCTTTCCAACTGGGGTATATAAACCGTGCATGAGGTTGTGCTTAAAGGATTGCCGCTGCTACCTTCATAATAAAGATAAACGGTATCCCCGCTGCCAAGTCCGCTGTTAGCAACTAATGGTTTTATATCGCTAATAATATTATTATAAAGTCCAAGATATTTCAGATTTGTAAAATTTGTCAATGCTGATATATTGTTTATCTGATTGTTGCTAAGATTAAGCTCTGTCAGATTTGTAAGCCCACTCAAAGTAATTATATTGCTTATCTGATTGTACCCAAGATCAAGCCTTGTAAGATTAATAAGCCTTGTCAAAGCACTTATATCGCTTATCTGATTGGTACCCAAGATCAATCTTTATAAGATTAATAAGCCCCGCTAAAGCACTTATATCGCTTATCTGATTCCATGAAAGGTAAAGCTCTGTAAGATTGGTAAGTCCCGCCAATACTTTTATATTGTTTATCTGATTCTTATAAAAATAAAGAGTTTTCAGATTAGTAAGCTCCGCCAATGGACTTATATCGCTTATCTGATTACTCCAAATAGAAAGCCATGTCAGATTAGTAAGCTCCGCCAATGGACTTATATCGCTTATCTGATTACTCCAAATAGAAAGCCATGTCAGATTAGTAAGCTCCGCCAATGGACTTATATCGCTTATCTGATTGACCGCAAGGTCAAGCATTGTAAGGCTTGTAAAATATTGTAATCCATCAATATTTTGAATATTTTCACAAGATGCAGTCAAAAAGGGCAGGTTTTGCAGATTCGATTTCAGAATATCTCCGCTTGGCTTGTTTATTGCCTCTCTTATTGCGGCCTCAAGATTTTTATCAGGAAAAACAACTTTTCCGGTATCCGTTATAATCTGTTTATACGGCAATAATCCTTCACAGAATCCTAAAATAGTTATATTTCCTTCATTGTCCAAAGGAACTTCAAGCTCATATTCCCCTTTTCCGGCGCATGAAAACATATACTGCCCGTTTGCCAGAATCATTGCACATAAAGAGGTTGTTCCGAGCATTACTTTCCCGCTCAGTTTCACCCACCCGGATTTTGCCGATGGTGACTGTGCTACGGAGATGTTCATAATCTGACTCTCCTCAGAAGATGCAGACATATTGATGTTGTAATTCACTGCCTCCCATGAGTTCAGCACCGCCTTGAACGGGGCAAGCCCGTCACAGAAGCTGAAGATGGTTATCTGCCCGTTGCTGTCCGGCGGCACATTCAGATTATACCTGCCATCCGCCATATCTGTGAACATATACTGACCATTTGCCAGCACCATCACAGATAACGGCTGCCCGTTGTAATAAACCGTTCCGCTGATGTTCACCCATTCAACTGCATAAACATTTACAGAAAAGAAAAGAATCATTCCGCAAAGCATCGCAAAAAACCGATTTAAAAATCTCTGTTTCATAAAATTCTCCTTTAAAAATTAAAAAAATCCTTTTTTTAAATGCAATCCTTGTAGATAAACATCAGCCTCGTAGTACTCTGTCAATTTAATTATGACGGGTAAAAGACCTGCGGGGTTTTTAAAACCCCGCAGGTCTCTCTGAAAAAGAATCCTTTCTTATACGCAATCCTTGTAGATGTTGACATAGCAGATTACGCTCCGCTTCACTCAAAACCCTAAGGGTTTTAACTATTTCTCATCAAAAACCTCTGATATTCATACATCTTTGCAAAAGACTTCACTGCCCTCTCAGGCGTGGGATAAAAAATCCCTTTATACTCACTCTCTCCGATATTGTAAAGAATCTGCTCTTCATCTGTTGAAAATGTAATAGTTACCCCAAAAACAGGCTTATGATATATCTCCATCAACCTGACAATATGTTTGACATAATCTGCTTCAAACTTGAGAATCCGCTCTTTGGCAGCTTCAAGAAATTCAGGAGAATAATCCGGGTCTGCTTTGCGGACAGAATCAATATAACGTCCTGAAAGATTTCTGCGCCCCATAATCCCAAGATGAATCACGGCATCGCATCCATCCCATTTCATAAGCTCTTTCATAATCAGCAACGGAGTCGTATCATCACTTTCACCGACAATGTCAACGGGATTTGATTTGCTCCAGTACGGCGGAAGGATTTTGTCAATCCGCTTTATAATCTCAGCAGGTAACTTAGGAACTTCAAGATGATGTTCAGAGCAGAGGTCTGCTGTTACAACTCCCCATCCTCCTCCAAGGGTCATAAGTCCTGCCCTGTTTCCTTTGGGCAGAGGAAGAGATGAAAATGCTGCTGACAGATCAAGCATATCCATTGGATTCTGAACATTGACAATCCCTGCCTGTCTGCAAACTGCTTCAAAAACTCTTGAATCTGATGCCAATGCACCGCTGTGGCTTGATGCAGCACGGTTTCCCGCGTCAGTCCGCCCTCCTTTTAAAAGGACAATCGGCTTTTTCTTTCCAAGTCTTTTTGCCACTTCAAAAAAACGCCGACCGTTTTTAATCCCTTCAATATAAAGCATAATATTTCTGGTCAGCTTGTCATCTTCAAATGCTTCAAGATAATCTTCTATGGTAATCATTGCTTCATTGCCTGAACCGGAAAAACCGCGAATCCCTATCCCCTGCTGCTCTGCAAATGCAAGAAGCTGAGTTCCCATATTGCCGGACTGTGCAACAACTGCTGTTGTACCGGGTATTGGTCTGACATGGCTGCCGGTGCAGTAAAGATGAATATGCGGATTGCAGACTCCCATTGTATTGGGTCCGACTATCAGCACATCTGCTTCTCTTGCGGACTTGATTACCTGATTCTCCAGTTCCTTTCCTTTTTCACCTGTTTCAGAAAAACCCGAGGAGATCAGGAGCATGTGATGAATCCCTTTTTCCTTTAACTGAGGGATTAAGTCAAGTATCTTTGCTGATGGAACAGTAACAACCGCCAGATCAACTTTGCCCGGAATATCATTGACGGTTTTATATACCTGACGCCCTGCTATTTTGCCGCCTTTGGGATTGATTAACCAAATATCCCCTTTATATCCGCTGCTTGCGGTAATGGTGAACAGCATGTGTCCCCATTTGCCTATCTGACCCGTAGCTCCGATAAATGCAACGGATCGGGGATGAAAAAATTTCCCTACTAAAACCGGATCAACCGCAGGGGGATATGAAACACATAAGATTTTTTAAAACCCTTATGGTTTCAGGATCCTTTATTACAAGGGCATCAACAGCACAAACTTCACCATCCGGCGTAATTCGTAAGGGATTGATGTCAATCTCTGTTATATCAGGATGCTCCTGGCTGACACAGGAGAGTCCCATTAAAATCTGAATCAGTTGTTCCCGGTTGACCGCTTTTTCGCCCCTGAAATTTCCGAGAATAGCCTGAGTCCTTATTCCTTCAATCATTTCAAGAGCATCGTTTCTTGTCAGAGGAGCAAGACGGAAGGTAATATCTGCAATTGCTTCTGTAAATATTCCGCCGATGCCGAACATAATTACAGGTCCGAATTGTTTATCATAAAACAACCCTGCAATAAATTCCCGATTTCCTGTCAACATTGGCTGAATCAGAATCCCTTCCAATTCATCTCCTGCTTCTTTGGAAATGGCAAGAATTGCCTTACTGACTGATTGTGCATCTGTAAGATTCAGATGAACCAGCCCCCGCTCTGTTTTGTGCATCAGAGTTTTGCCAAGTCCTTTAACTGCAACCGGAAAACCGATTTCCTGAGCCGCTTTGATTGCCTCTGCTTCATTATGTGCAGCGATTTCATGCACAACAGGAATGTTGTACTGTTTCAGCAGCTTTTTTGATTCTTTTTCGTTCAGTGCGTTCTTATTCATATCTTATATTTTCCGAATTCATCCGGCGTGAGTTTTTCAAGATACTCTGCCCATTTTTTCCCCTCCTCACTCTCATCAGCAGGATTCCCCTTTGGTTCTTCACCTGTTTTTGCTTTTTCAATCACCTGATCATCCACAAAAATCGGAGCCTGAAACCGCAGGGCAATGGCAATCGCATCACTCGGACGGGCATCCATGCTGAAATTTTTCTCTTTTGAAGTAAAATGGATTCTGGCATAAAAGGTATTATCTTTTAAATCGCATACTTCAACCTTTACTACAGATATATTCAGAATATCGGTGAAATTTTTAAAGAGATCATGAGTCATCGGGCGATCAAATTTTATATTCTGAAGGGCTGAAGCAATTGAAGTTGCTTCAAGCAATCCGATCCATATCGGGATTGTCTGATCATTATCCGCCTTCAAAATAATAACAGGTGTATTTGATGACGGGTCCATAGTTAATCCTGCTATAACGACCTTTTGTAACATGATGTAATCTCCTTTCATAATTTTGGTGCAGGAAACCCCTATCCCTTTAGGGTAGGGGAGGAATGCTTACTCACTCCAAAGTCCTGCTTACCTCCTTTTTTTTAATGGCAGATAGTTTTTACAATAGGTACTCTCAAGACCTGTTCCGGAACCGGCAAACCGGTAATGTACCCTTAGACAATGTTGTAAAGGCTTATTATGTCAGCAACACCGTTCCGTACCCGCAGAACTTTTAATCACTGACGGCAGAGCTGCAGACCAGGATAAACATCCGCAGGTATCATGACCTGAACAACGGAGTAACTTAATACTCAGTCCAGTCAGCCGGGCTTCCGGTATTTCTACCTCAAGCCCCTATCCCTTTAGGGTAGGGGTTATTGACAAAGGCTGACGGCTAACACTAAATCAGACGGCAGCATGTCTGCCGCCTGATTAGGTTATCTCCTTTATTTCAAATATCAGTTCTTTCCCATAAATAAAACTTACGGTAAATCGCTTCCTGTCTGCCCAATATTGGCGGAATAACCGATGATAAGGAAACAGCTGCAGGCATTTCAAAAGTGTAATCTCCGATTCGGGCTTTTATCCTGTGAACAAAGGCGTTGACCGCAGCAGACGAACGGTTGCCCGTACAATTAAACACCAACAGAAATCTCTCCCCACAGGGAATGGGGAAGAGCCTTTTCAATCCTGATTTTTATCATTTTACCTGTTAAAATCTGATCCCCTTGATCATTTTGGATAAAGTTGACAATCTTATTGGTTGAAGTTCTTCCTGTCCATTGAACAGCAGATGATTCTTTTTTACTATGCCCTTCAACAAGAATTTCCTGAATTGTTCCTACCAGTAATTGATTCTTTTTAAGCGTGTAATCATCCTGTAACTTTAGCAGCTGATCCAGCCGCTCTTCTTTTTCATCTTCGGAAATTTTATCCTGAAACAGAGCTGCCGGAACCTGAGGACGGTCAGAATATTTAAAAACAAAAAGAGTATCATATTCTACTTCTTTTATCAAATCAAGGGTATTATTAAAATCAGATTCAGTCTCTCCGGGGAACCCCACAATAAAATCTGATGTAATCGCAATATCAGGAGAGACTTTACGCAGTTTATCAACTTTTTCAAGATATGATTCTCCTGTATATTTCCGGTTCATCAGATGTAAAATTTTGTCTGAACCGGACTGCACCGGCAGATGAATATGTCTGCATAATTTATCAGGCTCTCTGAATGAATTAATAAGCTCCTGTGAAAGATCTTTGGGATGAGAGGTTGTAAAGCGGATTCTTAATAACCCCTCAATCTTTTTTATTTCTGAAAGGAGTTCTGCAAATGAACACATCTCCTGCTTCTGTCCATAGCTGTTTACATTCTGTCCGAGCAGGGTTACTTCTTTTACACCTGATTTCACAAGCTCTCTGATCTCTCTGATAATATTTTCAGGGGGTCTGCTCACTTCTCTTCCCCGGACAAACGGAACCACGCAATAAGCGCAGAAATTATCACAACCCTGCATGATTGTAACAAAGCGGGTTACGCTTTCTGTCTGCAAAGGAGTTTCATTATAAGATGCTGTTCCGAATTCAAATCTCTCTGTATTATTATCAGATAATTCAATATCAGCAATACGGACTCTTTCTTTTTCAATCCGGCTGATTATCTCCGGTAATCTTTGAATAGCATGTGTTCCGAAAACAAAATCAACTTCAGGAACCCGCGAAAGAATCTTTCTCCCCTTCTGCTGTGCAACACATCCTCCGACTCCGATAATCAGATCAGGTTTTTCTCTTTTCATTTCAGCCAGACGCCCCAGAAAGCTGAATACTTTATGTTCAGCCTTTGCGCGTATGGCGCATGTATTTAAAATAATCAGGTCTGCTTTTTCAAGAGAAGCAGTATCGGTATATCCTGAATCTTTTAATCCTCTTACGATTCGCTCAGAGTCATAGATATTCATCTGACATCCGATAGTGTGAATGTATAATTGTTTATTTTTCATGTATCTCGTTTTTTGTATTTATTCATTAAAAACCCCGCAGGTCTTTATGTTAAAAAGTTTGTAGTTCCGCCTTTAGGCGGTAACTGTGAGATCAGACCGCCTAAAGGCGGAACTGCAGACTTTTTTGCATAACCATTAGGTCTTTAACCGTTTTCAAGAATCCCGAATGCTTTTGCGTCTAAAAGTCTGATTCCGTTTTTCTGCAATATTTCAATTGCTTTATCATTATCAGTAAAACGGAAAATCATAACAGCTTTTCCTGATGAAAGCCCTGAAAAAGCATACATATAAATCACATTTACTTTGGATTCAAGAATCAGTTTAAGAATCTTTGCAAGACTGCCGGGTATATCATCAATTTCAGCCGCAACAACTTCATTGACATGCGCAGGAAGCTGTTTTTTCATTAAAATACGGCGGGCAGTCTGAACATCTGAGACTAAAAGACGCAACTGTCCTAAATCTCCGGTGTCAACCAGATTCAATGCTTTGAGGTTAATTCCCTCATCCCCAAGAGCATTGGCTATTTCAAGAAGACGACCGGGTGAATTTTCAATAGATATACAGATTTGTTTTAATTTCATAAAAAATCCTTTAAACCCTTAGTACACGAAACAGTAAATACGCTTTGTTTTCTTTGTGCCTTCGTGTCTTTGTGTTTTCCTGACACGAAGGCACAAAGACACTAAGAAAAATAATATGCAATCCGATTCGTATTTACTGTTTCATGTACTTAGGGTTTTTAATCATAATGCATGAAAAAAATGTTTCTGACTTTCCATAACCCTTTACATAAAAAAGATTATATGTTAAAAATTAAATATGAATAAAATGATATATCAGAAAATAAGAGCCTTTGTACAGGTGAACCTTCTTCTCCTTATATGGATTATACTATTCTCTTTTACAGGAGGATGTGCTGTTCCGCTTCAGCAGCTTATTGATCCCCCGTCACTTACATACGAAGGGATGTATTTGAAAAACAAATCCTTATTTGAACTTACCCCTGTTTTTAAATTCAGAATATCAAATACAAATCCTATGGGACTTTCCATAATAAATATTACATATAATCTTAAAATGAACAATGATAAATTTATCAAAGGAATGTTGGACAGGAATATCAGTTTAAAAGCAATCGGCGCAAATAATGTGGAGCTTCCTATCACATTCAGTTATCTGGATGTGTTCGGACATTCATCGGAATTTATTGCATCAGATAATATTGTGTATGATTTGTCAGGTACTGTAGGGGCAGGTCCTTTTGCAGTTCCATATCACCTTAAAGGCATATTTGACGTTCCGAAATTCCCGGAAATATCATTAGAGCATATTGAAGTATCTGATTTTACTTTTACAAAAGCATCTGTTACCTTTGTTCTGGGAATTAAAAATGCAAATCCGTTTGAAGTGGCATTGAGTGCATTGAATTACAGGATAAAACTGGGAGGAACAGAATTTACCGCGGGAGTAATACGATCTTTCTCTCTTATTGATCGGAATGGTCTTTCAACAATAAGGATTCCGCTGAAAATCAATTTCTTTGAAACAGGACGCTCTGCTTATGATATATTCTCTGAATCTTCTCCGGTGTATGAATTATCAGGAAGAATCTATTTTAATATACCGGGAACAGGGATAAGAAGTTTTCCGTTTCGGAATTTCGGAAATACAAAGATTATCAAAGAATAAAGCGGAATCAGCTCAGTGATGACACGTTCCCCTCGTTCCCGCGCAAAGCGTAGGAACGAAATACAATCGCTGAAAAAAATACTTGACATACGAAGTCTTATAATATAATTAGTACTCAAAAATTATATTGAGAATAAAATAAAGAGGAGCTTTTAAATGGCGTATATTTGCAGATTCTTCCGATTTATCGGCTATTATTTTTTTACGGGAAAGGTTTGCCTGTGGTACGCTGAGGAGTTTTAATCTGTATAAAAAGCGATAAAAGCCGTGGGAGAGACTATAAAATCTTCACGGCTTTTTTGGTTTGATAAAGCCGTGAAGAGAATCTTCACGGCTTTTTTTGTTATCTGTTTTTGGTTCACAGGTCTGATATTTGCAGAAGTTACGCAGTTGAAATACACTTTTTTTATTTAACCGCAAAGAACGCAAAGGAAAACAAAAAGTTACGCAAAGATATATTTTAAAACTTTGCGTTCTTTGCGGTTCATTTTACGATGCAGAAATTCCAAATGCGTAACTCCTAATCTGAACCAACAAACAAAACCAATAAAACAAAAAGGAGAAAGATTATCATGACAATTTTAGGCAAACGAATTAGGATGGAGCGTATCATTAACAGAAATACAGGGAAAACCGTTATTGTTCCGATGGATCACGGTATTTCAGTCGGTCCTATTGACGGACTGATTAATATGAAAGATACAATTCAGCAAATCGTTGAAGGCGGAGCAAACGCCCTTGTTGAACATAAAGGGCTTGTAGAAGGAGGACACCGTAAAAGAGGCGGGGATATTGGTCTGATTATTCATCTGTCTGCTTCAACCAGCCTTTCAGTTTATCCGAATTCCAAAACTCTGGTATGCTCTGTTGAAGAGGCTATCAAGCTCGGCGCGGATGCGGTCTCTATTCATGTGAATCTGGGGGATGAGCAGGAGAAAGAGATGCTGCATGATTTCGGCAGAGTCGCTTATGAAGCACGTACATGGGGGATGCCTCTGCTTGCAATGATGTATCCGAGAGGGGAAAAAATCAAAAATGAATATGATGTTAAAGTGATTAAGCATGTCGCCCGTGTCGGAAATGAAATGGGAGCGGATATTGTCAAAGTATCTTACACCGGCTCTGTAGAGACCTTCAGAGAAGTAGTTGCCGGATGCTCTGTGCCGGTGGTAATTGCCGGAGGTCCCAAGATGAATTCAGACAGAGATATTCTTGAAATGGTCAGAGGCGCTATGGATGCAGGCGGCGCAGGACTTTCAATCGGACGTAATGTTTTTCAGCATAAATCCCCGAAAAAGATGATACAGGCTATGTCTGCAATTGTTCATGATGACAAGAGCGTTAATGAAGCTCTGAAAATCCTGGGAGAATAATAAATATGAGAAAGATATGGGTTAAAGTTGATCCCTGGGATAAGAAACTTGTTACCACTGCTCTTGAAGGAGGAGCAGACGGGATTATGGTTCCTCCGGGATATTCTGAAAAAGTAAAAGAATTGGAAGAATAGAGACAATTTCCGAAGACGGTGATTTAAAGCCGGGTGAAGATGTTATTCTTTTTACTATTAAAAGCGGTAAAGATGAAGAGGAGATTGTCAGACTTAGCCAGAATAAGCGGGTTATTCTTGAATGCAGCGACTGGACTGTTATCCCCCTTGAAAATCTGATTGCCAAAGGCGCGGATGTGATTGCTCAGGTCAAGAATCTGGAAGAGGCGCAGATTGCCTTTGGGATTTTGGAAAAAGGGGTAAAACAGATTCTTTTTCATTCAACAAATCCTGCTGAATTGAAAAAGGCTCTTTCTGCATTATCTTCAAAAGAAGAGAAAACTCCGCTTAATGAAGCAGAGATCCTTGAGATCAAGCCTGTGGGAATGGGTGACAGAGTATGCGTTGATACCTGCACATCAATGAATGCGGGTCAGGGGATGCTTGTCGGAAACAGCAGCAGTGCATTATTTCTGGTTCATTCAGAGAGTATTTCCAACCCTTATGTCGCTCCAAGACCCTTCAGAGTGAATGCGGGTGCGGTTCATGCTTACACCAGAGTTCCCAGTGGGAAAGACTCGTTATCTTTCCGAGCTTTCTGCGGGTGATTCTGTTCTTGTTACAGATTTTGAAGGAAATACAATAACAGCGACTGTCGGAAGGGTTAAAGTTGAAAAACGCCCGCTGATGCTTATTACTGCAAAATACGGGGAGAAGATTCTTACAACCATTTTGCAAAATGCAGAGACAATCCGGCTTACAAGCCCGGAGGGAAAAGCTGTATCTGTTGTCAGTCTGAAGCCCGGAGATAAAGTTCTGGTTGCGTTGGAGGATGTGGGAAGGCATTTTGGTCATAAAATAGATGAGACTATAACTGAAAAATATATCCACGAAGAACACGAAGAACACACAGACCTACGGGGTTTTGAAAACCCCGTAGGTCTTTTACGGTAAGATAAATCTTAAAAAATACTATGGAAAATACTGAAAAAAATAAAACAGACAGTTCCGATTACCGGATCACATCGCTCCGAAATGCTATTGATCAGATTGATGAGCAGGTTCTGAAGATGCTCAACAAAAGGCTTGAACTTGCATTGGAGATCGGAAAGGCAAAAGCTGAAAAAGGGGCGCAGGTATTGGATAATAACCGTGAAGCAATGGTTTTAAAGCGGGTTGCGGATATGAACAAAGGACCTCTGAGCCAGAAGTCAGTTCAGCAGATATTTATCCAGATCATGTCAGCGTCCCGTGAGCTTCAGAAATCGCATCGTGTAACTTATCTGGGACCTGAGGCAACTTTCACCCATATTGCGGCAATGAATCATTTCGGAAATACAGTATCTTATATTCCTCAGCCGAGCATCCGCGATGTTTTTAAAGATGTAGAGAAGGATGCGTGTCATTACGGAGTTGTCCCTGTTGAGAATTCAATTGAAGGGGCGGTTAATCATACTCTTGATCTCTTTTTTGAATCAGATTTGAAGATATGCGCTGAAGTATATCAGCATATATCTCATGATCTTGTATCTGCTTCAGGAAGTCTGAAAGATATTAAGGTGATATATTCTCATCCCCAGGCGTTTGCCCAGTGCAGGAGATGGCTTCAGAAATATCTGCCTGATACGGTTCTTGAAGAATGCAGCAGTACAGCAGAGGCGGCTCAGAAAGCACTTAAAAAACCTGATTCTGCGGCTATATCAAGCAGTGAGGCAGCACAGATATATAAAATACAGGTTTTAGCATCCAGAATTGAGGATATTGCCAGAAATACAACGCGGTTTCTGGTTATCGGCAGAGATGATGTTCCAATGACAGGGAATGATAAAACCTCTGTTATGTTTGCGACATCCCATGTTCCCGGAGCGCTGTTCCGTGTTTTAAAGCCGATGGCAGATTCAGGCGTCAATATGGTCAAGCTGGAATCGCGTCCCACCAAGCATGAGAACTGGAGCTACTTCTTTTTTGTTGATGTTGACGGTCATATTGAAGAGCCTCAGGTAAAGGATGCTGTAGCGCAAATGAAGCCGTTGTGCTTATATATGAAGTGGCTCGGATCATATCCTAAGGCAAAAGAACTTCAATAAATGAACCGCAAAGATCGCAAAATTTTAAAAGTTCGTAGTACCGCCTTCAGGTGGTTCGTGTGAAATCAGACGGTTATCGCAGCACACCAACCGCCTGAAGGCGGTACTACGAACCGGAAATCTGTAAAAGTTTGTAGTACCGCCTTTAGGCGGTCAGTGTGAAATCAGACGGTTATCGCAGCACACCAACCGCCTGAAGGCGGTACTACGAACTTTTTCGGCAGCACACCAACCGCCTGAAGGCGGTACTACGAACCGGAAATCTGTAAAAGTTTGTAGTACCGCCTTTAGGCGGTCAGTGTGAAATCAGACGGTTATCGCAGCACACCAACCGCCTGAAGGCGGTACTACGAACTTTTTCGGCAGCACACCAACCGCCTGAAGGCGGTACTACGAACTTTTTCAATCTGCTGAATATATCTTTGCGTAACTTTGCGGTTAAATAAAAAAGCGTATTTCAACTGCATAACTCATAACAAAATACATTTCTTACAATGATAATCAGAAATCTTTACAGAAAAATTTTTTGGGAGAAAAAATGCTGATAACAGAAATACTGGCAAGAAATGCCAGAGTCTATGAAAATGAAACTGCTCTGATTGAAAGATTCCCTGCAAAACAGACACGCAAAGAAATAACATGGAAGGAATTTGACATTCAGGCAACCCGTATTGCCAATGCTCTGATCTCAAAAGGAATAAAAAAAGGTGATAAAGTTATACATCTTATGATGAACTGCATTGAATGGCTTCCGGTTTATTTCGGGATTCTCCGTTCAGGTGCATGGGCTGTGCCGCTCAATTTCAGATTTACAGAAGATCAGATTCAGATGTGTGCTGAAGTTTCAGAGGCAAAAGCGGTAATATTCGGAGAAGAATTTACTGATCGGTTAAATAAGATAAAAGAAATGAAGAAACTTAGTCTCTTTATCTTTCTGGGGTCTGATGATAAACGCCCTGATTATGCTGAATCATTTGAGGATTTTCTCTCATCAGGTTCGCCTGAAAATCCGAATGTTGAAATCAGTCTGTATGACAGTGCCGCATTATATTTCACATCAGGGACAACCGGAGCGCCTAAAGCAGTTCATTTAACGCATCGTAATCTTGAATTTGCCTGCTATGCTGAAAACCGCCATCATCATCAGACCCATGAGGATAATTTTCTCTGTATTCCGCCATTATATCATACAGGCGCGAAAATGCACTGGTTCGGCAATTTTATTGTCGGTGCAAAATCAGTTATTTTAAAAGGTGTAAAACCTGAAGAGATTCTGGATGCTGTATCAGAGGAGAGAGTAACAGTTGTCTGGCTTCTTGTCCCGTGGGCTCATGATATTCTGATTGCCATTGAAAATAATGAAGTGAATCTGAATGATTATCCGAATCTTGAACAGTGGCGTCTGATGCACATGGGTGCGCAGCCGATTCCGCCGAGTCTTGTGAGAAAATGGAAAAAGATTTTTCCGCACCATGAATATGATACAAATTACGGTCTTACAGAATGTACCGGACCCGGCTGCGTTCATCTTGGAATAGAAGAATATCCGTAAAGTAGGGGCTATCGGTGTTCCGGGATTTGACTGGGAATGTATGGTAGTTGACTGGAATACCTTTATCATGGAGAGAATTCTGAAACCGGTTTCAAGAGGTGAGACCGGAGAGCTTGCGGTACGTGGTCCAGGAGTCATGAAAGAATATTATAAAAACCCGAAAGCAACAGCGTCAACCATTGTAAACGGATGGCTCATGACCGGCGATATTGCCCGTATGGATGAAGACGGGTTTATCTGGCTGGTTGATCGTGCAAAAGATGTGATTATCACCGGCGGAGAGAATATTTTTCCTGTGGAGATTGAAGATTTTCTGATGAATAATGATAAGATTCAGGATGTCGGGGTTATCGGAGTACCTGATGAGCGGCTTGGAGAGATTGCAGCAGCGGTTATAAAAGTCAAGCCGTCCCGGATGCTTACAGCGGAAGAGATTATCGCATTTTCACAGGGGCTTCCGAGATATAAAAGACCGCGTAAAATCTTTTTTGACGATGTTCCGAGAAATCCTACAGGCAAGATTGAAAAAATAAAGCTGAGAAAGAAATACGGGCAGCCGTTTGAGAAGATATTTAAAGAATAGTTGTAAAAAAATACCGGATTTCAGGATAAATATTTATGGAAACTCAGTTTAAAAAAATTATCGCCCTGATGCAACGGGCAGGATATATTGATATTTCATCAAGGCTTCAAAAAGAATCAGATGCCCTTGATACAGATGCCTATAAAATCGCTGTGGCAGGAGAATTCAAAGCAGGGAAATCCACTCTTATCAATCTGGTTTTTCTCAAGGATAACGCACTCTTTACCGATATTATGGAGGCAACTGCTGTTCCCACAGAGATTCATTACGGCAAAGAAAAACTTCTGAAAGTTATTCCGTATCTGACCGCAACATATAAAATGCGTCATCCGTTTGATGAAAATCTGAGCGCTGATTTTGAAATAACCGAAGGAGAGGGAGAAGCGGTTGAGATTATTAACCCTACGCCTGAAGATATAAAAAATCATACATCTGCGGATACCCCCGAAAAACGGGCGGAGCTTGCAAAAAAGACCGCGAGGGTAAAATTATACTATCCTGCAAAAAATCTGACAGGGCTGATTCTCTTTGATACTCCGGGTATCAATACAATTAATGAAGCTGTTATTGCAACAACATACAGGATTATACCTGAAGCTGATTTAGTCCTTTTTGTTACCAATGCCAAACAGCTTTCAAGTATTGAGATTGAATTTCTCTCAAGCCGGGTATTCAGCGTTGGAATAACAAGAGCAATAACCGTTGTTACTTATGATCCTGCGGCAGGCGTGCTGTCCGGTAAGCAGAAAGAGCAGTTATTAACCAGTATCAGAAGCCAGTTGGCAAATATAGGGCGTGATGATGTTCCTGTAGAGATGGTCAGTTTTGAGGATCGTATTGCCAAAAAAAGTTCATCATTCAGTTTTAAGCACCGGGTAGATGCTGATGATAATATTCATACAAAAAAAGAGGCAGATCAGGTTATCAATAATATTATTAATGATTTACTTGGTGAAAAAGGACAGACTTTTTCTCATGCCGACATCCGACATCCGACAGCCGATAACAGCATTGCCGCATTAGAGGAAAAGCTGATTCAGTTTATCCGGGAGAATGTCAGACCTGCAAGAAAAGAGAAAGCAGCCAAGGTTCTGAAGCTCCAGATTCAGCTTGCCCTTGTCCGGTGTTCTGCGGAGCTTGCTGCCATGAATAAAACCGAGGCAGAACGCCGTCAGATGATTGAGGATATTAAAAAGCATGAATCAGATACAGAGATAAAATACAAAGAACTTACTGCCGAATTTCAGGATTGAGATAAAAAATATTCAGCTTCAGTTTATCAATTCTGCCAACAATGGATTGGACGGAATTGCAGCAAGTTATGTTGCAGGCTTTGAAGGGTGTAATGACATGGGAGCATTGCAGAACCGTCTGAAAAATGCTGATGTAATTCTCAGGCTGGACATGGAAGAGATGTTTCTTGCATGTTCTCAGGATGCCGGAAAGAGTATAAAAGCGATGATTGAAAAATACGGTGTAAAAAGTCAGGCATTGCTGAATCCGTGGCAGGCGGAGATCAGTCAGGAGCTTTCAATTGACGGCGGAATATTATCACAGATTCCCCCTTTTGCAGTATGGACTCTTGACCTTCTTTTCTTTGTGCAGTTCGGACCATTTGGTCCTCTTGCAGATGTTCTGATCCGGCTGCTGGCAAATTATATCCCTTATGTAAACAGGATGATGCCGGTTGCAATCGCAGGCAGTCTTTTAAAGAACAGCATACGCAATTCTGTAAAAAATCAGTTTGAAAAGATAAAAGCTGATATGCCGGATAAGATTGAAGAGATATTTAAAATACTTGGGGAGAAGATACTGACGGAATGTGAGACTGGAGCAAAAGCTCAGTTGGAGACAGTTCGGAAGAGTCTTGAAAAAACATCGGAAAATCCTGCTGCTGATATGCGGCGCAGGGATTTGCTTTCAGATGTGAAAAGAAATCTTGCAGGTTGGGGTGAATAAAATGCAGGTCTCAATAAGGAAATATGTTATGCTTTCATATATTTCAAAATTTGATAACTGTAAAATTCTTGTCATCGGCGATTTAATGCTTGATGAATATGTCTGGGGAGATGTTGACAGAATATCACCCGAAGCGCCTGTTCAGATAGTATCAGTTCAGAAAGAGGATTATACGCTGGGCGGTGCCGGGAATGTGGCAAATAATCTGGCTGTACTTGGGGGAAAGGTTTCTGTCTGCGGAGTAATCGGTGATGCGGAATACGGAGATCGTTTAATCAGAAAATTTGAGGAATTAAAAGTAAATATCAGCGGCATTGTCCGGGAAACCGGAAGAGTTACCACCCGGAAAACAAGAATTATCGCATCTCATCAGCATGTTCTCAGAATTGACAGGGAGACCGGAAAAGAGATTTCAGCAGATACTTTTGAGAGAATTACCCGTTTTATTGAAGAGAATATCCCTGATACAGATGTTCTGCTGATCTCTGATTACGGCAAAGGACTGCTGACTGATACTTTGCTGAAAAAAATTATATCCGTGAGCAGACAATATGGGAAAAAGATTCTTGCTGATCCGAAGGGGCTTGATTTCTCAAGATATGCAGGTGTATCACTCCTGACCCCGAATAAAAAAGAGGCGGCGATTGCATCAGGGATTGAAATCACAGATGATGAAACGCTCTTCAAAGCCGGATATAAGATTCTTCAGAGATCAGGAATAGAGAATCTTTTAATTACATGCGGCAGGGACGGAATGGTTCTTTTTGAGCCGGGCAAATCCCCTCTCAAAATCAGAGCGGAGGCACGTCAGGTCTTTGATGTATCAGGCGCAGGTGATACAGTGCTTTCTGTTATGGGGCTTGGGATTGCTTCAGGATGCTCTTTTGAAGAGAGCGCACATCTTGCCAATACTGCCGCGGGAATCGTGGTCGGAAAAGTAGGAACAGCAACCGTCTCAAAAGAAGAGCTTATTGCCGCTTTGAATCCATACTCAGATACTCTCATGCTGAAATATAAAGAATCAGCAGAGCTTTTCATGCTGACAAAAGAATTAAAACGCAAAGGAAAGAAGATTGTTCTTACCAACGGATGTTTTGATCTGCTCCATGCAGGTCATATCATGCTCTTTTCTGCATCAAAAAAAATGGGGGATGTGCTGATCGTTGCAATTGACGATGATTCACTGGTGAAAAGAGTGAAAGGTGCCGGAAGACCTGTTATATGTCAGAAAGAGCGTATCCGTATTTTATGCGCTCTTGATACTGTTGATTATGTAACAATATTCTCTTCTTCTGATGATCTGACAAACCTGATTAAAATGATTCAGCCGGATATGCTTACAAAAGGCAGTAATTATACAGCAGAAGATGTATTCGGGCATGAAATAGTGGAGCGGTCAGGCGGTCGGGTGGTTCTCTTTCCGGTTACGGAAAATATTTCAACTACCGATATTATCAATACAATAAAAAATCCTTAAACCCTAAGGGTCTTAAAGACCCTTAGGGTTTGACTCGTTCCCACGCAAAGCGTGGGAACGAGATGAAGTTCGTAGTACCGCCTTTAGGCGGTAGGGCGTGAATACCGCCTAAAGGCGGTACTACAAACTCTTGTTTAATCACCTATCGGATTTAATACAAATTTTGAAGGAGCGATTCCGATATTTGACCAATATCTCTCTATATAAAACTGAAACCCCTCGCCTGCGTCATTTGAGAATTTCATATCAAAAGGTATCTGAAAACCTTTTACATCCTGAAAATTGTCAAACTCTACTCTGTATGAAAGCCCTTCCACATCAAAGATTTCAATTTTACAAATCCTTGTTCTGCTTTCATCAGTAAATATTTTTTCAGGAATATTTCCCCATCTTCTCTTCAGAATCAGCACATATCCGTCTCCCGACTTATTTTTTTCCAGTGAAAAAGAATGAAACTCACGAATCGGGATACAGCCTCTGAGTATAGAGATAATATCCCTGAAATTCACAGGAAGATAAAGGATTTCTCTCAGGCTGGGGTCTTTCTCTTCTTTTTTATAAAATTGCTGCTGAATATGGGATACAAAATAAAGGGACTGACCATTCCCTGCAATACTTGCCGCAGGCTGACCCGCAATGCTCATGATCTCTATGCGGAGTTTTTCAGGTTCCTCACCGAGCCATGCTACGCGTACAGTATGAGAAAGATTTTTATTCCATATTCTTATCTTTCCGATACCCTTAAATGTTTTCAGATTATTGTTCTTATTCTGAATGCCTGAGAGAATATTCTCTGCTTCACCCAAATCCCCTGATTTTTCATATCCTTTTTTTGTAATGCCGACACAGGCGGAGATAAATATCGCTGCTGTCAGAAATATAAAAAAAACAGATAATTTTAAATAGTTTATCATAAATTTGCTATATATATGCATCACTCGTTCCCACGTAAATCATCAATAAGGTATAACCTGACCCCCATTCGGCGTGACCCTAAATGGAGACCCTGCTCCCCTACTTAGCCGAATGGGGGTCAGGTTCTGCATAAGGTGAGTTCCTAATCGGCATCAATATTGCTTTTTTCCAAATCACTGATTTTCTTTTCAACTTCTCCCTTATCCTTTTTTTTTTCCTGCTTTTCCAAAGAACGTCTGTAAAATTCCAATGCTTTTTTCTTATTATTTATTTTCATATAAGCATCCCCGATATGCTCCAGTATAATCGGATCATCAGGAACAATGCTGACAGCCTTTTCCAGAGTCTCCGCTGCTTTGTCAAAAAGACCTTTTTTAAAATATATCCAGCCCAGACTGTCAATAATATATCCGTCATCAGGTTTATACTTTAAAGCCTCATTGACAAGCTCTTCCGCTTCATCAAGATTCTCTCCCATGTCAGCATAAGTATAACCGAGATAATTCAGCGCATTTGCATCCTCAGGGTCAATCCGTATAGCGTTCTTCATAGCTTCGATACAGTCGGCTTTTCTGTTCCATTTGTCATAAATCACGCCCAGACGGAAATAAAGTCTCGGATTTTCAGGATCAATCTCAAGTCCCTCCTGAATTACATCTTCTGCTGCTTTGAATTCCTCTTTCTCTTCATAAAATGTTCCGAGATAGAGCCTGAATTCAGGATTATCCGGCGTCTCCTGAATTACGTCTTTCAAAAACATGATAGCCGCGTCAATCTCTCCTTCCTCCTGATATAAAAACGCTGTATGAACAACCGCATTCTGATAAAAATCAGAGTCGGAAGCGACTTTTTTCAGATGAAAGATAGCCTTTTCCGGCTCTTTGATACCGTCAAATGCAACCCCTGTAACATAATGAATATCTGAACTGTCAGGCGCACCTTTTAACATTCCCTCAAGTATGACAATTGCCGCATCATATTTTTTTGTATTGATATAAATCTGAATCAGTTTTCTCAGCACCTCTGAATCGGAAATACTTTTCTCCCCAAGTTCTTTAAAGATTTTTTCAGCTTCCTGCTTTCTGCTGTTTTTATGGTAAAAATATCCCAGCCCCATAGCCGCTCTGATATTTTCAGGGTCTTCTTCAAGAATATCCTTATACATCTGGACAATCTTTTTTTTATTCCCCCGTATTTCATAGATATCCAGTAATTCAAACCGGGGTTCTTCAAGATCGGTTTCAGTTCCAGAGTTTTCTGAAATGATTTTTCAGCCTCTTTCAGATTCCCTTTTTCTGCATAAAGTTTTCCGAGAAAAAAATGACCCGCATAAGATTCCGGGAAATGTCTGACCAACTGCCCGTATATCCTGAAAGCATTATCCATATCCTCATCTTCCATATAGAGATTTCCCAGAAGCATATAAATATCATTCTGTTTCGGATCCTTTGCAAGGATTTTTTCATATTCCTCTTTTGCCTCCTGAATATCCCCCAGACTCTGTTTCAGTTTCCCGTGAATAATCATATATTCGAGACTGTCCGGTTCTTTTTTTAATAATTTTTCAACAATATCCAATGCTTTCCGGTTCTCTTTCCTGTGCAGGAAAAGATTCACCAGTTCTTTATACAGATAAAAAGATTCCGGATCCTTTTCAATTGCTTTTTCAAGAAAATAAAGAGATTTATCTGTTTTTCCTTTTCTTATCTGCAGTTGGGATTCAATAAAATAATAATACTGGTTTTCCGGTTTGAAGAATATAATCTTCGGACCTTCATCTTTCTGTCCGGTATTATCTGCCGGGGGAAGCATCTTATCATCCTCGGATGATTTTTCCATTGGTACTTCCTGTAGATTCGGTGATGCTCTCTTTTTATCCAGCACACAGCCGGAGGAGAAAAAGAGTGTACTCATAAAAGATAGAATTATCAAACCGATCAGATACTTAAACTCATTCATTTTCATATTTGTCAAAAATTACGGCGCAGAGACTCCGGCATTCATGCCGGAGAAGAAACGCCGTCTCCTTTCTGTTTTGAGATTCATCTGTCAGCCTTACCCCTGACCCCGCGTCTCAAAATCTTTATTTCAATAACATTGATTCATTTTCTGAATACAACTCAAAATCAAGCATTTCCCGTTTAAAAAATTCTCTCATCTTTTTGATGATGTTTGCTTCCACCTGACGGACCCGCTCTCTTGATATTTTATATCGGTCTCCGATCTCCTGAAGAGTGGCAGGATTCTCTGAAAATATCCGATCCTGAAATATTTCGAGTTCTCTTTTGGATAATTTTTTTTTAAATTCGGCAATCTTATTATGCAGAAGAACATCCATCTCTTTTTTTGCCATCTCTTCTTCTGCTGAATTACCGGAAGAAGAGATAAAATCAATTTTTTCTGTAGATGAATCATCTTTTAACGGTTCATCTAAAGAAACATCCCATCCGTTAAGTCGCTGATCCATATCCACGATTTCGCGTTCAGAGACTCCCAGTCTTTCTGAAAGGAGTTTCGGTTTGGGATCAAATCCCTCTTCAATAAGTTTCTGTTTTTCCTTTTTTAACTTGAAAAAGAGTTTGCGCTGCCCCTGTGTGGTTCCGATCTTTACAAGACGCCAGTTATCCATAATAAATTTAAGGATATATGCTTTTATCCAGAATGAAGCATAATATGAGAATTTGACATTTTTATAAGGATCAAATTTCCTGACCGCCTGCATCAGTCCGATATTCCCTTCCTGAATCAGGTCTAACAGATTCTGCATCCAGATTCTCTGAAATTCCAGTGCAATTTTGACAACTAATCTCAGATTTGATGTTATCAGTTCATACGCTGCATCTTTATCACCCTGTTCCCAAACCTTCATGGTAAGTTCTTTCTCTTTTTCTCTGGTTAAAAGATTATATTGGCTGACTTCAGCCAGATACCGCTGTAACGGATCAAATTTGACAATTGCTTTATTATCATTATCATGTACCGCAATATCATTAATGCTCTTTTTCTTCATTTCCCTCGTTTCAGACTTCCTAAGTTTCAGAAACTTATAAAGTCTTTCCCTCTTGAGTCCCATGATGCGGGAGCCGCCGGACACGAAGCCTCCGATCCTGTGTTCCCAAGACCTGAATTTATATCAGAACTTGTAAGTATTTTCAAGGAATATTTGGGTAAGACCGACAAGGATTCAAAAAAAACCGTCGGTCTTCGATGAAAATGCTTCCGAAATTTTCAGAACTTCCCAATTATCATTCATTTAAGATGCCCCGGGGCATCGGGTCTATCCTATCCCCGCCGAATATATAGCCCCCGTCAAGGCGGATCACATTTCCTGTCATAAACGGTGCATCTTTTATAATAAACAGAACAGCTTTGACTACATCATCAATTGTACCTGTACGTCTTAACAAGGTATGACCGATAATAGCCTGTTTCTGTTCTTCAGTAAGAAGATTCCATCCTCTTGTTTTATCTCCGTGCCGGGTTTCAAAAATACCGAGCATAATCTCATTTACACGAACTTCAGGAGCGCCTTCACGTGCCCATGTTTCTGTCAAAAGAGATATACCGCGATTTGCCGCTGAATATCCGTCATTAAAAATATAACTGGCAGGACCTGTTCTTCCGACAATTCCGGCAATCGAAGAAAAATTTATAACAACGCCATTCCCCCCGGCTTTTAAATAAGGAAGCGCAGCATCCAGAACCCATCTTTTGGCGCGAAGCGTGGTTGCCAACTCCAGATCCCACTGCTCTGTTATATAAGGTCCGTGAACCACGGGCCATCCGCCCCGTTCAATATTATTAATCAGGATATCAAGACGTCCGAAATGATCCACAACTTTTCGGATAAGCCATGGTATGTTATCGGTTCCGAGCAGATTAGTCCGAATGATCAGATGTTTTGTTCCGATTTCCGCAAAATCCTGTTTCATTTTGTCAAGACTCTCTTCCCAGTCAAAATAATTCAAAGCTACATTCACCCCTTCACGGGCAAGGGCAAGTCCGATACCTTTTCCGATACCTTTTATGGAACCAAGTACCAGTGCGACTTTCTCTTTCAGATCCATGATATAATTTTATCCTCCGCGGATTACAGATGCAACTGACAATGAAAAAACAGACTTCCGAAGTCCCGTGTTCCCACGGCGAAGCGTGGGAACAGGTACTAAGTCTGAATCTGTTTACAGGCTGAATTAAAGGTTTTTGGCAAACAATGCCTGTTTTAGCCATACCAGACTCAGTCTGAGAAATTCTGAATCATCATCTTTTATAATATCCGATTTTTTATTTTCCAAATTTAAATTATCAAATAGTCTGTTTTCAAAAACATGGGTTCTGAATGTATCCGAATCATAGCACGCCATATAAAACAGATGCGCTGATTTCATATCCATAACCCCCGGATAATATCTGTTTTTCAGAGCTATTATTTCCATAAGCAGATCATTCATTTCATTATAAATTTCAACTCCCTGCGATTTTATCCATTCTCTTACGCTCTGAATTTTATTCTGAGCAAATCCAAAACAATGAGGCTCTTTTAAAAGATAATACTGCTCTTTCATCTCTCCGGTCTCCCGTGAACGGGAGAGCATACGGATAAGCGGATATATACGGCATGATCCCGGACGGTCTTCATAAACACTGCATCCTGAAGGGGTTACAAACGGACATTTTAATTCCGGATTTTTTTCCGGTTTTAATATAACAACCGGAAGCCCTGATTCAGGTCCTGTATGCTGAACAGTATATTGTTTCAGAAATTCACCGGATGAAATTTCAAGCCGGTTTTTCAGCCTCAGTATGTCATAAGGAGTGAGAAATTGATTAAGGTCTCTACAGCACTCATTAAAACAGGGTACTTCTTTTGAGCATGAAAACCTGAAGGTATCATCCGGTAAAAGTGCGATAATATTGTTTTCTTCCATATTTCTTCCTTATCTTTTTTCGCTGTTCCCTAAGACTTCCTAAGTTTTCGGAAATCTTTAAAGTCAGATCATTTTTTCTTCAATACTAAGAATGAATAATGCAAAATAATTGACAATGCTATTTTTTTTTACACTGTGTAAAAAATACTGACATAAAAAACGATGGAAACAGAATATTCTCTACTTCTCTTTATATTTTTATTTCTTTTTTCAGATTTTTATATGAAAAATACTGCCGGTGAAGTCTTTGGCACAAAAATTGCTGTAGCCTCTTTTTGTTTTCAATATAATTTAAAGAAGAAATATATATCACATCAAAAACTCTTGCAACAGAACATATTTTGGTTTATAGTCAAATATTATTTTGTGCCTCTTCAAATAATAATATTATTATAACAGAAATAAACTTTAAGTACAATCCCTGATTTAACTTATTTGTCAACAACCGCTACCCTAAAGGAACCAGGGGATTTTTATGAAAAAAATAAGATGCAGTTATTTTTTTGATGTTTGTTCGGACAGTTAAAAAAAATGGAATTCTCTTATGAAAAGTTCTTGACAAAACAAAAGAATGGGTGATATAAAATCTTTTTATATGTGGTTTATATATTTATCTTTTAAAGAGTTATTCTTTTTTTCCGATAAATTGTCAAGGGTGAATAAAAGATAATCTTGACGTGATGAAATTTTTCAGATATATTATTCTTTCTCTTAAAGAACAAATTGTTTATTTTTAAAAAACCGGATGCAGTGTAAAATTGTGAAAAGAGAGTATTATCACAACTTTACTTTTTATATATAAATTCCGGAAAGAATTTAAACTAAGAATACAGGGTATTATATTTATATACCTTAGTATTCTCCGGTATAAAGTAAAAGTGTGGCAGAGGCAATTTTAAAAGAAGTTTTAATTTATCAATCGAGATTTAAAAAAAGCAAAACTTAGGAGGTATAAGTAGATGCCAAGTTATGTAATTGCTGAAAAATGTGACGGCTGCAAAGGCGGCGAGAAAACAGCGTGTATGTATATTTGCCCCAATGACCTGATGGTCTTGGATCCCAATGCAATGAAGGCTTATAATCAGGAGCCGGATCAGTGCTGGGAATGTTTTTCATGTGTTAAAATTTGCCCCACCCAGGCGATTGAAGTCAGAGGTTATGCAGACTTTGTACCGCTAGGAAGCAGTGTTATGCCTATGTTGGGTACTGAAGATGTTATGTGGACCTGTAAATTCAGAAACGGCGTTATCAAACGCTTTAAGTTCCCGATCCGTACCACCCCCGAAGGTGCAGCCAATGCTTATGCAGAATCTTAAAGGGAAAGATCTTGAAAGCCAACTGCTGAGTACAGAAGAGTCGGAAGGCAAGAAGATGCCCAAGCCGGCAGCTTTACTGTAAAATGAAGTAATTTTTTGTGATATGGATTTTTCTTTAACATCATTGAAATTCTTATTTTCCTAATAATCAAGGAGGAATAATAGTATGGCATTACCGAATAAACCTTTGGGTGAAATCAAGGCTGTAAGGGATCCGGAAGTAGTAGAAAAAGAAGTTGATATACTTATCGTAGGCGGCGGTATGGCTGCATGCGGTGCGGCATTTGAAGTAAAAAAATGGATGACCGGCAATCAGTCTGTTCTGCTGGTTGACAAAGCTGCAATGGAAAGAAGCGGCGCTGTTGCACAGGGACTTTCAGCAATCAATACCTATGTTGGCGAGAATAAACCGGATGATTACGTCCGCATGGTCCGTAATGACCTGATGGGTCTGGTACGTGAAGACCTGATCTTTGATCTCGGCTGCCATGTGGATGATTCAGTTTATCTGTTTGAAGAATGGGGACTTCCAATCTGGAAAAAAGATGCTCAGGGAAAGACCCTGGACGGAAAAAAAGGACTTGAAATGGGAACATTGAAGTCCGGTGCAAAACCCGTCCGTACCGGCAAATGGCAGATCATGATCAACGGCGAATCTTACAAAAGAATTGTTGCAGAAGCTGCCAAAAAAGCGATCGGCGACGACCAATGTTCTGGAGCGTGTTTTTATTGTTGAACTGCTTCTGGATGCTAAACAAGCCGAATCAGATTGCCGGAGCTGTAGGTTTCTCTGTCCGTGAAAACAAAGTCTATATCATCAAATGTAAGACCATGATGGTTGCCTGCGGCGGAGCAGTAAATATTTATCAGCCCCGTTCAGTAGGTGAAGGAAAAGGTCGTGCATGGTATCCTGTATGGAATTCAGGCTCCACCTATACACTTTGTATGAGAGTCGGTGCCGAACTTTCAATGATGGAAAACCGTTTCACCCCCGCACGTTTTAAAGACGGTTATGGTCCGGTTGGTGCATGGTTCCTTCTGTTCAAGGCAAAAACCCTTAACGGTCTGGGTGAAAACTTTGCAGGCAGCGACGCAGCAAAGAAAGAGCTTGCGAAATATGCTCCTTACGGAACAGCAGCAATTACACCGACCTGTCTCCGTAACCACCTGATGCTTGTTGAAATGAAAGAAGGCCGCGGTCCGATTATTATGGATACCGTTACTGCTCTGGCAACACTCGGAAAAACCATGGACAAGAAAGAACTCAAGCACCTTGAGGCTGAAGCTTGGGAAGACTTCCTTGACATGACATGCGGTCAGGCAAACCTGTGGTGTGCAACCAACACCGAGCCTGAAAAGAAAAATTCCGAAGTTATGCCGACTGAACCGTATCTGCTTGGTTCTCATTCAGGATGCTGCGGACTCTGGACATCAGGTCCTGATCTTGACTGGGTTCCGGCTGAATACAAAATCAAAGCGGACAACGGTAAAGTTTATAACCGTATGACCACTGTGAACGGTCTTTTTACCTCCGGTGACGGCGTAGGCTGTTCAGGTCATAAATTCTCTTCAGGTTCTCATGCTGAAGGTCGTATGGCTGTTAAGCAGATGGTAAGATATGCCAAAGATCATGCATCTTACAAACCGGCTCTCAGCCAGAGCAAAGCTGATCTGGTTGCTCTTGTTTATAAACCTGTAAGAACATTCCTTGATCACTGCAACTATACAACAGCAGTCAACATCAACCCGAACTATCTGAAACCTGAGGGAATGATGTACCGGCTGATGAAGGCAACCCATGAATATGGTGCAGGAACATCCACATATTATCTGACTACCAGCAAAAATCTTGAAGTTGTTATGGATCTGCTTGCAACCATGCGTGAAGACTGTGAAAAACTGGCAGCAGGCGATCTCCATGAACTTATGAGATGCTGGGAAATTATTCACCGTATTTGGACAGTTGAATCACATCTGCGTCATATCCAGTACCGTAAAGAGACCCGCTATCCCGGATTTTATTATCAGGCGGATTATCCCGGACAGGATGATGCAAACTGGTTCTGCTTTGTAAACTCCAAATATGATCCTAAAGCCAAGACATGGAATATATTTAAGAAAAATTATATCAAACTCTTTCCCGATGCCTAATTGAGTAAAGAGTAAGGTAAAAAAAGATGAATACCTCCAGGTGTTGCCGTAAAAGGTCGCCTGGAGGTTTTTATTAATTGAGAATTGAGAATTGAGACTTCGGTGAGACTTCGGCGTGAGCGCTGAGTCGAACGCTCAGTCAAACTGAATTAAGAATTGAGACTTCGGCGTGAGCGCTAGTCGAACGCTCAGTCCAAACTGAATTAAGAATTGAGAACTTCGGTGAGACGTGAGACTTCGGCGTGAGCGCTCAGTTAAACTGAATTGAGAATTGAGACTTCGGTGAACTTCGGCGTAGCGCTGAGTCGAACGCTCAGTCAAACTGAATTAAGAATTGAGAACAGAATTTGAATAATTGAGAAAAAAGAGTATATACAGGTTATTCAATTCTCAATATTCAATTCTCAATATTCAATTCTCCGATATTCAATTCTCATATTGCAATTCTCAATGCAAAAATTTAATTTTTGCACTCCGGGTTCAAATCTCCGATATACAATTCTCAATATCAATTCTTAATATCAATACTCAATTTTTAATAATAAGAATCTAAGTTAATAAAAGACCTGTTTGTTAGCAGATTTGTATCGGGAGGAATGGCATGACAGAAGAGAAAACCACCCCTGTCAGCGGAAGCATTTTGGTTGTCGGCGGAGGAATCAGCGGATTAACTACTGCCATTGAAGCAGCCGAAGTGGGGTATGAAGTGTTTCTGGTCGAAAGGAATCCATATCTTGGCGGAAGAGTAGCACAGTTGAATCAGTATTTTCCAAAACTATGCCCTCCGACCTGCGGTTTGGAGATTAATTTCAGAAGAATAAAAGATAATCCGAGGATAAAAATATTCACTCTGGCTGAAGTTGAAAAAGCAGAGGGAACTCCCGGCAATTATAAAGTTGATATAAAGATAAATCCCAGATATGTTAATGAAAACTGTACCGGCTGCGGAGAATGCGCCAATGTCTGCAAGACAGAAGTTCCTGATGAATTCAATTTCGGCATGAATAAAATCAAAGGTGCTTATCTGCCTCATGAAATGGCATTTCCCGCAAGATATGTTATCTCTTCCCGGATTATCGGCACGGATGACGCCAAGCGGTGCAAAGAGGCATGTAAATATGATGCAGTTGATCTGGAGATGACAGCGAAAACAATCAGTCTGAACGTGGGCGCTATTGTATGGGCAACAGGCTGGACTCCGTATGATGCGGCAAAAATAGATAATCTCGGATTCGGGAAATATCAGAATATCATCACCAATATGATGATGGAACGGCTGGCGTCCCCCAGCGGACCCACAAACGGAAAGGTGCTTCGCCCTTCAGACAGTAAAGAACCGAAGTCTGTTGCGTTTGTCCAGTGTGCAGGATCGCGGGATGAAAATCATCTGCCGTACTGCTCTTATATCTGCTGTATGGCTTCTTTAAAACAGGCTACTTATGTCAGAGAACGGTATCCTGACGCCAAAATTTATATTTTCTATATTGACCTGAGAGCTCCCGGACAGCGGTATGAAAAATTTTACAAAAAGATAAAAGAAGATAAAAATATCTTTCTGATAAAAGGGAAAGTTGCGGAAGTGAAAGAAGACCCTGAAACCAGAAATATAACCGTTGTCGCGGAAAACGCCGTGACAGGTGAGAAGATAAGGCAATCCGCTGAAATGGTTGTTCTTGCCACAGGTATGCAGCCTACACATGCAGCGTTAAATAAAAAACTTCCTGCGGATTTGAAATATAATTCAGATGGATTTATCATCAATGACTTTAAAAAAGGCGGTATGTTTGCCGCAGGATGCGCCAATAAGCCTGCTGATGTTGTTTCGTCAAATCAGAATGCAACAGGCATGGCATTAAAGGCGATTCAGACCCTGAAGAATTAGGAATTCAGAATCAGGAATTCAGAATCAGGAATTCAGAATTCTAAATTCTAAACTCCAGAGGAGGAGAGATGGATAAAAAATACGGTGCATATATCTGTACGGGCTGCGGAATCGGGGATGCCCTTGATATAGAAAAGCTGTGTAAAGCAGCAAAAGAAAAAAGAGTTGAAGCTAAAACGCATCCTTTTCTCTGCGGAAAAGAAGGCGTTGAACTTATAAAAAAAGGGATTGCAGAGAGCGGAATCAATACAATGGTGATTGCCGCATGCTCCCGGCGTGTCAATTTTGATGTATTCAGATTTGACGGCTGTATTGTTGACAGAGTTAATCTGAGAGAACATGTTGTTTGGTCACATCCACGTCCCCAGTTTCCCAGGCTGACTGAAGAGCAGAAAGATGACGGGGAGCATTATGACTCTGTTCAGATGCTGGCAGAGGATTATCTGAGAATGGGAATGGCAAGACTTGAAAAAGTCAAACTCCCTGAACCTTACAAACTTGAAACTCTGTGCAGAAAGATTCTGGTTATCGGCGGCGGAATCACGGGTATATCTGCCGCAACAGATGCGGCAAAAGCCGGTTATGAAGTTACAATTGTTGAAAAACAGTCAACTATCGGCGGATACGCGGCAAAAGTGAGAAAACAGCTTCCTCTTGAAAATCCGTTTGAAAATTTGACAACTCCGGTAATTCAGTCAAAGATTGATGAACTGGAGACTTATCCGAATATAAAAGTCAGAACCAATACGGTTGTTGCACGTATTGCAGGAGAGCCGGGCAATTTCATTGTAACTCTGAAGAAACCGGATGAAAATATCGAATTTGATGTTCCTTTTCCTTTGCCTGCTGAGATGAGGGTTGATGAAAACGGCAAAGAGCTTGAGGCTGATAAACTCCGTGATCGTTATCTGGAGTTTAACAAAGGTAAAAAAGATATTCTGAATTTTGATCCCAACGGAGAAAAATTCGGGGCAGTGGTTCTTGCCGCGGGATGGCGTCCTTATAAAGCAAAAGAGGGTGAATTTGCTCATCTCGGATTTGGCGTATTGCCTGATGTTGTTACAAATCATCAGTTTGAAGAGATCGCGGCTCAGGGGAAAATAACAAGACCATCTGACGGCAAAGAAGCAAAGTCGGTTGTTTTTATTCAGAGTCCCGGAAAAGATGAGGATGACAGCGATTTTGATTATGCAGGCTCTGTTACAAGTCTGGTATCTTTAAAGCAGGCAAAATATGTGCGAGAAGATTACGGTGACGGAAAAGCGTTTGTTATTTATCAGCATATGCGAACCCCGGGTCTGTGGGAAAATTTTTACAAAAGTATCCAGAAAGATGAAGGAATTTTTCTTACAAAAGGAAGCGTTACCGGCGTATCCAAAAACGGGGACGGCATGATTGTCGAGGCGTCTGATACTCTGCTCGGTGAAAAGATCAGAGTTAAGGCTGATATGGTTGTTCTGGCAACCGGCATGGTTCCTGTTACAGTTGATGATCCTGTTATAAATCTGGCTTACCGTCAGGGTCCGGCGTTCCGTGATATTGCTCTTTTTAACGGTTACTGCGATTCAAATTTTATCTGCTTTCCGTATGAAACACAGAGAACAGGTATTTATGCTGCGGGTGCTATCCGGCGCAGCATGACAATGGAAGAGAGCATTGAAGATGCTGCGGGTGCGGCTTTGAAAGCTATTCAATGTCTGGAATCTGTCAACCGGGGCGTTGCAGTTCATCCCCGTTCAGGTGATATGACATATCCTGACTTTTTCTTCCAGAGATGTACCCAGTGCAAACGGTGTACAGAAGAATGTCCTTTCGGCGCATTGGATGATGATGAAAGAGGGACGCCGAAACCGAATCCTGCACGGTGCAGACGGTGCGGAACCTGTATGGGAGCATGTCCTGAAAGAATCATCGGATTTGCCGATTACAATGTTGACAGTATCGGATCAATGGTGAAAGCGATTAAAGTGCCTTCTTCAGATGATTATGCTGAACCGCCGATGCGTATTCTCGGTCTGGTATGTGAAAATGATGCATATCCTGCCCTTGATATTGCGGGTTTGAATAAACTCTCTTATTCCGCAGAAGTCCGTTTTATTCCTGTAAGATGTCTTGGCTCTGTAAATGTTATCTGGATAAAAGATGCTCTTTCTCAGGGAATGGACGGCGTATTCCTGCTTGGATGTAAGCATGGCGATGATTATCAGTGTCATTTTGTCAAAGGGAGCGAACTTGCCAGTATCAGAATGAAGAAGATCGGCGATGCTCTGACAAGTCTTGCTCTTGAACTTGAACGAGTGGCCCAGTTTGAGATTGCCATTGATGATTATGATAAGATTCCGCAGGTTATTAATGATTTTGCAGCAAGTATCGAAGCTCTGGGACCCAACCCGTTCAAAGGCTTCTAAAAAAGTAAACCCTAATGGTTTCGGAAACGGTTCGACGATTCGACTGAGCTCATCGAAGTCTGAGCTCACCGAAGTCCCTTAGGGTTTTAAGGAGATTTTGTATGACGGATAAATATCTGATTGAACCGGATTTGAATTTTATCAAAGAGGTTGAAGCTCTGGGCGGAGGGGATGTAAAAAAATGTTTTCAGTGTGCAACCTGCTCTGTGGTCTGCCCTATATCCCCTGAAAACAGACCCTTTCCCAGAAAAGAGATGATTGCAGCCTCATGGGGACTGAAAAAAAGACTGGTAAGTGACGGAGATATATGGCTTTGCCATCAATGCGGAGACTGCTCCACAAAGTGTCCCCGGGGAGCAAAACCGGGAGATGTGCTTGGCGCATTAAGAGCGTATGCTGTAACAGAATATGCTGTTCCCAAATGTTTGGGGAAAATGGTGAATGATCCCAAAAAACTCCCGATACTGATTGCTATTCCTGTAGTGATCTTTCTTGTACTCGGGCTTATAACAGGTCTGCTTAATCTGAATCCCGGCGGGGAGGAGATTGATCATGGCAAATTCTTCTCCACATGGCTTGTTGATATGATTATGATTCCCTCTGCATTCTGGGCGGTTCTGGTTTTTGCGATTGGGCTGAAGAGCTTTATTTCTGATATGCATGAAAATGCTCTGACTGAAGGAAAGACAGATAAAGAAAAGATTGAACCGTTTGAATTTATTAAAGCACTCGGACGGGTAATCTTTCCGACAATATTAACGCACAGCAAATTTACAGAATGTTCTGAAAATCAGGAGCGCGCAACATCGCATCTCATGGTTTTTTACAGCTTTATAGCGCTCTTTATTGTTACCAATATTTTCTTTGTGGTTCTTTATGTTTTTCAGCAGCACGGACCTTATTCGCAGTTGAATCCTGTGAAATGGCTTGCTAATGTGGCAGGGGTTGCTCTTGTTATCGGCAGTGCTTTGATGATAAAGGAACGTCTGGCTAAGAAAGATCAGATTTCCGGTTATAAAGACTGGTATCTTCTTGGGCTTGTTTTCGGACTTGGCTTGACAGGTATGCTGACAGAGATGACACGGCTCGGCGGGGCAGCGGGTCTCTCTTATTTTATTTATTTTGTCCATCTGATCTTTGTATTTAATCTTTTTGTATTTCTGCCGTATTCAAAGCTGGCACATCTTGTTTACAGAACAGTTGCAATGGCTTATTCCGAATATGGAAACAGAAAATAGCAGATGATTATAAAAAACCCTAAGGGTCTTGAAGAAACCCTTAGGGTTTTTTTATTTTCAGCTCAAATCCGGGCGGATAATCTTTGTAAAAGTTTGTAGTACCGCCTTTAGGCGGTCAGTGTGAAATCAGATGGTTATCGCAGCACGCCAAACCGCCTGAAGGCGGTACTACAAACTTTTTCGGTTATCGCAGCACGCCGAACCGCCTGAAGGCGGTACTACAAACTTTTTCGGTTATCGCAGCACGCCGAACCGCCTGAAGGCGGTACTACAAACTTTTTCGGTTATCGCAGCACGCCGAACCGCCTGAAGGCGGTACTACAAACTTTTTCGATCAGACAGTTGCTGAGAAATTTCCCCTGCCGCCCTTTACAAAAAATGACATTGACGCGAAGGTGGGAACAAGAGGAGATACTCCCGTAAAATAAGAACAGATGCTTATAAACTCTCTTGACTTGGCAATGAAAAATCTTTATAAAATTGACAAAATTAATTGAAAAGAGAAAACCTGACTTTTTAAGTTTTTAGAACTTAGAAAGTCTTAATCCTATGAAAACAACGGAATAAACAATCAATGAAACAGAAAATAAAAGATTTGATTCTTAATGCAATAACAGCGGCGCATCAGCAGGGGGCTTTACCATCTTCAAATTTTCCGCAGATAGAGGCTGAAGAGCCGAAATTAGAGGCTCACGGCGATTTTTCAACCAATATTGCTATGGCAATTGCATCTGTTCAGAAGATGCCACCCGGAAGATTGCAGAGGCTATTATTAAACATATTGATGATAAAAATAAGATACTTGCCAAAACAGAGATAGCAGGACCAGGATTTATAAACTTCTTTATCAATCCCTCTGCATGGCATCCTGTTTTATATGAGATTCATCAGAAAGATACAAAATACGGATCTTCGGATATAGGCAAAGGTAAAAAAGTTCAGGTGGAATTTGTAAGCGCAAATCCCACCGGACCGCTTCATGTAGGACATGGCAGAGGCGCGGCTGTCGGGGATACTGTGGCAAATCTGCTCTCATTCTGCGGATATGATGTGCATCGTGAATATTACATCAATGATTCAGGAAGACAGATCAGAACATTGGGAAATTCTGTATTTCTGCGGTATAAAGAATTATGCGGAGAGAAAATTGATTTTCCCAAAGACTGTTATCAGGGAGACTATATCATTGAATATGCTAAAGAAATACGAGCTGAAAAAGGGGAGAGTCTTCTTAAACAGGATGAGTCTGAGGCAGTTTCATATTGCGCCCGTATCGCGGCAGATGCTATTTTGGAAGGTATCCGCAAAGATTTGGAAGATTTCGGGGTCAGTTTCGATAACTGGTACAGTGAACAGAGCCTTTTTGATTCCGGCAAAGTAGAAACGGTGATCAAAGCGTTTCGTGATAAAGGGATCATCTATGAAAACGATGGGGCATTCTGGTTTAAGACCACTGATTTCGGTGATGAAAAAGATCGCGTAGTAATCAGAAGCAACGGGCTGACAACCTATTTTGCATCAGATATTGCCTATCATCAGGAGAAATTTGAGCGAGGATTTGAGCGGATCGTTGATGTATGGGGAGCAGATCATCATGGGTATATTCCGCGTCTGAGTGCATCCATAGAGGCGTCAGGACACAGAAGAGATCACTTCAGCGTGATTCTGATTCAGTTAGTCAGTCTGTTAAGGGGCGGAATCCCTGTTGCAATGTCAACAAGATCAGGAGAGTTTGATACATTACAGGAAGTTGTTTCTGAAGTCGGCAAAGATGCCGCACGATTTATTTTTCTGACCCGGCACCATGAAAGTCATCTTGATTTTGATTTGGAGCTTGCCAAGAAAAAGAGCAATGATAATCCGGTCTATTATGTTCAATATGTTCATGCGCGAATATCAAGCATTATGGAAAAAGCAGCAGAGAGAGGAATAGATATTTCTGAAATATGCAATGCCGGTTATAATCAGATTCATGGACTTACAGAACCTGAAGAGATTCAATTGATAAAAGCTCTCTCCCGTTATCCTGAAGTGATTGCAGCCGCCGGGAACTTTATGGAGCCGCACCGGATTACCTATTATCTGATGGAGCTTGCATCCGGGTTTCATACCTATTATAATAAACATAAAGTTTTGACAGATGACTCAGATCTGACATTCGCCAGATTGTATCTGGTTACGGCGGTTCAGAAGGTTATAAGAAACGGACTTGAGCTTCTGGGAGTTTCGGCTCCGGAAAAGATGTGATTCAGGGTGCAGGTTGCAGTGGTGCATGGTGCAATGCAGGGTGCAGAGTAAAAGATGCGGTGGGGCGACCTGCGACCTGCACCTTGCAACCTGAAACCAATAAGGAAAAAACTGTGCATGGAAAAGATAAAACACTGTCTCAAATACTTAGAAAAGAACTGTTAAAATATACTCTTTACTTTTTTGTCTGTGCGTGGATGTTTTTACTCGGTCTTCTTGTAGGACGGGGAACCGTTCCTGTCAGATTTAATATCCGTACACTTGAATTAGAACTGAGAGAGCTTAAAGAAGAGGCTAAACAAAAGGAAAAGGAAAAAGTCAAAGATATTACGGAAAATTTATCTGACAAATCAAATCTGAGCTTTCCTGATGCTTTGAAAGATACCCGATATGATGTCAAATTGCAAACAGAGGAGACAGTTTCCGAAAAAAAAGTTCAGGATATTCTTCCTGAACAGGCTGTTTTAATTACAAAAAAAGAAGAAGAGACTGAAAAAAGAGAAGCATCTCCGATAAGTCAGCCATCTTTGCCGAATAATCCGTCTGAGGAGATTGAAAGCACAAAAAAGGTAAGTATTCAGATAGCTTCTTTCAGAAAACAGGATGATGCCGACAGAATGGCGGCGCAGCTTAAAGAAAGAGGATATGCCGCGTACAGATCCAGTTCGGCGATTCCCGGAAGCGGAATATGGCACAGAGTAAGGATCGGCATTTTTAACAGACGGATTGATGCAAAAAGTATCATGGAAAAACTGAAAAAAGAAAATTTAATTGGAATGTTTGTGAGCCTTGAGGACTGACAAAAGGAGTTTTTATATTATGAAGATAACAAAAGAAGAGGTTATTCATGTGGCAAATCTTTCCCGTCTTGATTTGGATGAAGATGCAACGGAAAAATTTGCCGCTCAGATTGGAATGATACTGGAATATGTTGATACATTAAATCGTGTTAATACAGAAGGTATCACCCCGACATCCCATGCTATATTTCTTACCAACGCGTTCCGTGAAGATGAAGAAAAACCGCATCTTGATCGTGATACGGCAATTGCCAATGCTCCTGAAAAAGAGGATGGAAGCTTTGTTGTTCCCAGGGTGATTGGCTGATGTATATTTGAGTGGTCGGAGAGTTTTTAATTTTCCTCTTTCAAACCTAACCCCAACCCCTTCCCTAAAGGGAAGGGAATCGGAAATTAAAAATCAGTATATCTGAAATCCGGGAAAGTCTGTAGTACCGCCTTTAGGCGGTTACTGTTAAACCAGACAGTTAAGCTGAACACTGACAACTTCTATTTCTTTTTAAGAGCAGCACGCCATCCTGTAACCGGAGTTTTTGTGGGTCTCAGAATTTTACTCACATCTCTTGCATACTCAGTGATATAAAACGCATCAGGGTCTTCTTCTTTGACAAGGAGCAGAATCCATTTCAGATCACGTCTGCGGCAGGCAATATATAATTCAGTAACGGGTCCGCTCATCCCTTCACCGACAAAAGCAGTAACAGGCTGTCCGGTTTCCCTGAGCCGCTTTGCCATTCTTTTTCCTTTTGTCATTGTGATAACCCTGAGAATAATCAGTCCGAAAGCCAGCTTACGCTCAATAACGATTCCGATAACATTGCCGGTGGCATATCCGAGTGCATAAAATATAAGTAAAACAGGAGATTCTTTGATCTTGTGAATCACTGTACTGACAACCGTAATCCAGATGATAATCTCTATCAGTCCAAGAAAAAAGGCAATAACTGTTCTTCCCTGAACAGTAACAATGGTTCGGACGGTTCCTGCTGAAACATCGCAGATTCTGGCAAAAAAGATTATAACGCCTAGTAAATATACATTTATTTCCATGAAGAGTATTTTGCCTCTTTTCATTATCAGTAAAAAAACCGGAATCCGAACAAACCAAATTTCTTCAAGAAACTTACGTCATGTGCAACTTTTTTTAAACCACTAAGGACACAAAGTTTTTCACAAAGAACACAAAGTTTTCTCCGTGTCCTTTGTGCATTCTTTGTGTTCTTTGCGGTTTAAAGTTACACACCACGTGAAACTTAGTTTATTTTACTAAAACTCAACTTGGTAATGTACTACAGACTGTTCTTAAAAAAATCACAGTTCAGTTATTGTGTCAAGGAAAAATGAAAATTAAAAGGCTTTTGAACATAACAAATATTACAGATAAACTCGGCTGCCTGATCTGCTCCGTTAAGAGAATCTCTCTGAATACGGGGAAGGGCAAAGAGGGCTTCAAGAGAAGATACCCATCTGCCGTTATGAAAATCTGCTTCATCAATCAGATAACCCTGCATCTCTTTTTCAACAAATGCCGCCAATTTTTCCGATTCAGGAAAGCTCGGTCTTAAAATATACCCGAAAGGGACACCGGCATGATAAATCTCCGCAAGAGTGCTGTAACCGACCTTTCCGATCACAGCATCAGATGCATTAATCAGATCAGGATGAAAAAAATCAGAATGACGGGGCAGCAGAATAAGATTCACGAGTTGGTTCAAGTCTGAGACTTGAACTGACGGGAGTGGATCATGCGTCTCTTTTGCTCCCGGAATTACAAAGAAAATATCATTATGCTCTGCTAATTTATCCCAAAAATTGTATGATTCAGGAATCCCTCCCATTGTGATGACAACCATTTTTTTATAATCCGGTATTCCCAGTCTTTGGCGGATGACTTGTCTTGGAGTTCTGATTTTCCGGCTGATCGGCAGGGTTACAAGGTCAGAATCTTTATGCAGGCAGATCGGCTCAGCCTGAATATGATAATCTGCTGATTCAAAAAGATTCCTCAGATACTCTGTATGCTTTTTCAGTATATTTAACCCTTTGTATCCTTCATAAATCCAGTCCCATGTAAAATTCTCCACAAGTACGGATGGAATATGAGCTTCACGGGCGACTGCAATCCCAATCGGCGCAATATCGCAGATAACCAGATCACATTTTAATCTCTGTAATTCAGAAGATAACTCAGCTATCTGAGCAGACTGAAATGGCAGAAATTCGTCAAGAGTCTGTAGTGTTTTATCTGTATCTTCACATAACGGGGATTTCTGTACAAATCCGATGTCTGTCAGTAAGGAATGATACCCGGATATTCCTGAAACAGAATCCTGAAAAAATCTGAGCGGAACAAGGGTAAAAATTTCAAACTGAACTGAGGGATCAATCTCCTGTACGGCAGCCATAATAGCGGATGAACGGGCGGCATGACCAAATCCGTGAGGAGATATAAACCATGCGATTCTATAACAAAATGATTTAAATGATAATTTAGGCATTTATTCAATAAATTTCCGCGTTCTTAACGCAGATGTAACCGTCTTTTTTATAGTATTCACAAGCTCTTCAAAATGTAATTTATCACAAATAATAAACTGGGTAAAGAATGTATTCAGATAATAACGCTCCGCGTTTATAAGCGATTCTATGATTGTAAAAGGAAGATACTGCTGTGTTCCGTAATACCTTGCCCGTTTCTGCTCAATCAGGGTTGCTTTATCGCTCCGCTGAAGTTTTTTCAGACGGTTACATTCTGTTTTGCACTGATGTTCAAAATCAGGACCATAATCCGAATAGATGATCAGATACGGCGTCTGAACTGCAATATCTTCAATTGCTGAAGATTCTTCAATCTGAATTATATTCATATTCTCAGATGCTACAAAGAGCTTTGCTGTTGTAAGAAGTATAGGACAGAAAAGAAAAGGAATATTATCATCAGGATGGTTGTTAAGATAAAAGAGTGTATTCTCAGTTAAAAGACGCAGAAGAGCATATTGCAGCCGGGTAAGCCCATCTTTAAATACTGTATCAGAGACATTCCCATGATCTGTATCAACCTCAATCCCTCTCTGACAGACAGGGATTTTTGAATCAAAATTAAACGCGGCTTTTGATTCAACAGCATACGGAGAAAACTGATCCACAACGCGAATGGTGTTTCCGGGTTTAACCGGAGAAAAATCCGGTTTATTCAGATCAGGCAGAAAAATCCAGATATTATTCGGGTGCCTGTGCCGACATTCTATCAGAAGTTCTATCCGTGATGTAATTTTTTTCGGATCAGAAAACGGAGTATATGCAGCAGCATGAATATCAACCGGAGCATCTTTGACAACGCCGGAATCGTTTATAGAATATTTAAATCCTGAATGTACAGAAAAGCCTTTGGAGACCAGAATATCGGATGCTTCAAACTCCAAAGGCATATTGGATGAAAGTAATGCTTTTTTCCATTTTATATTATCAGACACGCTTTTTATCTCCCTGAGATCCTTTTTATAATCCTCTATCTTATAAAAAATCCCTGTACCGTGAAACATAATCAGCAAATCTGAAATTTATAGAAGTTTGCAGTACCGCCTTTAGGCGGTACTGCAAACTTTTTAGATATACTGATAATAATTTAAAGGAATCATATCATAATTATCGGATCATAACAATAAATATTCTTTCATGTTGTCAATAAGAAGCTAAGTTTTTTGAAAAAATTTGGCTTCAATAGAAGAATTAAGTATAAATCCCGAAAATATTCTCAACTATAAAGGAATTAAAGAGAATTGAACAGCCCTGAATTATCATGTCTGTTTAAAAAAAAATACTTGACTTTTTTATGCCTTTGTGTAATAAAACCATTTTCAACTTCATGGGGGATCGTCTAGCGGCAGGACAACGGGTTCTGGCCCCGTTAACCCAGGTTCAAATCCTGGTCCCTCAGCCAAATAAAAATAGAAAGCTGCAGAGATTGAATCTGTAGCTTTTTTTGTTTAGGATCGGTTATAAAATAAACTGACTGTAAAGACTTCCGAAGTTTCACAAGCTATGGATAACTATTCATATTTCATGAAAAAAGCTCTTGAACAGGCAAATCATGCTTTATCACGGGGCGAGTTCCCGGTGGGATGTGTTATTGTTTATAAAGATAAAATAGTTGCAGACGGTATGCGGACAGGCACTGCGGAGAATGCAATAAATGAAACTGATCATGCAGAGATAAATGCTTTAAGACGCCTTGCTGATATTAAGAATGATGTAAAAAGAAGTGATTTGACGCTATTCTGTACCCTTGAACCCTGTCTGATGTGTTTCGGGGCGATTCTTTTAAGCGGCATCGGAAAGATTGTATATTCGTATGAAGATGTTATGGGAGGCGGTACAAAGTGCGATCTGAATACCCTGACACCGTTATACAGAAATAATCCGATTTCTGTTGTTCCTAACATCTTACGCAGAGAGAGTCTTGAATTATTCAGAATTTTTTTTGCAAATCCTCATAATAATTACTGGAAAGGAAGTCTTCTGGCGGAATATACATTGAAAACAAATTAGGAATTGGGAATCAGGAATTTTAACTCATTTACAAACTCATCCTGATTCTCAATTCTCCATTCCTAATTCTCAATTCTCTCTTCAGTCTCTTTTTTCCCGAAAATCTTTGCACCAAGTATGCTTATTTCATACAGAAGCATCATTGGAATCGCCATCATGATCTGGGTGATCACATCCGGGGGGGTCAGAATGGCAGCGACAATAAAAATTATCAGTATAGCGTATTTTCTGTTATTCTTTAAAAAATCAATAGAGACAATTCCCATTCTTGCCAAGAAAGTGATAATCACGGGCATTTCAAAAACCATGCCGAACGCAAAGAGCATTGTTGAAGAGAAACTCGAGATATTCCTTCATTGAAGGAAGAGGGCGGATAGTTTCACTTGCAAATCCTAAAAAAAATTTGAAGCCAAAAGGAAAAACAAAAAAATATCCGAATAATGCTCCTCCGATAAAGAAAAATGAGCAGAGAAAGACTATCGGAAGGAGAAGTTTTTTCTCTTTCCTATACAGCCCCGGAGCAACAAACATCCAGAATTCATAGAAAATCACCGGAGCAGCCAGCATAACCCCTGCTAAGAAGGCTACCTTCATGTATGTAAAAAAAGCCTCGGCAATCCCTGTAAATATCAGCTTCTCCCCTTCTTCCATCGCTTGAATCAGAGGACGGTTTAATATATCAAAGAGTCTTTCTTTGAATCCGTATGCAATACAAAACCCGATGAATACAGCTATAAAGCAGACTATCAGGCGTTCCCTCAGTTCCTGAAGATGGTCAAAAAAGGGCATTTTATCTTCTTCATTTATCATGTTTTTCAGTCTGTTCCGCTCCTTTCTGTTTCAGTTCATTATTCTTATCTGTATTATCCGTGCTTATAGAATTTTTGGGAGTCTCCGTTTTTGATTTATCTGATTTTTCAGTCTGTTTATCGGATGTTTTTGCTGTAATATCAATTACATTTTTGATATTTATATCGCTGATGGCTTTTTTGACCTCTTTTATGCCGGTATTCTCTTCCATTGTCTCTTTGAATTCGGTTGCTGCTTTCCTGAATTCATGGATGGCATGTCCCAGAGATTTTGCAAGCTCAGGAAGTTTTTTGGGACCAAAAACAATCAAAGCCACTCCAAGAATCAGAAGAACTTCAGGAAAACCAATTCCAAACATACAATTACTCCTTTATTTTTAAAGATATAAATCTTTATATTTTTATATCAGAAAACGCCCCTCTTAACAAATCTTATTTTTATATCAGAAAACGCCTGCTTTAACAAATCCTATTTTCAGGATAATTGAATGATCTTTTATAGCAAAAAGACGGCGATGTTCTGCCTTGTCAAATCTATGATTTTAAAGAGATGAGAACGGATTTTATCACTCCACAATCCGGTACCCGGCAGACTTCAGAGACGGTTTTGTATAAATAAAAAGCATTTCAACCGGCTCAGAAAAAGGATTGTAAAACCAATGAACAGCGCCGCGCGGAACAAACATAGTATCACCCTGTTTCATCTCCACTTCAGTATCATCAACGCCGCTTATTCCTTTTCCTGAGAGTATATAAATCACTTCCTCTGCATCTTTGTGAATATGCTTTTTGTGAGATGAGGTTTCAGCCTCGAATTTACAGTAGGCAAAAGTAATATCTTCAGCACCTACTGTATCTTTATCTACAAGTACTATTCTTGTTGCATTATCAAGGTCTTTAATCGGTTCATTTCTTCCGTCATCAATGCTAAGGACATATTTCATATTATTCTCCTGATTATCTGATTAATTCTGTTTTGTTCCCACGCAAGGCGTGGGAACGGGGATGAAAAAGCTCATCTCACTGTCCATGCCTTTTTTCCAAAGTAGTAGGGTGGACTAAGCGGAGCGTGTCCACCCTACAAACATACATGACTATCCCAGCCTCTTTTCCAAAGCATTCAGAACCTGATTTGCGGAATCTGTTACCCGCGTACCGGGTCCGAAGATTCCGACAACACCGGCGTTGTAGAGAAAATCATAATCCCCCGGAGGAATAACTCCGCCCACAACAACCAGAATATCATCCCCTCCCTCTTTTTTCAGAGCCTCTATCAGTTGCGGAACCAGAGTCTTATGACCTGCTGCCAGACTTGATGAGCCGACCACATGAACATCATTTTCAACCGCCATTTTTGCCGCCTCTTCAGGAGTCTGAAACATGGGGCTTATATCAACGTCAAATCCCAAATCCGCATAAGCGGTTGCAATCACTTTGATGCCCCGGTCATGCCCGTCCTGACCCATTTTGGTAACAAGGATTCTCGGTCTTCTACCCTCTTTTTCTTTAAAAGCATCTGTACGTTTTCTGATAGACTTGATAATCTCACTGTCACCGAATTCCGCAGCATAAATGCCTGAAATACACTGAGTTGTGGCAACATATCTGCCAAATACTTTTTCCATTGCGTCTGAAATCTCTCCTACGGTTGCTCTTGCTCGCACTGCTGAAATACTGAGTTCCAGCAAATTTCCGCCGGATTCCGCTCCTTTTGTAATAGCGTCAAGAGCTTTTTTTACAGCGTCATTATCCCGTTTTGCCCGAATCTCTTTAAGACGTGCAATCTGTTCATCACGTACCGCTGCTGGAACTTCAAGAACATCTAACTTCAAATCCTCTTTTTGAAGAACATATTTGTTGACGCCTACAATCACATCAGCCCCTTTGTCAATTCTTGCCTGACGACGTGCGGCGGATTCCTCAACCCGCATCTTAGGCATTCCGCTGGCAATCGCTTTTGCCATGCCGCCCAATTCTTCAACTTCATCTATGATCTTTTGAGCCTCTTTGACAATAGAATCAGTAAGATATTCAATGTAATAAGAACCTCCTAATGGATCAACCGCATGGCAGATCTGAGATTCTTCCTGAATAATGATCTGTGTGTTTCTTGCAATTCTTGCTGAAAAATCTGTAGGTAATCCCACAGCTTCATCAAATGAATTGGTATGCAGAGACTGTGTTCCGCCTAATGCAGCAGCCAATGCTTCAAGAGTGGTGCGGATAATGTTGTTGTAAGGATCCTGAGCTGTCAGACTCCAGCCTGATGTCTGAACATGGGTTCTGAGCATTGATGATCTGGCGTCTTTGGGATTAAACTGACTCATAAGCCTGTGCCACAGGAATCTGGCGGCTCTGAGCATGGCAATCTCCATAAAGAAATTCATCCCCACGCCAAAGAAGAATGAGAGACGCGGAGCAAAATCATCAATATTCAAGCCTGCTTTAAGAGCGGCTTTGACATATTCAACGCCGTCAGCCAGAGTAAATGCAGTCTGAAGCACGGAATCTGCTCCAGCTTCCATCATGTGATAACCGCTTATGCTGATAGTGTTGAATTTAGGCATATTTTTTGAGCAGTATCCGATAATATCTGAAACAATACGCATTGACGGCTCAGGCGGATAAATATAGGTGTTCCGTGTCAGATATTCTTTCAGAATATCATTCTGAATTGTTCCGTTCAAATCAGCCTGCTTGACGCCCTGCTCTTCAGCCGCAACAATATAGCCTGCCATAATCGGCAATACAGCGCCGTTCATGGTCATTGAAACAGACATCTTGTCAAGGGGAATCTGATCAAAAAGAATCTTCATATCCTCAACAGAATCAACAGCAACACCGGCTTTGCCAATATCGCCTGCGACTCTTGGGTGATCTGAATCATATCCCCGGTGTGTTGCAAGGTCAAAAGCTACGGAAAGCCCCATCTGTCCTGCGGCAAGATTTCTGCGGTAAAAAGCATTTGAGTCTTTTGCCGTTGAGAATCCTGCGTATTGGCGGATTGTCCAGGGTCTTCCAGCGTACATTGTAGCCATAGGTCCCCGGACATACGGCGCAATTCCCGGAATAGTATTGACACATTCAAGTCCTTCAATATCTTCAGCCGTGTAAAGCGGTTTTACAAGGATTCCTTCCGGGGTCTTCCAATTCAGTGAATCTGGTGATTTTCCTTTTAACTGTTTGGTAACAAGATCTGTCCATTTCTGTTTTTTGGGATGCTCTGACATGGTTAAGTCTCCTTTTTTATTTTAATATATAAATTTGGGTAATAGCTCCGTTAGGAGCGTTATCTTTGTAGCGTTTCGTTATAATTACCATATTTGAAGCTCCGTTAAGAGCGTTATATTTGTAGCATTTCGTTATAATTAGCATATTTGAAGCTCCGTTAGGAGCGTTATATTTGTGGAATCATTTATGATTGCCGCATTTGAAGCTCCGTTAGGAGCGTTATAATTATAGCGTTTCGTTATAATTAGCATATTTGAAGCTCCGTTAGGAGCGTTATATTTGTGGAATCATTTATGATTGCCGCATTTGAAGCTCCGTTAGGAGCGTTATAATTATAGCGTTTCGTTATAATTAGCATATTTGAAGCTCCGTTAGGAGCGTTATATTTGTAGCATTTCGTTATAATTGAATATTTAAAGCTCCGTTAGGAGCGATATATTAAAAAAAATATTTTCTGATATATTCAGCTACTACTACAAATATATCGCTCCTACGGAGCTTATAATTATGCCAAATATATCGGCTACAAATATGTCGCTCCTAACGGAGCTTGAAACATGGTAAACATAACGGATTCTATAAATATCATGCTCCTAACGGAGCTACAAATATAACGATCCTAACGGATTCTATAAATATCATGCTCCTAACGGAGCTACAAATATAACGATCCTAACGGATTCTACAAATATCATGCTCCTAACGGAGCTACAAATATAACGATCCTAACGGATTCTACAAATATCATGCTCCTAACGGAGCTTTCCCCGTAAGTCTATAATTGCAGCAATTGCTGTCCCGCCTGTTTCAGCCTCCAGCCGTCATCTCCGATTCGCTCTCCTATATCTTCTAAAACGCCTGAAATAGTCTGATTTTCAGGTGTTATTCCGTTTCTTAGCAGGGGCATTATATTCAGCACAATTTCATCAAAACATGGGATACGGTTTTCACGCTCCGCCCTTCGTAAATAGCTGATAAGATAATAACGGATTCTCAGTTTCACATCAATATGTGTTCTGAAGCGGCTGTTTTCCCGAATGGTAAATTTCTGAATATCTTCTTTATAATCAAAGTTTTCTGTAAGAAGTTTGGTTAAATCATAATTCTCTTTTTTGAGAAGATCAAGAAAGCCGAGTTCCAATCCTTTGATAATCAGTTCATCATTGATCTGCTCAAGGGACGCCCCGCTGTTTTTTGCTATAACCCCTTCAATTGTCTGCATTATAATTTCAGCTATATCCATTCCGAGATTTGCTTTTAAAATAGCTTTTGGATTACGGACTTTGCGGAAATTGATAATCAACTGCCCGGATAATACTGTAAAAGTATTCTGATGTTTTTTAAAACTTGCGTGTCCGTTTTTCTGAGGAACTGCGCCGACATATTCAAATCCGCACCGTTCAGCGGTTTCTGTTATAAGATGCCAAAATTCAGGGTCTTTATGTGCAAAGACAAAGGATAGCCACCTGCCAAATTTCAGCACCCGGTACATTTCACGGATACTTTGGGCAATCAGGCTGTTATATTCATCTGTGCTTTTCTGATTCTTTCCTCCCTGAATTGCTTCAAGTTCATAATCCTGCTCGGTTACGTCAAGATCAAGCCATGCGTTCCACATAACAGACAAATCAAGATAAGGGATTTTCTTTCCGTAAGGTGGATCAGTATAAATATAGTCAACGCTCTCTTTGAGAATATTTTTTAAATCTGTTGCTGTTCCTTTTAAGATTTGGATATTCTTTACTGTTTTTTCATTGATAAAATATTCAATCTCTTTTTTGGCATTTTTAATGCCTTTAATTCTTTTTTCATAACTTGGCAGGACTTCAAAATTTGAAGGTTTATGGGCAATACGATACCTGTAATATTTGAACGCGGCGGAATCACTCCCGCCGTTAGGAGAATCATGATTTGTAAGATTTATTTTTGTTATAAGGCTTGAAAATCCAAGCATCAGAGATTTTCTGATATTATCATTCTTTTCTTTTTTGATAATCGCCTTCAACAAAGCAAGTTGTGCTAACTGCTTATTACTGAAAAGTTTTTCAACAGTATCAACATCTGATCCTTTTGGCAGGGGAATATCTTTGGGATATGGATATTTCTTTAAAGCATCCGCGATCTCTTTATCTGTATTCGGCTCTTTTTTCAGATATTCCTCTTTGACGCGATCAAACGCATCAGCAAGCTCATCCTGATTAACAGGAGCAGTCAGGGATTCAACAATAAATACCGCCATAGGATTAAGATCAATGCTTATCCCTCGCCGGTTATTCATCATTGCTTCAATTGCTGTGATACCGCTTCCGCCAAAAGGGTCTAACACAAGATCGCCGGGCTGCGTAAAATTTTTAATATATTCAGCAACTACATTCCATGTCTGTCTGGTAAAATATCCGTGAACTCCGAAATGCCGCTTTGCCTGCTGTTTTTTCACGGGAATCTCTTCAGGCAAAGGACGGTTCAGATAATCAAACTGATTTGCGGCAGTTATTGTATGTTCATACGCAAAACTCTTTCCCGTCTGAAAACTCTCCGGAGACAGAAATGATTTCAGCTTTTCCCAGTGATAAGCGATTTCATCAACGGAAAAAAGTAAAACAGGCTCATCAGTTGAATCCCTGCGGTACAGAGCAAACTGAATGCCGTTGCATAAAGCAAAATATGTGCTTCTTATTTCAGGATGAGCAGCGTAACAATAGACTTGCTCAATATTGTCTGGGTTATTTACCTGTTTATCCGGTGACTTGGCATCAAGCACCCATGCAAAATTCTCCGCCACTTTCAGGCAGTAATCCGGTATAAGCAATATCGCTCTTTTCTTATTGCTTCCGATTTTCAGAAACGGATGCTTCAGGGTTTTGCTTCTGATAATATCTTTCTCCTGATAGCCAAGCTCTTTGATTATCGGAAGAATAATCACTTCTCTGACGCTATCCTCTTTAAAATCAGGATTATGAACAAGTGCAGTGAAATCAAGCTCTCCGAAGAGCATTTTTCTGAGATTTTTCATTTATGAAATATATGAGGTCGAATTTACCGGCGATGATCCGGCACCGACTGTCCGGCTGTCTGAACCGGCAAAATTGCGATTATCGTTATTCTCAAAAATCTGACGTAAAAGATTATTTTCCGATTCGCTTTGAATTATGCTTCCTTCCCATCTTTTTATATTGGCGACAGATACATTCATTTTATCAGCAAGAGCCTTTCGGCTTAATCCCAGTTTTTTTCTTGTTTCCCTTATTTCATCTCCGGTCAACAATCCCATAGCTCTGCGGTAAGAATTTGCAATTATACTTTGAGTACTGCCTGCCTGAGTCAAGTTACTTGCTCCTAGTCCGCATACCGGACAGAAATAACTTTCTTTTTCAAAAGTTATATTAATCCCTCTGAAATTAAGAATCTTGTCTGCTTTTTTAAGCGACATTTCACCATGCCCTCTTGGACATCTAAGTACTGTCATATTTTTTTCCTTTCTTTTCTCTCTTTATGCAAGGAAACCAACCATAAATTATTATCCTGAATTGAGAATTTATAATAAACCCTGCATCCTGACAACTTGCTGTTTATACTGAAAGCAAAAAGATCAAAACCCTCTATCTCTCTTTCATAAGATTTCTGAGGAGGTTTGACGCCTGCATAATCTTCAGGTTTTGTGTGCGCTAAAAGATCGGAAAGAATAAAAAGCAATTCGTTCTTTATCTCATATCCTAACTCAAAGGCATCAGATATGATTGATTCTTCCTGATCATCCAGTAGAATAACCCGACCTTCATTTACAGCTTTTTTTGCGGCTTTGATTTTTTGAAAAAGCTCTTTATGTGAAGGTCTTTTCATATATTTAAAAGATTTATATTTTTCTTCCCGTTCCCATGCAAAGCGTGGGAACGAGAAACGGATCCTTACAAATTTACCTCTGACACAATTCAACCAGAACCCCGTTGGTCGCTTTGGGATGCAGAAATGCAATCTTTGCCCCGCCTGCGCCGATTCTCGGCTTTTGATCAATCAGTTGAACACCTTTTGCCTTCAGCTCCTCCAATGCCAATTCAATGTTTTCCACGCGAAATGCAACATGCTGAATCCCCTGTCCCTTTTTCTCAATATACTTTGCAACAGGACCATCCGGCGAGGTAGATTCAAGAAGCTCAACCTCACTCTCTCCGACCGGAAAAAATGCAGTGGTTACTTTCTGCTCCTGAACTGTTTCTGACCCCTCAAACTTGAGTCCCAACACGCCTGACCAGAAATTTTTTCCATCTTCAATACTGTTGACCGCGATTCCCAAATGATCAATTTTAAGAATTTTCATAATTATACTCCTTTTTTTACTTGATAAGTTATCAATTCCTAATTCTCAATTCCTGATTCCTAATTCTCAATTCTCTTTTTCAGGATTGCTGATTGCCCTCCAGACCATTTCAAAAAGAAGATTTGCATTTTCTGCAAGACTCTCTTTCTGACCCCTGTAAATCCACATAAAAAAAGAGCGCTGCACCAATCCGTGCATAACATCAAGCAACATACCCGCGCGCACTTTGGGATTAAGAATCCCCTGTTTCTGCCCCTGCTGAAGCACATCCATAAAAACATTGAACATCTTTTTCTGTAAAAATGTGTTATCTGCCATCCACGTCTGCATTGGAACTGTCATAAAGAGAATTTTGCCAAGTCCAGGATTTTTTTCATAATAATCCAATTGTATCCAGAAGACTTTTCTCAATTTTTCTTTAAGGTCTTCAATACCGTGCAGATGATCAATAATCCGCTCAGTCAGTTTTCCCAGCCAGATGTCAACAAATGCAAACAATAGCCCTTCTTTGCTGCCGTAATAACTGTAAATTGTGCTGAAACTGACCCCTGCTTTTTTTGCCACATCCCGGATATTTGCTTTATGGAAATCAGAATTGGAAAAAATATCCAAAACCGCGGCTTCAAGCCGTTTATGAATTTCAGGACTGATTTTATTTGACATGGTTTGACGCTTTTTTTTAAAACTGTTGTAACATTGTTTCGTTAAAATATAAATATAATCATTTGATAACAATGTTATTATCATATTTAAAGAGATTGTTATAATTAAAATCCGAAACATTGTTATTCTTTTTATTAAAGGAAAGTGAATCGCTCTGTCAAGAGAAAAATGCTAAAATTTATGTCTGTAGAATCATCAGATTGGAAGAATTTTTTTAAGATAATGATTTTTCATGATTTATCAAAAAAACAAAAGACCTGCGGGATTTTCAAAACCCGCAGGTCTTTACCTGTCAAAATTAAATTAACTGAGTACCAATAGATCGAAAATCTGTGAAAGTTTGTAGTACCGCCTTTAGGCGGTCCGGCGTGCTGCGATAACCGTCTGATTTCACACTGACCGCCTAAAGGCGGTACTACAAACTTTTCGGCACGCCTGACCGCCTAAAGGCGGTACTACAAACTTTTTCGGCACGCCTGACCGCCTAAAGGCGGTACTACAAACTTTTTCGATATACTGAGTACTACAAACTTTATAGATTACTCGCTGCTTATTGTAATAAAACATCCTCCTGATGTATCAGGATCTTTTTCATCGTCATCATCATCATCATCAGATTCTGACGGGATGTAGCCAAGTCCTGAAAAGTCGCTGATAACACCGTTTGTAATTCCGTCATCATCTCCTGATTTTCCGTCAGTCAGGGTTATGGTGATCTGATCTCTTTCAGCATTAAATGTTGTATTTTCATCTAATACACACCATTTCGCAGAAGAAGTTGTTGCTCCGTAGCAATTTGTGCTGTATTTGTACCATTTATATCCTTCAGGAGCAGATTCAGGCAAGTAAAAGATAATACTGGCAGTTGCTCCGGGTAAATTCACTTTGATCTCAATATCTGTCATTCCGTAAATAAAATTTTGAGGTCTGTTCAAAGATTCATATACAGTTGCCGGATTAATCAGAGATAAACTTATGATATTGCCGTTTAAAATTTTTAAACCCATTTCTTCATCTGTAACAGAGTGAAAAGAGATAACATCATCAGGAAAGATGTTAATTCCGTTATCGCTGATACTGATTTGTACGTCATCTGTATCCTGAAGACCTGAATTATCTGTAACAGTCAGATTAAATACCAGAACAGCGCCGTTATTTGTAACCGGAGGAGTAACAAAGGTCGGCTTAATAACAGTTGTATCTGAAAGGGTTACGGATGTTCCGCCGGTCTGTTTCCATAGATAAGATATGATATTTCCGTCAGAGTCTTCTGATTCAGAAGCATTCAGAATAACAGTGCATCCTTCTGAAACATTCTGATCATCCCCTGCATCTGCAACAGGAGACTGACTTGCAGCAATTACATTAACATCTACCGTATCAGTATCCTGAAGCCCGCCTGTGTCTGTAACTGTCAGTTTAAATGACAATTTTATATCTGATGTTCCAGCATAAGGGGCTGTAAAACTTGGTTTCACAGAAGCAGGATCAGAAAGACTTACCGTTGTTCCGTAAATCTGACTCCACATATAAGAGACAATCTTATCCCCGCTGTCAGTCTCCCGGGAGCCTGATCCGTCAAGCATTACATTTTCTCCTGATATGACCGTCTGAACCGAACCCGCGTCTGCTATCGGCGGATTATTTTTATAAGTAACTGTAATTAACACGCTGTCAGTACTTTTGAGTCCGCTGCTGTCTGTAACAGTCAGTTCAAAAATCAGGATATTGCCGTTTACTCCGGTATCAGGCGATGTAAAGGCAGGCTTTGCTGATTTGGCATCTGACAGAGTTACAGCAGCTCCGCTGATCTGCCGCCAGAGAAAAGATAAGCTCTCTTTTTCAGGATCATAAGAATCTGAACCGTCCAGAGTTACAATACATCCAGCCGCAGCGGTCTGATCTGCCCCGGCGTTTGCCGCAGGAGGCTGATTTTCTGATGAAATATTGATGATAATGCGATCAGTGTGCTGTAATCCCCCGTCATCCGCCACCACCAATTCAAAGCTGACGGCTTCGCTGCTCTGCTGTTCCGGGATTGTAAAAAAAGTTTGTGCTGCTGTTGCATCTGAAAGTGTTATCTGTGTTCCCGAAATCTGTATCCATAAATAAGAGACAATAAAGCCGTCAGAATCATACGATTCTGAACCGTCCAATGTTACTTTATCACCTTTTTTGACTGTCTGGTCGGGTCCGGCATCTGCTGTAGGAGGCTGATTTTCCAGAGAAACATTTATTGTTACCCTGTCTGTATTCTGTAATCCGTCATTATCTGTAACCGTTAATTCAAAAGTCAGAGATTCACCTGCAATATGCCCGTTTAATGCTATAAATTCAGGTTTTACTGCTTCGGCATCAGAAATCGTCATTTCTGTACCTTTGATCTGGCGCCAAAGATAAGAGATTATCTCTCCGTCAGGATCAACAGAGTTGGAACCGTCAAGAATAACTTTTTCATTCGGCTTTACATTCTGATCAGGTCCTGCATCAGCAAGAGGCGCCTGATTCTCTTTTCTTACATTGATTACAAGACGATCTGTATTCTGAAGCCCGCTGTTATCTGTAACAACAAGCTCAAATATCAGGGATTCCCCTGAAGAATCTGTATTTTCAGCATAAAATTCAGATTTTACTGATGCAGTATCTGAGAGCTTCATAGGCGTCCCGGCAGTCTGAACCCATAAATATGATACAATTGCTCCGTCAGGATCATAAGATTCTGAACCGTTCAGAGCGACTTTGTCTCCGGGCTTGACTGTCTGATCATCGCCTGCATCAGCTACAGGAGGCTGATTTGTTTTTGTTACTGTAATAATTACACTGTCAGAGCCGGTCAATCCGCTGTTATCTGTAACAGTCAGCTCAAATGTCAGTGATTCACCGCTGATATTTGTTCCATTAGCAGTAAATACCGGCTGAACAGTATCAGAACCTGAAAGAATCATGACTGTTCCCTGAATCTGTTTCCATGAATATGCTGAAATTCCATTATCAGGATCATAAGATTTTGTACCGTCAAGCGTAACCTGACCTCCGGGGATTACTGCCCGGTCTTTTCCCGCATCTGCTATCGGCGGCTGGTTTACAAAAACAACATTGACTGTAACCCTTGCTGTATCGCTTAATCCTTCATTATCTGTTACAGTAAGCTCAAAAATCAGGGTTGCGCCGCTTACCCCGACATCCGGCGCGGTAAATGATGCTTTTGCAGTTGTAATATCGGAAAGAGCAAGTAAGTTTCCTGAAATCTGTCTCCATTGATATGAAACAATCTCTCCGTCAGAATCAGAAGAGGCTGAACCGTCTAAAGTTACTTTATCCCCCTCTTTTACACTCTGATCCGCGCCTGCATTTGCTGTCGGAGCGCGGTTTTCAGGACTGACTTTTACAGTAACCTGATCAGAGTTCTGTAAATTACCGTTATCAGTTACAGTAAGTTCAAATATCAGAGCCTCACCCGCAGGCTTGGAATCGCTTATTGTAAAATAAGGCTTAACTGTTGTCGCATCTGAAAGTTTCATAACAGTTCCGGCAATTTGACGCCATGAATAATAGATGATCTCTCCGTCAGAATCATAAGATCCTGAACCGTCCAGAGTTATTTTATTACCTTTTTCAGCAGCCTGATCATCTCCTGCATCTGCTGTCGGGGGCTGGTTTTCAAATGTAATATTTACAGTAACATAATCTTTTGCTTTTGCGCCAAGATCATCTGTTACAGTTAATTCAAAGCCTAATGCCTCGCCTTCAGAGCCTCCGTATTCAGCGACAAAAATCGGATTTGAAACTGTCTTATCTGAAAGAGTTACTGATGTTCCGCTGATCTGACGCCAAAGATAAGCGGTTATTATTCCATCAGGATCATAAGATTCTGAACCATCTAAAGTTACTGTATCACCCTTTTTGACTGTCTGATCAAAGCCTGCATCAGCTATGGGAGCCTGATTCAGATTAAGAATATTTACAGTAACAGTATCTGAGGATGAAAGCCCGCCTTTATCTGTTACAGTCAGTTTAAAAACAAGGGATTCTCCGTTTACACCGACCTCGGAAGCGGTAAATGAAGGCTTAACTGCCGCAGCATCAGAGAGCTTTACAGGAGTTCCGTCTGTCTGTATCCAGAGATAAGAGGCAATTCCATCATCTGCATCAGAAGATTTTAAGCCGTCCAAAAATACCTGTTCACCTTCATTGACTGTCTGATCAGAGCCTGCATCAGCAACCGGAGACTGATTTACAGAACGGATAGATATGGTTACACTCTCTGTATCTGTCAACCCTTCATGATCTTTTACAGTCAGTTCAAATATAAGATTTTCCCCTTGTTCCCCTACATTAGGTGATATAAAAGTCGGCTGCACAGCAGTATTATCAGAAAGATTAACTGATGTTCCCCCGGTCTGTTTCCACGAATATGAAGCAATTCCATCATCAGGATCAGATGAGCCTGTTCCGTTTAATATTACTGTAACCCCTTCATTAACTGCCTGATCTTTTCCGGCATCTGCTTTAGGAGCAATGTTCCCCGGAGTAACTGTAACAGTAACACTGTCTGTGCTTTTCATTCCGCTTTTGTCAGTTACAATAAGTTCAAATATCAGAGAGCCTCCGGTTTCAGGAGCTGTAAATGTCGGATTAACAGATGTTTTATCAGAAAGTGTTACCGAAATACCTGATGTCTGCTGCCACAGATAAGAGGCAATCCCATTGTCAGAATCCGATGACCCTGATCCGTCCAATCTGACCGTATCACCTGATTTTACTGTCTGATCATCTCCGGCATCAGGAGTCGGAGACTTATTTACAAATCTGACATTTACAGTAACCTGATCTGTATCTGATGAGCCTTGACTGTCTGTAACAGTCAGTTCAAATACCAGTGCCTGATCATTCACCCCGACAGCGGGGGCAGTAAAATAAGGCTGAACTGATGTATTATCAGAAAGAGTTACAGAGGTTCCGGCGATCTGCCGCCATTTATAGGTAATCACATCATCTGTATCCGGATCCGAAGAATTGGAGCCGTTCAGCGTAACCTTATCCCCCTGATTGACTGTCTGATCAGTACCGGCAATAGCTATAGGCGGAAGATTGGATGAGGAGATTACACTCAGATTTATCTGAGTAGCAGAGCTGCTCTCCCCTGCTATAAATTCTCCGTCAGCCGGAGAGATGATTTTTAATTCTGTGCCGTCTTTATATACATGAATAAGCAGTGTATCTTCAGGAACCGCTCCCCCGGGCTGAGATTCTTTATCATATACAGGAATATCTATAAGATACCAGCCTGATGAATTCAGTCCGTCTGTATCTTCAGCAGAGGGGGAAAGAGATGTACTGTCAGCTTTGGTAACAGTAATGATATACCCTGTATCTGTCTCCTGAGTTATCTGAATGTTATCTGATGTCAAAGTACCGCCGATTCTGGCGGGCATGGGGACTATTGCATAAACTGTTGAAAAAGAGAAGAACAGTATGAAGAGTACAGCAAAGTATTGTTTTATCATACATATATATTCCTTGAATATATGCTCTCTGAGTCTTTTACGGTAAAATCAGCGCACAAGGTTCTGCTATATTCACCCAGTATCCGTAACACGGTTCCAATGTTGTCAGATCGCTGAATTCTGTCATTTCAGGGTTATAAGATTTCCATTTACCTTCAATGTATCCCCATACAGAGATATATTTATTATCAAGCATGGTAAGCACCTGAGCAATATCCAGGGAAACCTGATAATTGTAACCGATCAGATTCCATCCGCTGACAAGATTGATAAGATTGAGAGGAGTTGAGCCGGAAAGAGTCAGGGTTGCAGAGATATTCATATTAATCCAATATCCCCATCCTGCATCCATAGTGGTCAGATCACTGTAAACCGCCTTTTCAGGATCATACATTTTCCATTTTCCGTTCTGATAACTCCATACAGACGAGTATAAACCTGAAATCGGAGCTAAAATTGTTTCAATATTGGTAACAGGCGGAGAGACAGGAAAAGAGATCAGATTCCATCCTTCTTTCAGATAAATATTTTTTGTGATTGAACCTTCATCATCTGAATAAAGCGGATCGGTTCCTTTTGATATTTCATCATAATCAGATTTACCATCACCGTCTGTGTCTTCATTTACAGGATCTGTTCCATGGGATGAGACCTCTTCTTTATCTTTCAGAAGGTCTTCATCTGTATCAGCACAAAACGGATTGCTTCCGTATCTGAATTCATCTGCATTTGATAAGCCGTCTGCATCAGGATCTTCGAGTGAATCATTTCTTGAAGTATCTAATCCCGCTTTATCTTCCCATTGGTCAGAAATACCGTCACCATCCTGATCATCTGTATCTGTCAATATTCTTTCCATTTTCGGCGGATTATATTCTGAACTTGATCTTTCTCTCTGAATCTGATTGTCTGCCTGAGAAACGGAAAAAAAGAGACTCATGAAACTGAAGATTAGCAAGAATATTTTTTTCATAATTTCCTTTCTTTTGATAAAAAAAAATTTACTGATATTGGCAAAACCCTTATGGTTTTCCTTTATAAAAATTCTTGACATATCATTACTCTTATTAAAAAGCAAAAATATTTTTTGTATTCAGACTTCCGAAGTCTTTATAATATTTTTTCTTTCAGAAAATCATGATTTCCTATATAATAAAAAATGGTAGTGGGTCAAATCCGTTGATCAGTTATAAAAAACATGTTATAAGAATTTTCATGAAACAGCATATAAAAATATTATGCCGCTGATGCGGAAAAGATGATCTTGTGAAAAACGGTCGCAGTGAGAACGGAACACAGCATTACCGCTGTAATCACTGTAGACGGAATATTCCTGTAATGCCCGGCAGAGCCGGACGTAAAGGAGCAGATTGAAACGCAGACTCCCGGCAGAAATCCCTGAATTTCCAAAAATACGGTATTTTCCGAACCGAAAAAACTCCGCCGGAAATTAATCTTTACTTCATAAGATGTCTGAATAATTCATTTTTACCGGAACTGGAAACTGAAATAAGAACAGATACGGAAATTGACGGATTACGGGGTTATGCCGGGAATAAATCCGATCGGAGACGGACACGGTACGCAATCGGGAGGAACAGCGGAATAATACCTGCACGGCATAACGGCAGACGGACGGATGAAAGCTGTGCCCGGCTGATGAACAGACTCTCTGTCTTTCCTGTAAAATATTATTATACTGATAACCGGCGGAGTTACAGTAAATATATTCCGTCCCGGAAACACATCACCGGCAAATGCAGCACATGGAAAACAGAAAGAAAGAATCTGAATTTCAGAACACATATCGTCTGAACCGTGGAACAGTCTGTTTTTCAGAGAACAAAGATATACATGACAATGTTACCGGAATGTATATCAGCCGTTATTATTCTGAAAGGGGGAATTATTGCGGAGCTGCCTGATCAACGGATTTGACCCCACTACCCATTTTTCATGCACTCTTTTACTTTGAAATAAATCTGATTAACAGGTGAAATCTTTTATACTGCAATGTATGAAAATTTGTTATAGTTTTTTATGGTCAGTTGCTTAATGACATCAGGACTTTCTCCGGCGTTATCGGCGAGGATAACTGTATGCAGGATGATACTCCTCTTTCTTTTTGAAACCATCTGATAGCATTCCATATTGCAAAATAAGCTCCGATTCCGTACATAAACGGCGGTTCTCCTACGGCTTTGGAATTGAATATCCCCTGCGGATTCTCTGAATTTTCAAGAAAATGAACCTGTATATCTTTGGGAGCAGAATAAATATCAGGTACTTTATAAGTTGAAAGCGTATCTGTCAAAAGTTTCCCGTTTTCAGCGTATCTTAATTCTTCAATCGTCATCCACCCGATCCCCTGAACAATTCCCCCTTCAACCTGTCCGAGATCGATTAGCGGATTCAGGCTTTTACCGAAATCATGCACAACTTTGACAGAATCAATTTCATATGTTCCTCGCAGACAGTCCAATGTAACCTCTATAATTGCTGTTCCAAATACATGATATAAAAAAGGTTTTCCTTTTTCCTTCTCTCTGTCAAAATAGATTCCCGGGGTCGCATAATGCGCCTGAGCAGAAAGGCTTACCCGGTTGAAATATGTAAGCCCAATCAGTTGACGCCATTTCAGTTCTGTCTCTTTTCCTGATAAAAAAACAGTTTCATTTCTGATTTCAATATTTTCAGAATTATCTGTCCCAAATTTTTCTGCTGCCGCTTTTTTCAGACGGTTAAGAATTTCAATACAGGCAAGTCTTGCCGCATGACCGTTCATATCAGCGCCGACGCTTGCGGCTGTGGGTGACATATTTGCAATCCGGGCGGTATTGGTACTTTCAACTTTGACAAGACTTGGATCAATTGAAAATACCTGTGCCGCAATCTGCCGGATTTTCATATTCACTCCCTGCCCCATTTCAACTGCCCCTGTGCTGACGCTGACGCTTCCGTCTGTATAAATATGTACCAGCGCACTTGCCTGATTTAAAAATGTGCTGGTAAATGAAATTCCAAAGCAGATCGGCATGACTGCAAATCCTTTTTTCTGTAAACGATTTGCCTCATTAAATGCCTTAGATTCTATCCTGTATCTTTTCAAATTCATATTCTTTTCTCTGCACATTCCCAACATCTGACTGCCTGATTATTCTCATTTATCATACCATAATGAAAAAAATTCCCTTTTTTCAGGAGATTATTTTTCTGAATCCATGACGGAGAAACCCCCATCTTTTCCGCAGCTTTGTAAATAGCAGATTCCATCACAAACATTGCCTGAGGTCCCCCAAATCCCCTGAATGCAGTGTTCGGAGGCAAATTGGTTCTACAGCAAAAGCCTGTTGCTTTTACATTAGGAATAAAATAAGTATTTGCGGCATGAAAAAGAGACCTTTCCATGATTGCTGTTGACAAGTCTGCTGCTGCCCCTGCATTCTGATAAAAAAGAACCTGATATGCAAGAATCTTTCCATCTTTTGTCAGACCGATTTTAAAATCAGATGAATATGGATGACGCTTGCCTGTCATGCGAATATCTTCCTGACGGCGAAGAACAAGTTTTACCGGCTTTTTCAGGTGATATGCACCCAATGCCGCCATTGCCGCCCATGGGGTTGCCTGATCCTCTTTTCCCCCAAATGCCCCTCCGAGACGCAGAACATCTACTTCAATCTTGTGCATTGGCAAATCTAAAATCCGGGCGGTAATCAGTTGAACAATAGAAGGTGACTGAGTTGAGGAGATAATCTTAACGCCTCCGTTTTCAGTCGGAAAGGCAAATGCGCTTTGAGTCTCCATATAAATATGCTCCTGTCCGCCTGATTCAGAAGTTCCTTCAACAATCAGATCACACTCCTGCCATGCCTGATCAACATCTCCAATGGAGAATGTACGGGGCGGTGTGATCAGTTCACCTTTTTCAAATGCCTGACGCGGCGTCAAATATCGCGGGAAGCTCCTCAATTTCCGCTTCAATTTGCCGGACAGCAGAACGGGAAATCTCAGGGACTTTTGCTGATAACGATTGCTATCGGTTGTCCGATATAATGAACTTCTTTTTCTGCAAAGAGCGGCTCATCCGAAATAATTTTTCCTATCCGATTCTCTCCGGGTATATCAGCGGCGCTGAATATGCCTGCCACTCTGCTGATTTTTTTTGCATTTTCTGTATTAAGCCGGATAATTTTGCCGTGAGCTATCGGCGAGGAAAATACTGCACCGAAAAGCAATCCTTCAGGTACTGGAATATCATCTGTAAATTGCGATTTTCCCTGAACATGGAGAAAAGCATCTCTCTGTTTTAACTGGTTCATTATATTTTCCGATGATTTCAGATGTTAAAAAGCTATTCGATTTTTTATGGAACTTTAATATTCAAAATTTCAGCCTCTGACTTTCTGACATAATTCGGAGCAAGAGCGGCAATATCATCTGTGTCATTCTCTTTTAACCTTTCCATACCCAGATATGCTATTGCCGAAGCACGGATAATATTCTGACAAGGCGGTACAAAGTGTGCAAGTCCTGATATTTTTTCTTTTATCAGATTTTTATAAAGCAAAGCCCCGTTTCCGACAAATAGGCACGGCTCATTAATATCAGAAATTGCCTTTTCAGGTGACAACACCCGCTCTTTTCTCTCTTTTTTCAGTATCCCTTTTTCATCAGATCGAAAAGAGCAGCAATATACCTCCCCTCTTCGTGCATCCATAAGTGTACAGATAAGATACGGTGAAAAAGAAAAAGGATATGCCAAAGCATCAAGATTGGAGATTCCTACCACAGGTTTGCCGGAAGCAAGCACCAGTCCTTTTACAGTACTGATTCCGATACGGATTCCTGTAAAACTTCCGGGTCCTGTGGCAACAGCAAAGCCGTCAAGATCATGAATATGTATCCCGGAATCTCTGACAACTGTATCAACCATTCGCATTAAATGTCTGGAATGAGTTGTTTTACTTACAATCGTAAGCTCGGCAAGGCTCTTCACATCAGAATCCCGCGATAAATAGACTGAATCAATAAGTGCAACGCTGCAACTCTCTGTAGCAGTATCAACGGCAAGTATTTTCATAGTAAAATAAGGAAGAGGATTAGAGGGTTAAAAGGGGTAGAGGATTAAGCCTAATCATCTAACCCTCTTGCCCCTCTTAATCCTTTACCCCTCTTAACCCTTTACCCCTCTTAACCCTTTACCCCTCTTAACCCTTTCATTCGCAACTGCCATAGCAATCGGCAAGACCTCATCCATATGTTTGACCTGAACAAATTTAAGTTTCCGTTTGACATTTACAGGAATTTCAGAGAATATTTTTTATTCTTTTCAGGGATAATAACTGTTTTTATTCCTCCCCTTAATGCGCCCATTGCTTTTTCCCTCAGCCCCCCGATAGGAAGGACTCTCCCTCTGAGTGTAATCTCACCTGTCATGGCAACATATTTATTTACCGGCTTTTTGGTTAAAGCAGAGATAATCGCGACTGCCATTGCAACCCCGGCTGAAGGTCCGTCCTTTGGAATCGCTCCTGCCGGAACATGGATATGAACATCTATATTTTCAAAAAAGTTATCTTCAATTCCGAATAAACTGAGATTTGCCCTTGCATAAGTTACTGCTGCCCGTGCAGATTCCTGCATCACTTCTCCCAACTGCCCTGTAACAATAAGCTCTCCTTTTCCGCTGATAAAAGATGCCTCGACATACAGGACTTCACCCCCTACCTGAGTCCATGCCAGTCCGGTAGATAACCCTATCTGACTATCCTCCTGATCCATTTCAGGAAGATACTGAGGAACACCCAGATATTTTTGCAGATTAGATTTGGTTATAAAAAAAGGAGGCTTTTTTCCTTCAGCAATTTTACGGGCTGTTTTCCGGCAGATATTTGCAAGCTCTCTTTCAAGATTTCTCAGTCCTGCTTCAGAAGTATATTCTGTTATAATCTGAAGCAAAGCACCGGCGCTGATTGTAAGATTTCCGGGTTTTAAACCGTTCTCTTTTAACTGACGGGGCAGCAGATGTTTTTCAACAATTGCCTTTTTCTCCTCCTCAGTATATCCTGAAAGATTGATGATCTCCATTCTGTCAAGAAGAGCAGAAGGAATTGTATCAGTCAGATTTGCCGTGAGAACAAACATCACTTTTGAAAGATCAAATGCCAGATTAAGATAATGATCGCTGAATTCAACATTCTGTTCAGGATCAAGCGCCTCTAACAAAGCCGATGAAGGATCCCCCGGAAATCAGAACTGAGCTTGTCAATCTCATCCATCATAAAGACCGGATTATTGGTTTCAGCCTGTTTTAATCCCTGTAAAATCCGTCCGGGCAGAGCGCCGATATATGTACGGCGGTGCCCACGTATTTCTGCTTCATCACGGATGCCGCCCAGTGATATACGGACAAATTTGCGTTTCATGGCTTTGGCAATTGTCTTGCCAAGAGAGGTCTTCCCAACCCCCGGAGGTCCTACAAAACATAAAATAGGTCCCTTCATCTTAGGGTTCAGTTTACGGACGCTCAGATATTCAAGAATACGGTCTTTTATCTTATCCAGACCATAATGCTCTTTATCAAGAATTTTCTTGGCATTTTTTATGTCGAGCATATCTTTGGTTGATTTGCTCCATGGCATTTCAACCAGCCAGTCCAGATAGGTTCTTATAATCGAAGTCTCAGCCGCATCCGGGTGCATCTGCTCAAGACGTTTTAACTGCTTACCCGCTTCTTCTTTTGCATCTTTAGACATCTTGGCGCGTTTGATCTTTTTGGCGTATTCGTCAATCTCCTGGCTTTTTTCATCCAGCTCGCCTAATTCTTTGTGGATAGCCCTTACCTGCTCTCTTAAAAAATAGTCGCGCTGGCTTTTTGATATTTCATCTCTTACATCAGACTGAATCTTTGCCTGCATAGTTGAAAGCTCAACTTCCCGTGAGAGAAGATCATTCACTTTTTTGAGACGATCCACTGAATCAATAATTTCAAGTATCATCTGGGATTCATCAATTTTCAGTCTCAGATTTGAAGCTACCAGATCAGCAAGTTTACCCGGATCATCAATACTATCCAGAATCGTACTGACTTCGCCGGTCAGTTCTCCTCTCAGTGAAAGGATTTTTTCTGAATGCTCCCGGACATTTCTCATCAGAGCCTCTGTTTCCAGATTATCTGCATGGACAGATTCTTCAGGAAGAATCTCTATTTTCACCTTATACCATGATTTTTTTCTGACATATCCGAGAACCCTTGCTTTGGCAATCCCCTGAACAAGTGCTTTGAGACGACCGTCAGGAAGTTTCAGCATCCGCAGAACTCTTCCGACTGTTCCGACTTTATACATATCATCCGGTTTGGGATTTTCAGAAGCGGGATCTTTCTGAGTAGCAAGCATCAGCATCCCGTCTTTTGCCACCGCCTCTTCCACCGCACGCACAGATTTTTCACGCCCTATAAAGAGGGGAAGGAGCATATCTGTAAAAATAACAACATCCCGTACCGGCATCAGAGGCAATGTAGCCGGGATATTATTTCCTTTTTCATCCTCTTCAATAATACTTATCAGATCATCTTTATCAGCTTCAGCCATTATTTCTCCTATATTGATATTTGATATTTCCTATAAAGTAAAACATGCTTTCAGGTTATTCAAGTCTTTTTAGCGATCTGAAAACCTGTTCATGAAATATCAAATATGAAACATTCTGATACTCAAAGGTCAGTAGCCGCTATTTTAAAAAATCGGCTTTTTCTGAAAAGTCCGTTTTTTCAGATACATTTTATTATGTTCAGACTCCTTTTTTCTTTTTTTGATAATATCATGCTTGATTTTTTTATGCAATACACCTAAGTTGCTATTTATGATTTTCAATTGGCAAGAGGTTTATTCATTAATGCCAATTATATTTTATAATAATAACTAATGTTACGCACTTTTATAAATCCTCCTTTAGAAAAGGGGGATTTATAAATAACCTAACCCCATTCGGCTGAGCTCATGTCGAAGCCTGCCCCCTGAAGGGAAGGGGGGAATAAGAGGGAGCAAGTCTCCTCCCCTCCCCTTCAGGGAAGGGGTTAGGTTCTGCGTAAGGTGAGATAATAAGCGGGGGACAGTTATGACACTGTTACGATACAGGCGGAGCAATGCAGGGCGGACTAAGCAGAGCGTGTCCGCCATTACTTTGCGGTTAAAAGCAAAAAGGTGGACACGCTCCGCTTAGTCCACCTTACAAATTTTGCTGCCGTTGTCACATCATTTTAGACAGAGCCTTATGCCATAAGTTACGGGGAAGAGCCTCGTAACGAGAAAAATCCTTTTCTTAACCGCAATCCCTGTAGATGCAATCTGTTTATCTACAGGGATTGTATTTAAGAAAAGGATTCCGTTAAAAAAATCCTTTTCTTAACCGCAATCCCTGTAGATGCAATCTGTTTATCTACAGGGATTGTATTTAAGAAAAGGATTCCGTTAAAAAAATCCTTTTCTTAACCGCAATCCCTGTAGATGCAATCTGTTTATCTACAGGGATTGTATTTAAGAAAAGGATTCCGTTAAAAAAATCCTTTTCTTAACCGCAATCCCTGTAGATGTATATTGCCGTTACAAATTCCCCAAAATTTAACATTAAAATGCTTTTTCCGTTCAGATGAAAATCCTGCACAGGAGCAGATTCTGCTCCTGCTCCTTTTTTACAGGAATAAGAGCAGACATTCGCCGGTATTTTCCCTTTCATGACAAAATGAGAGGCAATCACGGCGGCAGCAGCCGAAGCAGAGGCAAATTCGCCTAAAAATCCTCTGTAATCAATGATCAGAGGAGTACAAGGTTCACTTATACCGGACAAAAACTGATTCAGTTGTTCATCGGCTTTATTCCTGAATCCTTTTGGAATTCCAATAAATACTGCTCCGAACCGATCATGAATCATTTTACTTCCGCCCAATTTCAGGATTAAAGATGAGATAACATCAGGATTATTACCTGTATATTCAAAGAATATCGGAAAGAGCTTCACATGATCCTTTATATCTCTCTTTGTCAAAAAAAAAGCTCCGCCCCCGTCTGACGGGGTTTCATCCGGCAGCACAGAGGGATCAAAGAGCGGTGAAAATATCGGATGAAACTCATCCGCCCCCGCTACCAGCACTGTATCATCACTTTTTTTTGTCAGCACATCAGCGATAAAAAGAGCATGTTCAAAAGAATAATCTCCGGCAGTAGCGGTGATGTTTGCTCCTAAAGACTTCAGCATGATCGCTGTCTGTCCCGCAGGAGCATTATGCACAGAGCCTGTAAAATCTGTAGGACTGGTAAACCGTTCTTCTGATTCATAAAGTTTCGTTAAAAAATCATAAGTTTCAGAAAGTGATCCCCAGCCGGTACCAAAGAATATTGAAGAAGGCAGGAAGTAGGGCGGACTAATCGGAGCGTGTCCGCAGTTGTAAGAACAGGCAGATAATGCCAATGCCAGCGATAATCTGGGCATCCGTTTCATACGCCGGATCAGCTTTGACGGAAGAGCTTTGGATATATCTTCAATAGGGGCTGTGCCTTTGCAATGACTGCCGTTTAACAGAGCATTCAATGTTTTTTCTGTATCTCCGGCGCCGGTGATACATGAGCTTCCGAGAATTGAGAAGTGAGAAGATAAGACCCTAATGTTTTCAGAACTCCTTGGAGTATTCGGATTTCCAATAATAACCGAAGCATTATTCCCTCCGAACCCGAATGAATTGGAAAGAACCGTATCCAATTTGACCCCTGATAACGGCGTCTGAACCGGCGCAATATTTATTTCAGGATCAAATTCATGATACCCGGCATTTGCAGGGATAATCTGATTGACAATACACAGGGCAGATATAACCGCCTCAATTGCTCCGGCTGCGGCAATCGGATGCCCTGAAGCTCCCTTGACAGATGAAAGATAAGGAACTTTATCTCCCCATATTGCACGTATTCCTTTTGCTTCTGAAAGATCATTATCTTTTGTGCCTGTGCCGTGAAGATTTATATAATCAATATCATTCGGAGAGATTCCTGCATCCTCCATAGCACTCATCATGGCATTAAATGCTCCTTTTCCTTCAGGATGCGGAGCAGTTGCATGGTGAGCATCGCAGGAGAGTCCCCCTCCGAGTATTTCAGCGACAGCATTATCCGGCGGATGATCCGTGGCAGTCAGAAAGAGGATTGCCGCACCTTCAGAAACATTCATTCCCTTCCGGTTTTTGTCAAACGGGCGTGAGCCTTCGGGATCAATTAACTGAAGAGAATTAAATCCGTAATATGTCAGCCTGCAAAGAGAATCTGCGCCGCCGGTAAGCACGCTTTTCACTTTGCCGGTTCTCAGCATTTCCAGAGCAGTTTTAATAGCCGCAGTTCCTGATGAACATGCGGTTGATATGCTCAAAACAGGTCCCCTGCAATTAAATTTCCGGGCGATATATTCTGCAACTGAGCTGATTGAATGATACTGATATGCTTTTGGATCATAATCCCCTGCTTTCAGATGTTCCTCTGTTGTCAGAATTCCGCCGGTTGTTCCGCCAAGTACAACCGCATCAGGAGGCTCTTTTATATTTGCTGTTGCCTCTTTTGCCGCTATCAGTGCAAGTTGATGGGTACGGGGGATGTTATCCTGTTCAGCATGTTCCCATGTTCCGGTTAAGGAACGCGGAATCTTTCCTACGGGCAATATTTTACTTGCGGAAAAAAGGGTTAAAGGTTTTATACCTTTATGACCATCTATGATTGCGGCTTTTGTCTGCTCTGTTCCGCATCCGAGGGGACTGATAATCCCCATGCCGATAATATATATTCTCATATTTGCATATCTACATGGATTCTATTTAAGAAAAGGATTTTTTTCAAATCACTTTACTTCCAAATTAAACATAACTCAAGTTGCGACCTATTGAAAAAATAGCATCTGTCGGTTCGGACTTCGGCGTGAGCTCAGCCGAACGATTGACAAATCCGAACCCCTGTCGGATTTGTCAATCCGGCAGGAGCATTATGTGGCAACTTGGGTTAAACATAATAAATTACAAAATTTGTTTTCTCTATCACGGATTAAACAGATTCTACAATTTTACCCGCTCGTAAATTGTATTTAAAGATAATTCCCTATTAATCGCTCTGATAATAAACCTCTCATCAGAATCTGTAAACTCATTTAGAATCCATCTGTCTGATTCATCTTTATAAAAATATTCTACATGGAAGGCATACTGATCAACAATAATGTAATCCCGCAATGATCTGATTTTACGGTAAGCCGTGAATTTTGAACCTCTGTCATAATCTTTTGTTGATTCGGAAAGAATTTCAAAGATAACAGCCGGATTTCTGATTATATCATCTCTTCCCATAACAAATTCAATATCTCCGCAGACAACACTGACATCAGGATATGTATAATGAAGAGCTTCGTCAACCTGTATTTTCATATCACTCCCATATATAACACAGTCAGAATTACATAGAGAACTGTGCAGAGCCGCGATAATATTTACCGCTATCATATTATGGTTATGGGACGCTCCGCTCATGGCAAAAATTTCGCCGTAATAATATTCGCTTTTGTATTCAGCGGCTTCTTCCATTGCAAAATATTCTTCAGGTGTAATTATTTTTTGTGCGGCTTCCTGCATCATAAATATCTTTCCTTTTTTATAATTTCCTGTTATCATGAGCGACTAAGGAAATCCTTTGTGTAACTGATTTTAGTTATTGCAATTTAAAATAAATGTCAAATCAAAAGAAGATTCAGAAAACACGGATGGGTTTAAAAAAACAGAGATTATATCTGCGGTAAATATGAATTTTGATAAATTAACGTGAGTCCTATTATAACTCAAGTTGCGACCTATTGGAAAAATAGCCTCCCCCGGCTCGGTGGAAGATTGACAAATCCGAACCCCCTGCCGGATTTGTCAATCCGGCAGGAGCATAGGTGGCAACTTGGGTTATTATATAAATTAAATTCTTATATGTTGAACTCACGTTAGATTAACTGAGTACTACTTAGCTGGAGTGTGTGATTCAAAAAGGCTTTTTGCAGAACCGCGATTCATCGCCAACCGCCATTCTCCGCCTTCCCATATCCAGCTTTCTCTGGCTGTATTATTAAACTTGAATCCCATGTGAATAATGGTATAATCCACAACAGCCTGAGCTTTGTTTCCTGACTCCGGCAGTATTTTTGCTTCTTTTATAGTGAAATCAGCTATCTGGATATTGGAACCCTGAATAAAAGCATCCCGTTTAATGCTTTTTTTGTATGCCTCTGCTGCCATGTCATAAACTGTTCCCCAGTCTTTATTAACTTTTGCTTCCCATGCCTTCTTAACATTCTGCATCAGTTTTTCTTCACTGGGAGGAGCCGTAGCAATATGAGCACATGCAGCGAAACTCAGAAGAATCCATAGCACTCCCATCAGCTTTGTCAGCCGACAGATCATTTTATATCTCCTTTCAATTTTTTATTTTCCGATTGTTCTTTTATGAGTTTTTCATAATATTCAGCAGGAGTTAATTTCAATAACGTTTTTGCTTCCTCTTCCATTTTTTTAGTCTCTTCCTGTTTGATCTTCTGATTGATGTCATTACTTGTGATTTGAACTATCTGTTCATCTGAAAGCACCAGATCATTCAGGGTTATGTTTTTCTTTTTATGATCAAGAATCTTGCCCGTATCATCCAGTCTGAATTTAACATATCCGAGACTTTTGCATCCGTATTGAGTCTGCATAACAGGTATCTGCTCTTCTTTTTCATCAGCAGCTACCCATTTTTTTGCAGGAGAAGATATTGCAAGATCAATCCCCGGTATGCTTTTCACGATTGTCCGAGTATTTTCAAGCGGATATTGGGAAAGAAGAACAACAATATTTGCTGAATTTCTGACTTCAGGGAGAATCGCCTTCAGAGCATCTTCAGGCGGTATCATTTCAATCTCTTCCGCCAATGGATTTGCTGCTGCTGTTTTTTCAGATACATTTTCTTTTTTTGCACTATCATCGGAACACCCTGTATTAGCTTTGGAAGATTCTCCTGATGTGAGTTCAATCGGTGTAATTCCGATAATCCCGACTTTTACATCTCCGATCTGCTGAATGATATATTTTTTTCCTATAGGAAGGCGGCTCTTTTTATAGACCAGATTTGAGGTTATAACGGGAAAAGATACGCAGTATCTGTCATCTCTTTTAACTGCTCAGTTCCTATGGATAACTCATTCATTCCAATGTTAATTGCTGAATAGCCGATCTGATTCATCGCTTTTAACGCGGTGTCTGCAATATATTTCTGATATGTTGCATCCTTTGCCGGAAAAAAACTTCCGTTTTCCAGTAAAAGAACATTTCCATCATCATTGCGTGTATATTTTGCCACTGTTGCGATTCGGGCAAGACCGCCCGATGTTTTTCCGCCTCAGCCGCGAAGCGGTGTGATATATCCCATCATATTGCCGGAATAAAGAATTGTCACACTCTTCTCAGCAAGGCTGATGACAGGTAATGCGACAGTTAGAACAACTGTCAGAAAAAATGAAATAAAAATCTGTTTCAAACTTATCCTCTCCTTTTTATTTAAAAAAATATTATTAATTCATATTCGTTATAAGGCAGAGCCTCGTAACGTGAAAATACTACAAATATCCTGCACATCTGATCTTGGATTTGCCCGTAAAATTGCGCGCTGTGAGAGTTGGATGACAGTTTCAGACAAAGAACAGATTCTTGAGATTCGTTTTGCTGTACTTGCCTGACGAATCAGTGAAATCTGAAATTTTTCTGCCTCCGGATGAGTATCGCTTAACTGATTTATCATTTTATCATAAAAATGGCTTGTCGGGTTACGCTGCGATAGCCCCATACGCATCAAGCTAAAAATTTATCAGACTGTTATTTCCTCAGCGGGCTGATGATTGCGGGGTGGCGAGCTGAACCGTATGTGCTCACCCCGCTGGGTGAGCGTAGCCGAACCACGTATGTGCTTCACTCCGCTGGGTGAGCTTCACTCCGCTGGGTGAGCTTCACTCCGCTGGGTGAGCGTAGCCGAACCCAGCACCTCCAATATCTCCTTGTAATCATGCAAATCAGATGAATCATAGTTCAAGACAGTTGTTATTTCACCAGCCAGTACTTCATATTTTCATTCCACCCGAACAAAGAAAATGGAATATTCTCTGACCAGTACTGAACAAAGATCGTCTTATCTTTCTTTATACATTTTATTTCAGTTATCTCTTTTTCCGGCGACAGATCAGGAATCTCTTTGATCCCTTTTACAATCTGAACATCCTGTCTGACTGTCTCTTTGACTTTAAGCTCATTGCTGATCTTTCTGATAACAGTAAAATCAAGGGATGATTCTGAGCAGAGCGGAAAAACAGGTGTATCAAAAGGGATCAAAGTCTGTTCAGTCCATACAGGAACACCTTTTTCATATTCCAGAATATTGACAGATTCTTTACCGCGTATTGATTTTGAGATTTCAGCTTTTATCAGAATCGGGATGCCGCATTTTTCTGATGTTTCAGAACTGCATGTTATTTTTTTACATTCTGTCTGATATGTAAGTCTTACTGTAAGATTCAGTTTCTTTTCATTCTGCTCTTTCACATCTATAATACAATATTTTTCTGTGCCATTCTCTTTTATATCTGTAACTTTATATTCCCAGAAAACAGGTTCTGACCATTCATCTTTATTCATAATAGAATGATAAACAGCTTTTACAATCCATGTCTCTCCGGGCTGCCATGCCGGAAAAATTGTCATTTTTTCTGCCCATAACATTTGAGGCATGAACAGCAGAAAAAGAATTCCTGATACTATTTTATAAATCTCTTTTTTCATGTATTGATTCCTAATTGATATTACCATTCTTTCGGTTTAAAATCGTCATCATTTAATATTTTTACGTTCTCGCCGGACTGTCCTATAATAAAAAGCCCGTTTTGATAAGCATATCTGTCTGAACCTTCATCTATAATGATCCCTGCCACTGCTCCCAGCACTTTTCTGTCACTGTATTCGGGAAAAAAATATTTAAACTTTCCGATTCTTTCAATATGTTCCTTTACATCACTCACACCCAGTGTGCTTTTGACCTCTATCAGAATGGCGTAAAGCGTATCAACCGCCAGCACATCTATCTCCATCCGTTCATTATCTTTACGTTTTTTTACTCTCTGATATATGCTTGTTACTTCTATTCCCCGTTTTTTAAAAAGTTCTTCTGCTGCCGGAACAATAAGCCCTTCTACAAAACGTCCCCATTTTCCTGTGAGTCTGTCTATTTTCCTGTCGGTTTCTTTAATCTGTTTTTCAGTTTCTTTGAATCTCAGATCGGTCTCTTTGATTTGTTTTTCAGTTTCTTTGAATCTCCGGTCAGTTTCTTCAAAGAGTTTCCATATCTGCTGGAAATCTCTCTCTTTTTCACAGGTTATTTCCATATTCATCCTTTTTATCAAATTAGAATTAAATTCTGATTGATATTACCATTCTTTTGGCTTAAAATCGTCATCATTTAATATTTTTACGTTCTCGCCGGACTGTCCTATAATAAAAAGCCCGTTTTGATAAGCATATCTGTCTGAACCTTCATCTATAATGATCCCTGCTACTGCTCCCAGCACTTTTCTGTCACTGTATTCGGGAAAAAAATATTTAAACTTTCCGATTCTCTCAATATGCTCCTTCACATCACTCACTCCGAGTGTGCTTTTGACCTCTATCAGAATGGCGTAAAGCGTATCAACCGCCAGCACATCTATCTCCATCCGTTCATTATCTTTACGCTTTTTTACTCTCTGATATATGCTTGTTACTTCTATTCCCCGCTTTTTAAAAAGTTCTTCTGCTGCCGGAACAACAAGCCCTTCTACAAAACGTCCCCATTTTCCTGTGAGTCTGTCTATTTTCCTGTCGGTCTCTTTAATCTGTTTTTCAGTTTCTTTGAATCTCCGATTTGTCTCTTCAAAGAGTTTCCATATCTGCTGAAAATCTCTTTCTTTTTCACAGGTTATTTCCATATTTTTTTCCTCAATTTAAAAAAATAATGGGTGAGATATATCCCACCCATTATTTTATGATTTATATTCTTTCAATAGCACTATCTATTAAGGAGCGCACTGATTAGCATTACAGCCTCTTGCCAAAGTACTGACCATACCTCCTCCATTGGTCATCATCAGGAATGAATAGCCGTCAATAGAGTAATTCGATTCTACTTTCAATGACACGGCTCCAGGAGCCAGTGTGGCACCTGTAAAATTTGACATAATACTGTCAACCATAAATGTCCAGATTTTATCTACACCGCCCTTTGTGTACACAGCAACATTACCTGCTGAATCTGTCATGGTCAGTGTGCATTTTGGATCGTCAGGCATTGCGCCTCTGGATGTTATAGCAAGACCTGATACCCAGCCGGCAGTGAGTTCCATACCCTGTACCATATAAGGAAAATACATACAGCCTTCATCGTCATTTACTATAGCTTCACCGCAGCATACAACGCCTACAGTAAGTGTGCAGTCGCAGACATCAGGCGGTTCGCACTCGGGACAGACACCGCTGATCAGTCTGTTAAACAAAAGTCTTACCTGAACCTGAATAACTGTGCCTTTAGCTACACTCGGATCAACCCGCATTGCCGGAATATCAATCCACAGTTTGCACTGTCCGCCGGCATCATTTTTGGTAATAACATAATCTGTATCAATATCTGACTGCAATGCAACCACGCGGTTTGCTGTAGGAACACTGGTAGTCAAAGCGCCTGCCAGAGGCACGCCTTCATTGGATACTGAGCTTTCAAATTTGCCTTTGCTGTTATAGGCGACTTCGGTAAAAGTTCTGTAATATTTTATAGCACCGAAATTTCTTATTGCTGTATCTGTCTGACCGATTTCTTCCTTATCAACAGTAAAATCTCCGGATATTCTTTTACCGGATGTTGCACCGATATAATAAGGAGCTACTGCCATAAGCGTAGTAGCAGGATTTTTGTCTGCGTTGATAGTACACGCTGAATCAACAGACGGATAGATGCCGAAATTAACTGTGTTCATAGTCGGATCTGCAAAATAAACGCCTGCGGTTTTAATGTACATCTCAATACCCATCTTTTCACCGGGAACCAGTTGACATGCCTGATCGCATGAACATAAGTTAAAGATGAATTTGCAGTTTCTTGTGGGGTCTTCTGCCTGATTATATCCGGTACAATACCCATGGGAACCAAAACCGCCTTCAACAGCCGGATTTCCGTCAAAATCAAAAGGAAATGCCGCTTCACTGACAGTTGTGCTTGTACCCTGAGGTCCAGGAATTACTACTGTTCCGGGACAGGGAATATTTGACACCGTACATTTGGGACAATTGGAACATTCCACATTTGCAGGGTCAGTTCTGTTGTAATCATCTGCTGCACCCGCAATTGACGCAAATGCAAATATAGCTGCCAATGCAAGGCTCAATACTTTCTTAGCTTTCATTCTTCTTTTTTTCCTCCTTTGAAAATTACATTAAACTTTTTTTAAACTGAACATTACCGTCAATAACAAACTTTTAACAACATTGTTGAGCATCCTGATTTTAGGATTTAATTATCACCCCCTTAAAATTAACTTTAATATCTGTTATAGTTAAGTTATTTTTTAACTCTTTCTATTCTTTGCAGAAAATTCAATATTTACAATAAGCAGATTTTTTTTTCCTGTTCAGGAGAAATATCAGAATAAAAAACTATATTTTTCTTTACTTAATGTCAAGTTTTTTTTCACGGCAGTATGATTCAGTTAAAAGATTAATCAAAGATTTTCAAAATGATACAGATGTAATCTCTTCTTCTCCGATTATTTTTTCTATATCAGGATGAGCTTTAAAAATAACAAATTCATTCTCTTCTTCAATCTTTATATCTTCAATCATTTCATAATTATCAAAATGTGCTGTAAGGCGGTATTCATCAGGATCAAGGGAAAGAACTGCAAAGCCTCCGGCTTCATTGGTATAAATATCCCGATAAAAACCGCTCAGATTTTCAACAGATATTAAAATATTATGAATACCCTCACCCTGTGTATAGAATCCATCATAATTCTGATCTGAATAAGCAATCCCTACAATACCCGGCTTTTTTGGAATAACAGGTGTTCCGAAATCTGCAACCATAAGATTCACACTGTTGCTGCAAAAACCTCTCAGTTTCTCTGATTCTCCGGTAACAAAACCTATTCCCACATCTTTTAACTCAGGATTGAACATCCTGAGTTCAGCATGTTCATCCGCTATCTGAAATAACTCATTTGTCATCAGATTTTCAAACAACTGAAAATATCCTCTGTCAACACAGAAAGAGTATTCAACCGCCTCTTCTGCGGTTAAAGGATCATATCCGTTTTTCGTTATGCGATCCATAAAAGCAAGATCATATTCTTCTGTATTATTATATGAATAGCCGTTTTCAAATATATCTGAGGCATAAGATTTGGCTGAAGCATAAAGACGGGGATTAAATATCAGAGACGGAAGCCGTGTCGGCAAGTTAGCATAAATTTCAGGAAAATATGTTGTAATATAATTCAAATCCACTCCGAGCATAAACGCCATATCTATAGGGCTGTATCTTGCCAGATTAATCGCATGAAAAAATTCCAGTTCAATTTTCTCAACAGGAGAACCGAAGTCACAAATCACAACATAAACATTATGATCAACTCCGTCAATAGTCAGGGTTCCTGTCTCCAGTGATATTCCGATCTCTTTTAAATTCGGATTCAGCATATTCCGATCTGTACTTAAAGGGTCTAACTGATCCCGGAACATATTTTCAAATATAAGGTTGGCTGCTACATCAGGCTCAATAAAATTTACAAATTTTAATATTCCTATAGATTCACCCGATGCTGCCGGCATATAACCTTTTTCAATCATACGATCTTCATAAGTACGGTTATCAGGTGAATTATGGGAAAAATAATTATTGGCAAACATATCCTCCGCATGGGCATGAGCCGCTTTATAAAGATGCTCGTTAAAAGATAACGGCGAAAGCCCCTGTGTCAGTATATCATAAAGTTCAGGTTGTTCAATCATAATTTTTTCAGCTTTTATGCCGATTGATTCTGCTGCTGCAATAGGATTTTCACGGGCATTATTTATCTTTTCATGCAGGTGATTTGCCATGAGAGATAAATAAGCATCTTTTTTCTCTTTGCTGTCCTGTGCAAAGAGAGGAGAGAGCATAAATAAACTCAGGCTGAAAAATATAATATATCTCCATATTTTTAACATATCTTCTGCTATGCAAATTTTATACCAACTTTTATTGAAAAACCTTATAATCCGGTGTTACTGTCAAATCCGTGATACTGATAGGAATATAAAAAAATATTTTACTCTATTTGGCTACCTTAAACCATATTTTGGTTATAAGTAACCATCAATTAATAAAAATGAGGATAGGAGTGCAAAAATTAAATTTTTGCACTCCTATCCCTGTCAATTCCCAATCGGCATTATCTTTTCATTGTATCAGGCGGCAGATACAGATGCCAACCGCCATTTTCCCATATCCATTTTTCTTTGGCATTGGTATGAAATTTAAAATCCATCTGATTAAGAGTATAGGCAATAACAGCCCTTCCTTCTTTTTTGGGAACCGTAATTCCAATCTCTTTAATGTCAAATGCTTCTATCTGAATATTGGCTCTTTGAATAAAATCATTTCGGTTTATTGTTTTCTTATAGGAATCTGTTGACATATCATAAACTGCACCCCAGTTTTTTCCGGCTTTTGCTTCCCATAATGCCTGAACCCTTTGCTTTAATGCCGCCTCACTGTCAGAAGAAGATGTCCCTTGCTGAGTACAGGCAGCAGAAATTACGATTACATATACAATAAGAATATTTCTTATCAAAAAACAGCGATTCATTTTTTACCTCCGATTTAATATTAAAATCCGTCACCCATTAAACGCTTCCCGTCACTTGTCCCTATAACATAAACCCCGCTGATCGGCTCTCCGTTTGCAGATTTAATCTCCATATATTTTCCTGAGATAGCCGTATCCTTTTCAAACAGATCAGTCACAAATCCTGCCCATCGCTGATTCGGATTCAGATGTGCTGTTTTGATACCAAGTATATTTCCGTTCTCTTTAAACAGAGTAAAAGAGATGTCTGCTTCTGTATCACCTGTATTCATAATGCCAATGCCTGTCCACCATGTTTCAATACAGGGAACATGCGGGAGATAAAACTGCGAGCTGTATGACGGATGAATCTGAAGCCCTGCCATCTGCAAATTTTTATCTGTTCCGTAAAGTAACAACCCGTAAAGTTCCTGATTATTTTGAGAAACAATTCTCATTGAAACAATATCTTTTGCAGATACATCTGAAAAAATATTTGCAGCTTCACGGACAAAATTCTGCTTTGGTTTTAATACATATTCAGCAGTTCCTATAAGATTCCCCTGTATATCATAAGCAAAACAGTTAATATTTGAATCTTCCTCGCCTATATTCATAAAAGCTATTTCTGTCCACCAGTATCCGTCAGAAGCAATATGCGGCAAAATCATTTCTGTTCCCGTCTCTTTTTTCAGGGTTACAATTGCCTTTCCTTTGGAACTGTATGAATAGATGATATAACCTGTCAGTGAATTTCTGCCGCTTACAGTCTCTGCGCTGACGCTCTCTGCTCCTGATAGCATAATACCGAAAACTGATGAATCTTTTTCCCATTTCTGACCCGGTGCAAATTCAAGAGTATCAGAGGCTAAAATATTCCCTTCTTTATCATAAGAATATAGAAGAATCTCTTCGGTTTCTTCTCCTGTGTTGATAATTCCTATTTCGGTTTTCCATCCTCCTGTTCTTGCAAAATAAGGAAAAAAGATTTTTGAAGATGATTTTTCCAGAGGAATAAAATTTGCACCCAGCATAAGATCATATTTTTCAGCAGTTGATGCCTGAAGACTGCTGAATTGTTTATCTGAATCAATTCTGATATATTCTGATCCGGTCAGCATGGGAAGACCGAAGTCTTCATCTGCCATTCCAAGCAGATAAATATCAGGCGAATTGTCTATAAAACTGATTTGGGGCGATCCGTCCTGATTAATAAGGGAGAATATTGTCCGTATATTTGTAAAAGGATTTTTATCAGGACTTAAAAAAGCAATTCCGCTGCGCCACTGCCCCGGAGGATAAACCGGAAATATCCCCTGATAAGAAAGATTATGCTTAAAAATCAGAGTATAATAAGGATCTCTTGAATATTTTACAGGTTCGATTTCAAAAAAACAGATTCCTGTCGGATAATCATCACCTGCAATCACCTGCTGTTCACTGCTGCCAAGTGTCTCCTGAATCAACTCTCCGTCAGGTGTGTATGTTCTCAGCCATACACTGTCTTTCCATTCAGGGATGACCTGAATAGTAACCCGGTTATTTTTTCTGAGATCAATTTGGAAACAATCTTTATCCATTGCCACTAATGTATGGGAACCGTTTGACAATGATGCGGCACTTAAAAAGTCATCATTCTCCTCATAAGAATCATCATAAGTATAGGCAATCTCTCTGACAGTATCAAGATTTAAGGCGGTATTCATGACTTTTGTACCAAAAGGTTCATAGGCGTTTACCGGCGCAAATGATTCTTTTTCCCATTCATTTTCAATAATATTGCCATCCTGATCCAAAATAAAATAATAGTAAAATGTTCTTCTGCTGATATGAGTGCCGACAAAATCCGGATCCACTTCATCTGTTGCAAAATAGACTGTAGTGGTATAGTGTCTGGTATTGCCATCCTGCGTATAATTAATTTCATATTTAAAGACCGGATAATTCCAGCTTTCTCCCCCTGTACCGAGATCCATGATAACCGGGATTTTCTGATTTGCAATGAAATTTTCCAGTATCTGATGAAAATCTACAGGTTTTTCAGTTGAATAGGTGTTATATGTAGTTCCCAGATATGCGGCAGTCAGCAGTCCTTTTTTATCCCCTATCAGAAAAAGAGTATCTTTATATACGCCTTTATGAATCGGCTCTTCTTCTAAAATAGCCGCAGCAGACCAGCAAAAACAGAGTCCTTCCCACAGCAGTGCATCTGTTGCATAATGATGTTCTCTGCCGAATTCAGTGGCAGGTCCTTCATAGGTTCCGACTGTAACATAATCATATTTTTCAAAAGGCGATGGATGTCCGTTATAATCCCATCCGGTAACAAGTCCGCCGTGAATTTTGGGCCACCAGTAGCCTGACCAGGGAATATAACTCGCTTCATATACAGCACAAATAGCCGGTTTATAAAAACATAATACTATTGCTATAATGTATAAAATTATTTTCTTCAAAAAAATTTATCTCCTTTTAATATTTATTATTTATTGTATCTACAGGATATTACATCTACAGGGATTGTGTTTAAGAAATGGATTCAAGAAAATCCCCTTCTTAAACACAATCCTTGTAGATGATCGTAGCCATTCATCTACACTGATTGTGGTTAAGAATGGGATTGATTTGAAAAAAATTCTTTTCTTAACCATAATCCTTGTAGATGGCGGAAACATAGGCGGCAACTTGGGTTATATTACCATTCTTTTGGTTTAAACTTGTTGTCATTTAATATCTGAACATTATCACCGGTCTGTCCGATTACAAAAAGCCCGTTCCGGTAAGCATATTTATCCGCGCCCTCATCTATGATGATTCCGGCTACAGCTCCCATTATTTTGCGATCTTTGTATTCGGTAAAAAAATATTTGAATTTTTCAAGCCGTTCAATATGTTCTTTTACATCATCTACGCTTAAAGTGCTTTTGACTTCTATCAGAACAGCATAGGATGTGTCAAGTGCCAGTATATCTATTTCAATCTGTTCGTTTTCTCTGCGTCTTTTTACTCTCTGGGATATGCTGTTTATCTCTATTCCTCTCTCTCTGAAGAGTTTTTCAGCCGCGGGAACAATCATTCCTTCAACAAACCTTCCCCATTTCCCTGTCAGCCTGTCTATTTTCTGATCTGTATTTTTAAAGAGTTTTTCGAGTCTCTGTTCGCTTTCTCTGAACTGCTGTTCTGTTTCCTTGAATTTAAGGTCAGTCTCTTTGAATTTGAGATCAGTCTCTGCAAAGAGTTTCCATATTTCTTCAAAATTTCTTTCCGCTTTTTCGGTTTTCATGAAAAATATTCCTTTCCTTTACTCATCTACACTGATTGCATCTACAAGGATTATGGTTAAGAAAGGGATTGAATTGAGAAAATCCCCTTCTTAAACACAATCCATGTAGATAGCACATAACATCTACACGGATTATGGTTAAGAAAGGGATTGATTCAAGAAAAATCCCCTTCTTAGACACAATCACTGTAGATAGCGTATAACATCTACACGGATTATGGTTAAGAAAGGGATTGATTTGAGAAAAATCCCTTTCTTAGACACAATCACTGTAGATAGCGCATAACATCTACAAGGATTGTGGTTAAGAAAGGATTGCTCTGAGAAAAATCCCCTTCTTATACACAATCCCTGTAGATAGATTCAGCAGACATACATAAAATCCAAACAGAGAGAATTGAAATTGAAAATCAGCCCCCGTTTTAATCCAAGATAACTGACATAATTTCGGAATCCTGATAAAATCACTTCATTAAATTCTTTTACAGCAACTATGGATAAGAGCAGGTCATTGATAATAAAAAAATTGACTTCTTTTTCGCCTAATATTTCATCCTGATATTTGGCAGTGATTTCTTTGGCAATATCAAAGCTGATGCCCGCATTTTTCAGTTCATAATAAAATGCTCTGCGATAAATCTGGTGAAAATAGCCCGCGCCCAGAGTTATGAGTATCCGATTTGCCATGAAGAGCAGGTCTCTGATTTTCTCTTTACCTTTGATTCGGATTTTATCAAAATCAAAATCATCCCGCAATGGATTTTTAAGATGCAGCTTATTCGGGTATGTCCGGTTTTCAACCGAAGTACTCCCGAAGTTTACAAGAATACCGAGTGGCTTATCATATCCTTTGAGATATGAAATAAGTTGTGCCTGATGTAACGGAAGAATTTTGGGAGCGACTTTCAGTTCAATGATAACTTTATCTTCAACCAGCAAGTCCACCCTATAACGACCGAGTGATTTATCAAAATAAAATACATCAAACTCTTTTTGGCGTTCTGCTTTAAAACTTTGTGAACGAAGTTCTGATTCAACTGCCTTTTCGTAAATCTCTTCATGCCAGATATTGCCAAGTGTATTATAAACTTTGAAAAAAGAGCCGTTTATAGCATAGGTCAGAATCTTCGTACATTTTGAAATAATTCCTTTTCACATCTACAGGGATTATGGTTAAGAAAGGGATTGCACTGAGAAAAATCCCCTTCTTAACCATAATCCCTGTAGATGGTCGCCCCCTTCTTAGACACAATCACTGTAGATAGCATATAACATCTACACGGATTGTGGTTAAGAAAGGATTGCTCTGAAAAAAATCCCCTTCTTAACCACAATCACTGTAGATGTCAAGACACAATCACTGTAGATAGCATATAACATCTACACGGATTATGGTTAAGAAAGGGATTGATTCAAGAAAAATCCCCTTCTTAACCACAATCACTGTAGATGTAAAGACACAATCCCTGTAGATGTACATATAAAAAAATAATGGGTGAGATATTAGATTCACATCCCACCCATTATTTTATTTTACGATGCTATATGTATTGAACAAGTATTACGGGCAACATTTTCCAGTTGCGCAACCTGTTGCCAATGTCCCTGCGCCAAATTTTCCATCGGTCAGGAAAGAATAACCATGTACGTTGTAATTGGTATCCACCTGTAATGATGCTGCTCCGGGAACAATTGTTGCTCCTGTAAAGTTTGAGATTATATCGTCCATCATAAAAGTCCAGATTCTGCTTACAGAGTTATTTGTATAAGTAGCTGTATTTCCCGCACTATCTATCAGAGTCAGTTTAGCATAAGCATTTGCCGGCAGAGCTTCTCTGGCTGTTATAGCAACACCCGCTGCCCAACCTGTTGAATCTTCAATATTCTGTACAAGATAGGGGAAGAAGAGACATCCTGAACCGCTTGTCTCTCCGCAGCATATAGTTGCAACAGTCAACTCACATTCACAGTAATTGGGAGGTTCACATCTTTCACAGATAGACTCAATCTCTCTGTTAAACAGAATTCTTACTTTAACTTTTATCTGTTTGCCTTTTAAAGCATCAGTTTTGGAGGGGTCAATACGAATTGCGGGTATATCTATCCACAGCCAGCAATGCCCGCCGGAGCCGTCAATCTCATTGAACATATAATCAGATTTAATTTGGGATTCTAAAGCTCTTGCTTTATTACCTTCTGCTATGGGGCTTGCAAGTTGACCAGCCAAAGGAGTTCTTTTATCAGATAAAGTGATTTCACATAATTCTTTGCTATCCTTTGTTGTCCTCTCCAAAGCCACAGTTTTATAGTAATCTATAGTACCGAAATTTCTTACTTCTTCTTTGATCGTAGCAGCATCTTTTTTATAAGCTATCCGATTACCGGCAGCATCATAATAGACTTCCCCTTCCCCCATCTCAGTATAAGTGGGAGTGTCATCCTGAGCATTTCTGGTGCAAAGTAATGAATTACTTTCCTTTATATCAAAGTATATTGTATTCAAAGTCGGATCGGCAAAGTAAACCCCGTCATCTGTAGTATAATCACCATCTACATCAACAATCATCTGAATTCCTATATAAGTACCCGGTACAATTTCGCATGAGTCAGGACATTCACAGACATCAAAGAGAAACTTGCAATCTCTCAAATTATTCTCAGCATAATTAAATGCTACAGGAGAAGCCTTCTTACAATATCCATAAGCTCCGAAACCTCCTGTTTTCCAACCGTTTCCGTCAAAATCAAAAGGATCCAAATATGTTGTAACATCCTGTGTTTCTCCCTGCTGATCTATTACTTCAACATCACAGGGAATATTTCCTACCGTACATTTATTGCATCCGATACACGCACCTTCACCTATATTAGCACAATTTGTTGTATCTTGACTGAAAGCAACTCCTGTCAATACAAAGACAACCATTGTTGCTGCTGTCAATAATCCTACTACTGTCTTTTTCATCCTTAATCTCCTGATAGTTTAAATTTAATAGTTCTTGTTTTTCAAGAAACATCCATCAAACCTGTTATTTTTCCTAATACAACGACTAGCCAATAAGTCTTATACCTTACATCACCCCCTCTTATTTCTTTACTTTTATTTTCTGTGTTATATAATTTCTGATTTTTTTAAAAGAATCTAAGTTTCTTTAAAAAACTTGGATTCTTAAACATGCCCTCTTTTACAGAAATAATAAAGTTACGGCAGAGTTACTATCATACGGAAACCTCTGTCATATTTGGAACTGGAATAGGATTTTTTCGACCGTTTTGCTGAACGGCAATCAGCCGCTGTATCATAAAAACCGCCCCCACGAATTACTTTGTAAGACCCTGAGTCTGCACCCTCCGGATCAGTAACCGGAGCATTTGAATAATCAGTATATACATCCTGACACCATTCCCATACATTGCCGTGCATATCATAAAGTCCCCATATATTTTCTTGCCGTTTAGCAACTTCACGAGTTTCTATTTTGTCAGCCAGATCTCCGCAATACCATCCTATTTCAGTAAGATATTTGTCATATCCGCATCCTGTTTCAGTTATATTTCCATTCGCAAAAGATTTACTGCTTCCAGCTCTTGCAGAATATTCCCATTCTGCTTCAGATGGTAAACGATATGTTCCCTCTCCTCTTTTATTTATCAGATATATAAAGTCTTGAATTATGTTCCATGAAACACTTTCTACCGGATTATCATCCCCTCTAAACCATGCAGGATTATTTCCCGTTATTGCTTTCCACTGCCCCTGAGTAACTTCTGTAGTTTGCATGTAAAAAGGCTTTGTCAGAGTTACCTGATGCTGAATTTCATTATCAGCATCTGTTGGTCTTCCCAACTCGTTAGAAGGGCTCCCCATAAGAAAAGTACCCGCGGGAATCAGTTTAAAAGTCATGCCGAGTGAATTAGTGAAGCTATTTTCTATACCGGATTTGGGCGTAGCCTGAATTTCCGGCAATGCACTTATATTGCTGTCACCTGCTGCCGCTACTTTATAATAATAAGTTGTCCCATTTGCAAGACCTGTATGATAAAAGGCAGTTCCGGTTATAGCCTGAGAATTATCTGACGCAGTCACATTTCCCTTTGTATTCCAATATACTCTATAGCTTGAATTGGCTCCGCCATTCCATTCCACCTTTAAACTTTTATCCTGGGTCCATACCCAGACAAACTTGTCTGTTGTATCAGGAACTTTGAATGTAACATAAAGGGTGTGATTAGCCGTTACATTTGTAAATGTATAGTTTACTCTTATTCCTACAGATACCCCATCTATTTTTACATCCGCTATTTCGTATCCGGCATTTGGTATAAAATTAAAAGTCTTACTTTCACCTTCATTTACACTAACAGCACCGGATGGGCTTATAGTTCCATTTGTTCCGGCGGTTGCTGTGATGGTGTATTTAGGAGGTTCACTTTCTTTAGGTGTTGCTGAAACTTCTGTCGGATCGCTTTCCAAATCTCCTGACACTGCTGTTATTTTATAAGTGTAAGTCGTGTCATTCTGAAGACCAGTAATTTTATAAGAACATAGATTATTTTCACACACATTTGTATTTATGCCGATATCATTAATTCTATAGCCGGTAATCTCAACATTTGTTACAGGTTCCCATGAAAGAATTATCTGACCGTCTCCCTCCTCTGCTGTAACAACAGGGGAATCAGGTTTTACAACTGGTGTTACCGGCGGATTTTCTACAACAAGCCGAAAACCTATAAACATTATTTTATCATCTTTTTCAAACCCTTCTATAGATGCTGAACTACATTTTGACTCATCATCATTAAAAGCACCACCCTTGACAACTCTATAATTATTGTGAGTATCTTCTTTTCCGTAATAGTCCTGACACCATTCTTTTACATTGCCGTGCATATCATAAAGCCCCCAGCAATTGGGTAATTTTGTCTTACATGATTTTGTTGAATTGCTACCTGTATTTTTAGAATACCATCCTATCTCGTCAAGATTTGTTGCTTCTTTACATTCATCATTTATCAAATATTTTCCAAACGTGCTGCTTCCTTCTGCTTTAGCAGAATACTCCCATTCCTTTTCACTCGGCAGCCTATAGGTTCCTTCATTTCTAATGTTTAGTTTTTCAATGACTGTTTGAATATCATTCCATGAAATATTTTCAACAGGACAATTATCCCCACAGTTTGAAAAATAAGACGGATTTTCTCCTGTTAATGTCTTCCACTGTAACTGAATAACTTCAGTTGTCTGGATATAAAATGTTGTGCCATCCATATCAATCCGCTTAAATTCTGCGTTGAGATATTCATTTTTATATATATCTTCATCAGAAGGTTGAGCATTTCTCAATCCTGTCAAAAGCTGCAATACATAAATTGCTGTATCTAATCCTATTTTTCCGTCCGCATCCGGAACAGAGACACTATTTTCAGCCTCTGTTACCACCGGAATTATGATAATAGAACATATACCAATAATCAAAAAAAATACAAGAGAAAATTTAATCAGTTTTGACTGATTTTTAAAAAAAGACATGATACTCCTTATTAATTAAAAAATATTCTGCCCATATAAAATATTACCTTTATGAAATTAATTTCTGAAAATCTATACAAAGTTTTAAAAAACTCACAGGTAGTTATCACTGTTTATATAGAAAAAATATATAAGGAAATTAATTAAAGGATAGTCTATAACATAACGTCAGGTCTTTGTCAAACAAATATATTTCTTATGCAAAAGCTATGCCGTTTATTACGATAAAGCAGACAGACACGAAATATGAGAAATAGATAACATATAAAATACATAAAATAAAATTAAAAAATAAAATTTATTTTTTTAAATAACTTGACTTTTTTACAGGATGCTTTCAACATCGGACTTCCGAAGTAAACACCGGCATAAATACGCCGCTGATTATAATGTCGGGTTACGCTGTAAAAAGGGCAACCACAGGGGGTTGCCCCTACATTAAATCACAAATTATGCGATTCATAAATATATGTATGGATTATTAAACAGCCGTAATCATAACTCTGGCTATCTTAAACCATATTTTGGTTATATTTAACCGTTGATGTGCTTACGAAAAGATACTGAATACAAACATCGTTATTTTCAATATGATAAATAATAATTATAACTTTCTTGACTTGTAAAATTCATTGAATTATAAAGAATAAGAATTATAATGTCAATCAGGAATTAGGAATGTAGAGCGGACTAAGCGTAAGCGTGTCCGCCATCTATCCGATGTAATTTAATATCAGCTATATTAAAAAAGTTCGTAGTACCGCCTTTAGGCGGTCCGGCGTGTAAAGACAATTTTCTGATTTTTTACAGGAACCGCCTAAAGGCGGTACTGTAAACTTTTTTACAGGAACCGCCTGAAGGCAGGCGGTACTGCAAACTTTTCTGAATGATGTGCGGCGGACACGCTCCGCTTTGTCCGCCCTACTTCCGATAAAAAATTAAACTATGATCAGTATTGAAAATCTTACAAAAAGTTTCGGGGCAAATGCAATCTTTGATGAAATCAGCTTTAAAATAAATCATCGGGAACGAATCGGGCTGGTCGGCAGAAACGGGCATGGAAAAACAACTCTCCTAAAAATTATTATTGGAGAAGAACCTTATGATTCAGGAACCCTGACTTTTCCCAAAAATTACCGTATCGGATATGTCCGTCAGCATCTTGATTTTACTCAGGATACTGTGTTGAAAGAAGGAATGAAAGGGCTTCCTGAGGATGAAAAAGATCATTACTGGAAAGCTGAAAAGATTCTTTCAGGACTCGGTTTTTCCAATAATGATATGCAGCGTCATCCCGGTGAATTTTCAGGGGGGTATCAGGTCCGCCTGAATCTGGCAAAGATGCTTGTCTCTGATCCTGATCTTCTGCTGTTAGATGAACCGACCAACTATCTGGATATTACATCCATCCGCTGGGTAGAGCGTTTTCTTCTCAACTGGCAGCATGAGCTTATCCTTATTACCCATGACCGGAGCTTTATGGACAAGGTAGTTACACATACAATGTGTATTCATCGGAAAAAAATACGCAAAATTCCCGGAGATACAGAAAAACTCTACACACAGATCGCTCAGGATGAAGAAGTATATGAAAAAACCCGTCTTAATGATGAGCGCAAACAAAAAGAGGTTCAGTTGTTCATCTCCCGGTTCAGAGCAAAAGCAAGACTTGCAAATATGGTTCAGTCCCGTATAAAGACCCTTGCAAAAATGGAAAAGCGGGACAAACTTGAAGAGATCAAGAGCCTTGATTTCACTTTTCGGAGCAAGCCCTTTGCAGGAAAATTCCTTATGAATACTCAGAATATCACTTTTTCTTATGATGCTGATACACCGCTGATAAAAAATTTCAATATTCATATCAATGCCGGGGATCGGGTTTGTGTGATTGGAAAAAACGGCAAAGGAAAGACAACGCTTCTCAAGATTCTGGCAGGAGTTCTCACACCTCATGAGGGGGATGTCATTTATCATCCTACTGTAACAAAAGGATTTTATGAGCAGACAAATATCAAAACTCTGGTGGATAACAGGACTGTTGAAGAAGAGATTTTATATTCAAGCCATGATGTTGACAGGCAAAAAGCAAGAAATATCTGCGGTGCCATGATGTTTGAAGGTGAATCAGCATTAAAAAAGATTGAGGTTCTTTCAGGCGGAGAAAAGAGCCGGGTGATGCTCGGAAAAATGCTGGTTACTCCTGTGAATCTTCTGCTTTTGGATGAGCCGACAAACCATCTTGATATGGATTCATGCGATGCCCTGCTTGCCGCTATTGACAATTTTAACGGCACGGTGATTATGGTAACTCATAATGAAATGTTTCTTCACGCCCTTGCCAAACGTCTGATTGTTTTTCAGAATGACAGAATTGATATATTTGAGGGTATATATCAGGAATTTCTGGAAAAAGGAGGATGGCAGGATGAAAGTGCAAAAGAGAAGGAAGTCAGGGAGCATGGGGCAGGGAGCATGGGGCAGGATCCGGAAGCCGGAAATGATGCGAATTATACCGAATCAAAGATGAATAAAAAAGAGTTTCGGCGCAGGCGTTCTGAGATTGTTGCAGAACGGGCAAAAGTTATAAAGCCTCTTGAACAGCAGATTAAGCGGACAGAAAATGATATTGACTCTTATGAAAAGGAGTTAGAAACGCTTCATAACGGTATGCAGGAGGCTTCGCAGGCGCAGGACGGTGCAAAGATTGCGGAGATTTCCCAGTCAATCCATTTTTGTCAGAAAACAATTGACCGGCTTTTTGATGAATTGGAACAACTTACTGATAAATTTGAAAAAGAGAATGCCATCTTTGAAGAGAGACTCCGGCAATTTGAAAATGTAAGTTCGTAGTACCGCAAGAAAAGTTTGTAGTACCGCCTTTAGGCGGTTGCTGTGATAACCGCCTAAAGGCGGTAATACAAACTGGCGGTTTTCACAACAACCGCCTAAAGGCGATACTACGAACTTTTATTTATCTTTTCAATAGCCTCTTTGGCAGCCTCTTTTACTTCCGAATGATAATCGCCGTTCAGAACCGTCTTTAAGATAGAGAGAGTTTCATTATTTCCGGCTTCTCCTAAAACATAAAGAATATCCCCTTTGACCTGATCTTTTGCATGATGAAAGCGTTTCCACAGCGGCATAATCACCTGAGCCGCCAGTTCTCTTCGATTTTCAGCGATCTCCTCCATAACAGTCATAGCACCAAGTCGGACAGACCATTTTTCATTGCTCAGAAGGTCAAAAAATGCCGGAAAAATCTTTTCTGAATCTGTCATCATATTTGCAATCTGACTTGCATTCCCCTCTTTTAACATCGCCTCCAAAGATGAAGCGCCGAGTTGTGCAGGATCACGGTTTACAATCACATCCAGAAGCTCTTTTAAATTAATAGAACCTGTCCACCGGAAATTTTTGTCAAGCAAAAGAGTCGGAGCGGATTGAATGTTGTCAGATTTTGCCATTTCCGGGAATAAAAATCCGTCTCTGACGGTAAGGCGTATAAATTCATTTGCAGCAGCAAGCGGCAACAACTGCCGGACAGTTGCGGGGCAAAAAGGACAATGCTGAGAAACATACAATGTGAGTTCAACAGGCATCCTGATTTTGTCAAGATACTGACGGACATAATCCGGTATTTCAGGGGATTTATGATTAAAAAGGGTTAATCCCTCCAAAAAAGGCTCTAATTCCGTCCCCAGAGGAATTGCCTGATAACTCATGAGGTGTAAGGTTTCCTTGCCAAAGGAAGTTGGTTCAAGTCTCAAACTTGAACCAACGATGCGGATTGCCGGAAGACTTTCTGATTCATCCTCTTCTCTGCGAATTTGTATTCTCGGAGCAAGGTGGGATAAATCTTCACAAAACTGACTGAAATATTTACTTCTTTCATCTTCTGTCAGAATAAGACGAATCTGAATATTATCAGAGAACTGACTGTTCCATTTGACAATCTCTTTTTCTTCATTCCGGGTCATGGGTTATCCTTTATAAAATCTTTATTAAAATGATATAATTTTATATCAGTCTTCAATTTTTTACAAGAAAAAATGTCCCGACATAAATACCGGAGCGATATTTTGATCTGCTGATTAAAATTAATGACATCATGCAACAAAAAGCTCTTTTTTCAAAATGTCATTTTCCCTTATTTCTATATTGAATCTCTGAAAATAAAGGAAAAACTGAAATAATAAAAATAAAGAGTCCTCTTTAAAGAATATTGTGCATTGCAATATCACACTTGACATTTGAAAAAGATAAGCTATCATGTTATTCTTAACATAAAACAGGAATGGTATAAAGGTAAGCAGAATATCTCTGCGGACTTTGCGTATTCTTTGCGGTCTATTCGCGAAAATTGGCTGACTGCTTTTGTACCTCCCCTGAAATTTATCAAAGGAGTAAGTAAGTCTTATGGCAAAAAAAATGAAAACCATAGACGGGAATACGGCTGCCGCTCATGTGGCTTATGCCATGAGTGATGTGGCAACGCTTTACCCGATAACCCCGTCTTCACCAATCGGAGAGATTGCCGATGAATGGGCGTCAGTAGGGCGTAAAAATATATTCGGGCAACCCCTTCTGATTCGCCAGATGCAGTCGGAAGCCGGAGCCGCAGGCGCGGTTCACGGTTCCCTTGCTGCCGGTTCACTGACAACCACATTTACTGGCATCTCAGGGACTGCTGCTGATGATCCCCAATATGTATAAGATTGCCGGGGAACTCTTACCCGCAGTTATCCATGTAACTGCCCGCGCAATTGCCGCCCATGCGCTCTCCATTTTCGGAGATCATCAGGATGTTATGGCAGTACGTCAGACCGGCTTTGCTATGCTCGCATCCGCCTCTGTTCAGGAGGTTATGGACCTTGCATTGGTATCGCATCTGGCAGCAATTGAATCAAGTATTCCGTTTCTTCATTTTTTTGACGGATTCCGTACTTCTCATGAGATTCAGAAGATTGAACTGATTGATTATGAAGATATGGCAAAGCTGATCAACATGGATGCGGTCAAAAAATTCCGTGCAAGAGGAGCAAACCCGGAAAGACCTGAGCTTCGCGGCACTGCACAGAACCCGGATATTTATTTTCAGGGACGTGAAGCGGCAAATTCGTATTATCTGAAAATCCCTGAAATTGTAAATTCTTACATGAAAAAAGCCGGTGAACTGACCGGCAGAAAATATAAGCTCTTTGATTATGTAGGACACCCCAAAGCAGAGAGGATTGTAATTGCAATGGGATCCGCATGTGAAACAATTGAAGAATATATAAATTACTCTCTGAAAAAAGGGGAGAGAGTCGGAGCAGTCAAAGTCCGTCTGTATCGCCCGTTCTCCGCTGAACATCTGCTATCTGTTATCCCTGCATCAGTAAGACGGATAACAGTTCTTGATCGGACAAAAGAGCCGGGTGCACCCGGTGATCCTTTATATACAGATGTTTCAACTGCATTTGTGGAGCGCGGCAACCGTTTTGTTCAGGAACCGCTGATTGTCAACGGCAGATACGGACTTGGCTCAAAAGAATTTAATTCAGGTATGATCAAAGCAGTCTTTGACAATATGAATGTGGTGATCCCCAAGAATCATTTTGTTATCGGTATCAATGATGATGTAACCCATACTTCTCTGGAATGGGATGATCTGCGGGGTGTTGCTCCGGGAGGAGCTATCCGGTGCAAGTTCTGGGGACTTGGTTCTGACGGAACAGTCGGAGCAAACAAGACTGCGATTAAGATCATCGGCGATAATACCAGTCTGTATGCACAGGGGTATTTTGCTTATGATTCCAAAAAATCAGGGGGGCTTACAATCTCCCATCTCAGATTCGGAAGAGAACCGATTCAGTCTGCATATCAGATATTTTCGCCTGAATATGTTGCATGTCATAATCCGAGTTATGTTCATCTTTATGACATTTGGAAGGGATCAAGGAAGGCGGAATCTTTGTCTTGAATTCTTCGTGGAGCTTAAAAGATATGGAAGAGAATCTTCCGGCACATATCCGCCGTACCATTGCACAAAAAAAGCTGAAATTTTATAATATTGATGCTGTCAAGATTGCTACTGAAGTAGGATTGGAAGGACGGATCAGCATGATTATGCAGACCGCTTTTTTCAAACTCTCCAATGTCATTCCGGTGGATGAGGCAATGGTTTATCTCAAAAAAGAGATAAAGAAAATGTTTGATAAAAAAGGGGATCCTGTTGTCAATATGAATATTACCGCAACAGATAAGACAATGGATAACCTGATTGAAGTTAAATATCCTGAATCATGGGCAAATGCAGAGGATAAGCCGGTAGTAATTTCTGATAAAAAAGATACAGGAAAAAAGAATGAAGCGGATCGTTTCTTTGAAACTGTCATGAAGCCGATTATGGCGCAAAAAGGTGATACACTTCCGGTCAGTGCATTCAGACCTGACGGAATTTTTCCGGTCGGAACAACCAAATATGAAAAACGGGGCGTTGCAATTCATGTTCCTGAATGGATTCCTGAAAACTGTATTCAGTGCAATCAGTGTGCAATGGTCTGTCCTCATGCGGCTATCCGTCCTGTTCTTCTGACAAACGAGGAGAAAGAAAAATGCTCCGGCAACTTTTATTACTGAGCCTGCTCAGGGAAAAGAGCTGAACGGTTATCATTTCCGTATGCAGGTGAATACCCTTGACTGTCAGGGGTGCGGCAACTGTGCGAATATTTGTCCTTCAAAGACGCCTGCATTGGTGATGAAGCTGCTTGAGACACAAAAAGAGGTTCAGATTCCTAATTATGAATATTCAGAGAAAGTTCCGTTAAAAGAAGGGATCCTGTCAAAAGAGAAGGGGTCAAAGGGAGTCAGTTTTATCAGCCTTTGCTTGAGTTTTCAGGAGCGTGTGCCGGGTGCGGTGAAACTCCTTATGTAAAACTTCTTACACAGCTTTTCGGAGAGCGCATGGTGATCGGAAACGCCACAGGATGCTCTTCTATATGGAGCGGTTCCGCACCCGCGATTCCATACTGCACCAATAAAAACGGATTCGGTCCTACATGGGGAAATTCTTTATTTGAAGATTCTGCGGAATTTACCTACGGAATGTTTCTCGGTATGTTACAGCAGCGGAACAAGCTGTCCGAACTGGTGGAGCAGGCATTTAAAGCTGACTGATATTTCTCAGGAATTAAAAGAGGCAATGCAGGGCTGGCTTAACAATATCAAAGATGTCGAAGGTTCCAGAATATACGGGGATAAGATAAAACACCTGTTATTCAGGATGTTTCATCATTCTAAAAACGGCAATCCGCTGTTAAGAGAAATATCTGAAATGTCAAAGCTCTTCAGCAAAAAATCCTTCTGGGTGATTCTTGGGGACGGTGCCGCGTATGATATTGGTTTCGGCGGAATTGATCATGTTCTGGCAACCGGAGAAAATATTAATGTGCTGATTCTTGATACTGAAGTCTATTCCAATACCGGGGGACAGTCATCAAAGGCAACGCCCACAGGCTCAGTTGCCAAGTTTGCCGCATCAGGGAAAAAGACCTGCAAAAAGAATATCGGCAGGATGTTCCGTTCTTATGAATATGTTTATGTTGCAAAGGTCTCTATGGGTGCAAACAAACAGCAGCTTATAAAAGCATTTATTGAGGCGGAGAGTTATGATGGACCTTCTTTGATTATGGCTTATGCTCCTTGTATCAATCACGGTATCATGAAAGGTATGGGAAAATCTCAGGAGGAGGCAAAACGTGCTGTTGAATGCGGTTACTGGCCCCTGTACCGTTACAGCCCCATGCTGAAAAATGAGGGAAAAAATCCGTTAAAGCTGGATTCAAAAGATCCGAACGGAAAATTGAGAGAATTTCTCAGCGGAGAAGTCCGTTTTTCATCTCTGGAAAAGACTTTCCCTGAAGAGGCCGAGAGATTATTTGCCCGTCTTGAAGAGGAGCTGATCGGGCGTTATGAGACTATGAAAAATCTTGCAAATGCAGACTGGTACAAAAAGGGATAAATAACAGTTGACAAAAATCTGAACATATATCAACATATCTGAACAAATGAACAGATTTGTAAAAATAGGCAGGGCGGCTGAAATTTTGGGGGTATGTGTTCAGACACTGAGACGCCGGGAAAAATCCGGTCAGCCTGTTCCCGACAGAAAAACCGGGGGCGGAACAAGATATTATGACAGAGACAGACTGATCGGACTGAAAAAACCGGATACGGCACTGACTGTCGGATATGCGAGAGTTTCATGCCGCGATCAGAAAAAAGACCTTGAGACGCAGAAGGCGATGCCGGAAAGTTTCTGCACTGCAAACGGATGGATGTATGAAATAATTGACGATCCCGGCTCAGGCATGAATTACGGCAAAAAGGGACTGAAACGGCTGACAAGACTGGTTCTGACCCATTTCGAAGAGCGGGAAAAGGAATGTTTCATTCATTCCCTGAAAGAAAAAGGGTTCAGAATTCCCCCCTTCCCTTCAGGGAAGGGGCAGGCTTCGACATGAGCTCAGCCGAATGGGGGTTAGGTTAATTAATAACAGACCTTGAACTCATAAAACGCCTGCCGGTCAGACTCTGCCGAGGCAAGAACATCTTCTATCTGACTCTCCTTTGTTGCTTCTCCGATTCCCGCACTCACAAAAAAACAGAATCCTTTTTCAGGATGATTATTCGGTGATTCATTCTTTTTCATTCTTTCCAATAAGTTGGAACAGGCTATATGTGCCTGTTCCATATTAGTATTCGGAAGAACCAGAATAATTTTGTTCAAACCATATCGGGAAGATATATCTGTGGCTCGCAGATGTTTCCGCACACGGGCGGAAAAATTTCTTAGAGCGGTCTGTGCAGCTTCATAATTCTCTTTTCCGATGACTTTATCTATATTTTCAACAGTTAAAACAATCAGAGAGAAAACATCCTGATAATTCTGCATTCTTGACATCTCTTCCTTTGCTTTTCCTCTGTACATAGGCGTTGTATCAGTAAGATCATCATGATAGCTTTCAAATCCTTTGATAAACTGCTGAACTATCGGGTTGTCATTATTCTGAATATCTTCGGAACTCCCTTCAAAGATAATCTCTCCTTCATTCAGCATGGCAATACGCTGAGAAATATAGAAAACGTCCGGTATCTCATGACTGACAACAACTCCGGTGAATCCGAATTTTTTCTGATAATCAGAGATCATGCTATGAACTGCATTTTTACGGATCGGATCAAGTCCTGTGGTTGGTTCGTCAAAAATAACAATTTCAGGATCCGTAATCAGCGCCCGCGCCAGAGCCACCCGTTTTTTCATGCCTCCGGACAGTTGGGACGGATATTTTTCATCAATATCAAAGAGATCAAGCTGATTCATTTTGTCATGAACCCTGTCGCTGATTTCAGAACGGCGCAAAGATGTTTTCTCTTTCAGAGGAAGTGCAATATTGTCAAATACCGTCATTGAATCAAAAAGAGCATTCCCCTGAAACATATAGCTGAATTTTCTTTTTAATGCTCTTTTTTCAGCTTTGTTCATTTCCGAAAGAGGGTGACCGTCAAAGAGTATTCTGCCTGAATCCTGTTCAATAAGACCTATAATATGCTTTAAAAGGACGCTTTTGCCCCCTCCGCTTTTACCGATAACAGAGGTGATCTCTCCTTTGTATATGCTGAGATTGACGCCTTTAAGAACCTGATTTCCGCCAAATTCTTTAAAAACATTCTCCAACTGGATAAGCGGTATCTGATTTGTCATGAGAGTTTATCCTGATGTCAGAAAGATCTGCGGGGTTTTTGAAACCCTGAAATCTTTATTTGTTAAAGTAAAAATGTAGGGCGGACTAAGCGCAGCGTGTCCGCCTTTTTTTATAATCAGCGGTGTAAGTAACCAGTCATAAGTTTTCGGATATAAAGACCTGCGGGGTTTTGGAAACCCCGCAGGTCTGGCTTTAGAAAATTTATGAGTGGTTACTTATTTGTTAAAGTAAAAAAGATGTCAGAATATAATCTGTTACCAGAATTAAGACGCAGGATGTTACAACCGCCGAGGTTGTTGAAAGACTCACTCCTTTGGCGCCGAATCCTTCTGATCTTAAATGCGTATAATATCCCTGATAACAGCAGATAGTGGCAACCACCGCCGCAAAGACAACAGATTTGATAAAACCGCCTGTAACATCCGCCATTACCACGCTTGATTCGGTTCGCGCAAAATAGATTCCGGGACTGATACCGAGCAGAAGCGAGCCGGAAACATATCCTCCGAATATTCCGACTGTATCAAAAATAGCGGTCAGAAGCGGAAAGCTGATCAGCGATGCGGCAAGTCTGGGGCTGAAAAGAAAGCGTATCGGATTTATATCCATTGTCTCAAGTGCATCAATCTGTTCTGAAATCCGCATAATACCGATCTCCGCGGCAATTGATGACCCGGCTCTTCCTGTTATCATAATCGCTGTAAGAACCGGTCCCAGTTCCCGTATCAATGTCAGGGCAACCGCTGCACCCAGCATCCCTTCAGAACCGAATTTAACAAGGGTGTAATATCCCTGAAGTCCAAGTACCATCCCTGTAAAAGCGCCTGTCAGGCAGATAACAAAGACCGATTTCATCCCTATAAAATAGGTTTGATGCGTTATCTTAGATATTTGAAAGGGATAGGTGAAAATATAAAAAAAGCCCTGAATAAAGAAGATTCCGACTCTCCCCATCTCCTGAATCACGGAGATAGTGATTCTCCCCAGAGCAGACAACGGGTTTTTTATAACAGAAATATTATTCATAGAATAACCTCATAGGAATCGGGAATTGAAAGTATTGTTTTATAAATCTGACGTATTTGCAACTTTTTAAAATCACAACAGGAAATAAGGGTTTAACAAAGCTCACAAAAAAAAATCTTTCTCCCGAAAACGTCCCACCAAACCGACAGACCGTTCTTTAATATCATTGATCTCTTTTGTTGCAACTACATAATCGCCTATTTTTATAGAAATATCTGCCACAATATATCCTTTTATGATTAAAATTCCAAAGCCATCTGACAAGTCCCTTCATCTTTATGCTCTGTACGGTTTTTCCTGAATCTGATTGATCATTTGTAAACGTTCCTGTGCAATCCTGCAATACTCTTCGGATATTTCAATTCCTATATATCTTCGGTTATTAAGTTTTGCCATTTTCAAGGGTTGTACCGGAACCGCACATTGGATCAAAAACCAGATCTCCTTCATTAGTCCATGATAATATATGGTCTTCAGCAAGTTTCTCAGGAAAAACAGCCGGATGTTTAAATGCTATCTTATCCTTTGTGGTTCTGCCAAAACCTACAGCATATTCCCAGATATTGTCTTTTATTTAAGCGGTTAGACTTTTATAGTATGGTTTTTCTTCTCTGATGATTTAGAAGAAAAATAGTTAATTGAGGAGTCAGGGAGTTCTTTTCATGTTTCATTATCCGAACTGTGATTACCGTGATTAAATCATGTTAATCATAAGAATCATAAGGAAATCATAGTTCAGACAGGGGATAAGATAAAAAAACTCATTGCTCCCTCAGTTAATTTAATGATTCTCTAAATAAAGCGTTATTATGATTATGTCAAGCATGAAAGTATGTAAAAACGGATATAATAATTTAATATCATTTAATCTTTTAATATTCAAAACTTTTTTTAACCCTTTTTGTCTCTTTGCGGTTATCACAGCAATTCTAATTTTGGAAAAAATTGATACCGGAATTCGTTTTTCAGCCGTTTCGGAAAACGTAAATTCAGTGCTACTTATAATTTTATCAAAAGACATTTCTGTCAAAATTAGAATTGCTGCGGTTATCACCTCTTGCTTGAATAAAATCAGTTTATATGATAACGCTGGATTTTTTTACACGGAGTTCACGAAATCCTAATGGTTTCAGAAATCCTTAGGGTTTTATAGAAAAGGAAAATCTGTAATGCATTCTAATCTTGAATATTTTGAGGAAGATAAATTAGGAAAGCCGTATGATGTAAAAATGCTCTTACGGCTTTATCCATATACCCGCCCTTACCGGCTGCTTTTATTCTTATCTGTATTTCTTGTGATCCTTATCACAGGAATTGAGCTTTCAATTCCATATCTTACCAAGATTGCCATAGACAGGTATATTGTTCCACGGATTGAAGATACAGAAACTCTATCTCATTCCCGCGCCGGAGCATTGGAACGGAATGATAAAAATGTCAGATATTTATATTTTGATACTGATGATTCGGAGATCAGCAGAATCATATTAAAATATCCAAATAAATTCAGGATAAAAGAGAACTCAGCAGTTATTTTGTTTGAAGATTTGTCAAAACTGAAAAAAGAGGATCTGATTATTTTACGCAAAGATGAGCTGATCGGCGTTGGTATGATTACCTGCGTTTTTCTTATCTTTATCATGTTTGATTTTATATTCAATTTTTTGCAGGTCATTATTATGGAATATACGGGACAAATGATTATGCACGATATGAGAATGCAGCTTTTTTCACATATTCAAAGCCTTTCTTTGTCGTTTTTCAATCATAATCCTGTGGGAAGGCTGGTTACACGGGTTGCAAATGATGTTCAGAATATGTATGAATTATTTACATCTGTTGTTTCATTTGTTTTCAAAGATTTGTTTTTACTTACCGGAATTACGGTTATTCTTCTGACTCTTAACTGGCGGCTGGCAATCCTATCTTTTATTGTTCTCCCTTTTGTTCTTTTTGCTTCTCTTTATTTTTCAAGCCGCTCAAGGGATGCTTTCAGAATCATGAGATTAATACTTGCTGAGATTAATACATGGTTTTCAGAGAGCATAGGAGGAATAAAGGTTATTCAGCTTTTTAATCAGGAGGAGAATAATTACCGCAAATTTGCTGAACTAAATCATGAAAATTATCTGGCAAGTATGAAAGAGATAAAAATTTTTGCGGTATTTTTACCTGTTATCGAACTCTTAGGCGCTATTGCAACAGCAGTTGTCATATTTTACGGCGGAAAAGGTGTTCTTTCTGAGAGCATCACGCTTGGGGTATTAGTGGCATTTATTTCATATATGAAGATGTTTTTCAATCCGATTCGGGATATTGCAGAAAAATACAATATCATGCAGAATGCTATGGCATCCGCGGAAAGGATATTTTTACTTCTGGACAGTTCTGAAAAATTGCCGGTTCTGCATATTGGACAGGATAAAGAGGATTTAGAGCCGTTTAAAATCCAGGAGCTTGAAATGGAGAATGTTTCATTTGAATATATTCCCGAAGAGAGCGTATTAAAGCAGATTTCATTTAAAATTCAGTCAGGTAAAACCATAGCTGTTGTCGGTCCCACCGGATCAGGCAAGACATCCTTGATTAACCTGATCATACGCTTTTATGATCCTACATCCGGCAGAGTGCTGATTAATGGAAAAGATATAAAATTCTCTGATATTTCATTGTTACGCTCAAGGATGGCATTAGTTACTCAGGATCCGTTTCTCTTTTCAGGGAGAATCAGGGAGAATATCTTTAACACGCTGGTCTCTTTGCAAAAGGATGTGATATGGGATTCAGATAAGATGGATTATATTTTAGAGGCATCCAATTGCAAATCTTTTATCAGCAGACTCCCAAAAGGGATTGATACGAAGCTCTCCGAAGGGGGTGCATCTATCTCCAGCGGAGAAAGACAGCTTATCTCTATTGCAAGGGCTTTTGCCCGTGATCCGGAACTGATTATCCTTGATGAAGCCACCTCATATATTGATTCGGAAACCGAATCAAAAATTCAGGATGCTCTTTCAAATCTGATGCAGAACAGAACTACCATTATTGTCGCGCATCGCCTTTCAACCGCGCGTCATGCAGGTACGATTATTGTTCTGAACAGGGGAAGAATTATTGAATCCGGCACCCATGAAGAACTGATAAAGAAAAAAGGATTTTATTTCCGGTTGAATCAGGTGTAGGGGCAACCCCATACGCATCAAGCCAAGGATTTTTATGATTCCGGAACCCCCGAAAATCAACGTTTTGCGTTTCGGCTGCCGTTCAGCCTGAGATAATAAAATCAGTATGTTATATCCTTAGCTTGATGCGTATGGGGTCAGATTTTTACTTTTAAAGGTTATCCAGAAATTCAAGATCCCTTATCTGCGTATTTTTCGTACCTATAGCAAGAACTTCAATCCTGTTATCTGTTTTACGGAAATAAAGCCGTCCCTTATAAGCAAATAAGACCTCTAAAACCGTCTCCCGGTTCTTTTTTCCAAAGACCTTTCTCTTTATAGTCACAAGAGTGGAATCATCATTCAGTTGATGGATAACCTCCTCGCTCTTTATTCTCATATCCTCTTCAAGCTCAAGATACCCGCTGACTGCTCTGTCATGAACCGATATATTTTTATACAGGGTTGCAAACCGTTTTTTAACAGAATCAGCCTGTCTGCTGTCTTTCTGCTTTACCTTTTCAAGACGTTTTATCTTTTCCTTCAAATCCTCAATCTCGCTTTTCTGCTCTTCTTTCACACTGAGTATCTGTTTGATCTTTTCATCAAGAATAACGATCTCCTGTAAAAGATCATCTTCATTCTTTGTAGCTTTATTTTTTTCATTTTTAAGAATATTTTTCATCTTTTCAAGCTCAGAGGAGAGTTTCTCTTTATCCTGTTCAATCAGCTTCAGCACGTTATTATGAACCTTTTCCAATTCTAAAAGCCGTTCAATCTCCATGCTTTTCTCCTGATATTTATGCATGGCTCTTCCGGTTCCCCGTCTGTAATGATAAAAAAGCAGAAGCAGAAAGATCAGAATATAAAAACCGAGAATTAAATTTGAAATCAGTGTATTATGTTCAAGTTCCAAATCAACAAGAACTGTAATATCCTCTTTCATAATCCGGTAATTATTTTCAGCAACCTGCATCGGTGAAGAGAGAGAATCTTTTTTCTCTTCAAAAACCTCAGGATATAAAATTGTCCCCTCTTTTGTTATGACAGTTACATTTGCTTTTATTCCCCACCTGAGCAAAGGTTTTCCCTGTAGATAAAGATTGATATTTTTATTTATCTCATCTTTCAGACCGAGACTTCCGTCAAATAAAGGACGGGTATCTCCCATATAGCTGTTTTCAATCTCGGCAGCATACCTGCTTTTCAGGTGATTCTCAATATATAGTTTCTGTATAGCATAATGTATTGTAATTATATAGAGAATCGGCGGCATTAAGATACATAATATTAATATTTTTAAAGAAAGATATTTCATAGGCTTTTAAGCGGTTATATTTTTCGCTTTCCAGTTGTAAAAAACTGTAAAAACCAAGTTTTTTAAAAAAACTTGGCTTTTCAGTATCCCAGAAGACCTGCGGGGTTTATGAAACCCCGCAGGTCTGATTCAAATACTATTTTCCGATTTCCGAAAGTATCTTTTTTGCGTTATCAGCACCGTCAAATTTCTCATCCAGACTAAGTGCTTTTTTCAATGATATTGACGCATTATTCTTATCTCCTTTCTGATGATATGCAAGTCCCAGATGATAATGGATTACAGCATTATCAGAAAGTTTTTCAAGGCTGTCCTTAAATTCTTCTATTGCCTTATCATAATACATCTTTTTGTGATCTTCTGAAGATGTACCCATCCCTTTTTTATAAAAAACCCATCCTAGAGTATCTGTAATACCCGGATCATCAGGATTCTTCTTTTTTGCTGTTTCAGCAAAGTTCATAGCCTCTTCTATGTTTTTATCCTGTTCTGCAAGCAGATACGCAAGATTATTCAATGCAGCGGAAAAATCAGGTTTAATCTGAACCGCTTTTCTGTACTCTTCTTCTGCAAGATCAGATTTTTTCTGCATTTCATAGATTATGCCGAGCAGCATGTGAGGACCGGGCTGATCCGGCTTTTTTTCAATGATTGTTTTAAACTGGGCTATTGCCTTGTCTTCATTTTTTTCTGAAAGATAAAGACGTGCCAAAGCATAATAAGCCTGTATAAAATTCGGATTTACTTTTATAACATTATTAAAAGATTCTTCAGCTTCAGTCTTTTTATCCTGAGCAAGATAAATCCCCCCTTTTAAATTATGAATAATTGCCAAAGCTGCCGGGGGAGCATCCTTCATCAGTTTTATCTGTTCGTCGCACTTTTTCAGTGCTGTTTTCAAATCTTTTTTTGCCGCATAAGTAAGAACCAGATGAGTAAAAGCATCAAGAGATACAGGATTGAGGGACAAGACTTTTTCAAAATTTTTGAGCGCATCATCATGCTTTTTCTGCTGACGGTATAAAATACCGAGACGGTAGTATGCTATGGGATTGGCAGGATCCTTTGCAATCAAAGATTCAAACAGTTTTTTGGCTTTTTCAGATTCATCCTGAGCCATTGCAGTATTGCCTGAAATAAGGGTCGCCTGATACCATTCCTTTGTACCCGGAGTTTCACCCCCTTCTTTATCTTCACCTGATATGTTCTGTTCTTTAAGAAGGGCAAGAACCCCCTCACTCTCTTCTGACGACTTGGAAAAATTACGCTCGCGCAGATAAATATCTGCCAATAAAAGTTTTGCCTTTATATATTTGGGCATGAGCCTTAAAGCCTCTGCAAGACTCTCTTTTGCTGTTATTAATTCACCCTTTCTGAAAAGAGCCGCACCTTTCAGATAATGAGAGCGTGCAAGTTTAGGCTCTTCTTTGATCAGTTCGTCAAGTAAAGGGATTGCCTTGTCAATATCCTGTTTTAAGAAAAAAACTTCTGTTTTCAGCATTCTGGTTGAAAAATCTTTCGGATTCTTCTCCAAAATCTTTGTAATGTATTTATCAGCCTCATCAGGATTCTTCTCTTTAAAATAAAACATTGCAACAGCATGCATTACCCGTGTATCATCCGGCTTAACAGCAAGTGCTTTGTTAAACATTGATAATACATTCTCTTTTTTACCGGTAAGATCATAAAAGCCTGCCATCACCATATATGGTTTGACATTTTCAGGATCGATCTCAACAGCTTTCAGATATTCCGCTTCTGCCATTTTTTCTTTTTTATGTCTGAAATAAAAATTCCCCGCCTCAATATGTAAATCAGAATTTTTTGGATTAATTTCAACGGCTTTCAGATATTCTGCCTCTGCTTTTTCCTCTTCTTTCTGATCTGCGTAAAAATTGCCGAGCAGAACAATCAAATCTGTATTTTTCGGATTTAACTCTATTGCTTTTTTAACTGTTGATTCTGCTTTGCCAAATTCCTTTCTTGTTATATAAAAAGAAAAAAGATTAAGATACGGTTTTATCTCATTAGGATTAATATCAGCATATTTTTTCAAAGTCTCTTCTGCTTCATCAAATTTGTTCTGACCTGCCATTACCCGGGCAAGTCCAAGATAAGCGCCTGCCCGTTTCGGATCAAGTTTTATAATTTTATTCAAAACAGATTCTGCTTCGGGAAAATTTTTATCCTGTTCCAGAAGAGCCGCGTGTAAAAGTAATGAATCTATATTATTTGGTTCCTTTGCTAATACCAGATTGATTTTCTCTTTTGCGGTTTCAGGTTTTTGACCAAGAAAATAAAAAGTTGCCAATTTAAACTGAGCATCCATATTATCAGGATTCAGCTCTGCGACCTTGTTATAAGAATCCAAAGCTCCTTTGGCATTGCCGAGTTTCAGATAGGTTTCACCCAGTTTGGCAAGGGCATCAGGATATTTAGGATCAATCTTCAGAGCATTTCTCAGTTCAATCTCTGCTTTTTTATACTCTTCTTTTTCAAAATATGCCTTACCGTTTTCAAAATAGGCTGTCTTTTTTTCATACTCAGACTTCTTTTTCTTTTCGTCAGATGTGCAGCCGGATATTGCAACAACTGCGCACAGAAAAAGAAAAAAAATACCTTTCAAACGACTCATTACTTATACCTCCTTTAATTTTTTATTCCTAATTCTTAATTGACGTTATCCGTCATCTTTCATAGTATATTTACTATAAATTGTATATAAGAAACATCAGTCCGATAACATATTTTCGTATTTTCTGCAACTTTATTCACTGCCTTGTGTCGTAATATTCCATAGCAATGAATTATCAAAAATCATGATTATTTAGAGGTTTATCAAGAAAAAAAACAGTATGCAGAATTTTTATGACAGTTTTTTTCTGACAGATTTTAAGAAAAAGACCTCCGAAATTTCTGAAACTTCGGAGGTCTTTATTTAAAATGCGGCAATACAAGGGATTATTTATTTATTCAAAATGGGCAAATGCCTTTTTCAGATGATCAATCCAGATGGCAAGAATATTGTCATATTCTGCACTTCCCTTGAGAACAGGCACACAGGTAATTCCTGCTTTTGTCAGAATACTTTTCCATGAATCAGGCTCATCTCCTGCCATATCATTCCTGGCATGATCCCCGGCAACAGACATAAAAGGCATAAGATATGCTTTTTTTATCTTGTTCTTTAAGAAGCATATCTTGAATATCTTCAATTGTCGGTGAACCTTCAACTGTTCCGACAAAGATATTCGGGTCTTTCTGCTGAAGATTGAACATCAGAGCCGCATAAAACGCATTGCGGGATGATGTGTTCCATGACCCATAAGAACAATTGCTTCATTTTCTTTTCGTTCTTTCGGGATATTCTCAATAATTGCTTTGCTGACATTTTCCATATCTTCCTGAGTTCCCAGCAATGGATAACCGACAATAATGTTTTCAATCCCTTCGTACATTTCGCTGAACAGATTGACATTTTTATACATTCCGTGAAATTCTTCTCCGGCGATAGTGTGAAAAGACTGCACTGCCACATGGGTAAAGCCTTCATCCATCATCTTTGCCATTGCCGTTTCAACAGAATCAAGCTGTTTTCCCTCTTTGGCGAGCTTATGGCGGATGATATGTGATGTATAAGCCCAGCGAATCGGCACATTAGGAAAAGCGGCTTTTACTTTCTCTTCAATATTCTGAAATGCCGCTTGTGCTTCCGGAACACTGGTTCCAAAGCAGACCAGAAGAATTCCTTTTTTTGCCTCTTTCTTTTTTCCGTGAGCAAAAGACGTTGCGGAAAAAGCAATCATAACAGATAATGCAAGCAGACACACACCAATTTTTCTGAACATTTTATTCACTCCTTTTTAGTTGTTTGTTCAATTCAGAAACTTTAAATTTTGCTCTTTTTTTACCACGAAGGACATAAAGGTTTCACAAAGTCTGCACACATTATCATCTTTGTGATCTTTGTGTCCTTTGTGTCTTTGTGGTAAAAGGTCGCAAATGTCGTTAATCTAATTCTTAAAAACTCTGCTTAAACGGTACAAATCCATCGCAGAAAACAAAGAGGGTAATCTCTCCGTTTTCATCTGACGGAACATTCAGTTCATAACTCCCGTCAGTTGCATCGGAAAAGATATACTGACCGTTTGCCAGAACCATTGCATTTAACGGCAGTCCTTCATAAGAGATGTTTCCGGTTATATTTATCCAGCCTGAATCCAAAGCAGTCAAGGTTTTGGTTGTATTTATAACCTTGCTCTCCAAAGATGCAGAAGTCATATAAATATCAAAATTTTCAGTATCCCATGGATCCAGAACCTCTTTAAAAGGAGCAAGTCCGTCACAAAATGCAAATAAGGTGATCTTTCCGTTTGCATCTAGCGGAACACTCATTTCATATTTGCCGTCACAGCTACAGGTGAACATATACTGCCCGTTTGCCAATATCATAGCACATAACGGAATCCCTTCATATTGAACCGTTCCGCTGATATTCACCCATTCTTGGGAATTCTCCATCATGGTAACAAAAACAACCTTTTGCGGATTCAGCTCCGTGGAGATTTTTTCATCAACTGAATCATCTGCGGGATTTATTATAGCGATTTCACCGTCTGTTGCGTTACATACCCAGAGCATTCCGTTTTTATCAAGATATGCGCCGGACTCCATTCCAGCGATGTTTTTGCTGTTAAGATAATCATTTGCCACTGTGCCGATTACTTCACCTGTAGATGGATTAAACGAATATAGTGAATTATCCATCCATTTTGCATATCCGACAAAATAGCCTTTTTCAGGTGAAACAATAGCCATTCCTGAAATATTTCCATAAGGATGATTATCAGCATCACCGTCATCTAAAATCAAAGCTGTTTCATAAGTATCAGGATCAAGAGTTATAACACCGCCGGAATAATCTTTATCCATCAAATCTCCGGCGAACTGCACATAAAGTGTCTGATTCTCTTTGAGATACTGAACAGAGTGCGGATTTTTTGCAGGAAGCGGAATTCCGTGCATAATATCATTTCCTTTGCCTGTAATAATCTCTGTATCTGTATCAATATCAAATACAGCCGCCCACGCCTCATTCAGAACCCAGTTCCCGTAACCGCCGCTGCTATCCTGCCGCTGAAGAAGTATAAAGAGTTTTTTACCTACAATAATCCCCTGGTGCATTTCAGGTTTGCCGTCTTTTTCATCATAAGAAGAGAGATCAAGCTCTCCGATTTTAAACTCTGCTTCTGTTGTTGCAGAGGGATTAACAATCCATGCTTTTGAAGAACCGTATCGGAGAACATACGCTTTGGTATCACTGACAAAAATCATATCATGCGGATTTGCACTTTCTGTATCTGTTTCATTCACAGAAAATTGCCAAATCGGTTTATCAGGTGCGCTGATATGAAATTTGGTTATATGATCCATTTTATACTTTCCAAGCCGGTAAAAATGGGTGCCGTAAGCTACAACACCAAGGTCTGATTCTGAGGGAAGCAGATTCTTCTGAACGCTCCGGGACCGCCAATTGGATCAACTGATACAACTGCATGTGCGCCGCTGGAATTATCCGAAGCAGTTGTTATTACAACAGCTTTCTGAATTACTTCCGACCATGCTACAGGTACATAAATCATCAGCAGTGCAAAGACCGCAGGCATCAATGAGAATAGCCTCAGATGCTCTTTTCTGGACAAAACGCTTTTTTTCATCAAATCCTCCTTAACTATTATAGTGTAAAGAACTTCGTGAACTTTGTGTTCTCGTGTCTTTATGGTAAATAAATAGCCAAAACCCCGTAGGTCTTTATTCCCCTTTAATAATTATATTTTACTGTAAAAAAATATGATCTTCCGGGCAGTGGATACCCGTTAAAATCCTCATATAAATCATCGCCGATATTTTTTGCCTCAGCCGTCATGATAACAGATTTATATAAAAGAGAAATACCTATATTAATCTCTTCTTTGTCCTCAGCCTTTAACAGATTCGGGGCGTCATAATACATATCTTTTTCAGCAATATATTCGATATATGCCTTAAATCCCTGATATTCACCTTCAAATCTCCCCATATAAGATGTATCAAATCTGCCGGGGAGTTTTTTTCCGTTAAGGTCTTTTTTTTCAGTCTGATTCTCAGTATCCTGCCACGTTGCATTGGCAATTAGGCTGAAGTATCTGAATAAAGCGATTTTTATACCCTGATTCAATACCGTTGATCTTTGCACTTGAAATATTTACCGCTTTTCCAATAGCCTTGATAATAGATGCGGGTAATCAAATCATCTGTATCACTTTGGAAATAATTCATATTAAGAGCAATATCTTTTAAACCATTTTTCTGATATTTCCCGGCGGACTTCAAACCCAATATCAAAATTTATTCCTTTTTCTGCTTTTAAATCTTCATTTCCGTGAAAAATCTCCGCGATCTCCGAATAATTCAAAAAAAGATGGTTCACGAACATACCGTGCAAGATTTGTCTTTAAATCAAGCCAATTCAAAGGTCGGTATTTGACGCCGATCTGAGGAGCAAAATATGATTCATCTCTTGACAAATCATTATCTTCTGCTTTATCTTTGATCAGAGTATAACGGATTCCCGGGGTTATTATCAGTCTCTCATTAAACAGAAGAACGGTATCCTGAAGCCCGGTTAAAAAGCTGATTCTTGATTTTTCATCTGAATCATCTTCACCAAGAAGATTTTTAAAATCATAGCTCTCATGCTGGGTATCTATTGTAAGAGAGAGCATATTGAACTGCGTCAGCAATTCCAGAAAGAGATTAAGATCATAGCTGGTAGTAAAATATTTATTATATTCATTTCCTGATAATCCCATGTTTTCGTTTCTGTCATCATACAAGTTCTTTTGTCTGTGAATAACTGAGCCGTGTGCCTGTATTTATATGATAAGGGGTTATATTATTTGCCGTCAGCTTTAAAGCCGCAATCTGGCGATCTGTATCAAGCGAAGTATCTGCTTTTTGGCTGTTTCTCCAATTAGGCAGATTCTTACCCTTTGAATACCACTGATATTGAAAATCAGCCCTGAGATCAGTTGTAAAATCATAGCCGAGTTTGCTGAGGATATTTTTCTGATCAAACTGTGCATTGTTCCGCTTTTCCCAGCGGTCATCTGATTTATTCCATTCTGTTCCGTTATCATTTAAAATATCAAAATCATTATCACTGCTGAGATATTCTCCTGAGAGCAGATAATCCCATTTATCAGGTTTATGGCTGATAAATGTGCTGAAATTACGAGTATTAAATGAGCCGTATCCCGCGCCGGTATTTGCGTGAAATTCTTTATCAGTCCTCATAGTTCTGATATTAACAACCCCGCCAATCGAGGCTTTTCCGAAGTTGACAGGAGTAATACCCCGGTAAATCTCAACAGATTCAATATCTGAAAGGGATATATTTCCAAGATTTACCCCGCCGCCTGATGCGTCATTCAAAGGGATTCCGTCTATGCAGATAATTACCTGCTCGCTTGACGAGCCGCGCAGAGATATTGTTGAGAAACTTCCAAGTCCCCCGGACTGACGTATCTGAATCCCTGCTTCTTTTTCAATCACTTCAGCCAGATCCTCCATTTTTCCTTCAAACTGATCTCTTTTTATCACGGAAAAAAAAGCAGGAGTCTGCTCTGTATCAATATCCCCTGTCTGAAAATCATCATCTGTTTTTTCTGCGGTAACAACGACTTTATCCAATGTTACAGAATCTGTATGCTGATCAGCATACAAAATTATCCTGCTACAAAAGAAAACCATAAGAAATAAAAGGAAAATACGATGTTTTATGTTTTGAATTCTCATAGCCAAAAAAAATCCCCGAACCGAAATAAATTCGATCCGGGGATTACCCTTTTTTATCCTCGAAATCTTTTGCCTGATTTCTTACCACGAAAATCAGTATATACATAAAGAAACTTAGTTTCTTTGTTTTTCACTTCAGGCAGGTCTTCTGACTTTCGGATCATCCTACTTACCGCGCCTTCCCACCCTGGGAAATGAAAATTGAGAAATGAGAATTTTTTTTATTTCCCATTTCCCACTTCTCTCACTTCAGGCAGTGGCATTCTGCGGTGTTTGTCCCCGATTACAGCGGCGGGTCCGTTCCCGATTTTCACGGGATTCCCTTTTAAGCTAAAAATAGCGCCTTCTTTTCTATTAGCGGTTATTCATCTGTGTGTCAAGAAAAAAATATTGTACACATAAATGAGACCTGCGGGGTTTTGAAAACCCCGCAGGTCTTATTTACCGGATAATTATCTCTTTTTAATCATCCCTATAGCATCCTCAAATTTTTTATTGATTGAAATAGTCATATCCGCCACAGACTTTAATAAATCAGATACATTTGCCAGATCATTCTCTTTTGCTTTTTCAGCCCAGTCTGTATAGGTCTGTGCATGATCTGTATTATGTTTTATCCAGTGTTCAAAGAGCTTTATCATCTTATCTTCAAAAGATAAAGAGCTTTGGATTTCGTTATGATGACAATAATGATGGTCGTGAGGGTGATCATGGTCATGGTGATGATCATGGTCATGACAGTCGTGTTGATGATCATGATTATGGGTCATTGATTTTTTCCTTTCAAATTTTTGATTGAAGTGCTGGGATCATTATTTATAACTATATCATAAATTTCATAAACTACAAGGATTATCAGCAATTCCTTTTCTAAGCTGATTCACCGCTAAGACCGTGTTCATTTTAACATAAGCCTTGTAACCGTCTGATTAACAATAACCCTGTCCTGCTCAAAATCAAGTTTCAGTCGCCATTTCTGAAGCGTTGTCGCGCCGATTATGACTTCTTCGGACAATTCTTCAATAATAAGAAACTCATCAGACAAACGTATCCCTTCTATATAAAAATCAAGTCTTACAGCCTCTTCAACAGAGAGCTTATCCCCCTCTCTTGCTGTTTCAAATTCAGGAGGATCCGGTAAATTCTCCGGCATTGCCAATCTCAAAGCCAATTCTTTTCTGATAAAAGAATAGGTTGCACCGCTGTCAAACAGGGCATCAACTTTTTTTTCACCTTTTGATCCGACAAGTTTTATACGATTAATAATGATACTCACTTTTTTAATCCTTAATGTCTATTTAAGAAGCCAAGTTTTTTTGAAAAAACTTAGCTCTTTATATTTAAAATACCACTTTTCTGTAAAAAAGGCAAAGAGAAATCAATTAGGAGTAAAATATTTCTGTTGCATTCTCTTTATCATTCGTTTAAAAAATGGTTATGAAAGCAATGATACTTGCTGCCGGATTCGGCACCCGGCTTCTTCCTTATACGAAAAACACGCCTAAGTCCTTGTTTACAATAGGAGGGCGTCCCCTGCTGGATATTCTTATCCGCACTCTGCAAGACGCCGGATGCAGTGGAATCATGATTAACACCCATCATCTGCATGAAAAGATAGAATATTTTATTACTGCCCAACAATATACTATTCCGGTTTATACCCGGTATGAGCCTGTGATTCTCGGCACAGGAGGCGCTGTAAAAAATGTTGCAGATTTCTGGGATAATGAACCGTTTATGGTGATTAACAGCGATATTGTTACAGATTATTGTCTGAAAGATGTTTATGAATTTCATCTGAATCATAAGCATCCGGTAACGCTGGTGCTTCATAATGATCCTGAATTCAATACAGTATCTGTTGACAAAAAAAAATTTGTCACAGATTTTTCTCCTTCTGCCTCTCACTTCTCACTTCTCACCTTCACCGGCATCCAAGTGCTTAATCCTGAAATCCTTGATTTTATTCCGGCTGGTCTGTTTTCAACCAGCATTGACGCATACAAAAAGCTGATGGCAGCAGGAAAAAAGATAAAAGGATTTATTTCGCCAAATTCTTACTGGAAAGATATTGGAACACCGGAGAGATACAAAGAGATTGCCATAGAAAAAATGACAGAAGAATTCAGGAGTCAGAAGTCAGGAGTCAGAAGTCAGAAGCCAACAGTCATAACCCAACAGCTAAAAGGGGACGGATCCGACAGAAAATGGTACAGAATCACTTTATCAGAAAATATTCAGCGTTCTATGATAATGGCAGATCATGGAATAAAGAATCAGCAGGGGATATGTGAGGCTGAGTCATTTGTCAGAATCGGCTCTCATCTTTACAGCAAAGGGATTCCTGTTCCTGAAATTTATAATTATGATATTTTTTCAGGACTTGTCTTTATGGAAGATTTGGGGAATCTTCATCTTCAGGATGTTATAAAAAATGCAAAAGATACCGATGAAATTATATTTTATTATCAGTCTGTTATTGATCTGCTTATAAAAATATCGCTTTCCGGCGCAGAGGGATTTGATACTGCATGGGCTTATCAGTCCGCTTTTTATGATAAGAATCTTATTCTTGAAAGAGAATGCCGCTATTTTGCGGATGCGTTTTTAAGAGGATACTTGAACAGACAAGTATCTTTTGAAGATATGAAGGATGAATTTACCATTTTGGCTGATAAGGCACTTGAATTTTCAGTAAACGGATTTATGCACAGAGATATGCAGTCCCGTAATATCATGGCTGTTCATAATCTGAAATGCGGGAATGATTCTCCTTATAAATTTTATTTTATTGATTTTCAAAGCGGAAGAATCGGACCTCTTCAATATGATCTTGCATCATTGCTGACAGATCCTTATGTGGCGTTGCCGCGTTCTGTTCAGGAGCAGTTATTGGAATACTGCATAAAAAAGCTCTCTGCTCTGATCCAAATTGATCCTGAAAAATTCAGAATCTGCTACAGATACTGCTCTGTTACCAGAAATCTTCAGATGCTTGGGGCATTCGGCTATCTGAGTAAAATTAAAGGAAAGAGCTATTTTGAGCAGTATATTCCGACTGCTTTGAACAGCCTGAGAGAAAATCTTTCTGCAATTGACAAAAGCGATCTTACAGAAAAACTTGAAATAATTTAGGAGTAGCAATGTAGGGCGGACAAAGCGCAGCGTGTCCGCCATTATCTCCTCAGTCGCAGCAAAAAGTTCCGCTTACTCCATTCTCATACAGGATAATTATGGATGAATTTACCGGACGTTTGGAACTGACAGATAAAGAGAAGATAAGAGCCTATCTCCTTTCATTAACATCCCCCTGTTATGAAAGCACTCTGTTAAGAATTGTCTTCCCGGAAATGAATATATTAAATGAGAATCCCCTGAAACTGTATCAGAATCATTTTATTCTGTTTTATCTGCTATACAGATTGCAGGATGAATTTTACAAAGAAAATAAATATCTTTTTGTTCATTTTATGCGTATATTTCTGCTTGATTATCCTGAACCCGGAAAATGCCGCTTTTATGAAGAGCTTTCAGGAAAATTCTGCAATGTTCCATGCAATTTGAGCAAAAATTACTGTGATTTCCATTTTAAAAAGCTCGGAGATACAGAATTGGAGAGACTTTCGATAAAATATTTTTATCTGGATACTGAAAACTTCTATAATTTGGATGAAGAGAGTGCCGCGGCGTTTATCAAAGGAACATGGGAATTATTAACTCATTATAAATCTTATCGGAAGAGTTTTGAAATACTCGGTATTCCTGAAACATCAGATATGGGGATTATAAAAAAACGGTTCAGAATCCTTGCCGGAAAATATCATCCGGATCACGAAGCGGCCTCTCACCGGAAATTTAATGAAATCAACAATGCCTATCGCCTGTTATTAAAATTAATCCCGTCTTATTCAGTAAAGACCCGCGGTCCCAATATAAAATCAGTCAAAACTGCGCAGGTCTGATATTTATCCTTCTTGACTCTTTTTAAACAATTTATTATTATTCTTTTTTAATATTTTAACCCAAGTTGCCACCTATGCCCCTGCCTCGGCTGAGTCAGTGACAAATCCGGCAGGGGTTCGGATTTGTCAATCGTTCGGCTGAGCGTTTCGGCTGAGCGCTCACGCCGAAGCCTCACGCCGAAGCCTCACGCCGAAGTCCGAACCGAGCCGGGTGAGGCTATTTTTTCAGCAGGTCGCAACTTGGGTTATTTTATATATGTAAGTGGACATAAATTTTTAAATACAGACTTCCGAAGTTCCGGAAATTTCGGAAGTCTTTTTTAATATGAAAGGTAAAGTTGTTTTCTTCTTAATCCTGAATAAATCCGTTTGTTCATGTAGGATCAATGATGTTTTATATTATTTCTCTCATATTAATTTTATTTGCCATTTTAGGCACACCGCTTTTTGTAATTATCCTGGCTGTTGCAATTGCCGGATTTTATTATCTGGATGTTGATCTCTCAGTCATTGCAATTGAATTGTACCGTATAGCGGATACACCTGTCTTATTGGCTCTCCCGCTCTTTACCTTTGCAGGTTATCTGCTAGGAGAGAGCCGGACATCTCAGCGTCTGGTGCGGCTGACTCAGGCATTTTTAGGGTGGATGCCCGGAGGGCTGGCAATTGTGGCGTTTGTTGCGTGTGCATTTTTTACAGCTTTTACAGGCGCTTCAGGCGTAACCATTGTCGCTCTCGGTGCATTGCTGTATCCTGCTTTGATTCAGGCAGGATACAGTGAAAAATTCAGCCTCGGTCTGGTGACCACATCCGGCAGCTTAGGGCTGTTATTTCCTCCTTCTCTGCCCCTGATTCTTTACGGTATTATTGCACAGCAGATGAGCATCGGGCAGGCAGTTTCCATTGAAGATTTGTTTATTGCAGGAATCCTCCCCTCTCTGCTCATGATTCTGCTTCTCTCATGCTGGAGCCTGTGGGAAAACCGTCATATCATATCTTTCCAAAAAAAAGCAGGGGGAATAAAAGAAGCAGTGGCAGCTTTCAGGGAAGCAATATGGGAAATCCCTTTGCCCTTCTTTGTACTTGGCGGTATTTACGGCGGATTTTTTGCTGTATCTGAAGCAGCCACTGCTACTGCCATGTATGTTCTTGTGGTTGAGGTCTTTATTTACAGGGAGATTAAAATCTCTCAGCTTCCCCGTATTATGCGGGAATCCATGATCATGGTAGGCGGGATTCTTCTGATATTAGGAGTCTCTCTTGCCTCAACCAATTTTCTGATTGATGCGGAAGTGCCGACCCGTCTCTTTAATTTTATTCAGTCTCATGTAACAGACAGACTCGTCTTTCTGATTCTTCTGAATCTTTTTTTGCTGCTGCTCGGTGCGATTCTGGATATTTTTTCATCTCTGGTCATCATGGTTCCTCTGATTCTGCCTGTAGCAGTCAGTTACGGGGTTGACCCGGTTCATTTGGGGATTATCTTTTTGGCAAATATGCAGATCGGCTATGTTACGCCTCCGGTCGGGATGAATCTCTTTATTGCCAGTTACCGTTTTGAAAAACCTGTGTCAGAATTATACAGGGCGACAATCCCTTTTATGATTGTGCTTCTTGTCGCGGTGCTGATTATAACGTATATTCCGGGGCTGAGTCTGATCTTCCTGAAAAGATGAAAACTGCTATATTACCACATTTTTTTTCAGTGTCAGCAGATCGGAAATTTGTAAAAGTTTGCAGTACCGCCTTTAGGCGGTCAGTGTGAAATCAGACGGTTACCGCAGCACGCCTTACCGCCTGAAGGCGGTACTACGAACTTTTTGCCTTACCGCCTGAAGGCGGTACTACGAACTTTTCTGTTTGCAGTACCGCCTTTAGGCGGTCAGTGTGAAATCAGACGGTTATCGCAGCACGCCTTACCGCCTAAAGGCGGTACTACGAACTTTTTCGATCTGCTGAGTGTATCACAAACTAAGTTTCTTGAAAATATTTATCAAAAAGAGAGTAAATTATGATAATCGGAGTATTTTTGACGTTATTTTTAGTTCTGTTAAACGGTTTTTTTGTTGCAGCAGAATTCTCAATTGTAAAAGTAAGATATTCACAAATTCATCTGAAAGCAGAACAGGGAAATAGATTTGCGAAAAGATCAGAGCATATAATTAATCATTTAGATACTTATCTTTCAGCAACACAATTAGGGATAACACTTGCAAGTCTCGGACTTGGCTGGATAGGCGAGTCTGTTGTGGCAAAAATAATATTAACAATATTTCATTCACTGAATATTTCTATAACGCAGGAATTATTGCATACAATTTCCTTACCCGCAGGATTTATTATTATTACAGTATTACATATTGTTTTCGGAGAATTGGCACCAAAATCTATTGCCATCAGAAAAGCTGAACTGACAACTCTTATGATTTCGTATCCTTTATACTGGTTTTTTATGATTTTCCGCCCTTTTATCTGGTTAATGAATTCTTCATCAAACTTTCTTTTGAATGTTATAGGCATCAAACCTGTCGGAGATCATGAAATTCACAGTGTTGATGAATTAAGGCTGCTGGTGGAACAAAGCAGAAAAGGCGGAGAAATACAGGAAGAAAATTATGAAATAATTAAAAATGCTTTTGACTTTACCGACCATAATGCAAGACAGATAATGATACCCCGTCAACTGATTTTCTCTCTTGATATTGAATTACCTGTAAAAAAAATCATAGAAAAAATACTGGAGAACGGTTATTCACGTATTCCGATTTATAAGAGATCAATAGATAATATAATCGGTGTTGTTTATGCCAAAGATGTTTTAAAAGAGCAATACAGAAATCCGGATTTTAAAATAGAAAATCTGTTGCATCCTCCTTTTTATATATTTGAAACAAAACGGATAAGTGAAGTTTTAAAAGAATTTCAGAAACAGCATATACATTTAGCCGTAGTTATTGACGAATTTGGGGGAACGCAGGGGATTATAACGTTGGAGGATATTTTGGAAGAACTGGTCGGCGAAATACAGGATGAAGATGATGATGAAAAACCGATTGTAGAAGAAAAAGAGGATAAGACATTTCTTGTTCAGGCAACACAGCTTTTAACAGATATAAATGATTATTTACCGCATCCTTTTATTATCAGCGAAAACTACAATACCCTGTCAGGTCTGATACTCTATTATTTTAACAGAATACCGAAATCAAACGAGAAAATCAATATGGATAAATATGAAATTACTGTTTTAAAAATACAGCACAGGACAATCAGAATGGTTATGTTAAAAGAAATCAGTGAAAACATAGAACAGCCAAACAATTCTCCCTCTTTTTAGGAGCATCATTAAAATACTCAAATAAAAAAGGATAAATAAATCTTGAAAATCAGAAAAAATATCTTATTCATCTCTGTAATGGTTATGCTGATATTTGCACAGCAGTGCATCGGTCAGGAAATTAATGAGGATGATACTACGGAAGAAATCAGCGTAGGAAAGATTCTCTCTGTTGAAAATGCTGTTACAGTGATAAGAACAGCGGAAGAAGAGATCATTGCCAAACCGGATATGCCTCTTTTTCCCGGAGACCGGATTATCACAGGTGAAAAAAGTTCTGTCAGATTCTCCTTAAATGGAAGGAGCAATTTTATGACAGGTGAATCCTCAGAAGTAGCAATTGATGAATATACTGAACTTGCTCAGGAATCTGAAGAAGAATCATCCGTTCTCAGGCTCGCAGTCGGTTTTTTACGCTCCGCTATAACAGAATTCAAAGGAGAATCTTCTCAGCCTGCTGTTTATACACCGACGGCTGTTGCAGGCATACGCGGAACAGCTTTTGATACAGTTGTATCTTTGGACGGAGCAACAGTTGTTGCTGTGGATGAAGGTCGCGTTGAATTAGAGAGTGAGACTTCAAGGACAGTTCTTGATAAAGGAAAAATGGCTGAACTGGATGAAGATACAAAAGAATTAAGGACTGTAAATGCTATCCCTCAAAAAGAAAGAGACTGGAAAGCATGGTGTGATAAACGTGAAGCTGTTATGATGAAAAAATTCCCTCAAATGCTCTCAAGACACCGGAAAGATTTTGAAAAATGGTCAAATCAGTATGACACATACACTGTTGATGTAAAAAAAGCAGAAATGGCTGTTGCCGAGGCAAAGGAAAACTTGAAAAGAGCAGAAGAGACGGCGAATCATGAGGCAATTCAAAGCTCCTTGAAACAGCTTGAAGAGCATAGCCGTACATTGAAAAGGGTGATCAAGGAATCCCGCCATCAGTTGAATAAATCAAAAGCGGTTGAATATTATATGTCAAATATCGGGAAATATGTTAATAAAAACAAATCCCGTTTCAATGACAAAGAACTTCTCCTGATTCAGTCTGATATTTCATTTGTCAGAGAAAAAGGAAAACATCTGAAAATAAAATCCCGCGATATGATAAAAGAACTGAAAAAGTATCTGAAAAAAGAGAAAAAATTGAAGAGATTCAAAGAAAAATTCAAGGAAAAAAGAGAAAATTTTAAAGAAAAGAAATATAAAGAAAAAGAAGAAAAGCACAAGAAGAAAGAGCATTAAGAGGTTTGATTAAGAAGCTAAATTTCTTAAAGAAACTTAGCTTCTTATCCCCTACAGAAAGGATAAAATAATGCCTGATATTCATGAAACAGAGATATATAAAAGACTTGCCGATCACCTGAATCATCTTCCCGCAGGATTTCCTGCTACAGATTCGGGTGTGGAATTAAGAATTTTAAAACGGCTATTTACCCCTTATGAAGCAGAGATAGCTACAGGTCTTACCATGAAGACGGAACCTGCATCTGTGATTGCAAAACGTCTTAATATGGATGAAGATAAAACTGCTCCGACTCTTGAAAATATGTCTAAAAAAGGGCTGATACTCCGGTCAACCAAAAAAGGGATACTGACATATATGGCGGCTCAGTTCATTATCGGGATATGGGAATATCACGTTAATGATCTGGATGAGGATTTAATCAGGGATGTCAATGAATATATTCCTTATATCATGGAAAAAAGCTGGTTAAAGCAGAAAACAAAGCAGATGAGAATTATTCCAATCTCTCAGAGTATCTCTGCTGAAATGAATATCATGCCTTATGAAGAGGCGGAGAATATTATAAAAGAGCAGTCAAAAATCGTAGTTGCCCCCTGTATATGCCGGAAAGAACATCAGATAATCGGAAAAGGATGCAACCGACCTATTGAGACCTGTCTGATTCTCGGAGGCGGAGCATTTTATTATGAAGAGAACGGGCTTGGGAGAAATATTTCACAGGATGATGCACTGGATATTCTGCACAAAGGGATAGAGGCAGGTCTTGTACTTCAGCCGGGAAATTCAAAAAAACCGATGGTTATCTGTATGTGCTGCGGGTGCTGCTGTCAGATATTAAAGAATCTGAATAAATTGGATGAGCCTGCAAAAGCTGTGTGCAGTAATTATTATGCTGTTGTAAATGAAGAGAACTGTACTGCCTGCGGAATCTGTAAAGAACGGTGTCAGATGAACGCTATCACAATTGCTGATGTTTCCCATGTCAATAAAGCAAGATGTATAGGATGCGGACTTTGTGTCTCCACCTGTGAATATGATGCAATGAGACTTGTAGAGAAAACAGAGTCTGAAAGATATATCCCTCCTGACAATATGGCTCGGACATATAGGAATATTGCAAAAGAGAGAGATTTGATATAAATTTTATTGGGTTTATTGGGTTGGGTTAGCGCAGCGTAACCCAACATTTCCTGTATTCTTGCTGCATATAAATGTCGGGTTACGCTTCGCTAACCTGACCCTACGTGGCTTCAATGAGAGTGTTGACACCCTATAACACATATTATATAATTCACTTTACAAAAAAATGCAGGAGCAATAGCAGCAATGTAGGGCGGATAAATCGCAGCGTGTCCGCCGTTAACCCGCAAAATAAAAAGATAAAATTATGAAAAAAATATGTATTTTCTGTACTCTCATAGCTTTTGGCACCGCCATCCTCTTACCTGTTAATGCACCATGTATCACCATCAAAGAGGAAGAGGAGCTTTCCCGTGAATTCATGAAGGTAGTTGAAAAGCACTTTCAACTGATAAAAGATCCTTTTATTGTAGATTACGCGAATAAGATTGCCCAACAGATTGTCGCTGTTCTCCCGCCTCAGCCGTTTCCCTATCAGGTTCATATTATTAAAGAAGATACTTACAATGCGTTTGCCACTCCGGCGGGTCATATTTTCGTCAACAGCGGACTGATTGAGGCGATGGATAACGAAGAAGAGCTTGCAGGAATTATTTCCCATGAAATATCGCATGTTGTATGCCGTCATATTTCTCAGCAGATAGAGCGATCATCAAAAATCGGACTTGCAACTCTGGCAGGTATTGCCGCAGCCGTATTTCTCGGAATCGGCGGAGCAGGCGGTGCAGCAATTAATGCTCTCAGCATCGGCTCTGTTGCCGCGGGTCAGTCTCTTTCTCTTGCATACAGCAGGGAAGATGAAAAACAGGCAGATCAGATCGGACTGAAATATCTGACAAAAGCAGGATATACAGGTGCCGGATTACTAAGTGTCCTGAAGAAAATCCGGGAGAAAAAATGGTTCGGAGAAGATGACATTCCTACATATATAACAACACATCCGGCTGTTGAAGAGCGTATTGCTTATATCGGCGCATTTCTTCAAAATAACAGGAGAACTGCTGATACAAAAAAGGATAATCCTGAATTTCAGGAGGTTCACGACCGGCTTTTTGCAATGTACGGGGATGAAAAGGCTGTATTAAACTATTTTAAAGAGAAAATCCGATCATCCCCGGATGATCCTGAAGCTCATCACGGATATGCACTCATTCTTGAAAGAACCGGATATGGTAAAGAAGCGATTCCTCATCTCAGATACTGCATTGGAAAAAGATGCTTTTAATTCCCGTATTTTAAAAGATCTGGGCAGGGTCTATTTTACAGACGGCAAATATTCCGAAGCATTGAAAACTCTTGAAAATGCTGCTGATCTTGATTCAACTGATCCTGAGTCTTTCTTTTATATAGGACTTACCCGAATGGAACTTCATCAATGGGATGAAGCGGTTGCTGCATTTAAAACACTTACGGAAAAAGCACCGGATTACAAACGGGCATTCTATTACATGGGAGAGGCTTACGGAAAACAGGGGAATATGGAAGAGGCTCATTATTATCTCGGCATGTATTATAAGGAGAAAATGGATATAAAGAATGCAATGTTTCATCTGAAAAAAGCTTCAGATTATACCAAAGACCCGGATAAAAAAGGTAAAATAGAGGAGATGATGAAAGAGATCAGAAAATCCGATGATTTCAAAAGACCGGATAAAAGCGATAAAAAAAGAGGTAATTTAAGATTTTAGAAGTTTTTAACTCCCTTTTTAAAAAATTTTCCCTTTTTGTGTGAAAGATATTTTTTCTGCCTGTGTCTATATCAGACAAGCAAGTTGGAAAAGAAGAGATTTTTTGAACACAGAAAAAAGGGGGAGATAAATATGAAATGAAAATAACCGGGTACAGAAAAAATCAGTATTAATTTTAATAACATTAAATTCCAAAAGGAGATGAATCATGAAAAAATTCAATAAAAAAAGAGAAATATCCAAGATTATAGCGATACTCTTTCTTACATTTTCGCTTATGGGCGGTGTGGTAACTGCCGATACAGACAATGGAAATGCCGGAGAAAATAACGGCAATGACGTGGTTGTTGTCAATCCGGATAAAGAACAGGGTAATGAAGAACTGCTTATCCTTCCGGCACCGGATGATATTCTCCCCCCTGATCCCTCTTCCGAAAAATATGTAACAATCAGCGGGGTTGTCAAAGCAAATGACGGACATCCGATTGAAAAAGTATTGATCAACGCCAGATATGAAATATATATGGCTGACGGTGTTTATCCTGAAAAACCGGAGGTATTCGGCAGTGCGGAGAGCAATGAAAACGGTGAATTCTCCATTCCGGTACCACAGGGTTATAAATATGATCTTTTTATTGATACTTATGCTGTTGCAGATATGGGACTGATAGGCGGCTGTTTTCAGGATGCTGATGGCGGAAACGGCTCTGATCCCGGTGCAGATAAAGCATGGGCTGGGACAACAACAAACAACTGGAGCAAAAGAACTCTTATTGATGTCGGTTCCGAAGGGATCAGCGGAATTGCTGTAACCCTGAATCCGGGAACAAAAATATATGGAAAAGCAGTTGATTCCAAAGGAACTCCGATAAAAGATATTTGGATAGATGCTCAGGCAAATTTTACTGATGAAGATAAAGAGAATATCTTCTGGGGCGGCTGGGCAGGGAGTTCAACAGATGAAAACGGCAATTTTTCAATTGTTGTGTTCCCTGATACAAAATACAGAATCAGCTCTTTCCCTTGGAAAAACGGATTTACAGGCGGTTACTGGAAAGAGACAGAAGATAATCAACTGACAGCATCAGGTAAAGACGGTATTCTTGCTCTGAAATGGGAAGAAGCAACTCTCTTAAATATTGCTTCTGATCTGGAGATCAATATTATCCTTGATAAAGGAAATACCATATCAGGGCGTGTTACAGATGAATCCGGTGAGCCGGTTGCCAATGTATGGGTTGAAGCATATACTGAATATGGTTCTGACTGTGTTCAGACGCCGGGAGCAGCAGATATTCCTGATGAAAAATGCGTTCCTGTTTCTTTCGGAGTCGGCGCTAACACAGATGAGAACGGCAATTATGAAATGTCAGTTTATCCGGCTTCAGGTTACAGAGTCGGGGTATGGGATAGCATGTTTTATAAAACTGTCTATTATAAAAATACATCTGACTGGAAAGATGCAACCCTGATAGATACCACTAAAGAATCGGTAACAGGAATAGATTTTGTGCTGAATATGGGAGCAAGTATTGCCGGAACAGTATCAGGGCTTGAAAAAGGTGATGTTGTTACAATTGAAACATGGAGTCAGACAAAAGGAGGCTGGAAAAATGTCTCTGTAACCGGAACAGGCGAAGATGTCAGCTTTAAGATACGCGGTCTTGAAGATGGCGAAGATTATATTATCAATATCTGGGCGGAGGGTTATCTGAACGGTTGTCTCCAGAAAGACGGAACATTCGGCAACTGTTACAGCAAATGTTATATTGAATCATTTGCTCCCTGTTCAGAAGAGAATCTGACAGCAGCATTATTTAAAACCGGAACCTCTGATGTAAAGATAACAATGGACAGAGGAAGAAAGATTTCCGGTACAATCTCCGGTATTTCTCAAGGGGATGAAATATGGATCACCGCATACAGTGAATCTGTATCAGGCAAGAGCGGAAAAAGCATAGCGGCAAACGGAGATACTGCTGATTTCACTGTTTCAGGTCTTGCAAATGCTTCTGATTTCCGTATATGGGCGGAAGGAAAAGGATACGTAAGCGGATATTACGGCGGAGCTGATTCAACTACTCTGGTTTCATGGGATAAAGCGGCATTGGTCAGCACAAAAGTTGGTGATGTATCAGGCATAAAAATTGTCATGGGTTCAGGCAATTCGATCAGCGGTGTTATCAAAGGGCTTGATAAAGATACAAAAGCTCTGGTCAGTGCGTGGAGTGAAAGCACAGGTTCAGGAGGAGAGGTCAGCGTTATAGGAACAGGTTCTGATGTTACTTATGAAATCAAATGCCTGAGTCCTGCTGAGGATTTCCGGGTCTCTGTATGGTCTGACGGCTATATCGGCGGCTATTACAGCGCAGAGGGAATGACCGGATGGGAAGATGCTGATCTGATAGATTCTTCTGTTAATCCGGCAAATATCAGTTTCACACTTTCCAAAGGAAAAACCATATCAGGCACAGTAACTGGATTGAAGAAAGGTGACTGGGCAACTGTTGAAGCATACTGTAAAAACAGAGGTAATCAGTATATTGATATTCTTCCTGTAAAATCAGAAATCTGGTCTGATGTAGCTGGAATGCGCTGGGGCGGCAATCAGTGGGGAATGGCAAGTCTTGCAGGAACAGGAGAGCCGGTCTCTTACAAAATAACAGGATTAGCATCTGCAAATGATTTTATAGTGGTATTCAGAGCTTACGGTTATGCAATGCAGATGAAAACTGATGTTGACAGCAGTACTGATCCGGCGAATACAGATTTTACCGCTACTGAGGGAAAAAGCATATCCGGCACTATTGCAGGAGTTGATGCAAACAGATGGGTATGGATCAGCGCATGGAGTGAAAGCGTATCTGATTCAGGATATGCCGAAGTTATGGCTGATGAAAACGGAAAAGCAGCTTATGAAATCAAAGGGCTTGGAAACGCCTCTGATTATGTAGTAAATGTATGCTCGGAAAAAGAGCAGCTTTTTTACAATCAGCAGCTTTCATGGGATAAAGCAACCAGAGTGAATCTGTCCGAGGCATCTGCAAAAGAGATTAATTTTGATTTTAATGCGATTGAAAAGTATGTAATTTCAGGAACCATTGCAGGCGTATCAGATGATGCAAATGTATGGATAGATGTATGGAGTGAAACACAGGGTACATGGGGAAATGCTCAGATAACAGGTAACGGAGCCTTTTCTGTCAAGGTTGCCGCGGGAGATTACAGAATCGGAATTTATGCAGACGGATATGTGAATGTTTATTATGACGGAGAATCCGGGACATTGACCCATGACTGGTCTGCGGCAAAACCGCTATCTCTGACAGAAAATAAAGACCTTGGAACCCTTACTCTTTCTACAGGATACAGCATCTCAGGAACAGTTACCGATTCAGAAGGTGCGATTGTTATCGGTTCGCGTGTAGATGTCTTTGGTGATAACGGCTGTGGCGGAGCAGAGACCGATAAAGAGGGTAAATACAGCATCGGAGGGCTTGTCAGCGGAACTTATACGGTAAGTATCTGGAGCTTTGGAGGAAAGTATAATGGTACGGCTACGATAAACGACAGTGATGTTGAATATGACATCACGCTTGAAAATTCAACGCCAAACCGTTTCAATATACTCGGAAATCTTCCTGTTCCGGCTGTTGATGGTGATGAAGCGGCTTTAAAGAACGGCAATATTATGATCGTTGTACTGTTTGACAGCAACGGTAAATTTGTCAATTCTGTTGAAACAGATGCTTCAGGGAATTATTCATTCGGAAATCTTGCTCCCGGAGAATATTCTGTTAAGAGAGAAAAAGAAGACGGAACTCTTGAAGATCTGGATAAATTGACAGTTAAAGAAGAGTAATACCAAATCGCAATTGAAATATTCAAAGACCTGCGGGGTTTTGGAAACCCCGCAGGTCTTCGGAATAGTCGGGCATCTTGTAGTTTCATAAGCGACTTGGTATAATGTATTATTAAAATATCCTTCGCATCCGCAGGCTGTTACAAGCCAGTATGGAAACAACGGGAAAAGATCGGATGTCTGGATACCGCATCCTAACGGTGCCAAGCCCAGAGATGTATTGGAAATACCTACAACATGCAACGGCATGGATGAAAAAACGCCCCATCCGACTCAGAAACCGGAAGAATTAATCCGCCGTCTGATGTTGGCTTCGAGCAATGACAATGATACAGTACTTGATCCTTTTTCAGGTTCGGGTACGACTGCGGTTGTTGCCGAACAACTGAACAGAAAATGGCTCGGATGTGAAATTTGCACTGAATATAATCAGTGGGCTGTTGCACGGATAGAAAATGTTATAAGAAAGACAAAGGAAGAATGGATAAATTTTGACCGTGCAAACGAGGAAATAAGAAATTCAATAAGATAACGCTGAAACCTCTGTCTGAGATATTTGGAATTCATCAAAGAGAATTTGCAGGCGGTAATTGTTTCACGCAAAGAAAACAATTACAGATTTTTTCAGTACAAAAATGATGGGACGTACAATATTACCCGTCCTATCAATACAAATATCATGCTGTCTTATGAAAGAGTTGAAGAGGAGAGGAATAATGTTCTTTTATTAATCAACAATATCCGTGAATATGAGTCTGATACAAAACAGAACCGTGAACTTTTAAACAGCTTTATTTACACTCTACAGCAGTCAATAGGAGCTGCTCTTGACGCTTTACCAGCAAAGATGTCGAATACCGCACGGAAAATAAACGGAGATTTGTTTGAACGCCTTATCAGGCTGGTAATCACGGAAACCGGAATTGAAGTCGGTGAAGGAACAATTCTTGTCCCTGTAAAAATAGACGGCAAGGAAGTCTTTAAAATGAGTTATCAGCACGACCTGATAATCCGGCTTGATGACGAAACAAAAGCAGTCGGTTCAGTCAAGACTTCCAGCAAAGATCGTCTTGACAAAATTTTCATTGACAAATTTCTCTATAACCGTCTTACAGACACAGAAACACCTCACTTTGCCATATTTCTGAATGATGTTCAGCGAAAAGGAAAAGAGGGAAAATACGGAATAAACACAACTTTTCTCACAGGACATTTCAAAGGATACACAATAAAACTAAATCCTCTTGACGGCGTATATTACTGCGATATAAGACCAAATATGACAACAGAGGATATTCTCAAAGATCATATCAAAACATTTGATCATTTTCTGTTTACAGATGTCTGGAAATTTACCGATAAAGCCAATTAACCAATCGTTGCGCCGGACACAGCTAATGCCGTGCCGGTGAACTTGACGTTATAAAGATTATTTTGAAAAGATTTGGAATGATACCGAATTTTGCAGATAGAAATAACTGAAATCATGGAAAACACCCTTTTTTACGGAGACAACATGGACATTCTGCGGCATATAGCCGATGATTCCGTTGATCTGAATATGTCAAAAAACGGATACAATAACAGTGATGGAATAAAAGAATATGAACCTCTTTTTGAAAAAGAGCAGAAAATAATTGCTGACGCATATTCTGATAAATCAGATATAGTCTTTGCTCTTGGCAATTCGCTTGAAATACTCTCACAATGCCCGGATGAATTTGCATCTCTTATCATAACATCACCGCCATATAACATAGGGAAAGAATACGAAACGCAAATCCGTTTAGAACATTACCTTGAGAATATAACACCGATTCTGAAAGAGCTTTGCCGTATATTATCCCCCAACGGATCGTTATGCTGGCAAGTCGGTAATTACGTTGATAAAAGTGAAGTATTCCCGTTAGATATTTATTTTTATCCATTATTCAGGAAGTTAGGGCTGCATCTTCGCAACCGTATTATATGGACTTTTGAACATGGTTTACATTGCTCTTTAAGATTTTCAGGACGGTATGAAACATTACTTTGGTTCACAAAAACCGATGATTATACATTTAATCTTGATCCGGTTCGCGTTCCTTCAAAATATCCGGGGAAAACAAATTTCAAACCCGGTCCTAAATACGGACTTCCATCCGGCAATCCTTTAGGCAAAAATCCCAGTGATATATGGAAATTGATGGCTAAGGAATGGGAGATCGGACTTTGGAATATCCCTAACGTAAAAGCGAATCATCCTGAAAAAACAATTCATCCGTGCCAATTCCCCATAGAGTTGGTAGAGCGTTGCGTACTTTCAATGACAAATGAAAAAGATTGGGTTTTGGACCCATTTAGCGGAGTAGGTTCGGCATTGTTAGCCGCTGTAAGGAATAATCGAAGGGCTATGGGATGTGAACAAGAACAAAAATATATTGATGAAGCACGGAAAAGGATGAATATGTTATTTTCCGGTGAACTCCCTTATCGTCCTTTGGGCAAACCTGTTCATCAACCAACCGGAAGAGAAAAAGTGGCACAAATACCCAAGCAATGGTTAGAAAGCGAAACGATAAAATGAGAATAGCCGGAATTTATTCATTTAACAACGGTGAACAGACAGTCAAATCAAAATATCCCGATCTTTTTCAGGAGGTTTCCGAATGTATCATCCGAATAGACGCCGAGTCCTGCAAGTCAAAGGAAAGCAAAGAAAAGACTATGTCTGGACAGATGTTGTTTTCGCCAGTCGAACTCAATAAACTATTCAAATCATATTTCTATCAGATAGGATGGGAATCTGTAAGAGTCAAATGTGATTATCCGACTAATTTTTATGTTGATGGTTATCAGGCAAAGAACCTTGGAAAAGGGGCTTTCCGGGAAATGGATTTTGTGAAGAAAAAACTTGGAATCGAAGTCCAACTCGGAAAATATTCATTCATGGTTTATAATGTCGCTGCCAAAATGACAATATTCAAGAATTTAGGGTATATTGATACAGGCATAGAAATTGTTCCGGTTAAAGCATTGGCAGACGAAATGAGCAGTGGCGTGAGTTATTTTGAACAGCTTGTTTGGGACTTAGAAAACAGAGGAAAGGCAGATATTGATATTCCTGTTATGATAATAGGGATTGACGCATGACACCCATGATAAGAAAATTCTAACCATCAGTTGCAGCGGACGCTAATCGCGCCGCTGAACTTGGTGTTAGACTTCCTAAGTTCTTTAGACTTTGGAAGTCTTTAATTATAGGAAAACGAACTATGAAACACGCTATTGTTTTAATCCTGACAATCTTTTTTGCATTAACAACATCAGCCATAGCCATAGCAGGAAGTCCCCCTTCTGTACCCTCCAATCTCCGCAGTCTGACGCATACTGTTGGCGTGCCGTCAACAAAGACAGTTATAAAAGTAATGTGGACGCCTTCCACTGACCCGGACGGAGATCTGAACGGTTATGGTACAAAATGGGATAATTATGCTGATACAACCATGACTCCGAAAACTCATGAGGCTTCGGCAACATCTGCCCAATCAGATTCATTGGCAGACGGGAACTGGTATTTTCACATCCGGGCAATAGATGATCAATATAACCGAAGCAGTATGGTTCATCTTGGTCCCTTTGTCATAGATACTCAGCCGAATATCATATCAATAACACCAACCAGCGGAATTAACACTGCTGATACAGAGATAACCATCACAGGAACAGAATTCATAACTGGAGCAACAATTAAAATCGGAGAGATCAATCTGATAAATGTGATCTTTATAAATAGCGGAATGTTGCAGGGAACTCTCCCTTCAGGATTTGCTGAACCCGGAACTTATTCGCTTCAGATAACTAATCCTAACGGAAAAACAGATATAAAAGAGAATTTTTTTACAATTGTTCAGTCAGGCGAGCCGGTTAAGGGTGATATAAACGGCGATAATAAAGTGAATCTGACAGACGCCATACTTGGATTACAGATTTGTATCGGCTTAAATCCTGAAGGGATTAACCTTAAAGGAGACATAAATTCAGACGGAAAAATCGGATTGGAAGAAGTGATTTATATTTTGCAGAAAATAAGCGGGATTCTTTAGTCAGCAGGGTGTGTCAGCAAATCAATGGTTACAGAAAAGATTGGAAAACTGTGCGCGCTTCATATTTTTGAGGGATTGAGAGAAGGGCTTTCTCTTTTTTCAGGACCCAGCCGGGTAGCGGTGATTTATGCAATAAAACCGTATTTCCCCGCCTATATCTATGATCCTCAGCATCTTCTCAGGGGGCATGAACCAATCCTTGAAGAACTCTTTTCAAAATCAAATATCTGGAAGAAAAACACACTGAACATAAATAAGATGAATATCAGAGATTTTTATCCTGAAAAGAATCTGGAACTGACAGGGCTTATTTCATGCGGCGGAAAATCCCGATCTCTCTTTTATCAGATGTGGTTTACCAAACATCACCCTGATATGTGTTCCACGGGTCCAACAGAACGTTGGCTTGAACATGCCGCATGGCTGCTTTCCAATGATATTGTCAATGAAAACGCCTGTTACAGCGGAACTTCAGGATATGTTCTCAGAAGAATACGCAACACATGCGGTGCGTGATTACATTGTTGATGAGATTAATATGACCGTAAGCATGGATTTTCAGATACGGATTTACCCGGTTCTTGATTCAATTATAGGCATCTCCAAAACAATGGAAGAGGGTCTCTGGCCCCGGGGAAAACTGGTCTTTGTTGAGCCGCATCTGCTGCCGCAATTGGAATTTCTTGCCCGTTTCCCTGAATTTGAACGCCCTTCGCTCAAAAACTTCAAGCATATAAGAAAACTCCTTCAGGCTGTGGAGAATTCTGACCGCAAGCTGGTTTCTGACGGAAAGAATATTATCGGTATTGCCACAAGCAGGGTGCCGGATTATCGGATTACAGCGGATTTCAGAAGCGGATACGGTTTTTTAAACCTTAACGGCAAACCTGTATGCAGTTTTTTTGACGGAAGGTTTCACTCATCCACACGGAAGGCAAGATTAGTTCAGTTGGAGGAGATTCTTATTGACGCAGGAATTGATGATTCATCATCAGAACAGACAACCTTGTTTAAAATTGCCTCTGATATTGTAAACAGCGCTCAGGAGAAGAAATACGGCTGTACACTTGTAATTGATCTGAACGAAAAGCCCATAGAAATCTCAGGGCAGCATCTGGAAAAGCCTCTTGATCTCCGTCAGGATGATATTCTTGAACTGACCAAATCTCTTTCCGTTCTTGACGGGGCATTACACATAGGTGAAGATATGAATCTTCACGGATTTGCATGTATTCTTGACGGAAGAACAGTTCCGGGTGAAAACCGCGCCAGAGGTGCAAGATTCAATTCCGCCCTGCGTTTTACCGCTGAACATCCTAATATTGTAGTAATTGTAGTATCTTCAGACAGACCTGTATCCATTATTCAGGAGGGGGTTGAACTGAATGCCCAGTGCGAATGGAATTCAGTATCTGCATGTGTTCCTGATCCCCCGACCTTGCAGGAATGGCTTAAAGCATCATATTTCAGTAACCATTAATTCAGAGCTTACCTTTTTTATTTCTCCTCACCCCCTCTTTCTGTTACCGTATTCCTGTTTTTATTATTCTGTTATTTTCTGTTAAATCAACATGAGTTCGATATAATCATTAATTTCTACATTTTGTAAAAGACCTAACCCCCATTCGGCTGAGCTCATGTCGAAGTCTGCCCCTTCCCTGAAGGGAATGGGGAAACAGAGCCAGATGAACTCCCCTTCCCTGAAGGGAATGGCGAAACAGAGCCAGATGAACTCCCCTTCCCTTCAGGGAAGGGGTCGGGGGTTAGGTCTTTATAAAAAAGAGTGCATAAAGTGAGTTATTAAACAGCAAGTCAACTATCTGCTTGCATAAATCATGATTTTCTGATTTAATTTTATTCTGGTAAAAAGTGATATACATATAAAAATAAACGCTTATTCCTGATTTTTTATAAAAAAACGGAACACACTTTGGCATGAATGCAGAAGGCAAAATATGGAAGCAGTCATCTTTATCGGTATTCAGGCAGCAGGAAAATCAACATATTATAAAGAGCATTTTTTTAAGACCCATATCAGAATCAATCTTGATATGCTCAGAACCCGTCACAGGGAGGCACTGCTGTTAAAGGCATGTCTTGAAATGAGGCAGTCTTTTGTGGTGGATAATACAAATCCCACAGAACAGGACAGGCAGCGTTACATTGTTCCGGCAAAAGATGCCGGATTCCGTACAGCCGGCTACTATTTTCAGTCACGTATTTCAGATTCCTTCCGCCGGAACCAGCAGAGAACCGGAAAAGAATGTATTCCGGAAGTCGGTATCCTTGCCACACTGGGCAAGTTGAAACGCCCTTTTTTCAGCGAAGGATTTGACGATCTGTATTATGTTTTTATTCAGGATGACGGGAAGTTTGTTACTCAGAAATGGCGGTAGCATAAAGGTCAATGACGGGGGCGATTATACCAAGTCGCTTATGAAACTACAAGATGCCCGACTATTCCGAAGACCTGCGGGGTTTCCAAAACCCCGCAGGTCTTTGAATATTTCAATTGCGATTTGGTATTACATCCCTTTGCCTAAAGGCGAATGGATTTTACGCTCCAATTTATAAACCCCTAATCTGAAAGAGATAAAAAATTTAGTTTATCAGTACTTAGAAATTATAAAAATAATATGAACATCAAAAAAAAAATCCTTCATGTACTGATGCTGATATTCATGGCTGTTATGGCAGGAAGTACCGGGTATTATATTCTTTTCGGCGGAGAACCGCGATTTATGGATTGTATTTATATGACGGTCATCTCCATGACCGGCGTTGGATACGGAGAGATTCTTCAGGTTACAGGCGATACAAAGGCGGAAATCTTTACCATTCTGGTGATTACCTTTGGTATGGGATTTCTTCTTTACGGTATCAGTACATTGACAGCAATACTGATTGAAGGAGAGCTTTCCGGGGTTCTGAGGAAAAAGAGAATGGAAAAACAGATACATAAAATGAGCAATCATTATATTGTGTGCGGCGGCGGTGAAACCGGGCGTCCCTGATTGACGAACTTATCAAAAATAAAGAGAGAGTTGTTCTTGTTGAAAAAGATGATGAGTATATCAGGATATGTCAGAAAACCGCTCCGGAGCTGCCCTATATCAAAGGGGATGCCACAGAGGATCAGAATCTGATCGCAGCAGGAATTGAAAGAGCATCCGGGATTCTGATCTGTCTTCCCGGAGATAAGGATAACCTTTATGTTACCATGTCTGCAAGAATGCTCAATCATGAAATCCGTATTATCAGCAGAATGACGGATCCGAGATTAGAGCCTAAGCTGAGAAAAGCAGGGGCGGATCGCGTGGTATCTCCTAATTTTATCGGCGCACTTCGCATGGCGTCTGAGATTATCCGCCCCACAGTGGTGGATTTTCTTGACAGTATGCTGAGGAGCCGACAGGGAACATTGCGAATCAATCAGATTGCAATCGGAGAATCATCAGGGCTTTCAGAAAAAAAAATCAGTGAATCCGGGTTAAAAGACAAGTTTGGGCTGCTGATTGTCGGATTAAAGCAGGATGGAAAAGAGATCGAGTTTAATCCCCCGGCTTCTCTTGTTTTAAAAGCAGGCATGTCGTTAATTGTGATGGGCGAGGTGGATAATATTGAAAGGGCTAAACAATTATGAAACCCTTTTCCTCGTTAATCCGTAAAATTTTCATAATCAACGATTTGAATCACGGATTTAACGGATTAAACTGATCTCACGGATTTTTTATAGCCCCGAAGGGGTGATACCAAGTCGCTTATGAAACTACAAGATGCCCGACTATTCCGAAGACCTACGGGGTTTCCAAAACCCCGTAGGTCTTTGAATATTTCAATTGCGATTTGGTATGATATATTTGTTATTATTGCCGCAACAAAATATATCGCTCCTATGGAGCTTGAAAATATAGAAAACCTCTTTTCTACAAAGATAACGCTCCTATGGAGCTGATTTTGACTGTTGCTCCAACGCCCCGACATAAATGTCAGGGCTAAAAGCCAAAGCAGGCTGAAGCCTGCTGTTAAATTCGATATATTCTTACAGCACGCTTCAGCGTGCTTATGCTTTTAGCCGTGAGATTTATCTCACGGTGAGCTATGCAGGAATTTGAATCACGGATTACGCAGATTTTAAGGATTACAAGGATTTCCCTCGTTACGAGGCTTTGCCTCGCGGGATGTACTAAACGGCAGAGCCGTTCTGTTTCCGTTACGAAGCAGAGCCTCGTAACGAGTTCCTGAAAAAATCCGTGCAATCCGTTAAATCTGCTAAATCCGTGATTCAAATCGCTGATTATATCGCTCCTACGGAGCTAATATCTTGTAATTAATAAAAATAACCCATAAAAAAGGAAACACCCCATGTCATTTTACAAACAAAACATCAGCGCATTTATTCAGATATTGAAACAGTATAATAATCTGTTTTCACATTATAAAACTGTTTTAAATGATCTGCTTGAGAATCTGCCGGAAGATGTAGAAGAAATCTCAAAAGCGGTTTCAAAATGGTGTGAAGATTATCCTGAAATTTATAAAATTCAGACTGATGCAATAAAATCTCCGGTGGTGAGTCAAACCTGTTGATGAACCAAAATTAAGCCAATATCTTTGGAGTGTTGCATACTTCATCAACGGATTTAACCCACTACCAAATTTCTGTCTGACAGCATGGAAACCTTAACAAGAGGATTCGGCGGTTCGCCGCCAACGCCGTCTGATCCCGCTCCTAATCCTGCTGAAGATAAAAAACTTAATATAGATGATCTGTTCGGAATAATTTTTTCCCATTTTTTTTTGTGGGATTTCCTCTTGGCGTCCTTGCAATATTGATTCTGTGGCTTATCAGAAAAATAATTCCTTAAATCTATTAATAAAAAGCGATGTTCCTGGTTTTGAAAACCCCCGCAGCTCTTCAAAATTTCAGCAGCTCGGAAATGCCAAGAAGTTTGTAGTACCGCCTTTAGGCGTTCAGCAGCTCGGAAATGCCAAGAAGTTTGTAGTACCGCCTTTAGGCGGTTACTGTGAAATCAAATATTTATTCCAATTCGCCGTACCGCCTGAAGGCGAAACTACAAACTTTTTCGATCTGTATCCAAGAAGTTTGTTCAACCATCCCACAAGGAGATTAGTCGCGACATAAGAACCCGTTATAAAAATAACTCATTACATAAGGCTTTTGATTTGCTTGAAAAGCTCAGTACGTATGAAGAACCAGGCAGATCGCCTTGTATTTTTAAAGGTCAGTTTTTCATATTACACACAGTTTTAACTCCCTCATATCCGAGCAGAGCATTAACTTCACGGAACATAAAAGAATCTGCTTTTATCTTAATTGAATCAGGCAAAGAAAAATAAACATCTGTTTTTTCAGGATCAATCAGATGAATAAATGCCGGGCATGAACCTGAATATTTTTTCAGAATATCGCGAAGCCTGAGAAGCATTTCTTTTTCAGTACTATTGACCTTCAGATTAAAATGAATACTTGAAACCAGAGTATCAGCCGCTTTATTCATCGGCAGAATCTTGTCGGCAAGGAGTTTAACAGAATTTTCATCTCTCTGAATATGCCCTTCAATCAGCACCGGAGTATCCTCTTTTAATAACTCTGATGCCGTGTTATAGACTGAGGAGAATACCGTTGTTTCAATTGTTCCGTGCATATCCTCAGTCTTTATGAATGCCATAGTATCCCCTTTTTTGGTCTTTATGGTCTTTACAGCAACAATCATTCCTCCGATTCTGACAACTGCTCCGTCATTCTTGTCATTTATCGTAAAGGTATTGGCATTGGTCAGGGAATTCAGCATATCTTCAAATCTGTCCAGAGGATGTCCGGTAATATAAAATCCAAGCGACTCTTTTTCAAAAGAGAGCTTCTCTTTTTCATCCCATTCAGAGAGAGTCGGCATGGAAGGAGCATTGATCTTTTCTGCGCTGCCGCCGCCCATATCAAAGAGTCCGATTTGGTTGCTGTTTTTTTCTTTCTGAATCCGTTGCCCGTAATCAAGAGTTTTTTCCAATATATCTGTCATCTGGGAACGATAAGCCCTTGTATAATCAAATGCCCCGCATTTAATAAGGCTTTCAATCACCCGTTTATTCACCTTCTGTAAATCAACACGCTCACAAAAATCAAACAGGGATTTAAAATTTCCCTGTTTTCTTGCTTCAAGAATAATATCAATTGCGTTTTCACCGACATTTTTTACGGCGACCAATCCGAAGCGGATTTTTCCGTCAATGACAGTAAATCCTTTGCCGCTTTCATTAATATCCGGCGGAAGTATCGGTATTTTATGACTGCGGCACTCTGCAATAAATTTTACTACTCCGTCAATCGAGTGCATTTCACTTGTCAGCAGGGATGCAATAAATTCAACCTGATAATGCGCTTTCAGATACGCGGTCTGATATGCGATCAGGGCGTATGCAGCAGAGTGACTTTTATTGAAACCATATCCGCCAAAAAGTTGAATTAAATCAAATAATTGTGAAGATTTTCCTTCAGAAATCTGACTCTCAGCCGCCCCTTTTACAAACCGATCACGATGCTCTGCCATAACAGAGGTGATCTTTTTTCCCATAGCCTTGCGCAGACCATCTGCTTCAGACATTGAATAATTTGCCAGCTCACTGGCAATCTTCATGACCTGCTCCTGATAGACAATAACCCCGTAAGTCTCTTTAAGAATCGGTTCTAACTGGGGAATCAGATATTCAACTTTTTTTCTGCCATGCTTTCTTTCAACAAAATCATCTACCATGCCGCTGTCAAGAGGTCCCGGGCGGTAAAGAGCAACCAGAGCCGTAATATCATCAAAACATGCGGGCTTTAACCTGATAAGCAAATCCTTCATGCCGGAGCTTTCTAACTGAAATACGCCTGTTGTATCCCCTTTTGAGAGAAGATCAAAAGTTCCCTTGTCATCCATATTCAGTTTGGAGAGATCAGGCGGGGTCTTTCCCTGATTTTTTATAAGCTCGAGGGTATCTGCAATAACGGTAAGGTTGCGGAGTCCGAGAAAATCGAATTTAACAAGCCCGATTTTTTCAACATATTTCATGTCAAACTGTGTAACAACTTCACCCTTTTTCCCTTTGTACAACGGTAGATACTCAACCAGAGGCTTGTCACCGATAACCACGCCGGCAGCATGTGTTGAAGCATGGCGCGGAAGCCCTTCAAGAATCCGGCAGATATTAATCATTTCAGCAATTTCGGGTTTGGTCTGAATCAGTTCTTTTAATTTCGATTCCTGTTCAATAGCATCATCAAGGCTGATATTTAAAACATCAGGAACCATTTTGGCGATTTTATCCACATCCGCAAGAGGAATTCCCAAAGCACGCCCGACATCACGGATAACAGCACGGGGCTTCAGCTTTCCGAATGTGATGATCTGAGATACTGTTGTATCTGCATGAACTCCGCCACCGTATTTTTCCGCAACATATTTGAAGACTTTTTCTCTGCCGTTGATGCAGAAATCAACGTCAATATCAGGCATACTGATACGTGCCGGGTTCAGAAAACGCTCAAAGATAAGTCCGTGCTTGATCGGATCCAAGTCAGTGATTCCCATAGCATAAGCAACAAGACTGCCTGCTACAGAACCACGACCTGGTCCGGTAGGCACACCGTTCTCTTTGGCATATCGTATAAAATCCGAAACAATCAGAAAATATCCTGGAAACCCCATCTTTTTGATAACAGATATTTCATATTCCAGCCGCCCGTTATACACTTCTTCATTCAGATTCGGATCTGCCTCTTTTAAGCGGATTAAAAGAGCCGCATATCCTTTTCGGACATTCTGATCAAATATTTCATCCACGGTAAGATCAGAGTCCGGATCAAATTTCGGAAAATGATAAGTCTTGAAATCAAACGCAATATTGCACCGTCTGGCAATATCAACGGTATTTTGTATAGCTCCGGGGTATTCCCTGAAATAATCGGACATTTCTGTCGGGGATTTAAAATAAAGCCCGTCTGTGCTGAATCTGAATCGGTCATCATCCTGCATGGTCTTGCCGGTCTGAATACAGAGCAGAACCTCATGCGCGCGAACATCTTTTTTATCAAGATAATGGCAGTCATTGGTTGCAACAAGCGGAATAGAAAGGCGCCCGCTCATATCAAGAAGAGCCTGATTTACCTTATCCTGAGCAGGGATGCCGTTATTCTGCACTTCAAGAAAAAAATTCCCTTCCCCGAATATGTCAAGATAAGAACGGGCGGTATCATCTGCTTTTCCCATATTTCCTTCTGAAATAATATGAGGAATTTCACCGTGAAGACATGCAGAGAGTCCGATAAGCCCTTTGTGATACTCTTTTAAAATATTTTTATCTATTCGTGGCTTATAGTAAAACCCGTCAATATGGGCAATGCTGGCAAGTCTGCACAGATTACGGTATCCCTCAGCATTTTCAGCAAGAAGAACCAGATGATAAAGATTTTTTGCATCTGTCGGGGTTTTATCCGCAATAGTACGCGGGGCAACGTAACATTCACATCCGATAACCGGTTTTATTCCCGCGGAGGATGCTTTTTCATAAAACTCCAATGTTCCGAACATTGTTCCGTGATCTGTTATTGCCACAGCCTCCATGTTGTATTCTTTGGCATGCTTCATAAGATGGTCAATTCTTATGGCACCGTCTAAAAGGCTGTACTGGGTATGGAGATGAAGATGGACAAAATTGGGGGTCGGTGTTGTCATGTATTTTTCCTGACATATCTACAAGGATTGTGTATAAGAAAGGGATTTTTTCAATCCTTTTCCTACACACAATCTTTGTAACGAAAATAAGGTTTTATGTATTACTGCACATCTACACTGTACATATCTACAGGGATTGTGTGTAAGAAAGGGATTTTTTCAATCCTCTTCTTACACACAATCTTTGTAAATAGAAACAATGAACATCTACAGGGATTGTGTGTAAGAAAGGGATTTTTTCAATCCTCTTCTTACACACAATCTTTGTAGATAGAAACAATGAACATCTACAGGGATTGTGTGTAAGCAATATTTATTTATATCATTCTTTGATGTCGGTTGCTTACCGGGTAATATCCTTATAAATCACCCCTGATTTGGATTCATGAGCTTTAATCACATCATAAGTATCAGGCATAATATCTTTGATCAGCGCAAAAGCCTTTTCTTCATCTTTTTTGGTAAAAGCATCCAATATATTATGAATAGACTGGTAAAAACGTGGTGCCTTTGAAGGATTTGTCTCCATGCAGAAATCTCCGGCTTTCTGAATCTCCATTAACAGATTGACAGTTCCAAGTTTTTCATTCAGCGCATCATTAAGATCATCAATTGCTTTGACATTCTCCTCATAATTCCCATGCTCATCCATTTCATCCAGATGTTTTACGCTTTTTTCTATTTCAGCACGGACATTTGGCGGAATCGCAGGCTCATAATCTCTGAGAACAACATCAGCATAAAATATCGTGGATTTACCGCTCTTCCCTTCGGATGACATTTTCTGTGCCTTTTCAATCTTCAGAGCCGCCCGGTTATACAGATTTTCATCCGACATTTCTGTATCTGCGTCAACTATCTGATTAATATCCTTTATTGCAGATAAAGAACGGTAAGTGAGGTCCAGCATCACATACTCATTATACTGCTTTTCATTTGCTTCATTAATCGTATCCTCAAGCGACAAAAAGAGCTTTTCATCTGCTTTTCCCCTTGAAAGGGTCTTTGACAACTGAACTTCAGGATATTCCTTTAATTTTGCTGTTACTTCAATCAGATTGCTCTCGTCAATCTTCAGGGTAATCTCAACATGAAGGGGGTCATCCTCTTTTCTTCTTTCCCTCTCCTGAACATCAATACCGAGCCATAAATCGCCGATAGATTCCTCCTGATCATTGACTATATTATAAAGTTTTATATGAACCAGCCTCTGCTCAGGATGAACTAATTTGAATACTTCAGTTTTTTCACACGGCAGCGGAGTATTCTTTTCAATTAACAGATAATGTTCATCATTTTCCAGCCGGATATAATAATCATGAGCCGCAGAATGGACAATATCAAGCACTCCGTGTTCAATTGTGTGTACTTCCAGATTAAAATTGCAGTTTTTGCAAATAGTATCAGACTGTTTTACTTCTATACCGCACTTGGGACATTCATAAGTATCAGAAAGACGATGGCTAAGAATTGCTGCTCCTTCGGCAATGGCGAGCATGGGTCTTTCATGAACCAGAACTTTATCTTCACCGAATTCATTTTGAATCGCGGCTATTATACTCGGAATCTGCGAACTTCCGCCTACCAGCAGTATCTTGTCAATCAGATCATGGGTAAAATGAATATCCTCAAGCATCTTCCGGGTGAGATAAATAATCCGCTCAACAGTGGCACTGAGCAGAGTATCAAACTGCTTCCGGCTGAAATCAATATCAACATCAACCGGATCACCATCTTTATCTTTTAAAATACCGAGTATATCAATATGAACTTCGCTCTCTTTACTCAGCCGGATTTTTGCCTGCTCAATCTTGCTTCTTAATTCACCGATAAACTGGTTTCTCCGTTTTTCATCCTGATTTTTTATAAACTGATGAATATCTTTTATATCATATTCTTTGGCGGTTTCAGCAAGAACATAATCAGAGATCAGCCTGTCAATATCCTCGCCCCCTAACCACATATCCCCGCCTTTTCCCTGCTCAATAAACTGCCCTCCGCTTATGGTCAGGACAGATAAATCAAATGTTCCGCCGCCTAAGTCAAAAATAAATACCGTCTGGGCATCATCTCCTTTTATGGCATCAACGCCGAAAGAAACAGCCGCGGCAGTCGGTTCAGAAAGAAGACGGCGGACTTTTAATCCTGCCAGTGTTGCAGCGGTTCTGGTGGCATGTTTCTGTTTATCGTTAAAATAAGCAGGGACAGTTATAACAGCATATTCTACGGTATCTCCGAGAGCTTTCTCTGCATCTCTTCGGATTTTTTCAAGAATTTTTGCGGAAATCTCCTCGGGTGTATATTCTTTTCCCCCGAGAATCACTGCAACGCTGTTTTCAGTCCCTTTTGAATGCTGTCTGATTTGATAATTCAGTTTATTCTTTTTCAGAATATCCTGAATTTCTTTATCCTGATAATTTCTCCCCATGAGGCGTTTCACAGCAACAATCGTATTTTCAGGATCCTGATTCATCCATTCCAGAGCATCTTTTCCGACAATAAACTCAGGTTTTGTAAAAGGAATCCGTCTTTTTTTTATTGTAACGCATGAAGGAGTGATAAAATCTCCTTCAGCATTTTTTAACACTTTCTGTGTGAACTTTTTTAATAGCTCCGACAGAATTGGTTGTTCCAAGATCAATTCCGATAGATTTGGACATAGTAAATTATTTTCCTTTCATGATATGAGGCAAAAAGAGACCCGCGGAGTTTTTGAAATCTCTGTAGGTCTTGATTAAAATCTATCAGAGTATCTTATAAAATTCAACCTAAAAGAGTTCCGAAGTTTCCGAAATTTCGGAACTCCGGCTTCAAAAAATATTAAAATCGCAGTGAATTTTTATCTTGCTTTTTCTCTCCTGATTATTTATAATTTTTCATAAAAAATAGAGACTTTAACAAAGGATAGATAAATATGGGCTTACCATTGATTAAGCATCAGGATGATCGTTTTTCATATAAAGATTATTTTCAGTGGGATGATGAAAAAAGACGGGAGATAATTGACGGTATTGTATATGATATGTCTGCTCCGTTCAGGATTCATCAGGAAATATCTGGCGAACTATTTGTCCGTTTATATGATTTTTTTAAAAACAGAAACTGTAAAGTATATGCAGCGCCTTTTGATGTCAGATTATCAGAAATAAAGGCTGTTGATGATGAAGATATATTTACAGTGGTTCAGCCGGATATATCTGTTATATGCGATCCGTCCAAATTAGATGAACGGGGGTGTAACGGCTCGCCTGATCTGGTTGTTGAAATTTTATCTCCTTCAAGTGCAGGAATGGATATGAAAATCAAAAGAAATATTTATGAAAAATACGGCGTAAAAGAATACTGGTTAGTCCATCCTTATGACAAAATTGTCATGCTCACTCTCTTGAGAAAAATGGGCAGTATGCAAAAAATGAAATTTATACAAAAGATGATATATTAGAATCAAAGTTGTTTCAGGAATTGAAAATCAGAGTTGCTGATATATTTGCCTCTGTTTAAGAACATTTCAGATTTTCTCGGCGGGTGGCGGAATGAGACGCGGAGGAAATATGACGTTTCCGACTGCTTGCCTGTGAAAACGGGCTGATGGATGACGGTTATCAGGTATCTTGTAGGCAATATGTCTGTGCGGGTATCAAATCCCGCCCCGCCGACCAATATATAAAATAACGGACAGTAGCTCAGTGGTTAGAGCATTTTCCGTATGTCAACTCCTTGCCTGATTTTATCGGGCTGACGATATACGGTTATCATCATACATGAAAGGTCGGGGGTTCGATTCCCCCTGTCCGATCAAAGAATTATGAATTGAGGACTGAAAATTTTTTATTTTCAATATATTCAAGCCATGTGCGATTTCTTACCACAAAGACACGAAGAATACCGAAAAAATAACGGAGCCGGTAGCTCAGATTGGAAGAGCATGAAAAACTCCGTATATCATAACTTGCCTGTATATCGGGCTGAAGATGTACGGTTATCGTCTCATACACGCGATGATGTGATCAATGAATTCAGCCGGATCCCAATGGGCGGAACAGACTGCGCCCTGCCGATGATCTGGGCAATGGAGAATAAAGTTAAAGCAGATGTTTTTGTTGTTTATACTGATAACGAAACATGGTATGGTAAAATCCATCCGGTACAGCAGTATAGGAATAAAACCGGAATTCCTGCAAAGCTGATTGTCGCGGGAATGATTGCAAACAGCTTTTCAATTGCAGATCCCGATGACAACGGTATGCTGGATGTGATCGGTTTTGATACTGCAACACCTGCATTGATGGAGGATTTTGTCCGTCAGTAAAAAAGGAGGTTTTTATGAACACTTCCTGCATTCTTTTAAACGGCGATTACAGTTTTCTCTGTCTGATTGACCTGAGAAGAGCAATGAAACTTATCCTTGCTGAAAAAGTAAAAGTATTAAAGTACTCGGATAATGTAATCAAAAGCGTTGAAAATGTTTTTAAAATTCCGGCTGTTCTTGTTCTTATAAAAGTAGTACGGAGCATTTACAGAAACAGAGTCCCTTTTAACCGGAAAAATCTTATGATTCGGGATCGTTTTACCTGTGCATACTGCGGAAAATCAAATAAAAGCCTGACCATAGATCATGTTATACCAAAGTCAAGAGGGGGAAAGACCGGCTTTGACAACTGTGTTGCGTGCTGTAAAGAATGTAATCATAAAAAAGAGGATAAAACACCCGGAGAAGCCGGAATGCATCTGAAAAAACGTCCTTATCAGCCAACGATTTCCGAGTTTATAAGAATCAGACTTGAGCAGTCAGGCATATATGAATTTCTGGTTGACATCGGCATATTCTGAAAGTGAGAAGTGAGAAATAAAAATTTAAGAATACTATCTCGTTCCTACGCTTTGCGTGGGAACGCAGGCGGTTCGTAGTACCGCATTTAGGCGGTATTCACATGAGTCACCGCCTGAAGGCGGTACTACAAACTGCGTTCAGAGAATTATTGCTGTAAGATAAATCTCACAGCTTAAAGCAGAAGCACGCTGAAGCGTGCTGCTGAGATGAGATTGTTGTCAGTTGTCAGCAGGCTTCAGCCTGCTTATGCTTTCAGCCGCCAGTTCGTAGTACCGCATTTATGCGGTTCTTCACGCCCCACCGCCTGAAAGGCGGTACTACGAACTTTATATCTTGTTCCCCCTGGCGCTTTGCATGGGAACAAGCCAAATTCAATGTTTTTATAAACAAAAAAGGAGAATGTAAAAATGTCCGAAAACAGAAAACAGTCTGTAGTTCTTTCTCTCATGGTATTTCTGTTTGCTGCCATGTTGGCGGTTCTTATAAGCTGCGCTGAAAAAGCAGTGCATAAAACAGAGCCGGCGCCTGCACCCCAGCAAGATGTATCAGAACCATCACCAGCTCCTGAACCTTTGCCGGAGCCTGAATTATCAATGAGCCCCCCGGCAGCACCATCGCCGGAACCCGAAATTATCGCGTCGGAGACAACCGCACCCGAGGCTTTGCCGCAGGATGAATCTTCTATCTCTAAGGATAATGAAAAAATCAGCGATGAAAAAGTAACAACATGGAAGCGTTCAGAAATTCAACCAAATACCCTGCGGCTGATGATCGGAGAAAATGAAGAACTGCCGATCAAAGGCGCTCAGATCACGGTTCATGTAGATGGTTTCCGGGCAAGGGTATTGATGGACATATTTTTCTATAACGACCGGGACAGAATGTTTGAAGGTAATTTTTCTTTGAGGCTGCCGGATGAGGCATCCCCGTATTTTCTGGCTTTCGGGGAATCTGTCATTTATGAGGAAAACATGAGTCAGACGCCCAAATTTGAAAGCTCTGACAAGATATTGAAAAACGGCTGGTCTCCTGAACAGATTGCCGCTGACAGGAAAGATACATGGAATTTGCTGAAAGAGGCAAAAATGGTTCCCAGAGAAAAGGCGGCAATTGCCTATCAGGAGACAGTCAGAAAGCGTGTTGATCCTGCGCTGATGGAATGGTCGGGACCCGGAATATTCAGCACGCGCCTCTATCCGATTATGCCCCGGAAACTGCACCGGGTGGTTATCGGATATGATACGGATCTGATAAAAGCAGGCAAAGATTTGGAATACCGCCTTGATCTTCCTGCAAATATTCCAAATACTGTAGCAGATATTCTTGTATCAAGGATGCCGGGTGTATCTGTAAATATTTCGCCTGATATAAAAGGAGCAGAAGCAGGAAATCTCCTTCATTACCGTTTTGAAAAGCCGCTGGAGCGTGCATTGACGCTGAGATTCGGAAACATCAGCAACATTCTCATGACCGGCAAAGATCCGGATACAGACTCATATCTTGCGTTCAGGTTCAAGCCGGATCTGCCTGAATCTCAGATTTCATCTGGCTCTCAGTATGCTGTATTTGCTGTTGATGTTTCACTCAGTTCAAATCCTGATCGTTTCAATATATGGCTTGCAATGATTCAGGCAATACTGAAAAACAACCGGGATGAATTAAAGCAGTTTGCGGTTCTGTTTTTCAATGTTGAAACATTCTGGTGGAAAGAAGGTTTTTCAGCAAACACGCCTGAAAATCTTGAAGCATTATCCGCATATATTCAGACTCTTGCGCTCGAAGGTGCTACAGATATGGGTTCTGCGTTAAAAGAGGCTTCTCAGCCGTCATGGGCAGATAAAGCTGAAATTTCAGATAAATGGGATATATTTCTGCTCAGTGACGGATCCGCCACATGGGGAGAATCAGACAGCAATGCGATTTCCGAAGCACTGAAATCCGGCAATGCCGCTTCTCTGTTTGCATATCAGACAGGTCTTTCCGGGACTGATACTCGCCTGTTGTCCAGTCTGGCAAGAATTTCAGGCGGATCAGTATTTTCAATTACCGGAGATGCGGAAATACAGAGAGCATCAACTGCTCACCGCAGCCGTCCCTGGCAGTTGCTCAATGTTTCAGTTCCCGGAGCAAAGGATCTGCTGATTGCAGGTCGTCCTGAATCTCTCTTTCCGGGGCAGGAGCTTATGATTGTCGGAAAAGGAATCCCTGAAAAAGGAGCGCAGTTGACGCTTACAGTCGCCCGGCATGGAAAAGAAACCCTTATTCCTGTAACTCTTCCTGATCCTGTATCCTCTGATCTTACTCCGCGCATTTACGGACAGGTTGCAGTGGGTCAGATGGAAGAATTCAGGGAAACCGTTCAGGCAGAACCAGAGTCATATTCCCGTCATTTCCGGATCACTGGTCAGACCTGTTCTCTGCTTATGCTTGAAAGCGAGGCTGATTATCAGCGGTTCAATATCAAACCGCAGGATGATGTGCTTGTGGTCAAAATCACCAATGCGTCTGAAGTGATTGCCAAGCAGACTGAAAAAAACCGAAGAAAATGCAGATCATGCAAAAGCCCGGTTTATGATCTCATTGGAAAAGCTGAAAAAAGTTCCTATGATGAATTTCTCTCTTTCCACGGCGTTTCAGATTACTCTGGATAAAATGCCTGAAGAATCATTTGCGGTTCAGCCAGTTGCTCTGAAATGCAAGGCACGGACATGGAATGAAATTTCAGGGGTGATCCGTGAACAGCTTGCAACAGGCAAACTTGACTATGATTCTCTTTCACAGGAGGCGGAAAACCGGAAATCAAAATACAGTAATGATGATGCCCTGAAAACAATGAGTTCACTCATTGAACTGAATCCGGGTGATCCGGCTCTTTGCCGGGACATTGCATTTACCGCAATGGAAATGGGATTTGAAAGCCATGCCTATCATCTGCTCAGGCGGGTTGCTGAAATCCGTCCTCATGAGTTTCTGCTGTACCGGGAAATGGCGCTTTGTCTGACCAGTATCGGAAAAGCAGACCTGGCAATGGCGTATTATGAAGTGGCGTCAGACAGCAACTGGAGCAATCGCGGGAGAATTTGCAAAAATTCTGAATATGGATTATCTGCGGCTTCTGAATATGATTGACAGGGGCAAGCTGACAACTTCGGTCAAGGAGTATGCTGAAGAGCGTCTGAAAAAAATGGCTGAAACACCCGATTCAAAGCCGCCTGCAATTGTGATAACCGCTACATGGAACACTGACAAAACAGATATTGATCTTCATGTTAAAGAGCCTGACGGACAAGAATGTTTTTATGCCAACCCGACTACAGGAAGCGGAGGTCATATCACCCGTGATGTTACAGACGGCTATGGTCCTGAATTGTATATGAGTTCACAATCTCCTGAACCGGGAACCTATAAAGTGAGTGTTCAGTGTTACAGCAATGATCAGAACCGTGCAAGCACGCGCAGCAAAGTCTATGTCAGCATTTATCAGTTATGGGGAACTCCGAATGAAAAGCTTATCAGCAAATCGGTTGCCCTGACCGGACAGAATCAGCAAATCGAGGTTGCAAAGACAGAACTCGAACCTTCTTCTTCTCGACCTTTTTAAAAACTTTTTTGTGAAGACTCCGGTTTCTCAGAAGCCGAAATATCAACTGAGAAAAACGCCGATAACCGTTTCGGATGAAAACTACATAAAGGTTTTCGGATTGGATGAAAGACTCGGAGACCTCTTGAATACATTCAGAATGATTTCAAAGATAACGGAGACGGCACAATTAGCGACTATGCAACAGGTCTGATGTGGCAGAAGTCGGGTTCGCCGGAGTCCATAAATTATGACAAAGCTAAGGCTTATGTTGAAAATCTCAATCGTGAGGGATTTGCAGGACATAGCGATTGGCGGCTGCCAACGATTGACGAACTGAAATCATTGCTGACGCCGAGAGAGGCAAAAAAATGGTATGTTTATCAGTCCGATATTTAACAATCAATTGTATTGTTGGACATCGGATAATCGTTCGGGCGGGGCGTGGAGCGTCGATTTCAGCAGGTCGTGTTAATTGGGACAATGTCAATTACAACTATGTCCGTGCGGTTCGCTCTGTTGCAGGAACAGAACTTCCGGTTTCTCAGAAGCCGAAATATCAACTGAGAAAAACGCCAATAACCGCTTCGGATGAAAATTCCAGAAAGAATGAAAATTGGCGACCGCTTGAATACATTCAGAATGATTACAAAGATAACGGAGACGGAACAATTACCGACCATGCAACAGATCTGATGTGGCGAGAAGTCGGGATCGCCTGATTATATGCCCTACAAAGAGGCACCTGGGTATATTGAGAAGCTCAACAAAGAGAAATTTGCCGGATACAGCGACTGGCGGCTGCCGACTGTTGATGAACTGAAATCATTGCTGACGCCTGAACTGCAAAAAAACGGTCTGTTTATCAGTCCGATATTTGATGAAAATCGAAGCTCGTGCTGGACATCGGATCAGAGTGCGTCCGGCTGGGCGTGGAGCGTCTATTTCATCAGCGGTGTGGTCTCTTGGGATAACCCCTTCAACTTCAAGAGTCAGCGTCCGTGCGGTTCGCTCGGTTGCAGAGACAGAACTTCCGGTTTCTCAGAAGCCGAAATATCAACTGAGAAAAACGCCGAATAATCGTTTCTTCTCTTGCAGAAAGCAAAAAGGTTTTCAGATTGGATGAAAATGGGGGACCGCTTGAATATATTCAGCATGATTACAAAGATAACGGAGACGGTACAATTACCGACCATGCAACAGATCTGATGTGGCAGAAAGTCGGGATCGCCGACTTATATGGGCTATAAAGACGCTCTGGCGTATCTCAACATAGGGAAATTTGCCGGATACAGCGATTGCGCCTGCCGACTGTTGACGAACTGAAATCATTGCTGACACCTGAGCCGCAAAGAAATGGTCTGTTTATCAGTCCGATATTTGATGGAAATCAAAAGTGGTGCTGGACATCGGATCAGCGTGCGTCCGGCGGGGCGTTGGAGGTCTATTTCGACCGCGGTTACGTCGGCTGGGGCGATGGCTATTTCTACGTCCGTGCGGTTCGCCCCTGACAATGATGGAATATTCGATCATTTGTGTTATTTGATCATTTTTCCCGTTCCCACGCTTTGCGCGGGAACGCCGTTATTGTAGGGGCGAATAATTATTCGCCCCTACTTTGCGTCCCAGTCATGTAGGTCGGGTTAGCGTAAGCGTAACCCGACATTTGCGTGAGAACGCCAGCGGAAACGCTTTGCTTCCTAATCAACCGGACGTGAATGGTGAATCGGCTGGATTGAAGAATATCCGGAGTAAACTGTCAGGAATCCACCCATGAAGAATTACTTGAAACTCTTAAAATAACTCTGAAAGAGGCTCTGGAATTTAACCGGGAACGGTTTTTCAGATTTTCTTCGATTTGATAAAAATGGAAAATATTATAAAACAGGCAGTTGAAGTTCTTAAAATAGAGGCGGAAGGGATTTTAAGCCTGACAGATCGTATTGATCACTGTTTTGTTGAAATGGTGGAGGCGATTTGTCATTCAAAAGGAAGGCTTATTATAGGAGGAATCGGCAAATCAGGGATTGTCGGCAGAAAGATTGTCGCAACCTTAAACAGCACAGGAACACGGGCAATCTTTCTGCATCCGGTTGAAGCAATGCACGGGGATCTCGGCATGGTCTCTGCTGATGATATATTTTTAGCTCTTTCCAACAGCGGAGAGACTGATGAACTGAATATCCTTTTGCCGAGCATTCGCAATATAGGATGTAAAATTATTGCTTTTACAGGAAATGAAAATTCAACCCTTGCAAAGAACAGTGATATTGTCATTGATGTAGGTGTTAAAAAAGAGGCATGTCCCTTGGGGCTTGCCCCTACTGCAAGTACAACCGCGCTTCTTGCAATGGGCGATGCTCTTGCCGTGATTCTGATTAACAAAAAGCATTTTAATTCAAGCGATTTTAAAAAAATTCATCCCGGTGGAGCGTTGGGGCAGAGGCTTTCCGGGAATGTAAAAGATATTATGCTGACAGGAGATGCAGTTCCTTATGTTTTTGAAGATGATACAATGGAAAGAGCAGTCAAAGAGATGAATCGCCCTGGGACTTGGCGTTACATTTGTTTTAAAATCGGATAATACGCTTGCAGGGATTATCACAGACGGAGACCTCCGCCGTGCTGTTGCAGAGAAAAAAGCGATTTATGAGATGACAGTCAAAAATTTTATGACACGCAATCCGCAAATGATCCGCCCTGATTCACCTGCTTATGATGCCCTGAATATTATGGAAAAATATGAGATTACCGTGCTTCCGGTAACTGATTCTGATAAAAAAGTACTTGGTATTTTGCATCTGCATGATATCTGGGAAAAGGAGCATTTAAATTTAAACCTCAGTTGATATTGTAACTCACCTAGTTTGTAGTAACGCCTTTAGGCGGTACGGCGTGATGCGGTAACCGTCTGATTTCACACTGACAGCCTAAAGGCGTTACTACAAACTTTTACAAATTTCCGATCTGCTGACACTTGATCTCGTTCCCACGCTCTTTGCACGGGAACCACAAAATCTTCACTGACTTTAATTGCATATCCGATTTTAAGAGCATGTCAATATCAGATTTTCATGCAGAAATAGAAACAGATACTTGCCATTTTAAAATGAGAAATAAAAACAACCTAAAGACTCTTTCAATATTTATTTGACAATAACTTTTTTTTGTTTTATTTCGTTATGTCAATAATGATATAATCATAAATACAGAAGTCATAAGAAATAGAAAAAGAATTTATTTTTAACGTCATGTGCGATTTTTTAACACAAAGAAAGCACAAAGAACACTATACTTTGTGAACCTTGTGAAACCGTTCGGCGGAGCGTTTCGGCTAAGCCTACGCCGAAGCCTCACGCCGAAGCCTTTGTGTCCTTTGTGTTTAAAAGTTGCACATCACGTATTTTTATTATTTTTTTTCACCTTCGTTATGTCAGAAATGACATAAAAAAGAAGCTGAAGTTTTTTAAAGACAACTTAGCTTCTTAACTGCTCCGGACAGGAAATAACAAGATATGCAAAAACAGGAATATAAGCTGATTCAGAATAATGAGAATATCAAGCCGGTAAATATCTGTGATTATTCTTTTGAAGAATATATGAATCTGGCTGAATCTTTTCACGGATACAAGGCACCGGGGATTATACTCGGCGGTTTTATGGTAGATGCGGCAATAAAAAGACTCCCTGAAAAGCTTCTCTTTGATGCAGTATGTGAAACCCCATTCTGCCTGCCTGATGCAATACAGATACTGACTCCTTGCACAACAGGAAACGGCTGGCTCAAAGTGATCAATCTGGGACGTTATGCCCTTAATCTTTATGATAAATACAGCGGTGAAGGGATAAGAGTCGCTGTTGATTCGGCAAAACTGGAAAAATGGTCTGAAATCAGAGCATGGTTTTTGAAATTAAAAGAGAAAAAAGATCAGGATACTCCTCTGCTTTTATCTCAGATAAGAGAAGCAGGCGCAGATATATGCAAGATTCAGGACGTGCATATCAAACCGCAGTTGCTTGAAAAACGGCATAAAAAAGGTATTGCTCTCTGTCCGCTCTGCGGTGAAGCATATCCCATGGAACACGGGCGTATCTGCCGGGGATGTATGGGAGAAGCTCCTTATCTCTCCTACATAACAGCAGCAGCAGAAGCTCCTCCGCTTATGAAAATCCCTGTGGAACAGGCAATCGGACATCATATTTTACATGACATGACCCAGATTATCCCCGGAGAGAAGAAAGCACCGGCATTCAGAAAGGGAGAGACCATCACTGTCGGTGATATTTGCCGGTTACAGCAGATGGGGCGTCAGAACATATATACGGTTGCAGCAAATAAAAATCTGTCAGATTCAGACTGGGTTCATGAAGATGAGGCTGTTCTCGGATTTGCCAAAGCTATGGCAGGAGAAGGGGTTATATTCAAAGAACCGCCATCAGAGGGAAAAATCAATTTTATCACGGCTATAGACGGAATGCTGCTGATAAATGAAAAACGCCTTGAAATATTTAATATGCTGCCCGGAGTGATGTGCGCCACCCGGAAGAATTACACCCTTCTGACTAAAGGACGGAATTTCGCGGGAACACGGGCTATACCGCTTTATCTTCCCCGTACAGATTTTGACAAGGCAATGAGTATTCTTTCAGATGGTCATTTATTTGAGATCAAGCCGCTGAAAAAAGCAAATATCGGAATTATGGTTACCGGGAACGAAATATTTAACGGCATAATACAGGATAAATTTATTCCGATTATCCGCTCCAAAGTAAAAAAATACGGATGCAAAGTTGTTGATGCAATTATTGTTCCTGATGATATTGAGGCGATTCATAAGGGAATAAATGATCTGCTGCAGGCAGGGGCAGAGATTCTGATAACCACTGCCGGGCTTTCCGTGGATCCTGATGATGTTACCCGTCAGGGTCTGATAAATGCCGGGCGCAGGATATTCTCTACGGTGCCCCGATTTTACCGGGAGCTATGTCATTGCTTGCACATATCGGCAATGTAAAGGTTTTCGGTGTTCCTGCATGCGCCCTGTTTTTTAAAACTACCAGTTTTGATCTGTTATTTCCGCGTCTTCTGGCAGATATTCCGGTAACAAGAAATGATCTGGCGCGTATGGGACACGGAGCTTTTTGTCAGGGATGTAAAACCTGTAAATATCCCAAGTGTTCGTTTGGAAAATAAAAACAGGGGATTAAAAAATCAGGAATTAGGAATTGAACCAGGACTTCAGAAGTTTAAGAGACTTCGGAAGTCTTTTTTACAATCAGTTAAGGAGAGTTTAATATGGCAAAAGATATTATCATTCTGAATAACCGGGAGTGTCAGTTTGAACCGGGTCAGACTGTTTTAGAGGCAGCAGAGGCAAACGGAATCCGTATTCCGACCCTGTGTCATCTGAAAGGGACAACCCCTACCGGCAGATGCAAGATATGCGATGTTGAAATCAGAGGAAAATCAGAACTGGTTTCCGCGTGTGAAACACCGGCGGAAGCAGGGATGACAGTTTATACGGAATCGCCGAAGGTTGTTAAATCCCGGCGAGATACCCTGAAGCAGTTTCTGCTCTCCGGCAATCATAACTGTGCTATCTCCAGTCCGGGAACAAAAGACTGGGCAGCATTCCAGCTTAATGTACAGAAAGATGACGGAGCGGATAAATTGTGTCCTGTCTGGGGAGATTGCCGTCTTCAGGACCTTGCCTATCAGTATCAGGTCAAGGTGGACGGTTTTACACGTACTCCGGTAAAATATCCTATGGAACTGGCAAATCCGCTGATCATCCGGGACTTTTCCCGGTGCATTTTCTGCGGACGCTGTGTCAAGGCGTGCAATGAAGTTCAGGTCAACCGGGCAATAAAATTCGGTAATCAGGATACCAAAATCGTAACAGGGGATAACGATGCTCCTCTTGCTGAATCAAAATGCGTATTCTGCGGTGAATGTATTCAGGCGTGTCCCGTTGGTGCATTGGTGGAGAAAAAAGCCCGTTATCAGTGGCGTCCGTGGGAGACTGAAAAAATCCGCACTACATGTCCCTACTGCGGAGTCGGGTGCCAGCAACTGCTTCATGTGCAGAACGGAAAGATTGTCAAAGTAACCGGCGTTGAAGATGCGGAGCCGAACAAAGGGCGCCTCTGCGTCAAGGGGCGGTTCGGTTATGATTTTATCTATTCCGAAGAGAGACTGAAAACCCCGCTGATAAAGGAGAACGGAGAATTCCGGGAAGCGTCATGGGATGAAGCTCTTGATTTTGTGGCAAACAAATTCAAAAAGATTATTGCCGAAAGCGGTCCTGATGCCATTGCAGGTGTCAGTTGCGCCCGGAGCATCAACGAAGATTCTTACAATATGCAGAAACTTTTCCGCGCGGCGATCGGTACGAACAATATCGATCACTGCGCCCGTACCTGACATGCTCCTACGGTCGCCGGTCTGGCGGCTACATTCGGTTCAGGTGCAATGACAAACTCTTTTGGTGAATTTGCAAAAGCAAAGATGTTTCTTGTTATCGGTTCAAATATGACCGAGGCGCATCCTGTGGCATCCACATTTCTGAAAAATGCCGTGCTGAAAGGAGCGCAGCTTATTCTGGTTGATCCGCGTGAAACATGCGCTTGCTGATTTTGCAGCGATTCATGTTCCGATAAAAGTCGGAAGCGATATTGCATTTCTCAATTCAGTGATGTATGTGCTTATAAAAGAGGATCTGTATGACAAAAAATTTGTACAATCCTGCACAGTCAATTTTGAAAAGCTGAAAGAGAAAGTTGAGGAATATCCGCCTGAAAAAGCAGCGGATATTTGCGGAGTCAGTGCGGATATGATTCGTGATGTTGCACGGCGTCTTGCTTCGGTCAAGCCGTCTATGCTCTGCTACACACTTGGAATTACAGAACATACCTGCGGAAGAAACAATGTTGTTTCTACCGCCAATCTTCAGATGCTTCTTGGAAATATGGGTGTGGAATACGGAGGCGTGAATCCGCTCAGAGGACAGAACAATGTTCAGGGTGCCTGTGATATGGGAGCATTGCCGAATGTTTTCCCCGGATATCAGCCGGTAATAAATCCCGACGCACGGGCAAAGTTTGAAAAAGCATGGGGAGTTGAAAAACTGCCGGATAAGAACGGGCTTATGATTCCTCAGATGATGGACGGGCTGGTCAGCAAAAAGATTAGAGCATTTTATATATTCGGAGAAAATCTTGCAAATACAGAACCGGATATTCATAAAGTTGAACATGAACTGGCATCTGCGGAATTTCTTGTATGTCAGGATATTTTTCTTAATGAAACCACCAAATTTGCCCATGTTATTTTTCCTGCCGCAGCATGGAGTGAAAATGACGGAACATTTGCCAACAGCGAGCGCAGAGTCAGCCGTGTGAGAACCGCCAGCAAGCCTCCGGGGATAGCCATGCCTAACTGGTGGATATTCAAGCAGATTGCAAAACGGATGGGACAGGAATGGACGTCTGACAGCGCTCAGGAGCTTTGGGACAATGAAATATCCGTTCTTGCGCCTCAACTGTGCGGCATCAAATACCGCAGGCTTGAAGGGGACGGGCTTCAGTGGCCCTGTCCGAATGAAGATCATGAGGGAACCTGTTTTCTGCACAAAGACGGAAAATTCACCTGCGGACTCGGACAGTTTATTCCGGCTGACTGGACGCCTCCGGCAGAGGTTGCTGATGAGAAATATCCGTTTGTCCTCAGCACAGGACGACGGCTGGCACATTATCATACCCGGACTCAGACCGGAAGATGTGAAGGGCTTAACGATATTCTGGGCGAAGAGACTGCCGATATTTCTTATGATGATGCGAAAAAACTTAATATTCAGCACGGTGAAATGATATGGGTGAAATCACGCCGGGGAGAGGTGCTGGTAAAGGCGAATGTTACGGAGCAGATACCTCCGGGGCTGGTCTGGATGGCGTTCCATTTCAGAGAGAACTGCGCCAACTGGCTCACCAATGCGGCATTTGATCCCTTTACTCTGACCGCTGAATATAAAGCGTGTGCAGTGAGGATTGAAAAGCAGTAACAGAGATTCTGATAAGAATCTGAAAAATAGGAAACTGAGTTTTTTTAAGAAACTCAGTTTCTTCTCAAATTCATCTCCCCGCCCTGTTTTTTTAAGCCTCCTGTTTTAATCTGTTATTGCCATTTCTTCCGGCAGATTTTCCGAAATATTCCATGCACGCTTTTGAAAAATGAAAACAGCGGATCATATCTGCGGGGTTTTTCAGAAACCGGACAGATATGACCTACAGGGTTTCCATAACCTTGCAGGTCTTTTTAATTTAATCAAATTAATCAGTCAAGGAGATTTAAATATGGCAAAAGAGATTATTATACTGAATAACCGGGAATGTCAGTTTGAACCGGGTCAGACTATTTTGGAAGCGGCAGAGGCAAACGGAATACGTATTCCGACCCTCTGTCATCTGAAAGGAACAGCCCCTACAGGCAGATGCAAGATATGCGATGTTGAAATCAGAGGAAAATCAGAACTGGTTTCCGCGTGTGAAACACCGGCAGCAGCGGGTATGTCGGTTTATACGGAATCACCGAAGGTTGTTGAATCAAGACGCAATACTTTGAATCAGTTTCTGCTCTCCGGCAATCACGTGCAATTTCAAGCTCCGGAACCGGAGACTGGGAAAGTTTCCAACTTCATGTACAGAAAGATGACGGAGCGGAAGAGTTATGTCCTGTCTGTTGAGATTGCCGTCTTCAGGACAGAATAATCATTTAGGATATTCAAATGAATGTAAATTATCTGTTCAGAGAAAAAGAGAAAATTTTGAAAGTGATTGTATTTGTTATAGCATTTTCTGCTATCATAATACATTTTTCTTCTGTTTTAAAGCAAAAAGCATTCTGGCTTGATGAATGGTTTATACTGTATAATATTAAATTCAGAGATTTTTCTTCATTATTCAACAATCTGGATTACGGGCAGCAGTTTCCGAGAATTTATCTGGCAATAATAAAATATATTGTTGAATTATCTGATAATAATTATTACTCAATAAGAGCGGTTCCGTTTATTGTTCAGGTAATTAACATTTTTCTTTTACTATTCTGTATCAGAAAAATGATTTATCCTGAAAATGAAGTCAAATCTTTGCTGGTTGTTTTATTTTTTCTGTCATTTCATACAACGATTTTTTACTTTACACAGATAAAACAATATACAATGGAAATGTTTTTTTCTCTTATAGCAGTATGGCAATATATTGTATTATCTTCAAAATCTAATTTAGTAAAAAATTCAAATAATTATAAGCTACATACATACATACATACATACATACATACATACATACATACATACATACATACATACATACATACATACATACATACATACATACATACATACATACATACATATGGCTAATATTTCTGATTGTCGGACCCTTTTTCAGCTATACTTATCCGATAACAGTTGCCCCGGTTATTTTAGGTTTGTGCCTGACATTTTTATACGGACAAAAAGATTACAGAACCGCTTTTAAAACTCTCCTGCCAGTCTCTCTTTTTATGTCAGCACTTGTTATTGATTATTTTATTGATCTGAGATTTGTTTTATCAGATAATGGTATGTATAATTATCACTCTGAATTTATTATGAATTACCAAAGTTTACATTTATTTATAACAAAATGTTACAACATCATACGCTTTTTTGCTCTGACTTTTTTGGCGGTACCGGAGTATTATCATATTTCAGTCGGTTATCTGATTTATTTTACGAAAAGTATTGTTATATTGCTTACGTTTATCGGTGTTGTAACTGTATCTGCTGAATTTTTAAAGAAAAGTATAAAATCAGGCTCTTTGGCTATTCTCTCTTTCAATAATCAGCCGCCTGTTTCTTATTATTTTTTGCAGCTTTTCTGGGTGGTTTTAATGTTGTTTTTTATGAAAAAACTGCCTCTTGGACCGCATCGCTTAAACTCTTTTGCGATTATCATGCTCACTTTTTTCTTATTGGAAGGACTTACTTTTTTGGCCGTAAATAAGAATAAAATTATCAGACTATTCGGCTATTCTCTTATTCCGTTTGTCTTATTTGCAGCATTTTTTCAGATTGGAAACGGTTATCTTGCTGAATTAAAAGGACATAATCTTTTATTTGACCAGAAAATATATGATAATGCGGGGAATGCAATAAATGAAGCATATAAAAATAATATGGATATATTTGTATTATATGATACATTTGCTCCTGAAAGCATTATGTACCGTACAGAGGAGCTGATGATAAAATCCCATCATTATTATAAAGCAGATAAGCCGATTAAAATATTTGTTTTAAACAGTGAAAATGAAATCATGGAAAAACTTGCCGCAGAGAGTCTGAAGAAAGTCATATTGTTGGGCAAGTATGATTTTAAAATAATCTCGGAGGTAAATCTTGAATAACAGAATATATCATCATCAATACAAAAAGCTGAGTTTTTTGGAAAAACTTGGCTTCTTACTTGTAACAATAATCTCTCTTTCAGGATGCGCTGTTGACTCTGTTCCGACTCATATCAAAGAGGGAAAAGAATACGGAAAAATTCAGGAGAGTTTCAGAAGCAAATGGTGGAATTATTATGAACGGGGGCTTTCTTTTGCAGAAGGGGAATTTTATAAAGAAGCTGAGGCAGATATAAAAAGGGCTATTCATCAGCGGGAAAAAGATCAGAGGCTGGCACGTACTTACGGAATGCACTTTACAGATTATTTTCCCCACAGAGAATTAGGGATTATCTGTTATCAGAAAGGGGATATTGCTTCAGCGGAAAAAGAGCTTGAAATTTCAATAAATCAGTTTCCGTCAGCAAAAGCGTATTTTTACCTTGATCGGGTAAGAAAGTCAATCATTGAACAGCAGGGAAAACAGATTGATCCGCCGAATCTTGCGATTGATTTTAAATCGAATGAAATCTGGACAAAGGATGACCCGATAATCATTTCCGGGGTTGCTAAAGATGAAAATTATATCTCCGGTATTACAATAAAAGATACTCCTATATTTTTAGAGGGATCAAAAAAAGATATTCCTTTTAAAAAAGCTCTTTCACTCTCTCAGGGAGAGCATATCGTTGAAGTTACAGCGCAGAATCTGCCGGGAAAGATAAATAAGCAGAGAATCATTATTCATGCGGATCGGGAAGGTACCGGTTATTGCAATTGAAGATATTCAGAGCGATTCCGGAAAAATTAATTGTTTCCGGCTCTCTTTATGACGGAGCAGGTATATCTGAACTGAGGATTAACGAAAAATCAGTAAATATTCAGAAAGAAAAAGAGGTCTTTTTCACTCATAAGATCATCGCAGATAAAGATAGCATAAATCTTACTGCTCTGGATCGTTTAGGAAACCAGACTACTGCTCAATTTACTCCGTTCGCTAATCGTTCAACGCATCTGCAATCCCGTATCACTCTTGCATCTGCGGACTCGGATATAACACCTTTTGTATTATCATTATTTGGCGGATCCGAAGATAAAACCCCCCCGACAATAAAATTAAAAGGTTGGACTGATTCACAGACCGTTTATCTGGAAAAAATATATCTTGAAGGTGAAATCAGTGATGAAAATAAGATTATAAGCCTTACGATCAATCAGAAATGCTGTTTTAAAACGTGAAGGAAAATATCTATTTTTCAGTCATTTGGCAGATCTGAATGAAGGAGAGAATCAGATTCTAATTGAAGCGGAGGATGAAGCAGGCAACAGAGCAGTCTAAAAAAATTACGGTTATCAGAAATATTCCGAAAGCACTTCAGCTTGAAGAGAGACTCGAGCATTAGCGTGATTCCGTTTGATAAAAGCGGCGATATTTCTGATTATTCTCTTTCATTTCAGGATAATCTGATCAATTCGCTGGTCAATCGGAACCGCTTCCGTGTTATTGAACGGGAAAAATTAGATGTAATCTTACAGGAGCAGAAACTCAGCCGGACAAATCTGATTGACAGAGATACTGCATTAAAGGTAGGAAGATTGATTGCCGCCCGTTCTGTAATTACCGGCAATATTATTGAAACCCGTACCGGAATAGAGATTGTTGCGAGGGTGATTGATACGGAAACATCTGAAATTTTATCATCTTCAGATGTTTATGATGAAGTGAAAGACCTTATGGCATTAAAAAAATTATCCGAAGGCATGGCAATCAAATTTCATCAGGATTTTCCCTTGTTGGACGGCATGGTGATTCAGCAGAAAGGAGACGCAATCTTTACCGACATTGGAGAAGAGGATAAGGTTAAGCTTCAGAGAAGGCTGATTATCTATCGGGAAGAGGCTATATCACATCCTGTTACCGGAAAGATTCTCGGCGCAGATAATCTTATCATGGGGCATGCCCGGATTACACAGATAATGCCTGATCTGTCAAAAGCTGAAATGGTAGAAGGAAAATATGCTGAAATCAGGCAGCTTGATAAAGTGATAACTGAATAATGTTATAAAAACCCTAAGGGTTTCAGAAACCATTAGGGTTTTAAAGATACGATTTCTGTTTACATAATTCTGTAAATCATTATAATCGGCTTAATCAAGGTTATCATCTTCACAAAAATTCGGTGAGTAAAAAACAATGAAAAAAGGAGAAAAATCATGAAAAAATCGGCTGTTGTTTTTGTGCTGCTGCTTGTATGCGCGGCGATGTTTCCCTGTTTTTCCTATGCTACCAGAACCATTACTGAGAATACCACATGGGGAAGTGAGACCGTAACTGACACGATTCAGGTTGCAAAAGCGACGACAAACGGACCGTCTGTAAAACTGACGATTGCTGCGGGATCAGTGATTAATGTGAATCCGGATCGCGGGATAGCTGTTTATGCCGGAGCAACGATTGAAATCCAACCGGGCGTTGTTTTCAATATGGGAAGCAACGCGAGTATAGGTGCTGGCGGAGGAACTCTGATTGCGGACGGCGCCATATTCCAAGGGGCAACAGAAAAAACTCTTTGGTCAACCATCAACTTCACCGTTTACGGCGGTGTTCCGGCAAAAGGAAGTATTTCCAATTGTCAGATTATCGGTGCAAGTCAAGGGATTTATATTACCGGCAGCAGTCCGTCAATCACCGGTAACAGAATCAAATCCCCTGGCAACTCCGGAATAAGTGTCTGGTCATTTTCCTCTTCGACAATCGCAGACAATATTATCGAACAGTCAGGTCATAAACGGAATTGATATCCGTCTGAGTGCTGCGAATGGCGCGAGTTCTGTGCGTTGTCTCAAACAATCTGATCATAGACAGTAAGGAACACGGTATTTATGTCAATGCTTCTGACTCCAAAACGAGTGTCATGTCCAATACCGTAGTCAACAGCCGGATAGGCATAGGTATTGATACTTATTGCACTGCTGATAAGGTTACTGTTGAGGGCAACATTGTTACCCATAATGCCCACGCGGGTATCAGCGGCGGCGGCGGTGGCAAAGCTCAGATGGGAAATAACAATGTCTGGAACAACAACGATGCGGATTATTACGGAATCACAAAAGGCTCAACCGATATTTCCGTTGATCCGATGTATGTGGATTATCTCAAAGATAATTTTCAGTTGCAGAGCAGTTCGCCCTGTAAAACAATCGGCGCATACAGCGGAGGCAATCCGTCGTCTCCTTCGGTCAAAACCTACATTACAACGCCGACAACTTCGGGAACTCTGGCTCAGAATGAACGCTGGTCGGGCACGGTAACTCTGACCGGAAGCGTAACTGTTCCGTCTCCGTATGTTCTGATTATCGAACCCGGAACAACGGTCAGTGTATCTGAAAATGCAGGTATTTTTATTAACAGCAGCAGACTGTTCGCACAGGGAACTGCGTCTGCTCCGATTGTATTCAAACCGGTTACAGAAGGAACGCGGTGGTACGGCATCACATTGACTACGGTTATTCCGGGCAGCAATTTCATTTCCAACTGTCAGATAAGCGGAGCAAGTTACGGAATCAATATTGCAGACTGCGAACCGGAGATAACCGACAGCGTTATTCGGAATTGCCGAACAGGTATCAATGTCAAGTGCATATCATAACCTGATCAGCGGAATCAGCCGATAATCCGAAACAACACCGTTGAGCAGAATACCATATTCGGAATCCGTCTCGAAAGGGGCTTGACGCTGGTTGAAAACAATCTGGTGACAGACAATGCGGATAACGGCATCATTACATATGACAACGCCATTATCCGGTTCAATACCGTTGCTCATAACCGGATAGGCATAGGCGTTAATTCCTATTCCAATTCGGTTTCGGTTATTGAAAACAACATTGTTACCCATAATACCGGCGCGGGCTTTTCCGGTGGCAGTACTCAGATGGGATATAACAATGTCTGGAATAACAACGATTCGGATTATTACTTAACCACAAAAGCGGCTTCCGATATTTCCGTTGATCCGCAGTATGTAAATTATGACGCAAAGGATTTTCATCTGCAAAACACTTCTCCGTGCAAAACCGCAGGCACTACCGGCGGCGAAATCGGCAGATACGGCTCTTTGGTGAAGAACAGTTTCCGACTTTCGGATATGATTGTCGGACTGAAAATTCTTGCAGGGATTGCCTTCAATCCGATCAATTTCAACACAGATGCGGACGGCAACGGCAAAACGGATATGCAGGATGTGATTTATCTGCTGCAAAAAATTGCAGGGCTGCGGCAGTAACGATTTTAATCAATTTCAAAAGATTATAGTCGATCAAAGAAGTGAGCGAGATGATAACCAGTCATTCAACCGGACAGCCCTATCGGGCTGCCGGTTAACTCGTTGTTAGGTGTTGCCAAAATAAAATGAATATGTCATTAAAATATCAGGAAAATTTGCCGTTTATCGAAGCAAAAAAATTTCATTCCCTTATAAATTCAGGAATGAAAAAGAGTTGTTTCAGAATAAGGGAATCAGATACGGAGAAGATATTATCCTGTTTACTTGATCGCGATCTCACTTTCAAAGGTGAAAAAACCGGTTATGCAACACATAATATTCATGCCTTTGCAGCAAAGTTCCCGCCTCAGCTTCCCGGACTTTTTATCAATGAACTGACGGCTGCCGGTGAAGTTATTCTTGATCCGATGTCAGGTTCAGGAACCGCTCTGGTTGAGGCTGTTTTATCAGACAGGTACGGAATCGGGGTTGATATTGATCCGCTGGCTGTGATGCTTGCCAAAGTAAAATACACACCGCTCAATATTTCTGAAACTGTAAAAGCAGGTAATTCTCTCCTTCAGTCAGCAAAAAAGAAAATTTGTCATATTGACGATCTTCAGCTGTGTAAATTTTACTCACTGAAAGCAGTAGAATTTTTTCGTTACTGGTTTGAACAGCAGACAGTTGACGAACTTTTTGCATTGGTAAGAGAAATAGAGGATGTGAAAAATTCTGATATTCAGACTTTTCTGAAAATTGTGTTTTCATCATGTATTATCACCAAAAGCGGGGGATTAACTCTTGCCCGTGATTTGGCGCACAGCCGTCCTCACCGCGATCCCGGCAAAAAAATAAAGCAGAACGCATTTAATGTTTTCAGCGACCGGTTTATGTCATCTCTTCATTCCGTTGAAACTCTTTCAGGAATAACTTCAGCCGGTGCTGTAATTCGTGCTGATTCCAGATACTTGCCCTTATATTCTGATTCGGTTCATTTAATCGTTACCTCACCCCCGTATGCGGCAAATGCGATTGACTATATGAGGGCGCATAAATTTTCACTGATATGGCTCGGATTTGAACCAAAGAAACTGAGTACGCTTCGCAACAGATACATAGGCTCTGAAATTCAGCCTGAAAATTTTTCCATTCCTTCTGAAACAGGCATAAGGATTATTCAGGAACTCCTTGAAAAAGAAAAAAACCGTGCGGCTGTTGTTGCCCATTATTTCCGGGAAATGGAGTCTTCGCTCCGTGAAATGCTGAGAGTGCTTGTCAAAGGGCGGGCAGCAGTCCTTGTTGTAGGTTCTTCGGTTATCAAAGGAACCGATATTAAAGCTCCGACAGTTTTGGCTGAGATTGCGGGCGCAATCGGGTTCCGTGTTATCGGCGTTGCAAAGCGGGATATTGTGCGTGATTCACGGATGATGCCGGTCAGTCACAAGAGCGGAAGAAACGGAATAGAGGCACGGATGCATGAAGAAGGGGTTATAGGGCTTATAAAACCTCAATAACAGGAGATAATGATGCCCACAAGGGAAGAGATCATGGCATTTATCAGAAGAATGCTTGATGATATGATTATAAAAGAAGAGGATATTTGGGTTGCTCTTTACTGTCTGTTTTTAGACTACATTCACAATGTACCCCGTATTACGGATTCTAATCGGCTGAAAAAAGGAATTTGGCTGAACCGGGCGAAAATGGTGGAAAATGCTTTATCAGGGGCTTTACAATGCGAAACTCATGAAATCATCAGCCATGTTGATATTCTTATGCGACAGCTTTATCAGCCGGACACACAGCGTATGAATCCTGTCGGTATCGGATATGCCTGTGCAGTTGTCTATCTGATTGACCGTTTTGCCGGTAAATATGACTGGATGATGGAAGCACGGATTGGTAAAGATGTATTTCCCCAATTAACAGATTTTCGCCGAAAAAATGTTGATATTGTAGCCTTCAAAAAGAAAAAACCTTATGCTGTCATATCAAGCAAATGGGGTATCCGTCATGACCGGATACGTGATCCTCAGGAAGAAGCAGACACGTATAAACAGCAAGTGACTGAACTGAAATTCTATGTGATCACAAATGAATTCGATAACGGAAGGCTTCAGCATCTGCTTAACTGGCAGACAATTGACGGCGTTTTTCATATCAACAGAGATTTAGTCCTTCAAATATACGGCAACAATATACCTGATGGACTTATAGGTCTGAAAAATATTACCGATCTGTTTCCGCTATTTCCATAGCAGAAACATCTAACCCGTCATTACATTGGACGGGCTAACGCCCAATGCCATTAAGTTAAGGTATAAACCAGCCCGACCCCCATTCGGCTGAGCGTTCGACTGAGCTCACGCCGAAGTCTCATGCCGAAGCCTGCCCCCTTCCCGAAGGGAAGGGGGAATAAAGCGGAATGAGGTCTCCCCTCCCCTTTGGGAAGGGGTCGGGGGTCAGGTCAGGTCTTAACTTAATGGCACTGGGGCTAACGCCCTCCACTGAATTCGGTGTTAAGACTATTTAAAAACAAAGAATCATAATCTGTTTCACGCAAAGTAGCAAAGTCCACGCAGAGAAAGCAAAGAAAAGAAAGTCTGTAAGTATTTTTGAGGACTTTGTGTCTTCTTTGCGTTCTCTGCGTGAAAATTTGGTGGATAAAATGATAATTATAAAAATAAAGAATCCGGAAGAAGTTGCCGAACGTGAATCTCCTATGGCTAGGGTTATTGGGAAACTGGCTCCGGACGTAATCAGAAAAAAAGTTGAAGAAAAGGTTGCAGAGCATTTAAGAAACAGTTTCTGGGAACGTGGAATTGAGGCGGAAATTTTAATTCGTCCATCTGAAGAATCAGGAATAAACAGAAACTAAGTTTCTTATCTCTTAGAAAAAATATGGATAAAATCATTGTCGAAGGGGGTCATCTCCTCAAGGGTGAAGTGAGCATCGGAGGTGCGAAAAATGCCGCTCTTCCTATTCTGGTCTCCGCACTCCTTGCCAAAGGAGAGAATACTTATCATAATGTTCCTAATCTGAAAGATATAGAGAGCATTAAACAGCTTTTGTCCCATCTTGGGGCAAAGAGTGAATCAGATGATAATCATACCGTCAGGATAGATGCCGGAGAGCTTTATAATTATGAAGCTCCTTATGATCTGGTAAGAAAAATGCGGGCGTCTATTCTGGTGCTGGGTCCGCTTGTTGCAAGACTCGGAAAAGCAAGAGTATCACTTCCAGGAGGATGTGCTATCGGTGCGCGTCCGATTAACCTGCATTTGAAGGGACTCACCCAGCTCGGAGCGACCATTAAACTGGAACACGGCTATGTTGAAGCTGTAGCAGATCGGTTAAAAGGGGATGATATTTATTTTGATATTCCCACAGTAACCGGAACAGAAAATCTGATGATGGCTGCTGCATTGGCAGAAGGAACAACCGTTCTCAGGAATGTTGCCCGTGAGCCTGAAATTATCGCTCTTGCAGATGTTTTGAATAAAATGGGCGCTGATATACAGGGTGCCGGAAACTCTGTAATAACCATAAAAGGAGTCTCTTCTTTGCATCCCACAACTGTTTCAATCATACCGGACAGGATAGAAGCCGGTACATTTATGGTTGCATCTGCTTTGACAGGGGGTAATATCAGGATGCTGAATTGTGAGCCGGATCATGTGGGAAGTATCATTAACAAGCTGAAACTAATCGGCGCGGAGATAAATATTGACGGTCATACAATACAGATAAAAGGTTCTGATGAGATAAAAAGTATTGACATCAAGACCTTGCCGTATCCCGGATTTCCCACAGATATGCAGGCGCAGTTTATGGTGCTGATGTCAGTGGCAAAAGGACTGAGCGTTATTTCAGAGACTATCTTTGAAAACCGTTTTATTCATGTCAGTGAACTGAAGCGGCTGGGAGCGGATATAACCATATCCGGCAATTCAGCAATTGTAAAAGGGGTTAATAATCTCTCAGGTGCGCCGGTCATGGCAACGGATCTCAGAGCGAGCGCATCTCTGATTCTTGCAGGTCTTGTTGCCCATGGTAAAACAGAGGTGAACCGGGTCTATCATTTAGACAGGGGATATGAAGCGATTGAAAAGAAATTTGAACAACTTGGCGCAGCTATTAAAAGAGTGCCGGAGTAAAAAATAGGAGAAGCATATTAACATGGAACCTGTTCAGGCTTTTATTCTCGGTATTATTCAGGGACTTACCGAATTTCTTCCGGTCAGCAGTTCCGGGCATCTGGTGATTTTCCAGCATCTTTTCGGACTAAAAGAGCCGGAGCTGTTTTTTGACATCAGCGTCCATATCGGAACTCTGACCGCCGTTATTATTTTCTTTTGGAAAGATATACAGAGGATTATTCTATCTGTAATAAATTTTCTGAAACTCCTGATAAAGAAAGAGGCGTCTTTCAGAGATATAAATAAGAATCCTGAAGTAAAACTTGCATGGCTGATTATAATCAGCTCCGTGCCGACCGGTATTATCGGGCTGTTATTTCACAAGGCAGCAGAGCAGTTATTTTCATCGCTTTTTCTTGTGGGATGTTCGCTTATGATAACAGGGCTGTTCTTGTTTCTTACGCGGTTAGTCAGAAAGAATGATAAAGATATTGAGCAGTTTTCTGTCAAAGATGCTCTGATTATCGGAATTGTTCAAGGGATAGCAGTTACTCCGGGAATTTCAAGGTCAGGTTCAACCATCAGTGCCGGTCTTTTTCTCGGACTGACAAGAGAAATATCCGCCCGTTATTCTTTTCTGCTCTCTATTCCCGCGATTGTCGGGGCTGAGATACTGAGTTTAAAGGATGTATCGGCGAATGATCTGAATTCAGGAATTTTTATAGGAACGATTACAGCCGGAATAGTCGGATACGGCGCACTGAAATTACTTGTGTATATAGTAAAAAAAGGAGATATGCACTTATTTGCTCCTTATTGCTGGATAGCCGGAATCTTTGCATTAATATGGGGCTGGTAGAACTAAGCGGGTCGGGTTACTGCGATAACCCGACCCGCATAGCTAATTACAGTTACACCCTTTTTTCCAAGGTTTTTTACGTTTTTCCGATTTCTGAGAGGATATAATTTTATCTACAGCACTCTCAATCCGGTTTGCAATTTCAGATGTTTGGACAGTCTGCTTATTTTCAGTATCCTTTATCATATACACCTGATATAAAACCTCTTCTTCAACTTTCGGATATTCTTTGTTCTGATAATTTTCAAGAACAGAGATTCCTTTATCAATATCTCCTTTATGCAGATAAGCCAATCCCATATACAGCACTGCATCCGGTTCACCAGGGAGAGATTCAAGCACCTTTTTAAATTCGGCGATTGCCTCGTCATTCTGTCCCGATTTGAAATACGCATATCCGAGACCGGTTCTTACCTGTACAGAATCAGGCTTTTCAGCAAGATGCTCCTTATAAAGTCCTATTGCTTCAACATAATTCTCTTCACCCATCTTAGTATCTGCTGTATGGAGCCTGCTGCATCCGCATATAAAAATTAATCCTGTCAGAATACAAATAAATACATATTTTTTTCTCAGCATTTTATTATTTATCCTTTCGTTCCAATATGTATGGTTGCCCGTGTTATGAGGGTAAGCACAGGGCTTAAACCCCTCTGAATATCACACAGCAGTTGGTTCCCCCGAATCCGAAAGCATTGGAGAGAAGAATTTCATGAGTCTGCCTGCGGGTCCGGTTTCCTACAATATCAATATCTGAAAATTCAGGATCAGGAATATAATTGATTGTCGGAAGGATAATCCCCTGCCGCATCCCCTCGACTGCCAGAGCCGCCTCGATTGCCGCCGCAGCTCCAAGAGTATGCCCGATCTGAGATTTGTTTGATGTAATCGGAATCTTTTCCAATCCTTTACTAAAAACATTTCTCAGAGATTCAACTTCAATACTGTCCCCCTGTTTTGTCGAAGTTCCGTGAGCATTGATATGCTGAATATCTGAGGGTTTTATTTCTGCATCTTCAATTGCTTCACGGATTGCACGGATAATTGTCTCTGAATTAGGTCTTGTAAAATGATTTGCATCAGATGTCCAGCCGATTCCGATTACCTCAGCTTTCGGAGTCAGCCCGTAAGCCTTCAGCATTTCTTCGGCGACCAGCACAACTGCTGCTCCGCCTTCTGAAAGAACAAACCCTTTTCTGTCTATGCTGAACGGGCGTGATGCCTGTTTCGGATCATTATATGCCCGGTCTTTGGGACTGATTTTTATTGTTGCATTCATATTTGCAAAGCCCTGAATAATCTCAGGAATAATACAGTATTCAACACCACCGGCAATAACAGCATCACAATCTCCGTCCCGGATCATTCGTGAACCGATTCCGATAGCGTGATTCCCTGAAGCGCAGGCTCCCTGGGGAGAGAATATCGGACCTGTAAATCCGAGCATCATTCCTGCTTTTCCTGACGGCAAATTTGCGCACAGATTCGGGAGCAGATACGGACTCACTTTTGACGGTCCCTGATTCATGTAGTTATTCATGGCAATGCGGAACGCATCAGTCCCGTTGACAGCGGAGCCTATCAGACAGGCTGTTCTTGACCCGATCTCTTTATTTATCTCAATTTTTGAGTTTTTTATTGCCTCCTGACAGACCGCCATTGTTAAAAAGATAAATCCTGCGTTCCAGTTATACACCTCTCTTTTATTTACAAAATCAAAGCTCACGGGATCCCATTCAGGAATCTCGCCGACCACATTACTTAATGATTCTGTTTCACACCGGGTCACCCTGCAAAAACCGGATTCTCCTTTTACCGCGTTGTTCCATGTTTTTTCAAAGGTATTTCCCAGAGGAGTCGCGGCACCGTAGCCTATAACAAATACCCGTCTGTTTTTAGGAGATTTCATTTATGCAAAGACCTCATTTACCGGAATCTGTATGTTCAATATTTTATCGCTGATATTATCTTTATAAAAAGTCTCAGCATTGTCCGTTGAAGAATAAACTGTAACAGATTCAGTTACAGGAATAACCAGCCAGCATGATTTTATGCCTGCTTCAAAATATATTTTAAATTTGTCCAGTATCTCCTGAACCCCCTGACTCGGTGATAAAATTTCAATGACGAGCAGGGGTATTTCTGTCATTTTGATAATATCACCTGATTTGAAGTTTATTTTTCTCTTTTTGTAAAGAGATATATCCGGCACGTAATCTCTGTCTATCTGCAATGTAAGTTCTGAAAATACCGAATATTCATCTAATTTGCCGAGAGCGGCAATTATCTTGCCTGCCAAATATGAATGATGATAAGAGGGTGACATATATTATATTCTTTGAAAAACAACCGGAATTTCAAATTGAAGTCGCGGTTCTCTGAGCGATAACAGATATCCGTCTGTTTTAGAAGATTTCAATTTAACCGCTTATTATAATAAATAATAACTCAAATTTTACAATCTTTTTGTATTATTCTAACTCCATTTCAGAAAAAAATAAATGATGTTTTCCTATTGTGAACAAAAAAAAAATATTTTCTCTCTTGCATTTTTCCAATTATATGGTAAATATTATATCTATACTGGTTTTCAACTATCTGTCAGAATATCTGACCGGGGTGGGAACAAAGTGGTTGTATGATCTTTAATCAGTCAATTATTTTTATTATATCAAAAATCAGGAGGATATGTGAAAAGGACTGTAATTGTTGCAGTGGCAGTATGTATAGGACTCCTGCTGGCAGGAAATGCCATGGCAGATATTGAAGCAGATAAAAAAGAATGTATTGCCAAATGCGAAGCCGCCGCGAAAATGATCAACGAACAGGGAGTTGATTCGGCAGTTGCAGAGATTAGCAAAAAAGAGGGACAGTTTGTCTCAACTGTAACCTATGTTTTTCTGCAAAAAATGGATGGGACAATGATTGCTCACCCTATGAAAGCATCATTGGTCGGCAAAAATCTGATTGATCTGAAAGACAGTGAAGGCAAAGAATTCTTTAAAGATATGATAAAGATTGCAAAAGAGAACGGTTCAGGATGGGTAGATTATATGTGGCCCAGTCCCGGAGAAGAAAAACCTTCACCAAAAACAAGTTATGTACTTAAAGTTAATGACGAAGTGTTTGTAGGTGCAGGGGTTTACAAATAAGGAAGATTTATCTTTCTTATTTGTCTGTTGCATTGATTTTTTTATGGTATTAATTGTTTTAACCTATAAAATTCAGAGGAGGATTTTAACAGAATGAAGAAGTTCGCAATCATTACACTTGTAGCACTGTTCGGATTCTGTATGGCAGTAAATGCTTTTGCAGAAGGTGCTGCAACCAAAGATGAAGTTGTTGTAAAATGCAAAGAAGCTGCTGATATGGTGAAGAAAGATAAAGCCGCGGGAATTGCTGAAATTGCAAAAAAAGACGGTATGTTTGTATGGAAAGATACTTACGTCTTTATAATGGATTTCAATGGAAAGATGCTGGCACATCCTATGTCACCGGGACTGATCGAAAAAGAAACCATGTTTGGTGTTCCCGATAAAAACGCAGCGGCCCCCAAAATGATCTTTGATGAATTTGTCAAAGTTGCAAAAGAGAAAGGGGAAGGCTGGGTAGAATATATGTGGCCCAAACCGGGTGAAGAAGCTCCTTCAGTAAAAGATACCTATGTATTTAAAGTACCCGGTGCAGATATGCTCGTTGGTGCAGGTATCTATAAATAGTTGATTTTGTTATTTGATATTATCTGATTATCACCCTGTTTTTTATCAGCAGGGCGATTTTTAAAACCCCTGCACTTTTTAATCCCTCTGATGAAGCAGATTGCTTTTTCAGAGGGATTTTTTTATAAGAGAAGATAAAATCTTTTAAGTAACCATTCATAAATTTTTAAACGGCAGACCTGCGGGGTTTCAGAAACCCCGCAGGTCTTTATATACTAAAACTTCTGACTGGTTACTTAATTCACCATAAGAATGGAGACATCTTTTGCCGTATTGAGAACTTTCTGAGAAACACTCCCCAGAAAAAATTCTTTTACCCCGGATAATCCCCGTCTTCCCAAAACAATGACATCATATCCGTGCTTGCTTCAATCACAATATCCCTTGCAATTCCATTCTTTTTAATCTGTGATTTTATTGTAATATTTTTCTCATTAAACCCTGCATCCGCAAGAACTTTTTTCGCTTTTTGCAGTGCTTCCTCAACCAATGACTTCTTTTTTTCTTCCAAAATACAGAAATTGGATTTTTGTGATAGAAAATAAGATGATAACTCAGGGCTTTTCATGTCGCACAACGTTGCTGTATCCTGAAGAACACTGAACAATGTAATCTGTGAATCAGATTTAAAAAATTTTGCCAGATGCTCAACCGCCCTCATAGCATTTGTAGAATCATCAAATGCCACCAATATTTTTTCTCCCATAGATTAAACCTCCTTTTAATTAAGAGTCAGAAATTAAGAATTAACTCTTCTTTATAAGTATTCTGAATTATTGTTAAAACAGAATGTAAAGAATTTTTTTGACAAACCTCTTCGTCATTATCCTCATCCCCATCTATCTCAAACTCTTGATTTTCCTTTCTGATATCATCAAGAATTTTAAATATCTCTTCTTTATCCGCTGATAATGCGTATATTTCACCGCTCCTTGAAATCTGATCAAAGTTGATCATCATTCAATTCCTGTTTCACAGAGGCTGCCCGGATTGACTGCTCAGGTCTTACATCCTCTCCGCAGGCTTAACGTCCCGTCAAGCTGCCGGTACTTTATGTTTATGCCGCAAGAGATTTGAGATTCAGAGCGGCGTTGAGATCACGGTCAATTTCGGCACCGCATGCCGGACAGACAAAAATTCTGTCCGACAGTGTTATTCCGGCGTTGATATTCCCGCACCCTGAGCATTTCTTTGTTGAGGGAAACCATCTGTCAGCGATGATTAATCTTCCGCCGGACATTTTCATTTTGTACTCAAGCTGCCGTCTGAACTCATAAAATCCCATGTCGGAAACCGCCTTTGAGAGTTTTTTATTGCCCGTCATGCCTCTGACGTTCAAATCCTCTATGACCACCGTTGAATATTTTTCTGTCAGTCCTGTTGTGAGCTTATGAACCGCATCCTGTCTCATGCAGGAAATACGGTAATGGAGACGTGCAGCTTTGCGCTTTGCATTCTCACGGTTTTTTGAACCTTTGACTTTCCGGGACAGCAATCTTTGCAGTTTTGCAAGTTTCTTCTGAAATTTCCGGTACGCCTTCGGACCCTCTACGGTCTCACCTGCCGAAAGGGTCGCAAGATTTTTCACGCCGAGATCAACGCCTGCAACCGCTTGGCTTTCACTGATTACAGGTGTATGATTTATTCTGACGCTTATGCTTGCGGACCACATTCCGGCAATGCCCGACACCGCTGCGCTTACGATTTTTCCTGCAAATCTCAGGTATTCCCGCATTTTCACCCATCCGAGCTTCGGAAATCTGATTTTTCTGCCGTCAATGTCAAAATGATCATTTCCGACATAAAAGCTGTCGTGAACTCCCTTTTTTTTGAACTGAGGATACTGTGCCGTGCCGCTGAAAAAATTTACAAACGCCTTCTGCAGATAAATAAACGGCTGCTGACAGGCGTACTTGGTAACTTCGTATGTCCAGGGAAATTCCTTTTCTTTGAGAGCATTGAATTCCTTTTTAAGCGACAGCCCGGACGGTTTCAGTCCGGCTTCATACTGTTTTTTCCATTCGGCAAGTCCCCAGTTCCATGTGAAACGGGCTATGCCGCAGGCTTTGCAGAAATATTCAGTCTGCGCTTTGTCCGGATCAAGCCTTATTTTGTGAGTCAGTATAATTTCCATTTAAAATCTCCGTCAGTCATTCAGTTTATTCCTGTGACTCCGCCTGTTTCCGCAAATCTGATCATTTGTACAGATATGCTGATATATGTTCAGATTTTTCTCAACTGTTAAAAACCCTTTTTGGAACTGAAACAGACCGTTATAAGCAGTATCATGATATGATCGGATTCGGTAGAGAATATTTTCATTATCCAGAACAGAAGCGAGCAGATGTGCTTCTATAAGACTTTCCAGATTGGCTATTTTGACAAATTCTTCCTGTTGTCTGTTTTCACTCATATTTCACCTATACGGAGACTATCATGTTATAAAACAGCCGAAAGTGTAAACTTGAGAAAAAATTTTTCAACAATAAATTCCTGTTGTTTGATAACGTAAAATATTATACAATCATCAGTGACAGAAAATTTTTATACCAAAAGACTTCCTGAATTTCATACATCAGGTGAGTCCGGATTAATAAAAATATGTGAGATAAAATAATGAAATGTATTGAAACAATTGAAGGTACAATAAAGTCGGTTCTTACAGGACTTCATAATGTATCTGTTGAAAACAGACTTGATGATACAGAATATATAAGAAATGTCAAGGCAGTTTTAGAGGCGACAGGGGCATTCCTGAAAGATAACGCAGGCAGTCTGGGAGATACTGAAATATTGGAGGTTCTTTACATTTTCTCCAAAGAATTATGGTTAAAAAATTTAAAAGAGACAAAAGAGAATGAACTTCTTTCCGAGTATGAAGTATCTTTTTATGATGATGATGATGAATATCAAGGTTATTACTATGATTATATTTACAATAAAGGAGTTTATCCGCCTTAGACCGCTATGCGGGAACAAACTGAAAAATAACAGGTAAAATAATCCTGAAGCTGTATTTGCTGCGGATAAAGGAGAATAGAGATAATGCGGGCTGTTATAACAGGCGTGGGGCATTTTGTTCCTGAAAAAAATCTGACAAACAAAGAGTTGGAACAGATGGTAGATACAAATGATGAATGGATCACTACCCGCACAGGGATAAAAGAGAGAAGAATTCTGGAAAAAGAGAAAGGGACATCTTATATGGCTGTCAAAGCTGCGCAGATGATTCTCGACCGGAAAAATATCTCTGCAAAGGAAATAGATCTGATCATTGTTGCCACAGTAACCCCTGACATGAGTGTTCCGGGTTGTACAGCATTTGTTCAGAAAGAACTGAACGCAGTAAATGCCTGGGGATTTGATCTGAATGGCGGATGTACAGGATTTATTTATGCGCTGGCTACCGGCGCACAGTTCATTGAAACCGGCAGGTATAAGAAAGTGATGATTATCGGGGCTGATAAAATGAGTTCTATTATTAATTATGAAGACCGTAATACCTGCATCATATTCGGAGACGCTGCCGGGGCTGTTCTGTTGGAACCATCTGAAAATAATGATTTTGGTATTACCGATTTTCTGCTTCATCTTGACGGTTCAGGTTTCAGGCATTTGTGGGTGGAAGGCGGGGGAAGTCTTTATCCGGCTTCCCATGAAACCGTTGATAAAAAAATGCACTATATTTATCAGGATGGCAGGACTGTATTCAAAAATGCAGTTACCGGTATGACAGATGTATCTTCAAAAATTTTGGAGAAAAACGGGCTTACAGGCAAAGATATAAAACTCCTTATTCCTCATCAGGCAAATATAAGAATTATTGATGCAGTTGCCCGGAAAATAGGGCTTGAACCTGAACAGGTGATTGTCAATATACACAAATACGGAAATACCACCGCGGCAACTATACCTGTTGCTATGTCAGAGGCATATCAGGAGAAAAAGATGAGCAAGGGGGATTGGATACTGATGACAGCTTTCGGTGCAGGATTTACATGGGGGAGTCTGCTGCTGAAATGGGGGATGGATTAAGTGAATTCAGAGCATTGCTGAAATTTAGAAGGTCAGCAGATCGAAAATTTGTAAGTTTGTAGTACCGCCTTTAGGCGGTTCGTATGAAATCAGACGGTTATCGCAGCACGCCGAACCGCCTAAAGGCGGAACTACGAACTTGTTATCGCAGCACGCCGAACCGCCTAAAGGCGGAACTACGAACTTGTTATCGCAGCACGCCGAACCGCCTAAAGGCGGAACTACGAACTTGTGGAACTACGAACTTATATCGGAAAGGATTGATTAATGTTTAAAGAAGAGAGAGATGAATTAAAATTCTGCTGGAAAGATTCTGGGAAATATTCAGGATGGAAGACCGAATATGGGAGATAAAACCACAGTAACAGCCTACCGTCTGATGCAGTATGTTATACGCGATGTGCTGATAAGAAGATTCACTCCTGAAATTGCAGGAGATATTTTTTATGAAGCGGGTGAGAAAGCAGGCAAAGAGTTCTGTAAAAATATGCTGAACAGAAATCTTGATTTTCATACTTTTGTTGCTGAACTCCAGAAAACTCTTAAAGATCAGGGGGTAGGGATACTGCGGATTGAAAAAGCTGATCTGGAAACACTTGAAATGACTATTACTGTTTCAGAAGACCTTGACTGTTCAGGATTACCTATGTCAGATGAGACCGTCTGTGATTATGACGAGGGATTTATTGCCGGGATTTTAGAATGTTATACAGGAAAAGCATTTAAAGTAAAAGAGATAGACTGCTGGGCGTCAGGCGAACGGGTATGCCGTTTTCAGGCAAAAATTCAGAAATAATCTTATTACAAGGATTGTGTGTAAAAAAAGGATTTTTCCCTTGTTACGAGGCATAGCCTCGTAACAAGGTCGGACAGGGTCTGAATCACGGATTGAACGGATTTCACAGATTGCCTATATATCTACAAGGATTGTGTGTAAGAATGGGATTTAACAATATCCATCCTTAAAAATCCTTTTCTTAACTGCAATCCTTGTAGATTTCACTTTTATCATTTATTTTATTCAGTACCTTATCAGCAATTTCAGGATACAGCTTACGCACACAGTCCGGGCAGATACCGTGTGAAAACTGGACATCAGCCCGCTCCATTACATACATCTCAACCTGATGCCAATATCCGGCGTCATCCCTTACTTTTTTACAATGCGCGCATATCGGCAAAAGACCGCTTAAACGTTTTACCTCTGCCATTGCTTTCTGAAGCTTTTCAACTGTCTCCGTCAGTTCCTTTTCATGAGCTTTGCGCGATCCATCTCCTTTTTCAGCTTTAATACGGAACGGACTCTGGCATGAAGTTCCAGCTTTTTTATCGGTTTGCTGATATAGTCAGTGGCTCCGGCATTAAAAGCCTCCTGAATCTTCTCCTCATCATCCTGAGCGCTGACCATTACAATCGGTATATCACACAGAGATTCATACTTTTTTATGATTCGGACCGCTTCAATGCCGTTAATATCAGGCATCATAATATCCATCAGAATCAGGTCAACACGGCTGCGATCAGGCAATCTGAGAAAGTCTATTGCCTCTCCGGCAGATTCCATCAGGAGCATATCATTATACCCGGCATCCTGTAAAAAAGCACAAGCGCTCTCAGAGATATTTTTGAATCATCCACAATCAGTATTTTCATAACTTTGTGGCAGGAAACCCCTATCCCTTTAGGGTAGGGGAGGAATGCCATGCACTCCAGACACCTGCTGCATCCTCTCCCATAATAAACTTTTTAAAATTAGCCGGTTTTTATAACAGATAATCTCAATTTCTGTTCAGGAACCGGCAAACCCGTAAATATCCTTAGACAATGTTATTACAGGGTTTGATGTCGGCAACACTGTCCCTGCCCGTCAGGACTGTTTAATCACCGACCTTAGAGCTGCAGACTGGGATAAACATCCGCAGGTAACTATATATTCCTGCATAACGCAGTAATTTAATACTCAGTCTAATCAACAAAGGCTTTTAAAAGCCCCGACCCTTCAGGGTCGCGGGTTATTGACTCATGTTTCTCCTTAATAAAACCCTAAGGATTTATTATCCGGTATTATTCTGCCAAGGTATCTGGACAGATCTTCTGTCAGATTCCTGATTTCATCCGCGTTTTTATTCTGAGCAGCAAGCTGAATCCATGCGCCCAGTTCACTTACTCTGTCAAATCCGTATGTACGTCCTTCACCTTTCATTTTATGGGCGATTCCTCTGATCTTTTCAAAATCTCTCTCTTTCTCCGCCTGAGAGTCTGATGAAAGAGATTCTTTTATCAGAATAATATTCTGATTCAAATCTTTTAAAAAATCAGGAACAAAAGACAGCAGGGCAGGATCAGTATGAATTACAATTCCTTCTTTCTCTTTATGCTCCGGATCCATATCTCTTTCTTTTTCAACTCTTTTTCCTGTATCAATATTTTTGAGATATTTGGCAATCACTGCAAGAAAATCCTTTTTGCTCACCGGCTTGGAGAGATGCTCGTTACATCCGGCAGCAATGCTCTTATTTATATCTTCTTCAAGAGCATAGGCGCTCATGGCAATAATCGGAATAGACATAAGATTCTCTTTTTTTTCCCATTCTCTGATTTTACAGGTTGCTGTCAGCCCGTCCATTACCGGCATCTGAATATCCATAAGAATCAGATCATATTTTCCGTTTATGAATTTTTCCACTGCTGCCAAGCCGTTATCTGCAACATCTATAACAACAGGAAGATTTTTCAGATAAGTCTTGACAACAAGACGGTTATATTTTGAATCCTCAACAAGCAGTAAAGTCTGTCCATGGGAATTCTGTTTAAAGACTTCCGAAGTTTCCGAAACGGTTCGACTGAGCTCACCGAAGTCTTCGGAAGTCTTTGAATTCAATTTCTTTAACCCCTTCTCCGGCGTAAAGACCCCTGAAACTTCGGAACTCTTCTCAAATCCCAAAGAGAATGAAAAACAGCTCCCTTTGCCCGGTGTGCTGCTTACCTGAATATCTCCGCCCATCATTCTGACAAGCTGCCTTGATATTGCCAGACCAAGCCCGGTTCCTCCGTATTTTCTTGTAACAGAAGAATCAGCCTGAGTAAAATTTTCAAAAATATCAGAGAGCTTATCTTCAGGTATCCCGATCCCGGTATCTGTTATTGAAAAAAACAGAATTATGTTTGCATGTTGCAGACTCACGGCTTCTGAATCCTGACTTCTGACTTCTATAATAACCTTTCCATGCTCTGTGAACTTAATCGCATTTCCGATCAGATTCATCAGAATCTGCCGCAATCGGTGCGGGTCTCCAATCAGAGAGAGTGATGTATTACTATGAATACAGGATATAAGCTCAAGCCCCTTTTTCCTCGCCCGCTCCATAAGAGAGTTACAGGTCTCTTTAACCAAATCAGTTGGATTAAAAACAGCTTTTTCCAACTCAATACGTCCTGCTTCGATTTTGGAAATATCCAGAATATCATTGATAATCGTAAGAAGATCATCTCCTGAACTCTTTAATATACTGAGAAAAGAGTGCTGTTCCCGCGTCAGAGCAGTCTCTGAAAATGCTTCAGCCATGCCGATAATGACATTCAGAGGGGTGCGGATTTCATGACTCATAGCAGAAAGGAATCTGCTTTTTGCCTGACTTGCACTCTCCGCGGCTTCACGGGCATGATGCAGTGCCTTTTCTGTTTTTTTCCGATCTGTAACATCAACTGCTATACTGATAATAACCCGTCTTCCGTCCGGCAGCTTTCCCAGAGGAGATGAACTGAAATCCCATATCCTTTTTTCTCCGGGCAGAGTATTTACTTCAAACTCCCCTTCATTGACCCTGCTCTCTATGCCGTATAATTTGGCGATAACCGCTTTTGAAGGCTCAATCTTTTTACCGTATGCCTTATAAACCCAGTCTGTAATCTTGGGAATATCTTCATGTCTGTAGCCGGTCAGTTCAGTCCATCTTTTGCTGATAAGAATCACATCTCCGTCTTCCGCATGAATCATAATCGGAAACGGCGCATCCAGAACTGCTCTGCGAAGACGGTGTTCACTCTCCTTCAAAGATTCTTCCGCATTTTTGCGATCTGTCTGATCCAGTATCACGCCGTCAATATGAGACGGCTTTCCGTCCGGTCCGTAAATCGGTCTCCCCCGTTCCATAAAATGTCTGATCTCTCCTTTTTTATTCCGAATACGGTATTCAATTTCAAAAGATTTTTTCTCTGTAATTGAATCTCTTACTCTCTGATATATGGCAGGGCGATCTTCCGGCAGAATAAGCGGATCAATTGAACATATCTCCCCTTTTTTAAGCTCATCAGCTTTGTAACCGGTCATTGTTTCTACCATATTGTTGAAGAATTCCATCTGACTCTTCTCTTTCAGATATAAACGGTAAACTATCCCCGGAAGATTCTCCGCAAGTGTACGGTATGATTTTTCCACCTCTTTACGCTCTGTAATATCATGAATAATAGAATATAATAATTTTTTGCCGTGAAAACTGACAGGACCGCTCCAGACCTCAACATCACGAATATCTCCGTTTGCCAGACGATGACGGAAAAGAAAATATTTTCGGTTTTCCGCTTTTGCCTGAGCCATTTCATGAAATATCTGCTCTTCTGAAAAGATATTAATATCGCTTATCTTCATTTTTTTCATATCTTCATGAGCATATCCGTAATAAAAACAGGCTGCCGGGTTGGCATCTTTTATATCTGCCGTATCCGGATCTATCAGGAGCATAGGCGCATGATGATTAAAAAAAAGCTCTTTATAGCTCTCTTTTTCATTATCAATATTTTTCAAAATCATCATCCTGTTCATCTTCTTTTTTATTGTTCATCTCAATTGAATATCCGATTGAATCAGATGGCTGATTTGCCGGATTTTTCCGGGTTGATGCCCGCTGCTTTTTTAAACCTGCCTGTTTTTGAATACCTTGCCGCTCTTTTTTGTTCGGAGCCTGCTGAAACTCTGCTTTCTGTTTATGAGTTCCTGAATATTCCGAAGTCTTGAATACCCCGTCAACCTTAAAAAAACTGATAATCTCCTGAAGCCGTTCTGCCTGATCCGCCATCTCAGCAGAATTATTTGCCATGATCTCGGCAGTAGAAGTAAGCTGCTCCGAAGTGGATGAAAGCTCTTCAGAAGCAGATACATTCTGCTGAATCACCTGATCCAACTGCTGAATTGCCTTGTTAATCTGCTCTGCGCCTGAACTCTGCTCATTGCAGGCAACGCTGATCTCCTGAACCAGTTCCGATGTTTTCTGAATATCAGGGATAATCTTCTTTAACATGGAACCTGCATTTTCCGCTGTTTCCACGCTTGAATCAGCAAGAGTATTTATATGAGCTGCGGCTTTCTGACTACGCTCCGCCAGCTTTCTGACTTCGGAAGCCACCACTGCAAAACCCTTACCGTATTCTCCTGCTCTTGCTGCTTCAATTGCAGCATTCAACGCCAGCAGATCCGTCTGCCGGGCAATCTCTTCAATAATTGAAATCCTTCCGGCAATCTCCTTCATAGCAGATACTAATTTTTCAACAGCTTTTCCCCCTTCTCTTGCATCTTCTGCGGATTTCATTGCAATCTTTTCAGTCTCACGCGAGTTATCAGCATTTTGCCGGATATTGGCAGACATCTGCTCCATAGATGATGATGCCTCTTCAGCGGATGCTGCCTGTTCACTTGCACCCTGTGATATTTCTTCAGAACCTGAACTCATCTCTTCACTGACTGATGCAACCTGATCCGCTGAAGTTTTAACGCTCTCCGCCATAGTTTTAACCCTGTTCTGAGCCTTCTCTGACATGAAAGATAATCTCCCTGAGCTTCTCCGCCATATCAGCCATTGCTTCAAAGAGTTCTCCGATTTCATCTTTTCTGATGTTCTGAATTTCAATATTCAGATCCCCTTCAGATAAACGGTTATTCATTTCTACCGCTTTATTCAGCGGAACCGTGATAGAACGGGTAATCAGATAAGCAATCCCAAGGGCAATGAGAATACCGCATAAACTGATTATAACAGACCAGAATACAGCCTGTTTAAGAATTTCATCAAAAATTCTGTCTGCCTCTGTATTCTCCTGAAGAAGAGACTGGCTGATATTTGCAAGGGGACTTTCTGTATCAGAACGGATTTTATCAATCTTTTCATCAAGAATCTGAATTTTCTTCATATCAGAAGCCGCTGCCTCGCTCTCCAGTTCCAGAGATCGGATAATTCTGTTTAACGGAAGGGTTGTTTCATCTCTGAGCCTGTCAATTTTTTCATCAATATCCTGAATTTTTTTGTTATCTTCAGAGATTTGGGAATCAACTGATTTATCTTTTTCAAGAACGGGGAGCATCTCTTTTTCAAACAAATCAAGATAAAGATTATATTTTTCCGAAAATATTTCCGCTGATTCTCTCTCTTCATCTGTATCTGCAAGAGTTTTGACCATTGCAGTATCTTTCCGTGCCTCCTCTTTTATCCGGGAAAAATCTTTCCGGGTCTGATTAATATCCCGGTTAATCACAGCATCTGCCATGACCGCATAAACAGCATCTACGCGCCGGGCAATACTGTTAATTGCCAGTGAATCTTTAAACTGTTTTTCAGATGATTCATTTTTTTCAAGAATCGGCAGCATCTCTTTTTCAAATACTTCAATATAATTTTTGTATTTTTCTGAAAACAGAGCAGCCCAAGCCTCTTCTTCAACTGTATCAACCAGTTTGCCGACTGTTACAATATCTTTCCGGAGAGTCTGATTTATCTCTTCAAAATTTTTAAGAGTCTCTTCCATATTACGGTTGATAACAGAGTCGGCAATCACATCATAGACCTTGCTTAAACGGTTAAGAATCTCTCTGATTTCAATCGCATCCTGAGATCGTTTTGCCCCTTCATCCTGAAGCCTTGCCAGCCTTTCCATCTGAAAAATCTGATATACTGAAACACCGACAAAGAGCATGAGAACACTTAAAAAACCGAATATCAGTTTCTTTCCGATTCTCCAATCTGAAATATTCATATCCCCTCTTAGTAGTCTGTCAAAAAAGTTTCTTTACGTTTTTATTTACCGCAAAGGTATCAGTCTGTTTTCTCTGCGTTCTTTGCGGCAACCTTTGCGCCCTTTGCGGTAAAAAAATAATATAAAAAAATTTTTATTTACCGCAAAGAGCGCAGAGAAGGCGCAAAGTCCGCAAAGGTATCAGTCTGTTTTCTTTACCCTGTGAATATCCGCCTAAAGGCGGAACTACAAACTTCGCTTAAAATCAGACCATCAGGGTTTTTCCATCTTTCTCCGCAGACTGAATAAGCTGATTCACATCAAGAATAAGTGCCACTGTCCCGTCACCCATAATTGTAGCGCCGGAAATCGCTTTTACATCTTTATAGACATTTCCCAATGACTTGATGACAGTCTGAATCTTGCCGATTACAGCATCTACCTCAATTCCTGTGCGGTTATGATTTGACTCAACAACTACAACCTGAAGAATTTCCGGCAAATCCCCTTTGATCACAAAGAAATCCCGCAAAGAAAGATATGAAACCGCCTTTCCTCTGAAATTCATCATATTCTGATTCCGCATTCTCTCCGCTGACTTACGGTTCAGTTCAACACACTCTTCAACAAAAGAGAGAGGCAGTACAAAAAACCCCTCTCCGACCCTTACCAGAAGACCGTCAACAATCACCAGAGTCAGAGGGAGTCTCAGGGTAACAGTAGTTCCCACATTCTTTTTGCTTCTGATTTCAACAGATCCTCTGAGATTCTCTATGCTCTGCTTTACCACATCCATTCCCACGCCTCTGCCTGAAATATCACTTACCTGATTAACTGTTGAAAATCCGGAAACAAATACCAGAGAGAGAAGTTCATGATAACCCGGCTTTGCATCAGGCGTCAGAAGACCTTTTTCCACGGCTTTTGCACGGATTACATCAGTATCAATCCCTGCCCCGTCATCAGAGATACAAATCACAACCTCTGCACCGGCGTGTTCTGCTGAAAGACAGACTGTCCCCTCTTCCGGCTTACCTAATGCTTCTCTTACTTCAGGAGGTTCTATCCCGTGATCCATAGTATTCCGAATCAGATGAATCAGCGGATCATTCAGACGGTCAATTACAGTCTTATCCAATTCCGTCTCTTCACCTCTTGTGGTCATGACAACCTTTTTTTTCAGTTCTGCTGAAAGATCCCTGACCATCCGTTTGAATTTGTTGAACGTAGCGCCGATAGGCAGCATTCGGATGCTCATGGTAATCTCCCGGAGTTCTCTGGTAATCCGCTCTATCTCTTCGGCAAGGGATGAAAATTCAGACTCTTCCTGAAAAGAGAATATATGATCTATATCATCTGAAACAGATACAATTTCAGAATTTTCATCATCATCAACAGCAACCAACTGGCTGAAACGGGACTGTGCTGTTACCAGTTCACCGACCAGATTGACCAATTTATCCAGCTTCTCTGCCGGTACCCGGATGCTTGTCGCTGCTGTTGCCTCCTGACGCTTTTTCCGTAATTCTCTTATCTTCTTCTGTTCAGCCAATGCAGATTCGATTTTCCCCTGATCAACCACATTATGCTCTACCAGCATCTCGCCGATTCGTTTACGGCTTCTCAGCATTTTCTTTAAATCATCGCATGTCAAATCATTCCGATCCACAAGAATTTCACCCAGACGTTTGTAATCTGCTTCATCCTCCATAAACCCTTCATCATCAATTAAATCAATTTTCAGCATACTGTTATCTTCAACAAAGATAAAAACATCTTTTATAGAGTTGATCGTATGAAAAGTGGTAAGAATCACATCCCAGTAAAGATAACAAGTCTCTGCATCCAGTTCTTTTAACACAGGAACCGCATCGGTCTGAGGAATAACAGCAGAATCACCGAGTGAACGCAGTTCATCTATTAACAGTATCGGATTGGTTCCGTTTTTGAATACATCTCCTGAAGGCTGAAACCGGATTCTGTAGGTTGTGATCGGGACATCCGAAGTTTCGGAAACTTCGGATATCTTTGAAGTTTCGGAGACTTCGGATGTCTTTGTCTGAACCGGCAAATCTTTGGCGCTTTCCGGTATCAGTTTTCTGAGAGAAGTGATAATCCTGAGTCTTGAATCGCGTGTTTCGCTCTTTTCTGTTTCATCTGTATCAGATATATCAAGCATCATCTTTATCTGATCCCTTGCAGATAATGAGAGATTTACCAATTCTCTGGTAATCCCCATCTTTCCGTCACGCACAAGATCAAATACAGTTTCAAGTTCATGGGTAAATTCTGCAATATCATGATAGCCTGCCATGGCTCCTGATCCTTTGATGGTGTGCATTGCACGGAAAACCCGCCCGATCAGTTCCTTATTATCCGGCGTCTCTTCCAATTCCAGCAAAGAGGATTCAAGCTCGGCAAGCAGCTCATAAGCCTCTTCTTTGTATATCTCTTTTTGTATTTCCATTTACTTATTGCTCCTGACTCCTGAAAAGTTTGTAGTATTGCCTTTAGACTGTTACTGTAAAATCAGAACCGCCTGAAGGCGGAACTACAAACTTTTTCGATCTGCTGATTCTGACTCCTGACATTAATATTTTTCAAATTCTTCATCACTGTCATCATCTTTTTTCCGGCTCTTATCTGTCATATCATAATTATATCCGTTATGAGCGGCATCCGGGGCAGGAATCTTTTCAGGAGTCGTCGCCTCCTGTTTCCGCGCCGGAGCATGAGAACGGGATGAAATATCTCTTTTTTTATCTTTCTCAGGGATATTAAAAAAACCGATAGTCCTTCTGAGATAATCTGCCTGACTTGCAAGCTCCTCAGACGTTGAAGCCATCTCCTCGGCAGCAGAAGAGTTTTGCTGAATAACCTGTTCCAGTTGCTGAATTGCTTTGTTGATCTGTTCTGCTCCGCTGTTCTGTTCATTGCTTGCTGTTGATATCTCCTGAACCAGTTCAGCGGTTTTCTGAATATCAGGAACCAGTTGAACCAGTAATTTTCCCGCGTTTTCTGCAATATCAGTGCTTGATAAGGAAAGTGTGCTGATATGATTTGCCGCTTTACGGCTCCGCTCTGCCAATTTTCTTACCTCGGATGCCACAACTGCAAAGCCTTTGCCATGCTCTCCGGCTCTTGCCGCTTCAATAGCGGCGTTTAACGCCAATAAATCAGTCTGACGTGCAATCTCTTCAATAAATGAAATTTTATTGGCAATCTGCTTCATTGCATTGACAGTTTCTGCAACTGCTTTTCCGCTTGCCCGTGCATCCTCTGCGGATTTTAACGCAATCTTCTCTGTCTGAAAAGCATTATCAGCATTCTGTCTGATATTTGCAGTCATCTGCTCCATTGAGGCAGATGCTTCTTCTGCTGATGCCGCCTGCTCCGATGCTCCCTGCGACATCTCTTCAGAACCTGAACTAAGCTCCTGACTCCCCATTGCCACGTTATTTGATGCGCTTCTTATATCGCTGACAATCTCACGAAGTCTTTGTACCATTAAAGATAATGAATTTCCAAGCATATCTTTGTCTGAAAGAAGATTCACTTTTACCGTCAGATCCCCTCCGGCAATCTGCTCTGCGGTATGGGCAATATTACGGAGATTGGCAACCATCACAGAAAGAGATTTTCCGAGCATATCTTTGTCTGACAGAATTTTTACATCTGCATTCAAATCCCCTTTGGAGATTTTTTCAGCCATCTGAACTGTATCCCTGAGACTTGAAACCATTGAAGAAAGAGATTTTCCCAATGTATCTTTTTCAGACAGCAGCGTGACTTCAATATTTAAATCTCCTTTGGATATCTTTTCAGCCATCTGAACTGTATTTTTCAGATTGGCAATCATCTTTTTCATGACATTAAGCAGATCCCCGATTTCATCTTTACGCTCTGTCTGAATCTCAATATTCAGATCCCCCAGTGATATGCAATGATTCACCTTCATTGCTTCTTCCAAAGGGATTATAATAGAACGTCTTATAAAAAGAGCAATCCCCAGAGCAGTTACCACGCCAAGAATATTGATAAAAACAGATATAAAAATATCTTTCTGACATATATTGTCAAATTCTTTATCTGCCTGAATACTCTCCTGAGTCAGAGATTTGCTGATGTCATGAAGCGGCGTTTCTGTAGCTTGACGGCGATCATCAATTGCACCGTCCAATTCACAGATTTTTTTCATATCATGGGATGCTTTTAAACTCTCCAGTTCCAATGATTTGACAATTTCATTTAAAGGCGCCAAAGTCTCATCACGGAGAAGATCAATCTGTTTATCAATATCTCTGATTTTTTTATCAATTACTTCTTCTTTTCTTTCAGCCGGTTCAGTTACAGAACCCGAGTCATTGGGTGTTTCTTTTTTCTCAAGGATTGGCAGCATCTCCTTTTCAAACAGATTCAGATAACTGTTATATTTTATAATAAATGTTTCTGACAATTTTTTTTCTTCCTCTGTATCTACAAGCTCTTTTACAGTGGCGATATGATGCTGAGCCGCGCTTTTTATCTCTTCAAATTCTTTACGGGTTCTCTCCATATCACGGTTGATGATGGCATCTGCTATCACCGCATAAATTTCATCTACTCCTCTGGCAATGCTATTAATTGCAAGCACATCCTTAAACCGTTTTTCCGATGATTCGTTTTTATCAAGAAGAGGGAGCATCTCTTTTTCAAACATTGTGAGATAAACATTGTATTCTGCAACAAATATCTCAGCCCATCTTTTTTCTTCACTGGTATCTGAAATTTCTCTTATAAAGATCATATCGTTCTGTGCATATACTTTAATTTCTTCAAATGCTTTGTGAGTAGCTTTAATATCACGATTAATTATAGCATCGGCAACCACCTGATACACCTTGTTTAGATTGTTCACAACAGACTTTATTGCAAGTGCATCTTCAGCCCGTTTTGCTGCCTGATTCTGGTACATGGAGAGCCTGTTAAGTATAAAAATCTGATAAACAGCAACGGCAATAAATATAAAAACAACTGACAGAAAGCCTACAATCAGCTTTTTTCCAATCTTCCAATCTGAGATATTCATCTTTCTCCTTATCTGTAAGTTGGGGTTCGCTTTGTTCACCCCAACCTACTGGTTTTGAAGACCCTGCGGGTCTGAGTAATTTTTTACTTTACTTTATCAGTATTATATGTTAAATTAAACAATTAAGCAATAAAAAAATAACCTTCTGAATGAATAAGAAAATTATGAAAATAAACAGGATAGAATTTTTAATTATTATGCTCTGTCTGATCATTATTTTTATTATCGGGTGCAGCGGAGGCGGCGGCGATGATTCATCTTATACTGAACCTCCGAATAAAATAAAAACCGCTGAATCAGAAAAAAAACGGATTGACTCTCCGTATGTCACCGAATCTGAATCAGAGGAGCTTATTGCCGGAAATACTGAATTTACGATAAAACTTTACCACGCAATTTCTGAAAAAAATAATGGAAACATCTTCTTTTCTCCATACAGTATTTCTATTGCTTTTGCAATGATTTATGCCGTGCAGGAGATGAAACCGAATCGCAGATAGCTGAAACACTATATTTTTATCTCTCACAGGATCGTCTGCATCCTGCTTTTAACAAACTTGATCAGGCAATTGCCAGCCGTGGGAAAAAAGAGGATGAAAATATATTTACCCTGAATATTGTCAATGCAATGTGGGGTCAGAAAGATTATTATTTCCTTCCTTCATATCTGGATATTTTGGCTGAAAACTACGGAGCGGAATTAAAACTTGTTGATTTTTATAATGACCCGGATGGATCAAGGATAGCTGTCAATGAATGGGTAAGCGAAAATACCGGCATATAAAATCAAAGATATTCTTTCAAAAGGGTCTGTTTCATCTTCCACAAAATTTATTTTAACCAATGTGATTTATTTCAAAGCCCCCTGGAAATTTCAATTTGAAAAAGAAGGAACCGAAAATGAATTCTTTTATCCGATAAATGAAACCCGGCAAAGCGTGCCAATGATGAACCAGAAAGGCTATTTCAATTATACAGAAGGGGATGATTATCAGGCTGTTGAATTGCCTTACTGGCTCACAGATAAAATAATTTCAGGCGAAGATAAATGTCAATCCGAATATGAAGAATTATCAATGGTTATTCTCCTTCCAAAAGAAGGAAAATTTACGGAATTTGAAGAGAGACTGTCTGCTGATCAGTTGAAAACGATTTCAGAGAATCTGAAGGATAAAAGTTCTTTTTGCAAAACAGTAAAACTGACTATGCCCAGATTCAGTTATGAATCCGGTTCAATAAGTCTGCGTGAGATATTGACAAATATGGGGATGTCTGCTGTTTTCACTTCTGATGCTGATTTATCCGGCATGGACGGAACTTATAATCTTTCAATTGCCGATGCTATACATAAAACATTTATCTCTGTTGATGAATATGGCACTGAAGCCGGAGCAGTAACAGCGATTGTTTCACCGATAGCATATCCTGATGAGCCGGTAATTATGAACATAAACCGCCCTTTTATCTTTTTTATCCGGGATATAGAGACTGATGCAATTATTTTTTTAGGGCGTGTGATGAATCCATGAATAAATCAGGAATTTAAGAAGCTAAGTTTCTTTAAGGAACAAAACATAAGGGTTTTAAGAAAGGAAATAAAATGACACAAGTTGAACTTGATAAAAACGGAGAGCGTTTTCTGATTGAATTATTTAACCAGACAAAAGGAAATACATCTGCCAAAGTATCCATGTATGACATTGGCGCAAAACTCGGCATGGATAAAAATTTATCCTCACGGACTGCTGAGGTTATTATAGCATGGGAACTGGCAGAGGTCAGAACTCTGTCCGGTGCCATCGGAATTACTGAGTCCGGAATAGAAGAGGCTCGGAAATCAGGAGCAGCCGGTTCAGAATTTTCAGGCGGATTAAGGCTGAAGGATACGCCTGTTATAGATGATTCAGGATGCAAAATGATTGAACAGTTTTTAATTCCTCTGAAAAATAAAATCGGTTCTATGGGATTTAATTTTGACGATATGACAGAGATTGTTGCAGATTTAAAGACCATTGACGCCCAACTGACATCATCAAGAGTAAAGACAGCAATTATCCGGGAGTCATTCCGCTCTGTCAGAGATAATCTGAAAAAAGTCAAGGCAACAGAGATGTTTAATAATATAAACAGGTTGCTTGGGGAATAAATTAATTCGGGGATACTATTATGACACCCAAAAATGTTCTTGTGAACCATGATAACATAGCTACTTTTATCTGTCAGAAATGCGGCTCTGTAAAAGAACTAAATGTCTTCAAATATATTGGCAAGGCAGCCAGAAAACAGTATCTTTACAAATGCTCATCATGCGGAGACTCTTTTACAGTTCTTCTTGAAAGAAGAAAATTTTTCAGAAAAGAGGTACATATACCCGGATCCTTTTCTTTAAGAGATAAAGAAGATAAAATGCCGATGACTGTAACAGATATTTCACGTTCGGGTTTGAGAATTCAGTTGAAAGCCAAAACAGATTTGAAGATAGGAGACCATTTAACAGTGGAGTTTCATCTTGATAACAAGACAAGGACATTTATTCGGAAAGATGTTGTTATAAGAGCAATATGCGGTCTTCAACTGGGGACTGAATTTTATTCCAGAAACAAGGCAAATCCGATTGACAAAGCTTATGAGATTGCTATCGGGTTTTACGTTTTTCAGAAATGAATATTTTTAATACTGAATAATATTTTTTTTATTTCTTCATAAATATAGCCGTAGGTTGGGGTGAATGAAATGAACCCCAACAACAACCTACGAGCTATATTTGGTATTCTTCTTGCATATCTGATTAGAAACTAAATTTTTCAAAACTTAGTTTTTTGTATTATCAGTATATCGGAAATTTGTAAAAGTCTGTAGTACCGCCTTTAGGCGGTCAGTGTGAAATCAAAAGTTTGCAGTACCGCCTTTAGGCGGTCAGTGTGAAATCAGACGGTTATCGCAGCACGCCGAACCGCCTGAAGGCGGTACTACGAACTTTTTCGGCAGCACGCCGAACCCGCCTGAAGGCGGTACTACGAACTTTTTCGGCAGCACGCCGAACCCGCCTAAAGGCGGTACTACGAACTTTTTCGGCAGCACGCCGAACCGCCTAAAGGCGGTACTACGAACTTTTTCGATCTACTGATTATAGGCAGAGAAATCAGGTTTTCCCCATAAGCCTGATTTCTTAAATTCTCTGAAAAACCATTAGGGTTTGGAAGAGAGATATTTTTTTATTATTAAAAGGAGGTTATCATGGGAACAAAGAGGCAGAGACGCAATAGATTGCGTCTTTACACAGTAGCATTGGCAGTTATGTTTCTTGCAGTCATTTCCGCGACTGCGGGGGCAGCCTGCAACGCAACTTTCACAGCAACAGCAGATCAAGATCAGAACAACTCTATGATTGTGAAATTTGACGCTGAAGGCTCGGAAGGTGAAACATTTGATTGGAATTACGGGGATGGAACAAAAGGAACAGGGAAAACGTCAACCCATACTTATGAATATGCAAAAACCTATTCAGTTACTCTTACTGTAAAAGGGGCTGAAGGATGCAAGAAGATAAAAATAAAGAATGTCAAGGTTGAATGCTCTTATGAACCGGGGGACGTTGACGGAAACGGAAAAGTTGATATTTTTGACGCCCTGAGCATTGCAGAATTAAATGTCGGGATAAAATTCAAAGCTGATCTCAAAGGATTTGCCGCAGGCGATGCCAACGGTGACGGAAGTCTTGATATTAATGACTGTCTGATTGTGGCAAAATTTGATGTTAAAATCGTTATCTCAATTAACTGGAACCAGGATGAAGACGGTGACGGCTACACTGTCAACCAGGGAGATTTGGATGATAATGATGATACAGTCTATCCCGGAGCGGATGAAATCTGCGGAGACGGAATTGATCAGGACTGTGACGGAAGCGATCTCGCCTGCACCAAAGAGGGAACATTCTTCTGCGGTCTTGTAGAAGGATTGGGATATTCAACAGAAACTCAGTCCGGTGTAACTGATTCAACAGGTAAATTTCAGTATATTGAAGGGGAAACCGTTAAATTCTCTATCGGCGGAATTGTTATTGCCGAGGTTAAGGCAAAAGAAGTTATAAAACCTCTTGATTTGGCTACAGGGGCAACAGATGAGACAAATCCGACTCTTATCAATATCGGCAGACTGCTTCTGACGTTAGATGATGATGACAATTCAGATAACGGAATCCTTATCTCTGAATTAGTTCGGAATAATGCCGCTGTAGGGGCGAATAATTATTCGCCCCTACCTGTTGATTTTAAGGTCAGTCAGGCGGATTTTGAGAATAATGTTCAGGAATTGGTACAGAAGCTGACTGCGTTCAGAACAGCAGGAAAAAGGCTTCTGGTATTTGCTGACAGAGCGCAGACTCTTATGCAGATTTGTATTGCCAATGAAGGTGATTATCTGACAGATGAGGATGAAGACGGCTTTACAAAGATGCAGGGCGACTGCAATGATGAAAATGCTGATGTTCATCCTGAAGGGACTGAAATCTGCGGGGACGGGATTGATCAGGACTGTGACGGGGCTGATCTTGTATGTTCAAGTCAGGAAGTCGTAGCCCTTTCCAACGGTTATGAAATTACATTTCTGGAAGTAGTCTATAATGATGATGATACATCTTCATGGCGGTATTCTGTGAAAGAAACAGAGGCGGCTCAGGATCTGAGCAACTGGGTTCTGGAACTGCCCGAATGTGTCAAAGTTAAAGATGCTTCTCCTGCTTATGAACTGGTCAAGCCTGATCCCAATTCTGAATTGAACGGAATAAAATGGGAAACTAACACAGCGTTTGAATCAGGTGAATTTACAATTAAGATTGAAGGTCATTTGGATACAGGCAAGGTGCAGGTTGCCGCAAAAGGTCCTGATGTTGTAAAGGGAGAGATCACCGGACCAGCCTGTGAAACCGCACCTGATGATAAAGATGAAGACGGTTACACAATAGAAAAAGGTGATTGTGATGATAACAAGCCTGAAATTCACCCCGGAGCAACAGAAATCTGCGGAGACGGAATTGATCAGGATTGTGACGACAGTGATCTGGTATGTGTTGTCGAAGCAGAAGACGGGAACTGGTCAGGAAAAACCAATCAGGATCATCCTGTAAAATTCAAAGTGAATGATGGAAATGTATCTGCGATTTTTGTCAAAATGGATTATGATGATCAGGCAGATGTGTGTGTCGGAACCAACACCCTGATAACCGGCGAATCTCTGATTGAAATTGCTGACGGAAAATTCGCATTTTCAACATCTGATGTTGAAGTGATCGGCACATTTACTGACGCAAAAACCTGCAAAGGAACATGGTCTTATAAAAACGCCGCGTGTCAGGGAACCGGAAGCGGGACATGGGAAGCTGCGCTTGGTGAAGAAGTATCTGAAAATGATACTGATGATGACGAAGACGGCGTAACTGAAAATGAAGGGGACTGCAATGATGATGATAATACCATCTTCCCGGATGCTGAAGAGGTCTGCGGAAATGGGGTCGATCAGAATTGCGATGAAGAAGATTCTCTTTGTGAAGGTGATGACGATCTGAAATCAAAGAGGGTATCTTTGTTTTTGCAGGCGCTCTGGTCGGTGTAGGATATAAAACGGATACGCTTGCCGGTGTAACTGATAAAGATGGTAAATTCAAGTATCTTGAAGGTGAAACAGTTACTTTCTTTATCGGAGGCATTATTCTGGGTCATGTTCAGGGAAAAGCTGTTATTACCCCATCTGATCTGGTTGCAGACGCCGAAGATCAGACTAATATCACGGTTATCAATATTTGCAGCCTTCTGCTGACATTGGATGATGATGATAACCCGGATAACGGCGTGGTTATCTCAAAGGATGTCCGGTATTCTGCTATCGGTATAGCGATTGATTTTGAAGTGAGTGTAAGTGATTTTGAAAGTAATGTTCAGGAAGTAATCTATTTTCTGACAGCATTCCGTACCGCCGGAGTAAGGCTTCTGGTGATTTCAGTCAAAGCTGAGTATTATCTTAATCTGACAGCAAAATATACAGATGATGATAATGACGGTTATACCGAGCTTGAAGGGGATTGTAATGACGAGAGAGAAGATATAAATCCGGGTGTTGAAGAAGTCTGTGAAGATGAAGAGACTGATTACAACTGTGACGGAACTCCGCTTTGTGAATCATCTGATCCGACTGATAATGATGAAGATACTTACACTGAAGAGGACGGAGAACTGTGATGACTCCAATGCTGATATTCATCCTGGTGCAGAAGAAATCTGCGGTGACGGAATAGATCAGGATTGTGACGGAAGTGATCTGGTCTGTATTGTGGATTCAATTACTCAGGGAGACTGGTCGGGAATCACCAGTCAGGATTATCCGATAACATTCACTGTGGTAAATAATCAGGTAACTGCAATCTCTGTGAAAATGGATTACATGAATGAGTTTTCCGAAGGATGTACCGGAAGCAATCAGTTGATGACCGGCGATGCCATTAAAGTAAAGATTGTTGAGAATTCATTTACTTTCTCCACATCAAATGTTGATGTCAGCGGAACATTCATCAGCAGCTCCAAATGCAAGGGTACATGGTATTACAAGAACATGACCTGCGAGGGTGTGGGTATCGGAACATGGGAAGCATCCATATCAGGAGATAGTGCAGATGGTGACGGTGACGGCTTTACGGTTGAGCAGGGAGATTGTGATAACACAAATGCCTCTGTTTATCCGGGTGCGGCTGAGATATGCGGAGACGGCATAGATCAGGACTGCGATTCTGAAAAGAGCGATCTGGTCTGCATTGATGATGGGGAAGATAGTGATAATGCAGGTATCTGGTCATTGTCTCTGAGCTGTTCAAATCCTGAAACTGACAAATACAAAGCAGTTTATATCACAGTTAAGGATGTACAGTTGAAGGGTAAAGGGGGATGGGTGACCATTGCCTCTGTAAACAAAACATATTCTTTGTGCGGCGGAGATGTACAGCAACTGGTTATGGAGAAACTGCAAGCCGGTGTTGAAGGAAAATACAGTGAAATTCGGCTGATACTATCTGATACACCTGACAGCGATACTCATCCTTTTGGTAATTATGTGATTGATACTGAGGATAATCCCCATGAATTGAAGATACCTAGCGGGTATCAGACAGGTATCAAGATAAAACATAAATTCACCATCTTGAAGAATGAGACAACTGAACTGGTGCTGATATTTGATGCTTCAAAATCCATCAAGGTTAATAAGCACGGAGAGAAATGGGAATTGAAGCCGAGCATTAAAGTCAAAGACGTTGTTGTTGTCGTTGATGATGAGAATGATGACGATGATGAGAATGATGACGATGACGATTAATATGTAACTTTTTAAATCAGATAAGATAAACCCTAAGGGTTTTAAAGACCCTTAGGGTTTATTTTTTAGACCTTGAAAGTTTCAAGGTTTTTGCTTCTGTTACCGCATATCGGCAACATACTGAAGAATGTAAAGGACTTCTTCAATGCCGATTTTATTGTCTCCGTTCACATCTGCGTTTGTGTAAAGCGTTTGAGTGCTTAATCTAATCGTGTGATCGGCTGTAATACGAATTCTCTATTGTACTTATATATTAATTGCATCCGATTATATATGGATAAAAAACGTGCTGATTTTATACATTAAATTTTTATGTCAAACTCACGTTTTCTATTACTTGATACCTGTATTTTTTTATGGTAATGATCTACAGAATTTTCACAGCAGAGACTTCCGAATTTTCAGAAACTTCGGAAATCTGATTCCGCAAATGAAACAGGATTATAATAGGAAGGAGGCAGAAAAATGGAATTTGAATTAACAAAAGAACAGAAACAGATACAGAAATCAGTAAGAGAATTTGTCAAAGGTGAATTTAAAAAAGAGCTGATTCTGGAACTGGAAGAAAAGCATGAATACCCCAAAGCTATATGGAAAAAAGCGGCTGAACTCGGATTTATCGGGATTCATTTTCCTGAAAAATATTCAGGGCAGGGGCTTGGCGTTCTGAAAATACGCTGGTCTCCGAAGAGCTTTGCAGAGGGGATTCCACAGTCGGGGCATGTGTGATGCTTGCAGGATTTGCCTCTGAACTGCTCCTTCATTTTGGAAATGAAGAGCAGAAATCAAAATGGCTGCCCAAAGTGGCTGAGGGTGAATTCCTCTCATGCGGAGCATTTACAGAGCCGGATCATGGTTCAGATATTACTGCCATGAATACAACTGCTGTAAAAGACGGTAATGAATTGGTTATCAACGGCAGCAAAATCTTTATTACAAACGGCGGACCCTGGCAGGTTTTTACAGTGTTTTGTGTCAGACAGACATGGATGTAAAACCGAGCTACCGGGGAATCAGCCTGATTCTTGTGGAAGCGGATCGTCAGGGCGTAACAGCAAGAGATGTGGGTGTTAAAATGGGTATCCGCATGATGAATACGGCTGAAGTGAATTTCAAAGATGTCCGGGTTCCAATCTCCAATCTTATCGGTGAAGAGAATCGGGGTTTTTATAATCTGCTTCAGTTTTTTAATGAAAGCCGGATAGCGATTGCGGCTCAGGGGCTTGGCACAGCTCAGGGAGCTTATGATCGGGCAATGGCTTATGTGAAGCAGAGAGAGCAGTCCGGCAAAAGGATTGCCGAATTTCAGGTAACTCAGCATAAATTGGCTGATATGGCAACCAAAATTGAATTGGCAAGGCTGATTACTTACAAAGCCGCATGGCTCTTTGATCAGGGGACTGTTGATCCTAAGATAACATCTATGGCAAAATTGACCGCCGCACGTACTGCTGTTGAAGTCTGCGATGAAGCGATTCAACTGCTTGGCGGATACGGTTATATGCTTGAATATGAAGTAGAACGGTTCTACCGGGATGCCAAGATCACTGAAATTTACGAAGGTACAAAAGAGATTCAGAAAAATACAATTGCAGGCAGTATCCTTGGGAAAATCAGATAACGGAGATAATTCATATCAAATGTAGGGCGGACTAAGCATAGCGTGTCCGCCATAGCAAAATCAGATAACGGAGATAATTCATATCAAATGTAGGGCGGACTAAGCATAGCGTGTCCGCCATAGCAAAATCAGATAACGGCGACAATTCATATCAAATGTAGTGTCCGCCATAGCAAAAAAAGGTGGACACGCTTACGCTTAGTCCACCCTACAACATACATCATGTCATAAAAGATATTTTTTCATTGATAACAGATTAAAAATTGTATATGATGATTCCACGTGATTAAAGATTTTATATAAAACATGAAACATTAAAACAACTTAGGAGGATTAAAATGGCAAAAAATTCATCACGGTTCAAAAATCTTTTTTCTGTTCTTACGGTGATGCTGCTCTTTTTTGCAGCCTCTTCTGTTTTTACAGGATGCTCTGATGATGACGACGAGGATGCTTATAAAAACAGGATAGAGATTTGTAATGAGGATGATGAAGAATATCAGGTAAAGCTCCATAGGAACAGTGACGGGGTTGTAATTCGTGAATTCACTCTTGGCGCATGGTATGATATTACAGAAGATAAATGTTCTAATTTTGAAAATATTGATGAAGGATATTACTATATATCCATTCACGAAGATAATTCATCATCTGCATCAGATACTTCTGAAAATTTTTACATGGATAACGGGAATGTCAGATATTTTACGATTGAAAGTCCCGGAAAAATTTATGTAAGTACTTTGATATAAATATAAGAAACTCTGATAAATAAAAACTGAGTTTCTTCAGGAAACTCAGTTTTTGACAGTTTCTTCTTAAATAGTTCCTAAAGGTATAAAAATGAACCGTCTTGATATTTTAATCATCATCATTATAAGTTATTGTCTGATAACAGGGATTTGGAGAGGAATTATCAGGGAAGTCGTTTCAATTGGCGGTGTTCTTCTCGGTTTTTTTGCCGCATATAATCTTTATACGGAATTCGGCAAATATCTGTTAAAATGGAGATGGGTATCTGATCCCTCATACTGCTCCATACTTAGTTTTATGATCATCTTTTGCACAGTCTTTATTATCATCGGTCTGATGGGGATTATCATCAGATATTTACTCAAGATAACCACCCTGAGCTGGCTTGATCGGGCGGCAGGAGGCGGCATTGGCTTCATCAAAGGGATTCTGATTACATCTGTGCTGCTGCTTGTATTCACTTCATTTATGAAAGAGAACGCCGATATTTTAAAAGGTTCCGTACTTGCACCTCATGTTACCATGATCTCCGAACAGATGGCAAAAGCAGTTTCAGATGAAATGAAACAGAAATATAAAGAAAAATTGGAAATTTTAAAAAAGAACTGGAATATTAAGCAACAGGCAAAGTAAACTGCCATGGAATATAAAAATTTTGAAATATTAAATAATCTGATTACAACACTGAGAGGGGAAAACGGATGCCCCTGGGATTGGAAGCAGACTCCCGCTACAATGGGGAGATATATGCTTGAAGAGGTCTATGAACTGCTTGAAGCAATTGAATCAGAGAATCCTGCTGAAATCTGCGAAGAGCTTGGAGATGTCTTTTTTCATATCCTGTTTATTGCCAGACTGTTTCAGGAAAAAAAGAGCTTTGGCATTGAAGATGTTGCCTGTAAAATCACTGAAAAAATGATTCACCGTCATCCCCATGTATTTGGAAATGAAAAAGTGAAAAACGCGGATGAAGTCCGTGTCCGCTGGCATAAAATCAAAATGAAAGAGAAGAATACTCTTTCAAAAAAATCAGTGCTGGATTCAGTTCCCGCAGGACTTCCTGCACTCATGAGGGCTTATACGATTTCAGAACGCGCCGCCAAAACAGGATTTGACTGGGATAATATATCCGGGGTTATGGAAAAAGCAGAAGAGGAATGGGCTGAATTAAAAGCGGAATTATCTGATAAAAAAGAGAATCTGAAAAGCGTGGCAATGGAATTCGGGGATCTTCTTTTTTCACTGGTAAATGTGGCACGGTTTGCCAATATCCATCCTGAAACATCGCTGGCAGATTCAATCAGAAAATTTGAAAAGCGTTTTAAATATATGGAAAATATTATTTCAGAAAGCGGAAGAAATTTAGAAGATGTTTCCCTGAATGAGATGGATTCTCTATGGGAAGAGGCAAAAAAAGATGATTAAGTAACCGTTCATAAATTTTCTGGTATAAAGACCTACGGGGTTTGTGAAACCCCGTAGGTCTGGCTTTTGAGAATTTATGGACGGTTACTTAGATAAAAGGAGGAAATTTTTTTTCATGAAAAGATGGTTTGTTATCTTTATTCTGCTGGGAGTATTTCTATCAGGCATAACAGGATGTGCGACAAAAAGATATGTCAACAGCCGTATTGATAATGCGTTAGATTCGGAAATCAGCGCAATCCGGGGTGAAATAGAGGCAAAAGAGGAGAAAATAGAGAATGTTCAAAAAGAGATCGGCGTTATCCGGCAGGATATAGAGTCAAATAAGATTGAAATAACAAATGAACTGACCCGGTTAAAAGACCTTACAGAACAGCAGAAAATTGATCTGAAAAATGAGATAGCGGCAAAAGAGAGAGGAATTGTTCAGGATGCTATGACGCGGGCTGAAGAGACCGGAAAGCTCAAAAAAGCAAAATTGCTTTATGAAGTAACCATCTCAGAAGAATCTGTCCCGTTTGCCTATAAAAAAAGTGAACTCTCTGATGATGCAAAAGCCGCACTTGATACATTTGCCGATCTTCTTATAAAAGAGAATAAAGCAGTTTATATTGAAATTCAAGGACATACAGATGATATAGGCTCTGAGAACTACAATCTGAAACTGGGAGAGCAACGGGCGGACTCTGTTATGCGGTATCTTCATATATCGCGTAATATCCCCCTGAATCATATAAGCACCTTTTCTTACGGCGAATCCAAACCGGCTGTACTTAATGACGGTGAAACGAACCGCTCTAAAAACCGCCGTGTTGTGCTGATGGTTATGGAATAAATAAAATAAGCTACCGACCATAAAAAATTATAAGATAAGTAGGTTGGGGTGAATGAAATGAACCCCAACCATAAACTACGAAGCCGGAATTTTATCCACAATTTAAGACTCTATAGTATAGTCTAAGTTATCGCCATAATATAATTTTTTCATTTTGTCACTGCACTCTCCAGTCGGGTTACGCTCAATGCCATTAAGTTAAGAAGAGATAGCCTAACCCCGACCTCTTCCCAAAGGGAAGGGGAGGACCTCATTCCGCTTTATTCCCCCTTCCCTTTGGGAAGGGGGGCAGGCTTCGGCATGAGACTTCGGCGTGAGCTCAGTCGAACGCTCAGCCGAATGGGGGGTCAGGCTGGTTTATACCTTAACTTAATGGCATTGTGCGGGTTACGCTCCGCTAAACCGAGAGTTTTATACCGGAAGCCGGACTGTAAAAGTGGTATTTTTTCCGACTTGTGAATCAACCCTGATCGCTCCGCCGTAAGACTCAATCATCTCTTTTGTTGATGCCAGTCCCAGACCGGTTCCTGTCGGGCGGTCATCATTTGCCGTCAGCGGTTTGGTGGTAAAAAAAGGATTAAAAATTTTTTCCATTTTCTCTTTGGAAATGCCATGACCTGTATCTGATATTTCTATAACAATAACATTATCTTTTATAAAACTGGCAATAGAGAGATCCCGGTTTTCACTCTCATACATTGCATCCACTGCATTTTTTATCAGATTTCCGAAACTCTGGCTGAAATGATGATAAATTCCGTAATATTTCGGCAGGGAATTCAGATTCAGCCCGGTTTTGACCTTATGTCTGAAAAAATTATTTGCCATTAACAGTTCAATCTGATCTTTTATCACCTCATTCAGATCAATATCCATATATTCTGCTTTGCTCTCTCTGTGGGCAGTGCTGAGAATTGTGCCGATTATCTTTTTCATCTGAACAGCGGCTTTTCTTAAAGACATGATTCGCCTGTCATCAGGATTATTCATTGCAAGAAGCTGGGCATTTCCCATGATCACCTGTAGCGGATTATTCAGATTATGAACTATTCCAGCTGAATATCTTCCTATTGCCGCCATTTTTTCTGCTTCAATCAGTTGGTCGGTACGTACCCGGATTTGTTCATTCAGGGTTTTATTAAGCTCCCTGAGCTGATCTTCAGCAGATTTCAGCCGCATAAAGACCCTTACTTTTGCAATAAGCTCTTCATCTTTAAACGGCTTTATAATATAATCATCTGCTCCGACCTCATAGCCCATGAGACGCTCTTTCAGCATAGAACAGCTTGAAACCATAATAATCTTTATTAAGCCGGTTGTATTATCCGCCCTTATTCTCCGACAGACCTCATATCCGTCAATCCCCCTCATCATAATATCTAAAAGAATCATATCCGGTTTGAACATCTGGAGAATATCAAGAGCATCTTCTCCGCTGGATGCTGTTTCCACATTATAACCGGATTTTATCAGAATATCTTTTATCATATTCAATACTGAAGGGGCGTCATCCACAACAAGTATTTTATTATTCCCGGCATTCATATCTCATTCCTTTGCACTGCTGAAAATAAGCTGAGTTTCTTAAAAACTTCAGAGGTTTGGGAAATTCAGAAAGTCTTTATTGAAAGTCAATACTGTTCAAAACTGCTGTCATCAAGATGATTCATCTCAATAATTTTTACGTTTATCTCTTTTTTTCCTGCGGATTTGTCATCTCTTTTATTCAGATTTCTTTTAACAGACTGTCCTGCTTTCGGCTCTTTTCCGGTAATATCCGGTTTTACTTTTTTCCCTGCTTTTTCCCGGCTTTTTCTCTTTTTTCACATTCAGCATTGCAGTATCCCGGAATTTTTTGAAAAATGACGCAATATTAAAAAGATGTTCAGCCTGAACAGAGAAATCCCGTGCATTTGCCGCCATCTCCTCTGTTGAGGCGGCGTTCTGCTGAATAATCTGATCCAACTGCTGAATTGCTTTATTTACCTGTGTAATGCCGTTTGCCTGCTCGGTCCCTGACGAGCTGATCTCCTGAACCAGTTCAGCGGTTTTCTGTATTTCAGAAACAATCTCTTCAAGGTGTCTCCCTGCTTTTTCAGCAATAGCAACACTTGAAACAGAAAGCTCGTTAATCTCTTTTGCGGCTTTCTGACTCCGTTCCGCAAGATTACGGACCTCTGTTGCAACCACAGCAAACCCTTTTCCATGCTCACCTGCTCGCGCAGCTTCAATCGCAGCGTTAAGCGCCAGCATATTTGTCTGCCGGGCTATCTCTTCGACAATACGGATCCGTTCGGAAATACTCCGCATTGCAACGACCGTCTCACTCACAGCTTTTTTTCCTTCATTGGCATCCTGCGCAGCTTTCATTGCAATTGTTGCAGTCTGACGGATATTATCAGCATTCTGGCTTATCGTTCCGTCCATCTCTTCCATTGATGCTGATATTTCTTCAATACTTGCCGCCTGCCGCGATATTCCATAGGAAATCTGTTCTGTTCCTATGCTCAACTGTCCGCTTCCTGTTGCAACCTGTTCTGAAGATTTCTGAACATTATCGGCAAAATTTGTGAGATTCTGAATCATCATATTGAGATTATTTTTAATTTCATTAAAATTCCCCTGATATTCTTCTGTTATCTTCTCAGGAATATCTCCCTGGGCTATTTTTGCCACATAACCTGCGGCAATCTTCATAGGAGCTGCCAATGCATCCAATGTATCATTTACTCCCCGTATAATTCTTGCATATTCACCGCCGAATTTGCCGGTATCGCCCCGTACTTCAAGATTTCCCACGCGTGCGGCATCTGTCAGATGACTGATAACCTCTGTTATCTCTTTAACGGCACCGACCATTTTAAAAAGCGACTTTCCAAGCATATCTTTTTCTGAAAGAATATTAACCTGAACTTCCAGATTTCCTTCTGCAATCTTTTCCGCCATTTGCACTGTTCCCTGAAGATTTGATATAAGCATATTCAGATTATTTCTGATATTGTCAAAATCCCCTTTATATTCTTCACGGATTATATCGGGAAAATCGCCCATAGAGATTTTTTCAATATATTTTGCAGATATATTCAGGGGATTTATGACTGCATCCAGAGTATTGTTTATTCCGGTGATAATCCGGGCGTAATCACCGCCGAACTTCTTTGTATCCCCTCTGACTCCGAGCTTTCCTTCAGAGGCATTTTCCGTAAGCATCACTGTCTCTTCAACTAATCCGTTTACTGTGTCAATGAACTTGTTCAGATTGTTTCTGATTTTGTTAAAATCTCCCCGGTATTCCAGGGTAATCTTTTCAGGAATATCTCCTTCGGCTATCCGGTCAATATATGATGCTGTAACAGCAACAGGCTCTGCAAACGCATTTATCAGTGAATTTAATCCTGTAATAAGCTCTTTCCATGCCCCTTCAAAATTATCTGAATCCCCCCTGATACTCAGATTCCCGTTCTGAACAGTCTCTGTTACCTGATTTATCTCATTTATCACTGATTTCAGACGATCTGTCATCAGGTTCAGGGCATTTATCATCCTGTCATTTTCTGAACGCTTACAAATAGAGACTGTCAGATTTCCGTCAGCAATTGCTTCCGCCGCCTGTGTGGTTTCATGAACAGCGTCAATCAGCATATTCAGATTATTTCTGATTTTATTGAATTCTCCATTATAAGAATCTGTAATTTTTGCCGGAATATCCCCTTTTGAAATCCGGTCAAGAGAAACTGCTGTCATATTAATCGGTTTCACAAAAGCATCTATGAGATTATTCACTCCGATCACAAGCTCCTGCCATCCGCCTTTTAATGATTCTGTTTTCCCTCTTGAATTAAGATTTCCGTTCTGAATTTCCCGAATCAGACTGTCAAGCTCTGTCCGTACATCTCTGATGATTTTCTTCATATTATAAAATGCTTCGGACAATTCGGCAATTTCATCCTTATGAGAAGAGAAGAAACTGAATTTCTTTAAGAAACTTGGTTTCTCACTCTTTTTTTCTTCTTTTTCAGTGCTGAAATCGCCGTCAGCAAGAGCATTTGCCATTTCAACAATCATGGTCAGAGGACGGGTGATACTTCTGATTATGAACCACAGAAATACCAGGGCAATAAATGTGCAGAACATACCTGTAAGAATCATCTTCCACAGATTTCTGACTGCATTCTTCATCTTTTCATCCGCTTCTCTGGTAATCTTTTTTGTCGGCACAGTAACATGAACAGACCAGTGGGTTTCAGTATCACCTATTTTTACCGGAGAGAAAACCGCTAACCGTTCTCCGCGGGTCTCTGTAAAGTGTTTGCCGCTCTGAACAGATATTATATCTTTCTGCCGGTCGGATTCATCTGTTTCTTTAAGGATTTTACCTGCCAGTTCCGGTTTGCCGGTAACAGCGGCAATGGTTCCTTTATGGCTGATAATCATAATTTCTGCTGAACCGTCATACAGATTTTTAACATCATTCACATACTCCTGAAGAGTGTCAAGCCGTATATCAATTCCGATAATTCCCGCGAATTTTTTATTAACAGAAATCGGTACAATAAATGATGTTACCTGTATTGCTTTACCCTGAATATTTTCTGTAAAAGGTTCAAGAATAACATCCTTTCCTGTTTTTCCGGGTGACAGATAATAATCCTCTTCGTTCCAGCGTCTGAGCGAGGAGACAAGAGAAAGAGGTTTAACTTTGATCTCATCTTTTTCATCCATGTACCAGTAAGGAATATATCTTCCGGTTTCATCATGACCCGGTTCATTTGCATATCCTGAATCGAGTGAATCAAAAGCATTCGGCTTCCATGCTGTATAAATTGCAATAAATCCCGGATTCTGTGAAAGAACGCTTTTCAGAATTATGTTGACTTCCTCCCGTCCAAGCTCACTTCCGGTCTCTCTGCTTTTTATACCGGATAACATCTGTGCAAGGGTATAAGCTGTATCAAGTCCTTTTTGAAGCTCTCCTTTGACTGCATTAGCGTGCTGTTTGGCAATTGCTTCAACATAATACTGGGCATCTCTGACTGCTTTTTCCCGATCTGATTCCGCCCGCTTTTTCATTTCCGTTGCCGAATAAAGAATAATGATCGCGGCTGTTGTAAGCAGACAGATTCCTGTCCAGAAAGCGATCTTTGTTTGCAGATTTTTTTTCATATCAGTCCTTTTTTGAAGACATGCGTGGTTTTTAAAGCCCCGCATCTCCAGATCGTAGGTCGGATTACGGAACAGAAGCCCATACGCATAAGGCTAAAGTTGCAGTTTGTGTCTGTGCCTTCGTGTCTTCGTGTCTTCGTGGCAAAAAACAGAAAGACACGAAGGCACAAAGACACAAAGGTGTAATTAACTTGATGCGTATGGGCAAGCCCCGTAACAGGATACGGATAACATACCTTTGTCAATACTGTTCAAAATCTCTGTCATTAAACTCTTCCTGCATCTTTATATTAAGTCCGTCAGAGGATTTTACGCCGGCATCATCATTTGTGCCGGGAAATATCGCTTCATGGTTTCTGACTCCCGGCTTCTGACTCCTGTTTTCCGTATCCTGATTTCTGACTCCCGGCTTTTGAATTCTGACTCCTGACCTCTGATTTCTGATTTCCGGCTTCTGACCTCTGCCCTCTGATCGCGGATATGATTCTTTATAAATATTAAAAAATGATGCGATTTTCAAAAGCTGTTCCGCCTGAGCGGAAAAATCCCTGCTGCTTGCCGCCATCTCTTCGGTTGATGCGGCGTTTATCTGGATAACCTGATCCAACTGCTGAATTGCTTTGTTCACCTGAGCAATGCCATGAGCCTGCTCGGTTCCCGACGCGCTGATCTCCTGAACCAGTTCCGATGTTTTCTGTATTTCAGAGACAATCTCTTCAAGGTCGCCCCTGCTTTTTCAGCAATCCCCAGACTGACAGCGGAAAGATTATTGATCTCTTTTGCCGCTTTCTGACTACGCTCTGCAAGTTTGCGGACTTCCGCGGCTACCACAGCAAAACCTTTTCCGTTTTCACCAGCACGCGCTGCCTCAATTGCGGCGTTCAATGCAAGCATATCCGTTTGACGGGCTATCTCTTCAATAATACGGATTCTCTCTGATATGCTCTTCATTGCCCGGACAGTCTCATTTACAGCTTTTCCTCCCTCCCGGACATCCTGTGCGGCTTTCATTGCAATCGCGGCAGTCTGACGGGTATTGTCAGCATTCTGATTTACCATGCTCTCCATCTCTTCCATAGAGGCAGATATCTGCTCAATACTCGCCGCCTGCTGAGATGTTCCCTGAGATACCTGATCTGTGCTTGAACTGATCTGATCGCTTCCAACTGCAACCTGCTCCGCGGATCTCTGAACATCTGCTGAAAAACGGCTGAGATTTTCAATCATCATATTGATGTTATTTTTTATCTCATTAAAATCGCCCTTATATTCATCTGTTATTCGCTTTGGTATCTCCCCTTTTGAAATCCTGTCAATATAATCTGCTGTCATGTTGATAGGAAATACAAACGCATCAATCACATGATTGACGCCCTCGACAAGCCTGAGCCAGTCTCCTTTGAATATATCTGCATTACCGCGGGTATCTAATTTTCCATCCTGAATTGAAAGGGTAAGCCTCTCCATCTCCTGTAATACGGAGTTGATCATTGCTTTCATATTCCTGAAAGCATCAGCAAGATGTCCGATCTCATCTCTGCTGTAAACCGTTATTTCTTCCTGAAAATTTCCGGCACTGATGGCATTGGCTGTTTTAACAATAAGTTCAACAGGACGGGTAATTCCGTCTGCAACTATCCAGATAATCAGAGAGACCAGAAGAACAGATGTTACAACAGCGGTCAGAGAGATGTTTCTTATACGGCTTATCGGCGCGATAAATTCCTTTTTTTCGGCTGTTGCCACCACACGCCAGTCTTTCCGGGGATAGGTAACAAACTGGGAAATCATTTCATTCCCCCGCCAATTATATGCAACCCGCCCTTCTTTCTGAGATAACATTTTACGACCGAACTCATATTCAGAAATATTAATTTCCAGAATCAGACTTTTATCATAATAAGCCAGAACCTTCCCTTTTTGATCTATGATGCTCAGATAGCCGGTTTCACCGAATTTCTGTTTAAATATCATACTCTCTGAAAAATAGTTCAGCTCTATCGCGGCTACCATAACTCCGATGAATTCGCTGTTATTGATAATCGGTGAAGTAATAGCCAGTACAGGTCTTCCGGTTGCCGGGGATTTTCCTACATCACCTATCCAGATTTCACCCTGCTGCGCCTTTTTTATATTAATTCCGAATTCAGGATGATTCAGCAAGTCTATACCGACCGATTTCTGATGAGATGTCATAAAAATTATACCTTTTGTATCTGTCAATACCAGTGCTTCATAAACAGGCGAGGCATTATGATATGCTGTTATTCTCTCCTGCGTCTCTGCCAGACGCAGCCCTTTGCATGCATCCTGAATTAATTTGTCCTGACTTAGCAGAATAATTTCTCTCTCCCGATCAGCCAGCCAGAATTCCAGTTCACCGGCAGTTCTTTTGACGACCTGCTGCATGTGGTTCTCCTGCTGGAAAAGGATTGTATCAGATGATACTGAGTAAGAAATTATCATCAATGCAACAACAGCAACAGTTATTACCGGAATAACCGTAGCCAACAGTTTAGTTCCCAGTTTCATATTTTTCATGATAAATTCTCCTTATAATTTTAACCTAACCCCCTGCCCCCCTTCCCTGAAGGGAAGGGGGAAAAATTCCGGAAAACTCCCCTTTCCCTTCAGGGAAGGGGATGGGGGTTAGGTTCTCCGCATCATTATTCACGCCTGAAAAATGATGCGATATTCAAAAGCTGTTCAGCCTGAACAGAAAAATCACGGGTGCTGGCTGCCATCTCTTCAGTTGAAGCCGCATTCTGCTGAATGACCTGATCCAACTGCTGAATTGCTTTGTTCACCTGGGTAATGCCATACGCCTGCTCGCTTCCTGATGCGCTGACCTCCTGAACCAATTCCGCTGTTTTCTGTATTTCAGAAACGATCTCTTCAAGATATTCCCCTGCTTTTTCAGCAATTTTTACGCTGGAAACAGAAAGAGTGTTAATATCTTTTGCGGATTTCTGACTCCGCTCTGCAAGTTTTCTCACCTCTGCTGCAACAACAGCAAATCCTTTTCCTTTTTCACCTGCTCTGGCGGCTTCGATAGCGGCATTTAATGCAAGCATATCTGTCTGTCTGGCTATCTCTTCAATGATACGGATTCTTTCTGATATAACCTTGATTGCCCGGATTGTCTCATTTACGGATTTTCTTCCGTCCTGAACATCCTGTGCTGTCTTCATTGCAATAGCAGCGGTCTGTTTAAGATTATCAGCATTCTGTTTTACCATGGAATCCATCTCCTCCATAGATGCTGATACCTGCTCTATACTTGACGCCTGCTCTGATGTTCCCTGTGAGAATCTGTTCTGTCCCTGAGCTGAGTTCCTGACTTCCTTCAGCAACCTGCTCTGCTGCTCTCTGAACATCTGTGGCAAATCTGCTGAGATTCTCAATCATCAGATTAAGGTTTTTCTTAATCTGATTAAAATCTCCGTTGTATGTTTCTGTAATTTTTTCCGGGATTTCTCCTTCTGCTATCTGTTCCACATAGCCTGCGGCAATCTTCATGGGACTCACCACTGCATCCAATGTATCATTGACGCCGGTTATAATTTTTTTATATTCCCCGCCGAATTTCTCTGTTTCGCCCCGTACATCAAGATTTCCTGCCCGTGCGGCGTTTGTCAGATTATTTATATTTCCGATAATATCTCTGAGAGTTCCGACCATTCTGAAGAGAGATTTTCCAAGCATATCTTTTTCAGAAAGAATATTTACATTTACTTCCAGATTTCCTTCAGAGACTTTTTCCGCCACCTGTACAGCAGCCTGAAGATTTGAAATCAGCAGATTCAGATTATTTCTCAGCGTATCAAAATCTCCCTTGTATTCTTCTCTTATATTATCCGGAAAATCGCCGACAGAAAGCCGTTCAATATATTTTGCAGCGGTATTCAGCGGAGTGATTACTGCATCCAGCGTATTATTTATTCCGATAATAATCCGGGCATAATCACCGCCGAATTTTTCTGCATTCCCTCTTATTTCAAGACGCCCATCCGCTGCATTTTGAGTCAGCATAACAGTTTCTGCCACCAATCCGTTTACCGTATCAATGCACTGATTAAGATTATTTCTGATTTTGTTGAAATCCCCTCTGTATTTTTTGTCAATCTTTTCAGGAATATCTCCGCATGCTATTCTGTCAAGATATGTTACGGTCACGGAAACAGGCTCGGCAAACGCATCTATCAGAGAATTCAGACCGACCATAAGCTCATGCCATCCTCCTTCAAACGGCTCTGCATTTCCCCTGACATTCAGATTCCCCTCGCGGACAGTCCGTGTTACCTGATTCACCTCATTCATCACGGATTTCAGGCGGTTTATCATAAGATTCAGGGCATTCATCAGCCTGTCATTTTCCGAGCGGATTCTGACATCAACAGTAAGATTTCCGTTGGCAATCTCTTCGGCAATCATTGATGTTTCATTTGTGGCATCAATCAGCATATTAAGATTGTTTCTGATATTGTTGAATTCTCCCTTGTATTCATCCTGAATCTTTTCAGGAATCTCTCCTTTGGCGATCATGTCAACAGATTCCGCTGTCATCTGAATCGGCATAACAAAAGCATCAATAACTGTATTGATTCCGATCAGCAGGTCGCGCCATCCACCTTCATAATCTTCGGCATTACCCCGTTCATTCAGTCTCCCGTTCTGAACTGCTCCGGTAAGTCTGTCAGTCTCTTTCAGAACTTCATAAATCCGGTTTTTCATTATCAGCACCGCATTTGTCATCATACCGATTTCATCTTTTCTTGTCAGGTCTGATGCAATAGCGAGGTTGTCAGATGAATCGGAAAAATTCCCCTCAGAAACATTTCGGATAAACTGCACAGCACGGCGGATCGGTCTCATAAGATATTCTGTAAAAAAGAAAGAGATAATCAGGACTGCTATAAGAGTAATTCCCGCGACTTCTCCCATAAATATTTTAAGACGGTTCACTCCTGAAAACGCTTCGGATTTGCCAATTTCAGCAACCAGTGCATATCTTGCTGTTTCAAATATATTTAACGGAGCATAAGCAGACAGAACAGAATCATTTATGTAATTTGTAATTATTTTTCTGTCTGTTTTCCCTGAAAGAGCATCCTGAACTGCCGGTGTAGTGATTCTTCTCTTTTCAGGATCTGAAAAAGAGCCGATGACAGAATATTTTTCAGGATTCAGATATGAATCCGAACGCATAAGTTTATCAGGTCCTACAAGATAGGTCTCTCCGGTATCACCCATGCCCGTACGCTCACGCATTACAGCATTGATGCCGTCAATCGGAAGTCTTAATGCTACCACCAGTTCAACACGATCTTCATAAATAACGGGCTGGGCAATAAACGCCGTCAGTTTTCCGTTTGCAGGCGCATAAGGCTCAAAATCGGAAAAACCGAAATTCTGACTCTCCGCCACCTTCCATAACAGTCTGCTCAGACCGGTTTCAGCATATTCAGTATTCAGTATATTGGCACCGTAATCTGATTCATGTGCCACTGAATAAATAACCTTCCCTTCAGGATGAATAAGCAGAAGGTCGTCATATCCGTAGTTGGCAACATATTTGCTGAAATAGTCGCTCTCTTCATTTTTCAGCCGCGGAGCAATCACCTCTTCCATATTGACAGCGGTAATAATTCCCCAGTTTAACCCTTCAATTATCAGAGGATCATAAGTGACTATATCCATCTTGCCGTTGGCTCCGATTTTTACTAAAGAGCCTGATCTTCCTGCCAATGCTTCTGTAATCTCCGGATCTGATCTTGTCTCTCCGATATTCCCCTTGTTGACAAACATATCGCTTCTCAGACTGTCAGTATTATTCCATTTTCCTGCAAGATAAGTCTCTCCTGTCTTTCCCATTCCTTCACGTCTTCTGACTATTGTATTAATCTGCTCATGTTTTAATTTTATAACTATAAGACCGACTGTCTCATTTCTCTGGATAACGGGAGCCGCGACAAAGGCGATATAGCTGTTCCCGGAAAAAGAATACGGTTCAAAATCAAATATGGCGACATGTTTGAGAGCATCCTGAAATCCTTTGCCAAGATTGGTATCTTTTAGCGCATCTGCATTAAGATTCTGTCCAAGGTCTGATTCTCTGTTCAGGCTGTAAATAATAAGCCCCTCTTTTGAAATCAGAAGCAGATCATGGTATCCGTACTCTTCTTTAAACTGATTCAGCAGGTTTCCGTATTTGATGCTTTCAAAAAAACTGTAAAGTTTCATATCTATGGTTCCGTTTCTGTTGACTGCGGATGTAAAATCCCCGAATGCCTCGGCTATAAGCGGGTTTTTTGATATTACACTGATATTGCTTAAACATTTTTTAAAATACTCTTCTATTGCGGCTTTTTTATTCTCCTGAACGCTCCTCATCTTCTGAAAAGCCGCCTGTCTGAGCATAGCAACTGTATTAATGAGATTTGCCATCTCTCTTTTCTGTTCCTGAAAATAATTTATAATTTGGGTTTTCTTGATTTCTCTCATGTTCTCAAGCTTGCCGAATGCCATTTTTGATAATACATCGCCGGAATTTATCAGCGATATGATTCCGAATACTGTAAAAGGGATAATACTTAACGATGAAAATATTATCAGAAGTTTAGTACCCATTTTTTTGAACATGGTTTATATTCTCCTTATTGTCAGGTAAGACTTCCGAAGATTCTGAAACTTCGGAAATCTCAGTTTTAGTCTTTAAGACTTCGGAAGTCTTTATAACAAAAAAATTACTTTATTATTAAACTCTATCATTTTTTGAGGGATTTTCCAAGAATATCTTTTAAGAAGGAAATAATACCTTTGAATTTTAATTTATTTCAGTCTTTATAAACATTGCGGACCCTAATGCTTTGTCAAATCTGTTTTGCCTATTTAACCACTAAGACACAAAGTCACAAAGATCACAAAGAAAAAATTGTATCCGTCAGTTTAACTTTGACAAAACACTGACCGCTTATCAAATAGCTTATCAAATTAAATTTGACGCTTAAATTTTTACATGATAATATTTGGGTCTGACAGCAGAAGAAGCTAAGTTTCCTGAAGAAACTCAGCTTCTTCAGGTGATTAACAGATAAATCGGAGTATTAAATATTTTTATGAGATTAAAAAGCCTCAGAACAAAGATCGCTTTGTGGGCAGGGATTTGTCTTATAATAACATCTGCAATTACAGTTATTTATTCTGCAAATGCCATGATTGCCAGGACAAAGATTGCACGGGAAAATGCCATAAAGAATGCAAAAGAATATGCCGGAACTGTCTCAAGAGAATATGCAAATCATATCAGGGCTGAATTGGAAGTTGCTCTTGATACAGCAAGAACCCTTGCTTATGCCCTGTCAGGTATAAAGAATGAAAAGATAAGGCTTGAGATAGATCGGGATAATGTCAATGGAATATTAAAGACTGTTTTATCTCAGAATAAAAATTTTGTCGGTATCTTTACCTGCTGGGATCCGGATGCTTTTGATCAGATGGATACAGGATATAAAAATGAAGCCGGACATGATGAGACCGGGCGTTTTATTCCATACTGGTATCGGGATAATAACGGAAATATCGCTGTCAGACCTCTTGGTCAGTTATGAAAATGAAGGAAAAGGTGATTATTATCTGATTCCGAAAAATACAAAAAAAGAGTGCCTGCTTGAACCTTATCTCTCTTATGATATGGGGAATCCTCTGCTGATAACATCTCTGATTTCGCCGATTATTGCTGACAACAAATTTTACGGCGTTGTCGGCGTGAATTTGAGACTTGATATATTTCAGAATATTGTTGATAATGTGAAGCCGCTTTATGACGGATCCGCTCAGATTTTTATTATCAGCAATAAAGGAACAATAGTGACAGCCAGCGGAAAGCCTGAGTTATCAGGCAAATTTATCGGAGAGGTACACAAAGACCCGGAAGCTGATATTATGCTGATTCAGAAAGCAGAAACAGTTGTTGAAGAGAGTGAAGGAAGAATAGAAATTTTCACGCCTTTAATACCCGGAGATACTGTAAACCCATGGTCTGTCAATATACTTGTTCCTTTGGAAAAAATTACCTTTCAGGCAGATCAGCAGATGAAAAATGCCATCCGTGATGTATGGAAAATGATTCTTATCAGCTCTCTCTGTATTACTGTAGTTCTCGTTATTCTCTGGTGGGTTATTGCAGAACGGATTGCAGGCACTATCCGTAATACATCTTATATGATAAAGGATATTGCAAAAGGGGATCTGACTGTACGGGTTATTATAAAATCAGATGATGAATTAGGGGATTTGGCAACCGGACTTGATACTCTGCTGGAAAATTTCCGAAATATTATCAGAGATATTGTAATCAATGTTAAAAAACTTAACTCCTCTGCTGAGATTCTTTCTGATACATCAGCCAAAATGACAGCCGGAACAGAGGATATATCATCCAAAGCAAACAGTGTTGCTTCAACAACTGAAGATATGGCAATAAATATCAGTATTATAGCATCTACTACCGAAGAAATGAGCGCAAATATTCAGAATATTTCATCAACGGCTGAACAGATGGCTCAGAATGTTAATGCTGTAGCTTCTGCTATTGAAGAGATGAGCATGGCAATAAACGGTATTGCTGAAAACGCCAGAGACGGAGCAAATATCTCTGTTAAAGCAACAGAGATGGCAATTACTGCTACAACTGTAATGACAGCACTGGGCGGGGCAGCAAAGGAGATCGGAGATGTAACCGAGGCAATTAAACAGATTGCAGAGCAGACAAATCTTCTTTCATTGAACGCCACTATTGAAGCGGCTTCAGCAGGGGATGCAGGAAGGGGCTTTGCTGTTGTGGCAAATGAAATAAAGGAGCTTTCCAAACAGAGCGGCAGGGCAGCAGAGAATATTGCTGACAGGATTGAAGGGATACAGAAGAATACCGAAGATGCTGTAAAAGTTATTAACAATGTTGCGGGTATAATAAAAAATATCAGCGAATCATCTTTAATCATAACAAAAGCTGTTGATAAGCAGAGGATTACAGCAAATGATATTTCAGCAAACGCCCGGCAACTGAATATAGGCACGCGCAATATTGCGGCATCTATTGCCGAGGTTGCAAAAGGCTCCAATGATATGTCAAAAAACGCGGGTGAGGCTGCCAAAGCGGCAAATACGGTTGCTTCAAATATACAGAGCGTAAGCCATGAAACAGTTAATACAAATACCGGAATAAAGCAGGTCAACGGGTCAGTCCGGGAATTAAGAGAAGTTGCTGAGGAGCTTCAAAAAATGATCGGAAAGTTTAAAGTAGATTAGCATATAGCTCGTAGTTCCGCCTTCAGGCGGTTCCGCGTATTACATATAGTTCGTAGTTCCGCCTTCAGGCGGTTCCGCGTATTACATATAGTTCGTAGTTCCGCCTTCAGGCGGTTCCGCGTATTACATATAGTTCGTAGTTCCGCCTTCAGGCGGTTCCGCGTATTACATATAGTTCGTAGTTCCGCCTTCAGGCGGTTCCTCGTATTACATATAGTTCGTAGTTCCGCCTTCAGGCGGTTCCGCGTATTACATATAGTTCGTAGTTCCGCCTTCAGGCGGTTCCGCGTATTACGATAATTATCTGATTTTACAGCAACCGCCTGAAGGCGGTACTACAAACTTTATATTTTGATGAAAACAAAAATTCTTATAGTTGATGATTCCAGAGTATTCCGCAGCGTTGTGGAAGAAAGCCTGTCCGGAGAGAGCGATATAGAGGTAATCGGTTCTGTCAGAAACGGAGTAAAAGCAATTGAATTTATAAAAGCAAATCATCCGGATCTGGTTACGCTTGATGTTGAAATGCCGGATCTGGACGGCTTGGAAACATTAAAAGCAATACAGAAGATCAATTTTTACCATGCAAATCAGGGGAATGAGGCAAAAGATTCCTCTCATCCCATAGGCGTAATCATGATCAGCTCTTTTACCAGCCGAGGAGCTGATATTACCATAAAAGCTTTGGAAGCAGGCGCATTTGATTTTATTACAAAGCCTGAAGGAAAAAGCATAGAAGAGAGCATGGAAATCCTGCGCCGCCAGTTACTGGTAAAGATCCGTTATTTTGCATCCAGACTTATATCTTCATATATCACAGGGGAGATTGCCCCAAAGAATCCGATTGTATTTCACACTGAATTTGTAAGCTCATCCCGGATAAAAGCGATCCTGATCGCTGTATCTACAGGCGGACCAAGGGCATTGGCAGAAATGATGCCGCGTCTTTGTGAAAAAACAGATATTCCCATATTTATTGTTCAGCACATGCCGCCGACCTTTACACAGTCGCTTGCCGCCAGCCTGAATCTCCGGTGCAGATATACAGTAGAAGAGGGAAAAGATAATGAAGTTGTTCAGAATAACCATGTTTATATTGCACCAGGAGGTAAACATCTGGTACTTTACAGAAAGAGCGGGGATATTCTGACTGTTACCAATACATATCCACCTGAAAACGGGTGCCGCCCCTCGGCTGATATGCTATTCCGTTCTGCGGCATCAATATGGCAGGGTGATCTGATTGCGATTATCCTGACAGGTATGGGAACAGACGGAACCAAAGGAGCGGCTATTCTTAAAAAAGCAGGTGCTTATATTATTGCTCAGGATGAAGAGAGCAGCGTTGTATGGGGAATGCCCAAGAGTGTAAAAGATTCAGGAAATGCGCATGAAGTACTCTCTCTCAGCGATATTCCTGATGCAGTGGAGAAGAGGATTAAAGGGGTAGGAGAATAGAGGGAAAAGAATATGGAATTATCCAGAGATGAATTCAGTCTTCTTCGTGATTATATTCACAATATATGCGGAATCGCTATTTCTGACGATAAGAGTTATCTGATTCAGCAGCGTCTTGAACCGCTTGTTCTGCAATATGAATGTAAAAATTTCGGTGAATTTTACCGTAAAATCAGGCAAACCAGACTTCCGTTATTTCAGGAGCAGATTATCAGTGCAATCACCACAAATGAAACTGCCTTTTTCCGTGACGGACATCCGTTTGCCGCACTAAAAGAATATATTCTTCCAAAATGGAGCGAGATTATCCGGGAACGGAAATTCCGTAATTATGTGAGAAAAGGAGCAAAACTGCGGCTCTGGTCTGCCGGGGCATCCACGGGACAGGAGCCTTACAGTATCGCCATGATAATAGATGAATATGTCAATTCAAATCAGCATACTTACATCTCTGCGGAAGATTTCGGCATTCTTGCTTCTGATATATCTAATAAGGTTCTGTTAAAATCTATGGCAGGTGAATACAGTCAGAGAGAATTGGAAAGAGGTGTTTCATCTGATCGTATAGAAAAGTATTTCTTCAAAGCTGAAACAGGAACAGACAGGGTGATCAGCAACTCCATTAGGAGCATGATTGAATTCAGGCAGATAAATCTGATTCATCCTTTCACTATGCTTGGAGGCTTTGATGTGATTTTCTGCCGCAATGTTCTGATTTATTTTGATAATAGTACAAAATCCCGTATCATTGAACAGTTTCACCACCTTCTTTCAGATAAAGGTTTTCTGATTCTGGGGGCAACTGAGAATGTGTATCCTGCCAATGATAAATTTGATTCAGTCCGTTACGGTGATACTATTCTTTATCAGAAACGTTAAGTAGGGGCGAATAATTATTCGCCCCTACATATTCCCTTTATTCGCCCCTACATATTCCCCGCTTCCCTTCAGGGAAGCGGGCAGGGGGGTTAGGTTTATCATTTCTCTTAACTTAATGGCATTGCGGGTTAGCGGAGCGTAACCCGCAATACCATTAAGTTAAGCGGAAAATGGCTGATCCGCAGTGGCAAATAATTATTTGCCCCTGCGGCGGGGAATGCCAAACTGAAAGTTTGCCACTCCTCCGTTTCCTTAACTTAATGGCATTGTGCGTAACCCGACATTATAATCAGCAGCGTATTTGTACCGGTTTGTGCTTAGGCTGGTTACAAGGCTCTGCCCCGTAACCGGCAGAGCCTTGTAACCAGCCGGAAGAAACTTAGCTTCTTCCTGTGTTCATTCGGGAAATAAATTCAGATGGTAAATAAAAGAGTATCAAAAAAAAGAGAATTCCCCACATGGCGGTTTATTTTTATAACTATGGGAACAGGAATCTTTCTGTTCCGTTTTTATGCTGAAATAGAACCGGAAAAAATTGAATATGGATATTCCAGAGCCATATATCCTTTTATCGCCGATATATTATCTCTGGCGGGCAAATCAGTTCCTGTTCCGTATTCTGCTTCTGAATTATTTATCTGTCTGATAATTATCAGTATGCTGATATGGATAGGAGCAGTATTTTTTACTTTTATTTCTGAGCTCAGATTCCGGAAATGAGAACAAAATATTGATTGTTTTTAAATTATTACTTAGTTCAATACTTAATATTACCGCAATATTTGCAGGAGGTTATTTCTTTTTTTTAACTGCGTGGGGATTCAACTATATGCGCCAGCCTTTTTTTGTCTTTTTAAACAAGGATATGCCAATTGTGCTGGAACATTCTGATTATGAAAAATTGGCAGAAGATATGGTTGCGATGGCAAACCGCCTTTACCGCTCTGAAAAGAATCCTCCGAATATGATTGCTGTTCAGAAAATAGATGAAGCAGTTGACAGGGCAGTAAGAAAGGTTATTGAAAAAACATCCTCTTACAGAATCCCCTCACCTCCTCCGGTAAAATTTCTTTTAAACAACAGTTTATTGAATATGTTCGGAGCTTCAGGTCTTTTTCTCCCTGTATTTATGGAGCCTCATATTAATTCCGATCTGATTTTATGGGAAATGCCGGTTACTATAGCCCATGAAAAAGCTCATTTTATGGGATTTGCTTCGGAGACAGATGCGAATCTTATTGCATATATGGCATGTCTGAGTTCTGATACAGATATATTAAAATATTCAGCATCTTTAGAGATAATTATATCTTTGTATTCATATCTTTCTCAGGATAAATGGCTGCTTATAAAAGAATCTCTTTCCCAGCCTGTTCAGGATGATATAAAAGCCCGGAGCAAAAGAATTCAAGATTGTCATGATCATTATGCCCGGCTGTCACGGATAAGCAGAGAATCTTATGATACTTATTTAAAATTAAACTCCCAGAAAACCGGCATTGATTCTTATCAGGAGGCTTTACCGCAGTTGGCTATATGGTGGCGAGAATATGGTTTAAAAGGACGTTGAATCAGATGTTAGTTAAGATAACCTTAACCCCTGCCCCCTTCAATGCCATTAAGTTAAGACCTGACCTGACCCCCGACCCCTTCCCGAAGGGAAGGGGAGACCTCATTCCGCTTTATTCCCCTTCCCTTTGGGAAGGGGGGCAGGCTTCGGCATGAGACTTCGGCGTGAGACTTCGGCGTGAGCTCAGTCGAACGCTCAGTCGAACGCTCAGCCGAATGGGGGTCAGGCTGGTTTATACCTTAACTTAATGGCATTGCCCTACCCCCTTCCCTTCAGGGAAGGGGTCGGGGGTTAGGTTTTTGACTCCGATTGTTATTCTCCAGAGCAAGTTTCAGAACATCCCGCATCTTATCCACAAATTGAAACCGAATCTCCTTTTGCACTTTTTTGGGAACATCCTCCATATCTTTTTTATTCTGTTTTGGCAGAATAACAGTCTTTATACCTGCTCTATGTGCGGCAAGAAGCTTCTCCTTTATTCCGCCGACCGGAAGCACAAGCCCCCTTAATGTAATTTCACCTGTCATGGCAAGCTCTTTCTGAATCGGCTTGTTGGTCAGCAATGATGTAAGGGCAGTCAGCATGGTAACACCCGCGGATGGTCCGTCTTTCGGAATCGCTCCGGCGGGAACATGAATATGAATATCCTGATTTTCAAAGAAATCTTCGGCAATCCCCAGAGAAACCGCATTTGACCGGATAAAACTGAGCGCCGCGCTTGCCGATTCTTTCATCACCTCCCCTAACTGTCCGGTCAGGGTAAGCCCTTTTTTCCCTTTCATTGCAGTTGCTTCAATAAAAAGAAGCTCTCCGCCGGTCTGTGTCCATGCAAGCCCCATTGCAACACCGGGGGTTGATGTCCGCTCTGCAATTTCAGATGTAAAGCGTATCTGTCCCAGATATTTACTGACATTTATCACTTTGATAATTACAGAGGTCAGTTCATCCCCTGCGATTTTCGCGGCAACACCCCTACAGATACTTCCGATCTCTCTTTCAAGATTTCTCAGACCTGCTTCACGGGTGTAGCCTTCGATAATATGTTTGATAGAGCCTCTGCTGAATTGTATCTGCTCACCCTTCAGTCCGTTCTCTTTGCGCTGACGGGGGATAAGATACCTGTTTGCAATCTTTATCTTTTCATCTTCAGTATAGCCTGGCAGTTCAAGTACTTCCATTCTGTCGCGCAGAGCATGAGGAACTGTATCTAAAATATTTGCTGTAGTTATGAACATCACTTTGGACAAGTCAAACGGCACATCAAGATAATGATCTGAAAAAGAAAAATTCTGCTCAGGATCAAGAACCTCAAGCAATGCGGCTGACGGATCACCCCTGAAATCACTCCCGACCTTATCTATTTCATCTAACATAAAGACCGGGTTGTTTGATTCCGCCCGGCGTATCCCCTGAATAATCCTTCCGGGCAATGCGCCCACATAAGTCCGCCTATGCCCCCGGATTTCAGCTTCATCTCTTACACCGCCAAGTGAAATACGGACAAATTTGCGTCCCAATGCACGGGCGATTGATCTTCCAAGAGATGTTTTTCCGGTTCCCGGGGACCTGCAAAGCAGAGAATCGGACCTTTGGAATCCGGGTTCAGCTTGCGTACTGCAAGATATTCAATAATACGCTTTTTGGGTTTCTCAAGTCCGTAATGATCTTCATCCAGCACTTTTCCTGCTTTTTTTATATCAGGATTATCTTTTGTGCTTTGGTTCCAGGGAAGTGTGGTCAGCCAGTCAAGATAAGTTGATGATACTGTATATTCTGAAGAAGACGGGTGCATTCTGGAAAGGCGGTTTAATTCTCTTTCAGCCTCTTTTTTAGCCTCTTCAGGAAGATTCTTTTCATTTATCTTTACCCGGTATTCTTCAACCTCTACGCTTGATTCATCTTTTTCACCAAGTTCATCTCTGATAGCCTTCAACTGCTGGCGCAGATAATATTCGCGCTGCTGTTTATCCATATCTACCTTGACCTGTGACTGAATCTTATTGCCAAGTTCCAGAATCTCGGTCTGATAATTTGCAATCCGGGTTACTTCTTTTAACCTTTCTTTTATATCAAAGATTTCAAGAATCTTCTGTTTTTCTTCTGTTGTGGAATTTATTGTTGAAGCAATCATATCCGCAAGTACTCCCGGTTCAGTAATTGATCTTGCCATAGTTGACATTTCCGGGGGCATACCCGGAGAGAGTGTAACAATCTTTGAAAAGATGCTGAGAAGATTGGATATCATAGCTTCGGTCTCTTTATCTTTATCTTCATTATCTTTTATATGTGTTACACGTGCCTGTAAATAGGGTTTTCCTTCTAAATATTCAATGATCCTGAATCGCATCAACCCCTGTACAAGCATCTGTGCCTTGTCATTTTCGGTTTTTGCCATTTTAAGAATCAAAGCACTTGCTCCGACCGGATACAAATCCTTCTGGGTAACTGTATTTTCCGATGTTCTTTTTGACACAAGAAGTCCAATCATCCGATCTTTGGTCATTGCTTCATCAACTAATTTAAGAGATTCCCCCTGCATCACAATCAGCGGTAATACCATTTTGGGAAAAAGGGTTGTTTCAAATAAAGGCAGAATCGGAAGAATTTCAGGAATCTTTTCATCGCCGTTTCCTGCCTGAGACTGCTGTTCCGTCATACTAACCTCCAAGTAAGAATAAGAAAATCAGGAATGGAGAAATTAGGAGTTCTTAATTTAAAATTTCCGATTCTAAATTCTTAATTCTTAATTCTTAATTTTTTTATCCGTCTGAAATATGAATTTTGCATGTTTTTTCCAGTGGCAATTTAGTCAGTTGTATTTTAAGAAGACCTTCCATATAAGTTGCAGTCACTTTATCTGTATCAATAGTAGCCGGAAGATACAGAATCCGCTCGAATCTGCCGTACTGAATCTCTGCAAGTCTGTAAGTTGCATTTTCTACCCGGGGCAATTCATAACGGTTTCCGTAAATTCTGATTGCTTTGCTGTTGATTTCTAATTCCATATCCTCTTTTTTGACTCCTGCCATCTCTGCCAATATATATATATCATCAGCAGTTTCGTAAATATCCATCTGAGGTTTCCACCTCTCTTCGGTGAATCTGAACATAGGATTCAAAGAACGAAACATCTCTTCAACAGTCTTTGCGAATTTAGATTCCAACTCTTCCAAATTACTTCCAAACCGTATCTTAATATAGTCCATTTCTGACTCCTTGCGGGAATGGCTAAAAAAATTTATGAGAATTAGGAATGGAGAATTAGGAATTAGGAATGAAATGTTAATTCGATTAATTCCTAATTCCTAATTCTCAATTGACATTGATTTTTTTTAACATTACAAAAGGCTTTTGTAAAGAAAGATATGAATGGAAAGAAACTTGACATATCTTTTGTATAAATTTACAATATAAACAAATATATGACTATATCTGAAAGAGAATAAAATTAAAAATCTGCAGGTTCAGGTTCGTAGTACCGCCTTTAGGCTGTTAAAAAAAATCAAAAGAAAGGAGTCAGAAGCTATCATGAAAAATTTTCAAATCTTGACAACTATTATCTGTCTGATACTTGTATTCTCAGTTTCAGACACGCAGGCAGCAAACCATGCTCTGCTTATCGGAGTCGGAGAATATTCTCATCTTAAAAAATATAACCTGGAAGGTCCGCCTTATGATGTTGCTGTTATGGAAAGCCTGTTAAAAAATTCCCCCGGCTTTTCCCCTGATCGCATTGCCACGCTGGTGAATAATCAGGCAAGCAGGGAGAATATTCTCAATGCTTTGAAAAACTTGCAGGATTCCACAGAACCGGGGGATTTTATCTTCATCTATTTCAGCGGACACGGCACCGGCAGTTATGACCCTGACAAAAAAGACTGGGGTATTGACCCATGTACCGGCGCGCTGCTCCCTGCGGATTTCAGTCCGGATAAAAAAATCAGTAATATGATGAATTCTCTTATTATCGGTAAACGGGATATCCGTCCCGTTCTTGAAAAACTGGAAAAAGATCGCCAGATTTTTGTACTCTTTGATTCCTGTTACTCAGGAGACGCTGTTCGGAGTTTTATCAAACAGCATGGAAAACCAAAGTATGTTCCGCTTCCCGGAATTGAAGATTTGACAGATTCAGGTGAAACAGCAGTTTACGGAGCCTGCTCCATTGAAGAACCGCCATATCCTTATAAGAATGTCATTTATATTTCAGCCTCGTCAAGAAAAGAATTGGCAAGAGACATCACGCAATCTGATATTGAATACGGAAACATAAAGACTGTTGACGGCAAACCCCATGGAGCATTAACCGATGCTCTGATTCAGGCTTTTCAGGGTGCCGGAGACAGCAATCATGACGGGAAAATCACATATAATGAAGTGTATCATTATGTCAGAGAAGATGTAACCCGAAGATTTTCTCATACACCTCAGATATTATACGCTGAAGAAAAGAGAGATATGCTGGATAAAGCAATATTTGATAAAAATTTTACAGCCCCTGATTCTTCCAAGCCTGACATAACAGATACTGATAAAAAACTGAAAATCAGATTGGAAAAACCGGAAAAATTTTTTGAAAAGAGAATCTCTGAAATACAGGGAGTTATAATTACAGAAAAAGATTATGATATTCTGATAACTCTGACTGAAGGAGCATATCGTCTGTATCTTCCGAATGATGTAATGCTGATCAGCTATCCTAAGAGTAAACCTGATGATGTTATTGAAAGAATCAGACGGCAGATTCAGATCAGAGAACTGACTGAACTCTCTTTTCCGAATCAGAAGTTTAATGTTTATTTATCCATGATGGGACAAAAAGGGGTTCTGACAGAGAATGATACAATCGGATTTGTTATCCGCCCTGAAGCAGATAGCCATATTCTGCTCATCAATATTGATCCCGCAGGTCTTGTCAATGTTATATATCCTTGTTATGATAAAGAACTTGCAATGGTAAAAGCAAATCAGGATTTGAGTTTTCCGGAACTCAGTAAAGTAGTTGCTCCGAATTTTGGGACAGAATATGTCAAAGTCTTTGCTTTTAAAAAATAGCCTGAATCTCTGAAGAATTTTATATGTGCAGAAGACCTTTCACCGACTGATTCCCGTTTTAATGAATTGATGAAGATGATTCGCAGCTTCAAAGATGATGCGGCTCAGATGACCATGCAAATAAAGACTTGTGCCAAAAAGGATGTAGTGAGGGGCTGGTAAGTTTGCCAGTTCGTAGTACCGCATTTATGCGGTATTCACTGAAGTCCTGTAGGGCGGACTAAGCGGAGCGTGTCCGCCTTATTCACGCATGGCGGACACGCTATCGCTTAGTCCGCCCTACAGTCTCTGGCTTCGACAGGCTCAGCCAACGCTGTCTGAGCTGAATCGGGCTTCGACAGGCTCAGCCAACGCTGTCTGAGCTGAATCGGGCTTCGACAGGCTCAGCCAACGCTGTCTGAGCTGAATCGGGCTTCGACAGGCTCAGCCAACGCTGTCTGATCGGAATCGGGCTTCGACAGGCTCAGCCCACGCTGTCTGATCGGAATCGGGCTTCGACAGGCTCAGCCAACGCTGTCTGATCGGAATCGGGCTTCGACAGGCTCAGCCCACGCTGTCTGAGCTGAATCGGGCTTCGACAGGCTCAGCCCACGCTGTCTGATCGGAATCGGGCTTCGACAGGCTCAGCCCACGCTGTCTGAGCGGAATCCGCTGTCTGAGCGGAATCCGCTGTCTGAGCGGAGTCGAAGACAGCGGGCAGACTTGTAATCAGAAAAAGGAGGAAATGTATGAAAGCATCAGGAGTTTCCCGAAAAAAACTTATGGTTTATTTGGGAGTTTGTCTGGGAATTATGGCAATCTGCGTTTTGGCGTTTATTGCGAATGCGGAAGATGACAAATCAGTGAAACGGAACAGAAACAGCAGACCAGACCTGAGCAGCGCAGCACGGGTTGCTCTTGTCATCGGAAATGCGGATTATAAAGAAGGGGGACTGAAAAATCCGGTCAATGATGCCAATGACATGGCAAAGACTCTTGAAGAACTCGGTTTTTCAGTAACACTCGGCGTCAATCAGACGCGGAAAGAGATGTCCGATGCGATCCGTTCTTTCGGAGATCGGCTTTACGGGGATAAAGTAGGGCTGTTTTATTATTCCGGGCATGGTATCCGTGTAAAAGAGAAGAATTATCTGCTGCCGGTTGATGCAAATATCGGGCGGGAGGATGAAGTACCGTTTGAGGCAGTCCCGGCGGATCTGGTTCTGAGCAAAATGAACAGTGCAGGCAATCCTCTGAATCTGGTAATTCTGGACGCTTGCCGGAACAATCCTTATGCAAAATCATGGAACAAAGGAGCGGATGATCAGGGGCTTGCAGGCATGACCCCGCCTACCGGAACGCTTATTATTTACGCGGCAAAGCCCGGGGGTGTTGCAAAAGACGGTTTCGGCAGGAACAGCCCTTTTACGGAGAGTCTTAAAAAACGCGTAAAAAATCCGGGGGTTGATGTGCTGAAGCTGGTATCATCTGTAGCCGGAGACGTGATTTCAGAAACCGGCGGAGGGCAGCATCCCTGGATGGAAGGTATGATTCTGGGGGATTTTTATTTTGCAGAGAGCAGCGGAGCAGTCATCACAGAACCTTCAGAAGAGACCTCTCTTACTGTGAATAGTAATCTGTCAGATGCTGAGATATGGATAAACGGCAAAAAAGTCGGAACCGGGGAATTCAGTTCAGGTTCTGTTCAGCCGGGACGATACAGGATAAAAGTGACAAGAGACGGGTACCGGACTTATGAAACGCGGGTTGATTTGAAAGAAGGGAAATCAGAGAGAATCTCTGCTTATCTTAAAAAGGCTGAAAAGCCGGTTATCGAGCCTCTGAAGCCTGAAGAGACAGAAGAAGATAATACTGAAGATAAAATAAGCAATTCACTTGGTATGAAATTTGTTTATATTGCTCCCGGCTCTTTTATGATGGGGAGTCCGGGAGACGAGCCGAGTAGAGAAGATGATGAGAAACAGCATAAAGTAACCCTGACAAAAGGTTTTTATGTGCAGACCACCGAAGTTACCCAGGGGCAGTGGAAAAAGATCATGGGGAACAATCCGTCTTATTTTAAAGAGTGCGGCGATGACTGCCCGGTGGAGCAGGTTTCATGGGATGATGCTCAGGAATTTATAAAAAAGTTGAACAAAAAGGAGGGGAAAGCGTACCGTCTTCCAACCGAAGCTGAGTGGGAATATGCGGCAAGAGCCGGGACCACCACGCCGTTTGCCTTCGGGAGCTGTCTGTCAACTGATCAGGCAAACTATGACGGCAATTATCCGTTGGAAGGCTGTACCAAAGGAAAATATCGGGAAAAGACCGTGACTGTAGCAAGTTTTGCTTCCAATTCATGGGGTTTATATGATATGCACGGGAATGTCTGGGAGTGGTGCAGCGACTGGTACGGGGAGTATCCTACAGGTGCTGTTACTGATCCTGCTGGTCCCGGGAGGGGCTCGTACCGGGTTCTTCGGGGCGGCGGTTGGCTCAACCTCGCGTGCTACTGCCGGTCTGCGGGCCGCTGACTGGGCCTCGCCTGACTACCGGAACTGCGACCTCGGTTTCCGGCTTGCTCTCTCCTCAGGTCAGTAAGGGTGAGCAGGGCAGGGCAGGCAGGGAGTGCCTCAGCCTGCGTACCGTAGCGGAGCGGAGGTCGCAGGCTGAGGCACGGGGGTTCAGAAGTTCGTAGTACCGCAATATGATATGGAAGACCTACGGGGTTTTAAAAACCCCGTAGGTCTTTGCCATAAAAGTTCGTAGTACCGCATTTATGCGGTACTCACGCCCCGCCGCAGGTTTGTAGTACCGCATTTATGCGGTTATTCAAACAGGTTCGCAGTACCGCCCCACCGCCTGAAAGGCGGTACTATGAACGGCGGTTCTTCACAGGAGATAAGTCACCTGTTAGCCATCTACTTATCTCGTTCCCACGCAAAGCGTGGGAAACGAGGAATCTCCCGCTGTCTGAGCGTAGCCGAAGACAGCGGGCTTCGGCTACGCTCAGCCCGCCGTGGTGGGGGTTCGACTTCACCTCACCCCCCACTCAGCCCAACTGGGTGAGTCCTGTAGGGCGGACTAAGCGGAGCGTATCCGCCTTATTCACGCATGGCGGACACGCTGTCGCTTTGTCCGCCCTACAGTCTTTGTTTTTTTTGTGTCTTTGCGCGCTTTGTGCTTGGTGGTAAAAGACACATCAACGCAAAGACACAAAGACGCGAAGCGCGAAAGTCCACGTAGGGACATCCGAAAATAGCCCGGCTTTATAAGGAGGTGATGTATCGGCAAAAAAAAATAAATGTGGTAAATTGTCAAATGATTTCAAATTTTTTTAACAAAGGAGAACTTTTAAAATGAGACAGAAAGCAGTAAAAATCAGTTTTATCATGGCAATGGCTTTGCTTCTGATGATGGCAAATACCTCATGGTCAGGAGCTTTTGAAACACAGCATAATGATACTGAACCGTATCTTTATGCTCAAAATAAGGATGAAAAAGCAATCGGCGTCCTATTCGGGAGATTCTTCTGAGGGCGACTTTCAGGTCAGTTTTCAGCCCTTAAAAGAGGTTTATCAGACAGGTGAACGTATCCGGTTCAGAATAAAAGGAAACAGGAGCTTTTATCTTTACCTTTTCAGCATAGATGAACAGCAAAACCGGGGATACATGCTCCTTCCGAATGTCAAACAGGAATACAACACATATAAGGCAAATACCGAGTATGATGTTCCTGAAAAAGATGTTGAATTTTACAGCGATCAGCCCGGTACAGAGAAGATTGTCATGGTTGCCAGTACTAAAAAACTGGATGTAAAGATAGAAAAATACACCAAATCCGGGGATTTCTTCCGTTCAGATTCCAAATCAATGGAACAGGACGTTAAAGCGTTACGCATCCGGTCAAGAGGCGAAAGAGAAGAACAGAAAGTTGTTCAGGAGCTTACGCTTGTGATTACAGGAGAGGGACGGCGTTCTGAAAACATATTGCCCATACCGCCGCCGGAAAGAGAGCGGGACAGGGACCATGATCGGGACAGAGATCGGGACAGAGATCGGGACAGAGATCGGGACAGAGATCGGGACAGAGATCGGGACAGAGATCGGGACAGAGATCAGGACAGAGATCAGGACAGAGACAGAGATCGGGGGCGGGAGCAATATCCACATTTCTCTCCAGCGACAAAACCGACTACCGGGTAGGTGATATTATCAAGATTACATTAGGTGCCGATCGTAAAGGATATGTTCATCTCTTTACCATTGAACCGGATGGCAAAAGGACGTTTCTCAAAAAACAGGCAGTATCAGGAAAAGAATTTTATCAGGCTCAGGTCGCGCACTTCAGCCAAGCGGACAACATACAATTGTTGCAATATACGGCGAGGATGAGAATCTGAGCAAAGATATGGCAGATATGATCAAGCTCGGTCAGAGAGCCAAAAGGCTTGAGCTGATAGAAGACCGTCCTGATTCGTATGCTGTTTATCATCTGAATGTTTATGAATAAGAGAACAGTTTGTAGTACCGCCTTCAGGCGGGTTTGTAGTTCCGCCTTTAGGCGGGTTTGTAGTTCCGCCTTCAGGCGGGTTTGTAGTTCCGCCTTCAGGCGGTTCTGTAGTTCCGCCTTCAGGCGGTTCTGTTAGCGTAAGTTTGTAGTACCGCCTTCAGGCGGTTCTGTTAATATTCCGCCTAAAGGCTGGTACTACAAATAAATTTTTTATCTGATTTTGATGGAGGAGATATGAAACAAAATAATTGGTTGTCTTTCTTTGTCATCTGCCTCTTTTCTTTTATGTTTCAGCCTCTGGTAAATGCTGAAAACAGGGCATTGCTCATAGGAGTCGGAGAATACCGGATTTCAGACGCAAATCTCCCGGTATAGACAAAGACCTTGACATGATGAAAGAGACTGTCGGACTGATGGGATTTAAAGAGAGTCAGATCAAGACTGTAAAGGATTCAGATGCGACATTGATCGGCATTGAACGCTTCATAAAAGAGTGGTTGATAAACGGCGTAAGCAGTAAAGACAGAGTGGTCTTTTATTTCAGCGGGCATGGGTCTTATATTTCTGACACAAACGGAGATGAATCAGACGGCGACGGATGAAGTGCTGGTTCCTCATGATGTAATCGCCGGCGGAGGAACACTGAAAAATGTATTTGTAGATGACAAATTCGGCGAGATGCTTTCTGAAATACCGGCAGGTGAGATATTTGTCTTTATTGACGCGTGCCACAGCGGTTCTGCTACCAAAGGTGCTGACCTGATCAAAGGTAAAATTCCCAAGTTTCTCTTTTATGAAGGAATGCCAAAAGTAAAGGGAAATTTTGCTGTGGAAGAGACTTCAGGTAAAGAGAATTATGTCTGTCTGAGTGCGTGCCGGGACGATGAACAGTCACTCGCCACGCCAAACGGAAGTCTTTTTACCCTCGCTATTTTTGATGCGGTTAAAGATGCGTCAAAAAGCAGTAAAGAGATTACAGTAAGCAAAATAAAAGAAACAGCCTCAGACTATATCAGCCAAAATGCTTCACCTGAAGATGTGCATCATCCCCAGATTTCAGGAAGCAAAGACTTGGCAGGTAAAAATCTGATTCTTGTCTCAGCGCCATCTCCCGGCGTCCCGGACATATCTGGGCAAAACTGGAGAAACTTGCGGATAATGCTTCATATAAAGTGAATATTGAAATGAACCAGAGCAGTTTTAATGTGGGCGATAAACTGGTGATTACCTGCGATGTAAAAAAAGACGGATATTTGAATATCCTGAATGTCAGTCCCGGAGATGAAAAGGCAACGGTTCTGTTTCCAAACCGGATTCATAAGGAGAATCAGGTAAAAGCAGGAACCAGTGTTACCATTCCGAATACGAAGATAGTTTTAAACTCAAAGCAACGCCGCCGCCAGGCGACAGCCTTATTGTTGTATTTCTTACTAAGGAAAAGATCAATGCTTATGAGGGAGGTAAAGGAACTGATGAAATGTTCAAAACCATGTCTGAAAAATCTTTCAGAGGATTTAAAGTTGAAGAAGAGCGTAAAGACGGGGATTTCGGTGCAGGAAAAGTAATTACCCATGTAGAATAAGTTCGTAGTACCGCCTTCAGGCGGTAAATAGCAGTAGGTTGGGGTGAGCGGAGCGAACCCCAACGGTGCCGTCCATAGTACCGCCTTCAGGCGGTAAATAGGAGAAAATCATATGAAACAGTATATTATAGCAAGCCTGATTCTGTTCATGACAATATCAGGACTTATCGGATGCAAAGAAGAGTATATTCATGTCGGGGCAAACTGGGATGCTTTGTATAAACTCAAAGCACCGGAAAAGACGTTTTCGGTCGGTGTAAGAGGAAAAGAGCAGGCAAAACTTGGGGATGACCTTTCTTTTAAGGTAGCTTCAGAAAAAAACGGTCGTCTCTGGATAGTGCAGGTTGATCCTGATGATAGCCTGACCCTGCTTTTCCCCAATGAAAAAATGAGCGATAACGCCATTTCAGCAGATAAGTCTCTTGTAATTCCGCCGGAAAATGCTGACTGGGGGATTGAGGCAAGTAAACCGATCGGCAAAAGCATTGTCGCATTTTTTGTAACTACCGGAGATACAGATATTCATGATGTTCTTTCACAAGGTAAAGATATATCCAAAGCAATTCGTCTTGTGCAGGATTCGGATGAATGGGGAGTTGAGAAGTTGGTAATTGACATAGAGTAAAAGAGATCGTTCGTAGTACCGCATTTATGCGGTATTCGCGGTTAAGTTCGTAGTACCGCCTTTAGGCGGTCTTCACGGTTAAGTTCGTAGTACCGCATTTATGCGGGTCTCTTCACGCCCGACCGCCTGAAAGGCGGTACTACGAACTCTGGATTATTCAGAGAAGTTCGTAGTACCGCATTTATGCGGTAGAGCGTGCAGAATACGGCGCGGCACGTCCGTAGTACCGCATTTATGCGGTAGAGCGTGAATACCGCCTAAAGGCGGAACTACAGACGGCATGGTTCGTAGTACCGCATTTAGGCGGTCTTCACGCCCCACCGCCTGAAAGGCGGTACTACGAACTTGGATTATTCAGAGAAGTTCGTAGTACCGCATTTATGCGGTATTCACGCCCGCAGCATAAATGCGGTACTACGAACCTGTACCATGAACTTTTACAGAACAGCAATCTTTTATAAAGGAGGTTTTATCATGAAGCGATTCAATTCATTACCGGCTTGTATCTGTATCATTCTTTTTCTGACATTTTCTCTTTCCGCGCCTCTGTTGGCGCTGAAGAATTCCGAAGCATTAAACGGAATAAAGATCTGTCCCACACTTCCGGCAAAATCGGGAAGTATGCGGCGTTTATTATCGGAATTGATGATTATAAAGATGACGGAATTCCTGATTTGAAGACTGCGGCGTCAGACGCCGACGGAGTGGCGGATATTCTGAAAAACCGTTACGGATTTCAGGATATAACCCTGCTGAAAAACAGAGAAGCAACCAAATCTGCAATTGTCCGTATATTAAGGGATTATATCAAAACTATGGAGGCAGATGAGCAATCTGCTGATTTATTATGCGGGTCATGGTGAATTTGACAGGCTGACAGAGACGGGCTGCGTGGGTTCCGGCAGATGCAGAAGCCGATGATATTAACACTTATCTTGAAAACACTACTATACAGAAATATCTCAGAGCAATGAATGTAAGGCACGTGCTGCTGGTTTCAGATTCCTGCTATTCAGGAACTCTTTTCGGAGAATCAAGAGCATTGCCCGGAGTGATTGATGACCAGTTTTACCTTGGCTTGTATAATGAAAAATCCAGATGGGGAATGACTTCAGGAAATAGACCCCGGTATCTGATACCGGCAGCGGGGGACACAGTGTTTTTGCTTATCAGTTCATCAGCAGTCTGAAAAAAAATCAGAAGCCTTATCTGACTCCGAGAGAAATTTATACAGCTATCGGTCCTGTGATACGCAATAATTCAGAGCAGATGCCTCTTTGCAGACCTATTAAAATGACCGGAGATATGGGCGGTGAATTTGTCTTTATTCTTGCAGAGAGCGGCGGAGCAGTCATAACAGAGCCGTCAGAAGAGTCGTCCCTGACAATAAAGCCGTATCCTTCTGATTCAACTGTCTGGATAAACAGCAGGAAAACGGGAACAGGCGAACAGAGTTTTGCTCAGATACAGCCGGGACCGTATCAGGTAAAGGTGGCAAGAGACGGGTATAAGACCTATGAGAAGCGGGTAACAGTGGGAGAGGGGAAAGCTGAGGAATTGCCTGTTTATCTGGAAAAGACTGAAAAACCTGTGATTGAACCCCTGGAATCTGAGCAGGCGGCTGAAGAAGAGACTTCTGTAACCAATTCAGCAGGCATGGAATTTGTCTAGATTGCGCCGGGGTCTTTTATGATGGGCAGCCCTGAAAATGAGCAGGACAGAGATGATGATGAAAAACAGCATAAAGTAACCCTGACAAAAGGTTTTTATATGCAGACAACCGAAGTAACCCAGGGTGCAATGGAAAAAGATCATGGGGAGCAATCCGTCTTATTTTAAAGAGTGCGGCGATGACTGCCCGGTTGAAACTGTTTCATGGGATGATGTTCAGGAATTTATAAAAAAGTTGAACAAAAAGGAGGGGAAAGCGTACCGTCTTCCAACCGAAGCTGAGTGGGAATATGCGGCAAGAGGCCAGGTACCGGCACGGCTTATAACTTCGGGCAACAGTGCTGTCAACTGTTCAAAAGCAAACTATTACGGCAATGGATCGGAGTGATGAATGTAAAGGGAAAATATCCGGGAAAGACAATGACGGCTAGCAAGTTTTACTTCCAATTGCGTGGGGTTTATATGATATGCACGGGAATGTCTGGGAGTGGTGCAGCGACTGGTACGGGGAGTATCCTACAGGTGCTGTTACTGATCCTGTCGGTCCCGGGAGGGGCTCGTACCGGGTTCTACGGGGCGGCGGTTGGCGCGACCTCGCGAGGTACTGCCGGTCTGCGTACCGCGACGGGCCTCGCCGGGCTACCGCGAACTACGACCCTCGGTTTCCGGCTTGCTCTCTCCTCAGGTCAGTAAGGGTGAGCAGGGCAGGGCAGGCAGGGAGTGCCTCAGCCTGCGTACCGTAGCGGAGCGGAGGTCGCAGGCTGAGGCACGGGCGGGTTTGAGGGCTTGCCCCCAACCGTGCGCGATTTTTTTTATAGTTTGTAGTACCGCATTTATGCGGTACTTACGCCCCGCCGCAGGTTTGTAGTACCGCATTTATGCGGTTATTCAAACAGGTTCGCAGTACCGCACCACCGCCTGAAAGGCGGTACTATGAACGGCGGTTCTTCACAGGAGATAAGTCACCTGTTAGCCATCTACTTATCTCGTTCCCACGCAAAGCGTGGGAAACGAGGAATCTCCCGCTGTCTGAGCGTAGCCGAAGACAGCGGGCTTCGGCTACGCTCAGCCCGCCGTGGTGGGGGTTCGACTTCACCTCACCCCCCACTCAGCCCAACTGGGTGAGTCCTGTAGGGCGGACTAAGCGGAGCGTATCCGCCTTATTCACGCATGGCGGACACGCTGTCGCTTTGTCCGCCCTACAGTCTTATTCACGCCGCCGCAGGTTCGTAGTACCGCATTTATGCGGTAGAGCGTGAATACCGCCTAAAGGCGGAACTACAAACTTGGCGGTTCTTCACGCCCCACCGCCTAAAGGCGGAACTACAAACTTGGCGGTTCTTCACGCCACCGCCTAAAGGCGGAACTACAACTTGGCGGTTCTTCACGCCCCGTTCTCCGCCGCCTAAAGGCGGAACTACAAACTTGGCGGTCTCTTCACCGCCTAAAGGCGGAACTACGAACTTAAAACTGCTGCAAACATAACGCTCCTACGGAGCTACAAACTACAGACAGCTAAAAAAGGAGAATGATTTATTATGAAAAAAATAGCAAATATTTTCAGCATTATAATGATGCTGGTATTTCTGAATGGATTTATGGCATTTGCGGAATCTGACACTCCGCAGGGAATGTTTGATTTGTATGAACAAAACCGGGATAAAGGTATTCCCAATTACATTACAGAAGACTTTATTCTTCTTGCCTACAGCATGATACTGAATGAAACAGTAACTGATATTGAAGAGACTCTGCTGTATCCTGAATTAAAGACTCTGACAGATTCTTTAATCAAAAAATTAACCCCTGTAAATCCCGAAGATAAAGTTGCCGGGGCAAATCTGGATTATCTGAATCTGCTTGCTTCTCTGCTTTCCGGCGATTCTTCTGACAAAAAAGCAGTTGCAGATGAACTGAAAAAAATCCGCGAGGGTGAAGGGATTGCAGCGTCAGAAATGATGCAGCAGCAGATTGATTACACCCAGTTCAAAGTTCGGGGCAAATATCCCGGAGTGAAAATTTATCCCGGTATTTTCAGGCGATGAAATATGCGGGAACCGTGCTTTTTCCGGTTCTGGAAAGCAAAGCCACAGGCATCAACAATGAACAGGCTGATTTTCTGACAAAGCAGGCAATGTCGCTGGTTCATCTGATACATGAGGATAACGCCATCCTGAAACAGTTTGAAAATATGGAATCGCTTTTCAGCAGTTTATTTGCTCAGCCTGATGATCTGAGTTTTAAAGAGTATTATGAGACAACTAAGGATAAGAAAGATATTCCGGTCGCGGAACTTCGTAAAAATCTGCTTGAATATGCACGTAAAAATAACCGTCAACCTGCAATTCTTTCGGGAATCGTAAATACAGCCGCTCTTGAAAATGGCGTTTTTGCAAAAGATGTACTGACCGGCTGGCGTTTTATACCTCAGCGCTTTACACCCGACAGCGCAGGCTTTTCAGCAACTGATCTATGATCAGGTAAAAACATACAAAGGAAAAAAAGAACCTTTTTCAAAAGCATTTATCAACGGGCAGTTTGTAAAAGGTTATCCTATGGGATTGGAGCTTATGGCGCTGCTTGGATCAAAAGAAGCGGAAAAACGGCTTAAAACCGCTGATGAACAGAATTATGACGGATATAAGAATGCCGCTTCCAACGCTGAAAAACTGCTGACAAATTCATCCGGTATGGCGTCAGAGCATATAAATATTATCCAATACTGGCTCACAAGCGGCGGTAAAGTACAGTCAGATGAAAACCGCAGATTGAATACCTGTCTCAGTTTTTGGACTTATACCCGGTATATCAGCATCCTTTACGCCAAACAGTCTTATACAATGACTGGCAAAGGCTTTAAAATACCTCCTGAAAGAACAGCAGCATGGCTTGAACCCGCGCAGGAGCTTTATTCATCTCTGGAAAAACAGACTGTTTTGCTTCTCTCCAGAATAAGAAAATTCAAAAGAGATACGGATAATACAGAGAAGCGGTTAGAGGATTTCCAGAAGATTCTTAACAAATGTCAGAATATTGCAGCCATTGAGAATCAGAAGAAAGCCATTGATAAACCGGAGATTGATTTTCTGAACAATCTGGATGATCAGCTTCTCAAATTAGTCGGAGAAAAAGACCTTCCGATCATTGTTGATGTGCATACTGAACCGACCGGAGGGAATGTTCTGGAAGAGGGGATCGGGTATCCCAAATCAGTTGAGAAGAGTATCGGAAAAGGGAAGGCGATGGGAGCGTTATTCACTTATTATGAGAATTCAAACATCCCATGAAAGACCGCCTGACTGATGAAAAATGGCGTGAGATGCTTGCAAATCCGAATACAATGAAACCTCTGCTTCTTTCGCCGGGATCTGTCCGAAAATAGAAAAATTCGTAGTGCCGCAGAAGTTCGTAGTACAGAAGTTTGTAGTACCGCATTTATGCGGTTCTTCACGCCCCGCCGCCTGAAAGGCGGTACTACGAACTTTGCAGGCTATATGATATGGAAGACCTGCGGGGTTTTAAAAACCCCGCAGGTCTTTATCAGAAGTTCGTAGTACCGCATTTATGCGGTTCTTCACGCCCCGCCGCCTGAAAGGCGGTACTACGAACTTTGCGGGCTATATGATATGGAAGACCTGCGGGGTTTTAAAAACCCCGCAGGTCTTTATCAGAAGTTCGTAGTACCGCATTTATGCGGTTCTTCACGCCCCGCCGCCTGAAAGGCGGTACTACGAACTTTGCAGGCTATATGATATGGAAGACCTGCGGGGTTTTAAAAACCCCGCAGGTCTTTATCAGAAGTTCGTAGTACCGCATTTATGCGGTTCTTCACGCCCCGCCGCCTGAAAGGCGGTACTACGAACTTTGCAGGCTATATGATATGGAAGACCTGCGGGGTTTTAAAAACCCCGCAGGTCTTTATCAGAAGTTCGTAGTACCGCATTTATGCGGTTCTTCACGCCCCGCCGCCTGAAAGGCGGTACTACGAACTTTGCAGGCTATATGATATGGAAGACCTGCGGGGTTTTAAAAACCCCGCAGGTCTTTATCAGAAGTTCGTAGTACCGCATTTATGCGGTTCTTCACGCCCCGCCGCCTGAAAGGCGGTACTACGAACTTTGCAGGCTATATGATATGGAAAACCTGCGGGGTTTTAAAAACCCCGCAGGTCTTTGACAGACATCATATAATTCAAAATTAAATTTTAACTTGGTACTACTTACAAACTGCGGTCTTCACCGCCTAGGCGGTCGAATGCACCGCCTAAAGGCGGTACTACAAACTTTTTCGATCTGATAAAGGTGAAAATATGAAAAAAATCGTCATTATTTGTTTTGCATTGGTTATCATGGTCAGTCAGAATCTCCGGGCAGATTGCAGCAAAGGCAAGGAGCTTTATGAGCAGGCTGTTTCTCAAGATAAGAATATTCCTCTCAGGATCAAACTCCTTGAAGAATCTCTTAAAGAATGTAAGGACTTCAATGCTTATATGGAGCTGGCAAAGGCGTATGAAGCACAGTCCCTGATGAAAGAAGCTGAAGATAGCCTGCTGGATGCCAAAAATGTCGCAGACGGCAATAAAGCCATGGCAAACATTTTTTTCAGGCTCGGAACAGTTTATGAAAAGATGGACAAAGAGAATGAAGCGTATTTCTGTTTCCGCAAGTCTTATGATTATCATCCTTATTCCAAAGTGAAAGAAAAGATAAAAGCCCTGGATATACGGAGAATGAATCAGGGAATGACTTCCTCAGAGATTAAAGAGGCTCTGAAAAGTTTTTCAAGTACAAAGGCGCTTTTTCAGGTGGAACCGTCACTTGATTTATATATCAATTTTGAATACGATAAATTTGAACTGAGTTCAAAGGGCATATCTCAGTCAAATGAGCTGGGAAATGCTCTGAGCGATCCGGTTTTCAAAAGCCGTTCTTTTGTTATTATCGGACATACTGATAAAAAAGGAGAACCAGATTATAACAGAATACTGTCAGAAAAAAGGGCGGGGGCTGTGAAAGATTTTATGATACAAATTTTCTCAATATCCCCGGACAGATTAAAAACAGAAGGACGCGGTGAAGATAAATTGTTATATAAGGGAGATTCAGAAGAGGAACACGCCTTAAACCGCCGTGTTGAAGTACAGTTAAAATAAAGTTTTTAGTACAAAGTTCGTAGTACCGCATTTATGCGGTAAAGTTCGTAGTCCTGTAGGGCGGACTAAGCGGAGCGTGTCCGCCTTATTCACGCATGGCGGACACGCTATCGCTTTGTCCGCCCTACAGTCTTATCTCGTTCCCACGCAAAGCGTGGGAAACGAGGAATCTCCCGCTGTCTGAGCGTAGCCGAAGACAGCGGGCTTCGGCTACGCTCAGCCCGCCGTGGTGGGGCTTCGACTTCACCTCACCCCACTCAGCCCAACTGGGTGAGCGTAGCCGAACTCCATACGCCAAGTTTGTAGTACCTCATAAATGCGGTACTACAAACGGGTGGTTATATGAACGGAAAAAAACTTGACATATCTTTTGTATAAATTTACAATATAAACGAATACATGATTCTATTTTAAAAAAGAATAAAACTCGGTATCTGCTTTTGTCCGTAAAATTAAAGGAATTTATTATGACAACAACAACTGAAATACTCAGTGCAAGTTTGGAAGATTATCTGGAAGCAATTTTTCATATTGTCGCAGAAAAACAGGCGGCAAGAGCTACAGATATTGCAAAAAGGCTTGAGGTAAATAAATCCTCTGTTACAGGAGCGCTCAGGGCGCTTTCAGAAAAAAAACTTATCAATTATGCCCCTTATGATGTAATTACCCTGACTCATGAAGGAAAAAATCTTGCCACTGAAGTTGTAAGAAAACATGAAGCATTGCAGGATTTTTTTGTCAAAGTGCTTAAAGTGGATAAAGCAGAGGCTGAAGATGCGGCATGTAAAATGGAACATAATATTTCAAGAATAATTTTAGACAGGCTTATCCGGTTTACCCATTTTGTTGATGTCTGTCCACGCGGGGGTGAAGAATGGATAGAAGAATTCTGGAATAAATGTGAAATTCACTGTCATAACAGCAGACCTTATGAAAACTGTGAAATATGTCTCTCCCGGTGTATGGAAAATTTTAAAGAAAAAAAGCAGGGGAATAAATCACAGGAGAGACTTTTAAAAGATATGTCCCCGGGACAGAAAGGGAAAATTATAAAAATAAAAGGACGGACGGATGTCAAAAAACGTATAGAAGAGATGGGATTGACTCCGGGAAATATTGTTGAGATAGAAGGGGTTTTCCCTTCTGATCCTGCAATAGATATAAAAGTAAAAGGGTATCATTATTCTGTTAATAAAGAGGATGCATCAAGAATTACAGTAGAATTGTACTTGTAGGTTGGGGTGAATAAAATGAACCCCAACAGTAAGTTAATCGGGAGGAAAAATATGGCTCAATGGTATTTAAGCTATGATGATAAAAGGATAGGACCTTTGGATGAATCACAGGCTGTTTTTCACGCACGCATGAATCCCAACGGACTTGCATGGCGTGAAGGCTTTGCAGAATGGCTGCCTATCTCCCATGTTCCTGAACTTGGAGGTAAAAGCAAGCCAGCCGGTTCTCATCTGCAACCACCGCCAATGCCAGGAGTAAAGACATCCCAAGGCTTGAGTAAACTCAGTCGAACCGTTTCCGAATCTTCGGAAGTCTTGCCCGTCAAAGCAAATCCTGCTCCTAAAAATGCAGATGAAATTGATTTCAAAATTTTCGGGGCTGAAATGCAGTTTGTCGAAATAGAGCTTGATCCGGGTGAAAGTACGGTGGCTGAAGCAGGGGCAATGATGTACAAAGAGAGCAGCGTTCAGATGGAGACCATCTTCGGGGACGGCTCCAACACCAGCGCAAGCGGCGGCTTTCTGGGTAAACTGCTTGGAGCGGGAAAGCGGCTGCTGACAGGTGAATCTCTCTTTATGACGGTATTTACACATACCGGACAAGGAAAAGCTCATATTGCATTCGGCGCACCTTATCCCGGCAACATTCTTCCGATAAGCCTTGCGAATGTCGGCGGAATGCTTGTCTGTCAGAAGGACAGTTTTCTCTGCGCAGCCAAAGGGGTCAGCATAGGGCTTTATTTTCAGCGGAAAATTATGACCGGCTTATTCGGCGGTGAGGGATTTGTCATGCAGAAGCTGGAAGGTGACGGAATGGTCTTTATCCATGCCGGAGGGACTGTTGTTGAGCGTGAACTGAAATCCGGTGAAATTCTGCATGTTGACACAGGCTGTGTTGTGGCATTTGAGCAGACAGTTGATTTTGATATTCAGCAGGCAGGCGGTATAAAAACCATGTTATTCGGAGGGGAAGGATTCTTCTTTGCCATATTGCAGGGACCCGGTAAAGTGTGGCTTCAGTCTTTGCCGTTCTCCCGTCTTGCAGGAAGAATGCTGCAGGCTGCGCCCCGGCTCGGAGGCAGAAAAGAAGAGGGTTCTGTTCTTGGAGGGCTGGGGAACTGGATTGACGGAGATAATTAAGAGAACTAAGTACACGAAACAGTAAATACACTTCGGGTTATAAAAAGGCGGACACGCTGCGATTAGTCCGCCCTACAGTTTTTTAACCGGCAGTGAAATTACGATTTTGTGTACTAAGAATCAGGTAAAGACTTCCGAAGACTTCGGTGAGATCACCGAAGACTGAGCTCACCGAAGTCTTCGGAAGTCTTGTCCGTCTTAATCCGCCGATCCTCCAGGAACCCGAACCCCACCACTGTAACATCATCCTGCCTTTCATTACCTCTTCTGTAGGCGTCAAATACCTCAAGAAGTCTCTCCCGCCGGTTTTCAAAGGGAATACGGCTGTTATCTACAAGCAGTTCAGTAAAACGCTTTTTGCCGAAGCGTTTTAATTCCCGGTTCTGTTCATCTGACCCTATCTGATCTTCAAACCCGTCAGTTGCCATGTAAAAACACATCCCTTTTTTAACAGGGATTATATGATGGGTAAAGTCAAAATCAATATCTGATCTTTTGGACTGCTTATAACCGATGTTATGCCTGTCCCCTTTGATGATGTTTATATTGCCGTTTTCTGTATAAAAAAGCGGAAGTCTTGCACCTGCAAAATGCAGAATCTTCTCCTCACAGTTGACAACGCATAACGCAACATCCATTCCATCGTCTGAAACAGCGTATTCCGTATCCTGACGGAGTGCGGCTTTTACCATGAAGTTCAGGCGTTTCAGTATCTGCACAGGCTCATGATATTTTTCCTCTCCTATGATTCTTCTCATGGCAGATGATGCAATCATGGTGAGAAACGTGCCGGGAACACCATGCCCCGTGCAGTCAATAACAGCAACCAGAAAGCCTACAGTAACAGGTTCTATAAGAAAAATATCTCCACTAACCACATCTCTCGGCATCCATATTACAAAGCTGTCTGGAAGAAACCGCTTCACCTCATCAGGATTCGGCAGCATGGAACTCTGTATTTTTTTAGCGTATTCAAGACTTTCCATAATATGCTGATTTGCTTTTCTGACATCTGCATGAGTCTGCTCCAGTTTCTCCATCATCAGGTTGAAATCAATCATCATCAGTTCAACTTCATCAAGATGCTTTCTGTCTGTCTTATCGGGAATTTTCAGCCGGATACTCAAATCTCCCTTTCCGTCTGCGACCATGCGCTGAATCTGAATCAGTTGAGCAATCTTGTCAAAAACACGCACTTTTAAAAGCAGGAAAAGCAGAACAGAAATTACAGTTGACGCGAAAAAAGGGAGGAGTCTGCTCAACAGCAGCCCTCTTTTCAAATCTGTGAACGGCTCTTTATCAATGGTAACGACCAGCTTCCCCACGCATTCTCCTGAATAAGTAAGAATATCTTTCTGTTCCGAAAAAAACATTTTTCCATGATAAGTAATTGAATTATTTACAGGATAAGGCACATTAAGATCATAAAAACCGGAGAGCGCCGCCTTTCCGTTTCTGTCGTAATATACAACGGCGGCGCCGCTTATTTCCGTCATCTTCTTAATCAGTCTCTCATTGCCGTTGATAAGTTTGATCACGACCAGATAACAGTAAATATCTCCGGTATCATGCAGGATATGCAAAAGGGATTTGAAGCAGAGAATCTCTCCGCTGCCTGATATCGGCTTCAGTTCCGCGAACTCTTTCTGAAAAATATTCAGAGAGAGTTCCTCTATGCCGGCTCTTTCACGGGTATCTGAAATCAGCGGTTTATATTGTTCAGAATTTTCAATATCGCCTCCTGTAATATTTGATGTGAGAAATTCTTTATCTTCATTAAAAAGAAAAATAAAATCAATATTTTCAGGATAAAGATATGTGATGTTCCTGAGAATCATCGTTATTGGAACCACATTATCATAATCCAGATAATCGGAAAATTGTCTGCTCTGTTCTTTGATTGAAACGGAAATCATTCTGAGTTTATCCAATTCATTGTGCTGAACAGATGCCGCAATTTCAAGTTTGTTGCTCAGGTTCGCGGAGAGTTGCAGGGTAATATTCCTGCTTTCGTGAACCATTGAATAAACAGCGTTAATGATAATCACAACAATAAGCAGCCCGAACAGAGCAATAATTTTTCGGATAATGGTTTGTCCCGATGATTTTGCAAACCTCATCTTTTTTCTGATCCGCCCAGCGGTGCAATCTTATCTGTCGGAATGCGATCTTCAACAGGATATTTTATTTCTTTCCAGCGTTCCATTCCCCCTTTGAGAACGCCTTTTACCGGAAAGCCTTTGAGGATAAGAAATTTTGCAGCACTTATTGACTGTTTCATTGCCCAGTCTGTAATGAGAATATCCCTGTCTTTGGGAATCTCCTGATATTTATCCGCAAGAAAAACCAGGGGACAGTGCCGCGATTCTTTGATAAAAGAAGTATCTCTTTCAAATATCATGGGTCTTACATCAAGAATATAGGGGTTTTTCTCTTCCATAAACGTCTTGAACACCTGAGGAGCCAGTTTTTCCACATCAATTTTCTGATATTCCTCACTGACAAACATGGGATAATTAAACTTCCGCCATTCCGGTATTCCGCCGACAAAAGAAAATACATTTTTATAGCCTTTTTTCACCGCAATACTTGCGGCTCTGTCAGCATAAGGTCATCTTGTACCCATGCAGTAGAAAGCAAGGGCTGTTTCTTTTGATTTAGGCAGTTTGTCAGTGGTTTCCATTTTGACAATAGGAATATTGAAAGAGCCTTCAATATGCTGCATTTCATATTCGATCTCACTCAGAACATGAATCACGGTTACTTTTTTTTCATCAATCATGTTTTTAAGTTCCGGCGCGGTGATCTCTTTAAAACCTGTAGCCGGTTCCGTCTCCGCGAAAGCAGTCATGTTTTGCACCAGAAACAGGATAAAGATAAGATACAGACATTGCTTTTTCATTTTTTTATTTCTCCTTATTTTTTTCAATCTGCTGGTTTTTGATTAAAGTTATAATATATTGCATAATATGTCAAGACTTACAGTTTTTATCTCCTGAAAACCCTAATGTTTATAATGGTTTTTCGGTTTTATCTGTGGCGGTACTGCAAACTTTTACATTAACCGCCTAAAGGCGGTACTATACCCAGTTAATTTAATTTCGGCGGATCGGAAATTTGTAAAAGTTTGCAGTACCGCCTTTAGGCGGTCAGTGTGAAATCAGACTGTTATCGCAGCACGCCGGACCGCCTGAAGGCGGTACCGCAAACTTTTTCGGTACTGCAAACTTTAAATGATTATCTCCAAAACAGCCTGTATAATTTACAGGATTTTTATCTTTTTCCAATGTTGATGCAATCATATTTTTATGGTATTCTTACTTTAAAAATTTTGCAATAAAATTTATGTGCATAGAGCAGCTTTTGTAAAGGGGGCAGGGGATTTGAACCCGCGGCAGAAATCGCCCTTAATTCCCATTTGCAAAATGGGGAAATTAAAAAACTTTCTGCCCTCTGAATTAAACTTTTGAGAAAATTCCAAAATAAAAAAGGAGACAAAACCATGTTATCTGTTGTTGAACTTAATCAGACCTCAAAGCTGATTTATGAAAGCGGCAATTCCCTGATTTATTATCAGGATAAAGGAGAATATGAAACGCCGGTTATTATCAAAATTCTCAGAGATGAGCATCCGGGTCCGGAACAGATGATCCGGTTTGCCAACGAGTACGAATGTACCAGAGACCTGAAAATAGCCGGTGTGCGCAGAGCATACTCAAGAATCACCGTTGACGGCAAGCCTGCTCTGGTTCTGGAATTTATCGGAGGGCAGACTGTTAAAAGAGTCATTACGGAGCAGAAGATAGGAACCGAAGCGGTTCTGAGATTTGCTCTCTCCGCTGCGCAGGCATTGGAGCATATTCACGCGCACCGTCTGATTCACAAAGATATTAACGGCAACAATATTATTGTGGATCGCCGGGGATCTTTCTCCGCAACTGTTATTGATTTCGGCATTTCCTCCAGAATTGACACAAAAACAGAGCATCCCGGCAATCCTGACAGATTAGAGGGAACTCTGGCGTATATCTCACCGGAACAGACCGGCAGAATGAACAGATCCGTAGATTACCGGACTGATCTGTATTCTCTGGGGGTTACGTTTTATGAAATGCTGACCGGAAAACTCCCCTTTGAAACAGATGACTCAATGGAGATGATCCATTCCCATATTGCCAAAGCTCCGGTGCCGGTCTGCGAAGTGAATCCTGAAGTTCCGCAGGCGGTTTCCGGTATTGTTACAAAGCTGATGGCAAAGAATGCCGAAGAGAGGTATCAGTCCGCTTTCGGATTAAAATCAGATTTGGAGTTCTGTCTTGCGAATCTTAAAAATACCGGAAAACTTGCGGGTTTCAGACCGGGGCGGAATGATACTTCAGGACGGTTTCATATTCCTCAGAAGCTGTACGGCAGAGAAGAGGAAGTCCGTATGCTGCTGGAGGCGTTTGAACGGGTCAGTCAGGGGACAGCGGAGCTTGTGCTGGTAAGCGGATATTCAGGGGTCGGAAAATCCTCTCTCGTGCGTGAAATCCATAAGCCGATCACAGAAAAACGCGGATATTTTGTTTCAGGAAAATATGACCAGTATCAGCGGAATATCCCATACTCGACCGTTATTCAGACTCTGACGGAATTTGTGAATTACATTCTGACGGAAACCCCTGAACAGATGGCGGTCTGGAAAGAAAAAATATCCGGGGCAGCCGGCAACAACGGGCAGGTGCTGACTGATCTGATTCCCGCATTTGAACTGGTCATAGGCGGTCAGCCCCCGGTGCCGGAGCTGGGAGCCGCGGAGAGTCAGAACCGTATCAATCTGGTTTTTCAGAATGTTATCAAAGCAGTCAGCAGAAAAGAGCATCCGTTTGTCATATTTGCTGATGATCTGCAATGGGCGGATTCAGCATCCCTGAATCTTATCAGAGTGCTTATGAGCGATGAAGACAGCCGGTATCTGCTGCTGATCGGCGCATACCGGGATAACGAGGTTTATCCGACCCATCCGCTGATGATGACGCTGAATGAGATTCAGGAGAAAAATATAACAGCAGTCAACAACATCAGACTGGACAACCTTCTGACTGAACAGGTGAATGAACTTACAGCAGATACTCTGCACGGCGATCTCTTTTATGCGGAACCTCTGACCCGGCTGATTTATGAAAAGACTCAGGGAAATGCTTTTTTTGTCAATCAGTTTCTTAAATCTCTGTATGAAGATGAGCTGCTGAGATTTGATCATGAAAAACGGATTTGGATTGGGACGTGAACCAGATTCAGGCGAAGAATATCACGGATAATGTTGTGGAACTGATGGCGGGAAAACTTTTAAGACTCCCCCCGTAAATTTAGCCGGTTCTGAAATTCGCCGCATGTATCGGGAATATATTTGATATTGAAACCCTTTCCGTGATTTATGAATCCCCGAAGGAACTGACCCTTGCCCGTCTCTGGAAAGGGATAGAAGAAGGGCTGATTTTTCCCCTTGATGAGAATTACAAACTCCTTTCTTCACTTTCCGATTCTCATTTTTCATTCCTCACTTTAAAGAGTTCTTTCAGATTTCTGCATGACCGGGTACAGCAGGCGGCTTATCAGCAGATTCCCGAAGAAGATCGCAAAGCACTTCACTGGAAAATCGGGCAGTTGATTCTGCGTAATATCCCACCGGAAAAACAGGAAGAGCGGATATTTGATATTGTCAGTCATCTGAATCTGGGCTTCGGCGAGCTTTGCCGGGTCGGTGCGAATATGATTTGCAGTTCAGAAGATCGTTATGAACTGGCTCGGTTAAATTTTATTGCTGTTAAAAAAACAAGAAGTTCAGCGGCTTATGATGCAGCGTTGAATTATGCAAAGATTGCCCGTTCTTTTTTGCCGGAAGAGAGTTGGGAAAAAGATTACCGTCTGACTTTAAATATATATGAAGAGCTTGCAATTCTGGCGTCAATTGCAGGCGATGTGGAGTCATCTGAAAAATTTTTCAGCACACTTTTCTCTTCGGCAAAAAGCATTCATGATAAAATCAATTCTTATGCCGCACTTACAATGTGTTATGTGAAAATTGCCAAATATCGGAGTGTATATGAAATCGGCAAACAGGCAATGAAAGAACTGGGGATTGAAATGCCTGTGGACGATCCGAAAAAACTTCAGGAGATAAACCTGAAAAGAACGGAAGAAATCCTTGAAATGACTCAGAGAAAAGCCATATCAGATATTCTTTATAATCCTGAAATGACTGAACAGAACTATATTGATGCTTCAAAATTGACAATCGGCATCTGGACTTCAGGATATTTTCTGTCAGACTATGATGTTATGAAATTCTGCACACTGACTAATGTGTATCTTTCTCTGAAATACGGCAACTCAGAAGTCTCTGCTTACGGATTTGTCTGCTACGGAATGATACTGGCAATGGAGGGGAAGTATCAGGAAGCATATCAGTTCGGAAAACTTGCTGTAGAACTGAGTGAAAAATATCCCCATGTAGATATTCGGGGAAAGGTCTATAATTTTTTCGGACACTTTATAAGTGTTTTCAGAGATTCTTATGAACAGAACGTTTCCAATTATCAGAAGTCGTTTGTATATAATCTGGAAAGCGGGGATGTTGTCTATACCAACTGGGCGATTATGGCACAGATGTGGACAAGACTGATCAAGGGAGAGGTTCTTGAATCTGTATATGAAAACAACCGCAGTCATGCCAAATTCATCAATAAAACCATAGATACATTCACAATCAGAAATTTTGAATTTCAGAAAAAACTTATTCAGTTCCTGCAAGGAGATACCCCGGACACAGATACGCTTGACGACAAAGATTTTAATGAATCCGAATGGCTCAAAGGGATTCAGGATGCAAATTTTCTGCCTCTTGAAAACTGGTATTACGGATATAAATCTCAGGCATTCTATATTTACGGCAATTATGAAGAGGCTTTTAAATATGCTGAAAAAGCTCATAAAACCATTGCTCAGAACGGCGGATTGTTCTGGGGATATGAATATGTTTTTTACTATGCACTATCTTTAATCAGAAAATATCCGGCGGTATCAGAGAAAGAGCAGAAAGAATATGATGAACAAATCAGACTGCTGTTGCAGCAGATAAAAGGATGGAGCGACAGCAATCCGGTGAATTTTTTTCACAAATATGCTCTTATTTCAGCAGAGATTGCCTCTGTTCACGGGAAAGATATGGAAGCAGTCGAATTTTATAATCAGGCAATTGAATCTGCAAAAGAAAACGGTTTTATACAGAATGAGGCGATTGCAAATGAACTTGCCGGAGAGTTTCATATTAAAAGAAATTTTCAGTCTTATGCGGCATTCCACATAACAAGAGCTTATGACGGCTATAAGGCATGGGGAGCAAAAAAGAAAGCTGAATATCTGAAAAAAAATTACGGACATCTTATCCTTACAATCTTTGCCCCCAAAGATACAACCGGACATTCCACTTTCACAAATTCTGTTCTTTTAGATACAGCAAGTATCATCAAATCTTCACAAATGATCTCTCAGGAAGTTCACCTGAATCAGTTGCTTGAAAATATGCTCCGTATAATTATGGAAAATGCGGTGGTGCGACAAAAGGAATTCTTATCATAAGAGAGAATGACAATCTGCTGATTCAGGCAAAAGGGGAGATTGCACAGAAGAATATCGGAACAATGCAGAGAATTCCGGTTGAGCAGAGTAATGAACTTCCCCTTTCAGTGATTCATTATGCGGCACGGACAAAAAATTCTCTGGTGCTGAATGATCTGCTCCGGGACAGGACATACACAAAGGATCCGTATATCAGCGCAAATCAGTTGAAATCACTCCTTTGTTTGCCGATTATCCATCAGGGTAAACTGACCGGACTGCTCTATCTGGAGAATAATCTGACAACCGATGCCTTTACTTCGGACAGACTGGAACTGCTGAAAGTGCTGTCTGCGCAGGTGGCAATCTCCATAGAAAATGCAATGCTGTATGCAAATCTTGAAGATAAAGTCAGAGAGCGCACAGCAGAGTTAGCTGATGCAAATCAGAAACTTCAAAAGGCAATGGATGCGCTGTGGGGCGAAATGGAACTGGCAAAAAAGATTCAGACGGTTCTGCTGCCGAAAAAGCCTGAAATATCAGGATATGAAATTGCCGCAAACTGGAACCTTCTGAAGAAGTCGGCGGCGATTATTATGACGTGATTTCTGTCGGAGGCTATGACTGGATTGTGATCGGCGATGTTTCAGGACACGGCGTTACTGCAGGACTGGTGATGATGATGGTTCAGACTGCCATTCATACCGTTCTGATTGAGAATCCCGAAGTTCCGCCTTCGGCGTTGCTGTCTGTCATCAACCGGACAATCTATGAAAATATCAACGAATGGATGAATCAGAAACACATGACCATCATTGTTCTTGCAGCCGGAAAAGAACGGAAAGTTCTCTTTTTCAGGTCTGCATGAGGATATGCTGATCCGGCGTGCAGAAACCGGAAAGGTTGAGGATGTCGGAACAGACGGAATGTGGATAGGACTTGAACCTGACATTTCCGGGCTATCTTTCCGACGATACGCTGAAACTGGAACCCGGAGACTGCATGGTGCTGTTTACAGACGGCGTTACAGAGTCTTATTGCAAAGAGGGTGAATTATTCGGGAATGAGCATTTAATCAGAGTCATCGAAGAGAACAGAGAGAAATCCGCTTCACAAATCATTGAAAATATTATCAATACACTGAAGTCTTGTAAAAAATCGGATGATGTGACGCTGGTGGTGATGAAGAGAATCAGATGATAATGTCGGGTTACGCTTTGCTAACCCGACCTACATGGCTAATCGCGGCGCGTCCGATTGTAGGTCGGGGTTCGTTCTCGCTCACCCGGCATCCGTTTTCGTAAGGGTCGTAATACAGGCATAACATGAAAGATTGTTATACGTTGGGCTTCGCTCACCCCGGCATCCGTTTTCGTAAGGGTCGTAATACAGGCATAACATGAAAGATTGTTATACGTTGGGGCTCCGCTCACCCCGGCATTCGTTTTCGTAAGGGTCGTGATACAGGCATAACATGAAAGATTGTTATACGTTGGGCTCCGCTCACCCCGGTATTGTTTCGTAAGGGTCGTGATACAGGCATAACATGAAAGATTGTTATACGTTGGGGCTCCGCTCACCCGGCATTTGTTTTCGTAAGGGTCGTGATACAGGCATAACATGAAAGATTGTTATACGTTGGGGCTCCGCTCACCCCGGCATCCGTTTTCGGTAAAGGTCGTGATACAGGCATAACATGCAAAGATTGTTATACGTTGGGTTCATTGACTGTCGGGTGAGCGGAGCGCGAACCCCGACCTGCTTGCTGCATTGACTGAACGTGAAAACAGTTGGTCATGCGGAAAAAATATCCGCTGTGCTGCTGGCTGCCATGCTGATTATCTCAAATAAACTGATTGACAAAGAAAGGCTGAAATCCTTGTGGGAGGAAATTAAAATGCTGGATATTATAGAAATTGCAAGGGAAAAAGGCTTGGAGGAAGGAAAAACTCTGGGCATTCAGGAAGGAAAAACTCTGGGCATTCAGGAAGGAAAAACTCTGGGCATTCAGGAAGGAAAAACTCTGGGGCATTCAGGAAGGAAAAACTCTGGGGTATGCTCGAAGCTGCGCAGGAAATGGTGGCGGACTCTCTGATTGAAAGATTCGGCATCATTCCGGTGCATATTTCCCAGAAGTGTATCAAGGGCGGGCCCGGAACCATGATGTTCTGGAAGGGTCTCTTCCGTCAGGTACTGAAATGTCAGAACATCGGGGAATCTGAAGCGGTTCTTGACAGGGTGTGAAAAAGGATTTTGCCGGATGAAAAAGTTTGAAGCCGGGATTATACCGCGATGAAAAGATACCGGCTGTACTGCCTGCAATACTGATAATGTCAAACAGAATTATCAGCAGAGAACTTATTCAGGAGATATGGGAGGAAATAAAAATGCCGGATATTATAGAAACTGCAAGAGAAAAAGGCATACAGGAAGGTTTGCATGAAGGAAAAATTCTGGGAATTCAGGAGGGGAAAACCATCGGCATTCAGGAGGGAAAGAGACTGGGGATGATGGAAGCGATACAGGAGATGATCGTTGATGACATGATTGAAAAATTTGATATAGTGCCGATAAATATTTCAGAGGGAATCAGAAAAATCCGGGATTTGAATTTGTTGAAAGGGCTTCACTGCCTGGCATTGAAATGTCAGAACATGGCGGAACTTGAAAATCTCCTGAACAAAATTATAAAAAAAGAACCTCTGTATGAAGTCATGGAGGATATAGAAATGCTGGATGCTATAGAAATTGCAAGGAGAAAGGCATACAGGAAGGTTTGAACAAGGGAAAAACCATCGGCTTTCGGGATGGAAAAACCATCGGTATTCAGGAAGGGAAAATTCTCGGAATGCTGGAAGCAATGCAGGAAATGATCGTTGATGACCTGACTGAAAAGTTTGACGTGGTGCCGGTGCATATTTCGGAGCGGATCAGAAAAATCAGGAATACGGATGTTCTGAAAGGGATCCGCCGCAGAGCATTGAAATGTCAGAACATGGCGGAACTTGAAAATCTTCTGAACAGGGTGTGAATGTATCTCTCTTCATTCCCGTCACCGTGGTTGAAAACAAACGGAAACCCGAAATGAGGTATTCATGAAATTTCCTTACGGAATCTGCAACTTTTACGAAATTATAACAGAAGGCTATTATTATGCAGACCGGACAGACCGGATACCGCTAATAGAGGAAGCCGGAAAACATCTGCTTTTCCTGCGTCCGAGACGGTTCGGCAAAAGTCTTCTGCTTTCGATGCTTGAAAATTACTATGATGTCGCAAAAGCGGATGAATTTGAGCGTCTGTTCGGACATCTTGCTGTAGGAAAAAATCCTGCACAGCGGAATAACCAATATTTTGTGATGAAATGGGATTTTTCAGCGGTTGATCCCCAGGGCGATGCAGGACAGATTAAGCAGGCTCTGTATGATCACATCAACGGTGGCAATTCCACAATTTTTCTCTTTATTACAAAGAGATGCTGAATTATGAGATTCTGATTGATCCGTCAATGCTGCGGTCATTTCAGTCAGTCCTCACAGCAGTCAGTCAGACTTCGCATCCCCTTTATCTTCTGATTGACGAATACGTAATTTCGCCAACGAAGTGATGAT
>CAWEAR010000054.1:0-400375 GCA_963806835.1 uncultured delta proteobacterium
AATAACGATGGGCAGCGCGAACGCGTTAACCATCCTTCCATAGTTGCTGAAAGGCTCGAGGAGGTCGCCGATGACCATGCTGCTTCCGAAGAGGACAAGAATCAACGATATCGCCAGGATCGAATAGTGCAGCCATTGCGGCGCCCAAGAGTATCTGAAGCGCTTGCGCCGGTTGACTTTGCGCGCTATGCGGATCATGATGTCCTGGAGTACTCCGAGCGGCAGAACTGTCGAGCAGTAAACGCGGCCGATGAGGAGAGTTGTTATCACTATTACACCAAGCCCGATTCGCAGCCACCGTCCCGCCGACCATCACAACCTTGAGAAGCGACGGGACTATTTGAAGCGACGCGAGCACCCCCTCGAGTTTTCGCGGGACGACATGCCAGGCGTCAAGGAACAGCGACGTGAAGAGTGCGAAGAAGAACAGAGATAAAACGACGCGGAGAGTTTTTATCCTCTTCCAGGCCGAACGCGTCACATCGAGATCCGTTTGATGTTAAGGTTTTCCAGATCCGCGCGGCCAATCTTCATCTCGGAAGCGGTCTTCAGGTAGCGGACCGCAAACGGATCCACTCCGAACAGTTTCGCTCCTGCCACATCGATGGCTACAATATCGGTGGAGATGACCTGGGACTTCAATGTCACAAGGTCGCCGGTGGATATTCCACGCGGACCGTTCTGCTTCATTACGTAATATGCGTCGAGAACGTTGAGCGTCGGCTTCCTGTAAGTTGCGAAGTCGGCAATGCACTGATCAAGATCAGTCCTGTGCCAGAACTGTCTGTCCCACACGTTTCCCATGAGATTCTTCATCGCCATCGTAAGCTTCGGACCGCTGTGATTTTTCAGAATAGGTACGTTTATGAACACATCGGCATCGAGTATAACTTCATGTTCCTGTGCCGACTTCAGCGATTTCCCTCGCGGGACCGACACGTCGTGGTAATAGCTTTCACTGGCGCCGGGGACAACTTTCGCGCCCGCGTCGCTGGCGGCCTTCTGGATTCCGCTGTTGCTGTAACATCGCTGCCATTGATCGCATGGATGGTCGACGACGCTAACCTCTTTCGCGCCTGCGTCGAAGCAATGTTGAATGATCCTGGCAACCAGTCTCGGATTTGTATTTCCAGCCCGCTCCGGCGAGACGTCCCAACCGATATTGGGTTTCACCACGACCTTGTCACCCTTCTTCACAAACGCCTTCATCCCGCCAAGAGCCTTTATACCCTGGTCAAACATCGAGTCCGGCTCGCCCCCTTTAATTGCGACCAGATCAAAAGGGAGTGGCATTTCAGCCAATCCGCCGAGAAGATTCCCTGTCTTCATGATTGCGCCGAAGGCAAGCGAGGCGCCGAAGGTTTGCTTTACGAATGTACGTCTATCCACTTACAGCCTCCTTTCTTTGCATACCGATTGAGAATATCCCCTTTTCGCTCAAAAATCAAGTTCTTCATCAACGAGGTTGTCATTCAGCTCCAATTTGGACGAAATCTATATCCATTCTCAATAATCGAAGCCGGTCTGTTACACAGGCAGATCAGTACTTTTATTGGATGAACCTACTGCCGGGGTTGATCCGAGCGCGCGCCGTGATTTCTGGGATGAAGTGCATAGATTGGCGGCGGAAGGGATTACCGCGCTGATCAGCACTCACTATATGGATGAGGCGGAAAGGTGTCATCGCCTTGCATATATTGCCTACGGAAATCTTCTTGCTTCGGGAACAGTTGAAGATTTGATTGAAAATTCAGGGCTTATAACATGGCATGTTGTGGGAAAAGATATGCACAAGTTATCAGAAAAATTAAAAAGTCTGTCCGGAATCGAGCAGGTAGTGGCGTTTGGAAACACCCTTCATATCAGCGGCGTTAATCAGAAAGAGCTTGAAGCAAGTATCAATCCTTATGTGAACGGTCTTTATCAGTGGAAAAAGGCAGATACCAATCTGGAAGAAGTTTTTATTCACCTGATGCAAAAGGTAAAAAATCACTGATGTTTACAAAATTTTTCTCTTTCAGCCGGTTATGGGCAATTGTAATGAAGGAATTTATCCAGATGAGACGGGACCGTCTCACCTTTGGAATGATGATCGGAATTCCGCTTCTGCAACTGATCCTGTTCGGATATGCCATCAATTCTGATCCGAGACATCTCCCCACGGCGATTCTCTGCGCGGATAATTCAGCTTTTTCACGATCTATTGTTGTATCTATGCGGAATAGCACTTATTTCCATGTAGAGCAGAGTATAAAAAGCAGAGATGAAGCCGCCCGACTGCTTCACCTCGGCGATATTCAGTTTGTGCTTACAATACCGGAGATGTTCAGCCAAAGACTGATTCGGGGTGAAAAACCGGTTCTGCTGCTTGAGGCTGACGCCACAGATCCGGCTGCCACCAGCGGGGCAATCATGGCGTTCCGTGAGATTGTAAAAAGGGCGGTTTATCAGGATTTAAAAGGAGCTGTGTCGCATCTACAGGCGGATGACGAACCTGTGACCATCCGAATTCATACGGATTACAACCCCGAAGGTATTACCCAATATAATATTGTTCCGGGACTCATGGGCGTGGTTCTGACACTTACCTTGGTGATTATTACCGGCTTGGCAATTACCCGTGAAAGTGAGCGCGGCACTATGGAGAATCTGCTCTCTACGCCGGTGAAGCCGATTGAGGTGATGTTTGGAAAGATTATCCCTTATATTCTGGTCGGATATATTCAGATAACCCTGATTCTTACTGCCGCCAGATTTCTTTTCAGTGTACCGATGCAGGGGAGTCTGCTCCTGATTTATCTGTTATCCCTGCTCTTTATAGCGGCAAATCTCAGCGTGGGGCTTACTTTTTCAACAGTTGCAAAGAATCAGTTGCAGGCAATGCAGATGTCTATATTTTTCTTTCTTCCATCCCTTCTTTTATCAGGCTTTATGTTTCCTTTCAGGGGGATGCCAATATGGGCGCAGTGTATCGGTCAGATATTGCCACTGACTCATTATCTAAGGATTATCAGGGGAATTCTGCTGAAAGGGAACGGATTTGTTGAATCTATACCTCATATTATTCCTATTGCGATTTTCTGGATAGCCGTTATCACAGTGGGACTTATCCGCTACAGGCGGACTTTGGATTAACATCCTTTCTTATCCACCCTGTAGGCTATCTACAAGGATTGTGTGTAAGAATGGATTGTTATAGTGAATAAACCTGTAATATCCTTTCTTCTCCACCCTACAGGCAATCTACAAGGATTGTGTCTAAGAATGGATTGTTATAGTGAATAATCCTGTAATATCCTTTCTTCTCCACCCTACAGGCAATCTACAAGGATTGTGTCTAAGAATGGATTGTTATAGTGAATAATCCTGTAATATCCTTTCTTCTCCACCCTACAGGCTATCTACAAGGATTGTGTTTAAGAATGGATTGTTATAGTGAATAATCCTGTAATATCCTTTCTTCTCCACCCTACAGGCAATCTACAAGGATTGTGCCTAAGAATGGATTGTTATAGTGAATAATCCTGTAATATCCTTTCTTCTCCACCCTACAGGCAATCTACAAGGATTGTGTCTAAGAATGGATTGTTATAGTGAATAATCCTGTAATATCCTTTCTTAAACACAATCCCTGTAGATGTAAATCAAAAATCCGTTTAATCAGTTGCGAGGCAGAGCCTCGTAACAAAGATGAAATCACATATTACAAATTTACTATTGAAAAATTCTGGAAAACATGTTACGAGGCAAAAATTATTCATTACCGGCTTTATTATGTAAATCCTTTACTGATAAGGAACTATATTTTTTATATCACTTAACATATTATGTTTTTTTCAAAAAATCCTTGTGTCCAAACAGCAGGTCTTTGGAAAACATAACTTGTTTTTGATAATCCTGATCATAAAGCCGCCGGTAATAAATCAGGAAATCTTTAAAGTCTGAATTATCTTCAAATTTACAGTAATGATATTCTCTGAATCCTTTAAGAAGAAGGGGGTGAGATGAAATAATTATTTTAATGCAAAAGGGAGATGGATGTTTTTTTACTCTCTTCCGCTGAAATGATTCAGGAATCAGTTGCTGTCAATTTGAAGAGGAAATAAATAAAACTGATAATTTTATTTGGAGTGAGGTTTTATGAATGTAAAGTACATGTATTCCCTGCTGGCAGTCTTTCTTCTTTTTCTGATTGTTTATGCAGGCGTCGAGGGTTCAGGGCTTTACGGATTCTTCGGTATCCTGGTGCCCTATGCAGCGTTTCTTATTTTCACGGTGGGATTTATTTATCGCATAGTGAACTGGTCATATTCTCCGGTTCCCTTTTGTATTCCCACAACATGCGGTCAGGAGAAATCGCTTCCATGGATTAAAACCAACTGCATTGACAACCCCTTTACCAAAAGTGCGGTTATTATTCGGATGTTTCTGGAAATAGTGCTTTTCCGTTCACTCTTCAGAAACCTGAAGTTTAACCTCAAAGGCGGAAACAGGATTACTTACAGATGGGAAATATGGCTGTGGGTTGCTGCTCTGGCATTCCACTGGGCGTTTTTCGCTGTTATTGTCAGACATCTGCGTTTCTTCACAGAGCCGGTTCCGCTTTGTGTCCAGTTTGTAGAATATCTGGACAGTTTTTTCAGAGTGGAGTTTATGGGCGGACCTCTTAATATCGGTCTTCCGGGAATCTTTATGTCCGGGCTGGTGCTTCTTGGTGCCCTGATTTACCTTCTTCTCAGAAGAATCCTTCTTCCCCAGGTAAGATACATATCCCTTGCCGCTGATTTCTTCCCCCTGTTTCTGATTATCGCTATTGCTGTTTCCGGTATTATGATGCGATATTTTATCAAAGTGGATATTGTCAAGGTAAAAGAGTTTGCAATGGGATTAGTAACATTACGCCCGGCAATTCCTGAAGGGATCGGAGTAATCTTTTATGTTCATCTCTTTCTGGTCTGCGTGCTTTTGGCGTATTTTCCCTTCAGCAAACTCATGCACCTTGGCGGAATCTTTATGAGTCCCACCAGAAATCTGGCAAACAACAGCCGGGCAGAAAGACATGTCAATCCGTGGAATTACCCTGTCCATGTGCATACTTATGAAGAATATGAAGAAGATTTCAGGGAAAAGATGATAGAAGCCGGTCTTCCGGTGGAAAAGGAGATATAAGTAATGGCAGACGATCTTTTGAAACCTGAGGAGTTTTTGTCAAATCTAAACTATAAAATTCCTTCAAAAGAATGGATGGATACCCCTATCAATATAAGAAAGGGGATGTATTGTTATGCTTCAAATCCGAAAAGCGTTGAATATATCGGGCTTCCAAATGCAAGAGCATGGAATCCGCTTGAGGATGACTGGAAATTGCCTGAAAACTGGCAGCAGATTATTCATGACGGATTTAAGCAGCGGTTAGAGAGATTCAGATCATTCAAAGTATTTATGGATATCTGTGTAAGATGCGGAGCATGCGCAGATAAATGTCATTTCTTTATCGGAACCGGAGATCCCAAAAATATGCCGGTGCTGAGAGCGGAGCTTCTCCGCTCTGTCTATAGAAATGATTTTACTGCCGCGGGAAAAATCCTCGGCAAAATCGCAGGCGCAAGAAAGATGACTTTGGATGTCCTTAAAGAATGGTGGTATTATTTCTTTCAATGTACAGAATGCCGGAGATGTTCTGTATTCTGTCCTTATGGAATTGATACAGCAGAAGTTACGATTATGGCAAGAGAGCTGCTGAATCTTCTTGGACTTAATATTGACTGGATTGCAACACCTGCGGCAAACTGCTATCGAACAGGTAACCATCTTGGCATTCAGCCCCACGCATTTAAAGAGATGCTGGAGTTCTTTGTAGAAGAGATTGAAGGTATTACCGGCGTCAATGTGCAGCCGACTTTCAACAAAAAAGGTGCTGATATTCTCTTTATTACTCCTTCAGGCGATGTCTTTGCAGATCCCGGAACATACACCTGTATGGGCTATCTGATGCTCTTCAAATTTCTGAAAGATAAATACGGATTGGATGTTACGTGGAGTACTTATGCATCTGAAGGCGGAAACTTCGGTTTTTTCACTTCCCATGAAATGATGAAGCGCCTGAACTCCAAAATGTATGCTGAAGCAAAACGGCTTGGCGTGAAATGGATCATCGGCGGTGAATGCGGTCACATGTGGCGGGTGATTCATCAGTATATGGATACATTAAACGGTCCTGCGGATTTTCTTGAAGACCCTGTTTCTCCGATTACGGGAACAAGATTTGAAAACGCCAAAGCAACCAAAATGGTTCATATTGCCGAGTTTACAGCGGATCTGATTAAACACGGAAAACTTGATCTTGATCCCGGCAGGAATGATAATCTGAAAGTAACATTTCACGATTCGTGCAACCCCGCCAGAGGGATGGGAATGCTGGAAGAGCCGCGTTACGTGATTAAGAATGTATGTAAGAATTTTTACGAAATGCCGCCTAATACAATCCGTGAAAATACATTCTGCTGCGGCAGCGGCGCGGGTCTGAACGCGGGTGAAGATATGGAACTGAGACTGGCAGGCGGTTTGCCCAGAGCCAACGCCGTGAAATATGTTCATGAAAAATTCGGCGTGAACATGCTCGCCTGTGTATGCGCCATTGACCGTGCGGCATTGCCGACGCTCATGAGTTACTGGGTTCCGGATGTTGCAGTTACAGGTATGACCGAACTTGTTGCAAACGCCCTGATCCTGCCCGGAGAAAAGAGAGAGAGACTGACCTGCGCGGCGAGCCGCTGCCTGGAAAAGAGGAGGAGTAAAAGATGGCTGAACAAAAAAAAATGTATGATAAAGGACCCGTGATGACAGGTCTGATCGTATTTGTGATCATAGTCATGTTTCCATTCTGGTACAATCATGGAAAAGCCGCACCCGCTCCTGAACTCAAGCTGACTGAAAAAGCACAGGCTGCCAAAGAATGTGTCAGGACAAAAGAAGAGATGAAGGCAGGGCATATGCAGCTTCTGGATGAATGGAGAGATAATGTTGTACGGAAAACTGACAGAGTATATGTAAACAACAAAGGGAAAGAATTCAATATGAGTCTTTCCAATTCATGTCTGGACTGCCATTCCAACAAAGCAGAATTCTGTGATAAATGCCACAACTATGTCTCGGTATCCCCTTATTGCTGGGATTGCCATATTGACAACCCGAAAGAGAAGACCTTCAAGGTCTCAGAAGCAAAATGACGACGACCCGAAGGAGAGAAAGTAATGGAAAATAGCAGAAGAACCTTCCTGAAAATAGCAGGAATTTCAGCACTGGGCATTGGAGCTGCACCTGTGTTTGATCTCTTTGCTGAAGAACACGGCGTTGAAATGACTGCGCCTGAAATAAGGCAGAATGAAAAGGCACTTACAGCGACACAATGGGCAATGGTCATAGATACCCGGAAAATTAAATCAGCAAAAGATTTGGAGCCGATCATTGAAGCATGTCATAAAACCCATAATGTCCCTGATTTTGAAAATGATAACAAACGTCATATAATCAAATGGATATGGGAAGAAGAATATGAACATGCTTTTCCGACTCTTGAAAGTGAATTTATCAATGAGAGAGTAAAGCATCTGCCGTTTCTGGTACTCTGCAATCATTGCGAAAATCCGCCATGCGTAAGAGTCTGCCCAACAAAAGCAACATTCAAACGGGAAGACGGCATCGTTCTTATGGATTTTCACAGATGTATCGGATGCAGATTCTGTATTGCCGCATGTCCTTACGGATCAAGAAGCTTTAATTTCAGGGATCCGCGTCCGGGCATTAAAGAGAGAAATTCCGAATTTCCTACCCGTATGAAGGGCGTTGTGGAAAAATGCAATTTCTGTGAAGAGCGGCTGGCAGTCGGAAAACAGCCTGCATGTGTTGAGGCGTCCAACGGCGCTATTCTCTTCGGAGATTTGCATTCTCCTGAATCCGAAGTCAGAAAACTGCTGGCGGAAAACTATACAATCCGGCGAAAAACAGAGCTTGGCACAAGTCCTTGTGTTTATTATATTGTATAATAGAAATGAGAAATGGGAAGTGAGAAGTAGGGGCAACTCCCTGTGGTTGCCCTGTAAAAAATATCCGTTTTTTCACTTCTCACTTTTTTCACTTCTCAATTCAAAAGAGGTGATTTACTATGCTTGAAACAGCATTAAAAGGAAGCAATAAGTATTATGGATGGATGGCGGCTTTGCTTGCCGTCATCGGAGTCGCTTTCGGCTGCTATCTGTGGCAGTTGAAGTTTGGTCTTGGAATCACCGGAATGAGCAGAGATGTATCATGGGGATTTTATATTGCCCAGTTTACCTTTCTGGTCGGGGTTGCAGCATCTGCTGTAATGATGGTTATTCCCTATTATCTGCATCATTACAAAGCATTCGGCAGAATAATGATTCTTGGAGAATTTCTGGCTGTTGCTTCAGTAACCATGTGTCTGCTCTTTATCATTGCAGATCTTGGACAGCCGATGCGTGCGTTTAACGTGATACTCCACCCCACACCAAGATCAATTCTGTTCTGGGATATGATTGTTCTGAACGGATACCTTTTTCTGAATATTTTTATCGGGTGGACTGTTCTTGAAGCAGAACGGAGTGAAGTTGAGCCTCCGATATGGATAAAACCGTTTATCTATCTTTCAGTACCCTGGGCAGTCAGTATTCATACTGTAACAGCGTATCTGTACTGCGGTCTGCCCGGAAGAGGCTTCTGGCTTACAGCAATTCTTGCTCCGCGATTTCTTGCATCAGCATTTGCAGCAGGTCCGTCATTGCTGATTCTGCTGTGTCTGTTTGTCAGAAAAGTAACTAAATTTGATCCGGGAAAAGAGCAGATTCAGTCACTTTCCAAGGTTATTGCTTATGCGATCTGTATGAATGTTTTCTTCCTGCTGTGCGAAGTCTTTGTGGTCTTTTACAGCAATATCCCGGAACACATGGATCACCTGAAATACCTGTTTGTAGGACTTCACGGACATGGAGTGCTGGTTCCCTGGATGTGGACATCTGTTATTCTGATGACGCTGGCAATTATTCTGCTTGTTAATCCGATTACGCGCAGAGATGAAACCATTCTTGCGGTTGCGTGTGTATGTGTCTTTATCGGAACATGGATTGACAAAGGGCTTGGCATGATCGCCGGCGGTTTTGTTCCAAACCCCCTGCATCATGTCAATGAATATGTCCCGACTATTCCTGAGATTATCATCACGTTGGGCGTATATGCAACCGGATTTCTTATATTAACTGCTCTCTTTAAAATAGCAATTACAGTTAAAGAAGAGCTTGCTGAATAGATTAATAGGGATAGGGTGTTAAGTTTGAAGTTTTAAGCGGTTAAGTTTGAAGAAACGGGGTTCATCCGTGAAGGATGAACCCCGTTTTTTATAGTTCAGCCGGAGTGCAAAAATGAAATTTTTGCACTCCTCCGATCAAATTTAATTTCTGAAAACCTGTGACACAATAAATATTTTCATGATTATCACCTTATCTCTTGACATATCATATAAAGGTCTGGTATTTATTTTAATAGAAATTTGATAAAAAAATGAATATCATTCACTCCATTAAGGAAACAAAAATGGAACAGATATTGACACAAGAAATATTTACCCTGAAAGAGGTTGCAGACTATCTGAAAATTTCTGAAGAAAAAGTTGAAAAGGTAGTTCTTCAGGGCAAAATTCCAGGACGGAGAATTGAAAATGAGTGGCGTTTTCTGAAAACAGCTATAGACGAGTGGCTTAGAAGTTATAACGCCAGAAGGGTACTGCTCAGTCAGGCGGGTTCTTTATCAGATGATGATGCATTAGATAAACTTCGCTTAATGATTTACTCAGAACGGGGAAGACCTGAAAAAGAAGCGGATATAATATAATGTATATCCTTGATACTGATACTGTTACCCATTTATATGCAGGTAATCCGAAAGTAGTTGAAAATTTAAAACGGACTGATGATTCTGATATAAGAATTACAATTATTACCAGAATAGAATTATTAAGGGGACGTTTTGAATTTTTACTGAAAGCGTCTGATAAACATCAACTGATAAGAGCGCAGGAATTGTTATATCGGACTGATGAACTTCTGGCGCAGATTCCGGTATTGGGTTTTGATGAGAAATCCGCATTTGAGTTTGAAAAATTGCAAAATGTAAAAAAATTAAAAAAGATTGGGCGAGCCGATATTCTGATTGGCAGTATCACACTTGCCAATCATGCTGTACTTGTAACCCGAAATCTTCACCATTTTCAACAATTCCCCGGTTTGATTGTTACAAACTGGGTTGACTGATATAATGATAAAAGAATCTGCTCAGAAAAAGAATCTCTTCTGCCTTCCATTTGCAGGGGGAAGTTTTTACGCATACAGGGATTTTGAAAAATATACGGCTGATTTTATTCATGTCAATGCAGTGGATATTCCGGGACATGGCAGAAGGATGAAAGAGCCTCTGCTATTCAATATCCATGATATAACAGAGGATATATTTAATCAGATAAAAGATAAAATTATTACTCTCCCTTATGCTATTTACGGTCATAGCATGGGAGCTTTGCTGGCTTATCTCCTCTCTGAAAAAATCCTTACCCGAAATCTTCCTATGCCTGAACATCTTTTTTTATCAGGTCGTTATGCCCCTTCTGTTCCGAATAAAGAAAAGAACTGGCATCTGCTTTCACAGGAAGAATTTATTCAAAAAGTAACAGGATACGGCGGAATCCCCGCAGAAGTCGCCGCAGAAAAGGATCTGATGGATCTTTTTGTTCCGATTATGAAAGCAGATTTTCAGGCGCATGCCGAATATCGGTATAATGAATCAGAAAAATTGAATATACCGATAACCGTCTTTGTCGGACTGAATGAAAATATCACCTATTCTGAAGCGTTAAAATGGCAGGATGTAACAATTCAGCCTGTATCTGTCAAACAATTTTCAGGCGGACATTTTTTTATCTTTGAGCATCTGCCTGAAATAGGGAGAATCATCAGCCAAAGTTTGTAGTACCGCCTTTAGGCGGTAGCGCGGAGAACCGCAGAGTTTGTAGTACCGCCTTTAGGCGGTATCGCGGGAGACCGCATAAATGCGGTACTACAAACATAGGGAGACCGCTGTTAAACGGATGATATTTGTATTATTTACCCGTTTTAATTCAAAAATATCTGATAATATCTGGAATGATTATCTTCTTCAAATGCCGCCTGATATTCAAAACAGAATTAACCGCTATGTCAGATGGCAGGATCGGCAGGCAGCTTTATTCGGAAAGATATTATTATTAAAAGGATTAAAAATTTACAAAGACTCTTCATTAAGCCTTGATGACCTTTCATATAATCAGTTCGGAAGACCTTTTATCAATTCCGATATTGATTTTAATATTTCCCATTCAGGAGAATATGTTGTCTGTGCAATCACTGATAAAGGAAGATTGGGGATAGATATTGAAAAGATAAGAGATATTGATTTCTCTGATTTCAGGCGATACATGACTGATGATGAGTGGAAAAGAATAAAAGAGGCTGATCAACCGCATGAAAAATTTTATGAATACTGGACAATAAAAGAGAGTGTAATGAAAGCAGAGGGAAAAGGGTTATCCATCCCATTGACAGATATTCTTTTTGATGATAAAAGTGCGGTATTCAATAAGAGAATATGGTTTTTAAATGAGATATTTTTTGAATCCGGTTACAAATGTTTTTTAGCTTCAGATTTGGAAAACTCTGATATTCAAATCAGAAAAATTATATTATATTAACTTCTTGAAGGAGGTATAACAAGCCAGATGGCAAAAGGATTAAAGTATGTTGTTTCTGTAATGTTCTGTCTGTTGTTTCTTGGAGGAGCGGTATTTTATGCGGCTGATGTCAGCGCGCAGGAGAGTGAAAAACCTAAAGATTTGGGGGAATGGTGGCTACGCAGTCCTTTAAGCTATGACCCAATGCCTTCACAATGGTTGTATCATTTTGAAGGATCATACAACTGGAGCCGGAAAACAGGTAATGATACAATGGATAATCATAGGGCAAAGGCAAACATGGTGTTAAGAAAAAACAGATTTACCAGCATTCTGGACTATACATTTGATAAAAGAAATTCAGCTAAAGCAAAAGATTATCCTAATGATAATGAAGATACTGAAATAAGAGGCGATGTCAAACATGATGTGCATGAGGCTCTGAGATTTGCTTTGACAAAGAAACTATACGGCACAGTTGGTGGGATGTGGATGAGGGATGAAGTAAGCCTGATTCAGGATAGATACACTTATTATGTAGGCGTTGGAGGCTCACCGATTCAGACTGATAAATTTGTTGTAAATCTTTTATGCGCTTATGGTCATGAAGAATTGGATTATACAGACAAATATCATAAAAATTCTAAGTGTGTAATGAGTGAAGATCTACAATGCGGATTGTCTGAAAAGTTTTGGAAAACCGCTGAAGAGATAGATTATGAAGAGGGAACCAGAAAATACGAATTGGTTTATTTGAGTCAGTCTTTTGACTGGAAAATAACAGACTCGGTATCATTCAAAGAATGGTTTGATATTTTTCAGGATACAGCCGATAGTGATAAATACCGATGGGCATTGGATCTGAGTTTTGATATTGCACTTATGAATCATGTTTCTTTCTCTCCGAATTATCACGAAGAATATAACAATGAACCGGGGCTGGGAACTCGTCCAGAGACATTTCAATCGGCGCTGCTGTAAAAATCTCTTTTTAATACTAAGAAGCTGAGTTTCTTGAAGAAACTTAGCTTTTCAAACCATCAGGAGTTACAAAAAATGAAAAACGATACTGATAATATCATAAGGAATCATATCTTTGTATCTATGGGTGTGGGACTGATTCCTTTGCCGATAGTAGATGTTGTTGTTTTAATGGGTGTTCAGTTGAATATGCTCAGGAAACTTTCAAAAATATACAACATCCCTTTTTCAAAAGATAAAGGAAAATATTTTATCGCATCTCTGATGGGAAGCAGTATCCCGGTTTCGTTGTCAGGTTCTGCTGCCAGTCTTGTCAAAGCGATTCCGATTATAGGACAGACCACCGGCGCATTAACCATGTTTGTTTTGGCAGCGCGGCTACTTATGCTGTCGGAAAAGTCTTTACACAGCATTTTGAGTCCGGCGGAACATTTCTTGACTTTGACCCTGAAACAGTGAAAGCGTATTATACACAAATGCTGAAAGAAGGGGAAAAAATCGTTGCTGACATAAAGAACGGAAACGGAGCAAAAAAAGAGGAGAGCGTTTCCGAATCGGAAAAGAGCGGGGAAGAAAAAATCCCTTCTGCTGAATCAGAAAAAACAGATAAAAAAGAAGAGGAAAAAATCGCTGCCGAGATAAAGAACGTAAATGAAACAAAAAAAGATGAGATCGTTTCCGGTTCAGAAATGAGCGGGGAAGCAAAAATTTTTTCTGATGAATCAGAAAAAATGAAAGAGAACCGTTACAGAATCGCCTGTAAAAAACAGCGATAAAAAAAAACAGGAAAAAGAAAACACAAAAGCAGCAAAAAACGGTAAATCAGGAAAGTCAGATTTGAATTATCCTTAAATAAATCATGAGTTTATTAAAAAATTGCGGATATTCAATAACAAAAAAAAGGGAGGCAGAAAAAGATGAAAAAGAAAGACGAAGAAGTTCAGGTAGAAGAGACTCCGAAAAAAGAGGAAAAAGCAGAAAGTATTCTCAGAAATCATGTCCTTGCGGCAATGGGTGTCGGATTGATTCCTATACCTCTTGTGGATATTGTGGCACTGACAGGCGTTCAGTTAAATCTGCTGCGGAAACTTGCAAAAAAATACAATGTCCCGTTTTCCAAAGATAAAGTAAAGAATCTTCTGGCGTCTTTACTCGGAAGCGGAATGTCTGTTCCGCTTGCAGGTACATTGGCAAGTCTTGTCAAAGCAGTTCCGATTATCGGTCAGACAACAGGCGCATTGGCAATGCCCATAACAGCAGGCGCTGTAACTTATGCTATCGGAAAAGTTTTTACACAGCATTTTGCATCAGGCGGAACATTTCTGAATTTTGATCCTGAAGAAGTAAAGGAATATTATGCCCAAATGTTGAAAGAAGGTGAGCAGGTTGCCGGTGATGTAAAGAAAGAAGCTGCAAAAGCGTAAGCAGCAGAATCAAAAACTTTGGTTCTTCAAGGATTTTTGTGGAAATTTCAGACTGTAGGGGCGAATAATTATTCGCCCCTACGCAAATCCGCAAAAAAGATTGAAGAGCCACTAAGTTTTTTGAAAAAAACTTGGTTTCTTATAGGTAAAATCTTATCAAATATCTTATCTGACTTAATTCACTTAAATTAAAAGGTTTTCTCTGTAATACAAAAAAATCTTGCATTCAGGGTTATTCCAGCATATAATAATCTGAAATTAAAAAGAGAGAGGCTCTGAATTCTTATTAAAAGTCTTTTAATAAAAAAAACGGGATAGTAAAATGAAATTAAAAACAGTTATTTTTCTTATCGGGATGTTTGTATTTTTTCAGGAACAAACCTTATATTGTCAGGATTCTGCTTCATCAGCAGAAAAATCTTCCCTGTCGCTGGATGAGATTATAGCGCAGGTTGAAAAACGATATACGGGATCAGGCTTTTCAGCCCGTTTTGATCAGAAATCAACCATCAAAGCAATGGACATTACGGATACCGCTTTCGGGATGGTATTTATCAAACACCCGGGCATGATGAGATGGGAGTACGAGGCACCTGAAAAACAGCTAATCATCACGGACTCTAAAACACTTTGGATATACAGACCCGGAGATAATCAGGTGATGACCGGAAATGCTGTCTCTTATTTCGGAAATGGCAAAGGCGCCAGTTTTCTCTCAGATATAAAACTTATCCGGGAAAAATTTACAGTAACACTGGAAGAGAAAATTGAGAAATGCTGTTATGTTCTGAAACTTTTACCCAAAGAGAAAAAATTTGATATAGCAGTTATCTACCTGACAGTTTCAAAGGAAACCTTTGAGCTTGTCCGGATTGTTACCTATAATTCTTATGAGGATGAAACCCGGATTGAAATGAGCAATTTTCAGTTTAATCAGCAGCTTAATGATTCACTATTCACTTTTATTATACCATCCGGCGCTGATATCTTACAGATTGAAGATTAAATATCCTTAAATATTAAGGGTTGCTGAAACTGTAATTTCAGCAACCCTTAATATTATGATCTTCTTATTTAATGTGTTTTCAGAATCATGGCTTCGGTGCTTACCATATCATCTAAAAATTCCATTTGACTGTTCTGATCACGTTCTATAGCGCAGCGCAGGCTCAGAACACAAAATTTTTTGCAAATCGGATCTTCTATACTGAAATCCCCGAAACATCCGAGATGATCATCACAACATATTGTATTTTCTGATTTTTTTTTCATATCTTATCCTTTAATTTCAGCAATGAAAGCATTTCTTCATGAATTTTACCGTTGGTTGCCAAAATCTCTTTTTTTTCAACCGTAAACTGATTATTTGAAAAATCAGTCACATAACATCCGGCTTCTTTTGCAATCAGCATACCGGCTGCTGTGTCCCACGGCTTTAAATTCTGTTCCCAGAAACCGTCAAAACGCCCGCACGCTGTAAAACAGAGATCAAGTGCAGCAGAGCCGAGTCTCCGCACTCCCTGTGAAACATTCAGGCAATTTGAAAAGCGATGAATAACTTCATCAAATATTTCTTTAAAATTGTAAGGAAAACCGGTCACCAGCAGGCTTTCTGAAACAGACAACGATTTTGAAACATTGATAGGATGCCCGTTCAGATAAGCCCCTTCCCCTGCAACTGCGGTAAAGAGTTCATTGCTTACCGGATTTAATACAACTCCGACAACAATATCTCCTTTCCATGCAAAAGCAATTGAAACAGCAAAGATTCCCACCTGATGGGCAAAATTTGTTGTGCCGTCAAGCGGATCGATAATCCACTCCATTTCCGCCTCTCCCTTGTTCATGCCGCTCTCTTCGGCAAGAATGGCATGACTCGGAAATCGCCGCCCGGATAGTTTCAATAATTCGTTTTTCAGAACCAATATCTGCTTCTGTGACCGAATCTATAGCCCCTTTTTTGTTGACTATTGAGATTTTACCCAATGAATTGCACAGTAATTCGCCACCTTTGTAAGCTGCGGCAATAGCAACATTTTTAATAATTTTCAGATCCATAATAATTCTATTTTATATCTTTTTGGTCAGATGTCAATCCTCATAATACAAATTAGGAATTCAGAATTAGTTATGTAGGTCGGGTTAGCGAAAGCGTAACCCGACCTACGGGCTTATCAGTTGATGAAATATCTGTCAGCCTGATCAGTAATTCTGCAAAGCTCATGTTCAAGCTGAATCCGGCACATCTCTTCAGTTTTTTTATCCGCATCTGTTGGAACATATAGCGGATTCCCGTAAATCAACCGGCATTTTGTAAAAGGATAGGGAAGCATAAATCTGTCCCAGCTCGCGAAAATTTTTGCTCTTTTAGCGCTGTATGCTATCGGCATAATCGGATAACCTGTCTTTTTTGCAAGCGTAATTATTCCTGGTTGAACCTTGAAACCTGGTCCCTGTGGACCGTCCGGTATGATTGAAGCGGGTCTTGCTTTCTCTTTCAGAGACTTAATCATCTTTGCAAGAGCGCACATCCCCCCTCTGGAGCTTGATCCCCGGATTGTTTCATATCCCTGTCTCTGCAATATCCGGGCTATGATTTCACCGTCTTCAGATTGACTTACCAGAACTGCCGCATTCTGTCCTTTATAAAGATAGCTGCAAATCAGAATCCTTGAATGCCACACAGCCCCGATAAATTTTTTTGATAAAACAATCTCTTTAAACGCTTCAAAGCCGGTTGTTTCAATCTTTGATGTGTAAAAAATAAAATCAATAAGCCCCTTGCCGAGAATACCGATAAGTTTCCATTTAATTTCATTAAGTTGTTCTTTTTTCATGTGACAAGATAAACCCTAAGGGTCTTAAAGACCCTTAGTACATGGAACAGTAAATACGCTTCGTGTCTTTGTTTCTTTGTGTTTTATGAGTCTTTTAACACTAAGCCGCAAAGACACAAAAAAAACGAGGCGTATTTACTGTTTCGTGTACTCAGCTTCTTTTAAAACTCATAAGAAATCTGCGCCCACCATTCACGCCCAGCGCGCTGAAAATCATCTTTGTAATAATAACCGATATTCCCTTCCCCATCTTTGAAGACCGGCGCGGGATAGACAATATCATCATCAAACAGATTCCTGATACCCCAGCGCAATGTCATACCTTTTGTAAAGAGATTAAAAAAATTGGCTGTCAGATTTAATGTATGATAAGCATCAATCTCTTCCCTGTCATCATCCGCTGCACGGTGAGGAGAGCCGACATATCTGTATTGTAATGCAAAGAGCATAACATCCTGTAACGGTTCATAAGTAATACCGGCGTTTCCCATCCAATCAATTGCATTTTCAAGGGGTTCTCCGGTTCCATCATCTTCAGTATCAGAAAAGGAGATATTTGTGCTGAACCGGAGATCAGGACGCAGGGTCTGTTCAAATTCTGCTTCAAATCCGCGGGCTTTGATTTTATCTTCTGCATTTTCATATTGTATTCCCACACCGCCCAAAGATTCTGCATACTGAGGATATGCTATATTATCTTTCAGTTCCGAATAAAAGAGAGTAATTCGTGCTTTGGTTTTCTGATTCCTGTATATATAACCGAGTTCATAACTTCTGATCTTTTCCGGATCCAGTTCATGATTTCCCTGAAATGCTGTACTGACTGAATATAATTCCGAAAAAGAAGGGGGACGCATTGCTTCTGAATACTGTGCTTTTAAAATATGAGAATCTGTTATCTGCAAGACTCCTGAAATACGCGGGGTAATGCTGTCAATTGAACTCTCATTATCTTCATAATGATCGTACCGCAATCCGCCTGTAAGTGTAAAATAATCTGTAACTGCAAGCATATCTTGCAGATAAAGACTGAAAATTTTCCGGGTGCGATCCTCTGCAATCCAGTTATTTTCACCTTTTACGCGTACTGTTTCACCCCAGTTTTCCTCGCCGGTATTGATATCTACCCATATATCTTCCGTAGCTATGTCCGAATATTTAGCTCCTGCCAAAAAAGTATTGCCGGATATCTTTTCCCAAAGCATTTCTGCTCCTATAAACAGTTCTCTCTCTTCATAGTGAGGAGACATTACATTACCTTCAGACGGTAAACTGATACCGCCCTGTAAAGGCATATTCGGCGGAAGTACTACAATACTATCCCCTTCATATACATATCGCCGCCCGCCTGCTTTGAAATCGGCATTTAAACCCTCTGAAAAATTCAGACGCTGCCGCACCTCGACTGCCCTATGCTCATGAGATGATACAATCCGGTCATTATTCGGCGGAAGAGCATGAACAAGACCGAAATAATCTCCGTTGCCGTTTAACAGATATTGCCACAGAATTGAAAAATCTTTATACCTGAAGCCGAGATTTGCCATTCTGTCTTCCTGAGCTTCGTTCGTTGAACCCGGAGAACAGGAATATCCGCTCACATCCATACCGAATAAACTGCTGTAAAGCCTGTCTTCTCCTGCTTCCACATCGGGACCGTCAAATCGCCATCCTGAAAGATTCAGATTCAGGCTGAGTTCTTTTTCAGGATTCTCATAAGTGAATGTACCGCCTCCGCCATATCCGTCATTGCCGTCATAATATCCGTAAATTCCGTTACCTTTCTGACGGGTTATCACATTGACGACTCCTGCATAAGCATATTCACCGTAAATAACGGAACCGGGTCCCCTGATGATCTCTATCCGATCTACCTGTTCCACGGGAATCCCATGCAGTACATAGCCTGTTGCACTCAAAGTATCATTCAGAACCACATTGTTCAGCATCAGTTTAAGATTACCGGAAAGGAGGCTCCCGCCGATCCCCCGGACAGAAATCAGTTTATCGCCAATCGAATTTATGGATGTATTCAGACCGGGAACCAATGCTACTGCCTCATAAACAGTTCGGATGCCTCTGTTTTTCAAATCTTTTCCAAGCAGCACTGTTACCATTCCCGGAGTAAGCTCCGCGTCCATTTTGGTTTTGGTGGCAATCTCTGTTGTTATTACAGCAGTCTCTGCTTTAAGCCACTCAAATTCTTTATTAAGCTCCGCATCTGTCTTTATTTCTTCGTTAATATCTGATATTTCTTCAGAAAAAGATGGGTAAAGATGGATCAGGATAATAAAAACAGATATAATGAATACTTTGATAATATTCTTCATAATATATTCCTTAATTTACTGATGTTACGCCGCCAATTCCTGTAATTTTTGTTTACCATGTTGATTAATTCCCCGGCGCAAATCATCAGGTATTTTGCCTTCTCTAAACCAGAGCAGGCAAATCAGTTTCAGCAGATTGTTTGGCGTACACGGCAATATACTGATATAAACAGTCAAATCCCAATGCAGTTCAGGATAAACGGCGCAGCGCAGAGCCATTGAAAAACATCTTTGCAAAGATAATTTTGCAAATCGTTATACTATATTAGATTTTATTTTGCAACAAATCTGTACAATTATTTTATTGTAAAAAAATATTTGTTTTTTGACATAAATCAAGGTAATATAGTCGGTAATATTTTAAAAGATATTTATCGGGTCTGTAATGTAAAAAAATACAGAAATACTTGATTTTTTCCGGTTCCGTGTACACACTGACCGCCTAAAGGCGGTACTACAAATTTTAAGACTTTTTCGATCTGCTGATAGTATTTGAATAAGGAGACGATCTATGAAAACTATTCGTAAAATTATTGAAATTGATGAAGAATTATGTGACGGCTGCGGACAGTGCGTGCCGGGCTGTGCCGAAGGAGCATTACAGATTATAGACGGCAAAGCACGTCTGGTGAAAGATGTATATTGTGACGGGCTTGGAGCGTGTCTGGGAGAATGTCCAAACGGCGCTCTGAAAGTCGTGGAGAGAGAAGCTGAGGAATTTGATGAGACAGCGGTAGAAAAATATCTGACTGAAAAAGAGAAAAACAAAGAAACATTGACAATGGCTTGCGGATGTCCGTCAACGCACATTCAGGAGTTTAAGAAGAATGATGCTGTTAAAGGGAATATTCATGCAGATTCCGCGCTCTCTCATTTTCCCATAAAGATAAGACTGGTTCCTGCAAAAGCTCCGTTTCTGAAAGGGGCTGATCTTCTGATACTGGCGGATTGTGTGGGTGTGGCATTTCCCGCACTTCACAGCGATCTGCTGAACGGAAAAGCAGTAATGATCGGATGTCCGAAATTTGACGATGTTGATGAGTATATCGCCAAATTTGCAGAGATATTCAAAATTGCCGGAATCAAAAGCATTACTGTTGCTATGATGGAGGTTCCCTGCTGTTCGGGTCTGGTCGGAATTGTTAAAAAGGCTATGGAGAAGGCTCAGAAAAATATTCATATAAAGCAGGTGGTTATCAGTCCGAAAGGGCATATTTTGTAGTATGCAGGTCGGGTTACGCTCAATGCCGTTAAGTTAAGACCTGACCCGACCCCCGATCCCTTCCCGAAGGGAAGGGGAGACCTCATTCCGCTTTATTCCCCCCTTCCCTTTGGGAAGGGGGCAGGCTTCGGCATGAGACTTCGGCGTGAGACTTCGGCGTGAGCTCAGTCGAACGCTCAGTCGAACGTTCAGCCGAATGGGGGTCAGGCTGGTTTATACCTTAACTTAACGGCATTGCGGGTTACGCTCCGCTAACCCGACCTACATAACTTATTGCTGAGGGATTAAAACATTCTCATCATCATAGATTCCGTTTTCTGCGGTTGTATGGCAGGCAGCGCAGTTGGAGAGCGAACCGACAGATTTCCGTTTCAGAACTTCTGAAGAAATGTCATGATGCTTTTCACGAATATATGAAATATCTGTAATCCTTAAAGGAGTTTCATTTCCCAGACTCCTTGAGATTTTTACAGCCCGTTTTGCCGGAGAATTTTCTGCGGAATTGGCAGCAAGATATTGCTCAATGCTCTTTTGCGTTTCAGAATCAAGCTCAACCGTCTCACCAAAATGATCTCCGAGTCCTGCCAGAATCTTTTTCCATGAACCGGAAGGGAGCAACTCAGGCTGATAAGCAAAATGACACGCCCCGCATGATTCTTTATAAGTCTGATTTGTTACACTGTTAAGCGATTCTCTGCGCTCATGTGATGAAGATTTATGCTTATCGCCATGATGCTCTTTTTCATCATCATCATGACTGCCAAAGATGTTCTGATACCATCTCTTTTCTTCATGTTTTTCATGGTCATCATCCAGCCAAAGCTATACAGAAAATTCCCCATGAAGCCAGCAACAGCATTGTCAGGATAGGAATAATTCTTTTCATATTATCTCCTTTTTCATTCAGAAAAATTATAACGGATTAGCATTTTTTATAAGAAGTCGCTAATCAGATGAAAAAGGTTACAAAAAAATTTCAGAGGAGATATTTTCAGATTGTATATTTTATTGACATATTAACTGACAAATGAAATAGTATATCTGTTAAATAAATAACAGATAAGGATTGTAAAATGAACGGGTATCAGCACTTACTGTTCCGAAAACATTGGGAATTAACATCACAATGTTTATATCAGTTAGGTCAATGTGATGCACTGGTTCAGGCTATTTCCGATATTCCGTTGAAACCTGAAAACCGTGATAAATTGTTGCAGGTTGCTCTGATAAAAGGCGCTCAGGCGACAACAGCAATAGAAGGAAATACTCTCAGCGAAGAGGAGATCGAAAAAATTCAGAAGGGCTGGAGACTGCCGCCCAGCAAAGAATATCAGGAAATAGAAGTCCGAAATATAATTGATGCGTTTAATCTGCTTTTAAGAGAAACAGTGATTGAAAACAAAGTGCGTATTATTACACCTGATCTTATCGGAGAGTTTCATAAAATGATAAGTAAAGATTTGGGCGGACATATTGATGCAATACCAGGAAGGTTCAGAGAGGATAACAGAACAGTCGGAACATACCGTCCTCCCGAATATAAATATATCCCGGAACTTACAGAAAAATTATGCAACTGGATCAGAAAAGAATTTCATTTTGATCAAAATCAGAATCAGGGGTTTGCAGCAGCAGTTGTTCAGGCTATTGTAACTCATGTTTATATTGAATGGATTCATCCATTTGGTGACGGCAACGGAAGAACCGGAAGATTAATAGAATTTTATATTTTATTAAGAGCAGGTCTTCCCATTATTGTATCACATATTCTATCAAATTTTTATAATAAAACCCGGTCTGAATATTACAGACAGTTTGACAAGGCAAGAAAAAACAGGGATTTGACACACTTTATTGAATATGCTGTTCAAGGTTTCCGTGACGGATTAAACGAAAATTTAAAAATTATTCAGGAAGGTCAGTTTGATATTTTTTGGCACAACTATATCTACGAAGCATTTGCAAATATCAGATATTCAAAAAGAGAAGTTTTCAAACGCAAACGGGATTTGATATTACAGTTGCCGATTGATCAGGAATTTTTTGCAGAAGAAATTGTAATGATTACACCTCTCATTGCTAAAAAATATTCAAATCTGACCATGACAACAGTAAAAAGAGACTTAAAAGAGTTAGAAGATATGAAACTGATAAAAAAAGCCGGTAAAAAATATCAGGCAAATATCGGAATATTGAAAGCAATGATTCCGCAAAGTAAAAAAGGCTAAACAATCGTTCAGGCGGATGCAACCCCTTTTTATAAGAAGTCGCTATTCAAATGAAAAATCTCACGCAAAGCCGCAAGCCAAAAAAAATAAGAACGCAAAAATATACTTCTCTGCGGCTTTGCGTCTTTGCGTGAGATATTTCATTTAATGCCTATAAATCAGAATTGCCGCATCATCCCTTTCAATGCTCCAATCCTGAAGAATTTTCATTGCCAGATAATCAAGATTATCATTCAGAAGATATTTATAAGCTGAAATATCAATCCTCTCACTTAATCCGTCAGTAAAGATCAGCACCAGATCACCTTGCAGCAGTTGAGCTTTTTCAATATTCAGTTTTCCGTATCTGCTTCCCACAATACCATAAGTACTTGTCAACCGGATCACTTTTTTTCCTGCTACAATGGCTCTCGGATTTCCGATTCCGGCATAACTCAATTCTCCGGTAATCTCATTTATACGTGCTATACCCATAGCAGCACCGCGTGTATTTCTGATCGCATTGCTGCACCCTGCAAAGAGTTCCGGCAAGTCAATTATCCAATGTTCTGCTACATAATTTATGGCAGCAACAGCCGCCTCCTCAGCCTGTTTTCCATGTCCAAGCCCGTCAACAATTAACAGATTTGTTATCCCGTTTTCCGTATGAAAAACAGTTGCATCTCCGCAATAAGGACCATTATAAAGAGGACGTTTATATTCTGCTACTTCAATTTTTTTTCCATTTTCTGGCAACAATCCTTGTTCCTGTCTCTTTTGATGTTATTTCAAATTCATCCATCAGACGTTTAACACCCGGAAGTCCTCCGCCAAGCCCTCCGCATGTGCTGAATCCGTCCTGCATTGCAAGTTCTATGTCAGGAATACCGGGTCCTTCATCTTCAGAGATAATCTCTATACCTTCGATCTTTTCATTGCGGACAGGAATAAAAGAAAGAGTCCCGCCTTTATTAGTATGAAAAAAAAAGATTTCCTGCAAGCTCTGAAACAGATGTTTCAATATAACAGACTTCCCTTGATGAAAATCCGATCTCCTTAGCCATACGTCTGACGATTCGTCTTGACATAGCTATATGATATTCCTGAGTTATATTAATAGATTCTCTATTCATTTTCTTTTTTTCATAATAACAGTAACTTTTGTATTTCCGGGAGATGATTCAATAAAAAATTCATGTACCAGACTCTTTGCGCCGGGCAGTCCTGCGCCCAGCCCGTTGCCTGTTGTAAATCCGTAAGTCATTGCTTTATCTATATCCGGGATGCCGGTTCGTGATCTTCAACCTCCGCTATAATTTTTAAAAAGTTATCCTCAGAGAGAGTATGAATCGTACATATCCCTTCTCCTGCATACTGAATCACGTTGCGCGTCAGTTCGGAAATCGCTGTGGCAATACGGGTCTGATCCGCCAGCCTGAACCCGTTCTCTTTTGCTTTATCTCTGGCTGCCTGTCTGGCTATGATGACATCTCTCTGGGTTTTTATTTCAATACTGATAACATGGTTCATAATTTCCTCTCCGGCTTTATTGCCGATTTGAATTAAGCATCAGGATTAAATATCTGAAATTAAAATTTATAAAAGGATAATTGATCCCTAATTCCTGATTCTCAGTTCCTAATTGGCATCTGCAATGAGCCTGTTCATTATTTCCAGCCCGTGATCCAGATTCAGAGCGGTTCTGACATTAATCAGTTCCCGCCCCATCTCAACAAGGGTCAGTGCTACAGCCGGATTCATACCGGAGAGGATAACTTTTGCCCCAAGAAGACTTGCCATACACGCAGTTTCATTAATCACCCTTGCCATAAACGAATCAACCACCTGCAATGCTGTAATGTCAATAATAATCCCTTTTGCTTCGGTTTTATTTACTTTATGTAATACATCACTCTGAAAATCTATGGCATCTTCATCAGTCAATTCTTCCGGTATAGAGGTCAGCAGAATATTCTTTATTTTTAATATAGGAATTTTCATAAATAACCTTCCGTTAAATATCAACGATCTTTTTTCCGATCAGTTTGAATGCCTCTGAAATACCCGCCCGTAATGTCCCGCATGTCTTGACTGCTCCAAGCTCTATATCTAATTTGACCATAGTTTGAGCCATATCAGGACTGATACCTGTAACAATCACTTTTGCTCCGAGCATACCGGCAGCAGTAATGGTCTTCATCAGATGCTGTGCAACCTGAGTATCTATAATCGGAACTCCGGTAACATCCAGAATTGCAACATGGGACTCGGTTTCAAAAATACTCTCAAGAAGGGATTCAATCACCTGAGCCGCGCGCATAGTATCAACCACGCCGATTAACGGAAGGAGCAGTATTTTATCCCACAACTTCACAGTAGGAGTTGAAAGCTCCAGAATCGTCTGATTCTGTTCATTGATAAGATTCTCCCGTGCTTTGGTAAATGCGTCAAAAGTTAAAAGACCGAGTTTATCTATGACATGATTCATCTTGATCACCTCTGTCTTGAACAATACCGGATCATCTCCGAGCATCTCCTGAAGCAATTCAAGCAGCGGGTCTTTAAGAGATAAAACAAAGATAGCTGTCTCTGTAGGAGAAATACCCTGCTTTGCATTTAACGAGCTGATATCGCGGAGCAGATCAACTGATTTGGCAAATTCAGGCGATTCAATATCATCATAATTTTCACTGACAAAAGCAGTCTGTAAGGTGTTTCAGGAGTTTCTCCGCCTGTATTATCAGTTGACGCTCTCCGATAATCTTCACTGTATCGGCTGCAAAAGGGAACGGAGTCTTTTGATCCACGCATTTAAAAGCTCATTCTGTTTAAAAACCATAATCTGTGCAACTGTATTTTTTTTCTGTTCCATAATCTGTTCTCCTTGTTAAAAAGGCTGCAAACCTAACCCCCGACCCCTTCCCTTTGGGAAGGAAAAGAGATGAACTCCCTGCTTTCCCTTTGGGAAGGGAAAGAGATGAACTCCCCGCTTTCCCTTCCCAAGGGAAAGCGATGAACTCCCCCCTTCCCTTTGGGAAGGGGGGCAGGGGGGTTAGGTTTGTTACGGGGCTACCCGTCTAATCCTTTTATCCCTTTGATTTCAGGAATAAGTTTATCAAGCATAAGGCTTTCAAATATCTCTTTTACAGAGCCTTTAAGGGGTGCGAAATACAACTGTCCGCCGATCTCTTTAAAACGTTTGTAAAACATCAGAATTTTTCCGATGCCGTAACTGGTAATCAGGTTGATCTGTCTGAAATCAAGGATAATCTCTTTTTCACCGTTTGAATAAAGCTCCATAAGAGCGTCTTTGAATACTTCGCCTGATTTCATGTCTGTAATATCTTCATGAATCCTGAGTATTACCCTGTTCCCGATTTTCTGCGTTGATGTCAGCATTTGGTTATCTCCATAAAAAAGAAAGAATTAAAAATCCTTTTCTTATAATCCTGTTCTTATAAAAAATCCCTGTAGTTCAATTTAAAAAAACTCCACTTCCCCCTCATAATCATCCCGTATATGAGACACATTATTTTTTTCATCATCAGCCTCTTTTCCAATTTACCTCTGTCTCTTTATCCTGATATATTTTTTCAAACCGCTTGTTAAACGATGATATAAATGAATTTATACTGACAATCTCCTGACTGATCATATCCTGAAACTGAAGAGCAACTGTAGCATTCTCTATCTCTTTGGATATTGCCTGATAACTTATTGTCAGCACTCTTATAGCTTCTGAAATATTGTTTATGGAATACTTGAACCGTTCAAATGTTTCTTTAAGAGTTTTTTCAGCTTTTTCCATCTCCTTAGCTCCTCTGAAAAGATGTTCATTGATATTCTTTTGTAATACATCTATTGCCTCTTTTGATTCTTCTGCAATATCTCTGACACATGAGACACTCCGGGCAGACATATCTGCAAGATTCCGAATCTCATCTGCCACAACAGCAAATCGGAGTCCTTTCTCCCCTGCTCTGGCGGCTTCTATGGCTGAATTTACTGATAATATCTTGGATTGAGAAGCGATTTTATCTATCTGTCTGACAAAATCCTGAATTTTTTCGACTTTATCACTGATAATCTTCAAATTATTTGATAACTCATTATTTATCTTTTCTATCATCTGAAAAGCAGAACCGGCTTTTTCCATAGCCGTTTCATTTTCATGAATCATATAAGATATATAACTTTTGCCGAAACAGGTATCTTTTTTTTCATTATTCCCCATAAAATATGCAACAACTGCATCTGCCTCTTCTGATCCTTCTTTACTTCTCTGAACAATATTCTGCAATGCAGAAATAACATTCAGGGTCTCTTCTTCTGTTTTTTTCTTTACCATGTCAAGCCGCTGGATAACTTTTGGAATAAATTCCAAACTATAGGCAATATCTTGCCGCATCCTGTTAAGCTGTTTTAAAAACTCCTGTTCACTGGCTCCGGAATATGCTTCAACAGCAGCCATAAGCATCTGATCTGTTATCTGATTTATCTTTATAATATCTGAGCCTGTCTGCTGAGAAGATATATCATCAGCCTCTTTGTAAAGATACTTGAAAAGAGAGTCTCTGAGGGATAAAACAAACTGAGCGGTCTCTGTCAGAGTAATCCCCTGATCTGCATGGAATATACTGATTTTATGGATATTCTCATGCAAACTTTCCCTGTTCTCCAAAATCATCATAAAAACCTTAAAAAGACTTTTCGCCTGATCTTTCAACTGATCTTCACCTATTTTTGTCAGAGTATCAGGCTGTAAAAGAGAGTGAAGATTCTCTATCCAATATATCAGAAATTTTTCTTGATTTTCTAAAATCATAATTTTTACAGACGCCTCTTTGTTAATTTTATTCCGTTTTATAACACCTGTTTTAAAAATATTCCAAATGGTCATAATTTACAATTTTGCTCCTGTGAACAATGTAGGGCGGACTAAGCGCAGCGTGTCCGCCCAGCTCTATTCTCTATAAAATTAAGTAATGTCAGTAGATCGAAAATTGGTCTTGTTCCCACGCAAAGCGTTGGAACGAGAGAAAGTTTGTAGTACCGCCTTTAGGCGGTCAGTGTGAAATCAGACGGTTATCGCAGTACGCCGGACCGCCTAAAGGCGGTACTACAAACTTTCTCTTAGCAATGTAGGGCGGACTAAGCGCAGCGTGTCCGCCCTTTCTCTTAGCAATGTAGGGCGGACTAAGCGCAGCGTGTCCGCCCTGCTCTATTCTCTATAAAATTAAGTAATGTCAGTAGATCGAAAATTGATCTTGTTCCCACGCAAAGCGTTGGAACGAGAGAAAGTTTGTAGTACCGCCTTTAGGCGGTCAGTGTGAAATCAGACGGTTATCGCAGTACGCCGGACCGCCTAAAGGCGGTACTACAAACTTTCTCTTAGCAATGTAGGGCGGACTAAGCGCAGCGTGTCCGCCCTGCTCTATTCTCTATAAAATTAAGTAATGTCAGTAGATCGAAAATTGATCTTGTTCCCACGCAAAGCGTTGGAACGAGAGAAAGTTTGTAGTACCGCCTTTAGGCGGTCAGTGTGAAATCAGACGGTTATCGCAGTACGCCGGACCGCCTGAAGGCGGTACTACAAACTTTCTCTTAGCAATGTAGGGCGGACTGAAGCGCAGCGTGTCCGCCCTATGAAACTAATTCAGTAAATTATCAGGATTCAACACCAGCAGCACCCTTCCATCCCCCATGATACTCACACCGCTGGCAATATTCAGACCTGCAAGAAGCGAAGGAAGCGGCTTAATAGCCAATTCCATATTTTTATCAAACCGATCTACAATGATTCCACGCCGCCCTTTCATGGTTTTAAGAATAATCACAGATATTTCTTTTTCTCCTGTTGGTTCAAGCCTGAGACTTGAATCAGCTTCTGAATCTGAATTTAAAATCCTTTCAAGTCTTTCTACAGAGAGAATATCTCCCCGGTAGTAAAAGAGCATTTTATTTCCGGCTCTTTTTATCTTTTCAGGAGAAACCTTCAGAGCCTCCGCAATATAAGAAAGAGGAACAGCATAAGATTTATTTTGAGATTCCACAAGAAGAACCGTGCCGATGCCTATAGTCATGGGAATAGAGAGGGTTATCTCCGTACCTTTGCTTTTTTCAGAGGCTACTTTTACCGACCCTCCCAGAGAATGGACGGCGGTTTTAACCACATCAAGCCCGACTCCTCTTCCTGAAATATCTGATACCTCTGCGCTTGTGGTTAATCCGGGAATAAAAATCAGGTCTAATACAGCACTGGAATCGAGCTTGTCAACTTCAACCCCGGACTGGCGTGCCTTTTCGTAAATCTTTTCTCTGTCAATCCCTCTGCCGTCATCAATGATTTCAATACTGAGATTGCTCCCCTCCTGAGATGCTCTGAGAAGAATTGTACCCTTTTCAGGCTTGTCCGCTGATTTTCTTTCATCAGGAGTCTCTATTCCGTGATCACACGCATTTCTTATCAGATGCACCAGCGGATCAGAAAGCATATCAGCTACTTTTTTATCGATCTCAATATCCTCTCCGCCGATAACTAATTCAACTGATTTTTTCTGTTTTCTGCTTATATCACGGATGACCCTGTTGAATTTCTGAAAAATTCTTCCTACCGGCACCATCCGCAGAGAGATAACCCCGTGATGAATATCATTAGTCAGACGGGAAAAAAGATAAAGATTATCTTTGAACTGCCGCATCATTTTTCGGGAAATCCCGTCAATACCCCTTATCTGATTCAGAAGATGCTCATAAGTATTCCTCGCAACAAGAAGTTCTCCTGCCATATTTGTAAAATCTTCTATTTTACGCTCATCTATCCGCATGGTACGGCTCTCATGCAAGGTTGTTTTAGCAGTTGCAGTCGCGGGAATTTCAGGGCGCGGTGTGCAGGGTGCAGGGTTTATGTCAGATACTTGCGGAATATTTTCTGCTGAAATTTTAACGGCAAGTCTCTTTTTCGGTTCTTTATCTATCCCTTCCATGAATGTAATCAGTTTAACAAGGCTTTCGGAGAATTCCTTGTCATCCTTATGATTCAAGGCGTCAATTACATTTTCCGTATAATCTGACAGCGGAGATATTCCTGCAAATTCTGAGATTTTTAATACTCCGTTTAAAGCTCTTTCAACAATTTTATGATCTTTCTGCTCCAACGGAAATGTTCCGGCAAATTCAACCAGAATCTTTTTATACTGCCGTATCTGTTCAACAAAGACCTCTTTTATCTCAGGCATGGAATCTGACGGAAGATATTTTTCCCAATCTCCTGCTTCTTCTGCAATTACATACGTTTTAAGCGTTTCATAGAGCCGCGGAAGAAGAGGCATCCTGCCGTCATTCGCCAGTTTAATGATACTCTGCTTCAGAAAATCAACTGATTGCAGGATAATATCTGTCAATGCAGGGGATTGAGATATGCTGCCTGATCGCAGATTTTCAAGCAGAGATTCCAGAGCATGGGCAAATATTGCCATATTCTTTAATCCGATGAAATCAGCATCACCTTTGATATTATGAACTGCCCTGAATATTTCATTAAGCGAATCACGGGATCCGCTTTTTTCATAAAGAATAACCCCTTTTTCCAATGACTCAAGGATTTCTGTAACACTTTCAATAAACTCCTGCAACGAAGCAGGATCATATATTTCTCCCTCTTCGGCGTCAACTGTCTCCATCGCCGGTTCAGAATCAGTAGGAATTTGAATCTCTTCAACTCTGACTAAAGAAGGATCAAATGTCAGATCATAAATATCCTGCGCTGAAAGTTTTGTTGTTACAAAAATTTTTGGATAAAGATATAGCTTCAGAGGATCCATTTTCTCAATCGGCGGTATGGATGAAGTATCTGTTTTTAAAACATGATAAAATAAAGATGACTTTTTCAGATTCCGTAAAAAGACTAATGGATCATATCCGTTTTCAAGATGCCCGGATGTATATTGCAAATCTGCCTGAAAAAAATTCAGCCCTTTTGAATTTGCCTCCTGAAACGCATTTTTAACATCAGTCGGAAGCTCTTTCCAATCTTGAGATTTAGGCTGCGTACTCTCTGCTTTTTCCAAATTTGCAGATTTGGAAAGGCTTTTTTTCTTTTCCTGTACTATTTCAGGAGTACAGTAAGAGATAAAGCGATCAACAAGAGACTGATCCGTGATTATCTCTTTTCCGGATTCACGATATTCAATCATCTTTATAATATGATCCACACCGGCAAGAATTGTATCCACCACATCAGGGATCAGGGATATTTTTCCATCACGCAGTAAATTCAGCACGGTTTCAATATGGTGGGCAAATCCTGATATATCATCCATCTCTAAAACCCCTGCACTCCCTTTTATGGTATGAATACCTCTGAAGAGAGCATTCAGGAGTTCCCTGTTATCCGGATCAGATTCAACCTTGAGAAGGTTTGAGATGATCTCTTCAAGAATCTCTTTTGCCTCCTGATAAAACTGTCTTTGGTAGAGTTCGGTATTTATTTCCATTTCAGTATATTATCCGATTATTTTCTTGACGACCATTAACATAGTTTCAGGTCTGAACGGTTTGGATATCCATGCTTTTGCCCCTGCCTGCTGCCCCTCTCTCTTGGCATCTTCGCCGGTTTCCAATGTCAGCATAACTATAGGGATAAATTTATACCGGGGATCAGCTTTCAGTGCCTTTATCAGTTCAATGCCGTTCATATTCGGCATGTTAAAATCAACGATCATCATCTGGACTTTATGAAGGGGAATTTTATCCAGGGCATCTTTTCCGTCACATGCTTCAACCACCTGATACCCGGAGCTTCTCAGAGTCATTGAAACCAGAGAACGCATTGAAATAGCATCATCAACAACCATAATTGTTTTTGACATCTTAACACTCCTTTTTTTATATAAGATTCATGCCGTACAGTTCACACACTTCCTGAATTTCAGGGGATATATCTGAAACAGCAAAAGGAATCTGCCTCTTCTCCGCTGTATTTTTTAATGACAGGAGTATCTGAAAATAAGCTGTATCAATAACCTCTACAGATTTTGCATGGAGTTCAATCTTTTTTATATCGCCTGTGAATGCTTTTATGAGCTTTTGCAAATCTGCTTCAGCATCCGATATTACAGACTCAGACGCCAATGTAATAATAAGTTTTTTATTTTTATTTTTTATATTCATATAATTCTTCACTAAATCCTAATGGTTTTTAAAACCCTTAGGGTTTCAAATGGTAATATTGAATACTTTAAATCCCTGATTCCTAAAGCAGTAAATGACAGCCTGAGATATTTTTGCCTCAGGGTATTCCTGTTTCAGACCTTCAATATATCCGGCAATCTGCTCCGTATCTTCCTCCTGCAACGGAAAATCTTCAATAGATGTCTTAAATTTTCCGAACTCAGTATTGGAATAATATTTGAATTCAATGACTATCCTTATTCCTGCAAATTTTTCATGGTATTTTCCGACAAATTCAAGATCGCTTCTCCCTTTGGGATAAGAGCGTTCAACATTCCATATAAACCACCGTGAGAGATACCGGCTGCATAATTCATAAAAAGTTGTCCGGTAGAAATTTTCATTCACCTGCTGAAATACCGCTTCAGGCAGTTGGGAAACATATTCTTTCCAGTATCCTGCAAAGAGTGCTTCAAGATTCAGGTCATTTACAAACTGCTGCATGATCTCCGCATAACGTGTTGATACATCAATCCGGTGTATCTCATTGAAATATTCAATAAAAATTTTACGCATGTTCAGGTTCGGGAGCTTCATGAAAAAATCATCCTGCTTTGTCAGCATTCCGAGATAAAAAAAGGAGACCGGGAAAAATCCTTTTTCAAAAAACTGAGACATATTGAACTTTTCCGTCAGAAAATACCTCATCATATTGGATTGTGCCGTGAATTGCCAGGCGGTTTACAAACTCCTCTGTATATATCGGATTTGAGGCGGTCAGCCGTCTTACCCATGAAATATCTGTTTTAAGATTCACATCGGTCAACTGTTTCGGGATGATTTTCAAATCGCAGAACAGATTAAGAAAATACATCAGTATAGAGGAATTATAAAGCTGTTCCCCGTCTGATCTGCCGAAACGGTATCCGTTATACTGATTTTTTATCAGATCCCCACCTCTCCGCGTGTTGACGGATCAATCTGATAATCCCTGTAAATTTCGTCTAACAGGGAGTCAGTTTCAGTCTGGGTGAAACCGAGCATCTGTTCAAAACCGGGATGCAGCGTTATAAACGTTGCAATATTGAATCCTGACGCCAGATCATCCATAGTGATCGGCAGAACTCCGGTTATAAAGACATTGGCAACAGCGCCGGTTTTTCTCCCTTCTTTCAGGGTTTTGAAGAATGTTTTCAGGAAACTGTTCTCTGTCATCAGCTCATAATAAAGACGGTCTTTGTGTGAAACAATAAGCTGATTTGCAAAATTGTCGTATTCGTCAATAATGACATACAGCGGCGGAAGATTGTTTTTCTTTATATAATCAAGAATTCTCTGAAGATTTGCGGATGCGCTCTCTTCAGTATCCGCTGATATTTTTCCCTGAAAATGTTTTTCGGAGAGTACGAGCATGGTCTCCATCTTCAGATTGCATGTGAGATTGAAACTCTCCTCGATTTCTGCAAGCGTGCCTGTCGGTTTTACAACTGAAAAATCAAGATGCAGAACAAAAAATGAATTCCGCAGGGATGTCGGATTTTTTCCGATATAAGTATGCCCGAAAAGCCTGTCAAAATCATCCTTCTGTCTGATATTATAATAACATTCAAGTATTCTGCACAACAGGGATTTGCCGAAGCGTCTGGGACGAAGGAATACCGGATTCTTTATCCGCTCCAGTTTTTCAATATACACGGTTTTGTCAACAAAATATCCGTCATCCCGGACAAGCTCTTCATAATTTGCTACGCTGTAAGGCACACGTTTTTTCATCGGTAATCTCCTTATAAGACCTGGTTTTTCATGGAAATATTGAATACCTTAAACCCCTGATTCCCGAAACAGTAAATAACATCCTGAGATATTTTTGCTTCGGATACTCCTGTTTCAGACCTTCAACATATCCGGCAATCTGAACTGTATCCTCTTTCTGCAACGGAAATTCTTCAACAGTTGTTTTAAATTTTCCGAATTCCGTATTTGAAAAATATTTGAACTCGATGACAATTCTTATTCCGGCAAATTTTTCATGGTATTTTCCGACAAACTCCAGATCGCTTCTCCCTCTGGGATATGATCGTTCGACATTGCATGTGAACCATCGTGAGAGATACCGGCTGCATAGTTCGAAAAAAGTGGTGCGGTAGAAATTTTCATTGACCTGCTGAAAAACCGCTTCGGCAGTTGGGAAACATACAGTTCCCAGTATCCTGCAAAGAGTGCCTCAAGATTCAGGTATTGACAAATCCCTGCATCATTTCCGCATATTTTGTGGATACGTCAATCCGGTGGATCTCGTTGAAATATTCGGCAAAAATCTGTACGCATGTTCAGATTCGGGAGTTTCAGATAAAAATCATCCTGCTGGGTCAGCATTCCGAGATAAAAAAAGGAAACCGGGAAAAATCCTTTTTCAAAAAATTGGGACATATTAAACTTTGAAACCAGAAAATTTTTGTCATAACCTATTTTATTATCAGAAGTAAGCCGGTTCACAAATTCTTCTGTATCTGCAGGATCTGCTCCTGTGATCCGCCTTACCCACAGGAGATCGGTTTTCAGATTCAGATCCGTCAGATATTCGGGAATCTGACGGTGCCTTGAAAAATAATCAAGAAAATACATCAGAATCGTTGAATTATAAAGAGGCTCTCCTTCGGGACTGATAATATGATAACCGTCATACTGGTTTTTTATCAGATCCCCTACTTCTTTTCTGCCTGAAAGATCAATCTGATAATCCTGATATATTTCGTCAATCAGTGCATCAGTTTCAGCCTGAGTGAATCCGAGCATATTTTCAAATTCCGGATCCAGCGTGATAAATGTGGCAATATTGAATCCTGACGCCAGATCATCCATAGTGATCGGCAGAACTCCGGTTATAAACACATTGGCAACTGCTCCGGTTTTTCTCCCTTCTTTCAGGGTTTTGAAAAAGGTCTTCAGAAAACTTTTCTCCGCCATCATCTCATAATAAAGATGATCTTTGTGTGAAATGATAAGCTGATTTGCAAAATTGTCATATTCGTCAATAATGACATACAGCGGGGGCAGACCATTCTCCTGAATATGATTCAGGATTATCTTGAGATTTGAGGATGTTTTCTCTTTTATTGTGATTTCCGGCTGATTCTGAAACCATTTTCTGTTCTGACCTGTCAGAGTCTTCATACGGAGATTGCAGGTATTGTCAAAGCTCTCTTCAATATCCTCAAGCGTTCCCGAAGGATCAACCGTTGAGAAATCAAGATGCAGGACAAAAAATGAATTCCGCAGAGGAGTCGGATTTTTGCCGATATAAGTATGTCCGAACAGTCTTTCAAAGTCATCTTTCTGGCGGATATTGTAATAACATTCAAGTATCCGGCACCACAGGGATTTGCCGAAGCGTCTGGGACGAAGGAATACCGGATTCTTTATCTGTTCCAGTTTTTCAATATATGATGTTTTATCAACAAAATATCCCTTATCACTGACAAGTTCCTCATAATTTGCCACACCGTAAGATACCCGTTTTCTCATCGGCAACCTCCTTTACAAAAAGTATTGAAAAGAAACTAAGTTTCTTTAAGAAACTTAGTACACGAAACAGTAAATACGCACCGGATTGCATATTATTTTTTTGTGTCTTTGTGCCTTGGTGTCTTTGTGTTCCGGTGTCAGGAAAACACAAAGACACCAAGGCACAAAGAAAACGAAGTGTATTTACTGTTTCATGTACTTAGCTTCTTAAATATAAAACTGCTTTTCTCCCACAAGAACCTTTATGTGCATAATAAGGCTCTTTGGCTTTATAGGCTTGACAAAATAGAGATTTGCTCCGGCTTCATATCCCTTTTTTCTGTGAATCTCCTCTTCCTGTGTAGTCAGAATAATAATCGGCGTCTGCTCATTCTGCTCTCTGAAGCGTCTGATAAATGTAATTCCATCCATAATAGGCATATTTATATCGCAGAGAATCAGATCATAAGGATATGCCAGAGATTTTTCCAGAGCTTCTGCTCCGTCACAAGCTCCGTCTGCATTGAATCCTGATACTTTTAAAATATTTGTGTGAAAATTTCTCACCACCGGAGAATCATCAACAACCAGAATTTTTTTCATAATTCTACTCCTTATAGTAGACCAGATAACCTCCGGCTCTTTTTATTTTAAATGCAGTGGATATTCTTCCGATAGATTCACTTGAACCTAAAAAAATATAACTTCCCGGGATTAAGAGCGATATAAAACTGATCCACCAGATTTTTTCTTGAAATATCATCAAAATAGATAATTACATTTCGGCAAAATATAAAATCAAAACCTCTTTTTTTTCTTAAAGCAACTTTATCAGCAAGATTAAGATGTTCAAACTGAACCATCTTTCTGATCTCTTTGGAGACAGAATATAATTCATCCTCTTTTTTATGAAAATGACGCTGAAGATATTCCGGCGGCACATCCCGGATGCTTCTCTGCATGTAAATCCCTTGTTCTGCTTTATCCAGAATTTTAAGATTTATGTCGCTGGCAATGATTTCAATATTCCACTGATCAAAATTATCAAGCATTTCAAGAAGGATAATTGCTAAGGTATAAGGCTCTTCACCTGTGGAACACCCTGCTGACCATATTCTGAGACTTCGATCTCCGCGGGCGGCTTTTCTTTGGGTCAGATCAGAAAGAGAATGTTCGGCAAAAGCCTGCAATTGGGGAAAATCACGGAAAAAATATGTTTCATTTATCGTTACCAGATCGGTAAGATGCTGAAATTCTTCGCTGTCAGGATCGGAAAAACGGAGCTTTTTTATATATTCGGAAACTCTCTCTATTCCCAGCAGTTCCATTCTTTTTTCAACCCGTTTTGAAATAAAATAGAGCTTCTTGGATTCAAACCGGATTCCTGTCATCCGGTAGATGAAAAGACTTAGCTGCTCAAATTCGTCAATAGTAATAAAAGCCAAACTTATAACCTCCCTGTTAAACCCTAAGGGTTTTAAAAACGGTTCGACGGTTCGACGGTTCGACTGAGCTCACCGAAGTCTGAGCTCACCGAAGTCCCTTAGGGTTTATGAGTAATTCCTCGCACAACAGCCTGAGTTCCTCATCTTTTGTCTCTTCCATAATTTTTCTTATCTTTGCATCCCCTGACATTTTACCGGAAATTGCCAGAAGCCTTACTCCGGCATATTTCATTCCTTCTTCAGTAATTAACTCTGTTCCCAGATCATCTAATTTATCAAGGGCAACTGCATTCTCTTCCTCTGAAAGAAGCTCTACAGCGGCATTACGTGAATCTTCAGGAATCTCTTTATCTTCTGCTATGGCAATCAGTTTTTCAAATATACGATCTTCTCTGAAAGAATCTTTAAAACGGCGTCTTGCCAGATCAATTGCCCGTATAATGTCATTTGCATATATCTTAAAAGAAGATACAGCATCAAGAATCTTTGAGATATACTCCGCATCGCCTGCCTGCGCCGCAAGGCGGATAACCTCCGGTATATAAATGGGATCAATACCGGCAAACCCTTTCTGCAATCCTTCGGAACCGAGAATTGAAAGAACTTTCAATATCGCTGAGTTGTCTCCGATCATTGAGAGTGAATCTAAGAGAGATGTTCTCAGCATCGGTTCGGTCTCTTTCTGAAAGAGTGCGAGCAAATCATCTGCGCTATCCTTGTCCTCTAATCTGCCGAGATATTCAACGGCTGTTATCTGCACATTGACAGAAGGATCATGCAATGCCGCCCGGACAGCAAGGACTGCATCGGGTGTTCCGATTGCAAAGAGAGCATCAAGAATAAGTTTTCTGACCTCCCGATCCGAATCTCCCATATGCAAAGTGAGAAAACCGAGTGCCTCATCTCCGCCTGAACCGAATACAGATAAAGCGGCATTGCGAATGTAAGCATCAGATGATTTGAACAGCCTGAATATATGATTATAAATATCTTTGCATGGGAGATTCTTCAGGCTGAATAAAATAGCATCCCTGACAGCGGAAGATTCTTCAATCTGAAATCTTCTTAACAGGGGAACCGCCATATCAGGCTGATTTATATCAGCAATATCCTGAGCCGCATAGATTCTTTCTGCTTCATCAGGGCTGTCTAATTTTTTTATAAGTTCATGAATATCCATATTTTTCTCCGTTCACAAACCGCGTGTTACGCTACTGCAATCTTAGTACACGAAACGGTAATTATGCTTCAGGTCGGGATCCATTTTTTGATAACTGATTACTGATAACTGATAACTGGTTAGCAGATTTATTCCTTTTTCAAGAGATTTCATAAAAATACGGTTCCCAAGTATCTGAAGATCATTATTTGACATCAGACTTTTGTAATGATTAAAACTGTCTGACTGAGGAAAGAGAAAATAAATCCATCTTTTCGGAAGCTCTTCAAGAAAAAGCTCCTCAAGAAGATTTAAAACATATCTGTCCATATCAAATTCAGGATCAAGCTCATAAAGGATTCCTTCAAGAGTGAAAAAAGCCTTTCTTAACAGCAGAAGGTCTTTTGGAAACCGTATCCCCTGAATAGCGGTCTGGTCAATAAAAAAGAATATCTTTTCAACTATTTTTCGCCGGATATACCGGGGGGATTTAAAAATATCCCTGATTATTTTAATTATCTTTTCAGAATCATCTTTTTGTATATCATCTTCACAGAGAGATTTTATTGCTTTGCAGATAAGTTTTTCATCATCTAAAAAGATACCGGCTGCTATTTTAAATATATTTATCCTCTCTTTTTTGGATAATCCCCCTGCCTGACTCCAATCCAGAAGGATTAATTTTATATCATCATTCCCGTTTTCATAAGCATAGATATTTCCGGCATGGGGATCGCCGTGAAACAAGGTCTGCTCATTACGGGAGAACAAAGGCTGCCATATAACTGCTTTGAATAACATTTTCGCAAGTCTCTTTTTATTTTCCGGTTTTATATCTGTATCAGTGATCTTTCCGCCGCTCATATATTCCATAGCCGTCATATTTTCTGTGGAAAAAGGGAGCAAAGCCGGAATAACAGATGTCTTATCTTTTTCATAAAATTTTGCCGCTCTTTTCAGATTTGACTGTTCCCCGGACAAATCAATCTCTTTCTGCAATGCCTCTTTTATATCCCTGAATGTTTCAATAAATCTGAAATTTTTAAGAGGATACTTATCTCTGTTTTTATCAAAAAAGAGAGCAAGTTTATCCAATAATTCAGATTCTTCTTTCAGATGTGTTTTAACTTTATGTTTCAGAAGTTTGAATACGCCTTTTGATTCTTTATCTGTTCCCGGCTCTCTCCATGTAAAGGGTATAACCGCTCCCACGCTTGCTTCCGCCAGAATTTTATCCCCTGTCTTAATAGAGAATACCTTGATAAGCCCTCTTAATTCTGATTCAATCTTCTCTTTAAGGGGATGAATACCTGTAAGATGAAGATCATTCTCCAGACAAATCAGCCACTTTCTGAAAGATTTATCTATATTCCGGTTACGGGCGATAATCTGTCCTAATTTATGAAGAGTCGGAATCTGCCGGGCAAGCTCAATCAGCCTCTCTTCGGATGAAATGTCCGATTTCATTAAGAACTGATCCACAGCAAGACTGACAAGACGGGGAAGTGAAAAATTTGAAAGAAAAAAGAATATGCCGTCATGCACAATCTGGCGATATTCATTGTAAATATGAGGAATAACATGACAGGGGTCTGTCATTCGGATAATCTCTTCTGTCTCCCTGTATTCTGAATTCTTCTGTATCTGTTTTCTGAAGATGAGAGAGGATAAAAGCGATCAGATTGCTGCGGCTCATTTTGCCTGCCAGATTTATGATCATTTCTTTCTGTTTATCAAAGTTAAGGGGATGAATCATAATGAAGTCTCCTTTTTTTCAGGGATACAAGCCGGTATTTTTTCCGGCAATATTGCAGGACTGAAAATATATATAATATTATAGCTTTTTAAACTGATTGTAAACCATTAAATAAGTCAATTTTTCCAAAGATAAAAATGTGTGCAGGACTTTTGCGGTAAAATTGTTATCATTGAGTATCAGCATATTTATATTAATGAATCACAGATTGTATTGAAAAAACAATAATAACAGAATATTATTTTTTTTCTTGACATAATGAATATTTCTGAGATAAAATTAAAAGAAATATTTTTTTATTATAATAATAATCAAAAAAGAGGGAGGGCAGCCATGTCTTTTTTAAAATGGTTAAATAATGTTATAAAAGGGGATAAAAAGAGGAACAGCAGAACCTCACGCAATATATCAGATACTCTTAAAACAGGTAAATTAATGCTGGCGCTGGAGCCGCGTTATCTTTATGACGCCGCAGGACTGGCTGCGGGTCTGCTGGAATTTGGGAATCAGGAATCAGGAATTGGGGATAATGATATAGCAGACAATTATCAATTCTCAATTCCTAATTCTCCATTATCTTTTGTTCCTCATGCAGCAGATAATCCCCGTGAAATTATCTTTGTTGATCCGACTGTTAAAGATTATGAGAAAATAATAGAAAAAACTTCCGAATACTTCGGTGAGCTCGGTCGAACCGTTTCCAAAAATTCGGAAGTTCTGGTAGTTCTGCTTGATCCGAATCAGGACGGCGTTGTACAGATTGATAATGTGCTGTCGCAGTATGATAATATTGATGCAGTGCATATTATTTCACATGGAAGTCCCGGAGATATTATTCTGGGAAATGCTGAATTGAATACAGATACAATTGAAAATTACAAGCCTTTATTTACAGCATGGAATCAGCATTTAAGCCAAAATGCGGATATTCTGATTTACGGGTGTAATGTGGCGGGGAATAATGAGGGGGTTGTGTTTGTCAATCAGTTTGCTGAAATGACCGGGGCGGATGTTGCGGCGTCTGATGATATTACCGGGGCGGATAATCTCGGCGGGGATTGGTATTTGGAGTATCAGTTTGAGATGGGTGCGGTGGAAACCGCGGTGATAGCAGCAGACGGGTATGATTATAGTCTGGCAACAGTTATTGTAAACAGTAATCAGGACGGAGCAGTTGATCATAGTGATGATGCAACCAAAATTACTCTGCGGGATGCGATTGATACTGCAAATACCAATGGACAGGATGATACAATTACATTCAGCAATGACTATACTATAACATTGAATTCGGGGCAGTTCACTATTTTAACTGATACAACTCATAAACTGTCCATTGACAATAGCGGATACAAAATAACTATTGACGGAAATGCCAGTTCACGGATTTTCAGTGTCAATGCGAGTGCTGACCTGACTCTTGACGGATTGACACTTACAAATGGAAAGGTAACTGCAATCGGTGGAGGAGCTGTCTTAAATGCGGGAAATCTGAAAATTGACAGTTGCACATTTTTCGGAAATCAGGCGACTGGTGTTCTTCTGGGCGGGGCTGTTTACAGCACTGCAGGTACGGTTAATATTTATAACAGCACATTTTCTGAGAACAAGGCAGGAACAGGCGGATTTATCAGAATTGACAACGGTATAGTAAACATTACCAACAGCACGGTTTATAAAAATGACGCAACATCATACGCAGGCGGTATTTGGCTGCAAAACGGAACTCTGAATCTCAATAATAGCATAGTGGCAGGAAATACATCACCTACTTACACTGATATTCGGCATCAGGGAGGAACTTTTAATGCCAACTATAATTTTATCGCTAATGTTGGCGGAACAATTGATAGTGGCACCGGCAATATTGTTGCATCCGGTACACTTAATCTTGACACTACCCTTGCAGACAATGGCGGACTGACGAAAACTCATAAACTGCTAACCGGGAGTTCAGCAATTGACGCGGGAAGTAATACTTATATCGGCAGTCTGACAACTGACCAGCGCGGCTCGGGTTACGACCGTGTACTTGGAACTCAGGTTGATATTGGCGTGTATGAGTTTGGAAATCATGCGCCGGTCTTGTCAGATCAGGCAAATTCCCTCGCTGCCATTGATGAAGACAATACAACCAATACCGGTACAGCAGTAGCAGATATAATTCATGATGATGCAATTACAGATGTGGATATTATACCCTCCTCAAATGCTCCTGAATCAATTGTGATAACAGCCGTGGATAACACAAATGGCAAGTGGCAGTATTCTATTGATAATGGGACAACGTGGACTGATTTTACAGCTACGACAGGCAGTGCGGTGGATATTTCAGCAACAGCGGTTCATTTAGACGGCTCAATAGCTACGAATAAAATCCGGTTTGTCCCAAATGCAAATTTTAACGGTACTGTTACAAATGGTATAACATTTCGTGCATGGGATAAAAGCGATGGTAAAAGTCCTGGAAATACAACTAATCTATCCGGTTACACGCATACTCCCGGAAGTGTATTCAGTAATGCCACTGATACCGCAAGTATTCAGATAAATGCAGTAAATGATGCTCCGGTAAATACAGTTCCGGTTACTCAGATAATAAATGAAGATGCCACGCTGACATTCAGCACAGGCAACAGTAATCTTATCAAAATTGATGACATTGATTCGGGAATTTCGTCAGTTAAAGTAACTCTGACAGGTACAAACGGAACACTTACTCTGAACGGCGCATCCGGATTGACATTCATCTCAGGAGACGGCACGGATGATGCTGTGGTGACATTTACAGGTACGGCTGCAAATATCAATACAGCACTGAATGGAATGGCATTTAAGCCGACAGCCGATTACAATGGTACAGGATCAGTTAAAATTGATACAGATGATCAGGGGAATACAGGCTCAGGCGGTGCAAAGACTGATTCGGATACTGTCAGTATTACAGTAAATGCAGTAAATGATAAACCCGGCTTTACAGCAGTCAATCCGTCTGCGGTAAATGAAGATTCCGGGGTGCAGAGTATTGCCGGATGGGCAACTTTTTACCCTAATGACAGTAATCACAGTGACAGTTATGAATCGGTACAGACTGCAACTTATACGGTCAGCAATATCAGCAATTCTTCTTTATTCTCCTCATCGCCTGTAATAGATTCAACCGGCAAACTCACTTATACTCCGGCTGCGAATGCAAACGGAACATCAACTTTTGATGTAACGGTTAAGGATAACGGCGGCACAGCCAACGGCGGAGTTGATACCTCTGTTATTAAAACATTTACAATAACGGTGAATACTGTGAATAATAAGCCCGGTTTTACAGCAGTCAATCCCGCTGCGGTAAATGAAGACCCGGGAATTCAAACCGTAAACGGATGGGCAACTTTTTATCCGAATGACAGTAATCACAGCGACAGTTATGAATCGGTACAGACTGCAACTTATACGGTCAGCAATATCAGCAATCCGTCTCTCTTTTCTTCTGCTCCTGCAATAGATTCAACAGGCAAACTTACCTACACTCCGGCTGCGAATGCAAACGGAACATCAACTTTTGATGTAACGGTTAAGGATAACGGCGGCACAGCCAACGGCGGAGTTGATACCTCTGTTATTAAAACATTTACAATAACGGTGAATACTGTGAATAATAAGCCCGGTTTTACAGCAGTCAATCCCGCTGCGGTAAATGAAGATCCGGGAATTCAAACCGTAAACGGATGGGCAACTTTTTATCCGAATGACAGTAATCACAGTGACAGTTATGAATCAGTACAGACTGCAACTTATACGGTCAGCAATATCAGCAATCCGTCTCTCTTTTCTTCTGCTCCTGCAATAGATTCAGCAGGCAAACTCATTTATACTCCGGCAGCAAATGCAAACGGAACATCAACTTTTGATGTAACGGTTAAGGATAACGGCGGCATAGCCAACGGCGGAATTGATACTTCTATTATTAAAACATTTACAATTAATATTAATTCAGAAAATGATCTGCCGACAATTTCAGATATAACTGATAAAAACACCAATGAAGATACATCCACAAGTGCTGTCAACTTCACCGTAGGAGATTTGGAGACCGCAGCAGGCTCGCTGACAGTAACGGCTATTTCTTCAAATACTGTATTACTTCCAAATGGAAATATCAGCTTAGGAGGGAGCGGCTCAAACAGAACAATTACTTTGACTCCGGCTGATAATCAGAATGGAATAACAACCTTAACTGTTACTGTTTCAGATGGAACTGATACTGCAAGTGATACATTTACACTGACAGTCAATTCAATCAATGATCCGCCGACAGCATTAAGTGATGTTTACAGTGCTACTGAAAACACCACCCTGAATGGAAGTCCAGTCTTGGGAAATGATTCGGATTTTCACAGCGGAGCGCCAAATGAAAATAACACATCTCTGACGGCGCAGCTTGTTTCCAATGTATCTCACGGCACACTTATATTGAATACAAACGGCACATTCACTTATACACCGGCTACGAATTTTAACGGCGCAGATTCATTTACATATCAGGCAAAAGATTCTCTTGGAGGCGTTTCAAATACTGCAACTGTAACTATCAACGTAGGAGGCGTTAATCAGGGACCTGTTGCAACTAATGATTCATACAACACTAATGAGGATACGCTGCTGAACGCGGGACTATCACTTCTGGCAAATGATTCAGATTCTCATGGGGGCGCTCCGGGAGAAAATAACTTACCTATTTCAATAGGTCAAATAGTTTCCGGGGTATCAAACGGAACTTTGATTATGAATTATTCTGACGGAACATTCACCTATACGCCGAATGCAAATTTTTACGGTACAGATACTTTTACTTACAAGTCAAAAGACAGCTTAGGCGGAGAATCGAATACTGCTACGGTAACGATTACTGTCAATCCGGTAAATGATGCGCCTACAGGCAGTAATCAGAGTATCAGCACCAATGAAGATGTTTCATATACAGGTACAGTAAACGGAACTGATGTTGAAGGAAATCCGCTTACCTTCAGTACAAATACCAACCCTTCTCACGGAACTGTTGTGACAAACCCTGACGGCTCTTTTATCTATACACCTGAAGCAAATTATTACGGATTTGACAGTTTTAAATTTACAGTAACAGACAGCGGAGGATTAAGCGGAGCAGGGATTGTAAGTATTACAGTTAATTCTGTAAATGATGCTCCTGTATCGCAGAGTAAAACAGTCTCTACAAATGAAGATGTAACATACAGCGGTATGCTTACAGCAACAGATATTGAAAATGATCCTCTCACCTTCAGCAAGGCAGGTAATCCGTCACATGGTTCAGCCACAGTAAATGCAGACGGAACATTTACATATACACCGTCCTCAGGATATTTCGGTACTGATACTTTTACGTTTACAGTGAATGACGGAAAAGGAGGGAGCGGCACAGGTACTGTCAATATTACAGTAACAGAAGTTGCGGATCCTAATGCCAATGATGATCTTTTAACTTCAATCAGTGAAGATACCCAACTGACTTTTACCAAAGCAACGCTCCTGAGCAATGACACAGATGTAAATAATGTTTCATCGTGGACTCAGCCGTCTAACGGAACGCTTGCTTTTGACGGAACAACTTTTATTTATAAACCAAACGCAAACTTCTTCGGAAATGACAGTTTCAAATACACAGCTTCCAATAACAACGGAGCTACGGATGATGCAATAGTTTATATTACTGTTACATCAGTCAATGATACGCCGGCATTTATAAGCACGCCGGTTATATCAGTCAATGAAGATAATCTTTACACTTACAGCATTACCACATCTGATCCTGATGATGCAGGCAATTACCTGACAATTTCAGCATTGACAAAACCGGACTGGCTGAAATTGACATACTACAATAACGGAACAGCAACACTTTCCGGAACCCCTACAAACAGCGAAGTCGGTTATCATGGAGTAAAAATTCAGGTCAAAGATGATGACGGGGCTTATACAGAGCAGGGTTTCACGATAAGAGTGGAAAATGTGAATGACTGTCCTGATGCCAAAGATATCAGTATAACAACAAACGAAGGTGTTTCTGTGCCAGTTCATTTTGAAATATCTGATATTGACGGGGATAATCTGAGCATATCATATAATCAGCCTGCCAATGGAACAATTTTCTTTAACGGAACAGAATATACTTATACACCTCATGATTTTTATCATGGAACAGAAAGTTTTACCTATACCGCTTCTGACGGAAAATGCTCGGACACGGGCATAGTTACTATCACAGTCCAAACTGTGAACAATCCGCCGGATGCAGCAGATGTTTCTGTAACCACAAAGAGAGATACTCAAATATCTATAGACCTTTCCAAATCTGCTTCTGATTCTGATAATGATAAACTGACATTTACCACCATATTACCTTCACATGGTACTCTTGGAGGAAGTAACGGTATTTATATCTATACTCCTTCAACAAATTATGTTGGTACAGATACCTTTACTTATACAGCTTCGGACTGGAAAACTTACAGATACTGCTGTTGTTACCGTCAATATTACAGGCGATTCCCATGATCCTGTTGCCTTTAACGATACGGCTATAACAAACAAAAATACCAGTCTTATCATAAAAGAAAATGAACTGCTCAAAAATGACATTGATCCTGACGGAGATAAGCTCATTATTACCGGCTTCACACAGCCTCTTTACGGAAAGCTGTATGGCAACGGCAACGGCACTTATACCTATATTCCCAGTGGTTCCGGCAGTTCGGATTTTTTTACATATACTATAACTGATGGCAGTTCCAGTACAAAGAGCAGTACAGCCAAAGTTACGATTACTGTCAATATGCCGCCTGTTGCCGTTGATGATACAGAACTGACCACAAACAAAGGGGCTACACTGACAATTTCTTCTGGGTATCTGCTCAAAAATGATTCTGACCTTGACAAGGATACTCTGACTGTTGAAAAATTTCTGAAACAGCCTCTTAACGGTATGTTCTTTTATGATAAAGCAAACGGTGTATTTACCTATACGCCTTATTCGGATTTCAAGGGTACGGACAGTTTTATGTATCAAATCTCTGACGGAAAAGGCGGGGATTCTGTCGCAACAGCGACCATCTTTGTAAACAATCCGCCGGTTGCCGGAGATGATGCTTTTACAACTTCCAAAAATACCGCTCTGATTATAGATAAAAATACTCTGCTCAATAATGACAGCGATATTGAAAAGCAGGCTTTGAGTATCAAAGAGATAAAAGTTCAGCCTCTATACGGAACGCTGAAAGATAACGGAGATGGAACTTATACTTATACGCCTAATGCGAATTTCAGCGGAACAGACTCTTTTGTTTATACGGTTGCTGATACCAAAGGGGGATTGGATAATGCAACGGTTGTTATTACTGTAGAAAACCATGCTCCTGCTGCCAAAGAAGATGCTTTTACAACTCAGATGAATACGCCTGTAACTATTAAGGAGAGCAAGCTGACTGAAAACGATACTGATGCTGACAAAGATGCACTGAAAATTGAATCTTACACACAGCAATCACATGGCACACTCACCGGAAAACTTACTCAGACAGATGACACTTTTATTTATACTCCGAATAAAGATTTTTACGGAAATGATAGTTTTACTTATACAGTTTCTGACGGAGACGGCGGCACAAATACAGCGACAGTTACGATTTCTGTAAATGCCCCGCCGATTGCTGAAGATGATACGGCAGAGACAAACAAAAATAAGCCTGTTATTATCAATATTCTTGATAATGATACGGATCCTAATGGAGATATGTTAATTCCAACTGTAACTCAAAATCCGTCTCATGGCACGCTCGAAAATAATAACGATGGTACTTATACTTATACACAAAAAGAGTATGCCGGAACAGACAGCTTTACATATCAAGTATCTGACGGAAAAGGCGGAACAGATACAGCGACTGTCAATATAACTGTCAAGACCAATCCGCCGGTTGCTGTTGATGATAATCTGTCAACAACGGAAGATACAGCTCTGACAATTACCAATGATCAGCTTAAAGCAAATGACTATGATCCTGACGGCGATTCTATAAGCATAACCAAAGTTGCAACCGGAAAACTTTCTCATGGAACACTTGCTGAAAAGAACGGCAGTTATATCTATACTCCTGACGCAAATTATAACGGATATGATACATTTACTTATACGCTCTCTGACGGGGATAAGAATACGCCTGATGCTACAGGCACGGTTACAATTGAAATCAAGCCTGTAAATGATAAACCTGTAGCCATTGATGATACCATAGGGACAAACGAAAATAACCCGCAGAGCTTTTCTGATGAAAAACTGCTTGCAAATGATACAGATATTGACAATGATATTTTGAGTATAAAAGAAGATGGTTTTACACAGCCCAAATACGGAACGCTCACTTATGATAAAGATACACGCATGTTCACATATACGCCGGGAAAAGATTACAGCGGATCAGACAGTTTTACATATATCATAGAAGACGGAAACGGCGGGGTATCTGAAAAAGCAACAGTCAAGATTACTGTAAACGGCGATCCTGATGCAAGGAGCGATTATTTCTCAATGCAGATGAACAGCCCGCTGAAGATTGAAAAAGCAAATCCGCAGGCAGGCTTGCTCTTAAATGACAGCGATCCTGACGGAGATACTCTTACAGTCTCAAGATATGATTCGGTCTCTTCAAAAGGCGGTTCAATTTCTGACAGCGGCAACGGCGTATTGACTTATACTCCTGCTGCCGATTATTACGGCGCTGATACTTTTACCTATACGGTTTCTGACGGTAAGGGCGGCGATGATACGGCTGTTGTTCATATCACGGTAAATGCTCCGCCTGTTGCTTTAAATGACGATGTTGTTGTTGATAAGAATGTTTCAAAAACTATAAATGTCTTTGCCAATGATAAAAATCCTGATAATGATCCTTTGACTTTAACAGAGACATATCCCTCACATGGCACGCTTACGGACAAAGGGAAAGGCGTATTTATTTACACACCGGATTCCAATTATACAGGAACAGACAGCTTTACCTACACTGTCTCAGACGGCAAAGGAGGAACAGGCACTGCTGCTGTTATTATCACGGTTAAAAATACACCGCCTGTTGCCAACAAAGATAATCTCACAACGGATGAAGATACAACTCTGAACTTCACCGATAAACAACTGACCCAGAATGACAAAGATATTAACGGAGATACATTGAGTCTTGCATCTTATACAAAACCGGCACATGGTAAGATTATCAGCAACGGCAGCGGAAGTTATTCTTATAAACCTGACAAAGATTATAACGGAACTGACAATTTTTCTTATACCGTTTCTGACGGAGACGGCGGTACTGCCGCAGGTACAGTTGAGATCTCTGTCGGATCCGGCAATGATGCCCCTGTGGCAAATCCTGACAATCTCTTTGTCATACAAAATGCTGATGATTTTACCTTTACCGATGCTCTTCTGCTGAAGAATGATACAGATATTGACGGAAATGTTATAGTGATTAAAGATATAGAATTCACATCGCCTGAACACGGTGCAATCGCAAAAAATGATGACGGTACTTACAGCTATACTCCTGAAAATGATTATTACGGCAAAGATCAGTTTACATACCAGATTTCTGACGGCAACGGCGGATATGATACCGGAACTGTTACTGTAACAGTGGTTCATAGTCTGCCTGATCCAGGTTCCCGTATCAGGAATGACTATGTAACCATAAAAGAAGATACCGGCTTATTCATGGTTGCAAAGGACTTCAGCATCAAAGGATATACTTCTCCTTCACACGGCAGGATCAGCTATGACAAGGATAACGGTTTTTATACTTATACGCCTGATAAAAATTTCAGCGGAGAAGATTTCTTCCTGGTAATAACCGCTGAAGGGAAAATCAGAGTGTTTGTCAATGTTACTTCAAATGAATCTCCTGAAGGAACTGCTGACAATTTTACAGCAGGTAAAAATTCTGAAAAATCTTTTACCGCTGAAACACTTCTGAATAATGACACGGATCCGGAAGGGGATTCTTTGAGTATTACAGGTTTTACAACCCCTGAACATGGCAGACTTGAGCGTTACGCCAACGGCATCAGTGATAAATATATCTATACCCCTGATAGCAACTATATAGGAACAGACAGTTTTCTCTATACAGTATCTGACGGGAACGGCGGTATTGATGTGGTCAATGTTAATATTGATGTAAAAGAGAATACTGCAGCCAAATCTCAGATTTTTACCAGTGATTTTTCAGGACAAATCCGAATGGCAGCGGACAGTTTTGAATACGGACGTATGGAATTGCTGGAGAGTCTTGGGCTTGGGTATTAATCATAGAAACCCTTAGGGTTTATGATACACACTTCAGCATGGGAACGGGAAAATTAAACCACAAAGAACACAAAGGTTTCACCAAGTGCAGATAAATAAAACCTTTCTGTTCTTTGCGGTAAAAATTAAACCGCAAAGATCGCAGAGAATATGCAAGGATCGCAAAGGGATGAGACTCTTTTCCTTAGCGTACTTCGCGCCCTTTGCGGTAAAAGTGTAAAAAAATTTTTATGTATATTTCAATTATCAGACTGTTTATATTTATACTTCTCCTTTCTGTTCCGGCATGGGGAGAGCAGGCTTCCGAAGTTGTCCCTCCAATTCTGACGCCGGAGACCGGGAACGAAGAAAAAATATCCGCTCCTATAGATGATATTGACAAGGGTAGTATCCGCGTTCAGATACTCCCTTTGACTGAGACTACTCTTTCAAGTGAAATTGCCGCACGCATTGAAAAGATTCAGGTTGACATCGGAGATCGGTTCAATTCCGGCAAGACGCTGATCATTTTTGACTGTGAAATGTACAAAGTACAGCGTGAAAAAGCTCAAGCAGAATTGGAAGAGGCTGTAAAAATCCTTGAGGTAAACCGCCGTCTGGAAAAGCTGAATTCCGTCAGTGAACTTGAAATGGCGGTTTCTCTTTCCCGTATGCAGCGGGCAAAGGCTGAACTCTCTCTCAGAGAATCGCAGGTCAAGAAATGTGCAATTTATGCCCCGTTTACAGGGAGAATTGTAAAACGGAACGCAAATCCGTTTCAATATGTCTCTCCGGGAGAGCCGCTGCTGGAGATTATTGATGATCTTAATCTGACCGCGCAGCTCCTTATTCCGTCCAAATGGCTGAAATGGGTAAAAAAATCACTCTCTTTTACAGTACATATTGATGAAACCGGCAAAAATTATACGGCAATTGTTACAGCGATTGGCGCGCGTGTGGATCCCGTGAGTCAGACTCTTGAAATAAGAGCCTCAATCAAAGGAAATCACCCTGAATTGCTTGCCGGTATGAGCGGAACCGCCAATTTTAAAGTGCCTGAATAATAATGACAAATCCCCCCAATTCTGAACAGCAGATTATACTTCTCAGCACTCTGCTTCAGCTTGAAAAAGAGGCTCGTCATGCCAAATTGCCTGCGGAGCTTGGCTTTATCATGGTGAATGAAAGCTTAAAGCTGGTAAAATATCAGCAGGCAATACTCTGGATAAAAAGTTACTCAGGAAAAATCAGAATTGAAGCAGTATCAGGCGCAGACCAACCTGATAAATATTCTCCGTTTATTATCTATCTGAGAAATCTTGTCAAAGAGATTCTCCGTAAACCGGATCATGATAAAATTCATATTGTTGATCCGGCTAATCTCAGCGAGACATTTCAGAATGGGTGGCTGGAATGGAATATAGGCGGACCAGCAATCTGGTCGCCCATGATAACACATAAAGGAGAAATCACCGGCGGGCTTATTCTTACCCGTGATACTCAATGGAATACAGGTGAAATCAGACTGATTGAACGAATTGCAGATACTTACGCCCACGCATGGCAGGCTCTGAAAAAAGAAAACGCCGGAGTGCCGAATTTCAGATTCAGCACTCCTAAGATGCTGTTTCTGCAATTTTTACTGATGCTTATCATTATTGCCGCAATGTTTTTACCTGTCAGACTTTCGGTTCTTGCGCCGGTTGAAATTGTCCCGCTTGATCCGATGATTGTCAGCGCTCCGATAGACGGCGTTATTAAGCAGGTTCATGTTGAACCGAATCAGGATGTTAAATCCGGGCAGTTATTATTCAATTTTGATGATACAGGTATCCGAAATGAATATGAAGTATCAAAAAAGGCGATTGGGGTTGTTCTTACTGAATATGACCGCGCCAAACGGAAAGCTCTTACAGGCGATGAAAAGAGCAAAGGGGATATGGCTGTCCTCAAGGCGCAGATAGAGCAGAAATCTGCTGAAACAGATTACATGGCAGAAATGCTTGAACGGAGCAAAGTTTATGCAAAACAGAATGGGATTGCTCTTTTTTCAGATGTCAATGACTGGATTGGAAAACCTGTAATAGTTGGTGAGAAGGTGATGAGTATTGCGGATCCGAATCGCGCCGAAGCAGAGATTCATGCTGCCGGTTTCAGATGCTGTCAATCTTGATACAGGTGCCGAGGTGCGGATATTTCTGAATATCAGACCGGATTCGCCGTTATCTGCCTCTCTGCGTCAGGCAAGCTATGAAGCGCAGATAACATCTGAGGGGATATTGGCGTTCCGTCTGAAGGCATCATTAAACAACCCGGTTCGACTGAGCTCACCGAAGTCCTCGTATCGTATCGGATTAAGAGGAACCGCCAAAATCTACGGAAAAGAGGTAACACTCTTTTATTACCTGATGCGCCGTCCTCTGACAGCATTGCGACAGAGGGTAGGATTGTAAAATCAGCCCTTTCCCAAACTGAGTCCGCCAATTGAGGCGGAGACAGCAAAAGGTGGACACGCTCCGCTTTGTCCACCCTACAGACTTCAGACAAACATTGACAATTCGGATGAGAATGTAGGGCGGACAAAGCGGAGCGTGTCCGCCTAAATTGGTCATGTACCAGTGTTTATCCTACGAGAATATTTTCAAGTTTTGGAAGAATCGCCGAAGTCGCATACTGAGAAGCATGTTGACGCAGATTAGCGGGATCTGTTTTTAATTCACCTTTCAGGAACATCCTCATTTGATCGGCAATCGCATTTGCCGATGTATCTGCTGAAAGCCATCCCTGATTACAATATTTTCCCATGACTTCCGGTATAGAGCCTACTGGAGTAGCAATCACCGGCGTATTGCACGCAAATGCCTCAAGAACAATCAACCCGAAACATTCAAGTGCGCGTGTAGGAAGAACAAAACAGTCTGCCGCCGCGTAAGTCAGCGGAAGCTCCTGCTCTGAAATTCTTCCTAATAAATGAACATATTCCTGAAGCCCCAACTTTGAAATTTCATCCTCAAATTCATGTTGAAGAGGACCCGTGCCGCCAATCATGACTTGGAACTGATACCCCTCATCTTTTAAAATACTGCACGCAGTGATTAAATTATCAAGCCCCATCCTTCTTTCAAGCCTGCGGACGCTCAAAAATGTCGGAATTCCGATTTTCCAATATCCTCCTAATTTTTTCCGAGTCTCATTCCGGTCTGCTGAAGGCTGAAAGCGGTTCAGATCAACCCAGCCCGGACATACAACTGCTTTATTTATGATTTTTTTAAGATACAGATGTTTAAGCAGGGATAAAGAGTAGTCAGAATAACATTGTATCTTATCCGCCTGCTGATATATCATTTTTTCCAACTGACGGACAATACTGAGAGCAAATTGTATTTTGGAACTTGCGACCTGCGACCAGTTTTCCTTTAATTCTTCTACAAAGGGAGAGTGTACGCTATACACTTTCCGGCAATCTTTATGTTTCAGGGCATAACATGCAGCTAAAAACTGTAACGGTGAATGTCCGTTCAGATAACCAATATCAGCTTTGCCGGCAATCTTTTGTGTCAGTAACCATGTACCGTAAAGATGTCCCCAAAGATTCGCCGGACTTGGGGACGGGGCTTTCGGGAACTGATACCGCCAAAGTTGTATTCCATTTATCCTTGTCGGATTGGAATAATTTTTCTGATATGTTCCGCAGAGAAAATGAAGATCATATCCGCAATGACCAAGATACTGAGCAAATTCCGCCGCTAATTTGAATGCTCCTCCGAAATTCTCTTCATGCCATGCATGACAGACAATAAGAATACTCTTCATCAGTTACCATTTCACCCGGTTATAGATTTTTTTCAGAGATAATTCAACATCTGCAGATTTTATCTTAAACGTATCATCCATATTTTTAAATTCACTGAGACTCCACTGACCAGCTTCATTTTTATTAAAATACTCAACATGATAAGCATACTGATCAACGAGTATATAATCTTTCAGGGATGCAATATTCCGGTAAGCGGTAAATTTGGATCCCCGGTCATAATCTTTTGTGGAATCAGAGAGAATTTCAAAGATAACAAGAGGATTTGCAATCACATCATTCCGGTTTTCAGCAAATTCAACATCTCCGCAGACAATGCTTGTATCAGGATATGTATAATGGCTGTCTTTATCAACCTGTATTTTCATATCGCTGGTAAAAACAACACAGTCAGACTTTTGTAAAGCATTGCCAATAAAAATCATGATATTTGAAGCAATAAGATTGTGATTAAAAGATGCGCCGGACATGGCAAATATCTCACCCTGATAGTATTCACTTTTATATTCGGCAACCTCTTCCATCTCAAAATATTCCTGAGATGAAATAAATATTTTCGCTGACTGCTGCATGATAAAGACTCCTGCTGATTACCATATTACACGATGGTAAACCGTTTTCAGAGATAATTCAACATCTGTAGAGCTTATCTTAAACATATCATTCACATTTTTAAATTCGCTCAGACTCCACTGATCCGCTTCATTTTTATGAAAATACTCAACATGATAAGAATGCTGATCAACGAGTATATAATCTTTCAGGGATGCAATATTCCGGTAAGCGGTAAATTTGGATCCCCGGTCATAATCTTTTGTGGAATCAGAGAGAATTTCAAAGATAACAAGAGGATTTGCAATCACATCATTCCGGTTTTCAGCAAATTCAACATCTCCGCAGACAATGCTTATATCAGGGTATGTATAATGGCTCTCTTTATCAACCTGTATTTTCATATCACTGCTAAAAACAATACAATCATAATCACTGAGTGAACTGTGCAATGCTGCGAACGTATTTCCGGCAATGACATTATGATTAAAAGATGCGCCGGACATGGCAAATATCTCACCCTGATAGTATTCACTTTTATATTCGGCAACCTCTTCCATCTCAAAATATTCCTGAGATGAAATAAATATTTTCGCTGACTGCTGCATGATAAAGACTCCTGCTGATTACCATATTACACGATGGTAAACCGTTTTCAGAGATAATTCAACATCTGTAGAGCTTATCTTAAACATATCATTCATATTTTTAAATTCTCTGAGACTCCACTGACCCGCTTCATTTTTATGAAAATACTCAACATGATAAGAATACTGATCAACGAGTATATAATCTTTCAGGGATGCAATATTCCGGTAGGCGGTAAATTTGGATCCCCGGTCATAATCTTTTGTGGAATCAGAGAGAATTTCAAAAATAACAAGAGGATTTGCAATAACATCATTCCGGTTTTCAGCAAATTCAACATCTCCGCAGACAATGCTTGTATCAGGATATGTATAATGGCTATCTTCATTAACTTGTATCTTCATATCACCTGTAAAAACGAAACATGCTGAATCCTGAAGTAAATTATGTAAATAGCCGGATACATTCATAGCAATAAGATTGTGATTAAAAGATGCGCCGGACATAGCAAATATTTCACCCTGATAATATTCACTTTTGTACTCGGCAGCCTCTTCCATAGCAAAATACTCTTCAGGAGAGATAAATTTTTTTGCTGACTGCTGCATAATAACCTCCTTGCAAGTATGTTTCACATTCTGCTTTTTTCAAACTCAATCACATCCTGAAGAATATGCCTTAAATCATGTTTTGGCTCATATCCTAATAACTTCTTTATCTTGGTAAGATCAGGCACGCGCCGCTGCATATCATCAAACCCTTCACCATAAGCTTTCTGATATGGAATAAAAACAATTTCAGATTTATCTCCGGTCATCTCACATACGAGTTTTGCCAAATCCAGCATTGTTATCTCTTCATCACTGCCGATATTAAAGACCTGTCCATAAGCACGGGGATTTTTACTCAACGGAATTAAAGCATTTACAATATCTTTCACATGACCAAAGCAGCGGCTCTGGCTTCCATCTCCATAAACCGTTATAGGGTCACCCCGCAATCCCTGACGGACAAATCGGGGAACGACCATACCGTATTGTCCGGTCTGCCGGGGACCTACGGTATTAAAGAGACGTGCAATCACAACAGGCAGCTTGGAATGATACCAATGCGCCATTGCCAGAAATTCATCCAACGCTTTTGCACAAGCATAACTCCAGCGTCTTTTTGTTGTTGGTCCCATTACGCAGTCATCATCTTCTTTAAAAGGAACTTTGATGCCTTTGCCATAGACTTCGGATGTGGAGGTTATCAATATGGGTCTGCGGTAACGGGCGCAGCTTCTCATTACTGTCTCTGTTCCGCCGACAATTGTTTCAATAGTACGAATCGGCTGATCAATAATCATATTCACGCCGACTGCGGATGCCAGATGAAAGACAGCCTGAACATCTTTAACACATTCATTTACAATTTTTTCATCACATACATTATCCACAATCAGACGCAGGCGAATCCCATCATCAATATGTTCAATATTCTGATAAGAGCCTGTGGATAAATCATCAAGGATGATGACTTCATCGCCGTTTGAAAGCAGCGCCTCTGTAAGATGAGATCCGATAAATCCTGCGCCGCCTGTTATAAGTATTTTCAATTATATTTCTCCCATTTTAACTTAAAAAATTGAAAGTCTTCAAAATTTTTTCTATATAAATTCGATCATCATTTCACGCAGATTGATGACTGCCCCTGCAAATATAAGAAAATCCATTCCTATAATGCCATTAATCTCAAAACCGTAGTCCATTCCGCCTATTTCAATCTCAAAATCAGATATGCGACATTCTCCTGCTTGTAAGTAATCAATCCTTCGTGTAAAAACAACCTCTGTACCGCCGATTCCCCGAACAGTATAAGGTCTATCTTCAGATGCCGGAACAATGCCGACAGAAGCGACAATATCAGCAGAGATAATAGTACTGTAAGAACCTGTATCAATAACAACATTCGGAATATCAATGACATTTCCTTTATATGCAACGGTGATTGTTATAAAAGGAAGATTATGTTTCAATAGTAATTTCATTATTTTATCCGAATACCTAACCGGTAATGTTCCTGAATATCAAGTTTTTCATGATTAGTATGTATGAAATAAAATTCTCTTAAAGGGTATCTTTTATGAAGTTCCCGGTAAGTTTTCATTGCCGAACTTCCATCAGCACAGGTTTCGATAACTGCTATACTGTCAAAGTGTCGCCGGTTATCCGGTGTGCTATGAGCTTCCAATGCCTCAATAACAACCCATTGATTAGGATATGCTTTACGCACATCTTTCCATATCATAATTTTCACCGTTTTTATATACGCCGATATTCCATCGCTGATTATTTGCATTTGTTACAGAACTGCGTTCCAAACACTTATATCGGGCATCAATCCGTTTTTGGATTTCCGAATGTCCCGTATAATCACACATTGAAACAATAAAGATTCCATTGGGTTTAAGGCTTTTTTCATATTTTTTCATCACGTTGACAGGACGCTTAGTATAGTACAATGATTCATTGAAAATTATCATGTCAAAAACGTCATCTGTCTGATATTTCTCAATATCTGCTATTATAAAAGATGCTGAAGGATAGCGTGATAAAGCACGCTGTACAGCCTCCTGTGAAATATCAATTCCGACATATTCAAAAAAGCTGAATCCCATACGGTGAAAGTAATCTAAAAGAACCCCTTCGCCGCATCCGACATCCAATATTCTGAATTCTTCCCCCCCAACTTATACATAATGAGGTAAGAGCTTCATAATGCTCCTGTTCGTGTGATTCTTTCAGCACATTCCATTTGCCCTGACGATATTCTTCATTCCATTCCGCCTTGCTGACTCTGCATCCATGCCCAAAGCGGCTTCCCCAATATTGATATATTATTCTTCTTGAACGATCCAGTATTTTATTTATGAAATTCATTTTTTATGCCTTCTTTCTGTGCTAAGGATTTAGAAACTGCTGAATCAAAAACATCCGCCAACCGCTTTGACATTGTATAAGCGGAATATGATTTAAATTTTTCCTGAAACATCATATCTGAATCACGGACAGACATCCCGGAAGCATGAATCAACGCATCAGCAATTGCTTTCACCTTAGATGACGGCGGATTTTCATTATTATTGTAGGTAACAAGAATTCCGGTATTCATCTCTTTTAATACTTCAACTACGCTGCTTTGCTCATGAAAAATACCAAGAAGCGGACGCCGGGCAAGCAGGCAAGGATAAATTTTAGAAGGTGTATAATGAGTATCAGATGATCCCAAAGCAAGAATCACATCAGCACTTTTTAATACGGTCAGAGCATCTAAGTATGGAATCCGATTGGATAATTCAGAAACATTATTCAAGCCACGTTCATTCGCAAGCGGAATTACCTGTGGCTCCGCATCCGGTGTGTAACTTGTTCCTAAAAAATGAACCTGAATCCTGTCAAACAGTTCTTTTTCTGAATCTCTGAGCAGAGCAAGTGCGTCAAGCAATGCTTTTACCGTATTTATCGCCGGAGACCAGACAGCCCCGACATAGCAAAAATGCAGTTTATTATCTTTGGTGTTCCAGTAATTATGAGTCCGGTTTGTTTTGGAAACAAAGTCAAAGTCATTCTCTTCGCATCCATAAGGAATTACAGAGAAAATATCCGGATTCAGATATGGAAACCGCCGAAAAACCGTGTCGCATGTTCCCTGAGATACTGCCGTAATTCTGTTTACTTTTCTGATAACAAGCGGTTCAAGCAGATATGCCATCATACGGAACCAGAATGCTTTTTTCCATGGATAAAACAGCCCCGGTGTTACCCATGGATCAATATAATCTATAATAAACGGAATCTTGAATTTTTTTTTAATTATCGTTCCCAGAAGAAACATATGCCATGGCGGACCCGGAATAAAGAGCGCGTCAATTTTACGCTTTTTGCATATTCTTTCTAATTCTTTCAGCATATAAGGAAAACAACGGATTCCCAGATCGCCGATGCCGATTTTCCGGGTCAGCTTTGGGGGCAGTGCTTTTACCCGTACGATTTCCAAATCTTCGGGGATCATTCGGGTAAATTCAGGATCCGCAGGTTCCTCCATATATTCAGGTTTGACTGTCATAACAATCGGATGCCAGCCGAATTCTTTGAGATGATTAATAAAAAAACGCACTCTGATTGCAGGCGGATAACTGCATGGTGCAAACTGCGGGGCAACAATGATGACGGTTTTCATAATTTCAATCCATTATCAGTATATCTAAAAAGTTTATAGTACCGCCTTCAGGCGGTCAGTCGTACCGGGATAACCGTCTGATTTTACACGAACCTCCTAAAGGCGGTACTACAAACTTCGGTTTGTAGTACCGCCTTCAGGCGGTCAGTCGTACCGGGATAACCGTCTGATTTTACACGAACCGCCTAAAGGCGGTACTACAAATTTACAAATTTTCGATCTACTGATTATATATTTTCCGGTGAAATGCCGAGTTCTCTCAGTTTTGCTTCCAGATTCATAAGCCTTCGGCGATCTGAGATTAATTCTTGTTCAAGTTTGTCTGCTCTCAATTTTTCCTGCTCTGCTCTCTGCTTTGCATCCTGATAAAACGGAAGAATATACCCTTTGTAAACTTCATCTTCTGTCAGATATTCCAATGAAGGTTGGCGGTACAGATCGGAGATTCTGAACTGGAAACCGGGTAATATTTTTGATTTTATTATATCATTTTTTATCATCCTGATATGTCTGTATTTCTTTTTCCTGTCAAGATGATAAAAAGCGGTTTCTTTCCCTCTTGCATCAAGAATATAATATTCTTTCACTTCGATACTTTCGTATTCCTCTTTTTTGGTGACTGTATCACGTTTTATTTTTCCGGATGATGAACAGGATAATGATTCAATACACAGATCAAATGTTCCGGCATAACTGGGGTCATTCATGTTCATAATTACAGGATTACTGTTCAGAACCAAACCTAAATCAGGCTTGCGGATAGTAATTTTGTCAGAAAGTGCCAGCCGGAAACCAAATTCCAGCCCGATCATTTTTGCAACCGGATAAACCGTCAGAAAATGATCCAAAAGCATAATAAACCATTTGTACATGAGATAACCCGCATAATCCGTCACAGGTTTTTCCTCCAGATAACCGTTATTCCATTCATAATGAAAATCGGAAATATTGTAATATGTTTGCCAGTATTCTTCTTCAGATACCGCTTTTCCGTCTTCTGAAACTTCATTTTCCGAAGGCACAGAATAATCTTCCCACTCCTCCGGTCGGATGCTGCGGGATAAGGTCTGCAAGGCTCTCATATTTTTCTCCTTTTGTCATCATCAAAAAAATTAAGTTTTTTTAAAAAACTCGGTGGTTTGTCAAAAAGTTTTTATATTCTTTTTTAACCGCAAAGGGCGCAAAGCATGTAGGGCGGACAAATCGCAGCGTATCCGCCGTTATTCATCAAAAAGGTGGACACGATCCGCTTTGTCCACCCTACAGGCTACAGGCTGACCAAATGTCAACAGAACCTATTTACGAGGCTCTGTTTAAAAACCCTAATGGTTTTGAGAAAACTAAGTTTAATCCTCTTTCTCTTCTGTTACTTTAAATACAGATACTGATTCATTCATCTGATCAGACATCTCTGCAAGATTTTTCATGGAAACAGCGGTCTGACGGCTTGCCGCAGAGGTCTGGGAACTGATTTCACCTACTTCCTGCATGGTCCGGGCGATATTTTCCGACCCCCTTGCCTGCTGTTTGGATGCCATAGAGATAGACTGAATCAGCTCACCCAGCCGGGTGGTAATGGTTTCGATTTCATTTAGTTTGGCATGGGCATTGTCAGCCAGTCTGGAGCCGTCAACAACTCTCTGAATGCTCTCTTCCATACTGGTGCCCGCTTCATTGATTTCTCCCTGAATATTCTTAATCAGGGTATCAATCTGCTGAGTTGCATTTGTGGAACGCTCTGCAAGCCTCTGTACCTCTTCAGCAACAACAGCGAATCCCCGTCCTGCCTCGCCCGCCATTGCCGCCTGAATCGAAGCATTTAAAGCAAGGATAGATGTCCGGTCTGCAATATCTCCGATCAGTTGAACAATATTCCCGACCTCCTGGGAACTCTCTCCAAGCCGTTTGATTGCTCTTGCTGTCTCCTGAACATGGTCACGGATAGACTCCATTGCCGCATTGGTATCCCGGACTATTTTAGCTCCTTCATTTGCATGTTTCTTGGATTCTTCTGAAACATGGGAGCATTGAGAAGCATTTTCAGCAACCTGCTGGATAGATGCCGCCATTTCATTGATAGCCGCAATTGCTTCAGTTACCTGATTTGCCTGCATTTCACTTGTCTCAGCCAGATTCTCTGTTGAGGTTCTTACCTCCTGAGATGTGGAACTGACCTGAAGGGTAACATCTTTAACATTCTGAACAACTCTTCCCAACTGCTCTGCCATATCATTAAATGAATCTGCAATTGCGCCGGTAAAATCTTCTGTAACCTCAGCTCTTGCCATCAGATTTCCTTCCGCCAATCCGCTGATTTCAGTCAGAAGCTTCATAACCGACCTCTGCATTTTATCCCGCTCTTCACTGGTCTGAATAAGAGAAAGAGTATTATCCAGCATGGCATTCAATGATATTGCCATAGCTCCGAGTTCATCGCTGGTGTCAACCGGAGTTCTTGCTTTAAAATTTCCCATGCCGATCTCTCCGAAGAGATCCGTAATATGATTCACCTGTTTAGTAAGACCCTGGGACAGGCGCCACGCACCAAATGAGACCACAACAATTGCCGCAAGAAAAAGAATAAAACCGCCGAACAGCATTTTATTTGCAGGACTTTTCACTTCTTCATAATCTGTCTGTGCAATAACTCCCCAGCGGATACCCTGGGGATTGACCTGTGTGGCAGGGGAGACAGGAATAGATGACCATGAGCTTAACACACGGATTCCACGGTAATCTTTTATAACCCCTGTTCCTTCTCTTCCTGACAATGCATCCTGAGCCGCGGTTGTGGTAATGCTTACAGCCGGATTCATAACAGCGCTCTTTACTCCCAAATCTTTTACAAACATTGATTCGCTGCGGAATTTTTTATCAGGACCAATCAGATAAGTCTCTGTCTTTTCACTTAAACCTGTACGGTCAAGCATAACTGTATTAATCTGTTCAACAGAGAGCTGCGCTGCGACAATCGCCTCAACTTCCCTGTTTTCAGAGAGAACAGGCAATGCAATAAAAGCCGCCTGCTTTTTTCCGATAGGTTCATATACTTCAAAATCTGCCATGCCCGGCTCTTTAGTTTCAAGGACTTTTGCAACAAGTCTTCCGAGATTTGAATCTTTGTAAGGACCTGTCAGCAGATTGGTCCGGTAATCTTCACCTCTTACCACTGTAAAGAATAAAAATCCGTCAGGGTTTATCAGAGAGAGATTTTCATAGCCGTACCGTTCTTTATGCCGTGTAAAAAAATCCTTATCCTCTTCATCTTTTGGAACAAATGCCTCAATAACGTCAATCTCGCCTAACATTGCCCATGTCAGATTTTCATGAATCTTCACAGGTGTCCATGAGGAGAGAACATACTCGCCCCGGAAATTGACAGTAACCCCCTGTCCGCTTTTCCCTTCCAGAGCCTCGTCTGTACCTTTTGTATCAACAATAAACGCCGGATTCATTACAGTACTCTCTTCAATATGAATCGAATCTGATCTGAACATAGCATCAGGACCCACCATATAACTTTCACCGCTCTGTCCGAGTCCTGTGCGCTCCTGCATGACAAAGTTGATCTGATCCACAGAGACCTGTACCATGACAATGCCAATCAGGGAATCTTTTAAATAGACCGGGGCAGCGATAAACGCGGCAATATCTCCGTAAGCCGGTCCATACGCCTCAAAATCCTGAAATGTTACCCCTTTTAATCCGCCCTGAAATGCTTTTCCGGCTGAAGTATCTTTTAACTCCCCGTCTTTCAGATTTTGTCCCAGATCAGACTCCTGGGCAACAGTATAAACAATATCACCTTTTTCTGTTACCAGATATGCATCATAATATCCCTGAGATTCGCTGTATTTTGCAAGAAAGGGTCCGTATTTCTGTTCAACTCCTTTCCATGCGGGAGTTCCTATCTGATTGCCGACCTTATCAAAAGCGAGCAGCGACTCAGCAATCACCGGCATATCAGAAAGGATTTTTACGTCATTCATCCGTTCATTAAAATAGCTTTCAATAAGCCTTTTTTTAAGCTGCTGAATGGATGCCAACTGATTAAATGCTTTTGCACGCAAAGTCTTTACAGTGTCATTCAGAGCATTTATATCATTATAAAGCTCTTCAAAATATTTTTTGACTGTATCTGCTCTTGCACTCTCCAAAGCCTGTAAATTTTTGGAGGCATTAGCCATCAGCGCTATAGAAGATCGGTTATAAGCAATAACTCCCAGAATGATGAGAGGAATAAGTGAGAGAATCAAAAACCAGAATATCAGTTTGTTACGGATACTCTCGCTGATGAACATCATAGGTCTTGAATCTGACAGCTTTTTAATAAGCCCTTTTTTTTCATTCATGGAAAAATCTCCTTAATATGTTTGTTTAACAGGTTTTATATGATAAAGAAGCTAAGTCTTTTCAAGAAACTTGGCTTCTTCAAACTACCCTATTTGTTTCATTATATGCTCTGTTTCATTTAATGCCGCGATTATTTTCTGATAATGCAGAATATCTTCAAAGCTCAGTTCTCTGCCGCGCCGGTCTTTCAGCCATTTCTGAGCAGGCTGATACCCGCCGATGTAAAATTCCCATGCGATTTTAGGAACTTTGTCAAAATATTGTTCATCATTTATCCATACCCGCCCGATTTGATTATCGTTATCGGTTATTTCATAATCTTTCTGATTGATTTTACGGGTAATAATGTTGTCGCCCTCCTTGGGATATGTGGTAATATATTCCTCTGCTTTGGGATTTTCCAATAAATGAAGAGTGCGTAATTCACCGCCGAGTTTAACAAATTTTTGGAAAGTCTGCAAATCTTTCGGATACGGAACACGGGGAAAATCTATTTTCAGGAATTCTCTGTATGTTTCCCGGTATGTCGGGGAATGAAGCACGGCGTAAATATAGTCAAGAATATCAAGGGGTGAGAAAAATTCCGCTGAACCTAACCCCCCCTGCCCCCCTTCCCAAAGGGAAGGGGGGAGTTCATCTTCTCCCCTTCCCTTTGGGAAGGGGTCGGGGGTTAGGTCGGTACGGAACTCTTCAGGAGTAAAGGTTAATCCAAGTTTATCCGCTATCTGCTGAACGATTTCCATATTCAGGTTGGGAACGCGATTCGGTTTCTGATTGTTGTCGTCACCCTGAGCGGAGTCGAAGGGCTGCTGTCCGTTGGTTTCTGTATAAAGATAGAGAGGAAAAATATAGCCGGTTTCTTTTGTCTGAGATGATAATACGCAAATATCCGCTATTATTTTACTTATAAATACATGCTGAAAATCAAAGGTGCTTTGTTGTCTGCAAGTTATTAAGGCAATGTTATTTTTTCCGATTAATTGCTTCATTCGTTTATTGCCCGGTGTACCGATAAAGCCTCTTGTTGTCCCTGTGTAATAAGTGTATCTGGCATCGAAAATCCGATACAAATTTTTTCTGATGTATTTATTTGAATTATTTTTTATTAAATCTTTTTTGGCATTTTGAACTTTCCAGTCTCTTGTATCTCGGACATTATATTTATGGTAAATCTCATTATCATCCAAAATTCTGAAGTCAGAAACCACTTTTTTTATTTCATCTTCTGTGAATTGAATACATATCTTATCCCGCTCGTTTTTCACGCCGGAGCCATATTCTTTGAAAAGATGATCCAATCCGATGTATTGATTATATATTTCTTTTTGTTCAAATGCCTTTGGAACAAAGAAAAAATAAGGCTCTTTGCAGTTAAGTTTTTGCCAGTGAAATGATTCAATGGAATTATTATTTAAAATACGGTATTTTATTTCTCTTAACCCGTAAACCTCAAAATGTTTAACTTCAGCCAATTTTTTATTTGCGGATGTCTTAACAAAAATATTGATTGATACACCTTGCATAATATCAAAGACATTCTCATCTTTTGAACCGTCCGGGGCAGCTTCATTTTTTTTAGTACTGCCGTGCAAATCAAGAATATAAATCTTATCAAAAGTTTCCAGCAGATGTTTCCGCATTTGCCGGTGGGTTATGCCGTCAATAAAGCTGTTATTGGAAATAAAAGCAAGAATCCCTTCTCCGTTTTTCTCAATAAGATGCTCTCCATAACGGAGAAACTTGATGTAATCATCATCAAGATTTATTTTCCGTTCATTCAGGTCTTTTTTATAGTCCGCAATCAGATTATGAATCCATTCCCCTTTGTTGCTGCTGCTCACAGCATACGGCGGATTCCCGATCACAACCATGACCGGCGTATCATGTTTGACCGAATTTGCTTCAGCCGCCTCCTGTGAAAGCCATCTGGTAAAGAGCGTCTCCGTATCAGAACGGAATTCTTCAAGGCTGTTGGTCAGAAATATCCTGAAGCGGTTCGGATTTTTCGGTTTATATCCGGTCTCCTTTAACACCCAGTCCAGCTTGAGATGTGCCATTGTGTATGGTGCCATCAGAATTTCAAACCCGTTAAGTCTTGGAATAAGATGATTTTCAACATAACTGCTCCATATTCCATCCTGTCCTCTGAATTTCTGATGAATCTGCCGGATCGCTTCTGCAAGAAATGTACCTGTTCCCGTAGCAGGATCAAGAATCTGTACTTTATGAACTTCTTTTATCTGCTCTTTTCCTTCATGATCATTGACGCTGATTTTTACTTTGCTGTTATCTGCCAGCCCTGCGCCAGTCCGAATTCGCTCTTTAAAATATCATCAACAGCACGGACAATAAACTTTACCACCGGCTCCGGTGTAAACCATACGCCCCTGCTTTTTCTCAGCTTCGGGTCATATTCCGACAGAAATGTTTCATAAAAATGAATAACCGGATCGTTTTTTCTCCGGTTTTACCGGAATTATTCAGAATTGCCCCGACATCCGCGGCTCTGAAAATATCAGCCAGCGCGTCAACAATCCATTTTATCCGGTCATCAATTGCGGGTCCCGCAATGTAACTGAACAGATTCCTTAAAAACGGATTGGTTTTCGGGATAAGCTCTGCGGCTTTCTGTCTTGAATAATCTTCCGGTGCCGTATCATTCAGCCTTGCGGCAAACATTCCGTAAGCAACAGTCTGGGCATAAATATCAGCAAATTCAGAAGGTTTTATATCATGAATAAGAACCTGTTTAAAAGCTGTCATCTGATCTTTTAAAGAACTGTCCTGTTCGTTCTCTTCGTCACTTGTCAGAGCTTTATCTAGGACAGACTGCATCATTTTTGCTTTTCCAGCCATCATTTCAGCCAGTTCTGCTGCGGATGTGATAGTCTGCCCTGTATGCGTCAGAAAATCATGAAGCAGATTTTCAAAATCCCGGTACTTTTCAGGCAAGGATATGATTTTTTTATCTTTAATTTCTGCGATATTTGCTTTTGCAGCAAATTTTCCGTTGCGGTAAAGCCTGAAATCAAGATAATTTGTCAGGATAAGATTATCCAGACTGGCAAGATACCGCTTTATCTGCTCTGTTTTTTCAATCTTTTCAAGGGATATACCAATATCTTTCGCCTCAATATAGCCGACAGGAATATTCTTTTTTGTGATAATATAATCAGGCGCGCCGCAGGCTATTCTTGAGGGTTCATTTGTTGCAAGAATATTTTTTTCATAAGATTCGAGAAAATTCTGCAAATCACCCCTGTAAGTATGCTCTGTTGAGATGCCTGTTTTAAATCTTGTATTTATTTTTCTGATATAGTTGTCAATCATTTTTTTATAAAGTCAAATTCTTCGTTCCCACGCAAAGTGTGGGAACAAGGACTAAAATATACTGAAATTTTTATTTATCTCTTCTTCAGGTATTGTTTCAGATCTCTGTAATAATTTTCATGCGGACCGATCATAACAAGTTCAAGATCATCTCCGACAAACCGGTAAGCCATAAGATAAAGCGTTTTCCTAATCTTGAACTTATAAACAAACACACCTGTCAAATCACCTTTCTTTTCAATACCGACAGATGGATTCTCTGTTATTTCCCGAATATGTTTATCCAATTCGGTTTTTTCCTGTTTTGTGAATTTTTTTATTTTTTGTTCAAACGATCTGGATTGTATAATTTTCATAAAAAATTATCCGAACTTGTATTCTGAAGAGTTCCCATGTTCAAGTTCTTCAAGACCTGTAAGGATTTCCATGATCATATTATATGTTAAATCAGGATTTTTTTCAGCACATTTGCCGATTCTTGCCCAATGCTCAATCTGAAGGTCTATGGATCGTTTATCAGTTTTACAATAAATTCCGGCATCATGAATAAGATCATCGGATATTTTTATTATTACAGACATATAAATTCTCCTTCATATCATTTATAAGCCATTCCGGGAGTTCACCTTTTCCACTTTTTCTTGCCTCCTTTTTATTAGCAGAAAGATCTTTTTCATCTTCCAAACATCCTGCCAAATCTTTAGCCAGTTCCAGACAAGAGCGGGATTCGGTTTTATTTTTTGTTTCTTCTGTGTCAATGAATCTCCGAATCATATCAGCAAGAACTTCCTGAATAGTTTTTTGGTTTATCATGGCTTTATTTTCCAGTTTTTGTGCATAAAAATCAGGAAGTTCTAATATAATTTGTGTCATGATGACGTTCTCCTGTATTTTTAAGAAGCTAAATTTCGTTCGACGGTTCGACTGAGCTCACCGAAGTCTGAGCGCTCACGCCGAAGTCTTTAAGAAACTTAGCTTCTTTTATTTTACGTCTGTCTGCCGCGAATCAGGGAGAGCAGATTATCCAGCATTGCGTTAAGAGATATTGCCATTGTCCCCAATTCATCATTTGTATTTACAGGAGTGCGTGCTTCAAAATTTCCCATACCGATCTGCTCAATTACATCCATAATATGTTTTACCTGAACTGTAAGGCTTTGCGAGAGCCATGATGCCAACACGATCACAGCGCAGATTGCCAAAAGAATCAGCACACCGCCTAACCGGATCATTTTTTTTACCGGAAGATTAACCTCTTCATAATCTATCTGAGAAATCACTGCCCAGTGAATTCCGTCAGGGTTTACCTTAGTTTTTGGTGAAACAAGTATAGATGACCAGGAGCTTAATACCTGAACTCCCCTGTAATCTTTGATAACACGTGTTCCTTTGTTTCCTGTCAGCGCATCCTGTGAAGCAACCGTGTCAACTTTGATATTCGGATTCATGACTGTTGTTTTTACTCCTAACTGCTCTGCAAAAGCAGATTCGCACCTGAACATTTTATCGCTTCCCACCAGATAAGTTTCACCTGTTTCCCCTAAGCCTGTGCGATCCAGCATAACTTTGCTTATCTGCTCAATAGATAACTGGGCGGCAACAACTGCTTCGACTTCGCCGTTTTCAGAGAGCAGAGGCATGGCGACAAATGCGGCATCCTTATTTTCAAACGGCGGGTATTTTTCAAAATCTGCCATGCCGGCTTCTCTGTTTTCAAGTACATTTGCTGTCAGTCTCCCAAGATTTGTGTATTTGTAAGGACCGGTAAGCATATTGGTCCGATAATCATCACCTTTTACAACAGTAAAAAACATAAATCCGTCAGGGTTTATCAGAGAGATATTGCTGTATCCGTATTCTTCTTTGTATTTGAAAAAAAAGTCTTTATCCTCTCCTTCTTCTCTGGGAATAAATGCTTCTGTCACTTCAATTTCACCGAGCATCGCCCATATCTGATCATGGACTTTTACCGGAGCCCATGATGACAGTACATATTCACCCCGGAAATTGACTGTAACCCCTTCACCTGTTCTGCCTGCCAATGCTTCAGCCATTCCTTTGGTATCTACTGCAAAAGCCGGATTCATAACAGTACTCTCTTCAATATGAATTGAGTCTGACCTGAACAGACCGTCAGGTCCTACAAGATAGCTTTCACCGCTCTGTCCGAGTCCTGTGCGCTCCTGCATGACAAAGTTGATCTGATCCACGGAGACCTGAAGCATAATAACGCCGATTATATCCTGTGAACGGAAGATCGGCGCTGAGATAAATGCGGCAATATCCCCGTAAGCAGGTTCATAAACTTCAAAATCCTGAAAAGACAGTGTCTTTAAACCGTTCTGAAATGCTTTTCCCGCAGAGGTATCTTTTAATTTGCCGCTCTTCAGATTCTCTCCCAAGTCAGATTCATGGGCAACTGTATAAAGAATATCACCATCTGCCGAGATCAGATAGGCATCATAATATCCCTGTGATTCAGTGAATTGTGTCAAAAAGGTTCTGTACTGATCTTCAGTTTTTTTCCATTCTTCTCCGCCAATCTCTTTTTTAACCTGATTGAATTCTGTCAGGGCATCGCTGATAACAGGCATATTTGAAAGAATCTTTGCATCATTCATCCGTTCGTTGAAATAGCTTTCTATCAGTCTTTTTTTAAGCTGCTGAATAGATGCCAGTTGCTTAAATGCTTTGGATCTTAGCGATCTTACGGTTTCATTCAGAACTCTCATATCGCTGCGGTGTTTTTCAAAATATTGCTGAACTGCATTGGCTCTGGAGCTTTCCAGGGTATTCAGATTTTTAAATGCGTTTTCCATGAGCAGCGTCGGTTGACTTTTTGTAAGCAATGGCTCCCAGTACCGTAAGGGGGATAATTGCCAGCGCCAGCAACGAAAGCAGCAGTTTGTAACGTATATTTTCAGATAAGACGCGGAACGGTCCCCATTCTGCAAGCTGCCCGATTAATCCTTTGTTATTCTCCATTCAGACATCTCTCCTATAAAAAGATTTGTTTTACATAAAACCTGACACCCCGACCCCTCAATGCCATTAAGACCTAACCCCCCTTACCCCCTTCCCTGAAGGGAAGGGGGGAGCGGATCGGGACAGGTCTTCCCTTCCCTTCAGGAAAGGGAAGACATCCTCACTCTCTTTTCCCCCTTCCCTTCAGGGAAGGGGGTTAGGTTTACAAAAAATTCTTAATTTTCATTTCCTGTCAAAATTTTTTCCATATAAGGAACCACCAGATACCCTTCATCCCATTCATAAACCGCTCTTACCAGATGCTTTTTTGTAATCCATTCAACAGAAGATACAGGTGTGCATTGGATAGGAAGTGAAAAGATACGGATAGGCGGAATCACTCTGACAGCACAACGTTTTATCTCATTACCCTCAGAAATGCTCCGAACCATTATAATGCGGGTATTCTTCTTTTCATTTCCATGCATTGCAGGTTCAAGACAGAGATTTGAACCTGCAACTTCATCCCTGTTAAGACATTTTTCAAGAGAGATCACAGGAACAACATTATCGCGCCATTGGGCAATCCCTTCTGTATAAGACGGCGAAAACGGAACCGGATATATAAGAAGCTCTTTTATAATATCTTCCACCTGGGTCACACTGAAGAGAAAATAAACATCTCTCTCTGACATCTCCGCCGCCGGAAACAGGGCAGGAAATATAAGCACCTGCTGTTCAACAGTCCCTTTCAACTTATTATTCTGCATTTCTCACTTTTCAGCCCCCGGTAAAACTTTTTTTATTCTTTTTATTTCAAGAAATACGGATCTTTCGATAATTTTTTTCAAATGCCGGATAATTATATCAGCTATTATTTTCTCCTGTACGATCCGGGTCAGGAGAGTCTCCAACTCTTCAGGTTTAATATCTTCTGCCAGCTCTTTTATGCTTTTTAATATTGCTGAACTGATCAGGTTAAGTTCATCTCCTGAGACTTCGGAAGTCTTACTTATCTTTGAGGCTTGGGAAGTCTTACTTATCTTTGAGGCTTGGGAAATCTTACTTATCTTTGAGGCTTGGGAAATCTTACTTTTCTCTATCCCCTCAATATCCAAAAGAAGAATAAGAGTATCAGCCTGCTTCAGCACTCTTGGGAAACAGATGAGGGACGGATTACCAAAGACCGGGGGAAGCGGTTCAATTCTGTCACCTGCAACAGAAATCACATTTTCTATGCGATCCGCCTTTACAGCAATAAAATGTCCCTGAATATCAGTCAGCATGATTCTTTTTCCATCAGAATCAGATACAGCAGAACCTTCACTTAATAATAAAGAAAGATCATACAACGGTATTTCTTTTCCGTCAATGAAAAGAGTCTGCTCTGTCTGATTCAATGCTCTTTCACCGGAGTCTCTTTTTTCTGCCTGCCCCTCAAAAAAAGCATCTGTTTTATATATGCTTCTGATAAGGGATAAATTCATGCCAAACTGCCTCTTTCCGATTTGGAAAAGCAATAATTTTTCCATCCCTCTATTTTCCTTTCTCAAGAGTGAAACAATGCTGTAGTGGCAAGCCCCTCAATGCCGTTAAGTTAAGACCTGACCTGACCCCCGACCCCTTCCCGAAGGGAAGGGGAGACCTCATTCCGCTTTATTCCCCCCTTCCCTTCGGGAAGGGGGGCAGGCTTCAGCATGAGACTTCGGCATGAGACTTCGGCGTGAGCTCAGTCGAACGCTAGCCGAACGCTCAGCCGAACGCTCAGCCGAACGCTCAGCCGAATGGGGGTCAGGCTGGTTTATAGCTTAACTTAATGGCATTGGACCCTACCCCCTTTTAACCTTTTTTCTTTCATCAGGCAACGACCAATTTCAGCAGGTGATCCTATATACTGGACAAGCTCCTGTTTTATGGCGGAAGATGGCATGGTATCAATAACACATGTCTCTTTTGACTGGGCATACGTCAGTCCGCTGTTGTTTTTTATTGCCGCCAATCCCCTGGTTCCGTCATTTCCCATACCTGACAAAAGCACGCCTGCTGTATATGCTCCAAATGAACGGGCAGCGGATTGCATGGTAACATCAATGGAAGGACGATGCCCGTTGACAGGCTGGTTCATGCTCAGCCGGAGAGTTCCGTCAGACTGTATCAGGAGATGCCGGTCTCCGGGAGCAACCAGAACAGTTCCCTGCAATAATATATCATCCTGTTTTGCCTCTTTAACAGAAAACGGGAGAATCCGCCTGAGCTGATCCGCAAGAATCTTCGTAAATTTTTCGGGCATATGCTGAACAATAACAAGAGGAAAATGGAAATCTTTCTGCAAAGAACAGAGCAGTTCTTTTAATGCAAGGGGACCGCCTGTTGATGCTCCGACAATTACGACTGAATCAGGAATCTTAATTTTTGACTCCGAAGATTTATAAGGATTTTTATCTTTATTTAAATTCCCCTGTTCTCCAAATTCTGCCCGGGAACCGGAAATGATTTCATCCTGGTTGAAATATGTATAACGCGATTTAACAGACCGGATAGAACGAATCACCTTAACCCGTGCTGCTGCTCTGACTTTAGCTATAATTTCACGGCGAAGCGATTCCGGCTGAATTGCCGAGTCAGGGGAATATTTGAATATAAAATCTGTTGCTCCGAGAGAAAGCCCCTCTTCAGTCATACGGGCAGCCTCTTTGCTTATTCCTGTGATAAGAACTACAGAAACGGGTGATTCTGTCATAATGCGTCTGAGGGTGTCAAGACCGCTTAAAACCGGCATATTCAGGTCCAGAGTCAGTACATCAGGCTTCAGTCTTTTAACATATTCCACGGCATCTTTTCCATTCAGTGCTGTCTGTATGACCCGGATATCCGGATCCGATTCCAGATATTCCGTAAGCAGACGGCAGATAAAAGGTGAGTCATCTGCCACCACCGCGCGAATGAATGCAGACATTCTGTTTTTTCCATCAGATAGTTAGACATCTTTCCTTTCCGGTCATAATATTTAAAATTATATTGTAGCATTTTTATTATATTATAAGCAACTGTCAACTTAGGAAGTCTTTTTTTTATAAATATTAAGATTATGTTTTTTCTATAAAAAAACTGAAAAAGAGTCAAGTGAAAAATCATTCTTTTATTTTATAAAACCATAAGGGGTTCTGAAAGTTCGTAGTACCGCCTTTAGGCGGTTCGTGTAAAATCAGACTTTTATCATATAGCGGCAGTCCGCCTGAAGGCGGAACTGCAAACTTTTTCGACCGGCTGATTTTCTGTTTTATGCGGTTATTTCAAATGATTTTTTTTTAAATTCTGCATTTTTTGACTTAGATCAATGAAAGGTCTTTTAATATGATATAAAAATGTGATAAAGAGATAACGGATGAAAAAGAGACTTCCGAAGACTTCGGTGAGCTCAGAACTTCGGTGAGCTCAGTCGAACCGTTTTTGAAACTTCAGAACTCTTTAAAAATAAATAAGGAGGCTAATTATGTTCTGTTTTCAGTGTGAGCAGACGGCAAAAGGTGAAGGCTGTACAAAGATCGGTGTCTGCGGAAAGACATCAGATGTTGCGGCTTTGCAGGATTTGCTGATTTATTCAGTAAAGGGGTTGTCTTTGTATGCAGCGGAGGGGAGAAAAGCCGGGATAACTGATGAATCTGTCAACCGTTTTACCTGTGAAGCGATATTCTCTACTTTGACCAATGTGGATTTTGATCCTGAAAGATTTGTGTCGCTTATCAATAAATGTGTCAAACTGCGGGATGAGCTTAAAAAGAAAATCAGTGCCGCAGGCGGAAAAACAGATTTTTCTGAAGATGCGGCTAAATTCAAGCCTGAATCAAATTCAGAGAAACTGATCGCACAGGGGGATAAAGTCGGAATCAAGTCTGATCCTGATGCAGGTTCTGATACCCATTCTCTCCGCTGGCTGCTTGTCTTTGGTATCAAAGGAGTTGCAGCTTATGCGGATCATGCGGCAATTCTCGGAAAAAAAGATGATGCTGTTTATGCCTTTATTCATGAAGCTATGGCAGCCACATTAAATATGAATCTGAGCATAAATGAGCTTCTGGGGCTGGTTCTGAAATGCGGTGAAATCAATCTGAAGGCAATGGAGATTCTGGATGCCGCAAATACAGGGGTTTACGGTCATCCGGTTCCGACAAAAGTTCCTCTTGGTGTGAAAAAAGGAAAAGCGATTCTGGTCTCCGGGCATGATCTGAAAGATTTGGAAGAGATTCTGAAGCAGAGCAGAGGAAAAGGGATTTATGTTTATACGCATGGTGAAATGCTTCCATGTCACGGTTATCCTGAACTGAAAAAATATGACCATTTTTACGGGCATTACGGAACAGCATGGCAGAATCAGCTCAAGGAATTTGCTGTATTTCCGGGAGCGATTCTCATGACCACCAACTGTATTCAGAAGCCGAAAGATACTTACAAAGATAATATTTTTACCACCGGTCTGGTCGGGTACCCCGGAGTAACACATATTTCAGGAAAGAATTTTTCACAGGTGATTCAGAAAGCACTGGATATGCCCGGATTCCCTGAAGACAGAGAAGAAAAATCTGTCATGACCGGTTTTGCCGGAAATACAGTCATGAGCGTTGCCGGTAAAGTGATTGATGCGGTTAAAAATAAGGCAATTCGCCATTTCTTTCTGGTAGCAGGATGTGACGGTGCAAAGCCGGGAAGAAATTATTATACTGAATTTGTTGAAAAAGTTCCCAAAGACTGTATAGTGCTTACTTTAGCCTGCGGAAAGTTCCGTTTCTTTGACAAAGATTTGGGGGATATAGGCGGTATTCCCAGACTCCTTGATGTGGGACAGTGCAATGATGCCTATTCTGCTATTAAAATAGCTTCTGCTCTTGCAGGAGCATTTAACTGCGGCGTAAATGATCTGCCCCTTTCCATGATTCTGTCGTGGTATGAACAGAAAGCCTGTGCGATTCTGCTCACGCTTCTTTATCTTGGAATCAAGAATATCACGACTTGGACCAAGCCTTCCGGCTTTTATTACGCCGAATATCCTGAGTGTGCTGGTTGAAAAGTTCAATATCATGCCGATAAAAACCCCGGATGAAGATTTGAAGGCAATTTTGGGATAATGACGCCAATTAGGAATTGGAAATCGTAGGGGCAAATAATTATTTGCCCCTACTTATATCGCCAAGCACCATGGAGGAAAACTATGAAATGCCCCGGACAAGATACCCGATACTGGAAACCAGGCTCAGTTTTTGAGAGCAAATGCCCCAAATGCGGCAGTGTTGTTGAGTTTTTCAAAGATGACACATCCCGCAAATGCGGCAACTGCGGACACCGTTTTGTGAATCCCAAAATGGACTTTGGTTGTGCTTCTTACTGTCAGTATGCTGAACAATGCTTAGGAACTCTCCCCCCGGAACTGATGGCACAAAAAGAGAACTTGTTAAAAGATCGGGTTGCCATTGAAATGAAAAAATATTTTCAGCGGGACTTCAAGCGGATCGGTCATGCAACACGGGTGGCGAGATATGCGGAGCGGATCGGCAAACTTGAAGGTGCGAACATTGCAGTAGTCTTGTGTGCTGCGTATCTGCATGACATCGGCATCCATGAAGCAGAAAGAAAATTTAACAGCACTGCTCCCAAATATCAGGAGCAGGAGGTACCCCCGATTGCAAGAGATATTCTGACTAAACTCGGCGCAAAAGCGGAGCTTATTGAAGAGGTCTGTGATATTGTGGGGCATCATCATCATCCGCGTTCAGAGGAGACGCTTAACTTTAAAGCAATTTTTGACGCAGACCGGATTACTAACCTTGAGGAGCGGAATAAGGAGAAGCCGTTTAATACAGAGCGTCTGGCAAGTGTGATTGAAAAATCGTTTTTAACTGAAAGCGGAAAAGAGGAAGCGAGAAAGGTGCTGGGGATTCAATAATTTATAGGGTGGACACGCTCCGCTTTGTCCACCCTGCAATTACAATCTACTGATATTTTTCCCTCGTTCCCACGCTTTGCATGGGAACAAGAAACTCTTTTGCCTGTGTTCAAACCCAATTAACATGATTACAGTAATGATATAAAATCTTGGCAATAAGGTTTTTTTTATGATATACATCCTTGCAATTTTCAATTAAAGAATCCGTTCAAAAGGAGATATAATGGCAAAAACATTTAAAAAACCGGAAGCCCTTTCCGACAATCATACCCATTATTGCCCCGGATGCACACACGGTATTATTCATCGGCTGGTTGCGGAGGTAATTGATGAACTGGGTATCCGGGGGCGTACTGTCGGGATTGCACCTGTAGGATGTGCTGTATTGGCATATAATTATTTCACTGTTGATTTTCAGGAGGCAGCACACGGGCGCGCTCCTGCAATGGCTACCGGGATCAAAAGAGTCCGACCGGATCTGATTGTCTTTACCTATCAGGGGGACGGAGACCTTGCAAGCATAGGAATGGGGGAAATTATTCATGCCGCAAACCGGGGAGAAAAATTTACAACAATATTTGTCAATAATACTGTTTATGGCATGACCGGCGGACAGATGGCACCTACCACCATGCCGGGGCAGCGGACAACAACATCCCCTCTCGGACGTAATGTTGAAGAGACAGGTATGCCTGTTAAAATTGCAGAACTCCTTGCTACACTTGAAACTCCGGGATATATCACCCGTCAGACTGTGATAAAGCCTAAATATATTACAAGAGCAAAAAAAGCTATAAAAAAAGCATTTACTTATCAAATAGAAAACAAATGTTTCAGTCTGGTAGAACTTGTCAGCACTTGTCCCACCAACTGGGGAATGACGCCTGCAGAGGCTGTTAAATGGACTGAAGAGACACTGCTATCTTATTATAAATTGGGTGAATATAAGACGCCGGAATGAGTCTGTAGGGCGGACTAATCGCAGCGTGTCCGCCGTTAAAAGCAAGGTGGACACGCTTTGCTTTGTCCACTCTACAATGAAGGAGAGTATAATGCAAAAAGAAATTATGTTTGCCGGTTTCGGGGGACAGGGGATACTGATGATGGGTAAGCTGCTTGCTCATGCGGCAATGGAAAATGGGTTTGAAGTGATCTGGATACCTTCTTACGGACCTGAAATGCGGGGGGAACCGCTTACTGTATGGTAGTGATTAGCGATAAACCGATCGGCTCCCCGATTATCAAAAATCCTCAGCATCTGATTGCCATGAACCGCCCTTCTCTTGAAAAGTTTGCTCCGACAGTCAGACCCGGTGGGATCATATTGATCAACAGTTCACTTATTCCGATTAAATCAGGGCGTGAGGATGTTGATGAATTTATCGTGCCTGTCAATAATATTGCCATTGATATAGGTAATGTGAGAATTGCAAATATTGTTGCACTTTCCGCTTTTGTTGCCCGAAGCAGTATTGTCTCTTTTGAATTACTGGAAAAGGCAGTATCAGAGGAATTTAACGAAAAAAAGCAGTTTATTTATATGAATATGGAGGCTGTCAGACAGGGAAAAATGGCAGCATAAAAGAAGAAAACCCTTAGGGTTTATTTTCATAATATGGAAAATCATTTTAAACCAAATCCTGATAAATGGCTTGTCTTTTTTCTGGTAGCCATCGGCATATTTATGTCAACTCTTGACGGAAGCATTGTCAATATTGCTTTGTCAGCCATCATGAAAGAATTTGATGCTCCTCTTGCTGTTATTGAATGGGTCATGATGATCTATCTGCTCACTGCCTCTTCACTTCTTCTGAATTTCGGAAGACTGAGCGATATAAAAGGACGCCGCCGGGTTTATACTCTTGGACTTCTTGTATTTTCAGCCGGTTCTCTTTTCTGCGCTATGGCTGGCAGTGTTATATGGCTGATTATTGCCCGTTCTTTTCAGGGAGTCGGTGCCGCGATGATTATGGCATGTACTCCGGCATTGATTATAGAAACTTTTCCCGCATCAGAGCGCGGCATGGCTTTGGGAATGGTCGGTGCAGTGGTTGCTTCAGGATTGACTATGGGACCCGCCCTAGGGGGACTGATCATTCATTTTTTTTCATGGCAGATGATCTTTTATATCAATATTCCGATTGGCATTGCAGCGGCTCTTATTGTCTCAAAGATTCTGAAAGGAGGGGTTGCTGATATGTCCAGCCCGGAATCTTTTGACTGGCAAGGCGCTTTATTGCTTGCCGGATTTATGGGAACGCTTATTTTTGCCGTTACTCATGGATATGACTGGGGATATACATCTTTCCGGTTTATTTTTCTGACAGGGATTTCAGTCTTATCATTCGCCGCGCTGGTATGGGTTGAGAGTCATATTCTCCATCCGGTTGTTGACCCGTCTTTGTTGAAAAACCGCCTTTTTATCCTTCCGGTTATCTCTGCAATGATTCTTTTTATGGGGCTTTTTATGATGGTCTTTCTGATGCCCTTTTATCTGATGAATCCCTGCGGATTTGCTGTAAAAGAGGCAGGCTATATCATGGTAACGCCGTTTATTGCGCTTTTTGCAGTTTCACCGATTTCAGGAGCAGTTTCAGATCGGATCGGTTCCCGTATTCTCTGTACTGTCGGAATGGGAACACTTTCTCTTGCCCTGTTTCTTCTGTCGCTTCTCTCTCCGGTATCAACGCCGATTCCGATTATCTGGCGTATGTTTCTTGCCGGCGTAGGAACGGCTGTTTTTATATCGCCGAACAGCTCAACAAGTATGAGTGCAGTGCCTGCAATCCGCAGAGGGGTTGCCGCAGCGATAGTAGCTGTCGCGCGTAATATGGGAATGGTCATGGGGATTGCATTGGCAGGGACGATATTTAACAGTGTCTTTTATTCTATGAGCGGCGGACTCAGCCTGAAGGTCTATCAGCCTGAAATGGAAACAATTTTTATGACAGCATTCCGCTATGCAATGCTGACCGGCTCAGTTGTAACAGGGATCGGGATGATTATAGCGTTCTCACGGGGAACTGAGGCAGTCCGACAATGAAATTTCCGGGCTTTAATTCTGACCTGACCCCCGACCCCTTCCCTAAAGGGAAGGGGAGATTTTACTGGCGTTTTCCCCTTTCCCTTCAGGGGAAAGGGGCAGGCTTCGACGTGAGACTTCGGCGTGAGACTTCGGCGTGAGCTCAGTCGAACGCTCAGTCGAACGCTCAGTCGAACGGGGGTCAGGTTTACAGAAATTTACAATATTTTGCTTAAACCTGTCAAACGAGCCTCATCAATCACCTCTTTTAAAGGAATATTCTTTTCAACAGATATACGTTTGCAATCTTCATATTCAGGAGTGATATTAACAAACTGATCTCCGACCTCGAATACCTTAAAGTGTATAATCCCGTATTTGGTCTGAATATTCTTTATAACCCGCTTTGCTTTGATACGGTTATCTATCCGCCAGCGCAATCCGATAGTCGTGGTCTCACGGATAAGAAAATCAGAGAATTTTCCGACATCATCAGGGGAGCAGATAACGGTTATCAGAGTTCCCGGACGATTCTTTTTCATTTGCAGGGGCGATAAAAAAATATCCATAGCGCCCATATCCAGAACTCTTTCAATAATATATTCATAAATCTGCGGATTCATATCATCAATACTTGTCTCAATAACGGCAGTCTGCTCAGTTTCATACCCCTTTATTTCATCATCAGGCAATTCTCCGACATATAAACGGAGCAGATTCGGAATTGCCGGATCCGATCTTCCTGCGCCGTATCCGATTTTTTCTATTCTCATGGCAGGCATGTAACCGAAAGCAGATGCAAGTGTAGTCAGAATAGCCGCACCCGTGGGGGTGAGAAGCTCTCCTTCAATACCTGTTGAGTAAACAGGTTTTTCTTTGATCAGTTCGGCTGTTGCCGGAGCAGGAACAGGCAATATACCATGAGCGCATTTCACGGTTCCGCTTCCGACATGAAGCGGAGAGGAAAAAATCTTTTCAATTCCGAGCAGAGCCAAGCCTGCAACAGAGCCTGCAACATCTATTATTGCATCCATTGCACCGACTTCGTGAAAATGAATATTTTCAATTGTGGTCTGATGAACATGAGCTTCAGCCTCTGCCAGTCGCTTGAATATCATTATACTCTTCTGTTTAACCGATTCATCCAAATCGCTTTTATCAATAATATCCGTGATATGATAAAGATGACGATGATGATGAGACATTTTATCAAGAATAACAGACGCCTGACTCCCGCCGATCCCCTTTTTAACAACCTTTTTTACCTGAAGATCATAACTTTCTGTAAGATGAAGTTTTGCTATCTCTTTTTTAAGCCGCTCCAATTCAACCCCTGCATCCAGAATAGCTCCAAGTATCATATCACCGCTGGCACCTGCAAAACAGTCAAAATAAGCAATTTTTGTCATGCCTAATTCCTAATTCTCAATTTATTTATACTCGATAATCAAAATGCTACAAAGATAACGCTCCTACGGAGCTTTTTATTCCTGATTCCTGATTCCTGATTCCTGATTTATTAATCAGACTTGCCTGATACCCTGCCCCGAATCCATTGTCAATATTTACCACAGATACGCCGGATGCACAACTGTTGAGCATTGAAAGGAGAGCCGCTAATCCTCCGAAGCTGGCTCCGTAACCTATGCTGGTAGGCACACCGATAACCGGGCATGAGACTAATCCGCCGACAACGCTGGCAAGAGCGCCCTCCATACCCGCAACTACCACCGCTACATTTGCCTGAAATAATTCTTCCCGGAAATGAAGCCAGCCGGTGAATTCCCGCCACGCCAACATCATAGATGCGGTTGACGCTGTTTCCAAGAGTCTCAGCCGTAACCGCCGCCTCTTCCGCCACAGGAATATCTGAAGTCCCGGCACTGACAACAGCGATATTCCCTTTTTTTTCAATCGGCTGAGGATTTATTACAACAATCCGCGCTGAATCATAATATTTACATTCTGTTTCACTCTTCTGAATCGCTTCAAAGACCTCTTCTCACAGCGCGGTTGCCAGAATATTTGAATGATATTGGGAAATCTTTTTTACAATCCCCTGAATCTGTTCAACTGTTTTTCCTTGACAGTAAATCACCTCCGGCACTCCGGTTCTGATACAGCGGTGATTGTCAATTCTGGCATATCCCAAATCTTCAAAAGGAAGATTTTTCAGATGATTCAGAGCTGTATCAGGATTCATCTGACCGTCTCTGACCTGCTCCAGCATTTTTTTTAAATATTGAATATCCATATATTTCAGTAAGACAAGAAACTAAGTTTTTTAAAAAATTCAGTTTCTTTATAAAATCTCTGTTTTCATCATATCTTCCGCCAAGATTAACTGACCCTTATATGTTTTCCTGCATTCTTTTTCAATATCCGCCTGATCACATTCAGGATAAAAATGAATCAGCATCAGCTTTCTGACATTTGCACGTGATGCAATTTCACCGGCAAGAGAAGGGGTTAAATGTCCTTTGACCTTCAGGGCGTCAGGAAGGGCAGATTCACAAATCAGCAAATCCGTATCTTTTGCCAGATCAATAAGACGGGTGTTAAAATCCGTATCACCTGAATATACAAATGATATGCCGTCAGGAAGGGCGATTCTGTAAGCAATACTCTCCCGGTTATGTTCCATAGGCGCGGATGTTACTGTAAAATATTCAAAATTATGAATATCAGGAGACTGGTTATCAAGTTCTATGATCTTAAAAAAATCCGGCTCAAGCTCTATCCAATGCCCGTAAACATTTTTCAGGCGGTTATAAAAATCTGAAAAACCTTTTCCTGCAATAATTGTCAAGGGATACTTTCTCAGATTTACGCCGATATATTTATTGGAAAAGAGAAACGGAACCAGTTCCCCGGAATGATCCGGATGAAAATGGCTGAGAAAGATAAAAGAAATATCAAAGATAGTTGTTCCCGCCTCTAAAAGCCGGTGCATGGTTCCGGGTCCGCAGTCAAAGAGAAGTTTTTTATCTCCGATTTCCAACAGCAGAGAGCATGAACTCCGGGTAAGAGACGGAACGCATGTGCCTGAACCGAGTACTGTAATATGTATAGTTTTATAAGTCTCTGTCAATGTCGGATCCTTTTTTGGTAAGATTTTTAAGAGAGATTCAGAGCGAATTTATAAAGCAGAGAGCGGAGATAGTCAAATAAAAAAGAGTTCCGAAGACTTCGGAACTCTGAATATCAGATACGACACTACAGGAGCGGCAATATCCGGGCGCACTTTGCTGTATCAGATGGCGAATGAACCCCTGAAATTCAACTGCTTTTAATCAGATTTCAGAACATTTCTGAAATACTCAATCTTTTCCCTGTCCAAACCCGTTATCTCCGCAATCTCTTTTATTGTGAGTTTTCCGAACCGGAGCAAATTTTTCGCAATCTCTTCCGAAGCCCGAATTTTGCCTTTTTCAATACCCTTTTCAATACCGACTTCAATACCGACTTCAATACCCTTTTCAATGCCGACTTCTTCGATTGACTGTAACATCTTTACCTCCTGATACATTGGGTTATCCTTAATCAGTCTTTGAAATTCTTTTTCTTCTTCAGAATTTAACGGCAGATTCTCCTGAATCAGTGAAAACAGGGTTGCCTGCCGCTGACCCGGGGGAAGTTTTGCAATCCCCTTCATTGCTTTTGCTTTGATTACAGGACGCTCTTTTTCAGAATAATCTGTCAGCGGCAGATATGCGGCAGCCAGAGGATTTTCCCCAATCTTTTTTTCAAATTCTTCTGCCTTGTAATGTTTCAGTTTTATCAGATGATAATTAAAGTCGCAGACAGAATAGCCGGGAAATGAAAGACTGAACCTGCTTTCAGGCGGTTCTTTCCATTTTACCGGGTCAGTAAACATAGCGACAGGGAAAACCTGTTTTCTGTATCTGAAATAAATGCCGCAGAAATAATGGAACATCCGCTCCTCAAAATTTTTCTTTTTCTTACTCTCCTGTTCCCAGTGAATCAGAATCCATTTTATCCTGCGATTAAGAACGATCTGAACCATAATCAGGGCGTCTGTTATTCTGTGCTGCTCTTTTTTCCCTTTTTCCGGTTTTCCGAATAAGGCAATCAGTTCTTTATCCAGAAATTTTGCTGTCTCAAACCTGATTATTTTTACCAGATCAGGAAAGAACAGTTCAAAATATTCTTTAAGAAAGAGCGTAAGCGTCTCCTTATGCCGGATGTCAAATTTGCTGTGTCTCTTTTTTACCATTTTTTCACTATTCTGTTTTTATTAAGATTTTAAAAAAATTTATCAAATCTTCTAAACCTTTTTCTCTTTCACCAGACGTGCAAAGTGTTCAAAAGACCGATCGTAAGTGAGCTCTGCATTATCAGAGAAACAGCACGCAGGAAGCTGTCTGCTCTTTACATGATAACTGATACACTCACAGCAGATGCCCTTTCTTGAGCAAGGCTCATAACTGCAATTACAAGATTTAAGATTCTGCTCTTTTTTACATTCCATAATTTTCCTCCTGAAAAATACACGTGAATATCTGTGTCTTTTAATTCCGCATCTTTTATCTGTCAAAATCTTCCAGAGGTCCCGGTGGGAACCTTTTCTTCTTTTTTGTATCAGGAGTTTCAAGCATTTTCAGATTATTGTTTCCAAGAGGGAGCTTGTATTCATACGTGGCAAGAATAGCCGCATCATGAGGATTAAGCATACGCGCGGATATATAAACTACATCATCTGCGATGGAATATGTTCCGGACAGAACCATCTCTGCATGATACTCAGAATTTATCTCTTTTATCTCACGGGAAAGCATAAATTCACCTTCTTTTTTTTGAATAAAAAGAGACTTTCTTAATTTTATCTCAGTTACTTTAAATCCGTGCTGTGAAAGACGTGAAGTAATATATTCAGAGACAGTTCTTCCAAAACTGGAAGATTCTTCAAGATTATTGATATTGACAAAACTTGCTGCAACGATGGTATGATTCTGATAAGATAAAGGGGGCAGACAACTGACAAGATGATCTGCCGCTTTATAACTTGATTCAATCAGATTGGTATCCATGTCATAATATGACATCAGGTTCATACATCCTGAAAAAATCAGCCAGATAAAACAAAAAGCAGTATAATAAATTGAACACGGGAATTTATTTTTTTGCACTCTCTTCATCTATTCTTCTTTAAAACCATTAGGGTTTTTCCTCTGTCTGAGAACAATATTTTCTGAACATCTGATGTTTAAACTGACGTATCATTTTAACAGATCCGTCAGGCTGACGCTCCTCGGCTGATTCCCGCTTTGTAGTGGCATATACCGGAATCAGCCTGTTTTCAAAAGCAGCATTCACCATGATAAAAGATGCTCCGAAATCTCCCTGAATCAGAACATAATCTCCTTTCTCTGACTCTGATACCAGCCAATCTTTTACAGGTTTCAGATATTCCTGAATTTCAGGCAGATGCGGCGGAATCTGCTCCCATAATTCTTTAAGATTCGCAGGCATTTCAATAATGCGTTTTATTCCCAGAGAAATTATTGCATCACTTTCCTGTTCAGGTGTGAGTTTGTGGTTAAATATCAGAAATAATGAGGTCATTCTGCTATTTCCTTTTTCGCTAAAACCCTAATGGTCTTTAAGACCCTCAGGGTTTAGTCAGAAATCCTTTTTTCAATTATTCTCTTTGTATTTTTCAGGATATTGAATATACAGTTTATATCATCTTTTGTAGCATCGTATGCAAGGCTTACAGCATAATTAAGCCCCTCTAATATCACAAAAAACCATAATCTGCCGATAACATAGGCGCCGTAAACCGGATGACCGTCATTGTTGATTTTCTGTGCCGCAATCATGGCGATCACAAGCTGACCCAAAGGATCATTTGAAATATCAAGTTCTTTTTTATACTCATGAATACAGAAAAACGGCTTTTTCGGAATGCGTCTGCCTACAGCAACCATAAAATCAACTACACCGGACAGAATTTCACCGTCAATATTTACTGTAAGTTCTCTTTCCATAAAAGACTGATACTTATCCTGATCAAACCGGATCATGGATAAGAGATGAACAATAAACTTGTATTTTAATTCAGATTCATTCCAGTCGTGAACATGATTCAGCAGGCGTTCTTTCAGTTCATCAAGTTTTTTTGTTTCCTGTTCAGACAACAGCTCACAATCCTGTGTCAGCCATTCATCCAAAAGATGATATTGCCTGCATAAAACTACCTGAAATTTATCTTCAACTTCTGCAATTGTCCATTTTGAAAAGGGTTTCATCATGGTATGATCCTTTATTTTACGGATATATCTTATAAAAATTTTTTGTCAACCATAACTTGAACAACTTCCTTCAGAGATTCAAAAAACTGATGACTTTTCTCTCTTATATCAGGATACGCTTTAGATTTGGCTGTCCAAGCATGATCAAATCCGTTTCGGTAATCAAACAAATTCTTTGTAAAACTCCTTAATATTGATTCAATTCCAGCGGCTTTCAATTTCCCGTAATATGGCTTTAGCATATCACAAACATCTTGTTTTTCACCGCTGAATTTCCATTTTTCTTCATCAATCTGAATCATTGAGACAAAAACTTCTGCAAATCTGTAACGCTTGTCCCGTCCGTTTTTATTTTTGATGTTTGCTTTTTCAACTTCAATCATTCCGATAGAACCGATAAATTCCCGCATAACAGTATATGCCTGCATAAACAGTTTATGTTCAAGCAGGAGTCTTATTATTTCAAGCTGTACCGTAAAATAAGGCTTATCATATTTACCGCTTAAAGGTTCTTGAGTTGCAAGTGATGAAAATTTATCAATAACAAGTTTCAGAAGGATTTTTCCTGTTGCAGAGGCTTTATATTCTTTATCCTTGATTAAGCAGATGGTTTTATTTGCTTTATCTGCGACATTGTTAATATCTACATTTCTGACAGTATTGGTAAGCTCTTCAAAACTTTTAATGAGTTGAGCATCATTGAGTTCTCCGAATTGAAAATCAGATGTTTTTTCAGCAAGTTCAGCTAATTTTCCGGCATCTGCGTCTTCAACTAATCTGCTGACAGCTTCAGCCCATTCGTTGATAACATAAAAATCTTTCATATTGACTATAGGTGCAAGCCCTTTGTCTTTTTCATAAGCTCCGTAGTAAACCGCATTTAAAGTTATATTTCTGGCTTTTTGTAAAAAATTGATGGCAGTTGAAAAAACAATCGGGACAGAACGGTAGCCATGTGTCAGATCAATGGTCAATTCATCACCATAATCAATATGTTGTAAAATTTTATCAAACCATTCCCATTGACCTTCCGGGGACATATCTTCATTGATAATTAAAGGAAAGATTTCATTTGCTCCGAGATTTTTAATCTGAGATTCAAGGTTGACATAATGTGTATCAAAAGACTTTTGAGTGCAGACAATGATGATTTTATCAAAATAATCAGAACCTATAATACTGATTTCCGCTGCCTGAACAAATTCTGTCTGATTTGATTTTTTCCCGTTCAATTCATAATCAGTTTTACTGTATTCACTTTTTTTCGTTACCGGATTAAAAGCTCCCATTCCCAGAAAACTTAAAAAAACTTTACGCATGATATTTCTCCTTATATTTTATATATTAACGGCTGCTTGCATTTAAAATAGTTAATCCTGCAATCTCATCTCCGTCAGTCCGAATCAGAATATTATCATCTGTTTCAATGGTTTTTGTTGCATTCTGAGGTTTTCTGAAACTCAGATATAGCACATCGGCGTCTTTGTCATAGTCATAAGTTAATCGAATTGGAATACCATGAACAGAATTGACTGTTTCCATGCTATAAATTTCCTTTTTCAATCAGCCCCTGTAAATAAGCCTTTTTCTTATGATCTTTAAACTGCTTTGGAGTCATCTTATCTTTAATCGCCTTTGCCAAATCCGCCTTATCAGCATCAGTTTCAAGAGATTCGATTTTCTGAACGATTGTTCCTATAGGTCCCATATCGCCAAAATTGATAACTTCCAATTCTTTCAATATCTTTTCCAAAGCAGATAAATGCCTTTGAGCCACAGCCTGTTTTTTGACATTTTCAGCTTTTCCCTGAACCTGATTTCTAATCTCTGATTCTGCTTTATCTTTCCAAGCCTGCTCCAGGCTTTTAAATTTCTCAGTATGATCGTCACTCAGTTCAGATAATTCTACCCATCCAAAAGGTTTTAGATTCTCTTTATTCTCAGGTTTTTTTATTTCCGAGGCTGCCCAAAGAGTTGTAGCATAATCAAAAGGTTCTTCTTTTCCTTTAATTTTGATTTTACGGTGTCCCTCAATAGTTATCACCTTGGCACCGGAATGTCTGCCGATTCGGAGGAGATAATTACCTTGAGGATTAGGAACAGAAAAAATCCCCATTTCTTTCAATTCACCATCTTCTCTGTTTTTCTCTTTGACATAAAATTGATTAATGCTTTTCAGAAGTTTATCATAAGAAATGCAAGAGTTTATATTTGATTCTTTTTCCGGTTCTTCAACAATGATTTCCCCTTGAAAAATTGTACCCGGCTCAATAACTTCAAGTATCTGATAAGGATTATCTTTTGAATCGTTATGCTTTGAAGGCTTTTTTTTCTGATTAACTGCATAAACAATTTTTGTTTTTACTTCTCCTATCGGCATAAAATCCGAAACTTTGACTAAGCGAAAAGGATCGGTAGTAATCTTACTTGGATCATAACTTAAAAGTTTTCCTTCCAATTTTTTAGCCAACCCTTTTTCCTCTTTTTTATCTTTCGCTTTTAAAGGTGACAAAGGATATTCCTGCTGCATAGCGTTCAAATATGCAGTCCGAATCGCACCTTTCACAGAAGAACCGGGAATATAAGGTCTGTTATCATACGGATTAAATGAAGTACGCTCGATGGCAAAGTGATTAAGTTCCTGTTGGATTTTTTTTTCATCTTTAACAGAAATAGAAAGCGTTTTTTTATAATGTTCTAAAAATCCGCTGCAAAGATCAATCCTTCTGCCCTGAGCTTGCTTCTGTTTTTCCCGTAAAAATTTATAAACCTCCAGAATAGAAGAGATTTTTCCTTTTAAACAGATTTGGGAAAATTTCTGTTTCTCTTCTTTTTTCATCTGCCCGTAAAATGTTATCGGATCAAATACAATCAGTTGCTTTGCGGTTTCATCTACTGCAAATCCCATTGGCTCATAGACTTCATCGCACCCGATATGAATTGCTGAAATTGTTCTGATAAAGCATTTGAATATGGTTTTCATATTACTCCTTCGGCATCTTCAAAGGCAGATAAGGTGTATATCCCTGAACAACTGCATTTGGCATTGATTTTGATACATTTGTTACAGCTTTCCCCATATATGGCTTTTCAAAAAAAGATTTATCTTTTGGCTTGAAAACAGCCCCTTCATCTGCCATAAGAACAGGGTTTTTAAAAGGATTCTTGCTATTGGCAAGCCGGTTTCCGTGCTTTCCGAATCGCGTAAAAGGAGTAAAATATGCTTTTTCAAAAGAGTCTTTTTCCGGCACGCATGGAGCAAGCGTGTAACAGGCATCTGCATTTTCAATATTCGGAATTTTCAGTTTTTTAAATTCTCTGACTTCAAATCTTCCCATTCCTGTTGAAGCGTCTCTGCCAAATCCCCATTTTCCGATGTTTTCCAATGCTTTACTGATTTTCTGAATACCTGTAACAGATTCATCAATCAGCACAAAAAGAGCCAACTCTGTTTCAGGATAATAATAAAAATTTTCAGACGAATACGGAGCAAATTCACTTGAGCCTGTGGTATTGGTCAGACGGTTGATTGAGTTATGTGGTTGAGAAAAAGGCATGACAACATCTGATAATTCTTCTGGATTTTTTATCTGGCGCTGAATTTCCTGTGGCAGTTGCCTGAAAAATCTTTCAACAAGTTCTTTATCTGCCCAAAATTCCCCTTTTGAAATGTCAATCATCAGATTTTCTTTGATTTTCATCCATTTCTTTTTCTTATTCTTTTTCAGATCGTCATGAAACTTTTCTTTATCCTGATCTTCAGACGGAAATATCAAATTCAACGGCATATCAGGTCGTTTCAGAAAATAGCACGATTCCGACTTTGGAAAAGCAGAAGAAAAAATTGCAAACGGCTTTTCAGCATAATCTGCAATATTTTTTTCCAATCCGCCGGTTAACAGATCAGAATCATGCACCGCCTGCCAGCAGAAATGCCCGAAAATCGTATCTCCTTTCAACGGAGTTCCGAATCCTGAAATCGGTTTTATGGTAATTTCATAAAGATTCAAATGATTGCCTCCTATTAAAGCGGATTTAGTTTGTCAAATTCTTCTTGAATTTCCTTATCGTCAAACTTAAATTCTATCCTTCCGTATCCCCGGCTTCCGCTTCCGCCGAGAGAATCCATACTAAGCAATTTTAATCCGTTAAAAAGAAGTTTTCTAAGTTCTTCTTCTTTTTTAAATTCCTCTTCAAGCTCAGAATCAAATTTTCTGAGAGAAATACAAAATCTGAACTCGGCACCTGCCGGAACTCTTTCAACAGTTCGAGGATTAGCTTTAGTATTAATACGGTTAAGTGTATTTTCAGATTTTATTTCAGTATAAGTCCAATGCTCTTTTAAGGCTTTCTCTCTCCATTCTTTGTTGAAATAACAATCCTCAAAAGACACACGGGTGGGTCCGATTTTCTCTGCAAGTGCTGAAGTTTTTTCACTTGCCCCCGAACCGAATAACTTCAGTATCTTTTCACATTCTTCTTTTTCCTTTCCCTGAAGACTTTGCCAATCTTCAAGAGAAACAGGACTTCCCTTTGTTCTATTCATCAGCCCGCTTCTCATTTCAAGCAATGCCCTGACTTTTCCTTTTAAAGAAGAGCCGGGAATATAAGGCTCCTGAGTATGCGGATGTTTGATGACCGGGTTATCAGTTCCGCCGATTTTCATTTCCGCGCCCCCTGAACCGATATGAAGTCCGGTTTTAAGAATGATTTTACCTTTGAACTCTTTGAAATCTACTAATTTCATTTGGATTACCTCCTTTTTTTCCTCTTAATTTGTCATCACCGTGAAATCTGTAAAATCCCATTAATGCCTCAAAAAAATTTGCAAACATGGAAAGGTCTTCCTTTCCTTCTTCTTTATCTGAAATTTTTTTAACAGCAGAGCGGATAAACCTTTCAAATCCTTCTGAAACAAGTTCATGGCGTCCTCTTGCATAAACTGCCTTTGCAACTAACATATGCACAAACGGCAAAACATCAGCCCATTTATTTTTAGGATTTTTTGCTTCCATATTCAACCGAAGCACTTCATCATAAAATTTTCTAAGCTGAGTTATTTTATTTGTCTCTTTTTTTGCTCCTGCAAGTTCTATTGCAAAGGATTCAGCATTTTTAGAAAAAAGATTAGGGTCTTTTTCATCTCTCCAAAAAACATTGTCTTTCCAATCAGTCATTGTTATCTCCTTCTGTTGTTATACAAAATATTCCAAACCGGAATTTTCATTTTTGCACCGTATTTGTCAAGCCAAATTTTCATTTCCTTTTCCACATCATAAATTATTTTTTTTCGTTTTTCTTTATCCTCTTCATTTTTGCCGACATTTCTTGCTATGGTATAAGCAAGATAAGAACGCCATTTAAAGCAGAGCATATCTTCAATAGAATTGATTTTCTTATCTTTTCTTATTATAAGGTTCGATTTTTCCGCCATGTCCATGAGTTGGTTTAGACGGTAAAGCATGGCGTTGTTGATAACACGATTTTTATGCCAAATCAAAAGTTTTTCTTCAATTTCAATCAGCTTTTCCAACTCGTTCCATTCAACTGTTTCAGAAAACAGGGTTAAACGATTCCGTCCCTTGTGTTCCATTTTCATTTTTACCTTCGCTTTTGGATTGTTCAAGAGCATGTTCAGCGTTTTCAGCTATAAAACTGATAGTTGTATGCGATTTATGAAGTGTGATGCCTGCGGAAAAATGAACTTCTTTGTTATGGCAGACATAATCTGCAAAACTTTTATGAAGTTCGCTAACCAAATCAATAATCTTATTCCAGGGACCTATCAGAAACAAGTCATCACCGCCTGCAAATACTGTATAAATATCCTGAAATTCTTTGGAAGTTTTCAGTAAATCAGGCAGATAAACTGCAAAATAAAAGTTCAACTGACGGCTGAGAGCAGAGAGACGGGAAAGCGTGAACTTTTCTTTCTTCAATCCGCAAGCCATGATTTTCCCAAGCTGATCCACATCTGCTTTTAGCACGGCAATTGCTTCAAGCCCGCAGAATTTATCTTCATCTTTTGTGGAATTTTTTGCTTTGCATGCAATATGATTCAGATTTTTAGGGTCTTCATTTTTGATCTGCTTTTCAAAAAATTCTTTTTCCTTGTCATTTTTCAGATTCTCATAAATTCGCTTATCCAGCCGGTCTTCATCGCTGTATTTGGGAACATAACCGTTGATGAATTTGACTGCAACGCCATTAAATCCCTTATCAATTCCCAAATCCCAATATTTTATGAATTTCAGGTCTTTCATCATTTCTTCAGAATCTTCAAATATTACCTGATATTCCCCGAAAATAGGCTCTGAAAGTTTGTCATCTTCTTTAATGTTATCGGCGTCAGATATGATTGCTATCCTGCTTTTTTTTACGAGATTTGCTCCGAGAAAAACATGGTCTCTGCACAAGCTGCATGAAGATTTCTTCTCATCCTGATTTTCTATCAGATAAGATGACTCTGTTGCAGATTTATCTGCGGGTCTTTTACCGCATATCGAACAAATCGGAGGCTTGAGATCCTTTTCAGTCTTATATTCCTTTACTCCGAACTGATTCAAATCAATCCTTGAGAATTTCTTTTTATCATTTTCTTTTCCTTTTTTCTCCCACAATTTTTGAAATTCATTTGAAATAAAATCATTACAGCTTGCCGGAAAAGATGAAATTCCTATAAGAGTTTCACCGTAAGAAACTTTGATGAGCCAATCATTTATCTCATTTTCAATCTGCTGAATATCTTTTTGGACATTTTTCAGATTCGGGGCTATAATCGTGAAGTTTCCCGCAGCATTCAATATTACAGATGTGCATGGCAGACCGAATTTTCTGCAAATTTTATCTGCGGCAAGTTCGGATAAAAGCGAAACCGCAAAAGAACGCCCCCGCAGAATTTTGGAACGGTATTTCCGGGTATCTCCGTAGCCTTTGAAAATAAAATCCTGAATTCCGAAAAAATTGCCGTTTATAATGAGAAATTTTTTATCCTCATAATTTTGAATTGCAGGAATATCCAAGCTGTTATTTTTATGATGATAAAGATAAATAGCAGCAGCAAGTGCAGCAGTTGCTTTGGAATGGTCATAAAGAGAGACATCAGGAATAACCTTACCGGCTCTTGCAGAGGGAATACAGGATGTATAAACCATCATCAGGCTTTCAAAATGTTCAAACCAGAGTTCAAGATTTGTATCTTTATGTTTGAGATTTTTCAATCCCTGAATAAAGCCTTCAAATAGCGTGTTATATTCTGCTTCAGCTTCCTTATCGGTGATTGCCGATTTTAATTCAGGAAATATATTTTGGGGTGAAAGCGGTTTCAAAGGGTAGGAATAAGCAAATTTTTCCGGCTTGAACTCGTTCCCAAACTCAGTTTGGGAACGAGAAAACTCAGTTTGGGAACGAGAAGAAAGCAACTGTTCAAAAAGCGTCAGAAGCCTTGTTTTTTTGTAATCTTTCGGGGAAATCCATGTATTGTATTCATCAAAACCTTTCCGATCCCAGCCGCTGCTTACTCTGTCTGCAATCGCAATAATCCATTGCATAGCTGTTTCCGGCTTATGATGTCCTGCGGCAAGGTTGATAAATGCGTCTCCTTCTCCCCATCCCGGATTATTAAAACAATCCGGCAGAATCTCTTTTTTATATTCAATAAATGCTGATGTATAAACAGCATGTTTATGCGTGTGGTGTCCGTCATGAAAAGGAAGATAAAACGCATTATTGTTAAAATACCGCTCCGTTACATCCAGCGACTCTTTGTCGGCAAATTTGCCAATATCATGTATAAATGCTGCAATAGCAATTTTTAAGGTTGTATCATCCATGTTTTTCCCTATTCACAAATAAGAAATTTCCATATTCTTATTTTTCATCACAAAGAATATGGGATTTTATAAGTTACACAAAGTTCACATTCTTTTTCCTGACTCATAAAACTGTAAAAAGCCCGAACATTAAACAATATAATCTTCATAAAATAAACACGGGGATTTATTTTTTTGCACTTTCTTCATCTATTCTTCTTACCCCTTCCATTAAAAGCCCCATAAAATCGCCCAATTTCGGCGTCTCCGTCTCTTCCGAAGGAATCTCGGGAATAAACTTAAAACGTCCGTCCTTTTCTTTTAACAGTTCGAAAATCGCATCCATACCCTCTTTTTCATTATACATAGCCCTGATGATTTCCCCCTCTCTGAATGTCACCTCCGCGCTCCCTTTCTGCAATTCCATGGATAATATGCCGCTCTTCTGGTTTAAGTTAAATGTCTGGAATAAACCTGACGGAGGAATCTCAGAAAGTTTCCCGATCATTCCTGATGAAAGCTCTTCTGACATAACCAGATTTGTCCTTGCAAGCCTTTGTGCCAAAAGACAGGCAAGATACATCTGAAGCGCCGGATATTTGCCTAAAGCTTTTCTGAAGTCTTCCCCGTTTAAATATAAAACTCTTGTTGACTCAATTACTTTTATTGTTGCACCCACAGGGTTTCCGCTAAGAAGACTCATTTCGCCGAATACCTCTCCGCTTCCGAGATAAGCCAGATGAACTCCCCGGTTTCCTAAAACTTCAACTCTTCCTGATACAATAATAAACAAATTTTCTCCCGGATCCTCTTTTTTTATTATAATATCCCCTTTAACAAATTTTTTAAGTTTCAAAAAAGAGACCAAATCTTTAATATCATGTTCATTAAGTGCCTGAAAAAACGGAAATTTACTCAGCAGACTGACAATGGCGCTGACATCGCTGTTCTCTTTTTCAAGCGGGGAATTGTCAACAAATTTTCTTCTCTTCTCTTTTTTGTATTCCAGACGAATCAGTCCTGTACATTCGCTACAGTCAAATACATACCTGTGATCTTTTTCAATTTTTGCATATTTGACAAGAACTTCCCATATATCGCTGGCAAGGATAAGACAGATAGGCTTACCCTCACAGGATACGATGGCTCTGTTTTCTGTGATTTTAAATTCATCTTCTACTTTATAAAGAGGACACTCATGCATACCGATAACTTTAACAATTGCATCGGAAGGACACATTTTTTCCACCTCCGGGGGTTTGCAGATCATTAAGAAATATTAACATGATAGTGATAATTCATTTCTTTTTCAAGTCAATTATTTTTTAATATAAATAAAAATAAAACAAATGGTTATAAAAAAAGCCCGTGTTGTACTTATATTTAATTTTTATAATTTTCAGCAGGTTATAATAATTTGAGATTGAACCGCAAATTCTTACTATACTTTTACAATTTTTTATAATAAAATGAAATAAAAAAATGAAATTTCAAATTGATTCGGTTATTTTTTGATTTTATGAAAGAAAACTTGAAAAGACAAAGCTGCTATGTTTTTTAATATTTCTCTTCAGACAAAGCGTAATAATAAAAATATTCAAAGATTACAATTTTATAGCATAAAAGAAAACCATGAGATCAAGATTTTTATCTGCTTTACTTCCATTTTCATCTTTCGGACTGATTATTTTATTATGGGGATTGCTGTCGCGTTACAGCAACTGGAGTGATCAGGTTTTTCCGGGAACCTGTGAAAGTTGCTGTAAGCATGTGGGAACTTATTGCTGACGGAACACTCATAAAACATGCAGTTGCCAGCCTGTTCAGAGTTACTGTCGGATTCTATCTGGCAATTATCTTTGGCATCCCTCTTGGGATTATTATGGGACGCTGGAGAGCGGCTCAGAATTTCTTAAATCCTGTGATTCAGTTTCTGCGCCCATATCTCCGCTTGCATGGATTCCTTTGGCAATGCTCTGGTTCGGCATCGGAGATAAACCTGCTGTTTTTCTGATTTTTCTGGCAAGTTTTTTCCCGCTTGCGGTATCAACAACTGTGGCAGTACAGTCTATAAGCCCCATACATTTTCATGTTGCGGCAAATTTTAATTTTTCCAGATATGAAGTGATAACACAAATTGTCATTCCAGGAATGCTTCCCTCAGTATTGACTGCTTTAAGAATCACTGTTACGATTGCGTGGCTTGTAGTGGTTGCAGCTGAGATGATTGCTGTCAAATCCGGGCTTGGATATTTGATTCTTGATTCACGGAATGCCCTGCGCATGGATTATGTTATGAATGGAATGATTGTTATCGGAATTATCGGTCTGCTGCTGGATCATATTCATGATGCGTTTAAGCCGGATTGATTTTCTGGCGTGGGCGTCAATTCAGTGAACAGGAAGAGTAGGTTGGGGTGAACCCCAACAATAAACTGTTGGAGTTCACCTCAACCTACAAAAAATTATGAGTAATATAATTATTAAGAATTTACAAAAAGAATATATAGAACGGCGAAACTCAGCCGGGATACATGCGATCTCTATGTTCCATGCGGCGATGTCAATCTTGTTCTTGATAATATCAGTCTTGAATTTGAAGAAGGGGAGATGGTCTGTATCCTCGGACCTTCAGGCTGCGGCAAATCCACTCTGCTCCGTATTATTGCCGGTTTTGACAAAGCAACCGGCGGTGAAGTCCTGATAAATAACAAGATAGTAACAGGTCCCAGCCCGGATCATATATTTGTCTTTCAGCACAGCGCATTACTCCCATGGATGACTGTATGGGAAAATGTAGCACTTGGCGCACGCCTTATGACAGATAAAGAAGAGATGAAAGAGAAAATATCAGAGTGCATTGAACTGGTTGAACTGCAAGGCTTTGAAGAGAATTATCCTTATCAGTTGTCAGGCGGAATGCAGCGCAGAGCCGAACTTGCAAGAGCATTGGCAGCAGAACCTGATACTTTTTTTATGGATGAGCCGTTTTCAGGACTTGATTTTCTGACGCACATGAAGATGCGTGAAGAGGTAGTCAACATGCACCAGTTTGTTGGCAAGACCATTGTACTGGTTACACATGATATTGATGATGCACTGATTATGGGGGATCGGATTGTTGTTCTTAGCGGACGACCTTCTCATGTCAAGCTGACGCGTAAACTGGATTTTCCCCGTCCACGTGATTATGAAAAGATGCCGGAACTGAATGAACTCCGAAATGAGGTATTTTTTATGCTTGGAGTTAATTATGCAGTTTAAAGATATTCAGAAAATCGGATTAATTACCGGAATATGGGGAGTAATATCGTCTGCTAATTCAAACTCCAAACGCAGATTGGCATGGCGAGTCGGAATCGGAGCAGTCGCATGGCTGATTATTATCTCCGCACTTCATTTTTGGCTTAATTTTGAGCATGGAAAACGAAGAATTATCCAAATGGGATATATGCCGGTGATAACAAATCTGGCATGTCCGCTTCTTGATTATGTTACAAAACAAGGGGATGGCATCCGTTTCAGTGCAATGAAATTCTCTTCATTTGCTGAAATGGCTGAGGCTCTCCGCAATAATCAGATACAGGCGGCATTTATGATTGCGCCTCTTTCAATTGTTCTAAGACAGCAGGGGGAAGATGTTAAAATCATTTATATCGGAAACCGCCATGAAAGCACGCTGGTATTCAGAAGCGATCTTAATATAAAGAAATTAAGCGATCTTGCAGGCAAGAAAATTGCTGTTCCGATACGCTATTCAGGGCATAACCTCAGCATCCTTCAGTTGCTTGAGAAAAACGGGCTGAAAGGAGCGGTTAATATTGTTGAAATGAATCCGCCTGATATGGCTTCTGCTATGACAGTCGGCTCTTTGGACGCCTATTATGTGGGAGAGCCTTTTGCTGCTCAGACTATTAAAGAGCGGTCATTCAAAAGTGCTTTATTATGTTGAAGATGTATGGAAAAATTTTATCTGCAATCTCGTTGTTGTAAGACAGTCGTTTATTGAGAATAATCCTGATATTGTTCAAATGCTGGTGCAGGGAGCAGCAAGATCCGGTTTATGGGCAAAGGAGCATCCTGATGAGGCGGCAAAGATTGCCTCTGAATATTGGAATCAGCCGTTTGATCTTGTGAAATATGCTCTTACAACCCCTGAAAACCGTATTGTATATGACCGTTTCATACCGAAAATTGAGGAGATGCAGGAGATGGCAGATATGATGAAACATTTCGGTCTGATTCAGAATAATGATATAACCGGCTTGACAGATGATTCATTTGCAGTAAAAGCTGATTTGAATAATATTAAAGATATTAAAAGTATTATTTTTTTAAACCGATTTGATAAAAACTGACAGATTTTGAAAATTTAGGAACTCTTTTCTTCGGATTGTTTTAATATTAACGTAAAAACAGAGCCTTTTCCAAGCCCGTCACTTGCAGCAGTCATTTTTCCTTTATGAATTCGGGCAATATTCTGAGCCATATATAAACCGAGTCCGCTGCCTCTTGCGCTCATATCTTCTGATTTTCCGACCTGATAAAATTTCCTGAAAATCTTTTTGATTTCAGAATATTCAAGACCGATCCCATTGTCTCTGAATCGGATATACATAAAATTTTTTCCGGTTTCAAATGAAATATCAATTTTCGGGATTTCAGATCTGTTATATTTAATTGCATTTGTCAATAAATTCATCAGAAGCATTTCAAATAAAGAGATATTGATCTTATAAAAAAAAGAAGACTCAGGAGGATGATGGATACGGATTTCACTGTTTTGAAAAAGATGCTGATTATGAATATAAAACTGTTCAATTATATCAACAAGATTAAAGAGAACAAATTCTCCTTTGTAAGTTCTGGTTTCGATTCTGGCAAGATTTAATATGCAGTTGATATTATCTGAAAGCCTCCGGGCATCCTGAAGCATATATTCAAGATATTTGACCTGATCATCTCTGGAAAGCTCATGTTTTAAAAAGGTCTCCAGATACAGTTTCAATGAAGTGACCGGAGTTTTAAGCTCGTGGGTAAAATTGTTTATAAAATTATGCTGAAGCCGGTAAAGCTGTAAAGTCTTCTGGCTATAGACAAAGATCATAAATATCCCCATGAGAATAAAGCCGACCAGAATTGAAAGCACCATAATCACAAACCATGTACGGGATGCCAGAATCTGATCCGGGTCAATATTGAATTTCCGCGCAACAGTCTCAAGTCCTGTACTGACTCTGACATACCAGTATATATACAGAAAAAGGGAAGTTCCAAGAGCAATAACAGAGCATATAAATACAAAAACAGGATGAAAAAACCATTTTGACAGATCCATATATTATGATTCCATGCTGAGTTTGAACCGCTGATAATCATGATATTTCTGATGAATATGATAAAGTCGGATACATATCAGCGGTATCATTTTCATCATTATAATCAGCGGTTCAGACTGCTGATTCCTGCTCAATCTTCCCCGATACTGACATCAAGAGCATTCAAAGCGGCTGTTGCCTCCTGATGGTATGATGTTCCTTTTGATACAGTTGAAAATGCTTTTCTGGCAAGAGAAAAATCTTCTTTTTCAATCGCACAGTATCCTAAAAGAAGATTGCAAAGCTCATGAGACGGGTTAATCTTCAGACATGCCTGAAATGACTGAATTGCTTTGTTCCATTCCCCGCGTTGATAAAATAATTTTCCCTTTTCCAGAAGCCATGATACTCCGGGTTCTAATTGAATTGCCATATCTAAATAATGAATTGCTTCATCTGTGCGCTGCGCCTGAACTGATGCCTTAAAGAGCATTTCACACTCACGGATATTCGGATTTTTCCCATAGGCATTCTGAAGTGACCGGAGAGCTTTTAAAGGAAGATTTATCTGAAAATAAAGATTTGCAAGCTCTTCCGATTCTTTTTCTGAGGGTGCTTCAATACGGTATAAAATCTCCAGAGCGCTGACAGCATCCTGATAATTATTCTGTCTGAGCCGGATCTGAGCAAGCAGTTTCCAGTAGGAAGCATCTCCGGGGTTTTTGTTTAAAAAATTCTCAAGCACGCTTTCAGCAGATTTCCAGTCATTCAGTTCCAGACAGGTGTGCATCAGAAGCATGAGCCATGAGTCTTTTACAGAAGTTTTGCTTTTTACAAGCCTCTCAAGAACAGATTTTCCTTTATTAAACGCCTTTGCTTTATAATAAGCTGCGCCTGCCTGAAAGAGCATCTCAGGATCATGGCTCTGATTCAGTTGAAATGCTTTTTCAAACAGGTCTCCTGCTTTTTCATATTTTTCAAGATCATAGGAGACTTTAGCAAGATTAATGCAAAGCTCATAAGAGTTTGCAGATAAGTTATATCCTTTTTCATAAGCATTATAAGCCTCTTTTATATTTCCGTCCATATACCAGGCATTTCCTAAAGCAAGAAATATAAGCGGATTCAATTTATTCGGATTTTCACGGATATGGGATAACAGTATCTGACGGGCATTCTGAAAATTTTTCCCTTCGATAGATTTCTGAGCATTATAAAGAGCTTTATGCTCCTGCGGAGTAAGAGCAGGCTGATTGCCGGTCTGCGCCGTGAGTTCAGCTCCCTGCCATATCAACAGCAGAAATGTAAAAAATATGATTCGGTACATAATAATATCAATCCTTTCATTTTTTGGTGGTGGGTCAAATCCGTTGACAATCTTCCGTAGGGGGCAAATAATTATTTGCCCCTACAATTTTTTTCAACGGATTTGACCCACTACCCATTTTTTATAAGATTAAAATAAAATTTGCTGAATTTTTCTTTTAACAGACTTTTAATCTGTTTTCAACAGCATTTACAACAGAATCCAAAATCGCCGCCTGATTTGAAATATTCAGCGGAAGATAAACAAAAGCAGGGTATTTACCATGTATCAGAGAACCAAAAAAATCTGATATTCCTAATGCTTTTGCGCCGTTTACAGTTGCCATCGAGAGTATCTCAGCAGGTAATATATTCGCAAATTTACATGATATAAACGCCATTTCATCAAAAATATTCAATGAATCTGTACTTGCAAGGCTGTCTGTGCCTATACATGGTTTTATTCCCACCCGGAGCATTCCTTCAATATCCGGCAATCTGTGATGAAGATTCTGATTGCTCCTTAAACAGAGACAGATATTAACATTATGGCGGAGAAGAGTTTCAAAATCAGCATGATCAGCATGAATCAGATGAACAGCAATTGTATTTTCATCTAAAATTCCAATCTGTTCAGTATGCTTAACCGGACTCTTTACAGGCAATCCCCAGTCAGAAAAATCAATTCCCCGCTCTGTCAGGAAATCAGCCCACGCACCTTTACCTGTGGTGAGAAATTCTGTTTCATCATCAGACTCAGCCAGATGAATCGAAAACGGGCGGTTATATTTGCGTGTGATATTCTTTAGTTTTACAAGAAGTTCCGGTGATGTGGTATGAGGGGCATGACCTGCAAAGGATTGAGAAGCGGGAAGTGAGAAGTGAGAAGTGAGGAGTGAGAAGTGGGAAGTGAGAAGTTTTTGATTTTCAGGATTATTATCTCCGAGAAATTCTCTGAACCAGACACCGGCAAGAGATGATTCTGAAAATATCTCTTTTGTTATTCCTAATGTGGAGATTTCTCCGACAGCGCAGCAGCCGCTCTCTTTCAGCTCTTTTATCCCCTGTATTGCTCCTGATTTCAGAGCTTCAATTCCGATTGCTTCACGTTGTTGAATTAATTCTCTTACCCAATGCCGAAAACCGTATTCAAAAGGAATTTTCCCTTTTAAAGCAGAAAGTTCTAAATGAGTATGAACATTGACAGGAGCAGGCAGCAGAACCCCGGAACCGTGATCAATAATATGCTCCGTGCTATGGATTTTTCCCTGTCCGACTTCTGTTATCCGCCCTGATTCAACTTTAATAAAGCCGTTCTGAATAATTGTATCAGGATCAATGATAATCCATCCGGCTCTGTGAATTTGATGAGTCATAATTTAAAACCCTAAGGGTTTCAAAAACCATTAGGGTTTTCGTCTCGTTCCCACGCTTCACGTGGGAACGCAGCATGGACGCTTTGCGTTCATGAATGAACACGGGCTGTCTTGTGTTCCCACGCGAAGCGTGGGAACAAGATGAATTCAGCGGCAGGCGGACTTCGAATAACGCCAGATAGCCTGTCCGCTGGAATGACGGGTTTATGTGGTCACTTGCCTAAACAATCATAAATTTCAGTCGTTGGTGAACCAGATGGAGTTCCTGTATATGAGCCTGCATTATCTTTGCATATGTATACGTATATATCCACATCACCGTTGTCACTGAAGGAAGTACCTGTAAAATTCTGCTAATGCTCCGTTTGTAAGATACTCGCCCCTTATTTCCACGCCATGACCCTCACTGTTTTTTATTATGCAGTTATGAATGTTCAGACCGTTTTTTGTCTGGACGGCTATATTCGCTTTTATCCATGTCGTTGAGATAAACGGAGTAGGCTTACCCCCGTATTCCACCGTGCAATATGCAAGACTTGAATCAGCGGCGTTTTCTTTTAAATAAATGCCTTCCCACCAGCCTTTTGTGGGATATGCCTGACTGCTTGTGAAAAGTATATGGGAACCGGAAGTTCCCTCTGCAACAAGTCTGCCCGATTTCACATCCAGCATTGCACCTTCAGTAAAGCGGAGTTCGGCTCCGGGTTCTATGGTTAAAGTCGCCCCTTCCACTATCGTATTTTCAACTATATAAGGTTCATCAAATTTGTGCCATGCCGCATCGTGTGTTACCAGCGAATCTGTGTGACTGCCGTTCACATATATTCCGCCGGATTTGTTGCCTATGAATCTGTTGTCAGCCTCTATCCATCTGACATGGTTGGCAGTACAAAGTTCTATACCGCAGTATTCGTTATCGGAGAATTTATTGCTTGATAGTTTTGCAGAACCTGTTGATATATCAGAAGAATAGGCTGTATCGAAGCGAAGTCCGTTAGTTGCACTGTTTGTGATAACACAGTTTTCTATAACGACATTTTCAGCTTTGTCAATTATAATGTTTCCGCCATTACTATAAATATCAGCTTTTCCTCCGTATTCAACCGTACAGTATGCCATCTGACAATTTACCGCCTGCTCATTGAAATAAACATGGTACCACCATCCTCTGGTTTTTTCTGTCTGGTTGCCTGTAAAAACAATTCTTGAAGTTTCAGTTCCTTTTGCAATAAGAGTGGCAGGAGAATTATTGTCACCCACTACGATTTTTGCATTTTGCTCAAACCGTACTTCCACGCCGGGTTCAATGGTAAGAGTTGCTCCGTTTGGTGAATATCCTGCAATTGTAAGTGTTTTACTCACGATATGCGGATTGCCTTCAGGTGTCCATATTTCATCCGTATCAATTGTACCTGTATGAGTTGCATTGACGCGGGGAGTTTTTATCCCTGAAGCGACTTGCAGAGCATAAACCGCCTCTTCAAGTCCTATTTTTTCATCACCGTTAATATCTCCCCATAAACCGCTCCACGACAACGATGCATAGCTGAGGACAAGACAGATTAAACCGAACTGAAAAATTCTTCCAACTTTCATTTTTGCTCCTTTCCCATTTTATTAGACCACATAACCATTGATTATCAAGTAAATTTGACCTGATAATAACCGGAATATCATATTATCATTGCAGAATTTCTCTGATAATATCGAAAAAAACATATTATCACTGTAGAACTGCATTGATAATACCTTAAAAAATACATTATCATTGAAAAATTACATTGATAATACTCTTTATTTCCATATCCCATTTAACATTCAGAAAAAATATATTTTATACCTGATGAAGCAAAAAATGTCAAGCACTACTGCTTTGTCAAATTTGTTTTGCCAGTTTAACCTAACCACGAAGACACAAAGATCACAAAAAAAAAAATTGTATCCGTCAGTTTAATTTTGACAAAGCACTACGGACTTTTTGCATTATCTCGTTCCCACGCTTCGCGTGGGAACGCAGCATGGACGCTTTGCGTTCATGAATGAACACGGGATGCGAAGCGTCCTCTCTTGTGTTCCCACGCGAAGCGTGGGAACAAGCTCGTAGGTTGGAGTGAATGAAATGAACCCCAACAAATAGCGGCTGTTGGGGTTCGCTACGCTTACCCCAACCTACAAATTTTAATTCCTGATTGGCATTATATGATTATAAAAACAATCCCGTTGCACCGCTTTATACCCGGCATTCTGAATCAGGCGGATCATCTCTGCTTTGGGAAGCCGGAAATGAACTCCGGCAGCCGCTACAACATTCTCTTCTATCATTGTACTCCCTAAATCATTTGCCCCGAATGTCAGAGCGACCTGAGCAATTTTATCCCCCTGCGTAACCCATGAAGCCTGAAGATTCGGCATATTATCAAGAACAATTCTGCTTAACGCCAATACTTTCAGATATTCAGCAGATGTTGCAGGCTGAACACGGATACGGGTATTGTCAGGCTGAAAAGTCCAGGGAATAAACGCTGTAAATCCGTGAGTTTCATCCTGAAGATCACGGATTTTTATTATATGTTCAATAATATGCTCAGGTTTTTCAAGATGCCCGAACATCATGGTGGCAGTTGTTTTCAACCCAAGCTGATGGGCAGTCCTCATTACTTCAAGCCATTCATCCGCTGTGCATTTATTCGGAGAGACTTTTTTTCTTATCTCATCCGACAAAATCTCTGCTCCTCCGCCTGGAATTGAATTTAATCCAGCATTTATTAATTCTTTCAGGGTATCACGGATGGATAAATCTGATTTCCGTGCAATAAAGATAATTTCAGGCGGTGAAAATCCGTGAATATGAATTGGGAAATTCTCTTTGATATATCTTAAAAGATCAAGATAATAGCCAATTTCAAGAGAAGGATTCATTCCGCCCTGAAGCAGAATCTGAGTTCCGCCCAAGTTCAATGGTCTCTTCAATCTTTTTCTTTAAAACCTCTTTTGAGATAACATAAGCATCATGAGCATCAGGGGAACGGAAAAAAGCACAGAAAAGACACCCTGATACACATACATTGGTATAGTTGATATTACGATCAACCACAAATGTAACAACCGGCTCAGGATGAAGTTGCTGCCGTTTATGATTGGCAAGTAATCCGAGAGTAATTAAATCTGCTTTGTAAAAAAGCTGAATCGCCTCTTCAGGACTGATTCGTTTATCTGATATAATTTTATTGATAATCTGATTCATTTGACATAAAATTTTGATAAATTAAATTAGTTACCGATATTCCCCTTTCAATTCCTTTACCACTTCCCGAAGATTCTCTGCGTTTACATCATCAGGCATAAGCGGTTGACCCGCAGCCAATTCTATTTTTGACCAGAATCGTTTAGGGCGTCTTATTCGGAGCGCTGAAATTTCAATTTTAGCACTTTTATGGCTGAAAACACTTCCCCATAAGCCGCGTAATGCCAACGGAATCACCGGAACCGGATTCTGTTTTATAATCTTCTCAATCCCCGGCTTGAATTCGTCAATCTCTCCGTCTGTGGTCAGCTTTCCTTCGGGAAAAATACAGATCAGTTCCCCTTCATCAAGGGTCTGGGCAATCTGCTCAAACGCCTTATTATAAGTCTCCGGATTTTCACGTTGAGAGGCAATCGGAATCGCTTTGCCGGTTCTCATGATAAAATTCAGAACCGGAATACGGTAAAACGCCTCGTGCATAACAAAGCGGATAGGACGCCGGCATGAGCCTGCAATAAGCAATCCGTCAACATAACTGACATGGTTGCAGACCAGCACAGCAGCACCTTCATCAGGGATATACTCCAGATTATGATGGCGGACTCTGTACATGGTATGAGTAAGTATCCAGATAAGAAACCGCATGAGAAATTCAGGGACAACCGAGTAAATATAAACTGCTACCGCTATATTCATCAGGGCAAGAACAAGAAAGAACTGAGGGATGGTCAGCCCTGCAATATTCAGCAGCAGAATCGCCCATACAGCGGAAAAGACCATGAAGAGAGCATTCAGAATATTGTTGGCGGCAATTACCCTTGCGCGAAATTCAACCTGAGTGCGCATCTGAACAAATGCAAATAGCGGCACAATATACAATCCGCCAAAGACGCCGATCATTATCAAATCCGCCAATACCCGGAAACTGCCCTCTGTTTTGAGAAATTCGCCTAATCCCATCAATGATTCAACATCCGGCGGGGTATAAGCAAAGAAAAGATCAATCCCGAATATGCTCAACCCGATTGAACCAAGAGGAACAAGCCCAAGCTCTATCTTTCTTCCTGAAAGCCTTTCACATAACAATGAGCCGACTCCTATGCCGACAGAAAACATTGTCAGCAGCAATGTTACAACGCTTTCAGAACTGCGTAATACATCTTTTGTAAAATTAGGAAGTTGCGTTAAATATGCAGCGCCAAGCAGCCAAAACCATGATATACCGAGGACTGAAAGAAAAACCGAATGTACGTTTCTGGCAAACTGAATTGTTTTCCAAGTCTGGGTAAAAGGATTCCACTCTATTTTTAATTCAGGAGATGCGGAATCAGCTTTGGGAATCCAACGGCTGGCAAGCCATCCTGCAATTGCAACAATGCAGACTGAAAGAGAAATCCATAGCTCTCTGTATTCCGTCAGCACCAGAACCCCTCCGGCAATTGTTCCAAGCAGTATTGCGACAAATGTTCCCATTTCAACCATTGCATTTCCGCCGACAATTTCACCGGTTGTAAGGTGCTGGGGAATAATGCTGTATTTTACGGGTCCGAAAAAGGTTGACTGAGTTCCCATAAGAAAGAGCAGGAGCATCAATGAGATTATACTGTTGAAGAAAAAAGCAACAGCCGCTAATCCCATGATAATAATTTCCAGCAGTTTGACATATTGTATCAGAACGGATTTCTCATATTTGTCTGCCAGTTGACCGGCTGTCGCGGAAAAGAGAAAAAACGGGAGAATAAATAATCCCGCGGCAAGATTCACCAGCGTGGTTGAATCAAGAGGAAGAGACTGACCTGACTGATATGCAATCAGCAGAATCAGCGAGTTTTTATATATGTTGTCATTAAATGCGCCGAGAAACTGTGTCCAGAAAAACGGCGCAAACCGCTTTGTGGTCAATAAACCGAACTGACTTTTTTCATTATGTTTTTGCATTGTTTTACCCTTTAATCCTTTACCCATTTTTCCCTAATCTGAACCCTATCACAGTTACATCATCCTGTATATCATGTTGACCCTTATGGTCGTAAAATGCCTGTTTCAGTATCTTTTTCTGTACATCAAACGGTTTGTCATAATTTTCCGCCAGCAGTTCTCTGAACCGTTTGCCCCCGAATCTCCTGCGCCGTTCACCCCCCAACTGATCTGTATAACCGTCCGTTGTCATATAAAATGATACATTTTTTTTTATTTTAACTGTATGATTCATAAAATTAAAATTCAACTCCGAACGACGGTACCCGATATTCTCTTTATCCCCTTTTATGACATTTACTTCACCATTATCAACAGAGTATAACGACAATCTTGCTCCTGCAAAGATCATAATATTCTCATTGGGTCTGATAAAACAGACTCCGGCATCCATGCCGTCATCAGATTCTCCATCCTCTGTATCCTGTTTTAAAAGCGTTTTAATAATCACATTTAATTTCTTCAGTATCTCAGCCGGATCATGACATCCTTCATCTCTTATGATTCGTTTCAGACTTGAAGATGCAAGCATGGTCATAAACGCGCCCGGAACTCCATGTCCGGTGCAGTCTATCAATGCTGCGACAATACTTAAATCTCTGTCAGTTTCAAAGAAATCTGAAAATACCATATCACCGCCGACAATATCCCTCGGCATCCATACGGTAAAACTGTCAGGAATATATATCTTTACTTTATTTTTGTCAGGCAACAGGGCGCTCTGAATCATCCGGGCATATTCAATACTCTCCATAATCTTACAATTAGCCGCTTCCACTTCATGAAGAGTCTTATTCAGAATCTTTTGTCCTCTCCTCAACTTTCTGCTCAAGGGTTCTGTTATAATCCTCCAATTTTTTATAAGAATCTTTCAAATCATTGCTCATTTCAATAAACGCTGATGCCAGAACTCCTACTTCATCCTTTGATCGGATCCGGTGAATATCTGATGAAACGGAAAACTCTCCTTTGGCGAGTTTTCTGGCAAAATGAGTCAGTTGAATGAGCGGCTTTGAAAATCCCGTTGCAAGGATAAATACAATAATAAAACAGTTTGCAATAAATATCAGGGATGCAATGACCGAATGAAAGATCATCCGCCTGATCTCTTTTTGTATCTGTTTTTCAGAAATCTCTGTTTCGTGGTTAAGATGTTTTAATGTATATATAAGCCTTAAAACTCCCCATGGATTTGTACTGATCCGAATCGGATGGATAATTTCAATGACAGATTCATTATTATCAATATATTCAAATAATTCAATGCTATTTAACTGTTCAGCAGTTCGCTCGGTAGGGGCAACCCCCTGTGGTTGCCCTGTGCGATCCAGTGTATCAATCAGGATTGTGCCGGATGAATCCGTCAGAACAGCGTATTTTATTTCCTTATTACCGGCAGCCCCTCTTTGACAGATTCTATTGCCCCTGAAAAATTAAAACTGGCAATATCATTTTCAATGTGCTGAGAAAGGTTTGAAATAAAACTTTTTCCTCGCTCTATCAGATTTTCTTTCATCAGAAGAATACGTTTGTTCAATTCTTCTTCCATCATCTTTTTCTGTGATGAAATCTGGAGATATGTCAACAGAGTTACCATGCAGACCAGCAGAACGGTTATGAGCGTTACCAGTTTCCATTTGATTCCCCATTTAACAGTAATCTTGTTGTTGGATAAATCATCGGTCATTTTTAATTCCTGCGGACTAAACCCTAAGTACACGAAGCAGTAATTTCACCCTTGTTCCCACGCAAAGCGTAGGAACAAGATTAAGTTTGTAGTACCGCCTTTAGGCGGTCAGTGTGGAATCAGACCGTTATCGCAGCACGAAGGCGGTACTGCAAACTTTTCTGTAGCACGCCGGACCGCCTGAAGGCGGTACTACAAACTTTTCTGCGGACTAAACCCTAAGTACACGAAGCAGTAATTTCACCCTTGTTCCCACGCAAAGCGTAGGAACAAGATTAAGTTTGTAGTACCGCCTTTAGGAGGTTCGTGTGAAATCAGACTGTTATCGCAGCACGCCCAACCGCCTAAAGGCGGTACTACAAACTTTTCTGCACGCCCCACCGCCTAAAGGCGGTACTACAAACTTTTCTGCACGCCCAACCGCCTGAAGGCGGTATTACAAACTTTTCTGCACACCGGACCGCCTTTAGGCGGTTCTACTGACGTTTACTTATCCTCTGAAAAATCAGGGAAAGTCAGATAGTCATTTTCTAAATCAATCTTTGACAAATCCAGCCCGATTTTTTCAGCGGTCTCAAAATTAAAATCCCATTTATAAGGCTGCTCAAAATACATTGGAAGTTTCCGGGCGCAGCTCCGTTCATGATTTTTGCTGCTGTTTCAGCGTAAAATTTACCAAGATAGCTGAAATCAGCAGGAGAGACGGTCATCAGAATCCCCTGTTTTACCTCATCTTTACCGGCTTGGGAAAATGTCGGGATACGGCTGCTGTTGGCAATTTTTACAAGCTCAGGAATGGTTCTGGAATTGACGCCGCTCTGCATTGTAACATAAATAGCATCCGCCTTTTTTACCAATTCCTTAAAACAGTCTGTTACGCTCTTTTCACGGGCTTCTATATCTGAACTGTCCCCTTTTGTATAACAGCGGATAATTTCAAAACCCTTTAATTTTGCAAGTTTTTCAGCTTTATCAATAGCCGCATAGCTTCTTCCGGCAATACTATCTTCATAAGCTATACCCAATTTTTTAAACCCTATGACACTATGAAAACTTGATAGCTGTCGTTCATAACGAAACTGATCAACCCTTACATGAACATGATCATAACCTGAATCTTCAGGGCTTTTCACAATACCGGATGTAAGCGGATCAGATACTGAAATAACAATTGTCGGAGTTTTATGCCTGTCATTGGCAAGGTCCTGACCTGCCCATGTACCCATAGCAAAGATCAGGTCAATATCTTTTTTGGTGTTCAGCCGCTGAATTATTTCATCAGATATTTTTTTCCTCAGATCTTTATCCCATTTTGCAGTATAATGTCCGTCTTTGAGAAACTGAAGATATTTGCTTTCTGCTCCGGAGCCAAGCCAATTCCATAATGCTGCGGTTTGTATCCCCTCCTGCGGCGGAATATCTTTTTTTTCAATCCATCCCATATTCATCAGCTCTTTGACAATAACAATAAGATTATCCTGATAATTTGCATATTCTCCACCTTCATAACAGGCAATCCGCCATTTATTACCGTTATTCAGTTTCGGAGAGACGGGATATTGCTTATCATCTCCATTTGCCGATAAAGGGATAAGTATGATCAAAAAGAATAATAAAGAATTTTTGATATTAAAATGATTCATATTCAGACCTCCTTAAAAGTTCTGCGACTTTGTGTCTTCCACCAAGTTTCCACGCTTTGCACGGAAACAAGAACGAACTTAAAACCTAAACCTTAAAACTTAAAACCTATTAACTTACCAGTCTTTTTCAACCGTTCTTTTTCGATATGCAGGAATCATTGCTTTTCCCGGCTGATCTTTTAAACGGTTAAGGATTCGTTCAGCCTGTTTTTTATTCTCATCTGATTCATCCGAACCTTCAGACGGCTCTCCTTCGGCAACTCCGGCTTTCTGATCATTCTCTTTATTCTTTTCATCGCCGGAATCCGTCTTCTGCTCTGCTGACTGCGATTGTTGCTGCTCCTCATCCTTTTTTTCATCACCGTATTTTGGTGAAGATTCTTTCTCTTCATTCCCCTGCTGATCTTCATTCTGTTCAGCCTGTGATTTCTTTTCTTCCTCTTTCTCTCCGCTGTCAGATGAATTCTCTTTTTTTTCAGCAGACTCGGACTCTTTTTTATCCTGATTCTCCTCTTTTTTCTCTCCCTCCTGCTTTTTTTTCTCTTCCTCTTCTTTTTTCTTTGCCATTACCTGTCTTACAAATTCAAGATTCTGCTTTGCTTTGTCATCATTCGGATTCAGCTTCAATGCCTCATTATAATTTTTTAATGCTTCTTCAAAATTCTCTTTACGGAATTCGGAATTGCCGAGATTATAATGTGCTTTTTCTTTCAATTGTTTATCTTCAGCATTCAATGCCTGTTTAAAATATGAGACAGCCGAGTTATAATCGCCGATACGATAATAAGCATTTCCGATATTATATAAAATTTTGGGATTATCCGGCTCTTCAAGTTGTGCATCTATAAATAATTTCAGAGCTTTTTCATATTCGCCTTTTTCATACGCCTGCAATCCGTCCTGTACGGCGCCTGCAAAAACAGAGGTGTTCCATAAAAGGAGGAGAGGCAGGAGATAAGGAATAAAAGATATTATTTTTCTTTTTATCCTGTGAACCGCTATAAGCAGGCAAAAAAAGCTCTATCATCAGAGCGATAATTGCAAAACCGAGAAACCACTGATAACGATCTTCCCATATCTGTTTTCTTCCGCTCTGAAGGGTTGATGCCTCCATTTTTCCGCGAATTTCATCTTTATAAATGGCGTCTAAGTCCATATCGCCTGAAACAGAGCGGACATAAGTGCCGCCCGTCCGTATCGCCATTTTTTTCAATGTATCTTCATCCATTTTGCTGAGAACAATATTTCCGCTTTTATCTTTTTTAAACCCGCCCTCTTTATCAGGCACCGGAACGCCGTCCCCGCTTCCCACGCCGATACAGAAGAGTTTTACTCCGGCTTTTTCAGCTTCTTCTGCGGCTTTCATAGGATCATCATCTCCGGTATTTTCACCGTCTGTTATAAGAATAACTGCTTTTTCAGAATTTGCCTTTTCTTCAAATCCGGCAATAGAAACAGAGACTGCTCCAAAGATGTCTGTGCCTCCGACAGGCAAAAAATCAGGAGTCAGGGTTTTTAAAAAAAGGTGAAATGCATTATAATCAAGGGTCAGCGGGCATTGAAGAAATGCTGTTCCGCTAAATGCAACTAATCCGATTCTGTCTCCCTGTAACATTGTAAGAAGATCATAGACTTCCCGTTTGGCACGATCTAAACGGGTCGGGCTTATATCTGTTGCAAGCATACTTCGGGAACAGTCCAATGCCACAATAATATCAATCCCTTTGCGTTCAATCTCCTGCCATTTGTATCCGTATTGCGGACCTGATAAGGCAAGGACAAGAAAAAAAAGCGTACAAAGAGAATCAATATTGCCTTTATCCATCGCCGGTTAAAGAAAAAACCCGGTGCAATTATCTGTAATCCTTTTACTGAAGCAAATCGGAAAAGAATATTCCGGCGTCTTTTCATGCCGTAAAGAAAGAGCAGAAAAAAGAGCGGAACCGCCCATATCAGAAACAGCATTTCAATTCGGACAAATTTCATAATTTACTCCTATTAAATCCTAAGGATATTCAAAACCCTTAGGTTTTTTTTACATCCGCATTTTGAATATAAATAAGATATATTAGGATAACTCCCTGAAATTTCCAAATAATTTTTATGATTCACCTTTGGAAAATTAATTTCTTCGCAACTGTTGAAATTCTTCAACAGAAAGACCGGCACCTTCTAAAATCCGTTTAAATGTCTTCGGACGAATAATTTCTCCTCTGTGGTAGGCAACAATTGTCTGTTTTCCGGTTTCATAATTATACCATTTCTGATGGCTGCCTGACTGATCTACCTTAACAAAACCTGCCCTTTTCAATACACGGATAATCGCATCAGCAGTAATTCTTGGCGGTTTTTCTCCCATCAGACAGCAATCTCCAGAATTTTGATATTTTCAGGCAATTTTTCAAAGAGATGAGGAACAGGACGTAAATATAAATCAATTGCCTCTCTGATATTCTGAACCGCCTCATCTTCATCTTTACCATAGCTGACACAACCCGGCAATTGGGGACAATATGCCACAAACACATCTTCATCCTGTTCAATTATAATTTTTAATTTCAAATAATTATCTCCTTTTATTAAAGTGTACGGATCGGGTTAGCGCAGCGTAATCCGACAAAATTATGTAAAAAAATCAAGTAAGTCGGGTTACACTGCTCTTGCCTGCTGCCCATATCAGAAAAAGCATTTCGATTCGGACAAATTTCATAATGTCCGCCTTATCTGCTATTCATCCGGATCAATTCCAAGCTGCCGGAGTTTCTCAGCCAGTCTTTCCTTTTCTCTGCGTTCTTTTTCTGTGCGTTGCCGTTCAGCCTTTTCACGCTTTAGTGCATCATTTGCCTTTCTGCGTTCTTTTTCCGCTCTCTGTTCTGCTGCGAGAATCTCTGCCTGAAGCATCCGCTTTGATTCCAGAGGAGTAAGAAATTTTTCCCCGTCAGGCGTAAAGATATGCAGATCATCTTCTTGAAGTTCAAACCGGATATTCAGGAGAGGGCTTATCCATCCCTGCATATTTTCAACCGGAGAGAGAACGCCGCCTTTGCGGATCCAGCCGTTTAAGCGGATACGGTCAGGATCGTAGATATAATATTCCTGAACCCCGTATTTCTCGTAGAAATCAAATTTGTTATCCATCTCTTTGCGTCTGTTTCCCGGGGAAAGAATTTCAAAGACCACCTGCGGGGCTATATTTCCTTCTTCCCACATCATATATGATCCCCTGTCTCCTTTGGGGCTTCCAAGCACAACCATCACATCCGGCGCAGTCCTGATTTTATTGTTATTCTCAACAGGATACCAGAAAAGATCGCCTGCCACAAAAACATCAGGATTATCCCCGAACATATCTTCAAGATTCTCTTTTATTGTTACAATCCATCTGTACTGCTTTGTATTATCCGCCATGGGTTTGCCGTCGCTGTCAGGATAGATGATTTTCCGTTTTGATCCGGATGCCGGGGTTTTATGAAAAAGATTTCCCGATTTTTCTTTTGTCTTTAGTATCTTCATCTTATATACCTTTAACATAGAGTGCCAAAGCACAGCTTTGGCACTCCGAAGCCTAAAAACCATGCTCCAAATTCATTGCCACATCCGCTGAAATCTGAACCGGCATACAGATGTCAGTAAAACATCCCATTGAAGTCTGGCAAAGTGTTACACAGCTCATAACACCTTTCCGCATAAACATATAATGGCAGACATGCGGTATGCTGGTTTTACCTCTGCATAACAGAACATTTACAAGGGAACCGGCTCATCATCCAACTTGTCCTTGTACCATTCTGAAGCGATACCGCCTAATGCGCCCGCCTGGCTTGTACTAATGTTCCAAAAGGATTTAACCTTTTTGCCGTTCTGCTGTCAGATTTCATAAGACTTGACGCGGCTGAACCAGTGCTGAAGGCGGTTGCAGCGATGATAAAAAGAGGCTGATTTTCACCGCTCTGACGGGCAAGAGTTACAAGTTTATTAAAATCGGTGATGCTGAATTTATTCAGAAATTCACGGGCATTGTCAAATTTCTGACCCTGTCTGCGATTCTGATTTCGCTTATGACCGTCAAAAGATCAGCAGGATAAATGTCTATTGTAAGTGTAAGCTGATTATTCTCCTCGCCATAGACAATACTATGAATCGCATTATGAGAATCTAACAGATGGGTTCCCTGTGTATATACAGCGGCTGTCCTATCTGTGAATATCCACTGTATGGGAAACAGGTCGCTGTTAAAGATAATAACCTGAAAATTTCCTTCATTATCTTCAATCTGTATATGAGTGAGTCTCATGGTATTGTCTGATGTTGTTCCGTGATAGTAAATCCGGCGTCCGTCTTCTTTTACAATACGAAAGAGCAGATCATCTTCAGGATTAGAATTTGATATAATTTCAGGTTGTTTTTTTACAGCGTTTCTCAATCCTGACAATATCTGAAGTCCGTAAATAACATCATCCAAGTCAAATTTGTCATTATTGTTGACATCCCATTTTTGACAGGGATTATCAGGTGTCTGAGCCAAACTTGTGCAGAGACTCATGAATACCATAGCCAGAGTGATAAGCATAAACGTGATTCTTTTCATTTTTACCTCCTATAAAAATTTATTTTCTCATTCCCAAACTCCAGTTTGGGAATGAGAAAATAAAACTATTTAGCATCATTTAACGTCCAGCGGGCTGCCTTTATTCCTGAAAAACTTAATCTTGGTTCGCCTGTAATCAGGTAAGTAGCGTATGCAACTTCATCCTGAGTTGGAGCGACTCCGGGATCCATTGCATTGCATAAAACATCTCCGAATCCGGCAGTTTCTCCTTTTTTCCAATACTCATTCCAGCAGGTCTCCAAATTGTTTGCTCCAGCTGTCGATCCATTTTCATTTGTACCCCATCTTCCTGTAAAAGCAAGCCACCAAATATTCCCCTGAGAACCTTTCAGACCTAACCATCCAGTTTCTTCATAACGCTGCATTTCACGTCCATTCCAGAAGCTGCCATGAAAACAATTCACCAACTCTTGCGGAGGATATCCGGGTAAATCAGCACTCTTCAGAGGAATATTATCAAAGACATTATCCTCTTTGTAGATTTTCTGCTGAGTATTTACAATACGAATTATATTGTAGTAAGCCTCTTCTGCGGAGTGGGTATTTCGCACCAGATGTTTAACCAAATATTGAAAAACAGCACCTGCAAGTTTAGGCGGACCCGGTTCACTGAAGGCGAAATAAGCACGTGATCCGATTGCGTTGCGAAGATCAGGTGTTCTGTCGGTTAAGCACGAAGCGATATAAACCAAACTGTTATTTAATTGAGCTTTAAATCCGTTACGTGTACGTATCCATTTCCAGAACAGGGGAGTAAGTGAAACATATTTTGAGGAAATACCTGTCAAAGTTTTGCCTACTCCCATAGTGCTTAGCGCACTCTCAGGCATATCGTATTTAGTTTTTGCCAAAGTTTTAACCTGATTAAATGCTTTATCAACGGCATTTTCTTTACAGTCGTATCCTGCTCACATTTTGCCATATCCTGATAGCTGCTTCCCAAGTATATTCCGGTTGCCAGTGTTCCATCTTCCAGTCCATGAGTATTGAATGCAATAAAGCCCGGAGAATAAAGAAGTTCTTCAATCAGATTTTCCAAATTTACATCCTCATCCAAAAGTGCTTTGAATCTGTAACCGTTTTCTAACAGAATATCTTCCATAGCAGACTCTTCCCAGTTATCTGTACCTTTAAACACAGTACCATTAAGCCAGTAACTTTGTCCCGAATAGAAAGGAGCAATAAATAAAACTGTTTTGTTTAGAGGATCGGAAAAAGATGTACCGGGAGGCTTGGGATCAAGGTGAACACGGGGGTCGTATGATAATGAAGAAGTTTGAAGCGGTTTTATATGAGCGCTATTATTTGGAGACCATGAAAAAAGGATAACATTGTGGGAAGGATGATCCCCGTCAAAATAAATTTTAACACCATTATATAATGGCTTAGTTCCGATAACATAAGGCGCTGTGTCCGACCGGAACTCTAAACGCCCTTTTCTGACGGAGATTTGACGTTCCGCCAAAGTTCGGGTATCAGCATAGTTTTTTATTCGTTCAATAGCGGATGGAATACTATGCTGCGGTTCATTATTCATGATGGCATAGAATAGAACAGCAATATTTCCCGTTATATCAGTATTCTTTTTCTGCCAAGTTGATGAACCGTTTTCAGCCGAAAGCAGATTAAACGGCATTGTTACTGTATCACTCTCCAAATCAAGGGAAAATTCCACATCCGGTTTAAAATCTTCTGACGTGAACTTCAGCGAAAGTTTTCCTGAAGAATATGAATAAGTCCCTTTATATGACAATGCTTCAGTCGGAGAGGCAACATAAAGATAAACATTGCCATCCAGCTCAAAGACCAGAACGCAGATAACATCATCTCTGAACTTACTGCCGTCTGAATCCTGCACATGATAATATGCCAATGAAAGAATTTTCTGAGCGCCGGGGTCGGTTGGTGGGGGAGATATGACAGAAATAGGAATTTTGACGCTGATTTCAGGATCAGCCTGACTTGTTGCAACAAGATAATAAAGACCTGTAGCTGACGGCGCTGTGTAAATACCGTTATCAGTAACCGTACCGCCTGAATCCCCTTCTTCAATCTTCCAGCTTACACGCTGATCCTGAATCCCTGAAACTGTTGCTGTGAAACTCTGCGTATTATTAGGCGTAAGAATAGCTGCCGGAGGCGTAACAGTCACATCTGTCCATTCAAAATCAGAGCGGACTCCCGCGGTAATCTGGAGAATTGCAATAGCGTCCTCAATGCCGATTTTACCGTCTCCGTTAAAATCTCCCCTGCCAAGTTCTTCAGTAGCCGGGTTATAAAGATCAACCATGACTTGCAGAACAGGGATAGCATCATCAAGATTGATCTGACCGTCATTATTAAGATCGCCATTTGCAATTGCATCGGCAATGGGACAGAACATTGCCCATCCGATGATTGTAGTCAGGATGAAAACATATTTAATTCGCTGCTTTTTCATGATTATTTCTCCTTTTTTCCAATCAGTTAAAGATGACCTTCAAGATTTTCAACACCTTGAAGGTCTGATAAAAAAAATCCCTTCTTACACCCAATCATTGTAGATATACGAATAACAAAGCTCAACTTTGTACTACTGAATTTAAGCTCCCGACAGTATATCCATATCTCCTGCCGGGAGCAGAAAATGGCTTTTTAAGTATTTTTTTCATACCATCACACATTATGCATCCTAATATTTTTATATTGTCTTTCTAAAACATAAAGGTTTCAAAAAACCTTCATCCTTGTTCCCACGCAAAGTGTGGTAACAAGATAATATACCGCTCCTACGGAGCTTTAAAAAACTATACTTGTTACGAGGCAGAGCCTCGTAACAAGTATAGTATCAGTTACGGTACTCTCAGAAATCTTGTATTTGAAAGAATTATCCAGATAGAGAGTATCATAAAAGCCGGTAAAAGAAAATACGGATAAAACTCATTATATTCAGCAAAAGTTTCAACTTTGACTTCGGTTTTTTCTAATTTGTCAATTGTTTCATATATTTTTTTCAATCCTTCAGTATTCTCGGCCCTGAAATACATACCGTTGGTTTTATCAGCAATTTTTTTAAGCGTATCTTCATCAATATCAACCATCTGATATACATATCTCTCTCCGAATATCGGATCCCTTATAAGAAACGGAGCTTTACCCCTTGTTCCGGCACCGATTGTATAAATCTTTATTTTTTTTGAAACTGCAATATCAGCCGCAGTATCAGGGGATAACTCACCGCTGTTGCTCTGTCCGTCTGTAAGAAGAATAATGATATTTGATTTGCTCTCAATATCTTCAAGACGCTTTAAAGATATACCGATTGCATCCCCGATTGCCGTGTTAGGTCCCGCAGCACCGATTTCAAGACGTTCCAGAACAGAAGCAATTGTATTATAATCACGGGTCAAAGGCAACTGTGTATAAGCCTCTGAGCCAAAGACCACCATGCCGATTCTGTCACCGTTTCTTCCCGCAATAAAGTCCCGGATAACCCCTTTGACTGCCTCCAGACGGTTGACAATCTTTCCTTCCCGTTTGAAATCAAGAGCCGCCATACTTTCAGACATATCCACAGCAAGAATAATATTAATCCCCTGAGTTAAAATATTTATTCTCTCTGTTCCCCACTGAGGTCTTGCCATAGCAATAATCATAAGAGACAATGCCGAATATTTCAGCAGAGGCAATATCCGGCGAATATGTAATATACCGGACTGATTTATATTCTTAACCAAAGCAATTGAAGAGATACCCATAGCCGGATGTATCCTCCTGCGGCTGCGGTAAAATACTGCTGCGGGTATAAATATAAAAAGCAGAAAAAAATACGGATAAGCAAATCGAAACATTTTTTATTCCTATATTTCCAGCGATGAATTAAAGACCTGAACCTGCGGGGTTTCAAAAACCCCGCAGGTCTGACGTACATAAGACCTGCGGGGTTTCAAAAACCCCGCAGGTCTGACGTACATAGAAACCCTTATAGTTTTGAAATTAAAAATCTTTTAAATCATCATCCAACGGAATGAACTGCTCTGAATTTTCAGATTTTATCTCTTTATTGTTCATCTCTTCTTTATGCAAAGATTTTTCAGGAAAAGCAGAATCCTTTTTGGACAACTCATTAATATTCTTAGATTCTCCGCTTTTATTCCGGTTTCCTCTTATCATATCTGCAAGTTCATCCACAAATATTTTCATGACAATAGCCTGTGCAGAAAGCTCTTCTGCAGCAGCAGCAGATTCCTCAGAGCCGGCAGCAATATTTTGTGCTATCCCGTCTATTTCATTTGATGCTGAACTTACATGCTCAATTCCTTTTGCCAACTCCTTGCTTGCTTCGGTAATTGAAGCGGTTTTTTCTCCCATGACCGTAGCAGACTCAATAATCTCTTCAAAGTCTATATTGACATCCCGTATTGACTTGGCGGCATGACTGACTCTTTGTGCTGTATTATTAAGCAGATGCTGTGTATTTTTTGCTGATTCGGTTGCCCGCAATGCAAGATTCCTTACCTCCTCAGCCACAACAGCAAATCCTGCTCCTGATTCTCCCGCGCGCAGGCTTCTATGGCGGCATTCAATGACAGAAGATTTGTCTGAAAAGCTATTTCGTCAATACTTTTTATAATCTGTCCCATCTGGCTGCTGTCTGCTTCAATCTTAGCCATCTCCTGTGTAAGCTCCACAAGTGATTTTAAAGAATGGGCTGATTTTTTTATATTTTTATTCATAAGCTGATCAACTCCCATAGTCAGCTCAGATGTTTCAACACTCATAGAACTCATCTCCTCTAATGCTGCTGATGATTCTTCAACAGCAGATGCCTGCCCGGAAGCGTTCTGAGCCTGAGTCTGACTGATTCCTGAAAGTTCATCCGCTGTAAAAGCAACCTGATAAGCACTCTCCGTAAGCCCGGCAATAACTTTGTTAATCGGGTTGACAAGGTATCTTGCAAATAAAAGAGCGCCAAGTATAATTGAGAGTATGGAGATTATTGCAACAATACTCATGCGGGTTTTAAGCATATTTACCGGAGCAAATGCTTCTGCGACATCAGTTTTGGCAATCAATGCCCATGTTTTTCCCCATAAATCCAAAGGAGCATATGATGCAAGAACATCTTTGCCTCTGTAATCTTTTATAATCTGATACCCTGTTTTTCCTGAAAGGGATTCACGGGTTGCGACAGTATCAATCCGGCGTTTTTCAGGATTTGCAAACGCAGCATTCACTGAATAGTTTTCAGGATCCAGCAGAGAATCGGATCTCATCAGCTTATCAGAACCTACAAGAAATGATTCGCCGGTATTTCCCATTCCTGAACGATCCGACATCACTCTGTTTATTACTTCAATCGGAAGCTGCAATACCACTATAAGTTCAACTTTATCACTGTGGATAAAAGGCTGTGCAATAAAAGCAGCGGGTTTTCCGCCTGAAGGTGCATAAGGCTCTGTGTCAGCAAAACCGAATTTTTTGGTCTCCGATATTTTTTTTACCAGCTTTCCCAGTCCTGAACCTGCATATTCACCTGTAATGATATTTGTCCCATATTCCGCATTATGTTTCACTGAATAAAAAATTTTCCCTTCAGGGTGGATCAGAAAAAGATCATGGTATCCGTATTCTCTGATATATTTGGTAAAGTAATCCTCTTCCTCGCCTTCGCGCGTAGGGGTAATCACCTCCTCCAAATCCATTGCTGTAACAATTCCCCAGTTCAGTCCGGGAATCTCCAGAGGAGCATAAGCAGATATTCGCATCATTCCGAAATTATCAATCTTTATAATTTCGCCGGATTCATTTGTCAGAGCTTTATTAATATCATCTCCTGATTTTTCTTCACCGATCTTACCTTCTTTGACCACCCTGTCGCTTCGGTAGGTAATTTTATCATCATGTTTTCCGACTATATAGCTCTCTCCGCTCCTTCCCATTCCTTTTCGTCTCTGAACAATAGTATTAATCAGATGATTATCCAGTTTAATTATCACTGCTCCGACAGTATCTTCATATTGTAAAATCGGAGCGCCGATAAAACAGATATGCTTATTGCCGGATGGCGGATAAGGTTCAAAATCCTGTATGACAACTTCTTTCAGGCTTTTTTGAAAACATTTGCCGATTCCTGTATTCTCTGATTCTCCGACCAGCAGATTCTTTCCCCTGTCCGGTTCTTTGTTTAATGTATAAACAATATTTCCGTCCTTTGTAACAAGAAGCAGGTCATAGTATCCGTATTCTTCTTTTAACTGATTCAATGATTTTCCATACCGATCCTCTTCAAGAAATTTGTACATGCTCTCATTGAATGTTCCGTCCTGCGGATTGAATGAAGATACAAAATTTTCCAGAGCATCTGCAATGATGATATTTTTTGATATGACTCTTACATCACTCAGAACATCCTGAAAATATTCTTCTATCTGAGCTTTTTTGCTCTCCTGGGCAGTTCTCAGTTTTTCAAATGCAGAATGGCGGAGTGTGGCAACTGTTTCCATAAGAACACTGATATTTTTTTCACGCTCTGCAAAAAAATTTTCAATGTGAACCTTTTTAATATCTCTGATCCCTTCAAGTTTTTCAAAAGCCTGTTTTGAAAGGGCGTTATTGGAGTTAATCAGGGCAATCCATCCGATAAGACTGAAGGGGATTATGCCCGCTATTAAAAATACTGTCAGGAGTCTGGTTCTGAGACTGATTCTTTTGAACATGGTTGTTTCTCCTTTTTAGGGGTTTTAAGTATTAAGTATTAAGTATTAAGTTTTAAGTGTTAGGTTTTAGGGTTTAACCGGCAATCTTAAAACCTAAAACTTAAAACCTGCTTACTTATACCAAGGCGGAAATATAAAATCACAGCTTTTGCCCTGATTTGACCAAATCAGACACATTTCACCCTCTTTTTGCCATTGCGCCATAAAGAGCTGACGATAGCCCGGTCCGAATTTGGAATGATGAGACTCTTTATCAAATACCCATCTGCCTGATACAGACTGATAATCTGTTTTTTCCAAAGCATTTACAAGATCGTCAGGATCATACGATTTTGCCCTTTCAACAGCATCTTTAAGTATATACAGGGCATCATAAGTATAAGTTGAAGCATATTCCGGAATAATCTGATATTTCTTTACATATTTTTCATGAAACGGTTTATCAGCAGGAGTAAAACCTGCTATTCCGGGAAATACAAGCGTAGCAACGCTTAATGCTTTTCCATCAGAGGCTTTCCACATTTCAGAGTATGAAGCAATCAGACCGACCATAACGGGTCCCTTTATATCCGCCCATTGACGAATGTAATCATAAGCTTCGATATGGGCTGATACCACAAAAATCGCCTCTGATTTGCTGTTTATTATTTTTTCATAAACCGGTCTGAAATCTTTTGTCTCTTTATAAAAATACTCAATGACCGGAACCTCTGCCCCTGCATCTTTCAGATATTTTTCCCACGCATTGGCAATAGGACGGGTCCATATTGCACTTTCAATCATCAGAGCCACCCGCTTCATATTATTCGGTCTGACAAGATTATTGATGAAGCACTCTCCGGTGAAATCAGCCACTTCAAGCGAGCTATGGCATATTCTGAAAAGATACTTGTATTTATCATAATTCTGTTTTACTTTGTCAGTTATTTCAGGACTTGCTGCGCCGGTGGGGAGGAAAGGGACTTTGTAACGCGCCATCTGTTCCATTACAGGAATCGCGACATTACTTGATGCGGTTCCGATAACAGCAACGACTTTATCTTCATCTGCAAGTTTTTTATACTCATAAGCTCCTATTTCCGGCTTGTATTTTGTATCTCCCATAGATTAATTTAACCTGTTTTCCGAGAATTCCGCCCTGACTGTTAATCTCCTCCGCCGCCATTTCAGCGCTCCATTGAATTCCCTTTCCAGCCGGAGTTTCCAAAGGTCCTATAATCCCGATCTTTATGACATCTTCAGCATTTAATTTACCCGGCACAGAATACCATGCCAGACAAAATACCATACAGAATAACCATATTATCTTATTTTGTTTCATTTTACTCCCTCCTTGTTTTTTACCACAAAGACACTAGGACACAAAAAATTCCAAGTATCCGGTGTTCTCAGTGTTTTAGTGTTTTAGGTTCTGTTGACATTTCGGGTTTCGGCTCCGCTCAACCCGCATTTCCGGCTAAGCGGGTTGAGCGGAGCCGAAACCCATCATCCTGTAATTATTTATTATATTCCCAAATTATTTATTATATTCCCAAATGTCAACAGAACCTATTGTCTTTGTGTCTTTGTGGTAAAAAGTTGCACATAGCGTCAATTAAAAATTAAATATAAATTTTGTACTCCGTTGCCATTTATTATTGATAATATAATCCAAAAAATATGTATTAATCAAGATTTTTTATACTTTTAAAACAGCAGAATTTCAATTCTTATCACTCTCTGAAAATTTCCTTGTCTTAAATAAAAAATATGATATGATTTTTACAGGGTAAATACAATGTTAAATTTAATTGAAAATCAGTCAAAAAAAGCAGGATTGCCTCCGGGGTCTCTTATTTATGTAGGAGAGATAAAGAACGAAAAGATCAAAATTACAATTTCAGATTATGATGAATCTGAATATCATGAAGAAGAGACCGGACAGGCAGAAGCATGTTTTCCTTTCAAAGATCGGAAAACAACCACATGGATCCACGTCAAAGGGCTTCATGAACCCGGAATCATTGAAGAGATAGGGCATTATTATGATATTCATCATTTAATCCTTGAAGATGTTCTGAATACAGTCCAGCAACCCAAAATGGAAGATTATAAAGATTTTCTCTTTATTGTACTGAAGCTGTTCTATCACGATAAGAATATGGAAAATATCTCTGTTGAACAGTTCAGTATGGTGTTAAAGGAGAATACCGTAATTTCATTTCAGGAAGGGAATAATGATATTTTTGTATCTGTCAGAAAAAGGCTCAGAAATGACAAGGGGCGTATGAGAAAAATGGGAGCGGATTATCTTGCTTATGCCCTGATGGATACAATTATTGATTATTATTTTACCGTAGCAGAGATCATAGAAGACAGAATCGAGTCTGTTGAAGAGGAACTTTTTACTGATTTGTCTCAGGATGTTTTGCATGATATTCATCAATTGAAACGGGATATTATTCTTATTCGCAAAGCAGCAATCCCGATGCGGGGACTGATTGGAAATCTGGAGAAAAGCGATTCCCACCTTATCCATGATGAGATTCAGATATATCTCAGAGACCTTTATGATCATGCTATCCGAATTGTTGATACTGTTGAAACTTTCCGGGAAATCACTACCGGGCTTCTTGATATTTATCATTCCGGGGTCAGTAACAGAATGAATGAAGTGATGAAAGTTTTAACAATCATTGCTACAATATTTATTCCTTTGACGTTTATCGTGGGGGTTTACGGAATGAATTTCAAATACATGCCGGAACTTGAATGGAAATGGGGGTATCCCATTATCTGGCTCATTATCCTTATTATCGCTCTTTTTATGCTCATCTGGTTTAGAAAAAATAAATGGCTGTAGATACCAATCAGGAATTAGGAATTTTTTAAAAGATAAGAAACTAAATTTTTTGAAGAAACTTAGTTTCTTTCAGCGAGGAAAAATCATGAGACCTTATTTTGAAAAAATGTCAGATATTGGCAGAGAGCTGAGTCCCGTGCAGATAAGCAGTACAGAAGATAATGTAAAAGAGATTAAAGCAATTGAAGCTCAGATTGCAGAAGAGACTGAAAAAGTAAAAAATGCCGGGTTTTCTGAAGAAAAGATCAATGAAAGAGGGCAATTAACTGTATGGCAGCGGTTAAATTATCTGGTTGATCCCGGAACATGGCGCCCTCTGCACACGATTTATAATCCTATGGATAACGCCGAAGGAACCACCAATGTAATTGACGGAATCGGTAAGATTTCAGGAAAATGGGCGGTAATCATCGGTTTTGACAACAAGGTTTTGGCAGGAGCATGGCTTCCGGGGCAGGCTGAAAATATTCTCAAAGTAACAGATATTTCCAAACGGCTGAATATTCCTCTTGTCTGGCTGGTGAATTGCAGCGGCGTCAAGCTGACCGAGCAGGAGAAATTTTACGCCAGGACGCAGAGGGGGCGGAACAACATTTTTCAGACATGCGGAGCTTGAAACATTGGGGATTCCGATTCTTGCAGGAATATACGGCACAAATCCCGCAGGAGGCGGTTATCAGAGCATCAGCCCCACAATTCTCTTTGCTCACAAAGATGCTAATATTGCTGTGGGCGGCGGCGGTATTTTAAGCGGCATGTCTCCCAAAGGCTTTTTTGATACAGAAGGAGCTGAAAAACTGATCAGTGCGGCAAAACAGTATAAAGAAAAGCCGCCGGGTTCTGTTGATATTCATTATAATGAAACCGGATTTTTCCGGTATGTGTATGATGAAGAGACCGGCGTGCTGGACGGTATCAGAGATTACATGAAGGATATGCCTGCTTATAATCCGAAATTTTACCGGGTGGCAGAATCCAAGCCACCCAAATTTCCTGTGGAAGACTTGTACCGTCTGATTCCCTCTAATCAGAAACGGGTGTATGATTTTTATGAAGTCCTTGCGCGTCTGACAGATAACAGCGAGCATACAGAGTTCCGACCTGATTATGGTCCTGAGGTTTACACGGGCTTGTGTAAAATAGACGGATTTCTTGCCGGGTGTATCGGAAATAAACAGGGTTATCTTGGTGAAAATTATCCTGAATATGCTTCTTATCAGGGGATTGGCGGAAAACTTTACCGTCAGGGACTTATCAAGATGAATGAATTTGTTACCCTCTGCGGAAGGGACAGACTTCCGATTATCTGGTTTCAGGATACTACAGGAATTGATGTCGGTGATATTGCAGAAAAGGCTGAACTCCTCGGCTTGGGTCAGTCTCTGAATTATTCGATTCAGCAGACCGATGTTCCTATGATGCTTGTGGTTCTGAGAAAAGGGACTGCCGCCGCTCATTATGTCATGGGCGGACCCACGGCAAACCGTCATAATACTTTTACTTTGGGGATTCCGACAACTGAAATCTATGTTATGCACGGTGAGACAGCAGCCGCAGCAGCATATTCGCGCAGGCTGGTAAAAGAGAAAGAGTCAGGAAGACCATTAGAGCCTGTTATTGAAGAGATGAATAAGATGGCAAAAGAGTATTATGATAATTCAAGACCAATCTATTGCGCCAAACATGGTTTTGTGGATGAGGTGATCCCCATGTCACAAATCAGAAACTACCTTACGGCATTTACAGGAGCGGCATATCAGAATCCCCGATCTATCTGTCCTCATCATCTTATGATTTTGCCCAGGATTATCAGGGGATAAGATTTTTAACCTAACCCCCGACCCCCCTTCCCTTCAGGGAAGGGGGCAGGCAATGCCATTAAGTTAAGGTATAAACCAGCCTGACCCCCATTCGGCTGATCGTTCGACTGAGCTCACGCCGAAGTCTCATGCCGAAGCCTGCCCCCCTTCCCGAAGGGAAGGGGGAATAAAGCGGAATGAGGTCTCCCCTTCCCTTCGGGAAGGGGTCGGGGGTCAGGTCAGGTCTTAACTTAACGGCATTGAGGGGGGCAGGGGGGTTAGGTTTACATAACAGCCCCCTTTAAAAAAGGGGGGATTAAATTCAGTCTCTTAACTTGCATTTTCTATATTTCCATTGACATACAAATACGATTATATTATCATTTTTATATGAAACAATCGAATTCAAAAAATAACAAATGGGAGGATCATTATTCACGGAAAGCAAAAAAGGAACGGTTTCCTGCCCGGTCTGTTTATAAACTACAGGAGATCCAAAAAAAGATCAATATCATCAAAAGAGGAGATCATGTTCTTGATCTGGGGTGTTTTCCCGGGTCATGGCTGCTTTATTCAGCAGAACTGACAGGAGATAAAGGGCGAGTCGTGGGGATTGATCTGAAGCCTGTATGTGTAAGTCTCCAATCTCATGTTGAAACTTATATCGGAGATATCTTTTCTTTGGATGAAAAACTTATTGAAGCTGTAGGAAAAAATTTCAATGTGGTGATGAGTGATATGGCACCTTCAACAACAGGGAATAAACATGTTGATTCAGCAAGGTCTTTTAATCTTGCCATGGAAGCATTATCCATTGCCCGGAATGTTCTTATATCCGGCGGTTCCTTTATTTGTAAGATTTTTCACGGAGAAGATTTTAAAGAATTTTCAGATGAAGTAAAAGCAGATTTTCAAAAATACAAAATTTTCAAACCGCAATGCAGCCGAAAGGCAAGCAAAGAAGTATATGTAATTGGAATTGAAAAAAATGAGAAGCGAGAAACGGGAATGGGGATTTTTTAATTCCTAATTCCTAATTCTTAATTCTCTCTAAGCATATTTAAGGAGGCACCAAGTATGTCAGGGCATAGCAAGTGGGCAACGATTCGCCATAAAAAAGGGGCAGCCGATGCCAAACGGGGAAAAATTTTCACAAAACTTATCAAAGAGATAACCGTTGCCGCACGGATGGGCGGCAGCGGAGATGCGAATGCAAATCCGAGACTGAGATCAGCAATACTGGCAGCAAAAGCTGTCAATATGCCGAAAGAGAATATAGAACGGGCAGTCAAAAAAGGGACCGGCGAACTTGAGGGCGTACATTATGAAGAGTCTGTTTACGAGGGATACGGACCCGGAGGAGCTGCGGTTATTATTGAATCTCTCACAGATAATAAGAACCGGGCAGTAGCTGATATCCGGCATATTTTCAGCAAAAGAGGCGGAAATCTCGGTGAAAACGGATGCGTTTCATGGATGTTTGAAAAAAAAGGGTGCATGAATATCAAAAAAGATTTGATAAGTGAAGAGGCTCTTATGGAACTCGCCCTTAACGCGGGGGCTGAAGATGTCCGGGATGAAGATGACAGCTTTGATGTTATTACCAAGCCTGAAGATTTTGAATCTGTTAAAGAGGCTATAGAAAAAGCATCTCTTGCTTATTCTGATGCGGAGATCACCATGCTTCCCAAAACTACTCTGAAGCTTGAAGGAAAAGAAGCGGAACAGATGGTTCGGATAATGGAAGCCTTTGAAGATTGTGATGATGTTCAAAAGGTTTATACCAATGCGGATATTCCTGATGAGGTTATGAACAGCATGGATTAGCAATGCCAATTAAGAACTCATATTACGCATTATTTTGTCTCTCCCTTTTGTAAAGTACCTAACCCACGTTCGGCTGAGCTCATGTCGAAGCCTGCCCCTTACCTTCAGGAAGGGGAGCTGACCTAACCCCCGACCCCTTCTCTAAAGGGAAGGGGAGATTTTATCCGCGTTTCCCCCTTCCCTTCAGGGGAAGGGGCAGGCTTCGACGTGAGCTCAGCCGAACGGGGGTTAGGTTTTATTTACAAAAGGAATGGTTACAAATTTTCTGCATAAAGTGAGTTTATAAATTCCTATACAGGATAAAAATGAGTAAACTACAAACTTTTCAGGTATTTCCATTTATACCTGAGCCGCTTAAATTTTTAGAAACCCTTTCCCGCAATATGTGGTGGTGCTGGCGGCTTGATGCTGTTGAGCTTTTCCGCAGAATCAATCCCCGGCTATGGGAAGAATCGGGAAGAAATCCGATTGTATTTTCCACCATGATACCGCAGAAACGCTTTGAAGAGCTGGCAAAAGATGAAAGCTTTCTGGCACATCAGGAGCGGGTTAAAAAATCCTTTGAAGATCAGGTGATGTCGCCTGTAAACCGTTTTGCTCCAAAATCGCTTTATAAAAAAGATGAGGCTGTTGCATATTTTTCCATGGAGTTCGGCATTCATGAAAGCCTTCCCCTGTTTGCCGGAGGGCTTGGAGTTCTTGCCGGAGACCATCTCAAGGCAGCTTCTGATATGGCTATTCCTCTGGTCGGAATAGGGCTTTTATACAGGGAAGGGTATTTTCATCAGTTTCTGGATATTGAAGGATGGCAGCAGGAGGAATACCCGGAGATTGATTTATATCATCTTCCTCTTATAAGAATCAGAGATAATTCAGATAAATTGCTGTTTGTCTCTGTTGCCGGACCTGACGGTGAAATTCGTGCCGCTGTCTGGAAAATCAATATAGGACGTATTCCTCTTTATCTTCTTGACACTAATATACCGGAAAATTCCCCTGAAATCCGAAGTATAAATTCAAGACTTTATCCTGCTGACGGAAAAACAAGACTTGCACAGGAGGTTCTTTTGGGAATCGGCGGAATGCGTATTCTTAAAGCACTTAATATATATCCTGATATATGTCATCTGAATGAGGGACACTGTGCATTTCTGAATATGGAGCGTCTGGCTCAAGTCATGGAGCGGCATCAGGTTGATTTGAGAACTGCTTTTGAAATTGTTCCGAGAGCAACACTCTTTACAACACATACGCCTGTACCGGCAGGTCATGATGAATTTCCCGTGTATATGGTAAGACCTTATCTTATACCGTTTCAGGATCGCTTAAAAACAGGTATTGAAAAAATACTTTCATGGGGACAGGCGACTGGGGCAGGTTCAGATGCTCCTGTTTCAATGTTTGTTCTGGGAATGCGTATGGCTCAGTACTGCAACGGTGTCAGCGATCTTCACGGAAATGTTGCAAGGCGCATGTGGGCTTATATATGGCGCGGAATACCCCAGGATGAAGTTCCTATTACCCATATAACCAACGGAATTCATATTCCGTCATGGATTTCAATTGAAAACTCGCTGCTTTTTGAGCGTTATCTGGGACCTGACTGGTATCTTCATACATGGATGAGCGACCATATTATCAACCGGATTGATGCAATTTATGATGAAGAATTATGGCGAGCGCATGAAATGAGCCGTTCCCGTCTTATCCGTACATGCAGAAGCCTGATGTTAAAGCAGTATGCACGGCGGAACGCGCCTATGTCAATAATGAAAGATGCTGAATCGGTTCTGGATCAGGATATTCTGACCATTGCATTTTCCCGCAGATTTGCAACATATAAACGGGCTAATCTTCTGTTAAAAGATCCGGAACGGCTTGAGGCGATGATCACTTCTGAAAACCGTCCGGTGCAGTTTATTTTTGCAGGAAAAGCACATCCCAGAGATAATGACGGAAAGTCGCTGATTCAGAATATTATCCAGTTTGCCCAAAAACGGAGCATCAGACATCGGATTGTTTTTCTTGAAGATTATGATATTAATATTGCACGTCATCTTGTTCAGGGAGCAGATATATGGCTGAATACACCGCGACGCCCGCTTGAAGCATGCGGCACATCCGGTATGAAAGCTGCGGTTAACGGAGTGCTGAATGTGAGTGTTCTTGACGGATGGTGGTGTGAAGGATATTCTGAAAATACCGGCTGGCGTATCGGAAACGGTGAAGAATATGAAGATCATGCTTATCAGGATATTGTTGAAAGTCAGGCTCTTTACAATGTTCTTGAAAATGATGTGATTCCATGTTTTTATGACAGAAAAAACGGAGATGTCCCGATCCGCTGGCTAAGAATGATGAAAGCATCCATGAAGATGGTGATAAGACATTTCTGTAGTCATCGGATGGTGGAAAAATACGAAAAGAAATTTTATCTTCCGGCAATAAAGCGTTTAAAAGAGCTTGACATCGGATGCGTCTGCTGAAGCAAACCGTCTGACTGGCACAGCACAGAAGACTCTGTTCTCTCTGGAAAAATATTCGTATTGAACAGCCAAACAGAGATGCAAACGGACCCTTCCGGGTCGGGGATTCATTAAATGTCAGCACACTTATACATCTTGGTGAATTGCGTCCTGATGAGGTGATAGTGCAGCTTTATTACGGGCATCTTAAATCTGTCGAATCCCTGACAGCAAGTAATACTGAAGATATGACAGTAACAGAGAGCAGAGAAAACGGAATGTATCTGTATTCCTGTAAAATCAACTGTAGTCTGGCAGGCAGGTACGGTTTTACAGTACAGGATTATTCCCATGAGGGGATGACTGGCTTAAATTTGCACCGGGACTTATTACATGGGCGTAAAAAAGTGAGAAATGAAGAAGTGAGAAATGAGAATGTATTTTTTATTCCTAATTCCTGATTCCTAATTTTCAATTTCTCACTTCTCACTTCTCACTTCTTCACTTCTCACTTCTCACTTCTCACTTCTAAAAGGAGGTAAATTATGGCAAAAATATCGCGTAAACCCCGGATTCTTGATCGTAACCCCGGAGGTTACATATCTGCCTAACCGCATGGGAAATTTTGCTAATTATCTTACGGCAAAAGCAGGCGGATTGGCTGATGTATCAGCAGCACTTGTAAATGCCCTGTTTGATGAAGGAGCAGATGTTCATCTGGCTTTGCCGGATTACCGCTCCATATTCAGAGATAACCTGGCTCCTTTTTTAAAAAAAGAGCTGAACGCCATCCGTGATAAAATGCCGGATGACAGGATCCATTTGGCGGAAGATCGTGCTTTTTTCTATCTGGATAAGGTCTATGCTTATGACGGACTTGAAAATACAAAGATTGCCCTTGCATTTCAGCGTGAGGTTATTAACAATATTATCCCCCGGGTACGCCCTGATCTTATTCACTGCAATGACTGGATGACCGTGCTGATTCCTGCTATGGCAAGAGAGATGAAGATACCCTGTCTGTTTACAATTCATAATATTCATACAGTTAAAAGCACTCTCTCTTATATGGAAGACAGAGGGATTGACGCGGCAGCGTTCTGGAAATATCTTTATTTTGAGCGTGTTCCGTTCAATTATGAAGAGACCCGGAATAACAATCATCTGGATTTTCTCACAAGCGGGATTTTTGCATCCCATTTTGTCAATACAGTCAGTCCGACATTTCTGAAAGAGATAGTTGCAGGAAGACATAGTTTTATTGAGCCTTCTATCCGGCAGGAGATTAGAAACAAAGATCATTCAGGATGTGCCTTTGGTATTCTGAATGCTCCTGATCCGGGATTTAATCCTGAAAATGATAAAATTATTTCCTGTAGTTACAGTCCTGATGATCATGTTTCCGGGAAAACGGAACAACAAACTCTTTCTTCAGGATACATTAGGGCTTATCAAGGATAAAGATGCGCCGCTCTTTTTCTGGCCCTCACGGCTGGATCCTGTTCAGAAAGGGTGTCAGTTACTGACTGATATTCTTTATAAAGTGGTTTCCAAATACTGGAATCAGCATCTGGAGATTGTTTTTGTGGCAAACGGAGATTTCCAATGGCATTTTAAGGAGATTATAAAGTTTCACGGGTTTGAAAAGCGTGTAGCTGTGTGTGATTTTGATGAAAAATTGGAGCATATAGCTTATGCCGCGTCTGATTTTATCCTTATGCCTTCTTTGTTTGAGCCTTGCGGACTTCCTCAGATGATTGCTCCGATTTACGGTTCTCTTCCTGTTGCACACGATACCGGCGGAATTCATGATACAATTTTTAATATGAATGTGAAAAAAAAGACAGGGAATGGATTTTTGTTTGAAGTATTTGATTCCAACGGGCTGTTTTGGGCGATTAATCAGGCTATGGAATTTTATAATCTTCCAGAAGAGATAAAGGCGGTTCAGATTGAGCGGGTTATGAAGCAGAGCGCCGCCATGTTTAACCATTCTGTTACAGCAAAGCGTTACATTGATCTGTATGAAAAGATGCTGCGTCGTCCGCTGATCAGCGCATATATGTAAAAATTCCCGGGGCGGAGATAATCTGCGAACTTGTAAAAAAGATGAACTCCGCAACATGCGTATGAATTAATTATATGAGGAAAAACAGAAGAGAGCAAGATTCCTTGCGATTGATTGGTCGGGACGAGTGGATTTGAACCACCGACCCCAGCGTCCCGAACGCTGTGCTCTACCAGGCTGAGCCACGTCCCGACTGAATCTTCTGTTTATATTCTAATTGATAAAAATTGTCAACCGAAAAATTAACAGCATTGAAGAAAATATTTCAGGATAAAAAAACCGGGAATTTCGGGAAACCCGGTTAATAGATTAATTTTATGGCTGAATCTTATCCAGCACTTCCCCGTCTCCGTTTAAGATAAAGATCATAAACCCGTTTTCAGAGGCATAGCGGCTGACATCTTCATAAAGAATCGCCTGTATTTCATATTTTTTTCCTTTTTCCATTGCGAGATTATGGAGAGATTTCAGAGTCTCATCTCTTTCCAGAAATATAGGAATGAAAGATACCTGATTTTCCTCATCATACTGTCCCAGAAGATTTTCATCTTTTTCAGGATTAAGAACAACTCCCCATACCCATGTTGTATCATCAATCAATCTGCTCATTTTATCATCCTTAAAATGTAGGGCGGACTAAGCACGCCGAAATATAATGTTTATCGGATTCAAAACGTGGGATAAAGAGAAAAAAACTATTCCCACAGAATGTTTAAATTTATTTCAATCTCCTGAAACGGCTCTGCCCGGACATTATCATCTTCGCTATGCACTGACATCAGCCTCCAGCCTCCTGCATCAAGTTTGAAAATCTCCAGAGTTTTTTCCAAAGGATCAACTATCCAAAGATACGGAACCCCGAACCGGGCATAAAGAGGCATTTTCTTTTTTCTGTCAATACGGGCAGTACCGGGTGAAAGCACTTCGCAAATCCAGTCCGGCACCACAGATATCCAGTTAGTTTCCGGCAGCTTCGGCAACCGTTCTTTCCTCCATCCTGAAATGTCAGGAACAATCGTATGATTGCCAAGTTGAATTTCCGGTTCATAAAGAATAATCCATCCTCCGGGACCGCCTTCTCCCATATAAAAGGGTCCTCCGATACGGATACCGAGAACTGAAGCAGCTATAGTGTGCCTCGGAGACGGTCTCGGCATGGCAATGAGTTCTCCGTCTATTATCTGACCTATCATGTTATCCGGGATGGTGTAAAGGTCATTATATGTAAATATTTTTTGGCATTCTGCTGACATTTCAGACCTCTGTTATATCAAATCTCCATTGACTTTATACAATGCCGTCATTTTTTTCTGATTGATTACAGAAATTTGTTTTTTCAGAAGTATGTTTTCAATGGCGATTTGGTATTATAGGAACATTTTCCCATGCGAATAGCGGGAACAAGACTAAGACTAAAATTTTCAGAAAGATAAACTATTTCATCTGAAAAAGCAATATTAAAAGATAAACCTCATGAATAATCAGGATCAATTGAATTAAAATTAACCCAAGTTGCCACCTATGCTGCCGGATTGACAAATCCGGCAGGAGGTTCGGATTTGTCAATCTTCCACCGAGCCGGGATGCCATTTTTTCAACAGTTGCAACTTGGGTTAAAATTAACTGATGTTATGCTTCAGATATTTTAATTGCACATTTTTTGTTGAAGTGATAGAAATACACCGTTAAAAAGGAATTTTTTTGAACTCTACGGCGATTATCTTCTGATTGTCTTTTTAATATATTGAATTTAAATACAGGAAGGAAACAAAAAATCATGGAAGGATTAAATGTTTTTGCCAGTCGTCTGATAACAAAGAAAGAATATTTTGCACCCGGACACAGAGCCTGTCAGGGATGTGCCGAGGCTTTGGCAGTCAGGCTTGTGGCAAAGGCTATCGGGAATAATACCATTGTGGTGAGCGCCACCGGATGTATGGAGATTATATCTTCTCCCCTCCCGTTTACCAACTGGAATGTTCCATGGATGCACGTGGCATTTGAAAATGCCAGCGCGGTTCTTTCCGGAGCCGAATCAGGCGTACGCGCTCTGGTCAGAAAAGGAAAATTGGCTGATAAGGGTATAACTTTCTTAGGAATGGGCGGAGATGGGGCAACAAGCGATATTGGATTTCAGTCATTGTCAGGTGCATTTGAAAGAGGACACAATTTTGTTTATGTCTGTTATGATAATGAAGCATATATGAATACAGGTATTCAGAGGTCATCATCTACGCCCTTCGGGGCATCCACAACTACATCACCCGCAGGGAAAGTGAAGCATGGTCAGGCAACATGGAAGAAGAATATGGCGGAGATTGCAGTGGCACATAATATTCCTTATGTGGCAACTGCATGTTCAAGCTATCCATTTGATTTGATTCAGAAAGTTAAAAAAGCCGCTCAAATTCCCGGTCCTGCGTATGTTCATATTCTTTCGGTCTGTCCGACAGGATGGCGTCTGCCGCCGGACAGAGCAATATGGATCGGCAGATTGGCGGTTGAAAGCGGTGTATTTCCGTTATATGAAGTTGAGAACGGAAAATACCGGATCACAATGGATACACCGCAGTTAAAGCCGGTTTTGGATTATCTGAAGCCCCAGGGAAGATTCCGCCATCTTACTCCGGCAATGGTTGAGCATATTCAGGAGCGTGTAACATCTGATTATAACAAGCTCAAAGCAAAAGCAGGAGTTTAAGCAAATAAAAACCTAAGGGTTAAAAAACCCTTAGGTTTTTTTACCAGGATACATCATAATGACCGCCGGCACATCATCTATACGGAATAATCACCAATCATGGAGACTCTTCAATGCTGATAGATAATAAAACAAAGTTTTCAAAAAATCAGAGCCGTACTGTCTTTGAATTATTGGAAAAATATATTGGAAACGGTAAAATGGATATTGTTACCGGATATTTTTCAATCAATGCTTTGGCAAATCTTGCTGATAAAACCTGTTCCGTACAATCCTTCCGCATGATTTTAGCAGAGCTTTTAAAGGAAGAGGCTGAAAACAGCAAAACCATCAATCTCCTTTCCGAAAGCCTCTCTATCAATTCCGCGTTAAATCTTAATGCCTCTGCAAAAAAAGCTGTCGAGTTTTTAAAACAGGAAAAAGTAAGAATCAGAAAGGTTAATCATCAATTTTGCCATGCAAAAACTTATATTTATGCAGATAAAAATAATGATGAGAGACTTCATTTTTATATTGTAGGCAGCTCAAATCTTACTGAATCAGGATTGGGATTGAAAGAATCCGGCAATGTTGAACTTAATATTTATAAAACCGGCGGCGACAGTGATTATAAGGAGATCGTTCAATGGTTTCAGCAATTATGGAACGATAAGAGAACATCAGATAAAATTGAACTGCCTGAAAAGAAAATAATAACCTGTAAAGAATATATTATCGGACTGATCAGCAATTTTTTCAAAGAATATTCGCCTGTTCAACTGTATTACAAAGTTCTGTATGAATTGTTCAAAAAAGAGGTGCTGTCCCTTGCTTTTGATGAGGAGTTTAAAAAAGAAATCGCTCATCTGGAAGATACAATCATTTATAAGAGCCTGTATTCATTTCAGCAAAAGGGTGTTATCAGTCTTATTTATATGCTGCATAAAGAAAACGGGGCTATTCTTGCGGATGCAGTGGGGCTTGGTAAAACATGGACTGCTCTTGCCCTGATGAAATATTTTGAAATCAAAGGGTATAAAGTGGTTTTGTTCTGTCCTAAAAAACTGGAACAGAATTGGAGAAGGTATCTTGAAGGACATGGCTCGAAATTTGAAAACGACCGTCTGAAATATACTATCCGTTTTCATACTGATTTGCAGAACAACAGAATGGAAAGTTATGATGACGGCTTTACATTAAAAAGATATTTTCAGAATAATCCCAAGCTGTTAATTGTTATTGATGAAAGCCACAATTTCAGAAACGACAAATCCGCAAGATATGATTTTCTGGTTAAACATATCCTGAAAGAAAACAATGATGTAAAAGTATTGATGTTATCAGCAACGCCCATAAATAACCGGCTGATTGATATACGAAATCAATTCAAGCTGATCTGTAAAGGAGATGATGACGGATTCAGAAACAGCAATGCAGAGGTATATAGCCTGCAATCTCTTTTTGCCAATGCCCAGAAAGAATTTAACGAATGGCAGAAACAGGAAAATGCCAAAATCAAAGACTTTATTCAGTCTCTGCCGCAGAAATTTTTTGCTTTGACCGATGCGCTGGTGGTTGCCAGAACCCGCAGATTAATCGAAAAAGAGTCTGATTCTCTTGCATTTCCTGAAAAAGAACCGCCTGTCAATGAATTCATCACGCCTGAAAATATCGGCACCTTCAATGGTTTTGATGATATTTTTGAAGCAATTCAGGTGAGTATGACAGCATATCGCCCATCTGAATATATCAGAAATAAAAAGCCGGTCAGTATTTTGGAAGACCCTAAGCTGAGAGAAAAATTTCTGGTTAAAATGATGTTTATTCTTCTGATAAAACGCCTTGAATCATGTTGGTATTCATTCAGAAATACCGTAGAAAAAATTCTGAATCATCACCAAAATGCCTCAGACAAAGTAAGCTGTTTTATAAAATCCAAAAAAAATACAAATATCGAAACTGAATTTATTGAAGCTGAACTGATTGAAGACTTGGATGAAACCGTTACAGAATATGCGGCATCAGAACAGGAACCTTCTCCTGATTTTACATTGGGCAAAAAAAATCCGGTTCTATTATCCGACATCAGCAACATCAGGCTGTTTAAAACGCATATTGATAATGATGTTAAAAAATTGGAATTATTAAAGAAAAATCTTGATGATTATGCCAAAAAATTAGAAAGTGGTCAGATTACTGATAATAAAGCAGAAAAGCTGATTCAGCATATCCGTCAGAAAAGAGAAAACCGCTCCAATCCCAAAGTCCTGATTTTTACAGCATTTAAAGACACAGCAGAATATCTTTTCAACGTATTGAGAAAAAAAGGATTCTCCAAAATTGCATACATTTCCGGGTCATTGTCTGAAAGTGATGACGGTTATAAAGGTTCAAAATTTGAAGAAATTCTGGAACGGTTTGCTCCTTATACCAAACTTTTTGTTGAAAGAGATTGGACATTTATTTATGAAAAAATCGGGCAGCCATTTACTTTGCCTGAAAATTTTGAGCAGTGGAAGATTATTATTCAAAAATATGATAAGGATACATACAGGAAAATCGAAAATCCCATTGACATTCTGATTTCAACGGATTGCCTCAGCGAAGGGCAGAATTTGCAGGATTGCGATTGTGTGATCAATTATGATATTCATTGGAATCCTGTGAGACTGATTCAGCGAATCGGCAGAATTGACCGCTTAGGATCTCCCAAATTCAACAATTATGGGGATTAACTTCTGGCCCGGTAAAGATTATGAAGATTATCTCCGCCTTAAAACCCGTGTGGAAAAACGGATGGCACTGATGACAGTAGTTGGTTCTGAAATTGAAGAAAACATAACGCCGGAGATGAAAAAAATCATCAAAGATAATCCTCTTGCAAGCAGGCAGGCTGAAAAAATGCTGTCTCAGTTGCAGGTTACATGGGAAGATATTGAAGCCGGAGAGGAGAGTATTGGATTAAATGATTTGTCTTTGGAAGAATTCCGTCAGGAATTGCTTGAATATTTTAAGAGCCAGCAGAAAGTCTTTGAAGATATGCCCAATGGAATTTATACCGGATTCAAGGCATCTCCTGATAAAAAATACACGGAACTGCCTCAAGGCGTTATTGCTCTGTTAGGCTATCCGAAAAAATCCGACAGCACTCCGTATCAGGAATTATTTTTGCTGTATTCAGGGGAGCATGGATATTCTTTTTATAACAATAACAAGGAGATACTTCATATTCTCAGAAAACATAAAGATCAGCCGCGATTTGTGCCTTATGATGTTGACACGGGAGATGAATCTGCCCTGAATCTTCTCAGCACCTATGTAAAGGCATGGATAAGCGGACAAGTTCCTCAAAAAGCAGTAGAAAAAATTCAGGCTCTGTTTTCAGAAGGCATAAGTGTTAAAAAATCTCCTGAAGATATAAAAACAGAGGAGAAATTCAAACCGGAAAATTTTGATCTGATAACATGGTTTGTTGTAGGCAATAAATAGGAGAAAAATATGAATCTGTCTGTATTTCTTGATAAAAATCTTTTTGACGCGGGAACTGATTTGTTCAGGCAACTGAATATCCGTCTGAAAAGCAGCACAACGATTTCTCTGAATTTGAAGGATGTTCTGAAAAAATACTTTAAAGCAGAAGAAATCTTTTCCGATGTTACGGAAACTTATTATCTGGGGCTGGTGGATGACTCGTTGTTTGGTATGTTTCAGACGCCTATTTCTCTGGAACAGGCTGAAAACATGATTCATGCTGATTATAAGGGACTTGATGGTCTTTGCTGTCAGGCTTAACGAGTAATAAGCACCCGACCAGAAGCGATATTGCTGAACTGACCCGCGCATTCAACCGCGCCAGCAGACTCATGCCTGTAATATTACTGGTACAATACGGAAATCTTCTTGCTTTTTCAGCTTCAGAACGGATGAAATATAAGCAGACATGGCGTGAAGGTGAAAAAACCGGCAAGGTTTCCATGCTGAAAGATATTGATATTCAGAAAACCCATGCAGGACATTTGAGAATCCTTGAAGACCTTATTGTAAAACCTGAAATTAAGGATTTCAGACGCGCTTTATGAGCAGTGGAAAAAGGTATTTGATGTTCAGGTTCTGAATAAAAATTTTTATAAGGAGCTTGCAAACTGGTATTTCTGGGCAAACGACAGTGTGAAATTTCCGCAACATGCTGAAAAAGATATGGAAGGAAAAGATTCAATCAGCGTTATCCGTCTGCTTACCCGTCTGATATTTGTCTGGTTTATGAAGGAAAAAGGGCTGATTCCGTCTTTGTTGTTTGAAAAAAACAGAATTACGGAATATCTGAAAGATTTGTCTGACAATAAAAGCACATATTACAAGGCAGTTTTACAGAATCTGTTTTTTGCAACTCTGAATACTCCTGTAAAAGAACGGAAATTCAGAACAGAAGAGCGTTATAATAAAGGATATAATGAAGATTTCGGAAATCATTATGTCTATCGTTATAACAGTCTGTTCAATCCTGAAAAAGACTGGAAAGAATTATTTGTAAATATTCCTTTTCTGAACGGCGGTATTTTTGACTGTCTGGACAAGAAAAAAGACCCTGAGCGTAAATATATTGACGGTTTTTCAGATACTGAAAAAAATCAGCCTGATGTTCCTGATGTTCTGTTTTTCGGGTTGAAAAAACAGGATAAAGAATACAGAATGAATCTTAACAAGGTTTATTCCACTTCAAATAAAAAATATGAACTTTCAGGGATTATCAATATCTTAGACAGTTATAAATTTACAATCACGGAAAACACGCCGCTTGAAGAAGAGATTGCTCTTGAGCCTAATCTTCTCGGAATTGTATTTGAAAGCCTGCTTGCATATTACAATCCTGAAACAGGATTAAATGCCAGAAAACAGCAGGGTTCTTATTATACTCCGAGAGAAATTGTTGATTATATGGTAAATGAAAGTCTTATTGAATATTTACAGAATTGTCTGGAAAAGACCTGCGGGGTTTCCAAAACCCCGCAGGTCTCCCCGGACAAGACCTGCGGGGTTTCCAAAACCCAGCAGGTCTCCCCGGACAAGACCTTCGGGGTTTCCAAAACCCCGCAGGTCTCCCCGGACAAGACCTTCGGGGTTTCCAAAACCCCGCAGGTCTCTGAGGAAACAAATAAGAAACTGCGTAATCTGTTTGATTATAAGAATAATGAAAATCCTTTTGATTCTGAAGAAACAAAGATTCTGATAAAGGCTTTAAGCAATATGAAAATCCTTGACCCTGCCTGCGGTTCAGGGGCTTTTCCTATGGGAATTTTAGATAAAACTGTTTATCTGCTTTCCAAAATAGATAAAGATAATACTTTATGGGAAATTCAGCAGCTTGCAAATACAGATGAACAGTTCGGACTGCTGTTAAAGCAGGTTGAAGCTGATATAAAAACAGCAAAGCAGATTAAAATTGAGGATATAAGAGAGCAGACGCTTTTTCAGTTGGAAGAGCGGAAAAAGCAGATCCGCGGTGAGTTTGCAAAAAATATTCAGCAGCCGAATTTTACGCGCAAGCTGTATCTGATCCGTGATTGTATTTACGGGGTTGATATTCAGCATATTGCGGTTCTTATCTGCAAGCTGAGATTTTTTATTTCTCTGCTGGTTGATACTGCTGTTTTTAAAGACAGAGAAAACTGGGGAATTGAGCCTCTGCCGAATCTTGATTATAAGATAATGCAGGGAAATTCCCTGCTTGGAATAAAAGAAGAGTTGTTTAATCAGGATAAGATTCTGAAAGCTGAAAAACTGAAATCCGATTATTTTGTTGAAACTGACCATGTTAAAAAAGAGAAGCTGCAAAAGGAAATTGAATCTTTAATGAATGAACTTGCTGAAGGCAAAGGTAAATTTGATTATAAACTTTATTTTTCAGAGGTTTTCAGGGATAAAAACGGGTTTGATATTGTAATCGGTAATCCGCCGTATGGTGCTGATTTAAAAAAAGAAATTATAAATTTATTGGTATCAGACTATAAGTATTATGATAGACAGAAAAATTCAGCCTCATTTTTTGTTGAATTGGCTACAAAGATTATCAGAAAAAATGGAGTTATTACTTATATCATACCTAAATCTATATCTTTTTCTGAAGGTTGGAAAAAGACAAGAGAGTTAATTACAGAACAAAATCAGCTTCAAATTTTAATTGATGTAAGCAAGGCTTTTGAAGCGGTTTTACTTGAACAAGTAATAGTTTTATATTTAAACAATAAATCTGAAAGTTATGAATTTTATGTCGGAGAAAATTGGAACTCTGAAATAAAAATCATTGGTGAACTTCAGAACAATTTAATCAAAGAGTTAGATATTCTTCCTATCTATGTTGATTCTGAAAAATTGAATATATTAAAAAGATTAAAGCAAGGGAGTATATTGTTATCAGAAATATCGGATACTTTCAGAGGACTTCCTTTTCAAAGTAAAATAAGCAAAAAAGGAGAACCGATATTACGAGGTAAAAACATTGCAAAATACCAAGTTTACAGGGATATTGATACAATTGAATTAACAGAAGAAATAAAGAATAATAAAAAAATTCAGGCTGTTTTTAAACCTAAAATAATATCCCAAAGAATAGTTGCTCATGTTTTAAAACCAAGAGACAGAATTATTATTATGGCAACGGTTGATAAAAAGCCTTATCTCACATTGGATACTGTTATGAATACAATCATAAATAAAAACAATTTTAAAATGGAGTATATTGTTTCGTTATTAAATTCCAAACTTGCTGAATGGTTTTATTATTGGTTTGTTTATAACAGAGCAGTAAGGACAATGGATTTTGATAAATATTATATAGGAAAATTACCTGTCAAAAAGATTTCCTTAAATGACCAGCAACCCTTTATCACCCTTGTTGACCGGATTCTCAAGGCAAAAGAGAAGAACCCCAAAGCCGACACATCTGAAATGGAAAAGCAGATAGACAGCCTTGTTTATGAATTATACGGGTTGACAGAGGAAGAGATAAAGATTGTGAAAGGAGAGAAATAAATATGCAAAGTTTTCAATTTACCTCTCAGATCAGTCAGGAAGGTATTTTAAATCTGCAACTTCCTGTTACATTTGCAAATCAGGAAGTTGAGATTGTGCTTGTTATTCATCCCAGAATTCAGAATACACAGACAGAACGCCCCATAGGACAATATGCAGGAAAAATGAAGATGAGCGAAGATTTCTCTGCTCCCTTGCCTGATGAATTCTGGTTAGGAGAGATGTTGTGAAATTATTACTTGATACACATATTTTTTTATGGTTACTGTTTTCTCCTGAAAGAGTAAGTCCTCAGATAAAAACAGCTTACATAAATCAGGAAAATATCGTATTTCTCAGTCTTGTAAGTATTTGGGAAATTCAGATTAAAATCGCAAATAGGTAAATTGCATTTAGATATTGATTTGAAAACAATAATTGATGATAATATCAATAGCGGTTTTATAAAATTGCTTCCTATTAACTTAAATCATATTTTATCATTGAAAAATTTACCGCTTTATCACAAAGACCCGTTTGACAGATTGCTTATTGCTCAGTCCATTCAGGAAAATCTTATATTAGCAAGTAATGATTCATATTTTTCTGATTACCCTGTTAAGATACTGATATAATCTAAAGCAGACAGACAGCCTTGTTTATAAATTATACGGGTTGACAGAGGAAGAAATAAAGATTGTGAAAGGAGAGAAAAAATGAGTGTTATGAAAATAAAGCAGACTGTAACGCATGAGGGAATTATTATTCCCTTAAATAAGATTCAGAAATTCAAAGGAAAAAAAGTAGATATTATTATATCGGATTCGGATACCGGAACCGGCAGAAAAGAATCTTTCAAGAAAAAATTATCTGATTTATTTGAAAAATATAAAGATGTAAGACCTTTTAAAAATATTGACCCTTTGGAATGGGAAAGTGAAATACGGAATGAGTGGTAAAATTCTGCTGGACAGCAATATTATTATCTATTTATCAAAAGGCGAATTAGACAGAGATAAAATATTTGATGACAAAAACATATATTTTATTTCAGTTATTTCCTATATGGAAACATTAGGTTTTCAGTTTGAAACAATCCGTGAAAAAGAATTTATCCGAGATATTTTATCGCTTTTTAAAATCATTTATATTGACAGAAAGATAGCAGAAAAAGTTGTTGAAATCAGACAGCATAAAAAAATCAGACTTCCTGATGCTGTTATTGCAGCAACGGCATTAGTAAAAAAATGCAATCTGATAACAAGAAATATAAATGATTTCAAAAATATTGATGATAAATTAAATATAATAAATCCGTTTGATGAAAAGGATCGGCAGATTGAGGTTGCTCCGTGAGTAAAACTTTTTCAGGCATGCAGGTTATAAAGGCTCTCCGCAGGCTCTGATTTCCTCGTTCCCACGCTTTGCGTGGGGGAACGCCCGCGGGACGCTTTGCGTCCCGTAATCAAAGTTTGCAGTACCGCATTTATGCGGTTATTCACGCCCACCGCAAAGTTTGCAGTACCGCGTTTATGCGGTTATTCACGCCCACCGCCTGAAAGGCGGTACTACAAACTTTCTGCGTTCCCAGCGGCAAAGCGTGGGAATGAGTACCGCCCTGAAAAGCAGATAGACAGCCTTGTTTATGAATTATACGGGCTGACAGAGGAAGAGATAAAGATTGTGGAAGGAAACAAATAAAAAATTATACCGATTATTGAAGGGTTGAATTAATGAAATTTGAATGGGATAAACGTAAAAATCATGTAAATAAGGATTATTTCTGCAAGAAAAGCTGAAAAATATGAAGAAAAAGAATATATAAACCGGGTAGGAGGCATATAATGAAAGAATTGTATGACTTTTCAAAAGGAGTGAAAGGTAAATTTTATATTCCTGAAAATGAAATAGAATTACCTGTTTATCTTGATAAGGCAAATCAGGAATATTTTTTTAATCTTGCAAGAGAAAAAAATGCCAATATCAGAACTGATTAACAATGTGTTATCAAGAAACAGAGAACTGACGGAGTCTGTTTTATTGAAATGAATCAGAAACAGAGAAAAAATTACGGTTGGAAAGGGAAAATATGAATCTGTCTGTATTTCTTGACCAAAATCTCTTTGACGCGGGAACTGATTTATTCCGCCGCCTGAATATCAGTCTGAACAGCAGCACAGCGATTTCTCTGGATTTGAAGGCTGTTTTAAAAGAATACTTCAAAGCAGAAGATATTTTTTCCAGTGTTACAGAAACTTATTTTCTTGGGCTGGTGGATGATGCGGTATTTGATATGCTTCAGACGCCTCTTTCTCTGGAACAGGCTGAAGACAAAATCCATGCTGATTATAACGGCTTGATGGTTTTTACCGTCAGACTGAACGATAATAAGACGCCGACCCGAAGCGATATTGCCGACCTGACCCGCTCATTCAACCGCACGGCAGATTCATGCCCGTAGTGTTACTGGTAAAATACGGAAATCTTCTGGCTTTTTCCACTTCTGAACGGATGAAATATCAGCAGACATGGCGCCCCGGTGAAAAAACCGGCAAGGTTTCCATGCTGAAAGATATTGATATTCTGAAAACCCATGCGGGACATTTAAGAATCCTTGAAGACCTGATTATAAAACCTGAGATTAAAAATTTCAACGGTTTATATGAACAATGGAAACAGGTTTTCAGTATTCAGATTCTTAACAAACGTTTCTATCAGGAGCTTTCCAACTGGTATTTCCGGGCTATGGAGCATGTTTCATTCCCGGATGATATTGAAAAAGATAAAAATATCCGCAATGCGACCAGCCTTATCCGGCTGATTACCCGTATTATTTTCATCTGGTTTATCAAAGAAAAACAGCTTGTGCCTGAAACCCTGTTTGACCCAAACGAAATCAACCGCATCCTGAAAGAGTTTGCAAAAAATAAAGAATCGCACAGTTTTTATCAGGCTGTTCTGCAAAATCTTTTTTTCGGGACACTTAACCAGAAAATTGATGAACGGGGCTTTGCCGGAGAAGGCTCATTCACGGACAACAAGAAAAATTACGGTGTTAAAAATCTTTTCCGGTATGCTGACCAATTTGCAGTCAGTTCCAAAGAGGCGGTTGCACTGTTTAAAGATATACCGTTTCTGAACGGCGGGCTTTTTGACTGCCTTGACAAAGAAAACAATGAAGGAAGAGTGCTTTATGCTGACGGTTTTTCCCGGAATCCCAAAAAGCGGGCAATCGTTCCTGATTTTCTTTTTTTTCATGCAGAAGAAGAATGTGATCTGAATGCAGTTTACGGGACTAAAAATAAAAAATACAAGGTAAAAGGGCTTTTTAATATTCTTTCAGGCTACAAATTCACCATCACCGAAAACACGCCTATTGAAGAAGAAATCGCTCTTGATCCGGAACTTCTCGGCAAGGTTTTTGAAAACCTGCTTGCAAGCTATAATCCTGAAACAGAGACCACCGCGCGAAGCAGACCGGCTCATTTTATACGCCGCGTGAAATCGTCAATTACATGGTGGATGAGAGTTTGATTGCTTACTTTGCCCAACACCTCACCCCCCGCCCCTCTCCAAAGGAGAGGGGGCGAGTTGCCGGGGTATGTTACTACTGATGCGGAGACTTATAAGGTGTTGAAGCCGTTTGCTCTTGAAAATAGGAAAAATGCGACTGAAGCAGAAGCGGTATTATGGGAAGAACTGCGAAACAAAAAAACGGGTTATAAATTCAGACGACAGCATCCGATTGATAAATTCATTGTTGATTTTTTATGCCTTCCTGCAAAATTTGTTATTGAAGTTGATGGCGGTATCCACGACAACCCCGATCAACGTAAATATGACGCGAAACGGACAGCAAGATTAAATGAACTGGGCTATCGGGAGTTGCGATTTAAAAATGAACAGATACTTGATAATATTAAAATTGTGATAACTGATATTCAATCTGCTCTTTCATCCCACCCCACCCCCGACCCCTCCCCGAAGGGGAGGGGAGCAGAAGTCATCTCCCCCTCTCCTTCGGAGAGGGGGCAGGGGGGTGAGGTTCTTCTCCGCGACCTCATCAGCTATTCCGAAAATCCGAATCCCTTTGATCCGGAACAGACAAAAATCCTGATTAACGCCATTGACAACTGCAAAATCCTTGATCCTGCCTGCGGTTCGGGGGCGTTTCCCATGGGTGTTCTGCATAAGCTGGTGTATTGTCTGCATAAACTTGACCAGAAGAATAAACTCTGGAAAGAGCGGCAAATCGAAAAGGTGGATCGTCTGATTAAAGATGCCGGAAATATTAACGATTCGGCTATCAGGGATAAAATTATCGCTGATTTGGAAAACAATAAAAACGATATTGAAGAAGCCTTTGAAAACAATGAACTTGACTACGGGCGCAAGCTCTATCTGATTGAAAACTGCATTTACGGCGTGGATATTCAGCCGATTGCCATTCAGATCAGCAAACTCCGGTTTTTCATTTCGCTGATTGTTGACCAGAAGGTGAATCATCAGAAAGACAACTTCGGTATCCGCGCTCTGCCCAATCTTGAAACAAAATTTGTGGCGGCAAATACGCTGATCGGGCTGGATAAGCCTTCTCAGTTAGAATTAAAAAATCCTAAAATCAATACGCTTGAAGACGATCTGAAAAATTTACGCCATCAGTATTTCAGTGCAAAAACCAGAAAGGAAAAATTAGATTGCCAGAAAAAAGACAAAGGGCTGCGTGAAAAAATATCCGTGCTTTTGGTAAAAGACGGCTGGGATAACGAATCTGCCAAACAGTTGTCAGAGTTTGATCCATACAACCAGAATGCCGGATCAACTTGGTTTGATGCGGTTTGGATGTTCGGAATTAAAGCCAACCCCACCCGGACCCTCCCCAAAGGGGAGGGGAGCGGGAGTCGTCTCCCCCTCTCCTTTCTCCCCCTCTCCTTTGGAGAGGGGGCAGGGGGGTGAGGTTGTTGGCGGCTTCGATATTGTGATCGGCAATCCGCCGTATGTGAGAGCTGACAGTCCTGCAATTGCTGATTTGAGAGAAAAAATAATGGATTCAAAACAATATGTTACTTTATATGAAAAATGGGATTTGATGGTGCCGTTTTTTGAAAAGAGTTTGCGGTTATTAAATAACGAAGGAGTCAACGCTTTCATAGCTTCAAATTCAATAACAACTTCAAAATTTGCTTATAAACTTCAGGACTGGATTTTAAAAAATTTCAAAGTAAAAAGTATTGACTACTTTGAAGATGATATGCAAATTTTTGAAGCTGGTGTTGTACCTGTAGTGATTATCATTCAAAAAACAAAGCAAACTATTGTCCCTAAAAAGATATACAGGGTAAATCAATTTACCAACATTGATAAAATTGTTGAAGTAGATGTTTCTGATTCTGTAAATTTGAGGGAAAGAGTTTTTAAAAAATCGTTTAGCAGGCTTTTTTATCCTAAAGTTCCATCTGAATTGCTTGGCGATATTTGTTATCTAAGCAAGGGAATGGTTATGAATTCAGATGAAAACGATGCTAAAGGTGAATTTGCAAAAGATGATTTAATTTCTGATACAAAAGATAAAATTCATTCAAAGACATATATTGAAGGGAAATTTTTGAAAAGGTATCAAATTGAAAAAGTAAAGTTTATGGAATGGAATACTTATAGAATTCCTAAAAAATTAAGCAGACCCACATTTCCATCCTTATATGAAGGCGACAAAATATTCAGAGGCAGGGTAACTGAAGGCACGTTTGATGATACCGGAATTTTATGCAATGATAGTATTGTTGTTTTCAAACGCTTTGTTGATTTAAAAAATGTTACCGAAAGAAGTATTTCTGTTTCAATATCAAAAAATAATTTTAAAGATAAAGGAAGTAAAACATCGGCACAAGTAGCCAACAGAAGAAAAGAACTCGAATCTGCTTCAGAGAAATATTCGCTTAAATATCTATTGGCGGTAATCAATTCAAAATATGCGATGGCGTATTTGAATAATTTCAGAAAGCACCGTTTAGAAAATTATTTTTATCCTGATGATTTCAGAAATTATCCTATTCCCCAAATTCCCGAAAAAGCCCAACAACCCTTCATCACGCGTGTTGAAAAAATATTATCTGCCAAAAAGCAGAACCCCAAAGCAGATACCAGCCAATCAGAACGGGAAATTGACCGTCTGGTATATGAATTGTATGAATTGACCGAAGAGGAAATTGCGATTGTGGAAGGGAAAAAATGAAAATCCAACTTGCATAGTCAACATTCCGAGTCAGACATTTAACAACATAGGAGATGTATTTTTATGCCACAAACAACCATACAGGCAACGGTATTAAATGAATTTATACCCGTCATTCAAAACGTGGATTTCGGGAAAAATTTAGAGGAAAAATTCAGATTATCCCTTTCCATAGGTTTATTCGTAGAACGGGTTATATCTTTGAAAAAAGCTTCAGAACTGTCAGGAAAAACCATGAGTCAGTTTGTTGATATATTAATCAGCAAAAATATTCCATGGAATGAATACACTCAGGAGCATCTTGTTCAGGATGAATTGGCAATAAAAAAATATCTGCAAGATAAGGAATATGATAGCTGATGAACAAAGTCATCGTCAATTCAAGCCCGATAATTGCCTTATCAATGATCCATCAGATTGAATTGCTTTGGAAATTATTTGATGAGGTGATAGTTCCTGAAGGTGTTTTTAATGAGATTTCAGTTTCAGCAGGTAAAAACAATTATGGCAAAACAGAATTGGAGGCAGCCTTAAAAGAACATAAAATCCGAATGTATTCGGTAAAAGACAAAGATCTGGTCAGCAAACTTATAGGGAAACTTCATCGGGGAGAAATAGAGGTTATCGTTGGCGGAAGAGAACAACATGCTAATTTTGTTATTATTGATGAGATTACAGCAAGAAATATGGCAGATGCTTTTTCATTGGTTCCGATTGGAACAGTCGGCATTCTGAGACTTGCCAAAAAACAAGGAATAATTGAAATAATAAAAAGTTATTTAGATGAGTTAAGAAGAAAAAGTTTCAGGATTTCTGATAAAATCTATTATGAAATCCTAAAAAAAGAGAAAGAAAACTGAAATCTGCTCAAGGCAATATAAGAAATTACGATTGCGGAAGGGAAAAAATAACTTCACCGGAAAGTAATGCAATGAAATAAGGATGATATGTCTATGATTGCAATTGAAGGGATTTATACCGGCACGGAAGTCAGATTGTTGTAACCGATTCATGTCCGCCCGAATATCCGCGTCATTGTCATGTTTTTAGGCAGTAAGCAAAAATAAATTTTCATTTTTATATTTTATTATGCTATTAAATTAAAGATTTATTTAAAAATTTCGGGAAACTATTTTTACTTATCGCCTTAGAAGACGAATCGCCTCGTATATAAAGTGTGAATGAAATTCATAAGAGACAGAATAAAATAGCGCAAAGCAATCACGGAAAAGGCAAAAGGAATAACTGCTTCGCATACCCATGAAGGAATCTGTGCAAATGCAACAGATTTACTTTCAAACTCCATTTGTACAAAACGGAAGCTGTGCCATGCAATTACAGAGCAGATTACACCGGTAAATAATCCTGTTATACCATTGACAACCTGTTTGCTCCGCTCTGATAAATAACGGCTAAGAATATCAATGTTGATATGCTTATTCTGGCGGCTGGCAACCATTGCCCCGACAAGACCAATCCACAGCACCAGAATCCGCGTCAGAATATCCCCCCAGAAAATGCTTGATTCAAAGAGATTGCGCAGAAAAATCTGCCATGCCGCCAAACCGATAAGAAGAAGAAGCAATCCCACAAGAATTCCGTCTTCCAGCCGATATAGAATGAGAAGAATAGGCGTGGTTTTCGTTGGGGCAGCCTCTGACTGCTTTTCCGTTGTTTCCGGTTGATCTTTCAAACCAAATTCTCCTTTTCCGCAAACCCTTAGGGTTTTTAAAACCCTAAGGGTTTTCTTTAAAACCCTAAGGGTTTTTTCAGCTCCCGATATTCTTTAAGACACTTCTCCAGAGTCTCCAGCATGTTATGAGATAACCCGTCTAACTCAATTAAACGCCTGGAAACAAGATCGGATTTTTCATGCCATTCAGCAAGAGAATCATCAGGGGGCTTTACAAACTGAATCCCCTGTTTATTTAACGTCTCAAGAGCATTAACATTATCCTCCCGGTTTTTCCGATCAATCTCTTTAAAATATTTACCCATTACTTCACGGACAACTTTCTGATCATTAGGTAATATTTCTGAAAATGCTTTATGATCAACTGCCAAAACAGCATAAACATATAAAAAGGGCAGGTCAGTCATATATTTCACCTGAGTATGCCATTGCAAAGCAATAGCGGCAATCGGCGGAGTTGTTACAGTATCAATCAGCCCGGTTTGCAAAGCCGCCCTGACATCAGCAATAGAGACGGGAATCGGCGGAACCTCAAATGCCTTTACTGCCTCCAATGCAGTCGGATTATTATCCGGGATCCAGACTTTCTGGCGGCGAAGATCCGCGATGGTGCGTACAGGTTCTTTGGACATGATATAGGCAAAACCGCCTTCAGCAAGTCCGAGGGCGACAAATCCGCTTTTTTCAAGCCCTTCGGTAATCATAGAATCCATGTGTTCACGAACATAGTCAATCTCTTCAAATGATTTGAATTTCAAAGGAAGACTGTAAATCTGGTTATCCGGGAAAACCTCTGACAGACTTCCCGCGACCACTGCGCCGCCGTGTAGTTGACCGATACGGATTTTACGCAATACAGCTTTGTCATCACCCATAACACCGCCGGGATAATATTTGATATTCACACGGTTCCCGGTTTTCTCCGCTACCTCTTTTGCACCCTCCCGCATCTTTTCCATCCACATAGAGCCGTCAGGGGAGAGGGTGGCAATCTTAATATCTGCTGCCTCTGTCTGAGCCGTAACAAGAATAACACATACAGTTAAAATAATCTGTATCAGTTTAAAAACATTCATAAATCTCTCCTTTTTTCATTTATATTGACCATGAAGTTTGCAGTACCGCTTTTAGGCGGTCAGTGTGAAATCAGACGGTTACCGCGGCACGCCTGACCGCCTAAAGGCGGTACTGCAAACTTTTTCGGCACGCCTGACCGCCTAAAGGCGGTACTACAAACTTTTTCGCTCTGCTGAAAGTGTCAAAGAGACAATATATTTGTAGAATCTGAAACCCTAAGGGTTTTAACTTATTCAATTTCATCAAGTTCCGGCTTGACATATTTTTCATAACACTCAGGACATATCCCGTGACTGAATCTTACATCCGAATAAATGGCAAAATAACTTTCCAACTGACGCCAGTAATTTTTATCATCACGAATTCTTTTACAATAAGAACAGATTGGCAGAATAATATTCTGAAGCCTTTTTATATGGATAACAGCCTCTTCAAGTTTTTTTACACGATCTGCCAGAGCTGACTGCAATTCTGTCATCTGTCTGCCGACATTCACACGCGCACGCAGCTCTTCATGATTAAAAGGTTTTGTAATATAGTCATTTGCTCCGGCATCAAGCCCTGCAACAATATCTGCTTTATTTCCTTTGGAAGTGAGCAGAATAATATAAGTCAGTTCAGAATTGGGGAGTTTCCGAAATTCACGGCAAATATCTGTCCCTTCCATACCCGGCATTATCCGGTCAAGTATAGCCATGCCAGGACGGTTATCAGACTCCAGAATTTTCCATGCTTCTTTGCCGTTATCTGCTGATACTATTTCATATCCCCACTTTATAAATAATGATTCAATCATATGCCGTGTAAGGATATCATCATCTGCTATCAATACTTTCATTTTTTTCCTTCCGAAAAAATCTGTTTTCTCATGTCGATATATTAACAGATTTAACTTGTTATATTTAAAATAAAAAATCAGATTTATTAAAATCAGTATGTCAGTAAAATTTTGAAACTATAGAAAGATATTAAGTTGCATTAACATTCATAACATGGTAAATAAAAATATTCAATCAAGTCTGTAAACCGCCATGAATAAAAATCAGGAATATGGTCTTGGCAAAATATTTGACACAATAGTATAAATCTGTTATCTTTACTAAAGAACAGCTTTTTGTCGGGAATCTTATATGGAAAAAAATAAAATTACCGGTCAGATTATATGGGGAATTGCACTTGTACTTGCAGGAATAGGAGTATTTTTCAGAATACCTCAAGTCATGCCTCAGATAGAAAAAATCGGGCAGTTTTCCTCAATGACATTTTTTATACGTTTCTGTTTTTATCTGATGGGTATCCTGCTGATAGGCGGAGGCTCAAAGAAAATTTATGATAATTATTGTAAGTATCAGATAAAAAAGTGAAAAAAACAGAAAACAAAAAAAACGGCGGCGGGTCAAATCCGTTGACAATCTTCAGTATAGACGGGTCGGCGATCCGTCTATACTGAAATCTTTTTATGAGCAATAAGATATTAAATTTATAACTAATTCTGAAACATCAGAAATTTAGGCGGTATTATTATAATCCCCCTTTTGTAAAGAGCTGTTAAGTTCTTATACAGAACCTAACCCCCTGCTCCTTCCCTGAAGGGGAGGGAGATTCTCCTGCTCTTTTTTCTCCTTCCCTGAAGGAAGGATAATTTATTCAGGCTTTATCCCCCTTCCCTTCAGGGAAGGGGGCAGGGGGGTTAGGTCTTTATGTTTAAAGTTTCTGATGCTGGCAGACCGAAAGTTGCAAATTTTATGGATTCTAAAGCAGATAATAATACACCACAGATTCCGCCCCTCGCTCAAAAACGCACTGTCGGAATCGGTACAGGAATAAAAATTTCTGAACCGGATAAACAACGTTCTGATGTAACATTCAAAGTACAGTTTCAGAAAATTGCGGGCAAAATACTTGCAGCCAAGAATCTGAATGAAATTTTAGTCAGCCTGATAGATGAGCTTGCCGGGTTATTTGAATCAGAAAGAGTAACGATTTATATGCTGGACGGGGAGAAACGTGAACTGGTCTCCCGTTTTAAAACAGGCAAAGAAATATCGGAAATCCGTATAGAGGTCAAACCGAACAGCATTGCAGGATATGCGGCACATAAACAGAGAACTGTAAAAATAAAAAATGCTTATGATGAAAATGAGCTGAAAGCAGTTGATCCGGAATTATCACATGATAAGGCATGGGATAAGAAAACAGGTTTTGTTACAAAACAGGTTCTTGCAATACCGATATTTTTTCAGAAATATCTCATGGGCGCATTGCAGTTCATAAATAAAAAAAATAACGCTATGTTTTCACCTGTTGATGAACGCGCTGCAACAGAGCTTGCAAGAATCATCGGCATCGGTCTGCATAATCATAGACAATCTCAGCGCAAAGCAAATAACAGATTTACCATCCTGCTTCAGAAGAACTTTATAACCCCCAAGGAACTCAAAACCGCTGAAGTGGAGGCTCCCAAGAAAGAAGAGACAATTGAAGCATATCTGATGAAAGAGTATAAGGTTTCAAAAATAGATATACTTGAATCTCTTGGGAAATATCACAATGCCCCTTATGTGGAGTATGATGTAAATACACCAATCAGAAAAGATCTGATAGAAAATGTCAAAAGACAGTTTCTGGAAAAAAATATGTGGATTCCCCTGCGCGAAGAGGGGGATAAAATTATTGTTGCCATAGATGATCCCCAGAATTTTCAGAAAATCGGCGCGATAAAAGCCGTTTTTCCAAGCAGACCTCTTGAGTTTTATGTCGCTTTAAAAGAAGATATTCTTGATCTTATCAGACTTTTTATCGAAGGAAAGCCGAAAGATCCGACAGAATTTAACATGGATGAACTGAAAGAGGAGCTGCAGGCAGGGATCGAAGAAACTACAGAAGAGAGTGAAGATGAAAATCTGGTAGATGAAAAGAGCGGCGTTGTTGTCAAACTGGTCAACCAGATTATCATGGAGTCTTATAAACGGAATGTTTCCGATATTCATATAGAACCTCAGCCCGGAAAGGAGAATGTACGGGTACGCATCGAATTGACGGCGCATGCCGGGAATATGAAACCCCTATTCCTTATACTTTCAGAAATGCTATTGTTTCCCGTGTCAAAATCATGGCGGGTCTGGATATTGCAGAACGGCGCAAACCGCAGGACGGTAAGATTCCGTTTAAAAAATACGGACGCCTTGATATTGAACTCCGTGTCGCGACCATTCCGACTCAGGGAGCAATGGAGGATATTGTTATGCGTATCCTTGCCGCAGGCGAGCCGATTCCTCTTGACAGGATGGGATTTTCAGAACGGAATTATAAAGAATTTATAAACATTATTTCACAGCCTTACGGGATTATATTTGTCTGCGGTCCTACAGGTTCCGGCAAAACCACAACACTCCATTCAGCGTTGAGAGAGATTAATGTAGTAGAAACAAAAATCTGGACTGCTGAAGACCCTGTTGAAATCACACAGAAAGGATTAAGGCAGGTTCAGGTCAATTCAAAAATAGGCTTTGATTTTGCTGCGGCAATGCGTGCATTTTTGCGTGCTGACCCGGATGTCATCATGGTCGGTGAAATGCGTGATAAGGAGACTACGCATATCGGTATTGAAGCATCTCTTACCGGTCACCTTGTCTTCTCCACCCTGCATACCAACAGCGCACCTGAAAGCGTTACCCGTCTTCTGGACATGGGGATGGACCCGTTTAACTTTGCCGATGCTGTTCTCGGTATTCTTGCACAGCGTCTGGTACGTACCTTATGTAAAGAGTGCAAAGAGAGTTATCATCCTCTTAAAGAAGAATATGATGAACTGATAAGGCAATATGGTCATCAGGATTTTGAAAGAAATAAGCCGAAAGGTCTGAATAATAAGCTGGTTGAATATTCAGATGATTTCGTGATGTTCAGAGCAAAAAAAGGGGGGTGTGAAAAGTGCGGCGGTACCGGATACAAAGGGCGAATGGGTATCCATGAATTGCTGCTTGGCACTACTGAACAGAAGAAACTGATTCAGACTCAGGCGAGAGTTGAGGAGATGCGGAATCAGGCAATCAGAGATGGAATGCGGACATTGAAGCAGGATGGTATTGAGAAAGTATTCAAAGGTAATACAGACATGGTTCAGGTGAAGAAGGTATGTATCAATTAGGACTAATCCTCTTCTCAAATTTTTCCAACTGCTTTTCATAATATGAACGGTTTTTATCAGTAAGAGCAAGAGCCTGTTTTGCTGCGGCAATTGCTTCATTATGTTGACCGTTTGAATAATAGGCTTCAGCAAGGGTATCCAGAATTTGCGGGGATTGCATCTGCGCGGCTGCTTTTTGGGCAAGAGTAACAGCGCGGTCCGGGATTGCGGATTTTTTCATCTTCACAGGTTGCATAAAGCCATGCCAAATTGTTCAAGGCATAAGGATTCTCTGATGAAATCCTGATCGATGCTTCATAAGCGTCAATTGTTTTCGGATAATCTTTTTTCTGGGAATAAAAATCTACAAGCACATTATAAAGATTTGCATTTTCAGGATTTTTTTTAATCTGAGTCAATATTGCTTTTTCAAAAAAATGGTGATTTAATTTTTTTCCGACATCTCCGAAATTCAGATTATACCATATTCCGGCTACAAAACACATTCCTGTCAGATAGGCGATAATACTCTTGTTTATTTTTTTATCATGCTGTTTTATCCATGATCTGTCAGATTCACATCGCCTCAGATAGCCGATCCGTTCTGTAATGCTGAAATGATGCCAGTTTGGTTTATCAGGATCCTGTCCGCTGGTCATTACAATTTTTTCAAAAGTAGAGATCAGCGGCGCAGCACTTTCAAAAAGCGTATAAACATAAGAATCTGCCTGTCTCTCGAAATTTCTCATAAAATAGCCGAAAATATAACGGAAATAAATCAGAAAAATCAGAATAGTCATACAACTGAATACTGCTGAAGCTAATGTATCCTGATTTAAGCCCGTATGAGTGACAAATCTGAGGAGAGGCTCGGTATAGATAAGGAGATAGATAATAAGATCAAACGTGGCATAAGAAAGGAGCATGTAACCGGCAAAGAAAATCAGATAAAAAATAAGATGCTTTTTTTTGATATGCCCGATTTCATGGGCAATAACCGAATCAATCTCTTCCGTCTCAAGACAACTGAGAAGAGCCTCTGTAACAAGAATGTAACGGAATTTTTTGACCAGCCCCATCACCCCCGCGGTAATCATTCTGCCGCCGAATATTTTCCAGCAAAGAATATCAGCATATTCCAATCCTGCTTTTCTGCATAAATTTTCAATCCGCTCTCTGTAATACCCCTGTTCAAGCGGTTTGCATTGCCAGAATATCCGTATTATAACAGGTCCTATGATAGTAATAACAAAGAGAAAAAGAGGAAATATATAACTTCTCCGGCAGCGGTTGCAAGAAAACGCTTTGGCAAATCAAAAGGCTGTGCATTGATGAGGTCTGCAATCCCGGACATCAGCAGCCATGGTAAAAGAACCGGCGCGGAAAACAGGATATAAGAAAGAATATAATCCATGCGTGAGAGATCACTTGAATAAAGTTTCTGATTCGATTTATATGCACACGCCCATATTATTGCCAGATAACAGATAAAGAGCAGAAGAAAAATGATCGCTTCAAGGGTAGGAATCGCTGAAAATAAAGGAATATCTGATAAAAAATTTGTCAGATTCAGCCCGTAAATATCCACAGCAAAGAGTACAATTGCCATGAATGACTGTCTGTTTAATATAGTACTGAACTGATTATCAAGATGATAAAGTGAGGATTTCCCTTTTAAAATCTTCTTTTCAAGCCTGTAAAACTGAAACCGGGTAAAAGCCGCAAAGATTATTGTCAGAGAAATAAAGAGCCACAGAGTTTCAGACAGAGTAAAATTTGTCTCTTCAGAGGGCTTATATGTGGTGTATATAAGCAGAACTATGATAAAATATATAAAATTTCCGAACATAATATTTTAAAGTGAGAATTGAGAATTTTTTGTGTTCTTTGTAATTAAATTATTATCAGTAGATCGAAAGAGTTTGTAGTACCGCCTTCAGGCGGTTTGGCGTGCTGCGATAACCGTCTGATTTCACACGAACCTCCTAAAGGCGGTACTACAAACAAAGTCTGAACCGCCTAAAGGCAATACTACAAACTTTTACAAATTTTCGATCTACTGATTATTTTTCAAATATATTCCAATTTTCAATTCCTAATTTTATAAAACCTTTCTTTTTCACTGTAAATGCACCCGCAATATTGCTGACGGTATAATCCGAGCCGCTTTGATTCTTCAATTCCTTCTTTCCAGCCAACCCGAAAATCCCTGTAAAGAAATGGTATTCCGACTGTTTTACCGACAGACTCTCCTATAGATTTGATCATTTCATGTTTTTGGAATTTACTGTATAAGAGCGTGGAAGAAAAAAAATCAAATTTACCCCGTTTTGCAACCAGAGCCGCTGATCTTAGCCGATCATAATAGCAATATGAACAGCGGTCAGATTCTCTGAATACAGCCTGCCGGATAAATCCCTCAAGATCATAACCATCCTGATAAATTACCTGAAAACCGGCTGTTTCTGAATATTCCTGTAATGTTTCCTGACGCCTGAGACATTCGGTATATGGGTGAATATTATGCCTGTAAAAAAAGCCCATGATATTGTATCCCTCTGCACTAAGGGTTTTTACAGGATAAACAGAGCAGGGGGCGCAGCATATATGAAGTAATATTTTCAAATTTCCATCTGTAATTATAATATGTATGAGTTACGCAGTTGAAATTCATTTTTTATTTAACCGCAGAGATCGCGGAGGTTTCCGCAAAGAACGCAAAGATATATTCAGTAGATCGAAAAAGTTTGTAGTACCGCCTTTAGGCGGTTTGGCGTGCTGCGATAACCGTCTGATTTCACACGGAACCGCCTAAAGGCGGTACTACAAACTTTTACAAATTTTCAATCTACTGATATTTTAAAACTTTGCGTTCTTTGCGCCCTTTGCGGTTCACCGTTACGATGCAGAAATTCCGGATGCGTAACTCCTAATATGATTATCATATAACAGAACTGAAAGAAAAGCAATAACCTTCAGCAAAAAGCAGGACTGTTAAGTTCCGCAAACCTAAACACCCTGCCCCCGACCCCTTCCCTGTAGGGCGAATAATTATTCGCCCTACTACATATTCCCCCTTCCCTTCAGGGAAGGGGGAGGTGATTAATCAGCCTGCAATGTTTAAGAGCCGGAAGTTTTGAACGGACTTCATCTATCCGTTCTGATTCAATCTGAACTGAAAGAAGCTCTGTTCCCTCCCCGGCGGATGCTTTGGGAACACCGAAGGGATCAAAAACCGTACTCCTTCCGCAAAATAATGAGCCTGTCAGATTTGCTCCGGCAACATAAAAAGTATTTTCAATTGCCCTTGCCCTGAGAAGCGTAAGCCAATGATCCTCTTTGAGCAATCCCGCATACCATCCTGACGGAATAATCACCATATCTGCTCCACGGAAAGCAATATTTCTGAACAGTTCAGGAAAACGCAAATCATAGCAGATTGCAAGACTGATATTAAATCCCTTTATTTTCACGATTGCCGGTAATTCATCCCCCGGCATCATAGTATCAGATTCCCGTCCGTTTAAGGCATTAAAAAGATGGAGCTTCCGATAAACCGTCAGAATTTTTCCCTCCGGTGAAAGGATAACAGCGGCATTTTTAACCAACGTGCTTTCAGGAATCTTTTCCCACAGCCCGGACACAATATAGAGATGATATTCCCGCGCAAGCTCTCCCAATGATGTGCAGAAATGCCCGTCTGCGGCTTCTGCAACTTCTGCAAGTGAATCTCTTTTTTGAGGAAGTGCCATAAACATTTCAGGAAAAACAAGAATATCTGCTCCTTTGGATGATGCGTCAGCAGCAAACTTCCGGGCGGTTATAAGATTCTTTTCCGGTTCAGGGCTGCCTTCAACCTGCGCCAGAGCAATATTTAAAAAATGTGTCATTATGTCTGTTCCTTTTTTTACCGGCTAAACCCTTATGGTTTAAAAGAATTAAATCAGCCGGGCAATAACATCAAGCAGATTACTCTGATCAAAACTGCTTTTGACAATATAGGCATCTGCTCCGACATCAATTCCACGCTCCCGATCTTCACGGGAATCAAGACTTGTTACCAGTATTACAGGAAGCTCTCCGAGTTTTGTATCATTGCGTATTTTTTCAGTAAGTTCAAAGCCGTTCATTCTTGGCATTTCAACATCTGAAACCACAATATCAAAAGATTCAGTTTTAAGCAGAGAAAAGCCATCCCGTCCGTCAACAGCAGTTTTAACAATATATCCGGCAGCTTCTAAAATATTTTTTATCAACATTCTTGAAGTGATTGAGTCTTCAACAACCAGTATATTCCCTTTGGATCCGCCGGAACTCTCCTTAGCTTCTGACTTCTCATTATCAGAAGAAAATCTGAAAATCTCTGCTGATGGCGATTTTATCAGATCATGAACATTCAGAATCGGAACCACTTTTCCTGTACCGAGTATAGTCGCGCCAGGCGATATTTGCAACTCTTGCCAGTTGTTTTCCCATACTTTTGACCAGCACCTCCTGCTCACAGATAACTTCATCAATTTTGAATGCTACCTGTTTCTGCCCTGTTCCAAGAACCATTACGGTGATACATTTTGCAGGTGAACTTTGCACTCCTTTTTTTGTATTCGCTTCAAGATTAAGGATATGGGCAAGGTCTGACAGAGGAATCACCTTATCATTGAAAAGAATTGTTGCTCTGTTTTCAACTGTTTTTATTTCGTCTTCTCTGATCCTCAGCAGGCGTTCCATATATAAACTGGGGAGAATAAAAAGCTGATCCGCCGCCCGGATAAGAACCCCTCTGAATGTTGCAAGGGTAACAGGGAGTTGAATTCTGAATGACGTTCCCTTTCCCGGTTCAGTATCAACAGATAAAAAGCCGCCAAGCCTTTCTACTCTCTCCTGAACAATGGCAAGTCCGAGTCCCCGCCCGGAAATCTCTGTGATAATTCTGCTTGAAGAGAATCCTGAACGGAAAATAAAAGATATTACATCCTGATATTTAAGATTATCAGCATCCTCTTCCGAGATCAGCTTTGTCTTTACCGCCTCTTCTTTTACCCGTGCAAAATCAACCCCTTTTCCGTCGTCTGAAAAGATAACTTCAATCTTGCTGCTTTCAGGCTGTGATACACTCAGCCGGATGCTGCCATGACAGGGTTTGTTCAGTTTTATCCTCTCTTCAGGCTCTTCCAACCCGTGATCAATCGCATTTCTCAGCAGATGAACCAGAGGATCCTTCATATCTTCAAGGATTCTTTTGTCTATTTCAATATCCCCGCCCTGAAGAATCAGTTCAGCCTCCTTACCCTGACATTTTGACAAATCACGTACCATTCTCGGAAAAATATCAAAGAGAGTTGAAAAAGGGAGCATCATCACCTTCTTCATATCATTCAGAAGCTCATCCGCCATTCTGGAAAGAGTGCGATGCTCCTGTTCAGCGGCTTTTATCAATGAGCGTATAGAGCGACTCATTGTCTGAATCTGCTCCTGATTCCACTCTGTAAAATCAAGTATCTTTGATAATGAGCTGAACTTTCGGCTCTCTTTTTTTTCACCAATGGATCGTCCCTGTTTTTGAGCTTGAATTCTGAGTATTCTGTATTCTGATTCTGATTTGTTCCATTCTCTTTTCCATGCGTCAAATCCGCTGATGATCTCCTTGAGGTTATGAAGACGCTGACTTGATACAAGTTTCAAAGATGCGAATTCTTCTGCCTCCAGCAGAAGAATATCAAGTTTTGAAACAGATATTCTGACAGTTTCTGAAATCAGGGGTTTATTAAACAAGGATAAATTCGGGGAACGCGATGCAGTCTCCTCCGGTTCACCTGCAGGCAGAACATTCTGCATATTCTCCTTCTAAAACAGGATGCTGAACTGAAAAAGATTCTATAGTTGTAACAACTTCAGATTTGTCTGTATGAAGAGGTTCTTCTTCCTCGGTCTGAAGCGGATAATTATTAAAATCAAAAGATCGATCTGATTCAGCTTCGGTATTATCAAACGGTGACGGAACGGAAAATTCTTTTATACCAGTCAGTTTAAGAGAATCAAGTTTATGAATAAGATGGCTGATCTCTCCTTCATATTCAGGGCGGGATTCTGTTTCGGAGCTGCTTAAAAAATTTTCCATAGCGTGAAGAGAATCATGAAGTATGTCAAATAATTCAGAAGATAAGCCAATTTTATCCCGCTTTAATTCTGAAAAAATATTCTCTATGGATTGACACAGCCCTTCAATATCCGTAAGATTCACAGCACGGGCAGCACCCTTCAGACTGTGAGCCTCCCGGAAAATACTTTCCAGAACAGGCTTTCTGTCAGATTCAGAGGATGCTTTTTCAAGCTCAAGCAGACCGTGTGACATATTTGCCAGCCGCTCATCAGATTCAATCCTGAATGCTTCCCGGAGTTTTTTCAGTAATTCTTTTTCGTCCATAGGATTTTAAATCTTTTGTAGGGGCAAATAATTATTTGCCCCTACGATTTTTTTCAACGGATTTGACCCACCACCAATTTTTTTTGTGGAGCGAGAATTGGATTATCGGAGCGAAACCCTAAGGTTTTTTAAAACCCTTAGGGTTTCCACAAAAATTATTGAAGAACCCAAATTTTTTAAAAGATGCTACAAATATAACGATCCTACGGAAGCCTTACTTGACTTCTGACTCCTGATTACTCATATCCTGAACATCCCTGCCATTTCTTTTAACTGCTTTGCCAGATCATCAAGATTCCGGGTCGCACTTTCCAGTTGTTTTGCCCCATCTACATTCTGAATACTTGCCTCTTTGATATTCTCCATTGCATGAAGAAGCTGATCCATGCCGACCAACTGCTCCTGACTTGATGCCGCAATCTGCATGGCGGCTTTTGCAGAATTAACAACACTGTTTGACAGATCATTGATCGCATCCCCCAGTCTGATCGCAAGATTCACGCCTGTTTCAACAGCCTTGCTTCCCCGCTCTGTTGCCATAACCGCCGCACTGGTTGCTTTCTGAATGTCATTCAATATGGTACGCACCTGATTTGTCGCCTCTTTGGACTGATCCGCAAGAGATTTGACCTCCTGCGCCACAACTGCAAATCCTTTACCATGCTCCCCCGCTTTTGCCGCTTCTATAGAGGCATTAACAGAGAGAAGATTCGACTGATCCGCCAGATCATTTACAGCGCTGATGATCTCTCCGATACTCTGAGTCTGTTCACTCAGCTTGACAATACTTTCAGCAACATATTCCATCTCTTCTTTTATCCGGTTCATTCCTGAAATCGCATCATCTGTTGCTTTTTTCCCGGTTTCAGATATATGAATCCCTTTTTCAGAACTCTCTGCCACCAGTTCGGCTTTTTCACTGGAAAGATTGACTGTCTGCCGAACATCTTCAACAGTTGAAGTGATCTCAGTGATTGAGGTCGAAGTCTCGGCGGAACTGGTTGCCAACTGAGTGGCTGTTGCTGAAATCTGACTGATAGATGAAGCAAGAGTATTTGTTCCTTCAATGATCTGCTGAGTCTCATTCCGCAAAGTATTCAGCATATAATAAAACGCATTCATCAGCGTGCCGATTTCATCAGCCCGGTTCCCGTGAGCAATTGTTACTGTCAGATCCCCGTTTGCCATAGATACTGCTTTATCAGATAATTTCTGCAAAGGAACACCGATATATCTTGCTGTAAAATATCCGACAATCCCTGAAAAAATCAGCAGGAAAATCCCTATTCCCATGATTTTCCAACGGAGAGAGCTTACAGATGCAAATGCCTCTTTTTCACTGATTTCAGAAATAATAACCCAGTCAAAATCTGTTCCAAGCTCTTCTTTCAGCCCCATATTGCTATAGGCGCTCAGAACTTTTATTCCTCTGTGATTTTCTGTGATTTCAACGCTGTTTTCTCTGTTTAATCCTTTCTGAAATGTACCTGCTCTTATCTTCTTCTTTAATACATCGGAATCAGAATCAAACCTTGAATCAGAACGCATCAGCAAATCTTCCCCCGCCAGATAGGTCTCCTCTGTTTCACCCATTCCGACACTCTCCTGTATTATAGCGTTGACTTCAGAGACCGTCAGTTGTAAACCGAGGATAGCCGCGATTTCATTTTTGTTTTGCAGAAAAACCGGGTTCCTAAAAAAAATGATGTTTTGCTGTTTGCTGTATAAACAGTAAAATCTGTCATAACAGGCTTTTTCTCTTTTACCACCTTTTCCCACAATTTTGCCATTCCTGAATCTTTGAATATCCCTGTTTTCAGACTTGTTCCAAGGTCTGCGTTTTTTATCGCAGAGTACATTACATGACCATGTGGACTGCATAACAGAAAAATATCATAATATCCATAGATTTCAATGTATTTTCTGAAAAAAGGATCAATCTGATCATAGATTTCCTTGTATCCTTCTGATGAAATATCAAAGGGTCTTTCAACATTTCCTGTGCCTTTACTATGATATTCCTGTAAGAGTTCTGCTGCTTTGATCACATCCCATGATCCTGCATGAATCTTTAAATCTTCTATTTTTTCTTTCAGATAACAGAGCATCTCTTTTTTCTTGACCTTATTGACTGCTGAAAGCCATTTGAATGATGATTCTTCCAATGCTTCTCCCGAATAATAAAACGCAGGAAACGCCACCATCCCTGTTGTAAATAATGCTCCTGTGAATAACAGAATACTCAGCCATCTCATTATTTTTTTACTTATAAAATGAAACATATTATCTCCCCCCTCTTTACAAGACCTGCGGGGTTTTAAAAACCCCGCAGGTCTTATTCACTTCTCATTATATACGATAAGACTTTTATCTGAAAGAATTTTTTCTCCGTTGAGAATAATAACACGGTCTTTAGTAACCCCTTTAAGATATTCGCTGAGGGTACCTGTCAGAGTCGGCAGCGAGGACTGAATATCAGATATTTGAACAGATTTGGTACCGATTACCGCATCTGCCAGAATACCGAATTCCATATCATTGGAATAAATAACAATAACCCGGTTATGTTCATCAATATCACGTGCGGGAAGTGCAAAAAATTTTTTAAGATCAATAATAGAAAGAATCTGTCCTCTGAAATTTATAATGCCGAGGACAAAATCAGGGGTGCATGGAACAGGCGTCAGCTCTTTTAACGGATATACCTCCCTGATATATGGCAATTCAAGGGCATACTTTTCATGGGCAAGCATGAATTCCAAGACTTCGCAGAAAGAATCCGCTTTATTTACGCCGTTATCAGGTTTTGCAAGCTCCTCTGCCCGTGATCTGAGAATTTCCGTTTTTTTCTCATGGCTTGTTTCAAATCCTTTTTCAAGATAATTATGGACAGCATTTAAACGGTTCCTAATATCTTCCCATCTGTTATTCATAATTTATTCAATAACTCCTGAATAACTGCTTTCAGTCTCCCTGCTGTCATTCCGTCAGAATAGGGTAAAACAGCTTCGGGATCCATCGGAATCAGCAGCTTAATTGCGTTATTCAGATATTTTTTTGCTTCAACGGTTCTCCCCTCTCTGTGCATAAGATTTCCTAAAGAAAAATGCGCCAATATAAATTTCGGATCAAGAAAAAGAGCATGTTTAAGTGATCTTGCCGATTCTCTCAGCCGTCCCTGCTCCTGACAGACGGTTGCCAGAAGATAATGACATCCCTGATGAAGTTTTTCCAAATAAATTAATTTGTTACAATATTTTTCAGCTTCCTGAAGCTCTCCTTTATCGGCTGACATGAGTGCTTTCTGATAAAGACTTTCAACTGTATTCTCAGAAAAAACATCCGAATGACCGGGGAGATCAGAAGATTCAGGAAGATTAACAGGAACAGATTTTATATTCAGAGGCGGCTGTTTTACTGCTGCTTTATTCAAGGCGGACAGATTCTTTTCCGTAATCGGTTTTTTTATATCATCAGGCTGTTTATGCTGAAGTAAAAGGTTACCTTCTACCTTCTCTTTTTTTCTGTACAGAATAACCTGCGGAAATCGGAACGGATACATATCAGGATGCCGGGCGTATGCTGCATCTCCGGGGCTGAGGATCATCCATCCCTCTTTTGACAGGGAACCGGTAAAACGGTGAACAATCTGTTTTCTCAGTTCAGGATTAAAATACATCAGCACATTCCTACAGATAATAATATCCATATCATTGGTATTATTCTGTTTTGACGGATAGTTGTTCTCTGATAAATTCATCTGGCAGAATGTTATCATCTTTTTCAGATGCGGAGAGATTTCAAAACTCTTTTCATCCTTTTTTTCAAAATACTTTTCCTTAATATTTTCAGGTATATCACGAAACGACCATTCTTTATAAATACCTTTTTTTGCTTTCTGAAGAAAAGCGGCATTCAGATCAGTTGCAAGGAATGTGATATGCCACTCCTGCCAATTCTGTAGCAACTGATCTATCAGAATCGCCAATGAATAAGGCTCCTCGCCTGTACAGCACGCAGCGCTCCATAATCTGAGGCTCTTTTCTTTACTTCGGCGTGTGCTGATTATTTCCGGCAGAATCTTCTTTTCCAGAACATGGAAGATATTTTTGTCTCTGAAGAAATAAGTCTCTCCAATTGTGAGATTATTGATCAGAGCATCCATATTTTTTTCAGTCAACGGGTCAGACAACAATAATTTGATAAAGGATACCGGATCATTATCTGTTTTATGCTTTTTTGATAAATCCTGCGCTAAATTTCTGACAGTGCGCCCAAGTTCTTTCCAGCGTTCTTTCGGAAAATAAAGACCTGTTTTGACGTTGATAAATTCACTCAGTTGTTCAATAAGATTTTCAGGAATGTTATGTGGCATATTCTCCTGTTTTTTTAAAAAAATCAACGAAATGAATCACGGATTGCACTGATTTCTCAGGATTAAAGGATCCTGCAAATCAGAAATTAATCAGTAGATCGAAAAAGTTTGTAGTACCGCCTTTAGGCGGTTCGGCGTGCTGCGATAACCGTCTGATTTCACACTGACAGCCTGAAGGAGGTACTACAAACTTTTTCGATCCGCTGAGATTTCTTAGGATTAAAGGCTCCTGCAAATCAGAAATCCGTGCAATCTGTTGAATCTTTGTAATCCGTGATTCAAATCCTTTTCTTACACACAATCCCTGTAGATACTGATTTTTATTTTAATGTTTCAAAGACCTTCCAGAACTCAGGAAATGACTTTTCAACGCATGATTCATTTCTTATAAAAAGACCCGGAGTAACAAGTCCTGCAACCGCAAAGCTCATGGCAATACGATGATCATTATAGGTATCAATCTCTGCTCCGCGAGGTTTTCCGCCTTTGATAATCAAGCCTGTATCAGTGCATGATGCTTCAATCCCCATTTTTAAAAGCTCATTGACAGGCGCGGTCAAACGGTCGCTCTCTTTTGCTTTTAAATGAGCTACGTTCTTAATTACTGTTGTACCTTTGGCAAAAGCCGCAACAACCGCCAAAGTCGGAACCATATCCGGCATATCTGACATATCAGCCTCTATTGCGGATGCGGCTCTGCCTGAGACAGCAAGCCCGTCTCCATCCTGAAATATTTTACACCCCATTTTTTCAAAAAGCTCTGTCAGCCTAATATCTCCCTGACGTGAATCTTTTGTTATCCCTTTTACTTTAACCGTACCGCCGGTAATAGCAGCAGCAGCCCAGAAATAGCCTGCATTTGAGCAGTCAGGCTCTACGGTGTAATCCCCTGCTTTGTAAATCTGCTTTCCCTGAATATGAAAACGCTCATACCCGTCCCGTGTAACTTCAACGCCAAGCTGATTCATTACATCTATGGTCATATCTATATAAGGCTTGGATACAGGACCTTCAGTCACTCTTATTTCAACACCTTTTTCTGTATAAGGCGCAATCATAAGTATTCCTGAAAGAAACTGGCTGCTGATTTTACATCGCAGATTAACGCTTCCGCCGGTTATTATATCTCCGCCGCTTATTTCAACAGGGGGACAGCCGTTTTTATTGACGGAACGGGCGTCAATCCCCATCTGATTCAACCCGTCCAAAAGATCCTGAATAGGACGCTGATACATACGCTCAGTTCCGGTAAGGGTTATTTTTTTATTGCCAAGTGCAGCAACAGCGGCAAGAAGCCGCATTGATGTCCCTGAATTGGCAAGATATACAGGCTCTTTCGGATCAGTCAGTCTTCCGCTTGTGCCTGATACAGTCCATTTATTTTCATGCTCTTCTATGGATACGCTCATCTGTTTTAACGCATTCAGGGTAAGAAGAGTATCTTCGCTTTTTAATCCGTTTTGAATAATACAGTTTCCGTCTGACAAAGCCGCTCCGATCAGAATTCTGTGGGTATAGCTCTTTGATCCGGGAACCGTAACTTCACATTTGATTATATTTTGGGATTTTATTTCAATCATAATTTTTCTAAGAATTTCCATTTTTGAATAAAATTTTTGAATTATTATAAGACCATGTTTTTAATTGCCTGTATAAATAAGTTTTTTGAAAATCATCGAACCTGTATGCTATACGAAATGCTTTACCGATTTCTGCATCATTTACTCCCTTTTTGGAATAAGAATTTACGCAAAGTGCAAATGCTTTCTGAAAATCGTGTCCGTTGCATAGATTAGGATAATCTGAAACATCTTTAATTTTTAATCTGACATCTTCTTTTGAAATCTCTTTTTTCCTGTTTGGAGATCGTTTCATAATCTCATTCAAACATTTTTCTTCATAAAGAACAAGAGTTTTTCCATCATAAAAATTACCAAAACCAAGACCTTCAAAATTAAATCCCAAACTTTCAGAAATATCTGAATTTTCAGAGATATTTATCCACCTTATTCCGCTGATAAAAGCAATTGATTTGAAAATTTTTTCCCGTAACAAGTATGGCTCTTTTTCTTCTCTTAAATATTCTGCAACAACTGCACAATAAGCATTATCAGCATGAAATCATCATCATTTCAGCGTCATGAAAATCAGTAAGAAAAATATTTTCAGCGGTCTCTTTTTTTCCTTCCAAATGTAAAAAATCAGCGTCTCTTATTCCAAGAATACGGTCAGTTTCTCTTAAAAGCTCTGATACAGACAGTAAAAGGCTGTTTAAGCCCCCATGAGCTATTTCGATTTCTACATGATGACCATCAATCAGCTTGGAATACAATTTCTGATCTGTTTCACCTTCAACAATAACCCATACTTTATTTACCCCCGATGGATGTCTTAACTGAAGGCGTATGGAGTTTACGACATCGCTTTTAGCGAGGTATTTTTTAAGACTCATTTTGAGATTTCCTCAAGATCAACAACTAAATCCCAGTGTTCCCCGATTATCTGAGGGGAATGTGTCGCTGTTATGACGATTATCTTTTGCAGTTCGATTATTTTTAGCAAATCATTGAGTACTTCCTTTTGCCATGCAACATGAAGTGAAATTTCAGGCTCATCAATCAGCACTAGTGTATTGGGACCAACTTTAAAAAGCAGTTCGTACAGTAACACGACCTCCTGCTGTTCACCTGATGATAAATCTGTTAAAGAAAGTTCTTTTTCACCTTCTGTTTTAAACCTGAAGCCAAAGTCAGGAGAAATTTCGAGTTTCTTAAAAACAAATTGCCTTTCATTTAGAATAGTGGAAAATAGTTGAAGTTTTTTCAAAATGTCATCGAAAACAGCAAGTTTTTTTTCCGTATCATCAAGATAGACTAGAAGGGCTTTGGCGTTCTCCTCTTTAAAAGAGGGATAGCTATCTTCTTTAGTAGCAGAAAGACCATACATACTTAAAGATTTCTGTTTTTCCTTTATGGCATTATACCGTTTGTTAAATTCTTCTTCACTGACCTTTTTGGTTTCATCAAACAACCGTCTTGGAAAACTGCTGTCAAGCTCCTGTCCGATTTTGGAAGATTTTGCAAGAATATCTTTAATGTTTATAGATAATTCCTTTGCGTATTCTTCAATTGTGCTTCCGAAACCTTTTCTCCTCTCAATAAATTCTGTTTCTTCAGGGGAGTCTCCAGTTTTTATTATTACAGACCCTTTTTTAACAAGCCGTTGTTCTCTTATAAAGTAAGCATTACCAATATCAGGCATCTGCTTTTTATCGTGCTTTGTCTGAATTTCAGAATTATTTTCCGCCAATTGATAAAGCAGACTCTCTGTTGTGTGAATTGTATCATTTCTTATATCAAGCCATCTGTTTTTATCTATTTGCCTATATGATGAATTTATAAAATATCCGATATTTTTTGTAATATCCGATATTTCATAAGATACTGATGATAAATCATTCCCTGATTGGATTTCAATTGCATCCGGCTCTGTTTTTAAAAGACTGACTTCATTTTTTTCCTGAGTCAGTACAATTTTTTTAAACGGCAACTGTAAAAAAAAAATCAGGTTTTTAACTGCAAGGGCATGAATTATTTTCAGGATAGTTGTTTTACCGTATCCATTGGGACCTGTCAGAATTGTTATTCCTTCTTTTTTCAGTTCAATATCATAATTGAATTTGTTAAAAAGCCCTTGAATCTTGATTTTTTTCAGCATATACGTCTCCTAAACCACAGTCAGCATCATAAAACAATGGGAAAACCGCCCGCTTTCAGGAATAAAACAGAGCAGTCTTTCACCTTTTTTCAATCTCCCGGAATGAAACAGCTCTTCCATGATTATGTAAATTGCAGCGCTTCCGGTATTCCCTTTTTCAGCAAGATTGGTGAACCATTTTTCATAAGGAATCCCAAAATCAATCTCCTTCATGGCAGTATAAAATTTATCTCTGAAATAATGTGAAGAATAATGAGGGAGATACCAGTCAATATCATCTGATCTGAGATTATACTTTTTTATTACACGGACAAGAGCCTGATTTATCGCTGTATTGACAATCTCTTTTTCAAGAATCTTAATATCCTGTTTTATACAGAATAACATATCAGCATGATTATTAAATAAATCTTTCTCTCTCCATCCGATCATTCTGCCGTTATTCTCTTTTATTCCTCCTGCATACATACAGGTTTCAAGTCTTCCGGCAAATGAAATATTCTCAATCCATTCTATTTTCATGGAAATCCGATCATTATTTTTCTGATCCGAAAGAAAAACATGCACTGCACCGTCTGAAAGCATCCATCTTAAAAACTCGGCATTAAAAGCACTTAACGGATTTTTTTCAACATCTTCATTACTGAGAAGCGGCTGAGAAGAGAAAAATGAGGCTTTTGTAAAAGAAGAGGCAAGTTCTGAACCTGAAGCAACTGCATTATGGCTGATACCTGCGGCAACATTCATATAAGCATATTTCAAGGCGGTCATACCGGCAATACATATACCTGATGTTGTTACAGCTTCGCACTCTGATAAACCTAATTCGCCAAGCACCATAAGAGCATGACCGGGGAGTAAAAGATCAGGCGTACTTGTTCCGCAGCATAAAGATTCAATATCATCCAATCTGAAGTGAGCATAAGGCTTGAGTCTTTTTATTGCCTCAGCAGTAAGTTGAGCGTTATTATAATTCATATTTCCGGTTTCCGGGTCTATGGCATAATAACGGTATCTGATTTTGTTGTTTCTGAGAATAATCTTTTTGGTTCTGGATGGAATATGATTTATTTCACCCAGCACTTTTTCAATTGCTTCATTATCAACAGGACTGTTTGGTAAAAAAGCTGTAATATCATTGATATATACATTCATTATTTTTTATAGAATCCTTAAATGACAGAACTCATCTCCCTGTTTCAATACGGTCTCTTCCGTTCTGTTTAGCTTTATAAAGCAGATCATCCGCACTCCGGATCAGTTCGTAAATAAGCTTGTCTTCCCTGATAATCAATGAGTCTTTCTCTTTTTTAAGAGAGCCGATCCCTCCGCTGACAGTTACGGTTAAATCTTTATACTTCCAATTGATGCGGCGGATATTTTTTAAGAGTCTGTTGGCAGTATTATCCGCTCCTTTGTTATCTGTATGCGGAAGAATAATGATAAATTCATCACCGCTGTAGCGACCTGCAATATCTGATTTTCTGAGATTATTTTTAATCTCAGCGGATATTTCAGAAAGCACCTCATTTCCGGTCCGATCACCATAGATATTATTAATATTTTTAAAATGATCAATACTGAAAAGTATGACAGACAAATGTTGAGAATACCGGATTGCTTCTGAGACCTCCTGAAAGAGTCTTTCTATAATATACTTGCGGTTATATAGCCCTGTCAGACTGTCCATAATAACCATTCCTTTGATATTCTCCTCTTTTCTTCTTAATTCTTCAATCAGTCTTGCCTTTTCCTGCGCAGTACTCTCATGTTTCTCTTTTTCAGTTTTAAGCTCTCTGTTATAACATGAAATCAAATCTCTGTTTTTCTTTATTTCCAGATGAGTCTGTATTCTTGCCAAAAGTTCCGCCAGCTTAAACGGCTTGGTAATATAATCATCTGCTCTTACCTGAAACCATCTCAGCATGTCATCAGTATCACTTCCGGGTATAGATACAATAACCTGAATATTATCTGTCTCAGCTTCACGCTTCAGTTTCTGACAGGCTTCAATCTGATCTGTCCCTGACATGATAATATCTAAAATAATAATATCAGGGAGAAGATTTTTCATCATGGTCAATGCCTGCTGTTCATTATTTGCAACAGCAACCCTGTAACCCTCTATTGTCAATATATTGTTAATCTTCCTGATGGTTTCCGGATCATCTGAGACTGCTAATATCAATGGTTTATGCTCTTTAAATGTCCCGTTATTATCCATGTTTTTATATCCGTAACTGGTATAAAATCCTTTATTAACTGCTTATTCATCTGCACGAAATGTATCTGCCCGTTTCTGTAAATAATCCTCTAATTCCCGAATCATCTCTTCCCGCCATTTTTTTATCTCTCCGGAATCGCAGAAATATATATTAATGGCTGATCCGAATCTCTGCTTATTCTCTGTGCTGAATCTGATACCGGGGAAATATTTCTCTTCCTGATATTTTCCGAAGAATGAAAGTATCTTATTCCATCCGATTACAATTCCGAATACAGAAAGAATAACAGGAATATCTATCCATGATATATCTGACGACCTTAATGCAAGTATTAAAGCATCTGCTCCCAAAGCAACTGTCAGAGCAAAGATAAATCTGAACAACCCTTTTATTATCCTTTTAAAAGTTCCCTCAGGAACAATAACAGCGCTTTCATGATTTGTTTCAACAGTCGCCAGATCAGACCATAAGCCAAAAGAGATTGCCAATGCCTGTCCCAGAGATTTATACCTGCTGCCGTAGGCTCTTCCGAATTTTATAGCATCTTTTACAGATAATTTTTTCTGTTTTTTATAATTGTAAAATCCGGTGCCATTATCAGTAACAGTGATTCTTCTGTATTTTCCGAGAACAATCTTTATGACGCACAGCCCGATCCCTTTTTTAACATGCTGATGAATATTCTCCAGCAGACAGGAAGCAGCAAAAATTTCTCTCTCATGCAAAATCGTTCCGTACCGCTTTTTCATCTCATCGCAGATTTGCCTGAAGCGGTTCCCTTTGACAGACCTGATGTCTATTTTTAAATCATTTCCGGCTGATTTGTCAAATTCGGGACCAGCCATTACAAAGAGATATGTGTAGGGCATTTTTTCCAACTGCGACCTGATACGGCTGAATTCTTTCCAGTCTCCGGTCTCTTCACAGTACGGCATTGCCTCTTCTGCCTGCCGTATCAGTTCATCTGTTTTATCTTCATATAATCGAGTCAAATATAACCTCTCCTCTTTTTTGTCCGAATATAATATTTTTACAGATTTTATAAAGAAATTCAAGTTGAAAATCAATATATTTTGTATGGACCGGAAAATATAAGGCGGGTTAAGCGGAATCATCCCGGAAAAGCAACTTCGGTTTGCAGAAACCTAACCCCTGCCCTTCAGGGAAAGGACATGGGTCAGGTCAGGAGAACTTAACAGCCATGCCTTCAGGGAAAGAGTCCGGGGTTAGATTATATTAACTTCTCTCTTTATCTTGAAGTTCCTGCTGATTTCAGAATTTTCCGCAACTCTCCCGCCGCTTTTTCAGGATCATCTGCTGAAACAATTGCTGATACTACTGCAATGCCGTCTGCTCCGTTATGTATAACCTCTTCGGCATTGTTTATATTGATACCGCCGATTGCTACAACAGGAATTCTGACTGCTTTTCTGATTTTACAGAGTCCGTTGAGTCCTAAAATCGGAGACAGGTCTGTTTTTGTTGCAGTAAAAAAAATCGGACCTGCGCCGATATAGTCTGCCCCATCTTTTTCAGCCTGAACAGCATGTTCAAGAGTTTCTGCGGAGATGCCGATAATCATGGAATCTTTTAAAACAGCTCTTGCCATTTTACATGGCATATCACTCTGTCCAAGATGAACTCCATCTGCCTGAACCGCCTGTGCAACATCAACCCGGTCATTGATAATCAGAGGAATATTATGCTGTTTCAAAAAATATTTCACTGAGAGTGCCTGCTCTATAAATTCACGGACAGAGCAGTTTTTTTCACGCAACTGCACGCAGGTTACGCCTCCTCGGACTGCTGCCTGAACAATTTCCAGCGTGGTTCTGCCTTTGGAAAGCCCCCGGTCGGTTACAAGATATAATAAGTAATCTGTTATTTTCACAGTAAAGCTGCTCCTGAATAAAATTTCAGCGGAAGAATTGCCACACTTCTTGAATAATTCAGAACATCTATTATATTTAAGCGATAATGTAAAGTGAATTTTTCTGCAATAAACGCAATATGCAGATAACCTAACCTCATGCCCTCTTCCCTTTAGGGAAGCAGGGCTGTTAAGTTCTGTACAAACCTAACCCCCGACCCCTTCCTGAAGGGAAGGGGAGTCCCGTCACTCTCTTTCCCCCCTTCCCTTCAGGGAAGGGGGGCAGGGGGGTTAGGTCAGGGGTCGGTGATTAGGTTTATCATCCGCCACGATGTAAGGTATTTCGAAGGAAAAAATCAGGAATTTCCTTATTGAATTCTGTTTATTTTTCTGTAATATAAAAATAATATGGTTTAAAAGAAAGAATGTAACTGATTTTGAAAAAAGGAGGCTGAAATGATGAATTCATCTATAAACAAAAGATGCCACCCCCGAAATTACTACAAAGCTCCTATTATATATGCAAGGGAACATTCAAGCACTTGTTCTGACGCCACAATGTATAATTTCAGTGCAGGGGGAATGTATTTTGAGTCAGATTATGCGATCCGTTCGGGATCATATATTTACATCAGAATGATAAATTTTTCTCCTGATGTGTATGTTCCCGGAGCATACAAGGCGTATGTGGCGCAGGTAAGATGGTGCAGAAAAATAAGCGATGCAGGGGCGTCTCGTCTATGGAACCGGCGTCAAATACACTGCAAAGAGTCACATCCCTTACAGAAAAAATATGCGTCAATGCAACCATCTGTGTGATTTGTGCGGCGGAAAGGTCTCTCCTGATCAGACCCATAAAACAGATGATCCATTATATCTGTGTCTGGACTGTTTTAAATATATGGGAAAACTGATTGACGGCAAGATCAAAGAGAGTATAATGAAATTCACTATCGGAAATGTAATCTGAAAAAAATCAACAACTGCCGCTGCTTTTGGAATAATACAGCGGTGCAGAGAAAGGAGTTATTTTTTGTGTTGACCGGATCGAAATATATATCTTTCTTACTAAACGCTTATATGCTGAATTTGCCGGTTCTGCAAATAAGAATGTAAGCGTTTAATATTATATCCCATCATTCTTTTCTTAATAATCTTCATTCAATATCCGCTTTTTTCCATTACAGTAAAATGCTATTGTAATCTTATTACCGAATGTGATATATCTATATATTCTGTCTTAGTTACATTTTTCTTGTCTGATGGATACAAAAGCTCTGTTTTTATATGATTTTATACTCCCGTCCAAAAACGCCATAGGATTTTATAATTTTTATAAAATGACAAAAGCCAAACTCCTGATTGTTGAAGATGATCCGATTATCGCCGAAGGAATCATAAACTGTGTAAAAAAATTCGGATTTGAGGTATCTGACAGCGTCTCTTCCGGTGAAGATGCGATTGAATCAGCAAAAAAGAACTTCCCTGATCTTATACTGATGGATATTTTTCTCAGAGGTAAAAGAGACGGGATTGAAACTGCGGGTCAGATGCAGTTACTTTATGATATTCCGGTTATTTATATTACAGCTTATTCTGATAAAGAAATGCTGGAGAGAGCCAAAGCAACAGCGCCTTTCGGATATATCATCAAGCCGTTTAAAGACAGAGAATTATATACAGCTATTGAAATAGCACTTTACAGACATAAAACAGAAAAAAAGATCAGAGAGAATGAAAAATGGGTTTCCACTATTCTGAGCAGTATAGGAGATGCTGTTATTGCTTCGGATATAAACGGAAATATAACTTTTATGAATCCGGTTGCCTGCAACCTGACCGGCTGGCAGCCGGATGATGTGATAGGCAAGCCGTTAAATGAGATATTTGATATTGTAGATGAAGAAACAAAAGAACCGGCTGAAAGTCCTGTAACAAAAGTCCTCCGGGATGGCAGTGTTGCGGGACTGGCAAATCATACTCTGTTAAGGACCAGAACCGGAAGGGAAATCCCGATTGATGACAGTGTCTCTCCTATCAAGGATGAAAAAGGGAATATTATCGGTGTGGTTCTTATTTTCAGGGACATCAGCGGCAAAAGACGGACTGAAAAAGCATTACAGGAGAGCGAAGAGCGTCTGAGACTGATTATAGAGAATTCTGAGGATATGATCTGTCTGCACGATCCGGATGGGAAATACCTGTATTATCACGGACCAAGCCGTTACGGTGTTCAGAAAGAATCTATGAAAGGTAAAACACCGGCAGATCTCTTTGACGATCATGATGCTGAACCGATTATGGAACAGATAAAAAAGGTTGCCTCAGACGGAGAGAGTATATCTGCTGAAAATCATGTCAACTGGAATGGTGAAATCTTATGGTTTGAAGATAAAATATCACCTGTCCGGGACAGAGATAACAATATAAAAGCTGTAGTAAAGATTTGCAGAAATATTACAGAGCGTAAAAAGGTGGAAGAGGAGCTTCGTAAAGTTCATGATAATCTGGAATCAGAAGTTAAAAGAAGAACTTTGGAGCTGGTCAGAACCAATGAAAGGCTTATATGCGAAATACAGGAGCGTAAAAAAGCTGAAGAAGAGAAAGAGAGGCTCCTTTATACTCTGAAAGAGCGGGTAAAAGAGCTGAATTGTCTGTTTAATATTTCAAAAATTATTGAACAGCGGGATATGTCATCCGAGGAGATATTAAAGAGCCTGATTCTTTTTATTCCTCAGGCATGGCAGCATCCTGATATGGCTTGTGCAAGGATAATTTTTGAAGATAATGAATTTAAATCGGAAAATTTTCAGTCAACCGAATGGAGACAGATCACCGATATAAAAGTATTCGGAAAGAAAAAAGGAAAAATTGAAATATGTTATCTTGAAAAGGCAGGAAAAAAATACGGCTCTCTATTTTTAAAAGAGGAGAGAAATCTGATAGATGAGATTGCCATACGGCTGGGTAAACTTTTTGAACGCAGATACGCGGAGCAGGATGTTGTTCTTTATCAGGCACATCTAAGAGCTTTATCCTCTCAGTTATTACTGACTGAAGAGCGGGAACGTCAGCGGATTGCAACGGAACTGCATGATCGTATCGGTCAGTCCCTTGCTATTTCCAAACTCAATCTGGGGTTTATGAGGAATTTGGCGACATCTCCTGAACTTGTCAAATCTATAGATGATATGTGCAGTCTTTTGAGTCAGATTATACAGGATACCCGCTCTCTGACTTTTGAAATAAGCCCTCCTGTGCTTTACAAATTAGGATTGGAGTCAGCCATTGAGTGGCTTGCGGAGCAGATTCGGCAGCAGCACGGTATTCAGATTGAATTTGAGGATGACAGACAGCCCAAGCCCCTGAATGATGCGTTCCGTGTTCTTATCTTCAGGGCGACAAGAGAATTACTGATGAATATTGTCAAACACTCCAAAGCTCAACATGCAAAAATATCTGTTAAGAGAGAGGGGGATAATATCCGAATTGAGATAGAAGATGACGGAATCGGATTTCAATTATCTGATATAAATAATTATTCTCATGGAAACGGATTCGGAGGATTTGGGCTGTTCAGCGTCCGTGAGCGGTTAAGCGATCTGGGCGGAGATTTTGAAGTCCGGTCAGAACCGGGCAAAGGAACACGGATTAAGATGTTATCGCCTTTGAATCATAAGTAATGCCAATTAGGAATTAACGCCATGTGCAATTTTATTAACCGCAAAGAACGCAAAGAAAACAAAATCTATAGTTCCGCATTTATTCGGTGATCTGCTTTGTCTAAAGGCATAACTGCAAACTCTTCTGTGATAATTCATTTGACAAATGATTATTTATGTATTATCTATCTGTATATTAAGGTTTAATATACCAGCAGAAATCAAGGAATAAAAAAATTAAAGTTGTTAAAAATTTTCCGAATTTTATTTCAAAGGAGAATATTAAAATGTTAAATCAGCAGAAAATAAATCAAATAAAAAAAGGAGAATGGCTTTATGAATTACGATATGGTAATGGAGAAGTTAAAGAATTCCGGTACGCTCAAATGTTCTGAATTTACTTATTATTTAGAAATACTGGGTTTTTATATCAGAAACGGAAAAAGTCCGAACCATAAAATTTGTATTCATCCTAATCTTTCAGAAATAACAGATTTTAAAACAGCTTCTTTTTGCTGTAAACATGGCAGAGATGGGGAAGTTAAGAAAAATTATATAAAAGATATTGTGAAAATTCTGAAAAAATATGAGCCTGAGTTGAAAACTTTTGAAAAAGAGCAAAAATAAAATGATTGATCCAAGTGAATATAATATTACAATTAAGAAAATTTCTATTGACGGCGAATGCGTTTTTAAAGCAGTCATAAAAGAACTGCCTGATGTAGCCGAGTACGGTGACACTTTTATTGAGGCTTATGAACTGGCAATTGATACAATTCAGACCGCATCAGAAATGTTTGCTGAAGCTGGAAAACCCTTTCCTTTGCCGTTTAAAGAAGGAGATAACAGTTATACTGAAAATCTCTGCTATAATGAATTATATTAACTGATTAAAGTGAATATCTCTTCTTATTGCTGATTTGTAAAAAGCGTTTTTCCGTAAATATATGGAGAACGCTTTTTTTATTATTACAAAGGATAAAAATATGATTGAGCTTCAGGGGCAGCTTGAACGCATCACCTTCACCAATGAAGAGAACGGCTATACCATTGCCAAAGTTAAGGTCTTTGGACATAAAGATCTGGTAACTGTGGTAGGGAATATTATGTCACCGACTCCGGGTGAAGTTCTTAAAATGAAAGGAGAATGGACAAATCATCCTAAATACGGGCAGCAGTTTAAAATCATATATTATCATACAGCGGTTCCGGCCACAACATACGGAATAAAAAAATATCTCTCATCAGGGCTGATCAAAGGTGTTGGTCCCGTTATTGCCGAGCGGATTGTCAGTAAATTCGGCGAGCAGACTATGGATATTATTGAAGATAAGATTGATGATCTTACTCAGGTTGAAGGGATCGGAAAAAAACGGATTGAGATGATCCGGAAAGCATGGGAAGAGCAGAAAGAGATTCGTGAAGTAATGCTCTTTCTGCAAACTCACGGGGTCAGTTCAGGATATGCAACCAAGATATTCAAACAATACGGAAACCGCTCAATTGCCGTTGTCCGTGAAAATCCGTACCGCCTTGCTATGGATATATTCGGCATCGGATTTATCACTGCGGATCGGATTGCTGAAAAACTCGGTTTTGACAAAGATTCGCCGCTGCGATCTCAGGCTGGGATCCTGTATGTACTGCATCAGTTGTCAAATGAAGGTCATGTCTATTATCCTTATGAACCTCTGATAGCCGAGTGCATGGAGATTCTAAGGGTTGAGAGGGATGTTGTTGTTGATGCTATGGGAAAGATTGCTCTTGACAAACTGATTGTTATTGAAGATTTGAATGAAGATATTGAAGAGTTCAGAATCAATAACAAAGCAGTCTATCTGGCTAAATTTCATCTGTGTGAAACACGGACTGCCCATCGTCTGAAAATGCTGATGAACGCGCCCAAATCCATTCCCCATATAGATTCGGAAAAAGGAGTAAAGTTAGTTCAGCAGCAGCTTTCTATTACTCTGGCGGAGAAGCAGATTGAAGCTGTTAAATGTGCAATTAACAGCAAAGTTATGATTATCACCGGAGGACCCGGAACAGGCAAAACAACTATTATCAACGCAATCCTGAAAATTTTTTCAGATAAGCGTGTAAGAATTATGCTGGCTGCGCCCACAGGAAGAGCCGCTAAACGCATGAGTGAGACCACAGGGCATGAAGCAAAGACAATTCACAGAATGCTTGAATACAGTATCAAAAAGAGCGGATTTCAGAAAGATGATAAAAATCCTCTGAACTGCGATCTGCTGATAGTGGATGAAGCATCCATGATTGATACAGTGCTGATGTATCATCTTTTAAAAGCAATTCCTATAACAGCAACATTTATTCTGGTAGGAGATGTAAATCAGCTTCCCTCTGTCGGTGCCGGAAATGTCTTAAATGATATGATTGCCTCAGAAAGATTGCCGGTAGTAAGACTGAATGAGATTTTCCGTCAGGCAAAAGAGAGTCAGATTATTGTCAATGCCCATAAGATTAACAACGGCGTGATGCCATACACGGATCCGAATCTGTCGGATAATGATTTTTATTTTATTCAGCAGGATGATCCTGAAAAAGTACTGGATATTATCAGAAGGCTTGTAAAAGAGCGGATCCCTGACAGGTTCGGCTTTGATCCTGTCAATGATATTCAGGTTTTAACCCCCATGCACAAAGGAGTTATCGGCGCAGGGAATCTTAATCTGGAATTGCAGACTCTGCTGAATCCGGGTCAGGGGGGAATCAACAGAGGTGAAAGGAATTACCGGATAAATGACAAGGTTATGCAGATCAAAAATAATTATGACAAAGAGGTCTTTAACGGAGATATTGGAAGAATCACCCGGATTAATATGGAAACCCGTGAGGTATTTATCACATTTGATAACAGAGAGATTGCCTATGATTTTACAGATTTGGATGAAATTATGCTCTCTTATGCTGTCTCAGTGCATAAATCACAGGGTTCTGAATATCCTGCGGTGGTGATTCCGATTATGACTCAACATTTTATGCTGTTGCAGCGGAATCTGATTTATACGGCTGTTACCAGAGGCAGGGAACTTGTTGTTATGGTTGGAACAAAAAAAGCATTGGCAATTGCTGTTAAGAATGACAAGACTCAGAAGCGGTTTACACTTCTGAAACACCGGCTGTGTCAGTGAGCAGCCCGTAGGTCGGGTTAGCTGTATGGACAATCCCCTGTGGTTGCCATGCTACAGCCCGTAAGTCGGGTTAGCGATAGCGTAACCCGACAAAAGCTGTGATTAAATCATACGGGAATCACAGTTCAGATAACCGCTCATTCTCCTGAACTGTGATTTTCAGATGATTCTTATTATTAGGATTATAAAACAGGCTATGCTTTTTTCCTTCCCGTTCTAAAACACATCCATATTTCAGCAGATATTTTATCAAATCTTTTTTTTTCACAGGCTGACTTCGATTTTTTCTTCAAGATATTCTTCTGAAAATTCAGTAAAATGCCTGATGTTTGATTCAATTACCATTTGTATAGCTTCTTTAAGATTTTCTCTGACTTCATCAATGGTTTTACCTTGTGTATGAACGCCTGATAATTCTTTTACTGTTCCTGCAAACCATTCGCCGCTTTTAACAATTACTGCTGTAAAATAATGTTTCATGGTTTATTTTCCTTCCCATAGTCAAAAAGGCGGACACGCTCCGCTTAGTCCGCCCTACAAACTCATATTATTTATATAATTGATGATAAAGATGAATCTCTTCCTTTTGCCCAGCCAAACAGCACAGTTACGATTATTATTGATAAAGACTGCAATCCGAACGACCTGATAAGAAGGATTAACTTAGTGGGTAGGCTGGGGTGAGCAGAGCGAACCCCAACATTTGTATCTTGATTGTTGGGATTCGTACCTCACCCCAACCTACGTTATGCAATAACTCAATTTTCAGAATAGATTTTTTCAATAACCTGACAAATTTTTATTCAGAAAATCTATTTTTTGCTTGACTAAAAGAATATTATCTCTATAATCAAATGCTTTAAATAATGAGTTTCAGGATATTTTTATATAAAGTAAAGAATAACTTATGATAACTATGTCTTCCGTAAGTGCAAGAATACTTTGCACTCATGTTTCAAGGAGTGTTAAATGACTGAAAAAGTAAACGGATCTGTTATGGTTGTCGGAGGTGGAATTGCCGGTATGCAGTCCGCGCTGGATCTCGCCAATTCCGGTTATTTTGTCTATCTGATTGAATCTTCACCGGCTATCGGCGGAGTCATGGCTCAGTTAGACAAAACCTTTCCCACCAATGACTGCTCCATGTGAATTATCTCACCAAAACTGGTCGAGGTCGGCCGGCACTTGAATATAGAGCTTATGACGCTCTCTGAAGTTACCTCCATTGAAGGTGATGAAGGTAATTTTACAGTTACAGTAAAAAAACATCCCCGTTATGTGGATATGAACAAATGTATTGCCTGCGGCGCGTGTGCTGAAAAATGCCCCGCAAAAAAAGATGATGAATTTAATCAGAATCTTTCCAAACGTAAAGCAATATATGTACCCTATCCCCAGGCAGTTCCTTTAAAGTATGCTGTTGATCCTGTAAGATGTATCTATTTTAAAAAAGGTAAATGTAAAATCTGCCAGAAGTTCTGTCCTACAGATGCCATCAACTTTGATGATAAAGAAGAGACTGTAAATCTGAATGTAGGTTCAGTAATTATAACAGCAGGATTCAAGCCTTTTGATCCATCCAAATTAGATACATATCAGCACAGCAATTTCCCGAATGTGGTAACAAGTCTTGAATATGAAAGGATTCTCTCCGCAGGAGGTCCCACGGGCGGGCATGTTACCAGACCATCAGACGGAAATGAACCGAAAAAAATAGCATGGCTCCAGTGTGTAGGTTCAAGAGATTCTGAACAGGTGCGACAATGAATACTGTTCAGCAGTCTGCTGTATGTATGCAATAAAAGAGGCTGTTATTACAAAAGAGCATGTGGGAAAAGATTTTGAAGCAACCGTCTTTTTTATAGATATGCGTACTCACGGCAAAGATTTTGAAAAATATTATGAACGGGCAAAAAAGGGGGGAGTCAGATTTATCCGTTCAAGAATCCACACAATTACACAGGCTGATGAAACAGGTACTCTTGTACTGAAATACGCCACGGATGACGGTAAAGTTGTGGATGAAATCTTTGACATGGCAGTCCTCTCTGTAGGAATGGAGCCTGCTGATTCTGCTGTGGAAACAGCAAAAAGATTAGGTGTTCAGCTTAATCCTTACAGGTTTGTCAAAACCGAAGATGTTTCGCCTGTTACAACATCAAGACCCGGTATTTACGTTGCAGGCGTGATTCAGGGGTGCAAGGATATTCCTCAGTCTGTTACAGAGGCAAGTGCAGCAGCATGTGCTGCGGGAATCTCTTTAAGTTCTGCACGCGGAACCCTTGTTAAAGAAAAAGTATTCCCTGCACAAAGAGATGTAGCCGGAGAAAAACCGCGCATCGGCGTTTTTGTATGCAACTGCGGGGTAAATATCGGCGGATATGCTGATGTTCCTGCTATTGTGGAATATGCAAAAACTCTGCCTGATGTTGTCTATGCTCAGGAGAATCTCTTTTCATGCAGTCAGGATACACAGGATAAAATGGCAGGGACCATCAAAGAGCAGAATCTGAACCGAATGGTTGTTGCCGCATGTACGCCCAGGACTCATGAACCGCTCTTTCAGGAGACTATCTGTAACGCAGGTCTTAATCCGTATCTCTTTGAAATGGCAAATATCAGAAATCAGTGTACATGGGTACATTCCAATGACAAAGAAAAAGCAACTCAGAAAGCAAAAGACCTTGTTAAGATGGCTGTATCAAGAGCATCTCTGCTTGAACCGATTCCCGCAATCTCTGTGGGGGTTAATAAGAGCGCGCTGGTTATCGGCGGAGGAGTCGCAGGCATGACCACTGCTTTAAGCCTTGCAAATCAGGGATTTCCGACTGTGATTGTAGAGAAATCCGCACAGCTCGGCGGAGCAGCCAGAGATATAAAAGCAACAGCCGGAGGAACGGATGTCAAGGCATTTCTTTCTGATCTGATTGCAAAAGTTGAGAAAAATCCGAATGTAGAAGTTCTGCTGAATACTGAAATCATCGGAGCATCAGGATTTGTCGGAAATTTTGAAACAAAAGTCTCTGTCAAAGGAAGCGAAAGAACCATCGCACACGGAGCAACAGTCATTGCCACCGGAGGACATGCTTCTGATACCAGTGAATATCTTTACGGAAAAAATCCGAGAGTAACAAGGTGGCATGATATTGAGCATAACCTTGACAAGATAAAAAACGCCGAGTCTGTTGTCTTTATTCAGTGCGTGGGATCAAGAGATGAAAAACGTCCGTACTGTTCAAAAGTATGCTGTACAGCCTCTGTATCTCAGGCAATAGCGATCAAAGAGCAGAACCCTGATACAAATGTTTTTATTCTGTACCGTGATATGAGAACATTCGGAGAGCGGGAGCTTCTTTACAAAAAAGCAAGGGAAAAAGGGGTTATCTTTATCCGTTACACTCCTGAAGCCAAGCCCGTTGTTACAGAAGCAGGTAATAAACTGGAAGTAAATGTTTTTGATCCGATTCTTCAGAAGAATATCATTATAGAGGCAGATTATATCAATCTTGCAACAGCGATTGAGCCTGCTGATAACAGTCATTTGGCAGAGCTTTACAAGGTGCCGCTGAATGAAGATAAATTCTTTATGGAGGCGCATGCCAAGCTGCGTCCTGTTGATTTTGCATCTGACGGTCTTTTTATCTGCGGACTTGCACATTATCCCAAGCCTATTGAAGAGAGTATTGCCCAGTCAATGGCTGCTGCCGGAAGAGCCGCCACTGTTCTTTCAAAGAATAATATTGAGATTTCACCGCTTGTATCTCAGGTTGATCAGGATCACTGTATCGGATGTGGGCTTTGTGCGGATATTTGTCCGTTCGGGGCAATTATTATGGATGAAATTCAGGGTAAAGGCTATCGGGCAAAGAATGTTCCCGCGTCCTGCAAAGGCTGCGGTATATGTGCATCTTCATGTCCTCAGAAGACCATTGATATGCTCCATTTCAGAGATAAACAGATAGAGGCTTCGGTTTGCGCCGCATAATGAGGAGTGCAAAAATTTTATTTTTGCAGAGAGGGAGATTTTTTTATGGAAAATTTTGAACCCAAAATTATTGCATTTTTGTGCAACTGGTGTGCCTACGCGGGAGCAGATTTTGCAGGTGTCTCCAGATTGCAGTATCCGCCTAACATGAGAACGGTCCGGGTAATGTGCTCCGGGAGAGTTGATCCTGTTTTTATTATCAGAGCATTCAAAGAGGGCGCGGACGGCGTTCTGGTATCCGGGTGACATTTCGGCGACTGTCATTACCTGGAAGGTAATATATATGCAGATAAAAAGATTCGTCTGACCCAAAACCTGCTTGAAACTGCCGGAATCGGAAAAAACAGACTTCATCTGGCATGGGTATCATCGGCTGAGGCACAGCGGTTTGCAAAAATTGCTACAGATGTAATCGAATCAGTAAGACAGGCTGGAAAGTTTGATTCCAAATCCTTTGGACTTCAATTAGACGCAGCAGAAATGACTCTGGGCGGTGAAATCCCTCGCTGGATAGTCGGCAAAGAGGTAAAAACCACCACTGTCGGAGATGTTTACGGGCGTAAATGGGATGTTCAGACTTATGAATCCATACTTGATACTGTTTTAACACGGGAATATCACAAAAATCTGATTTATCAGGCAATCAAAAACGGGGACACATCAGTGCGAGCTGTCAGCGCCCGGTCGGACTTGATTTAAAGCGGATTTCTTATCTGCTTGCTGATATGGAAAAGACAAATAAAGTAACATTCAAGGGAATGGAAAACAGAGTGCCTGTTTTTGCAGCGATATAAGCTGCCGCTTCAAGTTTTTAACTTGAAGCCAAGTTTTTTCAGAAAACTTAGCTTCTTATGTTGCCTGAAACTTGAAACGGCTATGTATAATAGGAGGAAAAATGGCAAACAAAAGTGGATCAGTGATGGTCATAGGAGCTGGTATCGCGGGTATGCAGGCATCACTCGATCTTGCCAATTCTGATTACAATGTCTATCTGGTGGATAAATCGCCAACCATCGGCGGTATGATGTCGCGGTTGGATAAAACATTCCCCACCAATGACTGTGCCATGTGAGTGATCTCGCCCAAACTGGTCGAGGTCGGCCGGCATACAAATATTAACCTGATCACTTTGAGTGATGTAAAAAGTATTGAAGGGGAACCGGGAAATTTCACAGTTACCCTTGTGAACCGTCCCCGTTATATTGATCGTGTAAAATGTACAGGATGCGGCGAATGTTCCAGACACTGCCCTGTAACTGCCATCAACCAGTACAATAAAGGTATGGATGATCGGCGCGCAACATATATTGAATATGCACAGGCGGTTCCCCTTGCTTTTGCAATAGACACAGATACCTGTATCGGATGCGGGCTGTGTGAAAATATGTGTATTGCAAAGGCGATAAATTATTCAGATAAAGAACGGGAAACAAAACTTACAGTCGGTTCTGTAATTTTATCTTCAGGAAGCAAAGGTTATGACCCGTCTGCACTTGATTATCTTGGTTACGGCAAATATCCGAATGTGGTAACAAGCGAAGAGTTTGAAAGAATTCTGAGCGCATCAGGACCTTATTTCGGTCAATCTTATGCGTCCTCTGGATCGTGAAGAACCGAAACGGATTGCATGGCTACAGTGTGTCGGCTCAAGAGATAAAAACAGGACCGGCAACGGGTACTGCTCTTCAGTCTGCTGTATGTATGCAATCAAAGAGGCGATGATCGCCAAAGAGCATTGCCACAGCGAACTTGACTGTGTTGTCTTTAACATGGACATGCGTACATTCGGCAAGGATTATGAGAAATATTACAACCGTGCCAGATACAAAGACGGTGTTCAGTTTGTCAAAGCAAGAATCCATACCATAACAGAGAATCATGAAACAGGCGATCTTGATGTCCGGTATGTTAATGAAGCCGGAGAGATAAAAGAAGAGACATTCAGCATGATTGTCCTCTCTGTAGGGCTTAAAATTCCTGATACCTCTGTTGAGCTTGCAAAACGGCTTGGGATTGATCTGAATCAGTATAATTTTACAAAGACCAGCCCGTTTGCTCCTGTGGTAACAAACAAACCGGGAATTTTTACATGCGGATTGTTTCAGGGACCCAAAGATATTCCAAGCTCTGTTACAGAGGCAAGTGCTGCCGCGTGTGAAGCAGGCGCGGGAATATCCGAGGCAAGAGGAAAAGATACAAAAAAAGTTAAGCGTCCTGATGAGATAAATGTCATAGGACTTGAGCCGCGCATCGGCGTATTTGTCTGCAACTGCGGTATCAATATCGGCGGAATCGTTAATGTTCCTGAAGTACAGAAATATGCAGGAACCCTTCCTTATGTTGTCTTTACAGATTCAAATCTTTTTACCTGTTCACAGGATACACAGGATAAGATCAAAGAGAAGATCAAAGAGCATCATCTTAACCGGGTGGTGGTAGCATCATGCAGCCCCAAAACCCATGAGGCGATGTTCATGGAGACCCTTGAGGCATGCGGTCTGAACCGTTATCTCTTTGAAATGGCAAATATCCGTAACCAGAATTCATGGATTCATTCAAGCAATCATGATCTGGCGACAAAGAAGGCAAAAGACCTTGTGCGCATGGCAGTAGCGCGAGCGGCTACTTTGAGAACGCTTCATGAAAAGGTTGTTCCGATTAATAAGCACGCTCTTGTTATCGGCGGCGGTATTGCAGGAATGAATGCTTGTCTTGGTCTTGCAAAACAGGGATTCAAAGTATCTCTTGTGGAAAAGAATAACGAGCTTGGCGGTCTGTCCCGGAGACTTCATCACACAATAGAAGGTGATGATATTCAGGCATATCTGAAGAAACTGATTGAAGATGTGAAAGCAAATCAGAATATTCAGGTTATGACAAATGCAAAGATTACAGGCTTTGAAGGATTCAAGGGCAACTTTGCAACAGAAGTGGCAGTAGGATTTGAAACTCATAAAATCAAGCATGGCATTATTATTGTAGCAACAGGCGCAAATGAATACAAACCCAAAGAATTCCTCTACGGAGAGGATAAACGGGTTATGACACAGATAGAACTTACTGATATACTTGAGAAGAAAGGTGCCTCAGATATTTCAGACGTTGTTATGATTCAGTGCGTCGGTTCCAGAAATGAAAACAATGAGAACTGTTCAAGAATATGCTGTCAGAGTGCGGTAAAGAATGCTCTTCTGATCAAGAAAAGCAATCCTGATGCCAATGTTTTTGTTTTATACCGTGATATTCGTACTTACGGACTTCTTGAAGATTATTACACAGAAGCAAGAGAAAAAGGTGTTATTTTTATCAGGTTTGATAAAGATCAGCCGCCTGTTGTACAGAGTTCCGATGACGGTATTCTGGTAACAGTAAAAGATCATGTTCTTCAGCAGAATCTTGAAATCAGGGCGGATATACTGACTCTGAGCGCAGGTATGGCAGCGGCTGATACTACAGAGATGAGCAATATCATGAAGCTGAACCGTAACACTGAGGGTTATTTTATTGAAGCTCATGTCAAACTCCGTCCGGTGGATATGCCGAGTGACGCTATTTTCCTGTGCGGAACAGCTCATGGTCCCAAACTTATATCAGAAACAATTGCCCAGGCTCAGGCAGCAGCATCCAGAGCAATGACATTTTTGGCAAAAGATGAAATCAAACTCTCTGCCATCACTGCCCAGGTTGATACAGATCATTGTGTCAAGTGTCTCACCTGCGTCCGATCATGTCCGTTTGACGTTCCGATCTTTAATATAGAAAAGAAGGTTATTGAGATCAACGAGGCAATGTGTCACGGATGCGGCGTCTGCACGTGCGTCTGTCCAAGACAGACTATCCAGCTTAATTTTTATCAGGATGATCAGATACTCTGCAAGATTGACGCATTGCTTGAGGCGTGCTGATTAAGAGCGTGTTTGAAAACCTAACCCCCGACCCCTTCCCTTAAGGGAAGGGGTGTAGGGGCGAATAATTATTCGCCCCTACATATTCCCCCTTCCCTTCAGGGAAGGGGGGCAGGGGGTTAGGTTCGGAATTTTCAAACACGATCTAAGAATGCAGGAGTGCAAAAATAAAATTTTTGCATTCCTCCCCAAATTGGAGGAGATGATGGCAGATTTTGAACCAACGATTATTGCGTTTTGTTGTGAATATTGAGGATATTCTGCTGCGGACCTGGCAGGTTCCATGCGGCTTGAATATCCTGTTAATATAAAGATCATCAGGGTTCCCTGTACCGGAAAAGTAGATGTGATGCACCTTTTAAGGGCTGTCCAGAAAGGGGCTGACGGTGTTTACTGTGTCGGCTGTCTGGAAGGATCATGCCATTATAATGCGGGAAATCTCAGATGCCGGGAACGGGTCAATCATGTCCGGGGGCTGCTTGAAGAGATTGGCATTGAAGGTGACAGAGTACGCATGTACAACCTCTCTTCAGGTGAAGGACCTACATTTGCGGGATATGCAAAAGAGATGACTGAACATATAAAGAAACTCGGACCCAACCCATTAAAGAAATAGGAATTAAGAATCAGGAACTGAGAATCAGCAAGAAGCTAAGTTTCTTTAAGAAGCTTAGCTTCTTACCTCATTCCTTATTGGAGGAAATATGGCAGAACAAGCGATCAAAGTCGGAGGAAAGAAAAAGTCTATTTTTAAAGATAAAGTAATGGCACTTCTTCCAAACGGAGGCAACCTTAATCTGTGCCTGACATGCGGGCTTTGCTCTTCAGGATGCCCTGCTACGGGATTAGACGGGATGGATCCCAGAAAAATACTCCGCATGGCGGCTCTTGGCATGGATGAAGAACTCATGAGCAGTAACTGGCCATGGATGTGTACCATGTGTCAGCGTTGTATTTCTGTTTGTCCCATGAAGATTGATATTCCGCAGTTTGTTTTCAATCTGCGGAATACCAGACCCAGAGATAAACGCCCCAAAGGTATTCTGGGATCATGTGATATGGCTCTGCGCAATGAGAGCTGTAGCGCAATGGGAACTTCACCTGATGATTTTACATTTGTGGTAGGCGACATTCTTGATGAATATCGGGAAGCACAGCCTGAATTTGCAGAAATGGAAGCTCCTGTTGACAAAGAGGGCGCTGAATTTTTTCTGAATCAGAACTCAAGAGAGCCGGTTACAGAACCTGATGAAATGGTTCCGTTATGGAAGATTCTTCATCTTGCCGGAGTCAACTGGACTTACGGCAGCAAAGGCTGGGGCGGAGAGAATTACTGTATGTTCCTTGCTGATAATGACGCATGGAAACATATTGTACAGACCACATCAAAGCAGGCAGATGACCTTGGCTGCAAAACATATCTGAATACCGAGTGAGGGCACGTAACATTCTCAGTCCTGGCAGGACTGAAAAAGTTCAATATTCCTCATAAGTTTGAAGTAAAAAATATTTACGAATATTATGCAAAATGGATCCGTGAAGGAAAGCTGAAAGTTAATTCTGACTGGAACAAAGACTTAAAGATCAAATTTACTGTTCAGGATCCTTGCCAGATTGTACGCAAAAGCTATGGAGATCCGATTGCCGAAGATCTGCGGTTTGTTGTCAAATCTGTTGTCGGCGAAGAGAATTTCATTGATATGCAGCCTAACAGATCAAATAATTACTGCTGCGGCGGCGGCGGCGGATTCCTTCAGTCAGGATTCAAAGATGAGCGTCTGGCTTACGGCAAGTTAAAAGATGATCAGATTCAGGCAACCAAAGCTGATTACTGTATTGCCGGATGTCATAACTGCCATGCCCAGATTCATGAACTGAGTGAGCATTACGGCGCCGGATACGGTGTTGTCCATTTGTGGACTCTGATCTGTCTTTCTCTTGGAGTCCTTGGTCCAGAGAACGTGCATATCTGCATGATGATCTTAAAGAAGTTAATGTTTTTCATCCTGAAATGGAAGAATAAAAAAATGGGCTGTTGGCGGTTGGCGATTAGCAGTTGGCGGTTAGCTTTTGGCGGTTGGCGGTTATTTTTTGGCAGTTATACAACAACAGCCAACAAACCAACAGCCAACAAGCCAACAAAGCCAACAAAGCCAACAAGCCAACAAAGCCAACAAGCCAACAAAGCCAACAAAGCCAACAGCCAAATGCAGGAGGAACAATGATAGTTGCCAAAAGAAAGCCTTTTGAAGAGATAAAGAATATGATCAAAAGCTACAAAAAGGTTCTGACAATAGGATGCGGAACCTGTGTAGCGGTCTGTCTTGCAGGCGGTGAAAAAGAAGTTGATGTTTTAGGCACCGAACTGGAGATGGCAAGAAAACTGGAAAACAACCCGGTTGAACTGGGTAAGATCACCGTAGAGAGACAATGCGACCGTGAATATATGGAAATCCTTGACTCTATGGTTGAAAAACATGATGCCCTGTTGTCTATGGCATGTGGGGCAGGCATTCAGTTTCTGGCGGAAAGATACCCCAAGAAACCTGTTTTCCCTGCTGTTGATACAACATTCATAGGTGTTAATCAGGATGTCGGCTGGTATGAAGAGAGATGCCGCTCATGCAGCAGTTGTGTTCTCGGAATGACCGGCGGTATATGTCCGGTTACGATGTGCGCCAAGGGCTTGTATAACGGACCTTGCGGCGGCACCAACAAAGGAAGCTGTGAAATCAATCAGGATCAGCCTTGTGCATGGTACATGATTTATGAACGGCTTAAAGGGCAGAATCGGCTTGACGCGATTATGGATATTGTTCCGCCGCAGGATTGGCTTAACCAGATGCCAAGAACCGTAGTTCAGCCGGGTTACAAAAAACCAGAAGGAAAGTAGTCATTTGATTTGGATTGTTATATTTTCCCAAAAGAGGGGCAGTCATTATGAAATGGGCTTTTGTGATTTACTCAAATGATGCTGAAACAATTTATAATGCCATGCGGTTGGCAAATGTTACTCTGAAAAAAGGTGACGAGGTATCTGCTTTTATGCTCGGCAAAGGAGTCGAGTTTCAGGGAATGGCTGACGGAGAATTTGATGTAAAAGGACAAATCAATCTGTTCAGTGAAAGCGGCGGAGATTTTTATGTCTGAGGAGTCTGCATGAAAACCCGCAGTCTTACGGGTTCAGATACCTGTCCTATGGCATTTATGGATGATTTATATGAAATTCTGAAAGAATCTGATAAGATTCTGACTTTTTAAAGGAGATAATAAATGACAGAAATACTTGTATTCCACAGCGGAAATCCTGCCTGAATGACTTGTAAGAAAGCCATGGGCGTGGCTGATGCAATGAAGAAGAAATTCGGAGAAAAAATTGAGGTTAATATTTTCACCAATGATTCCGAACAGGCAAAAACATATAAACTGAAGGCGTCAACAACAGTTTTTGTAAATCAGGAGCAGATTCCTCTTGACGTGGCTACTTCTGAAGAAAAGATGGAGAGTTTTTTAAACAACTGTTCCAAATAACTGTCAAACTGATGACAGGGAAAATATAATTACCCTGCTTTCGGTTTTTAGGCGGTTTCATTAAAATAAAACAGCTTAAAAGCCTGATACCAAATGACAACGAAAAAGGGGAATCTGATATGGAATTGAAATCAGGAAGTAATTTAGAGAAAGTATTAAAATCCGGTCAATTTGCTTTTACAGGAGAGCTTGGTTCCTCCCCGAGGCACTGACGCTGATGAGGTAAGAAAAAAAGCCGCTTTTCTGAAAGGGAATGTGGACTCGGTCAATATTACAGATAATCAGACAGCAGTTGTCCGTATGTCGAGCTGGGCAGCATCTATTATACTGCTTCAGGAGGGTGTTGAGCCGAATTATCAGATGGTATGCAGAGACCGGAACCGTCTTGCCATGCAGTCCGATATTCTCGGCGCGTATGCTCATGGAATCAGAAATATTCTCTGCCTTTCCGGGGATCACTGCAAATTCGGCGACCATCCGACTGCCAAGGGTGTATTTGATATTGACTCCATGCAGTTGATTCAGATGGTAAAAAAGATGCGCGACGAGAAAAAATTTCTTGGCGGTGCGGATATTGAACATCCGCCCAAGATGTTTATCGGTGCGGCTGAAAATCCGTTTGCCGAACCATTTGACTGGCGTGTTTACCGTCTGGGAAAAAAGATAAAATCAGGCGTTGACTTTATCCAGACCCAGTGCATTTATAATATGGCTAAATTCAGAGAATTTATAAAGCAGGCAAATGATATGGGGCTTACAGAAAAAGTCTATATCCTTGCCGGTGTAACGCCTTTAAAGAGCATTGGTATGGCAAGATATATGCAGACCAAGGTTCCGGGAATGGATGTGCCTGAAGATGTTATCAAGCGTCTTAAAGGGGTTGACAAGAGCAAAGTTGCTGAAGAAGGTATAAAAGTTGCGTGTGAGCAGATTGAGGAATTCAAGAGCCTGAAAGGGGTGGCAGGAGTTCATCTCATGGCAATTGAATGGGAACACATGGTTCCGCAGATTGCAGCGCAGGCAAAAGTTTTGCCGCGTCCTAAAGTATAATCAATGTTTTATTTCTTTTAAAAGACTTCCGAAGTTTTGGAAACTTCGGAAGTCTTTATCCACAAACCCGGTTTGATTCAGTTCAAGCCGGTTTTTTTTTATTAAGAGAGACCCGCGGTTCCAGTATAAAATCAGTTAAAACCCCATAGGTCTTTAGTGATTGACATTTTTAACCAATTGGTATAAATAAAAAAAATCGATTACTTTATTGCCGCAGTTATCTTAGCCGCGTTCTGTTTAATCTTCTCCTTGTCACCCGGTATCAGTTGCCAATCTGTCATAGTCAGTTTCGGAGCGCCGCTGATATGCGGAATCAGATGAAGATGATAGTGCATTACCACCTGATTCACCCCTCTGCCGTTTAACTGGAGAACCGCCACGCCATCCGGGTTTAATGCCGATTTTATTGCATTGGCGAGCTTTTTGGATGTCCGATGAATCGCAAGCAGATAATCTTCAGAAATCTCCCAGATATTTTCAGCATGTTTTTTGGGAATAATAAGCACATGCCCGTCTGTTATGGGATTTATATCTGCAAACGCCAGAATTTTATCATCTTCAAAGACTTTAAAACAAGGAATCTCCCCTTTTACAATCTTACAAAAGATACAGTTTTCCATGATCTTCTCCTTTTCTTTATTTTTGACTAAAAAAGATTCAGTTCCGTAGGTTGGGGTGAGCAGAGCGAACCCCGACAATTTTCCGGTTTATTGTTGGGGTTTATTGCATTTCCCCCAACCTACTGCTAAAAAAATTCAGAATAAATCAAGCCAGTTTCCATTATCAAGAATCTGACAGGGTTTATACTGATTTTTATAAGACATCTTTTTATTCTCTTTTATCCAGAATCCCATATAAAGCCATTTTTTCTGTAATTCTCTGCAAAGCTCCACCTCTTTTAACATAGAGAGAACCCCGGGACTCCGAAATGACCATGACGGATCAAATGCAAAATAGACGCTGCTTAATGAATCGGGTAAAACATCTATCCACCCGATTCCCATAAGATTATCCCCGACATAGTAGCGCATCATATCTGTAGGAACCGGGGAATCAATAAGAAAGCGTTTGTAATCATTATTTGTTTCAAGTGAATTATGTCTGTGTCTGCAATATTTCTGATATAATAAAAATCCTTCCGGCTCAAAGGCAACCGGATTCCGAATAATGGTTATATCCTGATTTTTTCTCAAAATCCTGCGCTGAGATTTGGAAGGTCTGAAATTCTGAACATCCACCCTGATAGGAATACAGGAGGAGCATTCAGGGCATAGGTTCTGATAAAAATAAAAACCGTTGCGCCGAAATCCTTCGCTGATGATTGTTTCATAAATCCCGGCGGGCATTTTTTTTACTGAAAAGGCATAAGTAATGCTTTTATGCGGCGGAAGATACAGACACTGACCATCTGAAAAGAAGTGATTTATATCCGGCAGGTCTGATATGGAAGATGCTACAAAATTCAGCCCCGCTTTTTCAGGCTCTTTTTTTGTTCTCATTTTTTTCCGTAATAAGTTTATGATATTTTTATCTTTTCACTTAAAGAGTTTAAAAATTTTATTGCTTAATTATTCATTTTAACATATACTTTATATAAAACAAAGAAAAAAATTGCCAAAGGAAAATTAAAGGAAAAAATAATGATAAAGATACCGGAAAGAGAAAATCAGTATATTGAGTTTAAATCCGAATCTGTCAAAGCGATGCCACTGGCTGAGGAGATTGTTGCTTTTGCAAACAGTGAGGGGGGTGAAATCTGGCTCGGAATTGAGGATGACAGGAGTATATCCGGTCTCTCCAAAAATTATGAAGAAGATATAATGAATATTTGCAGAACATTATGTATTCCTCCGATTAAGCCGGAGTATGAGCAGTTTGAGATTCAGAGCCGTCCTGTTGCACGGGTTCTTATTCCCAAAGGAAAAGATAAGCCTTACTATACGAACCGCCATAAATACTTTATCCGTATCGGTACCACAAAACGGGTGGCTTCACATGAAGAAGCTGATGCGTCTTTTTCAGGCATCAGGAGCTGTTCATTATGATATTACAGAGGTTGAACAGGCAAAAATAAATGATATTGATTTAGGTCAGACAGGAGAGTATTTTTCCCGGTATCAGATTTCATTTTTTGAAGAATCACAGGAAGAAAGGATCCGCCTGCTGAAATGCTCTGATATTTTGACGGGAAATGAAAAACCGACTCTTGCCGGTCTTTTAATCTTCGGGCTTGCTCCGGAGCGTTTTCTGCATCAGAGCGGAATAAATTTTGCTCATTTTGCAGGAGACGAAATAGCCGCTGAACTTCTTGATAAAAAGAATATTGCAGGACGCTTGCCGCAGCAGGTGGACGGAACTTTAGCGGCTATTAAATCAAATATCCGTATTCCATCAATAATTTCAGGTTCAAGGCGTGTTGAAGCTCCGAATTATCCTGATTATGTGTTCAGGGAATTGATTGTTAATGCCTGTGTTCACCGGAATTACAGTATTTACGGCGCAAATATCCGGGTATTTCTCTTTTCAGACCGTCTGGAAGTAATAAGCCCCGGTCGTTTGCCGAATACCGTTACAATTGAAAAACTTCCGATAGGAACCAGTGTTTCCCGCAATCCTGTATTGATGCGTTTTATGGAGAATCTCGGTTATGTTGATAAACTGGGAAGGGGGTTGCCGATGGTATGGAGGGAAGCAAAGAGACTGGGACAGGATGTGCAGTTTATCGAAACAGGTGAAGAATTCAGGGTTATTCTTTTTATGCCGCAGGCATGATATTAAATTTTAAGTGTTAAGTTTCAGGTTTTAATTCTTCTTCTTCTGCGCAGAAATTCCGACTGCGTAACCCATAAACAAAAGGATGTGAAAAGAATGTGCGGATTTACCGGAATTATAACAGTAAAACAGCAAGGAGCAGAGACCCTCTCCTCAGTTGATGCGGTCTCTTTAAATGAAAAAATCAATAAAATCAAAGAACAATGTTCAGCAGCAGGTTCTCCGTGTCTTGAATCAGGAGAGATTAAGGCTCTTGGAGATGCGGTCAGAGGATTAAAGCGTGATGCTCTCTTTTTTCAGATATTTACTGATGAAAAAATGCAGGCTGATCTTTCAAGGCTTGCGGAAGAGCTTTCAGGGATTATCCGTAAGGGTACAAAATTGCTCTCGGATCAGATGGGGCATCTTAAATCTGATGAAGTTGATGCGATTGTCAGCCATCTTGAGGCTTTAAAGGACATTGAATGGTGCCTGAGCAGAGAGATTCTTGAAAATATTCAGAAGATAAAAGATTTGCACAAAGGGAATTTATACTCATCTGTAACGGTTTATAAAAAGATCAATGCAGTTTTGAACAGCATTGACCGCCTTGAAGTCCGGGGGCGTGATTCAGCAGGTATATCTCTGATATTTATCCTCAATGCCGCTGAATTTGAAATATTCAGAAAAAACATTGAATCTCTCAATCTGCCTGAGGAATTGGAAGAGCGTTTAAAAGGGAATGTGCTGTTAAACAAATGTATAACCCTGCATGAAATACCAGATAAAAACGGAGATATACAGAAAGGAATCTCTCTGACATATAAAGTGGCGGCTGAGATCGGAAAGCTCGGAGATAATATAGCCTTTTTACGGAACCAGATAAAAGATGATCAGATACTTCAGGTGCTTGCAATGTTTCCGAATCTGTATCACACTGTGCTGTCCCATACACGGTGGGCTTCTGTGGGTGCTATCAGTGAACCGAACTGCCATCCTGTTGACAATAAAGTTATTGGATTGGCGGACACGCTTACGCTTAGTCCGCCCTACTCACTTCCAATTATCCACGTCTGTCTGAACGGAGATATTGATAATTATCTTGAACTGAAAGAAAAATTTGAGGCCGAAGGGATTCAGATTCCCCATGATATTACTACAGACACAAAAATCATCCCTTTGCAGATTGAAAAATATATTAAAAAGGGATTTCCGGCTGCTGAAGCATTCAGGCTGGCAATGAATGATTTTAAAGGATCCCATGCAATTGCAATGCACACAAATCTTGCACCGGGTAAAATCTTTCTTGCACAGAAAGGGAGCGGACAGGCAATCTTTGTGGGTCTGGCTGAGGATCACTACATTTCAGCATCCGAAGTCTATGGATTTGTTGAAGAGACTCCTTATTATCTCAAGATGAACGGAGAAAAAACCATAAAAGATAAAAACGGAAAAGAGCTAAAAGGTCAAATTTTTATTCTGGATCAGGAATCCGAAGGCGGATTAGAGGGCATCAAAGCTTTCTTTTATGACGGAACACCTGTTGATCTGAAAAAAGAGGATATAAAAGCAACTCATATTACTTCACGGGATATAGACCGGCAGGGATTTCCGCATTATTTTCTGAAAGAGATTTCCGAAGCACCGTCATCCGTTGAAAAGACTATTCAGAACCGCTGGAAAATAGAGCATAACGGATATGAAAAACGGGTGATTGCATTAGATGAAAAGACAGTTCCCAAGTCTTTGAAAGATGCTCTTATTCAGGATAAAATCCGCAGAATCTTCTTTGTGGGACAGGGAACAGCCGGGATTGCAGCGCAGGCATGTGCGGATATTCTGACTTATTACATGGCTGATCCCTCTCTGATGATTACCTCTCTCAAAGCTTCGGAGATGAGCGGGTTTAAGCTGGGGGAGAAAGCAGAACACTCCATGAATGATACCCTTGTGGTCGCCATCACCCAGTCCGGCACAACTGCTGATACAAACCGGACTATAGATATGGTCAAAGAACGGGGCGCTCATACCCTTGCGATTGTAAACCGGAGAGATTCTGATATTACTTTTAAAGTAAACGGCGTAATGTACACCAGCAGCGGCAGAGATATTGAAATGTCTGTTGCCTCTACAAAAGCTTTTTACTCACAGATTGTTGCCGGAGCTGTACTGGGGCTTTATATGGCGCGTTTAAAAGGGCGGAGGAATGATGAATTTGTATCCCATGAAATTGAAGAACTCCTTGAGCTTCCTTCTTATATGAGAAAAATCCTCTCTATGAAAGAGAAGATTGAGAAATCAGCTAAGAAAATCGCCACAACAAAAGCTTACTGGGCTGCGGTGGGGAGCGGTCCCAATAAGACATCATCAGATGAAATCCGAATCAAACTGAGCGAACTCTGCTATAAAACAGTATCTTCCGATTTTGTTGAGGATAAAAAGCATATTGATTTATCCGCAGAACCCCTGATTATTGTCTGTGCTGCCGGAACACGGGAAACCGTTATCGGGGATATTATCAAAGATACAGCAATCTTCCGCGCGGACAAGGCTCTTCCTGTGATTATTGCAAATGAAGGAGATGATCGGTTTGCTCCTTATGCTGATCCTGAAAATATTTTTCATGTCCCTGTTGTGAATGAACATTTTGCGCCGATTGTAAATACGCTTGTCGGACATCTCTGGGGATATTACGCGGCTCTTGCCATAAATGACGGTTCAAGATTTCTTTATGATTTCCGTCAGGAGATTCAGGCTGAAATAGATGAATATGCCGGAAAAGGGCTTGATGTTTATGAACTGATTCTTGAGGGAAATTTCAGAGAAAAGATTGCCCGTTTTTACAATCAGTTCAGAATAAAAAAAGCTGAAAACCGTCTCCCTTCTTCTATGGGATTTGTTGCATCTTCGGATCTGACGCTGCTGCTCAAGTATCTTTCAGGAAGGCTGCCGGTCTCTGATTTTGAGCTTGATTTCAATATAAAAGGTACTGCCCTGAATATGCTGAACAAGCTGTTTGAATGTCTGGGAAAATCTATTAACGGCATGGCTCGCCCGGTGGATGCTATCAAGCATCAGGCAAAAACCGTTACTGTGGGAACAAGCCGTCTGTCTGAAAAAATAGATGGCATCCTGTTTGAATCTTTGGAATCTCACGGTTTCAGAATCTCTCAGATTATTAACCGGAATGTTATAGTCTTGAAGAATCTTCAGAGGATTGTATCTGATATTCCCGGTTCAACCCTTTATCGTATAAAGGGATTAAATCTTCTTGGTGAGCCTACAGATGAAAGCACGATTGAAATGATTAAGCGTACAGGAACATCTTTGAATATCTCTTCACGCGCAGAAAAGGATAAGAGGCTTCAGGGAACCAAGAATATCATTGTCCGACAGGGGAATATCTATATCGGCAAAGGAAGAAAAGATAACCGGAGTATTCTTGTGATTCCGATCATTTCTGATTCGCCATTCACGCCAAATATGATTGAATATCTGCTGCTGCTTAATATTGCATTTAAAGAGGATGTTACGCTTCCGGCAAAAATAAAGGCTCTCGGCGGCAAATATGAGCATATCAAAAATATTGTTCTGGAGAATAATATTGTATGGAATGATAATCTTATTGATCTTCTTGAAATTCATGATCTTTTCGGAAAATCTGCGGAGAAGATAGGAGAATTTATTGTATCGCAGCGGTAATCGTGTAGCAGAGCGTAATCCGACAAATTGGCTTTTTGATTTGCTGACTATTTTCTTGCCAATTTTTATCTGATAGAGTAAATTCCATTTTACAGATTTAAAAAAATGACTCAGTAAATAAGAAACCAGGTTTTTTGAAAAAATTTAGTTTCTTATCAATAGTATAGTCATAAAAAATCTGTCAGAATATTCAGATTATACTTGATTTATGATATAAAATGTTTTTCTGACATATTCTGAAATTTTCTTTAAATGTTTTTAATAAAAGGAGGTGATGTTATTGGAACAGTTTACGTTGGATTTATTCAGTGAACCTGAGATTACGGTTTCCTGTGAGTCTGAAAGTCCGGCTTTGAGTTTTCTCAGAGTTGAGAGGCATATCGTTGTCAGATCGCAGGCGGCTGATGATTTATGCTTTAAATCAAAGAACCTGTACAACAGGGCGAATTATCTGATCCGGCAGAAGTTTATCGGGACATCGAAAGAAGCGGAAGTCGGTGAAAGGGAACATGCCGAATGGCTCAGGTACAGTGAGATTGATAAAATTGCAAAAGCTGAAAACTGGAGCGAGTACAGGGAACTGCCAGCCGCCACATCGCAGCAGATTCTGATGATTCTGGAAAGGAACTGGAAGTCATTCTTCAATGCAATGAAAGTGTGGTGCGAGAAGAAGAATGATTTTACCGGAAAGCCTGAACTGCCTAAGTACAAGCATAAAACAAAGGGAAGAAACATAGTTGTATTCACGAATCAGCAGGTTAAACTGAGAGACGGATTTATTCATTTCCCTGGGAAATCAGGGCTTGCCCCTCTGAAAACTGCAATTGAGGATGGATTGCAGCAGGTGAGAATAATTCCTCAATGTTCGTGTTATGTGATTGAAGCTGTCTATAGGAAAGAAACATCTGCAGATGACAGATTAGACAGTTCTCTGTATCTGGGAATTGATTTGGGACTGAACAACCTTGCGGCACTGACTTCAAATCAGTCCGGTTTAAGACCTTTACTGATTAACGGGTGTCCGCTGAAGTCTTTAAATCAGTTCTTCAACAGGAAAAAAGCAGAGATGATGTCATTCATCGGCGGCAGGGGAACTTCAGAGAAAACTGAAAAGCTGACTCTGAAAAGAAACTGCAAAGCTGATGACTATCTCCACAAGACTTCCCGTTTTATCGCGGATTATGCGGTCATGCACAGAATAGGAAACATCGTTATCGGTCATAACAAGGACTGGAAAAGAGGGATAAACATCGGAAAGAAAAACAATCAGAGTTTCGTTTCAGTCTCATTCGGTAAACTTATTGAACAGATTCGGTACAAAGCAGAGGAAGTCGGGATAAAGGTCATTCTGACTGAAGAAAGCTATACTTCAAAATGCTCATTCTTTGACAGTGAAGAGATTGGAAAACATGATGAATACAAGGGAAGCAGGATAAAAAGAGGACTGTTCAGAACCGGCTCCGGCAGGCTTGTCAGCGCCGATGTCAACGGTTCCGCAAACATAATCAGAAAAGTATTCCCGGACGCATTCGCCGACGGGATAGAGGGCGTGGGGTTACGTCCGGTGAGGGTTATGCCTTCATAAACGTTTTATATCAAAATTCCGAACATTCTGTATATTCTGATATAAAATGATAACCTTATACAGGAATAAGAGATAAAAAATGCTAATAATCGAAGAACTTAAAGTAGAAGTCGGCGGAAAGGAAATTTTAAAAAATGTCAATATGGAGATTCCCCAAGGGGAGACTCATATCCTTTTCGGACCCAACGGCTCTGGAAAAACCAGTCTGATGATGACGCTCATGGGATTTTCCGGGTATAAAGTTACTCACGGAAAGATTACATTCAAAGGGGAAGATATTACCTATATGCCTATCTATGAACGCGCGCGTCTGGGTATGGGAATCTCTTTGCAGAGACCGCCGACTATCAACGGATTAAAGACAAGAAACATTGTTGAAATATGCGGGATGGGCAGACAGGTTGATGTTGACGGACTTGCAGAACAGCTTAATTTTAAAAATTTTCTTGAAAGAGATGTCAATCATAATTTTTCAGGCGGTGAAATCAAACGATGCGAACTGCTTCAATTAATGGCGCAGCAGCCTGATTTTGTGCTGTTGGATGAGCCTGAATCGGGTGTTGATCTGGAAAGTATTGTTCTTGTTGGAGAAACCATAAATACACTGCTTGGAAAAGGGATCCGCAATCCTAACGGAAAAGCTCATAAATACAAATCAAACGGGATGAAATCCGCTCTTGTAATTACCCATACAGGTCATATTCTTGATTATATCACAGCAGACAAAGGACAGGTGCTTTATGACGGAGTGCTGTGCTGTAGCAGAAATGCAAGGGAAATTTTAAAATGGATCAGAGAATACGGTTATGAGGAGTGTACAAGATGTTCAATATAGAAGATGTTCCAAAACTCAAGGATGTTGACCTTAAAGATTATGAAACAGATGCCAAAGAGCATGATTATGTTGATGAATTATCCCGGCTCAGTTCAAAAGATACAGATAAATTCCTGAATGTCGGAGTAGATACAAGGGAGAATGGTCGGGTCGGTACATTTATTCAGATGGATAAATCGGTTGTTCATTGCAAAACCTGTCAGGAAGGGGTTGAAATTCTGAGTATATCTCAGGCTCAGAAGCAATACGGAGATTGGCTGAGAAATTATATGTGGAAAAATGTATCCCCGGATACAGACAAATTTACCGCACATGCAAAAGAAAAACCGCACGAAGGATATTTTATCCGCTCAATGCCGGGTGTCAAGGCTGCCCATCCTGTGCAGGCATGTCTCTATATTGCAAGGGATAAATTTTCACAAAATGTTCATAATATTGTTATTGCTGAAGAAAATTCTGAACTTCATATTATCACCGGATGTGCGACCGCACCGCATCTTGTATCAGGGCTGCATGTAGGTGTATCCGAGTTTTATATCAAAAAAGGGGCAACCCTGAGATTTACCATGATTCATGACTGGGGTGAAAAAGTGAATGTCCGTCCGAGAACCGTTACCCATGTAGAAGCCGGAGGGGTGATTATCTCCAATTATATCTCCTTGAAACCTCTTGGAACACTTCAGATGTTTCCGACAACTTATCTTGACGGCGAAGGGGCGATTGCCAGATATAACAGCATCCTTGTTGCCAATAAAGGGAGTTTTATGGATGTCGGATCACGGATCATCTTAAATGCTCCCGGTTCACGTGCTGAAATTATATCTCGTGGACTGACTTACGGCGGAACAATTATTGCGCGGGGTGATCTGGTAGGAAAAGTCGCTGGAATTAAAGCGCATCTTGAATGTAAGGGCTTGATATTAAATGACGGACTCATGAAGGCAATCCCTGAGCTTTCAGGATATGTTCCGGGAGTTGAAATGTCTCATGAAGCGGCAGTCGGAAAGATTGACAGGAGAGAGATTGAGTATCTTATGGCAAGAGGTGTTAATGAAGATGAAGCTGTTTCAATGATTGTGCGCGGCTTCTTAAATGTTGATATTGAGGGATTGCCTGAAAAACTTAAACAGAAACTTGACAGGGCAATTTCTGAAACTCAGAAAGATATGATGTAAAATATAAAACCCTAATGGTTTTTAAAACCCTTAGGGTTTGTTTGCGGAGTAACAATGAAAACAGTCTGTGATATTTCCTTTGCTGAAAAAGTCAGAATATTTTCTTATGATTATCTCAGATGTTGTAATTATGTATCAGGCTCTGACGCTCCCCGGTATGTATTTACCAAAAATCTCTATTCAAAGCTGATAGCAACATCTCAGGTTCTTGAAGATTTTCTTGATTTTCACGGAGCAAAAAATAACAAGAAATGGTATTTTTACCGTGAATTGTCAGCCGCTGTCAGACATCTGAGTATGGGAGGCTATTCTCAAAAACATATCTTAAACCGCCTTTTCTTTTACGGTCTGCCGGATATTAAAATTTTCGGGGAAGAATGTGATAAGACGCTTAATTTTATAACCAAATCTCTGATGAAACTTGCTCCGGTCATTATTGAAGAGGCAAAACAGCTTTCTATTCCCATACCGGCTGAAAGTTTTGATCCGTCAGATTTCCCCGGTATTGCTACCACTGAAACACTTGATTATGATATTGACGGGGGCATAGAATCAAAGGAGCAGCAGAAAGAGAATATTGTTAAAATAACCAGCGAATTTTTAAATATCGGGTTCCATTTTGATCAGTTCTCATTTTTTGAACCCTATACAATGGAAGAGTTGCTGGAAATTGTGCCGACAATGATCAATGAAGTTGAAATAAGACGGTTTGAAATGCTGGTGCATAATCTTCAATCGTATTTTGATACTTATGTGATTCACGGGGGATTCAACTGTAGCAATAAAAAGCTCAAAGACTTCCGCAGTTTTTTCTCTGTTATATTTCATCTTCTTAATATGATGGGGAGGCTTCTTCATTTTTATGAACGGCATCTTCATGAAGCCGGGTACAAGGATATATACAAAAATGTTCAAAACCGTCTGGCTGAACTGATTGATCCTGCAATGCTTCTTGATCGTACAATAAATTACGGACTCTATTATGTATGTCATTACTTCAGTACAAGCAGGGATTTAGTAAAGGCGATACTGGATGAAAATGCAGAAAAAACTTCTGTAAAAGTGGGTATTCCAATGAATCTCGGATTTCATTGCAGACCAAGTCTTATGGTTGCCAAAATTGTTCAATTTTACGGAGGCAAAGTAGAACTGCGCATCGGAGAGGACAGGTTTGATGCCAGCAGTGTTCTTGATATTCAATGGGCAGGCGGTAAGATTCAGAAAGAGAATATAAAAGAGGTTATTTTTGAAGGAGATGCCCGTGCCTTGAAAGATATAAAAACCCTTGCCGGTGTAAATTACGGTGAAGATACAATGGGAAAAGGAATTTCCCTTCCTGATGAACTGAAGTATCTGAAATAAATATTTTTATTCTTATGATTTCAGCAATAATTGTTGCCGGCGGCAAAGGCATCCGAATGAATAACAGAACCCGTAAGCAGTATATGCTGCTTGGGGGACGTCCTGTTTTGACGCATACACTTATGGTCTTTGATACCAGTAATGAAGTAGATAAAGTATATCTTGTTTTGCCGAAAGAAGATATTGAATTTTGCCGTGAAAATCTTCTTTCTTCTCTGAATCTTCACAAAAAGGTTTACCTTGTTCCCGGAGGTTCGGAACGTCAGGAATCTGTTTATAACGGGCTTACGGCAATTGAAGATAAATACGGGATTGTACTTATTCATGACGGAGTGCGTCCCTTTATCAGTCATGAGCAGATTGCTGCCTGTATTTCCGGGGCAAATGAGTGCGGCGCATGTATTCCCGGGATTCCTGCTTTTGATACATTAAAATCTGTAAAATCTTCAGGATATATTGATAAAACTCTGAAAAGAGATACTGTATGGCTTGCACAGACCCCTCAGGCATTTAAATATGATTTAATCCTGAATGCTCATAAAAAAGCAAGAAAAGATAGCTATATCGGCACAGATGATGCCTCATTGGCGGAAAGGATGGGAGAGAAAGTGAAAATCATAACCGGCAGCCGGTTTAACATCAAAATCACCACACCGGATGATCTTGTATTGGCAGAAGCAATATATGGATGTATTTCAGATTGATATTAAAAATCTTCGACAGCATAAGGAGCAATTATATTTATGAAAAATAATACAGCGGTTTGTTTAAAATGCGGCGGGCTGCTGGTTCTGAAAAGAACCTGACGGAAAGCAAGTTTGCAGTGCAAGTCTTGCAATGCTGAATATCCTCTTGAAAAATTTGCTGATTTAATAGATGATGAAATTGAAGATAAACTGGCTTATATTCCATGTAACAGATTATAAATGCTATGAATCAGGAATTAACATAGGGAGTTGTATAGTTTTCCCGCAACTCCCGCAACAGCGTAACTTATAACTCACCTTACGCACTCTTTTGTCTCCCCCTTTTCTAAAGGGGGATTTTGACGGGAGAAATCCCCCATGCCCCCTTTACAAGTACTTTTTTCAAAAAAAACTTGGTTTCTCATCATTCCCAATTCCTAATTTCAGTAGAACTAAAATTTGTAAAAGTTTGTAGTACCGCCTTCAGGCGGTTCTTCATGTCCCACCGCCACCGCGCCTAAAGACGGTACTACAAACAGAAACCTCTGTAGAGTTTGTAGTACCGCCTTTAGGCGGTTCTTCACGTCCCACCGCCTAAAGGCGGTACTACAAACTTTTTCGGGGCGGTATTATGAACTTTCCCGATCTGTTGAATTTGATTACTCCCAGTTCACATCACAGCAGAATACCCGATTCCCGCCTGGATGTGGGAAACATCATAGAGAGAGTAACACACATGTGTGCGCCTGTTATTGAAAGATACGGATTAGATATTTGCAACTGCTCAGGATGAATAATGGCACTGCTAAGATAATGCCGTCTGAACCAGTCTGCGCTGTTGGCATCCTGAAGGGGCTTAAAACGGATGTCAGATTTATCCTTATAATCTTTTGAAACAATTGTATGACCGATTTGAATTCCGCTTGGCAGCAGTAAATAGCAGCGGGCTACTGCCGGGTCAGAGATAAGTTCTGAACAGGCATCAGCCAAAGATGCTTCTCCCTGCATGACATAAATTGCTTTCCGGTAAAGGTTGGAATAATGATGATATATCTTCTCTATGCTTTTCTCCTGAGATATAGAGATACGCTTGTATTTTTCAAAAAGCTCTTCAAAAGGGGGATAGACATTTTTAATTAGCTTGAAGTCTGTTGAAGGTTTTGCAAAAAAATACCCCTGAACAAAGTCCGCATCACTCTCCATAGCAATCAGAGACTGCTCTTCAGTTTCAACCCCTTCCATAAGAACTAATGAACCTGCCTGATGAAGCAAAGATACAATTCCGGGTAATATATGACGAATCTCATTCTGCTGAGAGGCTCTCAGAATCATGGATCGATCCAGTTTTATAATATCAGGGCTTAAAGACCATATCCGTTCAAAATTTGAATAACCGGATCCGAAATCATCTATTGCCACCAGACACCCAAGTTTTTTGTAAAAATTGACTGTCTCCAGTAAAAGTCTCTGATCTAAAGCAGGATGCTCAATAACTTCAATAACAACACGGTACGAAGGGAGTTTGAATCTTTCCAGCAGTTCACTGAAAAAATGAACCGTAAAAAACTCCGTTCATAATAACCTGCGGACAGACATTGAGAAATAACCAGTTGATATTGTCATTTAAAAGCGTAAAATTTCTGACATGGATATATCGGCATAATCTGTCCAAAAATATAAGGGAACTCTCATCCTGATCAGGAGAGAATAAAGGCTGAAGATTTATCCCATGTCCGTTGGAATTATGGCATCTGACCAATGCTTCATACCCGACAATCCGTTTATGTGCAAAACTGAATACAGGCTGAAGTGCTGTATCAAGTGTATAATCTTTGAAAGAAGCAAGTAATCGTCCATTTTTATTAAAAGTATGACGGCTGATCTGATTTATATCTAAGTTGGGAAAATTTATCATCAAATTTGTTAAAATATATTCTCGCGGTGTAGAAAATTGGATGGTGGGTCAAATCCGCTGATGATCTTCCGTAGGGGGCAAATAATTATTTGCCCCCTACAATTTTTCAACGGATTTGACCCACCACCGAAAATTGATTCTATGACAGAGGAATGGTATAAAAATAGCTTATTTTCCTTGTTTGTCAAGTCTTAAAGAGGATTAGATATTAAGATGGGGTAGAAACTAAAAAACCTTTGAGATAATGAAAATCTCAAAGGTTTTTATATCTGAAAATCTTAAATTTTTAAAAATGGTAGCGGGGGCAGGATTTGAACCTACGACCTTCGGGTTATGCTTACCACTACAGTTTTCACTGCGTATTAAATCACAGATTAAAATTTGTGATTGTGGTCTGGACTATCTCTTCACCTTATCTTTTATAAAGACTTAGGTGCCTGCTGTTTCGTCAGATTGATTAATACCGTATCTTTCAATGATATATGAGAATTTTTCCAACACAGACGGAATTTCCGGTATCCAGAAATTTACATAATGCCATAATTTTTTACTGTTTTCAGCATTAAAAATAACATTCTGATAAGCTCCTTTTTTTTCAGTATCACCTTCTGCTCCGCAAGATTCTTTTATATGAATCAGAAGTCTTTGTATATCATCATATAAAAAAGCGTGCATGGCAATTGTGATACAAGGGGCTGAATAATACACTGTTCCATCTGTATGCCTCTTTTTACGTTTTCTTACAGAACCTGCATCGCAAAGAAGCATGGAAAGACCTACCGGATGATTCATAAATCTGATTTTATCTGTAACAGCTTTTTTGCCGTTTCTGTAAAACCATTTACTTATCACCCTGATACGCTTTCCTTTGGTAACAGAGAATCGGGCTTTATTCTGATACACTTCAGCTTTTATCCGAGTATCAAAAAGTCTGCTGATTTCCGTTGCTTTCCAACGAGCTAAATCCTCGTATTGAAGAGTATGGGATACAGCCAACTCAGCCCTTAACTTATTGCTTTCAGTTCTCTTCATCTGTGATGAAGTATTACCTAAAAGCATCCCTATTATCAAAGAACGTTTATAAGATACGGTGGAATTCCGAGCCTTTATAACAGGCTCTTTTTGTCCAATTTCTGACGTAGTCTCTACACCGATACATTTCTGCTAACAAACATTAATGTTTATTAACAAATGCACACTCAGTTTTTGCTTCGGCTACGCCCGGCAATTAACTGAGTGAGGAGGTATCTCTCAAAGCACGGGGAAAGATTCCCCATGCGCCTTTGCCTCTGCGATTGGCTCGGGATTACCATTTTAAAGGCTTCCCCGAATTAAGCAGGTGATCACATAAGAGTTTCCCCTTATGCAGCCCATTGCAACATCAAGATTTGACTTTGCGATTGAGCCCGACGAGCTACCGGACTGCTCCACCCCGCAACAAACAAAATGACTTGTACCTTGAAACAAAACAAAAGTCAAGCTATTTTTTTAATAATTCTTTTACCAAAGATTTCAGATATTCAGGATCAACTCTATTTTGACTGTATTTCAGAAGAATCTGTTTTGTTCTGCCGGTATGCCCTGAGATGATCTCTATGGATGATTTGGAGAGATTCAGGCATTTTGACAGATACTTGACACACATTTCATTGGCAGCCCCGTCAACAGGCGGAGATGTAATTTTTATTTTCAGGGCATCTCCGTAAACCCCTGCAATCATATTTTTGGATGATCTGGGCTGCACAAAGATTTTAAATACTATGCCTTCCGGCTTTTCCTGAATAGAGAACATATTTATCGCTTCTCTTTTTCATTGAACAGAGTTGCTGTTTAACCGTTCTGTAGTTTCTGCCTAACACTTTCAAACACCCACTTAGGAGCTTGTCTTATTCCCATGCTTTGCGTGGGAACAAGAAATCTGATTAGTCATCAGAATCTTTTGTAATCAACAAGAACCGCTGCTTTCCGAAGCCTTGTACCAGTGCTTAATTCTATAAATCTTATTTCATTACCTTTTCCCTGATGTTCATTCTCAATAATAATATTCATATCATTAACAAGCATTCGGACAGGTTCTGATCTGAGAAACTGCTCAGGATGATACAGCAACTCCGTAACCCCGTTAAGATAGTCTTCCGGTTCATCAAGCTCTATCCGGACTTCTGCAATTTTCCTGTCAAGTTGTCCCAGCATTTCAGACACTTCGCCTGTCTCATCCTGTATTGTCGGATATATCCGGCAAAAGGGACTTTCTGCTGCGGACACGGGCATCTCGGATATGCAGTTTGATCTCAAGGATACGTTTTTCCGTTTCCATTTCTTTTTTCCACTCTATCAGAGAAAGGATATCTTCCAGAGAGTGAGTTGCCAGCAATGCCAGCGCACGCAGCGATAATTCTTTTCGGGTTTCCTCTTCGGAAATCATAGGCGCGACAATCTGGTGATCGGAAAAATCAACACTTGTCTGAAGCACATCTCTTTTAAGGATCTCTCCGTCCATTTCCACCCCGAAAATCTTTTTATCCTTACGATTCATCACCAAAAGCGCACAGCATCGGGAAGCATTTGTTTTCTGAAAAAATTCTTTCAATGTCCTTGTGTTCGGAAAAAAAATTTTTGAACTGCCTGTTATCTAAGAATACTGTTCGGATAAACGGATTCGTATTCCATGAATCTGCTTCAATCGAAACAGGAGTCGGCATCTGAACGATCAACTCGTCCGCATATTTCAGCGTATGTTCCACCGCGGGCATCAGCTTTTTCCGATAATGCGGCACATAGTGAATATTGGGATGACTCAGTTTGACAACAAGATCAACCGCTTCCCATAATTCATCACAGGGACGAATTTCGTTTGCCGCATGATTGACCGAATCTGTCATGTAGTTTTGTTAAAAAATCGAACATTCCCATATTTTTTTCCTTTACAAAAGGGAGAGACAAAAGAGAGCGTAACATTAGTTATAAGTTTCTCAAGAATTATGGATATTTTTCCTGTAATTCAGAAACTCACTTGTATAATCTTCCTCTCCGAGAAGATCGCCGAGTTTATCCGGTGAGAAAGATAACCATCTGAAAATTTTGCTTTCCAATAATTCTGTTCTTTTCCACATTTCAATAAGATACTTCTCACGATCCGGTGTTTTTCCGTATTTTTCAAGAATATAAGACATCCGATCATGAAGTGAAGCGACTTTATCATGAAGGACTCTTTTATCAGCATAATTGACAATCTCTGCCGGATTCGGAGGATTCTGAATCAGGATAATCATTGACCCATACATGCTGCCCTATGATATCCCCAACCTCCGGATATCCCAGCGATGTCAGAAGCTGCGCCCCTGTCAAAGCATGATGCTCGCCGGTTTTAAAACTTCGGGTTTTGGTTATATCATGAAGCAATGCTGACGCTTGAATAAGATCATAATTCAGATAAATATCCATTGCTTTCATCTGTTCTGCCAAAAGCAGAGCCACACGGCAGACCTGAATCGAATGATCTGCAATATGATCCAGCATCCCCATTTCACATATAAGCTGATAACATTCTTTTTTTGAAGGAATTTGCATAATAATCAACCTCTCCGGTTTATACCGAAAAAGTTTGTAGTACCGCCTTTAGGCGGTCCGGCGTGCTGCGATAACCGTCTGATTTCACACTCACCGCCTGAAGGCGGTACTGCAAACCTTTACAAATTTCCGATTTACTGATAATATACTACATTTACATGATGTGCAACTTTTTATAAGATGAAAAGTTTCAACTGTATAATTCCTGCCTATAAAAAATTTACTTTCAAAAAATAACTGTATCTGATATTTTATCTGAAAATATATCATTTGAAAAGGCAGAGATATTTTTATAATGACAAATAACGAATCAGAACAGAAATTAAAAGAACGAATCTCTGAACTGGAAAAAGAAAACCGGAAGCTGAGAGAAGAGCTTGAGAATCATAAACAATCTGAAAAAAGCGAAGAACGCTTCAGAAGCATGTTTGATACAGCGCCGGTCGGCATTGTTCTTGTGAAAATGAACGGCACCTTTGTCAAAGTTAATCCCGCATATTGCGAAATAGTCGGATATTCAAGAGAAGAGCTTGAAGAGAAGATGCGGTATCATGATATAAGCTCACCCAATTCAAATATAAAAGAATCTCATCTTTATCAGCAGTTTATTAAAAGCGGCGGACCCCAGATATTAGAAAGAGAATATATCCGCAAAGACGGAGAGCCGGTTACAGTGAGAATCCGCCGGGGAATGACAGCAGAGGAATATGGAGAAAAAGGGATATGGGCTTATGTGGAGAATATTACAGACCGGAAGAGAGTACAGGATGAACTGATTTCCCGACTCTGTTATGAAGAGCAGCTCGCTCTCTGCTCGCAGGTTTTACTCAAGGTCTCTGAATCTGAGCAGGCTCTTTCTGAAGCCATGAAGCATCTTCTTTCTGCTTCCGGTGCCGGTCAGATATGTTTTTTTGAAAATATTGAAGATCCGGTTCACGGTTTGTGTATGCGTCAGGTCTGCAAAGTCTGCGATCCGGGCGTCAACCGGAGAGATGATTCTGAAATCATACAGATTCCTTATAATACAATATTCTCGCGTTGGAAAAAAATATTATCAGATCGTCATCCGATTATGGGAGAAACAGCCTCTTTTCCTGCTGAAGAACGGGAGTTCTTTGAGCATCAGAATATTCTTTCAATTCTTGTTCTGCCTGTTTTTTTTAATAATAAATGGCATGGCTTTATCTGTTTTGATGATACAGAAAATCTGCGGAAATGGAATGATAAAGATATTGCCATGCTGAGAACCGGAACAGAGATGATCGGCAGTTATCTCAGCCATAAAATTGCAGACGAAAAACTGAAAAAGAGTGAAACAATCTTAAAAGAGACTCAGAGAATCGCCAAACTCGGAGGGTGGGAGCTTGATCCTGAAACCGGCAAATTAATCTGGACAGATGAAGTATATCGGATTTATGAGGTTGAGCCTGATTATAAGCCGGATATGGAGAGCAGTTTCAGTTTCTACGATCCTGAAGATATTCCGATCATCAGAGAGGCTGTTAAAAATGCGGTTGAATACGGCAAATCTTATGATCTGGAACTGAGATTTATAACTGCAAAAAATAACAGACTTTGGATCCGTACTGTGGGAAAAGCTGATTATAAAAACGGAAAGATTATAAGGCTCTCCGGTACATTTCAGGATATTACCAAACGGAAAACAGCCGAAAATCTTCTCAGAGAAACATTGGATGAAATGGAGGCAATCTTTGAAAATACATTTATCGGTATTGCCTATTCAGTAAACCGGATTCTTTTAAAGATAAATAAGCGGGGAGCAGAAATTTTCGGTTATACTCCGTATGAACTTATCGGAAATTCTGCATCACTTCTTCAGTTCTCAGAAAAAAATTTTGAACAGTTCGGCAGAATATATCTGACTGCTCTTGTTGAAAAAGGCTGTTTTGAAGCGGAACATTTTTTTAAACACAAGGATGGTAAAGAAATATGGTGCAGAGTTTATGCCAAAGCAATGGATCCGGATAATCTTTCCAAAGGGGTGATATGGGCGTTAGATGATATAACTGTCCGAAGGCAAATGAAGATCGCTCTGAAACAGGCAAAAGAGACTGCTGAATCCGCAAATAAAGCAAAAGGTGAATTTCTGGCAAATATGAGTCATGAAATCCGTACGCCGCTGAATGCAATTATCGGTATGACTCAGCTTTTACTTGATACTGAACTGAATAAAGATCAGCTTGGATTTGCAGAGATTATAAACTCGTCTTCTGTCTCATTGCTCTCTCTGATTAATGACATCCTTGATTTTTCCAAAATTGAAGCCGGAGAACTGGCTCTGGAGTTAATCGCTTTTAATCTTCCTCTTTTGATTGAAGATGTGGTCAATATGTTCATTATAAAAGCAAAAAAAAAGCATATTGAACTCAGATATATTATTGATCCTGATATTCCGTCTGATCTGCGGGGAGATCCCTGCGTCTCCGTCAGATTCTGCTTAATTTTATAAGTAATGCAGTCAAGTTTACAGAAAAAGGTGAGGTCAGCATTCATATTTCTCTGAAACAAAAGTATGATAATTGCGCGGTTATCTTTTTTTCAGTGACCGATAAAGGGATCGGAATCCCCAAAGATCGCAGGGATTGTTTATTTAAATCCTTTTCTCAGGCAGATACATCAATAACACGCAAATACGGCGGAACAGGTCTTGGACTGGTAATTTCCAAAAGACTGGCGGAAATGATGGACGGAGAGGTCGGTTTTGAAAGTGAAGAAGGTGGCGGGAGTACTTTCTGGTTTACTGCCCGATTTGAATCAGGAGTAAAAAATCAGAACTCAGGAATAAAAAATTTATCTGATGATTCTGATTCAGTATCAATTATTCCCGGCGATGCCCGGATTCTTCTTGTGGATGATAATATAATGAATCAGAAAGTGGCTTTGGCGATTTTAAACAGCAGCGGTTTTTCCGCTGATATTGCAGATAATGGCATGATGGCAATTGAAATGCTTGAAAAAGCTCCTTATGATATTGTCCTGATGGATATTCAGATGCCTGAGATGGACGGAATTGAAGCAACAGGAAGAATCAGAAAATCAGCATCAGACTTTCAGAATATCCCGATTATTGCAATGACTGCTCATGCTATGAAAGGGGATCGGGAATATTATCTTGAATCAGGAATGGATGATTATATATCTAAGCCGATTCATCCCAAAGAACTTATTAAATTAGTCCGCAAATATCTTTCAAAGAAATATAGTAAAGAGGATTCCTGTTCTTCACAAATTGAGTCTGTTAATAAAAAAGATACAGCAGTTTTTGATGAAGAGGATTTTTTAAAACGTATCGGAGGGAATAAAGAGATTGCAAATGACATTTTAATTCAGTTTAAGGGATATGTTTCAGAGCAGATAAAAGAATTAAAAGATTTTCTGAATGAAAATAATGCAAAAATGGTCTCTATACAGGCACACGGCATAAAAGGAATGCTTGCCAATATTTCAGCATGGCAAAGCCGTGATGCTGCTTATGAGATAGAACTTGCAGGAAAAAAAGATGATTTGAATCTTGCCCGTTCTCTTATGGCAAAATTGGAAGAAGAGCTTGACATGCTTTTACCGCATCTGAAGATTTGAAATTTCAGATGCCCGTTTTTTTATACTGTACAGAGATTTTTTATAAGAAAAAGATAAATGAATCCTTCTTCTTATAAAAAATCCCTGTAGATTAATGAGATTATTATGAAAATATTTTTTTTTATATTTCTGACAGGAATATTTATCTTATCATCCGTATCTCCTGTTTTATCTTCTGATATTCCGGTTTATACATATAAGATTATAAATACTTATCCTCATGATCGCAATGCCTTTACTCAGGGACTGCTCTTTGAGGACGGCGTATTATACGAATCAACAGGGCTTTACGGGCGTTCATCTTTGCGTAAAGCGGATTTGGAAAGCGGGTGTATCATACAGTACTGTAATCTGCCGCAGCAGTTTTTCGGAGAAGGGATAACTCTTTATAAAGATAAAATTATCTGGCTGACATGGAGATCAGGAACAGGATTTGTATTTGACAAGAATGATTTTAAATTACTGCAATCATTTAAATATCCGACAGAAGGATGGGGCATAACCAATGACGGAGCATCTCTTATAATGAGCGATGGCACGGCTGTATTATATTTTCTTGATCCTGAAACATTTAAAGAGATCGGAAAAATAGAAGTCCGTGATAATAAAGGTGCTGTAACATATCTTAATGAATTGGAATATATTGAAGGTGAAATCTATGCCAATGTATGGCAGACAGAACGGATAGCCAGAATTAATCCTTATACCGGCAAAATAACCGGATGGATAGACCTGAGCGGCTTATTAAAAAGCTCTCAGGATGATTATCAGCATCCCGTTGATGTCCTTAACGGTATTGCTTATGATTCAAAGAATAAGCGAATTTTTGTTACAGGAAAATTATGGTCAAAAATATTTGAAATCCAGGTTTTTAAAAAATGATTCGGGTTGCAGAAACCTAACCCCCCTGCCCCCCTTCCCTGAAGGGAAGGGGGGAAAGAGCCTGTCCCTTTAGGGAAGGGGTCGGGGGTTAGGTCAGGAGAACTTAACAGCCCCATTTACAACTTTATTATCAGATATGTGAGTTTTCCGGCGGAGCAACTTCATTCTCACAAAGATTTCCCCCTTTTTCATATCCCATCACCCATACGCTGAGATAAGTATCAACATAATCAAGCCATGCTTTAAATGTATCAGGCTGCTCCGCATGACGGTATAATCTTGCAGTAACAACAGCGCTTCCAGCCGCATAATGTCTGCAATCTGCACAGTCTGTATCGGGAACGCAGCACGCAACGCTTCTGTCCCAGGTCAAATCAGCCCTGTATTGTCTGAAAGAACGCCCAAGCCCTATATCTTTTGACGGATTCATTCTCGGATAAGAGCATGAATAAAGCTGATGCAGTCCGTACTGATGTGTATGTGCAACCGCATTATAAGCAGAAAAAAGCACGTGATCAGGATATGCGGAGAGCAGTTTCAGCATTGTCTGACGGGTCTTTGTCAGAGATTCAGAGGTATGGCGCAGACAGCCGCTGTATCCCACAGGAGCGGAGAATACATTAAATGTGATTTTACATTTATTTTTAGCAAGAATCTCAGTTACTTTGACCGCTTCATCAATATTCTCTTTTGTAAATGTATATACAAAGACTGCTCTGGGATCATTTTTATAATTATCAATCTGTTTTATCAGCATATCCTTGGCGTTTCTGATTCTCAGACTGGTATTATCATCCCCCCATACAGATATATGTATCTTATAACCTACTGTATCAGAAATATATTTCACGCCGTTGGATGCAATACAGCCGAGTGGCAGCTCGTTGTAACAGGCTTGGCAAAGTTCAGTGACTAAAGAGGGTTCAGCGCCTGCCAGAACAACATAGGTAATCCCCCGCTTTTTTTCTTCCCGCATGAGATTTTTCCATGCTTCCTGGTCCCTGTTTTCTTTTGCAAACTGTTTATTACCTTCAAAATAATAGCATCCGTCACAACGGATATTGCACCTGTTTGTCATATCATACGTGGATTCACGTAAAAAGAAATATTTACGGACTTTTTCCCAACGTTCCCGTATATGAGGGTCCGCAATAATATCTGAAAATTTATGTTTATCAGGAGTCATTTTTTTACCTATATGAAATTTTATCTCTTCATCTCGTTCCCACGCTTTGCGTGGGAACGAGGGGGAAAAATCTGTTTCAGAATATTTTTGGATCAAAAGATAAGCTTCACCTGTTCCACGCCTTATTGAACTTTTCTCTTATACCCATTGATTGATTGTTTCTAATATTACGATATTTCTGAATTAATACACATAACGATAAAATAAGCGGCGGCGGGCTTTTTCGCCGTCCGCTTGACCGTTGGGTTATATTCCTTTTTTATTTGAACGGATTAACAATTCTTGTGTCTTCCATGACAAAATCAGCCTGCATATCTTCAGAATAAAGAATATCACAGCCACCAAGTAAAGCACTCGCTAAAATGATGCTGTCCCAGAAGGAAAAATTGTGATGTCTGCGTATGTCAGAGGCTTTAAAGAGAATTTCTCTGTTTATTTCAAAAACATTGTATTTGTCGTAAAATGATTCTATCAGATTCCGTGTTTTCTCTTCGGGATAAAGAGCTTTTTTTATAAGATTTACACAGACTTCATTTATAACCTGTGTGCTTATTGTAATATCTGCACTTTTGATAAGCGATTTGGCAATAAATGATTTATGAGGAGTTTCTATAAACGCATACAGCCAGATATTTGAATCAATAAAGCAACACTTATCACCTTTTTTAACTTCGGTCATATATTTCTTCTCTTTTATACGGTTTGAAATCAGTTATTTTCAGGGGTGATTCCAAAAGTTCTTCGATTATATCGGATGATGTATCCGTCATGTATTCTGTCAACAGGATAACTTTCACATTATCTTTTAACTTTCTTCTGAACTTTTCAGGAATTTCAATAACTCCGTTTTTTATTCTCGTTCTGAATTCAATTGCATACATTTTTTTCACCTTTACAGGAAAAGAGGTAAGCGGAGAGAGTAATATATATTTCACTCCGCTATTCAAATTGTATATTGCTTTCCAAAGTCTATGTACGGCGAGCAACAGATAAAGCTAAAGCTGCGGCTATTCTGGCACAAGTAGAAACATCAAGCAAATCTCTTTCAGCTAAAGCAATAGCAAGAGGTTCAATATCACCAATCGGAATTTCACTTGAACTCCGGGGACTGAATCCTCCAGTCGAAGTAGGATACCTATTGCGTATAGATGTATGACTTGGCTCCCATGTTGCACCACCAATTTCAATTAAATGTCCGCCTCCTAAATCTATTGTTTCCCTTACTTCCATAAATCAGCCCCCATTTTTTGTGAGAATATAACACCATGTTCAGCCGTGCTAATCGGCGGCAACTGATGGTTAGGCGTTTTTGTGAAGTCCGGGTTGAAGTTCTGTAAACCTGATTTAAGATATACCATATTTTCGCGAAAAAGTCAACGGTAAATATCTGTAATAATTTTTAATTTTATCTCACAAATATTTTTTGTCTGAAATTTTTTCAATCTCAGGATATCCTAACGTCCAAAAGCGGCGGCAGGGGATTCGCCGAGACTTTCAACTGAACTCAAGCCCCCGCCGTCCGCTTCATTTTGAAAGTTATGTCACTCATGCAAACCGGGCACCACGGAGGCTGACCGCCTCACCGGAGCCGAAGTGCAGTGTAACGGTTAGGACATCTGATCCTGATTAATAATTTCTTCCAGTATTCTGACAGCATCCTCAACATACTTTATACACTGCGTCATCTTAATATTCTTTTCCATAAATTGCCTGAGGCCTTCCTCACTGAACACATCGAGACCGATGAGTTGGCGACAATTAAGCTCTCCGTGATGTGCTTTGAATTTTTCGGCAAATGTTCCCACTTTGCCAAACACTGTTTTAAAAGCCTCTGAATCAGTGGGATTGCTCATACCGTATTCCAAGCCTATGACCATAAAAGCTCCGGTTACAGCACCGCATTCTCCACCCAGACCGGAACCTCCGGCAAGCGGATTTGCTATTTTTCTGGCAATAACCGGATCAAGTCCGTAATCTTCTGCAAACGCCTCCAAAACCGCCTGAGAACAATGAAATCCCTCTGTAAAACATTGGGCGGCCAATTCACATTTTGTCATTATTATTTCTCCTATAGTAAAACAATTTTGGTTTTTTATGGGATATTTTTTGCATATATGTTATATTCCCTCTGAATTTTAAAATTTTCGGAGGATATTATGAATATATCTGATTGTATTTTCACTGAAAAAGATATAAAACAGCTTCAGGACTGTAGAGACTCTCAGAAATATTCCGAAAACCGCTCATTTCAGGAAAATATTTGCCGGTATTCTTCTGGGACTGGCAGCGTATTTATTTTTTAAGAAATGATCTCTCTGATAAATAAGAAGCTAAGTTTTTTAAAAAATTTGGCTTCTTTCACAGATCCGACAAAAAGGGAGCTTTGTGTCCTTTGTGCATTCTTTGCGCTCTTTGCGGTAAAAATTTAACTTAACCGCAAAGGATGCTATTTACATATCTATATTTTTACATCAATAATTTTGCTTGTGTCAATCCCTAAAATGTCAACAGCTTTTACCATTACTTTGTATCTGCCTGTCTGATTGTATTCATGGGAGACAGATGTAAATTCCAGAGCCGGATTTTTCTTTGTCCGGAAACTCTGCCATTCGTTTTCAAAGATATAATTGCCTGTCCATATCTCTCTTGCGTACTTTGCGTCTGAATCATTTAACGCAAAGGGCGCAAAGGTTCCGCAAAGATCGCAAGGTTTTATTTTGATGATCTCTTTTTTGTCTTCATAATTGAAATCAATTGCCCAGTAGTCAATCCAGTCATGCCATTTTTCTGTAAGAAGAGTACGGCTGATTATGCCGTTTTTATCTTTTTCTATTTTAAAAATTTGCCCGTCTTCAATCACAACTTTGCTGCCCGCTCTCATGGACTGCTGTATATCTTCAATATCATCCTGAGTGTAATGTGTAATAAAGTCGGTTAGTTCAATAGTTATTGACTTGCCTTCTGTTTTTATATTTGCATTAAGATAAGCAACATCGTAAAACCGCACCTGTCCTTTTTCAACCGCCCGTTTGTCAAAGACTTCTTTGGGTATGTATTTCAGCATAACATATACCCCTTTTTCTCTGAGTTCCTGAATAAATTGAGGCGTCAAGCCCATTTCAAATTCAAATCCTAAAACATCAACCTGAGTGTAAAGTTTCTGTCTGCATTCTTCAAAAATATCCTGCAAGCGGGTTTGAGTGACCGGAACGTCAAGGGGTCCCACGTGGACAAATCGCCCGGCTTTATGCCCGTGCAGTGTTGCATGATTTTCAATGCGATTTGCTTTGTATGCTTCCAAAATGAGATTAACATAGATTTCTTCTTTTGACCTCACCCCAGCCCTCTCCGAAGGAGAGTGAGCTTGTTCGTCCATAAAGAACTGACGCTCGTATTTGCCAAGATTGAGTATTTCAAATGCTCTGAAATCTTTGCTGTTTTTCTGTAATTCTCTTTGAACGCCGATCAATCTTTTTCTTGTTGTGTGAATTGCAAAACGCCCTAAATCGCAGGCAATCCATTTTCTGCCAAGTTTTTCGGCAACAGCGACTGTTGTTCCGCTGCCGCAAAAGAAATCAGCAATTAAATCTCCTTCGTTGCTTGAAACCTTAATAATCTGTCTAATAGTTTTTTGGTTTTTGGGTTGGTATAATCTGTTCTGTCATTTGAAGCCCTATTTTCAGGATTTATATCTGACAAAACCGTCTACAGGTGAGCCTTGTACTCATGCTAAATATCTTTTAACTCTTGGTTTGCCTGAATTTGTAAGACTATTCAGGATTTTCCATTCTTATTCATCTTCTAATGCCAAATCATTGTTTTCCTGCTGGTGGGGCAAGCACTTTATCTCCAACGTATTTGACACCTTTCCCATTTTCAGTGCAATCGCAAATTGAATTTTTTATTGCTTTCTGGCTCTATATATGTACAATGGTTTAATATCTTCTTCAGTTGTTGAAAAGTTTGTTGAATAGTATTTAGTCTTATTTAGCATAAAATAAAATATTATCGTGAACATTTCCAATTGAATTTGTCTTTGAAATTTGACGTCCTCACTTTCGCCATATTACTTCATTGAGATAGTTATCTTTACCAAAGACATCATCCATTGCAAGTCTTAAAAGGAGGAACTTACTCGCCAATCAATATGCACATAAATACTCCCATCCTCAGCCAACAAATTGTGCATGAGTTTCAGGCGTTCATACATCATTGTCAAATAAGAGGAAATCCCTTTTCCCCAAGTATCCCGATAAGCGATCTCTTCAATAACACTCTGTTTTTTGGTTACTGAGCCTGTCGAAGAATCACCGCCGATTTGTATATCAAAACTAAAATCTGCACCTACGGCAAATGGCGGATCAATATAAATGAGTTTGAGACCGCCCTGTTTTTCAATCTCTTCACGCAAGGAACCGTTTGCCAAAGAAGAAAGAATGAGTTTGTTATCTCCCCAGATCAGCTTGTTTGTCCAGCCCTTGATCTGCCTGCCGCGCATGTCAAACATTTCCAATGTTTCACGGGATTTAGGGGATTCTTTGCGCGGTTCGTCAATATGCTCAATACTGTGAAAAGGGAGAGCAATATTGGTAACATCTTCTTTGCGTCCGTTCCAGAAAAGAAACACATCTTCTTCATCTGCAAAGAGCCTGTAAATATATTCTTTCGGCAGCTTCTCACCTGCTTTGATCAAATCGATGATTCGGTTTTTATCGTTTTCGGCTAAAGTCATTTTGCTTTCCTGTTTTCAGTATGTTCAATCCACAATCCTTTGCTTGGAGTAAATACAGCGATTGCTTCTTCTGCGATATTTCCAACTGTCAATTCATCAGTATCGCCAAAATTTCCTCTTAACTCTCCTTCTTCAATCATTGTAACAATATATTGAAATTTATTTCCTTCTTTCTGAAGGCTTTTCACATATTGATGTCAAAATATCCTGCTTTATTGGAAAAAGTTGCGCGTTTTTCTAACTCGTTGAGGCGATTAATTATTTTTTCTTTGAAAATTCCTATATTATACATATTCTATTTTCTTTATAGTTTCCCCTTGCGAACTTAGCGGAACCTTTGCGTTCTTTGCGGTAAAACCTTAACTTAACCGCAATGGACGCTATTTATAATCCATTTACAACTCGTCTCACTTCGTTTTTAAAAAGCACGCTGTTGAAGTTTATTAAAAGTCCCAGTTTGCAGTTGCTTAATTTCAGATATGTCAGAATTTGCGACAGATGTAAATCATTTAAAGATTCAACAGATTTTATTTCTATTACAAGTTTGTTTTCAACAAATAAATCAATTCTGTAACCTGCATCTAACTTTACTTCTTCATACACCAAAGGCAAAGCCTTCTGTTTTTCAACCTTTAATCCCACCTTTGTAAGTTCATAAAAAAGACACTCTTCATAAGCACTTTCTAAAAGTCCGTAACCAAGATTTCTATGAACTTTCAAGCCGCTTTCAAATACTATTTTCGATAATTCATTTTCTGTCATACAGTTCCTCCATTCTTTGCGAACTTAGCGCGAAATCTTTGCGTTCTTTGCGGTAAAATCTTAACTTAACCGCAAAAAGGCGAGATTACGCAAAGGGCGCAAAGAGTTTTTCACAAAGTTTCTTTAAATATTTTAATGACATCTGCAAAAGATTTCAGGTCTTTTTCTTTCTTTTCCCAATCTTCCTGCTTTACATACACCGGCGTATAAGTATATTCAGACTCTGTTGCATTAACGTCTTTGCACCATGATGTCAAACGCTTAATTTTTCTTACATCATCCAAATCTTCTCTCCCTTTGGTTTCTACGATAAAAAAAGTATTTTTATCTGTTTTTACAAAGAAATCAGGATAATATTCCCGAATATTCCCATCTTCAGCCTGATACTCTATTTTGAAATTAACGCCGCCTTCTCCTGTTGTGTTTTTTGCATAAGAAAGAACATCATCAAAACGGTTTTCCAATGCTGATGCAAATTCCAGTTCAAAAGCATTGTCGGCAATAATTTTGTTAAAAAGCGATTTTTTAGGAATAAGAAACCGCTGATTTTCAGCAATCTTCGGTTTTGCCAATTTCAGCGAAATGTAGTTTTTTACTTCTGCTGTGCCTTTGTCCGTAACCGTCAGTTCATCAATTGCTTTTTTAAAGGTTTTATATAAAATATCTTTGGGTTCTGCTTCAGACAGATTGCGTAATGTCTGGGGATTGCTTAATTCAACTTCTTTTGTAAAAAGCTGATATTTTATAAAACTTTCAACCTTTGGATACAGTAAATTAAAGCCGCTTACCAGTCTGCTCTCTTTTAAAATACCTGAAGTAAAAAATCCTATGACATTCCGGTAATCAGGAACAGTATCTTTATTAAAAACCGTTTTATGTGAAAATTCACCTTCAATGTCATTAAAGATAATCTCTTTTAATTCTTTGCTGTTGAATTTTTTCAGAGCGATTTTTTTATTTTTAAAGCTCCCCACATCAATCAGCTCCATATTTTTGTATTCTCTGTAAATACGGGGACTTATCTGCGGAATCGGAATATCAAGGGCATCCAAATCTTTATTCGGATTCTCTTTATCAACTTCCACAATAATCGGTGATTTCCCTTTTAAGCCTTTTCCCATAGGGCTGTATTCAAATTCAACCCCTTCTGTTTTCAGACTTTCAACAAATTCCAGAAAGGCTGACGTACCGACCACAACCAGTTTTTCCGGCGTATCTAACGGAAACATTTTTCTCAAGCCGCGCCCGATAGTCTGCTCCGGTAAAATTTTTGAATCTGCTTTAAAGGGTCTCAGTCCTACAATCGTTGTTACATTTCTCACATCCCACCCCTCCCGCAGCATCAGCACAGAAACAACGGCTTTGTACGGCGAAATATTCTTATCAATATCATCAGCGGCTTTACGGAGTTTTTCCAGTTCATCTTTATCCCTTTTACTTCCCGCAGATTCTTTTATCTCTCCTGATTTATTGGTATGAATTGTCAAAACAGCATTTTTCATCAAAGGATATTCTTTTTCCAGAAAAGCCGCCGCCTGATCTGCTTCTTTGGTACTCATTGTCATTACAAAGAGAATCGGTGTTTTATGATCTTTCATCTCTTCATATTGCTTTTCCCATTCCAAATATCCCAGATGAATGTAATCTCTGTATCTTTCGACAAAATCATTTGAATCTTTCTCCTGAATTTTTTGGCGAGATACTTCATCCGGCAGCACAGGGGACTTGACAACATTCTGTCTGATCGCTTCAACCAACGGATAATCGCAAATAGTCTGAACAAAAATCGCTCCGTTGTTGTGTTTTGGTGTTGCTGAAAAGTCAGTTTGCAGACTGATACCCCTGCCGGATTTTAATTTGAGTTTGTTGCTTATATCCTCAATGCTTTTAAACCATGCCAAATTTGAGTCGTGTATGTGATGTGCCTCATCATTAAGAACAACCAGATCTTTTATTTTGTTGCTGCGAATGACTTTGCCCAAATCCAGACCTTTTGAAGTGTCGGCATCCTGTTTCGGTTTTACGCCTAAGAATGTGCTTTCAAAAGATTCTTCAGGATTCTGATTAAAGAATACTCTGTGAATATTGGTTAAAAAGATATTGCCGGATTCGGTAATTGTTTTCAAATCATCCTGAATATGCAGAGTCAGTTGAAAATCATTTTTCCAATCTTTGTTATCAAAGCCGTTTTCAGGAATAAACGGCTCTTCCAAAAACATTTTCAGCCCGTCAAAGTCTTTGCGCAGTCTGTTTAATACAATGATATTCGGAGTAATTATAAGAAAATTCTTTGATAAGCTGCTCTTTGTTTCGTACAGTTTATGAAAAAAAGACCATACCAGAGTCAGCCCCATTACTTTGGTTTTACCTGCGCCGGTTGCCATTTTGATAACATACCGAGTCCATGTTTCATCAAACATCCCGGTACTGACACGCTCTGAGGAATCAAAACGGATCATTTCGTATTTATCTTCAGCTTTTGCTGCTTCATACAGATAAATTATTGATTCAATAGCTTCACGCTGTGAAAAAAAGAAACTGAATTTATTCTGTCCGATAAGATGCTCCTGATTAAACCAGAAATTCATCAGAGATTTTGATGTATCGGAAACACCCGGATAGCCGTCATCTCTCCATTTTGCAACTGCCAAACGGATTTTATAAACCAACGGCGGCAGAATCTTTTCGTAGGCGTTTTCAAAGACGTCCATTTGACTTTGTGATGGAACCCATCGTTCATTGGGTGATAATATTTGAAACGGATTTGACATTTTCATAAAAATCAAACTTCGGAAAAATTTTAAGCGATCCGGCATCTGTTTTCCGTTAACAGATCGCAAAAGACCAAGTTTCTTAAAAAAACTTAGTTTTTTAGTTTTTAAAGCCGTAAATCGCCGCCCCCCAGAGAGCCGCTTCAGGATTCAGAATAACATATACCGGAAAATTCTTCATGATACCGGACATACGCCCCTTATTCTGAAACGACTTCATAAACCGCCCGTTATTAAAAAAATCCGGAATACGCGGCGGAATCCCGCCCCCCAGATAAACCCCGCCCTTAGCCATTACCTTTAAAGCAAGATTGCCCGCCTCTGCTCCCAGAACAGAAAGAAACATATTAAGGGTAAGACTGCATATCCCACATGAATTTTCCTTATTCAGAGCAGTATTTACAATAACCGGGACAGCATCTTCAGCTTCAGACAGCTTTTCCCTCAGCCATAAAGGTTCTTCAATATGTTCTCTGTCCCTGAAAAAAGAATAAATATAAGGAATTCCCATCCCTGAACAGATTTTCTCATAACTGACATGATCATAAAAAGAAAAAAAATAATCCAGCAGCCTTATTTCCAGAGAATTTGTCGGCGCAAAATCACTATGCCCCCCTTCAGTGGCATGGGAATAATAACGATCTCCGCACCATGTAAGAAAAGATTCCCCCAAACCTGTACCAGGAGCAATAACAGCGATATTTCCCTCAGAAAAATTAACCCCCTCATTAAGCATATATTTTTCATCCGGTTTCAGAAACGGCACCGTCCACCCAATTGCTTCCAAATCATTTATTAACCGTACACAAGGAATATTCAGTAAATCCTGCAACTTTTTTTCATTTATCAACCAGGTCAGATTAGTCATTTTGGACTGCCCGTCTGTTACGGGACCAGCCACAGCAAAAACAGCTTTTTCAATCTTTAATTTTATATTGCTCAAATAATTTTCAACAAGTAATTCTAAACTCGCATAATCAGAATTATAAAAAATTTTTAATGTATTATTATATAATTTTAAACTCTCTGAATTATCAGAGATAAAAATACCCAGAATTGTTTTAGTTCCACCAACATCACCGGCAAGTATCATGAAATTATTTCCTTTATTTTTTATCCTGTTCTCAACGAAAATAGAATAATCTTTATATAGCATTATAATTCATTAGGCAATCAATTTTTGGCGGTGTTGCAGAAGCAGTGATTCAAACTGAGTTTTTTGAAAAAACTTAGTTTCTGTTGAATTTTTCTTATTTTATGATATAAAATTTTTCTTTATAAGATCAATGGCTCAATAAAAATTTTATATTCAATTATTTCAGAATATTATAAAATTCAAACTTGCCTAACTATTTTAAAATAATAAAGGAATTTTAATATGAGCAGCACACAAACCCGCCAGTCTCTGGGGCTGTGTCCCCGGTGCGGCGGTAATATTATTGAAGGAAAAAGAGGTTACGGTTGTTCCAACTGGAAAGAGCAGGACGGCGGATGCAATTTTGTGATATGGAAAGTTACCTTCGGCAAACTGATTATGCCGCAGATCATTTCAAGACTTCTTGCGGAAAAAGAAGTTGGTCCTATGCAGGGCTTTTTTTCAGAGGATGAAAAACAGTTTACCGGCATCCTGAAATTGGTGAATGAAAATAATGACTGGAAAATCGGGGTTGAACAGAGTGACGGAGAGCCGATAGCAGAACGTTCAAGGCTCGGGGAATGTCCAGCCTGCGGAGGAAATATTCTGGAAGGCGGAAAAGCGTACGGATGCGAGAACTGGAAAGATGCAAATGGCGGGTGTAAGTTTGTTATCTGGAAAAATATAGCCGGAAAAGAGATAACCCCTCAGATAGCTGAAGAACTGCTTACTCAGAGAAAAGCCGGTCCTGTTGAAGGATTTATCTCAAAAAAAGGGGAACCTTTTTCTGCTAATCTTAAACTGGTTCAGGAGAACGGAACTTGGAAAGTCCAATTTGATTTTCCCAATATTTCAGATGAACCCATAGGAAAATGTCCCGCCTGCGGCGGAGATATTATTGAGACAAAAAAGGCTTACGGATGCCGGAACTGGAGAGAGGCTGACGGAGGGTGTAAATTTACTATCTGGAAAACTGTTGCCCATAAAGAGCTTTCCAAAGAGACAGCAATTCAGCTTCTTGAAACCGGGGCACGGGTCCTCTTTTCGGGTTTATGTCAAGAAACGGAAACGCTTTTGCTGCCAGGCTGAAACTTTCACAAAATGAAGGGCAGTTCAAAGTTATTTTTGATTTTTCTGATTCTCCGTCTTCTTCAAATACGGAGCGAAATAAAGAATAGCCATGCAGGTCAGGTTAGCGCAGCGTAACCCGACTGATTATCTTTTTTTTAATAATCAGAACTAAAGCTGATAAATCCTCTTGATTTTCAGAATAATTTTTTTTATAATCTGTTTTTTTGCCTAAACAATTATAAATCCTGATGGAACGGGCAGAATCGGATGTTCCGGCAAAGAATTGATAAATTTTGAAAATTTAATAACTGAAAATATTTTTTCGGAGGTAAAGAATGGCTATGGACATGGATAGAGTAAAACAGCTTTTTCATAGTATGGAGACCACATCTAAAAACGGGCAGGAGCTTGCCAGAGCATGCATGGATAAAGAGCCAAGCCAGAGAAGCCAGAATAATAACTGGCGATATATTATGCAGGATGTAAGAGAACTGAAAAAGATTATAATGGGTGAATAACTTTAACATCCTGATTTAAATCTTAATCAGTATTATCATTTAAAATGGAGCAGGATATGATAAATCTGTCGGAAAGAGCCGCTCTGAATTTAATCAAAGTAAGAGATAAAAAGCCGCTGATTCATAATATTACAAATTATGTTGTAATGAATTTTACTGCAAATGCGATTCTGGCAATGGGAGCCTCGCCGGTTATGGCTCATGCTGAAAATGAAGTGGAAGAGATGGTTTCTCTTGCCGGTGCATTGGTTCTTAATATCGGCACTCTTACAGATGAAAGAGTCAGCACCATGATTATTGCCGGAAAAAAAGCATCGGAACTTGGAATCCCGGTTATACTTGATCCTGTCGGAGCAGGAGCTACAGCCCTGAGAACAGATTCCGCAAAGAAGATTATAAGAGATGTAAATATCAGGGTTATACGCGGAAATGCTTCTGAAATTCTTGCACTTTCCCATAGTGACACCAAAACCGGAGGAGTTGATTCTGTTCATTCAGTCAGTGAGGCAGCAGAAACAGCAAAGCGGCTTGCCGGTGAATTAAATACAACCCTTGCTATAACCGGTCCTGTAGATTTGGTTACTGACGGAAACAGGATTATTCATGTTTCAAACGGAGATCCGCTGATGGGGTGTATAACAGGAACCGGCTGTGCGGCAACAGCAATTATAGGGGCGTTTCTGGCAGTGGATAATGATCCGCTTAATGCTTCAGTAACTGCTCTGGCATACTTTGGGTTGGCAGGGGAAAAAGCATCTCAAAAAGCAAAAGCTCCCGGAAGTTTTATGATTGCTTTACTGGATTCACTTTATACGATTACTCCTGAAGAACTTGAGGCAGGGTGTAAAATTCAGGATGTTCAGTAAATCTGAAATAACAGAGCTGAGGGGTTTTGAAAATCCCTCAGCTCTTTTTAAATTTAAAATTATATCCGGCATTTCAATATAGCTGAAATAATCCGATCCATATCTTCACAAGACATGGCAGTACCTGATGGCAGACAAAGCCCCCGTTTAAACAAATCTTCGGCGACTTCTCCGCCGATGGCTCTTGCAGGATAAGTTTCTTTTGAATTGTTCTGACGTTTGAACACCGGCTGTATGTGCATCGGTTTCCATACGGGTCTGGATTCGATATTTTCAGCCTCCAGGGCAAGTCTGACTCTTTCACGGTCTGCACCGAATATTTCAGGGGTTATCAGAATTACAGTAAGCCATCTGTTTGATTTTCCGTAAGGAGCTTCGGGCATGAATTCAATGCCGGGAATATCTTTTAAAGCATTTTTATAAAAGTCGAATATCTGCCGTTTTTGTTTTACTCTTTCATCAAGAACCCGGATATTGTCCTCTGCCGATGGCGGCAAGGATGTTGCTCATGCGGTAGTTGTATCCGATTCGGGTATGTTCGTAGTGAGTAACCGGTTCCGTGCCTGCTGGGACAGAAATCTTGCTTCTTCAATAAGTGCTTTATCATCCGATGCCAGCATACCGCCGCCGGATGTGGTGATAATCTTGTTTCCGTTGAATGAAAAAACTACAGCTTTTGCTCCGAATCCCGCGTTTTTTCCTTTGTATAAAGCGCCGCAGGCTTCGGCGGAATCAGCAATTACCGGAATATTGTATGGCGCGGAGATTTCTTTTATCCGGTCATAATCAGCACATTGTCCGTAAAGGTTCTGTCGGAATAACGGCTTTGGGGAGCTTACCTTTTTTATTACATCTCTCAATTTCCTCTGCCAGCAGATCAGGATTCATATTCCATGAGATACGATCTGCATCAATAAATACCGGTGTTGCCCCAAGAAATGTCGCAGGAGAGACGCTGCCGATAAAGGTAAGTGTCGAAGCAAATACTTCATCTCCCGGTTTTACGCCTGTTATTCTGAGCGCAAGGTGCATAGCGGCGGTTCCGCTTGCCAATGCAACGGTGTATGGAATTCCTGTTTTTTCAGCAAATTCTCTTTCAAAAGCATCCACCTGCGGACCGAGCGGGGCAATGTAATTGCTGTCAAATGCTTCATGTACAAAGCGAATTTCTTCCCCGCCCATGTGGGGAGGGGAGAGAAATAGTCGTTTATTATTATAAGTGTCTGTTGTCATTTTTTATCTTTGATATTTCTTCAGGAAAGCAGAATAACTGCATGATTTTTACCTCTTCTTTTCAATAGCCGGAAACCGGCTTTCTCAAATGCCTTTATAGCTTTAAGATGATTAATTCCCTGCAATTTAGGCATGGGCCACCACTTCACCTAACGGAATTTCAATCTCTTTTATCATATCTCCTTTTAAATCAGATGATTCATCTTGAAGATCAGCAAAGGTTTCCAGCCATAATATAATGGCTTCTCTTATGTTTTCAATCGCTTCCTGTTCGGTTTTTCCTTGTGAATGGCATCCCGGAAGTGAGGGACAGGATACAGAAAAACCTTCATCGCTTTGAATCAGTTGAACTTTGAATTTCATAATATTTATTTTTATTTCCCTGTCAATTTCCCGATCTCTTTTGCCGGAACACCGCCAACAATAACATTATCAGGAATATCTTTATTAACAAAGCTGTGCGCTCGGATGTCTGACACATACTGATGCCAAAAATAGTTTCATTAGTTTTCAGAAAATAAAATTATCAAAAATAAACTGGATAAGACTGACTCAGCGTCAAATTTATCGCTGATCTAATCTGTTTTATGATTATTCATATTACCTACTTTCAGTTACTCATATCAGTGTTCGGTATCACTAGCCTGTCTCATTTCTGTTTTATGTCAAGCTCGGTAATTGATCTGCTATCTTTTTTGAAAAACTCCGCAGCGTAATTAAAGATTTCAAGATATTCCATCCTGATTCTGCAATCATATCATGAAACCGGGTGCTGATGTTCCATTTTTCTTTTCCGTGATAAAAAAGCAGAGGAATTATTCCCGGAAGTCTGCACTCACCCGGATTCTGTTTGAGATACAGTTCCCACAGTCCGCCCATATAATAATGATAGAAACGGAGAGGCATAAGGCAGTCCGGAGAAGACTGATGCTCAAAGAGAAAATATATAAATGTATTTTTTTCTTTAATTCGGATATTATACACAATATCTGAGAAACGCTCTTTAAGCTCCGGAGCGACAAATGTCTCTTTTACGATCATGAATCGTACGCCAGTCTATTAGGGCTGTCAAGGATTCGGGCAGATACTCGCGAAAAAATGAGACGGCGTTCTCCCGTCGGGTCATGGTTTCTTTGAAAAATCTGTCATGCGGATTGTTCATTTTTTACTCTTTATTCATTATCCTGTAAATTCTTCCATAGTTGCCTGCCCCGGCTGATTAATCCCTTCCCGCTTCAGAACTTTCAGAAGAGTCGTGAGAATGATTTTCATATCAGTCCAAAACGACTGGTTGTCAACATACCAAACATCCAGCCTGAATTTTTCTTCCCATGTGATTGCATTTCTGCCGTTAATCTGCGCCCAGCCTGTCAGTCCGGGTTTTATTTCGTGCCGTCTTGCCTGTTCCGGCGTGTAACGGTCAAGATACTGCATGAGCAGAGGACGGGGACCTACAATGCTCATCTCTCCTTTCAGGATATTAAATAATTCAGGAAGCTCATCCAATGATGTCGAACGTAAAAATTTTCCGAATCGGGTCAGGCGTTCTTTATCCGGCAAAAGAGAACCATTTTTGTCATAAGCATTTAGCATAGTACGAAATTTGTAAACTGTAAACGGTTTTCCGTGAAGTCCTGGTCTGATTCTGCTTAAAAAATACTGGATTTCCCATTGTCAGACGGATGATTACGGCAATCAGAATCATCAGCGGGGATAACAGAAAATATGCGGGGACTGTCAATGTAAGGTCAAAGATTCGTTTCATAAGTTGAATTCTAATTTTAAAAAATGGTTTATATACGGCATATTTTTATATATTTTTTTAAGTCTCTGATTTCATGGTTTTCGGATAAACTTCATCTGCTCAAAATGATGATCGAAAGCAAAGAATTCTGTGATTCCAATTTCTTTTATCACAGCATAGAATGTGCAATCTGTAAATGACCATTTTTTGTCCGGGTTGAACTGTTCAAAAATTTCCCATGCCTGTTCGGCAATCTGTCTGTTAATCCATATAATTTCCAAAACATTTTCTTTTATGAGAATATCTGTTTTTCTCTTATATGCGACAGTCCTCTGAAATCCGATATTCATCATAGAAGAAGTGTATAAAATTCATCCAAAACATAATCCGTTGTGATAAGACGGACTTTTCCTGCAATTTCATCTCTGAACTGCAATGCGGCTTTATGATTTGCATCACCGCTGTCTGCTATGGCATACCAGGCACCTGTATCCACAAAAATCTGTCTCATTTCTGTTTTCCGTAAAGATAGCGGTCATGATCTTCTGACGCATTTTTCAGACAACCCTCCGCAGCGTCATTTCCGAGAAATTCAAAGATATCCCATCCTTTTTCAGATGCTTGTATCTTCTGTCCGCTGATTTCGTGGGCAGTACGAATACGAATTTCATTTTCTCTCATTTCAATTTCCAGACGGTCTCCGAGTCCTGCCATTTGCAACCGCTTTTTATCTATCCAGATTCCCTGATGAATCTCTGTAACCTGTATTTCCTGCATAATTAACTCCTTATTTGTATGTTTGATACCTATATAAATGCAGACAGGATATTATGTCAACTCCATTCTTTTCAGGATAAGGGCATTTACTTTGTGAACATCATGTTTTTGATTTTCCCCTCTGCCAATGCGTTCTGAAAAATGCGGGATATTCTGATTTTTCAGAAACAGTTGTTGACAATGGTTTGTATATGGCATATTTTTATATATTAAAATTCATGATATGGAGAATACTGCCATGAAAAATATTAACAAAATTCCTGTTCAGGTTTATCTGGAACCGGAACAGATGAAAGCTGTCAGCCTTTTATCAAAAAGCAGCGGAAAATCCAAAGCAGCAGTTATCCGTTTATGTATTTCAAAATTCATCTCGGAACTGCCGGTGGAGGATGATCCTGCACTGAATATTATGGGGCTTGGCGCTTCAGGTAAAAGCGACATTGCTCAAAAACATGATGACTATCTGATTTCTTATACAAAAGAGCATTGTTAAACATGGCAAAGAATATTGTTTTTGTTGATACCGGTGCATGGTTTGCTTTATCTGACAAATCGGATCAGCATCATTCTGAAGCTGTTGACATTTATCCTGAATTGGTAAGAAAATGCCGGCTTCTGACGACAAATCTTGTTGTTGCTGAAACATATATCCTGATACGCAAAAGTATGGGACACACTCCGGCTGTTATTTTTTTGGAAAGTATTGCAGCAAGCCCCCGAATCACTAAAGTTTATTCTGACAGTGTATCTGAAAATGCCGCAGAAGATATTTTACGGAAATATCAGGATCAGGATTTCAGTTATACGGATGCTGTCAGTTTTGCCGTGATGAAGCAGCATAAAATCACCAAAACATTCTCTTTTGATCAGCATTTTGCTACAGCAGGTTTTATAATGCTGCCCAAAATTTAAAATCAGTGTAATCCCATTGTCTTCAGGATAAGCGCATTTACCTTGTGAACATCGTATTTTTCAACAGCAATCTGTCGGATTCGTTAATATCCTTTGTATCATGGTTGTCCGATAGTTCGGATCAGTTCAGCAAATTGTTCGGCATGTTTATGTCTGTCAAAATGTTTTTCAACATAATTTCTTGCTGATAATCCCATTATTTTGGCATTTTCACAGTTATTCTTCAATTCTGATACCGCAAATGCCAATGCCTCATCATTACCCGGATGCACAAAAATTCCCCCGTTTGCGGATTCTAAAACTGTCCGAATCACGCCGTCAATGGCAAGAATTGTAGGAAGTCCGGCAGCCATATAATCAAATACTTTGTTGGGGTATGTTGTTTTGAACATAGGAATATCCTGCAAGGTTGCTACACATAAATCAGATGCCGCAAGGATTTCAGGTATTTCTGATTGGTAGTGGTTCTTTTTTGACTGATAGTATTTTTGTAACATCTATGATACCAGCGTGACTTATAAATTTTATCAGTCAAAAAAGAACCACTACCTATCATAACACCTGACATAAAAGTCTTTACGGTATAAATCAGCCGCTCCGTAATATGTCTGCCTCTCTCTTTCATCAAGTATCGGAATTTCAATACGGTTATTTCTTCTTCCCCATACATATCCCAATGTATCACCCCATAACAGATGGCATTCATCCTCCGCGAAAACGTATAATTCACCTGATTTTATCTCAGTTTCACGTTCCTTCAGTTTTTTTTTGATTTCTTCACGTTTCAGCAGAACTTTCTCCGGATTCCTACTGGGATTCCTCTTCTGACTTTTATGCAGGCTTAATCCCCCGGAATTCAGTAAATCATAGTACGACTGCTTTGATTTATACAGAACCCCGTATTCCTTCTCAATATAATCCCTTAATTCTTCAACACTCAGATATTCCCTCGTTTCAAGATATTTTATTATCTCATCTTTCTGAGATTTATTCAGATACCCTTTACTCCCTTTATATCCTGATCGCAAGCCTTCTGCTCCCTTATTCTCATAAACAATCTTCCATTTACTTACAAAAGCATCCGAAACATTCAATATTTTACATACTTCTCTGAGTTTCAGTCCTGCTTTGACCATATTTACCGCTACCGCTCTTTCAACTTCACTCACAATTTCCGAATTACTGATAATTGTTTCCGGAATTGTCATGACAAATCCTCCGAAATGAGATATGAATACAGTTTGTATTTAACGTGAGTTCGATGAGTTTTTTCATATTATTAGTGACATAACCGTAAAATTGATGTAAAATGGTCTTCGGACAATCTTAACCGGCTTAAACCGGAGGAGAAAATGAAAACCGTTGACCCGAATCAGGACAATGTGCAGATTTTTACAGAACTTTATTATGAGATTAATGAGTTTATGAAAACTTTCGGCAGTCTTCTGAATACACATCTCACCGGTGCCCGCCGTCAGCGTCCCTTCTGCCGGATGTCCGTATGTGAGATTATGACCGTACTGATCGGATTTCAGATAATCGGCGGTCAGAATTTCAGACAATATTATAAGGATACTGTACTGCAGTTTCACCGGGCGGAATTCCCTTCTCTTGTATCATACAACAGATTCACAGAGGCGGCGGAACGGGGAAAAACATCGGCCGGGCGGTTTTACGGTTTCAAACTGCACCTTGCTGTCAACCGCATCGGAGAACTTATGTCCGTCCGCATTACAGCCGGCAATACCGGTGACAGAAAACCGGTCATGGACACGGTAAAAAATCTGAAAGGAAAGCTGTTCGGAGACAAAGGGTATATCAGTGCCGCACTTGCGGAAGATCTTATTCAGCAGGGGCTGAATTTCATAACCGCCCTGAGAAAGAATATGAAAAAAAAGGATATCCCCTTTGCCGACCGCATTCTGCTCCGTAAAAGAGCTGTAGCTGAAACTGTCAACGATCTGCTCAAAAATTTCTTTCAGATCGAACATTCCCGGCACCGTTCTGTCTTCGGATTCACAGCGAACCTGTTCAGTGCCCTTATTGCTTACAGTTTTTATCCGAAAAAACCTCATATGAGAGGAATTGATCTTCAGAACGCATTGATAACAGTATGAAACTCATCGAACTCACGTTATAAAAGGATTAAAAAAATATGTTTTTAAGTCTTAACTTAATGGCATTGACGCTTTGCGTGGGAACACAGGTTTAGGATGCTTCGCGTCCTGATACGTTTACTGAACGCAAAGAGTTCATTCTTCATTCCCACGCAAAGCGTGGGAACGAGATGAAACCATTAGGGTTTTATAAAGGATAACAGCATGAAAATAAAAACAGAAACTCCTTTCTCTCCGGAAAAATCCGCAAAACCGGCAGAAGATCGCCGATGGCGGTTAGTCAACAGAACCATGCGTCTTCACGGGAATCAGCCCCATGCACTTATTGAAACGCTTCATACAGTACAGGAATCTTTCGGTTTTCTGGATACAGAGGCTCTGAAATATGTGGCAAAATCCCTGAAAGTGCCGTTGAGCAGAGTCTATGGCGTGGCGACATTTTACCACTATTTTACCCTGAAACCCCCCGGAGAGCATACCTGTGTAATCTGCATGGGAACCGCATGTTATATCGGCGGTGCTTCCAATATTCTTGAAAATATTCATGAGGCTATCGGAATTACCCCGGGTGAGACAACTCCTGACGGCAAATTATCTCTTTTAACAGCAAGATGTCTTGGTTCATGCGGGCTGGCGCCGGCAGGAGTATTTGACGGCGAAGTTGCCGGAAAACTTACACCGCCGGTGGTTATTGAAAAAATAGGGAGGTTGACAGGCAATGACAATCACGATTGAAGAGCTTCAGCAGATTGCCAAGATTGAAAAGGATCGGCAGGAAGGGTTTACGCATCGGATTCATGTATGTGTTGCAGCCGGTTGTCTATCATGTCATAGTGATGTGCTGAAAGATGCGTTGGAAAAAGAGGTGATCAAACGGGGGCTGGAAAACTGGACAACTGTAAAAGGGGTCGGATGTCTGGGATTATGTACCGCCGGACCTCTTATCTCTGTAGAGCCTAGAGGGATACTTTATCAGAGCGTCAAAGTTTCAGATGTATCAGAGATTCTTGAATCTCTTGACGGTTCCCCGGTAAGCCGACTTGCCTGTTCAGATCACCTGCCTTTTTTCAAACGCCAGCAGAAGATTGTTTCAGAGAACTGCGGCAAAATAGATCCTGAGCGGATTGAAGAATATATTGCTGAATCCGGGTATGAGGGATTGTATAATGCTCTAAGAGGAATGACCCCGGATGAAGTGATTGAGCAGATAACAATCAGCGGATTGCGCGGACGCGGAGGTGCAGGCTTTCCCACAGGTCTGAAATGGACTGCTGTTTCAAAAGCTGTAAACAGCACAAAATACGTGATCTGCAATGCAGATGAAGGGAATCCGGGGCGTTTATGGATCGGAGTGTATTGGAGAGCGATCCGCATCGGGTTATTGAAGGAATGATTACCGCTGCGTATGCAGTCGGTGCAAATCACGGATTTATCTATGTCCGTGCTGAATATCCTCTGGCAGTCAAACGGGTGCGGACTGCCCTGGGACAGGCTGAGCGCATGGGGCTTCTCGGAAACAATATTTTTAACACTCCGTTTAATTTTGATATAAAAGTGCGGCTCGGCGCGGGTGCGTTTGTCTGCGGAGAAGAGACCGCTCTGATCGCATCTATTGAAGGACGACTCGGAAGACCGCGCCCCGTCCGCCGTTTCCTGCGGAATTCGGACTCTGGGGTTATCCCACGCTGATCAACAATGTTGAGACCTTTGCAAATGTTCCGCCGATTATCCGCAAAGGCGGAAAATGGTACGCGGGAATCGGCACGGAAAAGAGCAAAGGAACTAAAGTATTTGCTCTTGCAGGAAGGGTAAAAAATACCGGACTGATTGAAGTTCCTATGGGGACTTCTCTGCGCGATATTGTCTTTGATATTGGCGGTGGGATTCCTGACGGAAAAAAATTTAAAGCAGTGCAGACCGGAGGACCTTCAGGCGGATGTATTCCTGAACAGCATCTTGATATGCCGGTAGATTATGAGTCATTAACAAAAGTCGGGTCAATTATGGGTTCCGGCGGAATGATCATTATGGATGAAACCTCGTGCATGGTGGATGTTGCAAAATTTTTTATGGAATTCTGTATGTCTGAATCATGCGGAAAATGTGTTCCGTGCCGGGTCGGAACAACCCAGATATACAATCTGCTGTGCAAAATCACAAGCGGCAACAGCAATCTGTCAGATATTGAATTATTAGAAGAGCTTTGCGATCTTGTTAAAAATACCAGCTTATGCGGATTAGGACAGACCGCCCCGAATCCGGTAATCAGCACGCTCCGTTATTTCAGGAATGAATATCTGTCGCATATTCAGGATAAAACCTGTCCCGCGGGAAAATGTAAAATTAAGATTAAGGAGGGGAGATCATGACGCCTGCTTATGGTAAAAAAGTCCGAACGGATGTGAATCCCGTTCGTATTCTGACATTTAAAATAGATGATCGGGATGTCAGCGCGCGTGAGGATGAAACAATCTTAACAGTTGCCCGTCAGAATAATATTTATATTCCAACTCTTTGCCACCTTGACGGCTTATCAGAACGTGGAGCATGTCGGCTCTGTATTGTTGAAATCAAAGGGATTCCCAAACTCCTTCCTGCGTGTGTTACGCTTCCCAGACAGGATATGGAGGTAATCACAAATTCCGACAGGGTAATCAGTTACCGGAAAAAAATTCTGGAGCTTCTTTTTACAGAACGGAATCATGTATGTTCAGTCTGCGTATCAAACGGTCATTGTGAATTGCAGGAGCTTTCAGTCAAACTTGGCATGACTCATGTTCATTATGATTATCTTTATCCTTGACATAGCATTGACGCCTCTCATGACAGATTTTCCGTTGATCATAACAGGTGCGTTCTTTGTCTCAGGTGTATCCGGGTATGTGATGAGATTGAAGGGGCGCATACATGGGATATTATGCGCCGGGGGATTCTTGCCCGTGTGATTACTGATCTGAATCAGCCATGGGGGCAGTCGGAAACCTGCACAGGATGCGGAAAATGTGTTCAGGTTTGTCCTACCGGAGCATTGTCTGAAAAAGGGAAATCTGTATCAGAGATGACCAAACGGAAAGAGTTTCTCCCGTATCTTCAAATGATGCGGAGAGAAGCAGAGAAATAGCAAAAGGAGGAGATTGCTATGAATATCGTGAGAATAGCAACTACATGGCTTGACGGATGTTCAGGGTGTCACATGTCGTTTCTGGATATAGATAACCGTCTGGCGGATATTGCAGGAAAGATTGATCTGGTTTACAGCCCTCTTGTGGATACCAAAGAATTTCCTGAAAATACAGATGTAACTCTTGTTGAAGGCGCGGTAAGCAATGAGGATGATGAAAAGAAAATCCGTCTAATCCGTGAGCGGACAAAGATTCTGGTCTCTTTCGGGGATTGTGCGGTCACCGCCAATGTTCCCGGAATGAGGAATCAGTTCAAGGTAGAAGATGTGCTGAAACGCGGGTATGAGGAGAATGCGGATCATCCGGTGCAACCTCATATTCCGACAGATGGGGTTCCATGTTTGTTAAAGCGTACCCTTCCGGTTCATGAAGTTGTCAAGGTTGATATTTTTTTACCCGGATGCCCCCCGCCGTCTGAAGCTATCTTTTTTCTAATCAGTGAATTGTTGGAGGGGCGGATTCCTGATCTGACAGGAAAAACACGGTTTGGCGCGTAAAAGGAGGTGAGAATGGGCGAACAGATTGTTATAGAACCGATCACCCGGATTGAAGGGCATGGCAAGATTACCATCTATCTGGATGATCAGGGAAAAGTAAAAGATGCAAAGTTTCATGTTACTCAGTTCAGGGGATTTGAAAAGTTTTGCGAAGGAAGACCTTTTTATGAAATGCCGTCTCTGGTAGAACGTATCTGCGGAATCTGTCCTATCAGCCATTCAATTGCTTCGGCAAAAGCGTGTGACGCCATATTAGGAGTTCATCCGCCGGAAACAGCAACAAAGTTGCGGCGTCTGGTGAATTGCGGAGAGTTTATTCAATCCCATGCGTTAAGTTTTTTTCATCTCTCTTCACCTGACCTGCTTCTGGGTATGGATTCTGATCCTGCAAAACGGAATATTTTAGGGGTACTTGAAGTCAAATCCTGCAATTGCAAAGGATGGTATCCGCCTTCGTCAGATCGGACAGCAGATTATTGAATTATTTGCAGGAAAACGGATTCATCCCGCATGGGCGGTTCCTGGCGGAGTGAATGCTACGCTCACCGAAGAACACCGGAATATGATGCTATCAATGATTCCCGATGCGTCAGAGATTATCATGCGGACTCTTGGGTGGTTTAAAGGAACTCTTGAGCAGTATCGTGAAGAGATACGGACTTTTGCGAATTTCCCGACTCTTTTTATGGGGCTTGTCAATTCAGATGGGAACCTTGAGCATATTGACGGAAAACTTCGTATTATTGACGCCAAAGGGAATATTCTGGCGGATCATATTGATCCTGCTCATTATCGGGAATATATAGGAGAGGCGGTTGAGTCATTCTCTTATCTCAAATCTCCGTATTATAAGCCGATGGGGTATCCTAACGGGATTTACCGGGTGGGACCTGCTGCGCGTCTGAATGTGTGTAGCGGATGCGGAACTCCTCTTGCGGATCAGGAATGGGCGGAATTCCGAAGCCTTGAACGTGGTCCCGTGATGAGTTCATTTTATAACCATTATGCTCGTTTGATTGAGATTCTTTATTCAATTGAGACTCTGGAAAGACTCTTAAAAGACCCTGATATTCTCAGCCCTCATGTCCGGGCATTTGCAAAGCCGAATTATGAGCAGGGAATCGGCGTAGTCGAGGCTCCGTGTGGAACGCTCTTTCATCATTACAAGGTGGATAAGGATGGTCTGATTACATGGGTAAATCTGATTGTTGCTACCGGAAATAACAATCTGGCAATGAATCGTGGGGTTTTGCAGGTGGCAAAGCGGTTTATCCCTTGTTCTGACGCAGGTAATAAGGAGAAAATCCCTGAAGGTGCGTTGAACCGGATAGAAGCGGTAATAAGAGCATTTGATCCGTGCCTTAGCTGCTCCACCCACGCATTTGGGCAGATTGCTTTGCATATTCAACTGATTGATTCAGACGGAAGGGTGTTGGATGAGGTAAAGCGGTTGTAAAGTAATGCCCCGTAGGTTGGGGTGAGCAGAGCGAACCCCAGCAGTTTGCATTTGTCGGGGTTCATTTCATTCACCCCAACCTACGGGCTGAATTATCCAGTTCAAAATCAATAATAAGCAGCCATTCGTCAGGATAATTTTTTTTCATATCTTCCCATGTCATTCTTTTTTCCATAATCAGGATCCTTTTGATTTTCAGAATAAATATAACGCTCCTACGGAGCTTTTTAAACAGGGTGAACCGTCTTGCTACAAATATTTTGCTCCTACGGAGCTTTTATATTGTTTTCAATAATTTTTATCTCTTCATCTGTGAGTCCGTAAAGTTTGTAAACCATAAGGTCAATCTCTCTGTCGGTATTTTCAATGACTGCTCTGATTTCAGCGGCTTTTGCTTTCTGTTCTGTAAAATATGACTGCCATTCTTTCCGTTCTTTAATGCCTAATTCTCTGATTTCAGCTTTCCCTTTTGCCAATTCCGCTTTGAATGAATCCCAGTCCGATTCATCCCAGTTTTCCAATTTTCTGCTGATTTTCTGAGGTTTTAATTCGCTTTTGAGAAAGCTGAGGAAGTCGGCTTTCATATCGTGAAGTTCTTTGTTTTTAGAGAGCATGATGTCGGCTTTTTCAATAAAAGGTTGCTGTTGTTCCGGCGATACTATTTTCACCGGCATTTCTTGTAAATCTGTCATCAGAATCTGTGGGAACATTTGCTGATTTGTCAGCATTTTCTGCTGTATGTAATATGTATAAAGTGTTGAATTAAAAAGAGCCAGCAGGAATTTCAGATGATACTCTGCCGAAGTTAAGATCATTGAATAAAGTGTACTTTCAGTTAATGCTTTATATTCTAAGAATGAACAGCACAAACTGTCTCCAGTCCGCCGGATAATAAGTCTTGGGAAAAGATCATGTTTTTTCTTATCTTTTGTGCCTCCGGCAATCTGCAATATTTTATAATCACAATAATATTTATCGCTAATGATATATCTGCCCATGCAGTTTCCCAATAAAAAAATATCAGGCATTATAAAGTCTTTATTTTCATGATATAAAACCGTTTTCCGATCTTTGACAACCATCCCCTTAAATAACATGGCAATCTTACTGAGCTTTACAGAATCATGAGTTTCCATTCTTGTTATAACAGGATTCGCAGATTGTTTTATCTCCTGTAGATTTTTTTCTTTTGTAAACAGAAAATATCTTGTTGTAATATTTGAAAAATTTTTTATAAATTTGAATATAATGCTTCCTGTAACAGCATCTTCAAATACCTGATCTTCAAATTTAACTATCGTGTCAATGCTTCCGTTATCGGAGATCAGCTTTACACAATCTGAATAACTTCGCGTCACGAACAATCCTTCAGGGACAATAAAAGAGAGAATAGAATTTTCTTTCAGTAAAGTTATTGATTTTTCAATAAACAGCACAAAAATATTCTTGGAATTCGCTTTTCTGATACTCACAAATTTATCTGAATAAAAATTAAGATGTCCGATTTTTGTATTATTTCTGGTCATATTCAAATAAGGCGGATTCCCGATCACCACATCAAACCCCCCGTTATTCATAATTTCAGGAAATTCCGCTTCCCATTTAAATGCTTTTTCTCCGGCAATTTCAGGAGCATCAATCAGCGAATTGCCGCACCGGATATTTTTATCAAGCGCGGTCAGTTGAGAAGTCCTATCCGCTGTTTTCAGCCATAGACTCAGCTTTGTTATTTCAGCAGATTCAGGATTCAGATCAACCCCGAAAAGATTATTCTTCAGGATATGCTCATCCAAGCGGAATACTTCAGTCTGACCTTTGCGCAGCTTTGCAATTTCATCATTTACATGCTGCCCCTCTCTGTAAAGATAATCAAATGCCTGATTTAAAAAAGCTCCGCTTCCACACGCAGGATCAAGAATTTTTATGTCCCGCAGTTTTTCTTTATATGACTGCCAGAATTGAAGATGATCCTTTATATTCTGATTTGATGTTCTGAATTCACCTGTTTTTTTATGATATTTCACCGAATTGAAATCTTCCTCAGCAAGTTCAGGGAGTTCTTCAAAACCAAGCTCTTTTTTTCTCTCCTCAAGCCACCCGCCGACAGCCTGTTCAACAATATAACGGGTAATATATTCAGGGGTATAATAAATTCCCTCTTTTTTTCTTTTTCCCTGCTTTTTATCAAAGGATTCGCCTGATATTGATGCCTTTATCTCCTCAATATCGCTGATGCTCTGCTCAAAAATATGACCGAGTATATTAACATTAAGCTCGGAATCAAAATCATAGCCGGTTATTTCCGTAAGCGCACTGAATATTTCATCGCCGATAACAATTTTTCCGTCAAGAATTTCATCATATTCAAAAAGCCCGCCGTTGAATTTATTTATATTATTCTTGAGGACTTCCCTGATCAATTGCCCTGAAAAGATTTTTAAGCTGTTCCCATTGTGTAACATTTACAAATATCAGAGGATTTTTGACAGCATCCATCATTTTTCCGAAAATCCGTTCGGGCAGCAGTCCGAAATTTTCGCAGTAACAGAGAAAGATAAAACGATCCAGTATTTTCTGTGTCTTTTCAAGTAAAACCAGTTCATTAAAACTCCTGTTCTTTTCTTTTAAATACTCAAAGAGATGCAGCCTTAAATTTTTATATTTATTATAAAATTCCTTTGAAATTTTTTCTTTTTCAGCTTCATTGGAATTATACAGATTATCGGTTACGCTCTCTTTTTCTTTTTCAATAAGATTTTTTCTTGAAAGAAGATACAGAAATCTTTTTAATTCCGATTCATCATTAAGTTTTTCAACTGTAAATGCTTCATATTCATTCATGGACGCGCTGCGGTTATAAAGCCGTATCTCTTTATAATTGCTTACTATAACCCATCTGCATTTTTTGCCGAATTTGCCTGAATATAAGAATCCCTGTTCAACCGGCGTATAATTCGCGACTTTTCTTTTCTGCTTTGCATCAAGGTCTGTTTTTGCGTCTTTTAATTCAATCACGGCTCTGACATCTTCATTTTCCGAAGAAAAAAACCCCAGGGAACCGTCACTTCTTGTAGCATCAGTATCTGTCTTTTTTTCTCTGAATAAATGCCATTCTCCGGGGGATTCATGTATGAATCTGTAACCGAGAATTTTCCCGAAAATATCGCTTAAAAACGAATCCTGAATGGAGATTTCATTTTTCCCGTCCAGTATTTTCTGCTCAGTCAACCTGCGCCAGTTCTCTATTCTCTCTTTTATATCAGAAAGATTTGTATGATCTGCCAGAGATTCAACTGATATATTATTCAGGATTGAACCGAGCTTTTTTCTGTTAAAAATATATTGTGTAATTTTTGCCATATCAGGATTTTTTTGTCACCTCAGCAGCCTGAATCACATAATTTAACGCCCCGTACAGCAGGCTCAGTTTATCAACAGTAAAATTTTCCGTATTTTTGAAAAAACAGTCTTTTTCCAATCTTCCAAACTGCCACAGATTGCCGTCAGTAACTACTCCGTAAACAGGGCGTTCTGAATCATCATTTATTCTTTGCGAGGCAACCAGTTCAGCCAGACACTGACCCCATCCCTGTTCAAAATCATTTCTTTTTGCCTCAACTATAATAATTATCGGTTTTTCCAGTACTGTTTTTCCAAGTTCAGACTTTTCGGAAAAAATATAATCAGGTGTTCCGCAGAGAATATCATCGCAGGATATACTTTTCTGGATCCAGAAAGAATACTTTGTATAATACTGTTTATATACTTCCCTCAGAATCGGTGAAATAATAACCTCACTGCGCGACGCCTCCGAACTGAACACATCAAGATTTTCTTTATAAAATCCGAAATCTTTAACGAAATGTTCTGAAGGCTGTATTTCCTGTGCCTTAATAAACAGTTCTTCTTTATACTTTATATTATATTTTTTTTGTACTTCACCGATATTTTTAAAATCACTGAATGCCATGTATGTAACTCCATGCTTTAGTTTTTAATTTTTTAAAACCTGATACAATGATAAGAGATGTTTGAAAGTGTTCAGCGTTCCTGAGCCAATTGTTGGAACAAGAGTGATAAGACTTGAATTAGTAAATTTTACTGATAACGATTACGCAAGTCAAGCAAAAATCAGTAATGCTGAAATGAGACCCACGGGGTTTTAGCTGATCTTATATTAGGCACGCAGGTCTTTTAGAGCTTGACAAATCCTTTACTTATCATTAAAAAATTGTGATAGTAGCTCCGTAGGAGCATTATATTTGTAGCACGAATGATGTCCACCATATTGAAAGCTCCGTAGGAGCGTTATATTTGTAGATAACAGAATATTCACCAGTTTGAAAGCTCCGTAGGAGCGATATATTTGCAGGGTTAAATATACCGCTCCTACGGAGCTATAAATTATAACAATCCTATATGGCTACAAAGATACCGCTCCTACGGAGCTATCACCAAATTGTAGCTCCGTAGGAGCGTTATATTTGTAGCACGGATGATGTCCACCATATTGAAAGCTCCATAGGAGCGTTATATTTGTAGTTAAATATACCGCTCCTACGGAGCTATAAATTATAGCAATCCTATATGGCTACAAAGATAACGCTCCTATGGAGCTACATCTGGTTACGAGGCTCTGCCTCGTAACCGGAATGTTGACGTCTCTGCCGTCAGACAGAATGAGGCAGAGCCTCTGTCTGTGCGTTACAAGGCAGAGCCTTGTAACGAGATAAAAATAAGGAAAAAATATATATGAAAATTCTCCAGTTAAATCTTCACGCCTTTGGCCCCTTTACCAATACCCTGCTTGATTTCAGCGGCGGACACGAGGGCTTACACATTGTCTATGGCTCCAACGAGGCTGGAAAAACCACAGCATTATGGGGTTTGCGCTATATGCTCTTTGGTTTTCCCGACAAAACCTCTTATGATTTTATTCATCCCTACGGAAAACTGAGAATCGGCGGTACAGTCAGCGGCGGAAACGGAAAAAGACTTGAATTTATCCGCCGGAAAGGAAGACTTAACACCTTATGGGGACCTGATGATTTAAAAAATATTGATGAATCTGAACTCCTCAGTTTTCTTGGCGGCGTGAATGAAACTCTTTTTAAAACCATGTTCGGAATTGATCATGACAGATTAGTTCAGGGAGGAAAAGAGATAATTGAAGGGGGCGGCGAGGTCGGGCAGATACTTTTTGCAGGCGGTTCAGGCATATCTGATTTTCGGAAAGTTCAGAATGATCTTCAGAAAGAGGCTGATGAACTCTTCAAGCCTTTGGGAAAAAAACCGGTAATAAATGAAGCTATAGCAGAATTTAGAAAAAAACATAATGAAATAAGAGATATTCAGTTATCAGGTCAGGAGTGGGAAAGCCATGATCGTGCTTTGAACAGGGCAGTTGAAGAGAAAATATCTGTCAATAAACAGTTTGAACAGAAATTCAGAGATCGTGGTCGTCTTGAGCGGATAAAAGAGGCTCTTCCCCATATCTCGGCAAGAAAAGAACTGCTTAATTATCTGATTCCATATTCAGATGCTGTTATCCTTTCTGATGATTTCAGCAAAAAAAGGAGCGATGCTCTTACTAATCTCAGGATAGCTGAAAATGAAGAGAAAGATGCTGTAAAAAATATCGCTGATATTCAGAAGTCGCTTGAAAAATTGGAGATTCCTGAATCGCTGATTGAGAAGGGAAAGCTGATTGATGAGTATCACCGTACTCTTGGAAGTATTCAGAAGGCAATACAGGATCGTCCACGTCTTATGGGAAGAAAGACAAGTCTTGAGGCTGAGGCAAAAGAAATTCTTCAGGAACTTCGCCCTGATCTGACATTGGAGCATGCAGAAGAGCTTAAATTAAAGAAATCAGAGAAAGTTAAAATCCGGGAGTTTGGTATCCTGTATGAACGGCTTAACAGCAGAAAGAACAGCACACAGGATGATATTGCAAAGCTCTCTTCACAAATCAACAGCTTAAAAAAGCAGATTGCCGAAGCCGAGGATATTCATGATATTGGAGAGCTTCAGCAGGCAATTGAAAATGCACAGCATTACGGAAATCTGGAAGCTCAGTATCAGGCGTTATCTGTTGAAATTCAGAAAGCAGAGACATCTGTTGCAATTGCTTTGAAGAAACTTCCTCCCGCTGCTACTTGTTCCCACGCTTCTGCGTGGGAACAGCTTGAAGAGATTGAAAAACTGCCGGTTCCTTCTTCTGAAACAATTGAAAGATTTGAATACAATCTTAGAGAGATTACAGGCTCTGTAACATCTCTTAAAACAGAGATCAGCAGAATTGAAGATGAATCAGTCAATATTAACGGTCAGATTGAGCAGATACAGCTTGAACAGGCAGTCCCGGCAGAGAGCGACTTATATGAGGAGCGGCAAAAACGTGATGAAGAATGGCATAAGATTCGGGAGAATGTTTTTCCCCCTTCAAATGGCGTTGCTATGGCGTATGAAGCACAGATACGCTATGCTGATGAGATTGCAGACCGGCTTAGGCGCGAGGCAGATCGGGTTGCAAAAAAGCTTCACTCCTTGCAGAGCGTGATATACGGATAAACCGGCTTGAAAAGCTGAGAAATCAGCTTGAAGAATCAGAGAAGAAGCTCGACATTCTTCAGAAAGAATGGGCTGAATTATGGAATACAGTCGGAATTATTCCTAAAACCCCCAAAGAGATGCAAAGATGGATTCAGCAGCAGATGGCTTTGGCAAATCAGACAGCGGCAATAAGGGAACAGAAAGCAAAAGCAGAGAATATAAAAGCCTGTATTGAATCGCTCCGTGAACAATTTTTCCGGGCAATCTCTCCGATTATTCAGAATATGAATATTGAAGATGAATCATTAAGCAATCTTCTTGAAAAGAGCAGACGCCTTGTAATCCGCATGGAAAAATTACGGATAAACCGGGAAAAATTTCAGAGTGATCTTCTTCAGAAAGCAGGAGAATTAAGGACAGCGGAGATACGCCTTGAAGATACCCATAAAGAATTATCATCATGGAAATCTGACTGGGAAAAAGCTGTTCATAAACTTGGGCTTAATGCTGATGCCACTCCGGATCAGGCAAATGCTGTAACAGATGAATTAGATAATCTTTTCAGCAAACTGAAGGATGTACAGCATGATGATCTGCGAATCAAAGCAATTGATCGTGATGCCAAAGAATTTAAAGAAAAGATTCTTCATTTTGCTGAACGTGAATCGCCGGATTTACTGCATCTTCCTGAAGATCAGATTATGGCTGAAATCAACGCCCGTCTTATCCGGGGGCAGACTGCAAAAGCAAAGAAAGAAGATTTGGAAAAGCGTAAAGAAAAAGAGGATGCAAGGCTTTTAAATGCCAAAGGAAAAATATCTGAAATCGCTTCTGTTCTTTCAGTAATGTGTGAAGAGGCAAAGTGTAATAAATATGAAGAGCTTCAGACGGCTGAAGAGCGTTCATCCCAACGGAAAAAGATTCAGGCAGAGTTAAAACAGATTGAAACGGAATTACATAGACTGAGCGGAGGGGAATTGCCTGAAAAATTTATTCAGGAGATTCAAAATATTGATCCTGATTCAATTGATCCGATGATTTACCGCCTGAATGAAGAGATAAAAGAGTCGGAGCAGCAAAAATCTCTTTTGGATCAGAAAATCGGAAGTGAACGTACTGAACTTGCCCGGATGAACGGCAGTGCAAAGGCAGCAGAGCTTGCCGAAGAGGCGCAGCATATTCTTGCAAAAATGGAGAATGATGTTGAGCAGTATATACGCCTGAAACTTGCATCGGAGGTGTTAAGTCAGGCAATTGAAAGATACAGAGAAAAAAATCAGGGAACTATTTTAAAGCGTGCCAATGAATTTTTTGCTCATATGACTTTAGGCTCTTTTGAAGGGCTGAAACTTGAATTTAATGAAAAAGGTGATACAATTCTGGTCGGAGTCCGTTCAGGAACAAAAGATATTGTAAATGTTGAAGGAATGAGCGATGGAACTGCTGATCAGTTATATCTTGCGATCCGTCTTGCAAGTCTTGAGGCATATCTTGAAAAAAATGAGGCAATTCCGTTTATTATAGATGATATTCTGATTAAATTTGATGATGAACGATCTGTCGCCACTTTGCAGATTCTTGCTCAACTCTCTGAAAAAACGCAGATTATCTTTTTTACTCATCATCAGCATCTTCTTGAACTGGCGGCGGCGAATATGGATAACGGCAGGCTTTTTACTCATTCTCTTAGAAGGTAGAATGTTCAAAGACTTCCGAATTTTCATCTTCGTGACTTTGTGCCTTTGTGTTTTTTTTACCACAAAGACACCAAGACACAAAAAGAACCCTAAGCGTATTTCCTCGTTCCCAAACTCTCTTGCAGAGGAAACTCTGTTTCACTTAACTTTCATTAATTCTCTGATAATAAACATATTATTATAAGCAAAGCTCAGTCTGACAAAAATCAGGGTTGTTTTTTTTGCATGTTAAGATTATATAATCAATGCCAATTGAAAATTGGGAAGTGACTATTTTTTTTCAGGAGGTTGTTTGTATGAAGAAAAGTTTGTTTGTATTCATTTTTCTGCTATCCTTATGTTTCACATGCGGCAATGATATATTGGCACAGGATACGCGGAGCAAAACATTTACAAAGGAGGAGATCAAAACAATGGAGGCAACACAGGCGGTTATTCATACTAAATTCGGCGATATGACGATTCAGTTTTTTCCTGAAGTCGCACCGAATCATGTGAATAATTTTATCAATCTGGCAAAAGAAGGATTTTACAACGGAACTGTTTTTCACAGGGTTATACCCGGTTTTATGATACAGGGCGGGGATCCCAATTCCAAAAATCCTGATAAAAGTACGCACGAAACCGGGGACCCGGTTATAATGTGAAGGCTGAATTTAACAGCAAATCCCATAAAAGAGGGATTCTTTCTATGGCAAAATCTGCCAACCCGGACAGCGCAGGCTCTCAATTTTTTATTTGTGTAGCTGATGCGCCGCACCTTGACCGTCAATATACTGTTTTCGGAGAAGTGATCAATGGCATTGATGTTATAGATAAAATCGTATCACAGCCAAGAGATCGCAGTGACAATCCGAATGAACGTATTGAAATGAAAGTTGAAGTTGTTGTTAAATCTGAAAAATAATCTCTATAAAAAGAAGCTAAGTTTTTTAAAAAAATTTGGCTTCTTCTGTAACTCAATAATCAAATTTTGGTAGTGGTTCAAAATTGACTTGAAACTATTATTATAATCCTTATTAATTTAGGATATTATAATAAAATATCAGTCTGGATTGACCCACTACCCGAATTTTTTTAAAAGCTCCGTAGGAGCAAGAATATTTGTAGCAGAATGTTTACCTCCGGTGAAAAAAAGCTCCATAGGAGCGTAATATTATATGTCGCCCCTATGGGGCTTAAAAAAACTGACCATTCTAAACTGCTATAAATATTACGCTCCTACGGAGCTTTTTTAAAAAATAAGGAGAATGATTATGAAATCAAAAAAAAATTGTATATTTCTGACTATATTCATCCTGCTCCTCTCCATTATCATCAGCCTCCATGAGGCAAAAGCAGAATGGAAAAGCATCACAGGCACTACAACAAATAATCTGTACGGAATATGGGGAAGCTCTGAAAATAATATCTTTGCTGTCGGCGGAAGCGGAACAATTCTTTACTATAACGGCTCTGAATGGACAATTATGCCTGCTGTTACATCCGCCAATTTAAGTGAAATATGGGGAAGTGATCCGAATAATATCTTTGCTGTGGGAGATTCAGGAACAATTCTTCATTATGACGGCACCGTATGGACAGGGATGGCAAGCAATTCTGATGCTTTTTTAAAAGGGGTCGGTGGAACTTCTGAAAAAGATGTATTTGCTGTAGGTTATACGGCTGACGGTTATGGAGTCATTCTTCATTATGACGGCAATATCTGGACAACAACAGAGAATGAGCTTCTTAATTATGTATGGGATATATTCGGAATTGCTGAAAATAATCTGTATGCCGTAGGATTTTCTTATACATCAGGAGCGGTTTATCATTATAAAGGTTCGCTGAATGAATTGGCAGTCTCTTTTCCTCCTCTTTACGGTGTATGGGGAAGTGCGGAAGATGACATATTTGTTGCCGGAGGCGGGGTTCTTTCTTTGTTCATAGGTCATTATGACGGCACCTCATGGAAAACCGTTAAAACCGGGGGGTCCAATCAGCTTATGGATGTATGGGGAACTGCTTCTGATAATGTTTATGCTGTGGGTAATTCAGGAACAATTCTCCATTATGACGGAGATACATGGAGTGAAGAGGCAAGCGGAACAGCAAATCAGTTGCAGGGGATATGGGGAAGTTCTCCTGAGAATATCTTTGCCGTTGGTCAGAGTGGAACAATATTGCATTATGAACCTGCTGAATCTCCTGTTTTATCTGTTACGCCGTCATTCCGGGATGTATCTTCAGGAAACGGAACAACCTCATTTCAGATAGCCAACAGCGGGACAGGCACAATGGTATGGACTGCTAATAGCAATTCTGACTGGCTGAATATTACATCCGGCAATACCGGAACAAATACAGGCATAATCACAGTAAGTTATGAAGCTAATACAAATGAAACGCCGAGAACCGGAACCATAACAGTCACAGCATCAGGAGCAGAAAAGAGTCCTCAAACAGTTGAAATAAAGCAGACTGCTCTGACATTTACGCCGATTTTATCTGTTACTCCGGCGTATCGGGATATTTCAGAAAACGTGGGAACCGCCAGCTTTAATGTCGCCAATACCGGCACAGGAACAATGACTTGGAACGCCAAATCAAATACATCATGGCTGACCATTACCGGCGGAAGCAGCGGCACAAATACAGGAGTAATTTCAATAAACTGTGCAGTAAATCCCGGCGGTACTGCCAGAACCGGCTTAATCACAGTTACCGCACCTGATGCGGATAAAACTCCTCAAAGTGTTGAAGTCAGACAGGCGGCTCATAAATTTATTCCGTTTTTATCAGTAACTCCGGCTCTCCTGAATCTCTCCTCAGAAGACGGAACCGCCTCATTTGAAATAAAAAATACCGGAACAGGGACAATGACATGGACAGCAACTCCTGATGATGCGGACTGGTATTCAGTAACGCCAAATAGCGGGACAAACAACGGAGTTGTAACAATAAATTATGACGCCAATACAGGCAAATCAAGAACCGGCAAGATCACCGTCACATCCGCTGAAGCAGCAAACTCCCCTCAGATCGTTGAAATAAAGCAGTCGTGCGGATTTGAATTATCAGTAACACAGAATCTTTTTGAGTTTTCTTCAAACAGCGGAACAATCTCTTTTGAAATCGCCAATATTGGCACAGGTGAAATGGGATGGAGCATATCAAAAAACGGCGACTGGTTTTCTGCTGATCAGAATTCAGGAATCAATCATGCAGTTATTCAGGTAACATATCAGGAGAATACAACAGATGAAGCAAGAACCGGCAACATAACAGTAACAGCAGATGATGCAAAAAACTCTCCTCAGATAATCGAGTTAAAACAGGAGAGAACAGACTGGATGAAAATGTTGTCTCCGGTTTCTGCTAATTTACGGGGCGTGTGGGGAAGCTCTGCAAATAATGTTTTTGCAGTCGGCAGCAAAGGAACTATCCTTCATTATAACGGTATCACCTGGACAAAAGCAGAGAGCGGAACAGAATCTTATTTAAGAGCAATATGGGGGAGTTCCAAAGATAATATCTTTGCTGTAGGATACGAAGGAATAATTCTTCATTATGGCGGTATAAATTGGTCAGCAATGGAGAGTGGCGTCTCTGATAATCTTACAGCAATATGGGGAGATTCAGAAAAAAATATTTTTGTTGTCGGAGATAACGGCGTAATTCTCCGTTATACGCAGAACATCGGAACAAGGGATGCAAAACAGGGGAAATGGATAAAAATGCAGGGCGGTACATTCAATCCGCTTTACGGAATATGGGGAGATTCAAAAAATAACATATTTGCAGTCGGCGGAGCATGGGATTCATCTTCTCTCCTTCATTATGACGGCAACATAAATAATACATGGACGGAAATCCCAATTACTGTAGCATCTGATACTCCTTACGGAATATGGGGATATTCGGGAAATTATATATTTGCCGTTGGGAATACAGGTATTATTCTTAACTATAACGGCGGTTACTGGAACGGCATGACATCCGGCACATCAAATTATCTGCGGGGCGTATGGGGAAGCTCTGCGGATAATATTTTTGCTGTCGGCGTATCAGGAACAATTCTCCGTTATAACGGCAATATATGGGCTGCAATGACCATGCCTGTATCAAATGATCTTTATGCAGTCTGGGGAAGCTCTGAAAATGATATATTTGCTGTAGGAAATTCCGGCACAATTCTTCATTTTCCCTTTCAGACGACTCTTCCGGGGGATGTGGATGCCAATCATAAGGTTGAATTATATGATGCTATCCTTGCATTAAAGCTGTTGACAGGGATAAATGACGGTGGTATCCAAATAAAAGCAGATGTGAACGGGGATCAGAAAATCGGAATGGAAGAAGTGATTTATATATTGCAGAAGATTTCAGGATTGAAATAAAGCAGAAGCTAAGTTTCTTAAAGAAACTTAGCTTCTGCTCCTTGTTCCTCGTTCCCACGCTTTGCGTGGGAACGCAGACAGGACGCTTTGCGTCCGGTAATATGGAAATCAATTGGACGCGAAGCGTCCATTCTTGTGTTCCCACGCAAAGCGTGGGAACAAGACTCTTAAAAATGAGAATATCAATGAATACAGAAATATCAGGTTTTGATAAATGGTTTCAGGATAAAACCGATCCTGCAAAACTGGCAGATTACCGGATAGCAAGAGTTACGGCTGTTAATAAAGAGAGTTATTTTATAAAAAACGGAGAGAACGAGGTTTTAGCGGAAATAACCGGAAAACTGATGTTCGGCGCAGAGTCTCCTTTGGATTATCCAACCGTAGGCGACTGGGTTTATGTACAATATTTTGATAAAAACTCTTTTGCTCTGATTCATGAAATTATTCCGAGAAAATCTGTTTTAAAACGGAAAACCTCAGGTAAAAAAATAGAATTCCAACTGATTGCCGCGAATATAGATACAGCTCTGATTATTCAGTCACTTGACGTTGATTATAATCTCAGGCGATTGGAACGGTATCTGGTGATGATAAATGAAAGCTGTATCCATCCCATAGCATTATTAAGCAAAAGCGATATGTTATCTTCGGATGCAGTGGAAGAGAAGATAACTGAAATTCATAAAATAATGCCTGCTCTTCAGGTGATTGCTTTCAGCAATAAAAATTATTCGGGTTTTAACAGCATAAAAGAATTATTCATTCCCGGAAAAACATTCTCTCTGATTGGTTCATCAGGAGTCGGAAAAACTACACTGCTGAATAATCTTCTTGGCGAAACACTTTTTGAAACCCGATCTGTCAGGGAAAGCGATGGAAAAGGACGCCATACAACAACAAGGCGTCAGATGATTTATCTGGAAAACGGAGCGATGATTATAGATACTCCCGGCATGAAAGAGCTTGGAAATATGGGGGTTGAATCCGGGCTTAATAATACGTTTGATGAAATAGCCGGGTTGTCAGAACAATGCCGTTATAAAGACTGTACGCATATCATGGAACAAGGCTGTGCAGTCTTGGCGGCATTAAAAAACGGAACTATCGCCGCAGAACGTTATCAGAATTATGTTAAAATGAAAAAAGAATCTGATTATCTTGAATTGTCATATCTGGAGAAAGAAAAGAGACAAAAAATTCGGCAAGATGTGCAAGTCAGTTATAAAAAAGGAAAATACTATATGCAGCAAATAGCGGAATACTTTATCTCTGAATCAGAATATCTTGAAATGGAAGAACTTCGGAGATAAAATATGAGTATTATCAGGGTGAAATATTTGCAATGGCAGGCTCGGAAAGCATAACCTGATTGTTACAAATCTTATCTTTACACTGGAATCCCAGCTAAGAAAACGACCGTGCAGAGTCTATCCGGGTGATATGCGTCTGAAGATTGAAAAAACCGGGTTATACACTTACCCGGATGTCATGGCTGTCTGCGGTGAAAGAGAATTCAGCGATGAAAAGAGAAATACGCTCCTGAACCCGGATGTTATTATCGAAGTCCTTTCAGATTCTGCAGAGGGATATGACAGAGGCGAAAAAAGCAGACATTACCGGCAGATTGATTCTCTTAAAGAATATCTTCTGATCTCCCGGAATATCAGACGTATAGAAAGATATTCCAGAAACACGGGACAAAAATGGATGCTCACTGAATCTGACAAAGCAGACGGTATCATTCTTTTAGAGAGCATCGGATGTGAATTGAGAATTCAGGAAGTTTATGATAAAACAACAGATGTGTAAAAAATCCGGTGGTCTTCTCTGTTCCCACGCAAAGCGTGGGAACAGAGAAGACTGAATTTATCCGAAAAAAATGAATCATAAAGAAGAAATAGAAAAACTTAACCGGCGCATTGCCGGACTTGAAAAAACGCTTCAGATTGTTTCCAGACATTCAGGGAAAATCGAAAACAATCTGAAGCAGTTGTTTGAAGTTGTCAGTGATACAATGCCTGTCCCTATACTGATCACACTGTCAGAAGGGGATATTCTCTTTTCCAATGTAAAAGCACAGGAGATATTCGGATATTCTGAAGATGATTTTTATAAAGTCAAAGCTGCTGATATGTATGAAAACAGCAAAGAGCGTAACAGATTCCTGAAAATTCTTGTCAACGAAGGCGAAGTAAAAAATTTTGCGGTCAGTCTGAAAAAATCTGACGGATCAATATTCCCTGCTTCTTTTTTTTCACATGAGATCATATTTGAGGGGCGTAACTGTATATTAACAGCAATTTATGATCTTTCAGAACTGAAAAAAGAAGAAGAGAAGCGGATGACCATTGAAAGGCATCTCCGCCAGACACAGAAAATGGAGGCAATCGGCACTATGGCAAGCGGAATTGCCCATGATTTTAATAATATCCTGATGATCATATTCGGAAAGATTGAGCTTGCGATGATGATGCTTCCTGAGGACAGCAAAAGCTGGAAAAATCTGAATGACTCCTTGTCAGCCGCTAACAGAGCAAAGGCAATGATCATACAACTGCTGGACTTTTGCCGCCAGAAAGATCAGGAGCGGAAACTCTTTTGTATCAGCACGATTGTCAAAGAAGCATCCCGGATGATTAAAACACTTATATCTTCAAATATTACAGTCAATCTGCGGATTGAATCCAAGTCGCCGATCATCAGGGGGGATCCTGTCCAGATACATCAGGTGCTTATGAATCTCTGCTCCAATGCCAATCATGTATTACAGGATAAAGGGGGAAATATTGAAATAATTCTTACAGAGATGAATCTTAATGAATCAAACCGGAATCAGATTATTATCCCTAAACTGAAACCGGGTAATTATGTCAGACTGACAGTCAGTGATAATGGTCCAGGCATGGATAAAGGGATTATTGACCGGGTTTTTGATCCTTTTTTTACAACCAAACGCCCGGGAGAAGGAACAGGAATGGGTCTTGCAGTGGTTCACGGTATTGTTCAGAATCACGGCGGTGCCGTCAGTGTTGAAAGTGAGCCGGGAAAAGGCGCAGCTTTTCACTGTTATTTTCCTGTTGTTGCCGAGATTGAATCTGTTGTTGAAACAGAGGTTATCTCTGACAAAGTAAAAGGCGGAAAAGAGACGATTCTCTTTGTGGATGATGAAGCGGATATTCTGGATGTATGCGGAGAGATGCTGAAAAATCTGGGATATGAGATTATCTCCTCTTCTGTCAGCAAAGAGGCATTAAAAATTTTTCAGGATCAGCCTGAAAAATTTGATCTGCTTATTACAGATATGACAATGCCGGAAATGTCAGGAAAAAGAATGGCTTTGGAGATTCTGAAAATCCGCCCGGATATTCCTGTAATTGTCATTACAGGTAAAAAAGTTGAAGATGAAACGGTTTTAAAGATTACTGACGGAGAGATTATTCAGAAGCCGTTCAGCCAACTGGAAATAGGCTCAGTAATTCGGAGGGTTCTGGATAAAAAGCAGGAAAAAAAAGATGAGTAATACAACATTATCAGAAGAGTCTCCTGAAAAAAAGATTGAAAAACTGGAAAAAGAGAACAGAAAACTAAAAAAGAAAATAGAAGGTCTTCAGAAGACCATGGATATAACAACCGGCACAGCGATGTTGTTACTGAAGAGCTGGAGGAGAAGGTTGAAGCATCTGCCAAAGAGATTGAAGAGCGTTTTCTTTTAATCAGTGATACCATACCTGTACCTGTTATTGTAGCCACAATATCTGACGGAAAGATTATGTATGTCAATGAACATTCATGCAGTGTATTCGGATTCACATCTGATGAATTCGTAAAACTGAATGCTTCTCAGTTATATTATAATCCTGATGACAGAAAAATTTTTTTAAAAGCTCTATTTGAAAGGAAAAGAGTGAATGATTTTGAAGTGAGATTAAAAAAGAGTAACGGTGAACTGTTATGGACGGCTTTATTCAGCCAGCTCTTTAATTTCAAAGATAATCAATGTGTATTTACTGTAGTATATGATCTGACAGACCGCAGAAAAGCAGATGATGAAATCCGCAGACTGAAAGCGGAACTGGATCAGAAAAAGATAAAGTATCTGATATTCAGATTAGATAATGCAGAATACGGTATTGAAATTCTGAACGTAAGGGAAATTATCAAAATATCGCCGATTACTCCTGTCAAGAATCTTCCTTCTTATGTAAAGGGAGTTATCAATCTCAGGGGGAAGATAATTCCGGTAACAGATATCAGACTCAGATTAGGACTTGATGAGAGCGGTTATACAGAGAATACATGCATTATTGTATTGGAGATCAAAGATGAAGAGAGCATCATATTAAAAGGGATTATTGTTGATGGTGTAGCAGGCGTCTGTGAAATCAGAGTAAGGGATATTGAACCTTTGTCTGAAGTGAGTTCCGTTCTTATGTTCCGGCGAAGGAACAGATGCCGGATGTTTTGTTTCAGGGATAGCAAAATCTGACAGCAGTATAAAGATTCTTATTAACTGTAATTATTTATAAGTACCGCCTTTAGGCGGTTCATGAAGTTTGTAGTACCGCCTTTAGGCGGTTCGTAAAGTTTGTAGTACCGCCTTTAGGCGGTTCGTAAAGTTTGTAGTACCGCCTTTAGGCGGTTCTTATGAAATCAGACCGCTATCATATAACGACAGGGACCGCCTAAATGCGGTACTACAAACTTCTCGGCAGGGATAGCTTAAAACCTAAAACGACCAGATGAAAAATACAAATACTTTTTCAAACATAAAAGGAGATATGTCCGGGGCAATCTCCGCTGCAATTATCACGCTGCCCATGTGTATCGGATATGGTATCATTGTCTTTGCACCTCTGGGAACTCAATATGCTCCAATGGCAGCCATGACCGGAGTTTACAGCGCTGTATTTGCCGGTTTTCTTGCCGCGTTATTTGGCGGAAATCCTATTCAGATCACAGGTCCCAAAGCATTGCTCATGTTTGTTCAGGCATCAGTGGTTGCGGATATGGTTGCCAATGTAAATATTCCCGCTGATCCTGATCTCCGATATTTTATTGTTGTCGGATTAGCCTCGGTTTCGGTCTTTATCGCAGGAGTATTTCAGGTTATCTTTGCGGTATTGCAATTCGGAAATCTTACAAAATATGTGCCGCATCCTGTGGTCGCGGGATTTACCAACGGAATCGGTATTCTTCTGATTATAAGTCAGATACAGCCTATCCTCGGCGTAAAAAACAGTACAAAGTTTATTGAGATTCTGAACCGGACAGCAGCGATTCAGCCGATGACGCTGGTTATCGGATTGGTAACACTTGGGTCTCTTTATCTTTCCAAGCGTTTTATCAAAAAAATCCCATCCTCTCTCATGGGATTAGCCGGGGGAACCGCTCTTTATTATCTGCTTAAAGGGTTTGCTCCATCCTCTGCTCCGGGTCCCCTTATCGGTACAATCCGCTTTGAATTGCCGCGACCGGATATTTTCTTTCAGTTATTCTCTCTGACAGAGCTTGATAAGATAATGATATTCCTTCCTGATCTTTTTATTGCCGGGTTGGTGATTGCCCTGCTCGGGGCAATGGAAACCCTTCTCAGTTCTGTTACATCCGATAATCTGACAGGCAACCGTCATGACAGTAAGCGTGAACTTATGGGACAGGGAATCGGAAATATTGTTACATCTTTCTTCGGTTCACTTGCCGCCGCGGGGTCTGTTCCCAGAACAATGGCAAATTTCAAAGCAGGGGGCAGGACTCCGCTCTCAGGGATATTATGCAGTATTTTTATATTTCTGATTATGTTGGTTCTCGGTCCTTTGGCTGGAAAGGTTCCCCTGTCAGTTATTGCCGGAATTCTTATATCTGTAGGGTTCAGTCTCTTTGACAAATGGACAGTCAACTTTATCCGAAAACTGAAAAATCCGTTTAAACAGCAGAAGGATGTTCTGATAAACTTTCTTGTGAATATCAGCGTTACAATCATTATGATCAGCGTAAATCTGATCTTTGCAGTCGGAATCGGCATTGTACTTGCTTCTGCCCTGTTTGTATCAAAAATGGGAAAATCTGTTATCAAACGGAAATATTTCGGGGATCAGTTTCATTCAAAAAAGATGCGAAGTGTTGAACATGCTGAAATATTGGAGAAAGAAGGGAATAAAATCGTTGTTTTCGAGCTTCACGGACCTATCTTTTTCGGTTCTGCGGAGAATCTGACAAAAGAGGTTGAGATCGTGATGGAAAAAACAACTTACTGTATTCTTGATATGAAGCGGGTGAATGAGATTGACACCACCGGCGCAAATATTCTTTTACAACTGAGTAAAAATATTGAAAAAGAGAAAAAACATCTTCTGATAACTTATTTGAGGGAAAACCGATCTTTATGGGAATTTCTCAAAGTCATGGATGTTGTTGAAATACTTGGCAGAGATATATTTTTTTCAGATACCGACCGCGCTCTTGAATGGACAGAAGATCATCTTTTGGATCAGGTATCATGCAGGGAAGTATCTTATCTCAGTTATTTTTTTACTAAAATTCCTGTAAGAAGATTTGCATCCTCATTAGAGGAGAGAAACAGCGGAAAACCTTCTGATTCTTTTCCTTTGAATGATTTCTCTTTTCTGGAGAAGATGTGGGGAATGCCTGCAAATTCATGGCACGCAGCCAAAGCCTGTACGGACATCAAACCTGAGGATATGAATATTGTTCAGGGATTTACTAATCAGGAGCTTGAGGCGTTTAAGCGCAGGCTGATCAGGCAGACGTATAAAAAGGGTGAGCCGGTTTTTCGTGAAGGAGATCCTGGGAAGGATTTGTTTCTCCTGACAAAAGGGATGGTAACAGTCAAAATCCGTCTGCCGGAGACGGATCGGCTCAAACGTCTTTTTACTTTCAGCCCCGGGGTTATCTTCGGTGAGGTTGCTCTTTTAGACGGAAAACCGCGTTCCGCGGATGTCTGGACAGAAGAGGATGTTGAAGTATATCGGCTTTCTATTGATGATTTTAATTCCCTGCGAAAAGAGAAACCAGAGATTGTCATCAAGCTGCTGCTGAATATTGCCAAAGAATTTTCAAGGAATCTGCGGAGAATCTCTAATGAAGTAAGGGCGTTGGAAGATGCCTGATTTATTCTGACGAAAGAAGCCAAGTTTTTAAAAAAATTTAGCTTCTTTCAACTCGTTCCAATGCTTTGCAAGAAACTTAGTTTCTTATCAGTACGCTCTCACTCCTTAAGGGTGAGGCTCTTCAATCTTAGGCTCAGGAGCTTTAGACGGAGATTCTTCAGGCTTAACTTCTGCTTCAACCTTCTCCTCAACTGCGGAAGGCTGCTCTGCTTTCTCAGTCTTAACATCCTCAGCTTCGGTTGATGAAGGCTCTTCAGCAACTTCCTCTTCATCACCTTCCAGAGCTTCAGGATTGATATTTATATCCGTTTCTTCAGGCTGTTCTGTATTCTGCGCCTTTGGCTCTTCTTTTTTCTCCTCTTCAAAGAGCTGCACAGAATCAGTTACAAAATTATCATAACGCCATTTGGAGATAACATAAACCCATGTACTCAGCTTTTTCGCATCTGCTGCAAGCTCATCCGGAGATTTCTGCTTTTCATCAGGCTTTGCCGGAGCCGCCGCCTCTGCTTTTTTATCCCCTTTACCCGCATCTGTTTCCGCTTTCTTTTCAGGCTCTTTAACTTCCGGCTTTATATATGCAGCTTCAGCTTTCATGTAATGCTTTGTATCATCATTTTCTACCGAACTGCCGGGAAATACTTTATAAACAGTGCCGTCAAACAGATGAAATTCAAGATATTTACCGTCAAACCCCATTGTTTTGGTATCTTTTGCCGGATCCGCAACATCTTCTATCTGAAAAGATGAGATTGCTCCAAAGAGAGAATTGACTTTGGATGTTTTTATCTTTTTCCCCTGAGGCAAATCAGCAAATTCAGGCTCTTTATTTTTTTCCGGTCTTTTCATAGTGAAAACCGGCTTATCTGACTTGGGATCAACACAGATCACCCTCTCAACATCACCGGCATTAACTGAAAACAAATCTTTATTTATCCATTCTGAAGGGTTTTTATCCAGATATTTGAAATTGTTATCTACAACATATATTGCAGACTCTTTTGCCAGCATGAGATAATTTCCGCCGGTTCCTGATGCAGATTCTTTGGTCTTTCCAAAGATAATATCTTGAAGAACTTTCTTATCTTTATTCTCCAGAATAATCCGGGTTCCTTTTTCATCCGCCGGAGTATCTGCTTTATCCGGGACATTCAGTCCAAGACGGGAAATTGTATCTTTTTCAGCCTTAAAACTTCTCTCTATCTTGGTATCTTTTATCTTTTTTGCCAATTCAGTTATCTTTGCAAAATCAGCCGGATAATTAAACTTATTTTCAACAACCCAGACTGTTTCACCTTTTTTAAGATTCACATTCCCTTCTGTTCCTTGAATTGTGATTCCGGCAATATCATTCACCGGCAGACCCGGAAACAGGCTTTCTCCCATTTCATCATAAGGCTCAACACTTCCTTTGTTCAGCATCATATATGCTGCGCCTGCAAGCAGACAGCAAATAACAATAAGAATTATCAATGTTTTTGATTTCATAATATCCCTCTCTCTGCAAATTTTTTAACACAAAGGACACTAAGAAAAACTCAAAGGACACAAATAACTCTTTGTGAACTTTGTGAAACCTTTGTGTCCTTTGTGTTTTAAAGAAATTTGCACATAATGTTTAATTCACAAAACTTTTCTTTCTCCGATAAATTCCGTAGCCTATCCCGACAATAGCCACAAACATAGGCATAAGAAATATATTCATAAATTTGACTTTTGTTCCCAAATCCTCAATATCTGCTCTAAGATTTCTGCGTACGACTTTTAGCTCCTGATTTGTCCGCTGTTTTTCATCCTGAAATTTCTGTATCTCTTTCTCCTGCTCTTCTGTCATGATAAACTGCTGAGACGCATCTTTTTTCTGCTCAAACTCCTTTAGCTTACGGTTGGTCTCTTCTGCTTTTCTTACAAGCTCCTGCTCTCTTTCAAGCCAACGAGCCTGAGCTTTTTTCTCCAAATCTTCTACAACTGTAAAGGTTCTTTCAAATTTCCCTCTTGAACGGATGCCAATCAAATCTTCGCTTCCGGTCAGCATCTCACTGGTATTAAGAAGAAAATTCAGGTTGTCATTAAAAATCCGGGCAATGTTGAATCCGAGAAAATTCTGCTTGCTGACATAATAGCTGTCAAAAAGACAATCCGCATCTCCGACAATAATGATTGTGGATTTCTTTTTCCCTTCGGTAAGATGCTCTGCTTTTGATTCCTCTTTTTTGGATTCTTCAACTTTATCTTTTGCATCTTTATCTTTGGGCTTACCCTCAGGAAAAGCTGTTTTAAATGTACCTCTTATCTTTACAGCAAGATCATAAACCTCATTTGACGGTTTAAAATCACGGCGCAGCATCTCTGAACCGAAACGCATCCTGAAACTCTCTGTAAGAGAAGAATTTTTGCTTGATTTAAGCAGAGATTCATATTCAAACTGACTCTCAGGTATTTTTTTTATTGCTCCGGCTACAGGGAGAAGCATATTTTCAAGTTTTGCCGTTGTAATATTATCATGATTGAAGAAATCCCCTTTTACAGAGAGCCAGAGCGGATTATCCTCTATCTGATTATTCTGATTTCTCAGCTTTGTTGTAAGTTCAAAATCTGTAACAATCTTTCCTGCATCCATTGAAACTCCCCATGCTTTAAAGAGCTTATCCAATGATGATGCTTTTATCTGACTCTGAGAGGCATCGCTGATCGCAAACGGATCAACAAAGGCTATGAGATTACCGCCGTTCATAACATACTGATCAACAGCATACTGAAGTTTATCGCTTATATCTTTGGGATGAATCATCAGAAGCAGATCAATATTATTTTCAATGCTGTCAGATGTCATGCTTATCTCTTCAATATCATAAATTTTCTTCAGTTCCGTAATAAATGCCCATGGTTCTGCTCCCTGATTCGGCTGCTGCATATTAAACATGGGTGCCTGTCCAAAGATCGGCAGCGCACTGATAATACCGATTTTCGGCTTTTTTGCAGACTGAACCCTGGCAATGATCCGGGTAATATCATATTCAAGCTGCTCTTCTCTTGTTGGGTCAAACGTGGGAATTATCTCCTCCTGATCAAGCGACATTGCCGCAAGCCCGAAATAGACTTTCTCTCCGCTGGGAAGAGCAATAGGCTCTAAACCGTATCGCCGCGCCCAGTCTTCTTCTTCCGAATCGGGCTGAGGATTGTAAATCTCTGTTTTGATTTTACCTTTGCTGTAATATTCATATTCAGAGAGAAAATCAAGCAGCCGTTTTGCGTAGTTCTTTATATAAATCGGTGTGTTGACATTATCCTTTGTGTAAAAGACCTTAATGGTAACATCCTGTTTCAGATCCGCCAGGATTTTTTTTGTTCCGTCAGACAAAGAATAAAGATTATCCTCTGTTGCATCCCAACGGAAATTCACCTGAGAAAATATCAGGTTTATAAGAACGAGAATAAAGAGGATCATCACCGCACCGCCTGCGGAAAAAAGTGATTTGATCCCCATTTTATGTATTTTTACATTCTCTTTTTCAGACATATTTACCTCCTTAAAAAAATTAGGAATCAGGAATTAGGAATCAGGAATTTTTTTAATTTCACATTCCTAATTCCTAATTCTCCATTCCTTATTCTTCAATTTAGGTTCTCCGGTTCTGTATAATCATGCCGTTAATAAATAGCATGAAAAATATTACGGAAAAATAATAGACAATATCCCGCAAATCAAGCACGCCTCTTTCAATTGAAATATAATGAGACAGAAAACTGAGATAAGAGACAATATTGAGCAGCCAGACCGGCGACCATCCTGATAAAACTTCAGTTACAGGCGGATAGCCTGCCAAAATAAAGAAAAGGCAGATTACAATCGAAACAATAAAGCTGATTACCTGACTCCGGGTAAGTGATGAAGTCATAATCCCCACACTGAGAAACGCCCCTGCCATAAGAAAACTTCCGACATAAGAGCAGAAAGTTGCTCCCAAATCAGGCTCTCCAAGATATGCCACAGTAATCACCATCGGAAATGTCAGAAACAACCCGATTCCGATAAATACCCATGCGGCAAGAAATTTGCCAAGAATTGCTTCTCCCACAGTAACAGGGAATGTCAGAATCAGTTCGATAGTTCCCATGCGCCGCTCTTCAGCCCAGAGCTTCATTGCTATTGCAGGGATAAGAAACATGAATATCCATGGATGCCACTCAAAGAAGCCTCTCAGATCAGCCTGACCTGCTTCAAAAAAATTGCTGACATAAAATGTGAAAAAGCCAAGCAGAAGCAGAAATATCACGATAAAAACATAGGCAAGGGGAGAACCGAAATAACCGGAAATCTCCCGTTTGAATATTGCCCGTATATTATTGACTGTATTCTTTGTTATAACCATTTAACCTCCTAATCCTTTTACACTTCCATATAATTTCCAATTCCTAATTCTCAATTCCCAATTTCTGTTTGGTTGTTATGCTCCGAAAGACCTCATCAAGCCGTCCCTGCTCCACAAATATGGATTTTGCTTCATAGCTGTTTTCAGAGAGATTTGCCAAAATTCTGTTCAAAACAGGAGTCTCTGTATTTTCAGGAAAAATCCGAACTTTGAATTCCTCCCCTTCATTTTCAAGAATGTTTGCGGATTTAACCCCGTTTATTCCCTGAATATTGGCAAGGAATCTTTCCGGCTCCGCATTGCGGATAGTCAGCAGCACAGCACCGTGAACTGAAGATTTTGTTCTCAGATTAGCCGGTGTATCATCAACAACAATACGACCTCCGGCGATTATAATTGCCCTGTTACAGACAGCATCCATTTCATCCAGAATATGCGTTGAAAGAATAATTGCTTTATCAGCACTCATCTTTCTAATCATAAGCCGGACTTCATGTTTCTGATTAGGATCAAGACCGTCTGTGGGTTCATCCAATATCAGATATTCAGGATCATGAATAATGCTCTGTGCAAAACATACTCTCTGTTTAAATCCTTTTGAAAGAGTTCCGATGCTCTGGAACCTGACATCTGACAGAAAACATTTTTCAATTGTATCTTCGATTCTTTTTTTACGATCTGCTCCTGTATAGCCTCTGATCTCTGCACAAAAATCAAGGTATCCGAAGACCGTCATATCAGGATATACAGGCGCGTTTTCAGGCAAATAGCCGATCTTCTCTCTTGCCGCAATGGGATTTTCAAGAATATCGCATCCGCCGATCAACGGCTGTTCCCGCTGACGGTGGGAATAAAGCCGGTTATCATCCGCATGGTTGTGGATTTACCAGCCGCGTTTGGTCCCAGAAATCCGAGTATCTCTCCTTTTCTGACTGTAAAAGATACATCATCTACAGCCTTTTTTGCGCCGAAATACCTGCTAAGATGTTTGACTTCAATCATAAATATTTCACTCCTTTTTTACAAAAAAAGATATTTAGACTTTTTATCCCGTTATGAGGCTCTGCCTCGTAAATAGATAAATTTCATATACTTTAAACAAGCAGTCTGCGGAAACCTTCCTGTTCAAAATGACGATCTGTTGTCAATGATTCCCTTATATTACGTCTATTCATCAGGATAAAACTGACAGCATCACAAAGTGAATATGTTTTATCCTGTCTGGATAACAGAAGTTCAACCGCTTTGTTATGTATTTCCTTATCAATCCAAACTATTTCAATATCGGGGTTTTTTACAAGGTCTGTTACAAAAGAAAGCATAGCAGGGCGAGGAATACGCCTTGCATTGGCTAATGCAATAAATTCAGCAAGAATATAGTTATGCGTTATCCGTGTCAAAGCCTTTTTATAGGCATGACAAGCCTCAAATGAAATAGTTCCACTCTATGATGTAAACACAATAATCCTGATGTATCAAGAAGCATTATTTTCCTCAAGTCCGCTTTCATATTCTTTTGCAAGGTCAGAATCAATACTTTCATTGTCAGGCTTCTGTCGGATAACCAAGATCAACCTCGCCGAAATGACGTTCAAATCTTTCTCTTGCAAGGCGTATCTCATCATCCGAATTATTAACAGCCTGAAACAGCCTGAAAACACCGAATTGTTTTTCAAGTGAATTAACCACTAACTGCGCCGGTGAAGTCCCGCATTTTTCTGAATAATTCAGGATTGCCGCATGAATTTCATCGCTAAGTTCAAGAATTAAAGTCCGACTCATAAAAGCTCCTTTTATTTCCTTTAAAAAATCAGCAGATCGAAAAAGTTCGTAGTACCGCATTTATGCGGTGCGGCGTGCTGCGATAACCGTCTGATTTCACATGAACCGCATAAATGCTGTACTACAAACTTTTAAAAGTTTTCGATCTGCTGAAATTCAGTCTGGTATAGTATAAGCCTGCTTCAGCTTTCAGCCCTGACATTTATGTCAGGGATTCTCTTTCCATCCATTGTTTGGGAATTTGAGATACTTTTTCTCTTCCGGTCGGCTGATGAACAGGTTTGCCCAAAGGACGATACGGAAGTTCACCGGAAAATAACATATTCATTCTTCGCCGTGCTTCATCAACATATTTCGGTTCCCGTTCACATCCCATAGCCCTCCGGTTATTTCTCACAGCAGCCAGCAAAGCTGAACCTACCCCGCTGAACGGGTCTAAAACCCAGTCGTTTTCATCTGTCATTGAAAGCACACAACGCTCCGCCAGTTCAATCGGGAACTGGCACGGATGAATCGTTTTTTCAGGACTGATTCGCTTTTACGTTGGGGATATTCCAGAGTCCGGTCTCCCATTCTTTAGCCATTAATTTCCATACATCACTAGGATTTTTGCCTAAAGGATTACCCGATGGAAGTCCGTATTTGGGACCCGGCTTAAAATTCGTTTTCCCCGGATATTTTGAAGGAACACGGACCGGATCAAGATTGAAAGTATAATCATCGGTTTTTGTAAACCAGAGCAATGTTTCATAACGTCCTGAAAATCTTAAAGAGCAGTGTAAACCATGCTCGAAAGTCCATATAACACGGTTGCGGAGATGAAGCCCTAACTTCCTGAACAACGGATAAAAATAAATATCCAACGGAAACACTTCTTTTTTATCAACGTAATTACCAACCTGCCAGCATAACGACCCGTTCGGCGATAATATACGGCAAAGTTCCTTCAAAATCGGCGTTATATTCTCAAGATAATGTTCCAAACGGGTTTGCGTTTCGTATTCTTTTCCGATGTTATATGGCGGTGATGTTATTATAAGAAACGCGAAATTCATCCGGGCATTGTGAGAGTATTTCAAGCGAATCGCCAAGAGCAAAAACTATATCTGATTTGTCAGAATATGCGTCAGTAATTATTTTCTGCTCTTTTTCAAAAAGAGGTTCATATTCCTTTGCTCTATAACTTATCCGGCTCATAAAAGCGTCCTCTTATTTTTCTTTAAAAAATAACTCTTATATATTCATCTCAAATTGCCGCTCTGCTCCTGCCGGACTTCGACATGAGCTCAGTCGAATGATTGACAAATCCGGCAGCCCGATTGTATATGACGACAGAAACATCTTCTTTGGTTACGAGGCGGAGCTTTGTAATGGAACAATTTCACTTTGAATATATTTATCAGCATGTTGACCTGATTTATAATTGGAAATAAAGAGTTCATTCCCTTTAACAGCATATTTTTGTTTGTAATTATTCATTCCGTATTGCAGTTGCCATTCATAAATATTTGCAAATGAAAAATTTTTCCGTATTTCAGGCGAATCATCATACGTGATTAACCAGCGATGATCGCATGACTTCAACTCCTGAGAAAATTCATTATGATCAAATGAAGTATGCAAAATTCCGTTTTTACCGTAAAGCCTTGATTTGACAGTACTGAAATAAGGCGGATCCAAAAAAAGAAAAACATCCTCTCCTGATTCTTTTAAAAGCTCTCTGTAGTCTGAATTTGTAATCTTTATTCCTTCTAACATATTCTCTAACAGAGCAACCCGTTCTATAGATGAATCTGTAAATCGCCCTTCAAATGCTTTTTGTGAATATCCCCCTGAATCAACAGTGCCTGAAAAAGTAATCCGGTTTAACACAAAAAAACGTACAGCACGCTCAAATTCTGAAAGATTTGTTACATCTGCATTGGTGAATTCTTCAAAAAGCTCACGCCCGTTCTTATATTCCTGTTTTATCTTTTTTATTTCTGATACAAGCTCTTTACATGACATCTGAGCATATTTCCAAAAACAGTACAGATCATAATTCAGATCATTAATCCAGAATTTCATATTAGGGAATTTTTGCCTTATATAAAGAAATACAGAACCGCCTCCAAGAAAAGGCTCCCGATATTCTGAAAAATCTGTCGGAATATACCCGGCAATTTGTGAAACAGCCCTTGATTTACCTCCCGGATAACGGAGCGGACTTTTTATATTTTGCATGTCACAAGTTTACATTTTTTATATATCATCGAACAATGATAACTCTTTGAATCCGCTATTTTTATTTTTCCTGACATATCCGGCGTTATTACCGTTCATGGAAATAACAGGCGTATGATCAATATCCTGGGCAGAATCAGGGATAATATAATATTTCGCCAATTCTTCCCAGTCCTTATCTCTCAGAGTAACTATTTCATTCAGATAAAAACTTACCCATATCTTGCCTATTTTTGAGCATGATTCTTCCTGATTCAGTTTATTTTCAGATATATCTGCATATTCTTTATCAAGTTCAAAACCGATAAAATTGCGCCCCAGACGTTTAGCCGCTATTGCACTGGTGCCTGTTCCTGAAAAAGGATCAAGTACTGTATCCCCTTCATCAGTTGACATAAGAATAATCCTTTCAAGCAGATGAACCGGCAACTGACAGGGATGCTCATCACGGTATTTGTTATGTTTTACCCTGTGAATATCAGTCCAGACATCTGAAACCAGGGACCAAAAGGATGCAGCAGCGGTTTTTTGCCCCCGTAATCTTTATAAAGATAACTGCATTTTCTGCACCGTTTATGCGGATAACGGATTTCATAAAATTTGTTCTGTTTCATATCTTTGATATAAAACAGAATACCGTAATGTGACGGCTGCAAAGTTTTCCCCATAGGCGCGGTCGGGGCGTCCCATGAAATCCAATGTTTAAAATTTGCAGTTTTATTCAGAAAAAATGTATAATAAGTAAGCCATTTCGGAATATTGTGAATAAAAACAGAACCTGTCGGTTTTGTAACTCGCACCATTTCATTAATCCATTTTTCACACCAGTCAAGATATTCCTGAAGAGCAAGGGAGTCTTTGCTGCTGTTATATTTTTTCTTCAGATTAAAAGGGGGATCCGCAAAAGTGATGTCAATGCTGTTGTCAGGAATATTCTGAAATAGCGTCAGACAATCGCCCTGTATAATCCGGTTCAGATATTTTTCAGGCATTTATTTATATGATATTTTATACCATTTCATTATAAATTTATAGGCATTTATTTATAAATTTAATCCCTCTGATAATCTTCTCTTTTACACCTGAAAAATTAACCGGATCATCTTCAACAGAATAGATCTCAATTATATTCTCTTTCCCCTTCAGATCATGTTTTCCAAGCGATGTGAAATTCCAAGATTTTTTTGTATTTTTTTTAACAATATCAGAAAAAACAACTGCTTTTCCGACATTACGGGTTAAAGCCTCCAACCGGGCGGCTGTATTCACGGCATCTCCGATAATGGTATAATCGCTTTTTACAGAAGAGCCGATATTTCCTTCAATTACAATCCCCTGTGAAATACCGAATCCGCAATATAACAGACTCAGAGGATTATCTTTCCCGGAAGATTCCCTGATCTGTTTCAGTTCATTTAAAATATCAAGGCAGCCTGAATCGCATTATCTGCATATTCAGAATTAAAATAAGCCATTACACAGTCGCCGATAAACTTTGTCACCTCTCCGCGATTTAATGTAATCACCCTGCTGCAAATGTCCAGATAGTGATTTATCAGCATGGCAATCTTTTCAACAGGAAGAGCTTCGCTCAGGGTGGAAAATGAAACTATATCTCCGAAAAGAATGATTTTTTCAGCTTTATGAATCGGCACAGTCAGGGGATTGATCCCCTGATTCAGAATCTTCAGAACAGCAGGCTGTGTATATTTTTCAATAATTCCATGTGATTCCATAACATTTTGCAGAAGAATCTTTATAGGGCGAATTAATATATCCGTGCTTTTATCCAGATTAATCGTTTTCATTGACCAATCAGGAAATAACCGTTCAGAAATATTATATTCTGCTTTCAGGCATAAAATATCGGTATGACGGTTATCATGCTTTATTTTTTCATAAAGCAGGTCAATTTTATTTTCATCACCTTCAATAATCTGAAAAAAGAGTTCATTAAAATAGATAAGAACTCCGGTTATATTATCTTTCTGATTATTCTTGGCAGAGATAACCCCGATCTCTTCAATCTCTTTTTCCGAAAGCGGAAAAGCAAGACGGCTGATATATGTAAGTCTTTTCATAATTTAAAAGGAAAAAATTAAGTTCAACAAGAAGTTAAATTTATTATAGAAACTTAGCTTCTTATCTGTTTAAGAATCCTGAGTTGCATGAACCATAACAGCAGCGCCTTTTCCGATAAGGCTCTCTGTGAGAGAAAGAGGAAGAAACATCAGAATCATAGCAAGAAATGTCAAATCCTTTATCCACGCCTGACGACCGTTGTAATCAGTTTTACGGGCAGACCGTGCAGGCGGATACAGATCGGGAAAAAGGCTCATTGCAATCATTGCCGCATTATCTCGCAAAGAAAAATGACTCTGACGGATAACTCTGAATCCGTTACAGGAAAGGGTATATTTCAGAGTTTCTGCGGAATAATTGACAAGATGTCTTGGAGCGTCATAACCTGCCCATCTTTTTTTTAATAATCCTGCCTGAAAGCTGTCAGAATTCGGAACCTGTATTATCAGATCACCGCCTTGTTTAAGCAGTCTTTTTGCCGCCTGAAGATAAATATCGGGCTGTGCAATATGCTCAAGAAAATGAAACATGGTGATAATTGAAAAGGATTTTTCTTTAAAAGGATTATCAGTCAAAGAACCTTTTACAGCATTTATTCCCCTTGCTTTTACAGCATTTACCGCATATTCTGATGTATCAAGCCCGACACATGAATTTATTCCGCATGATTCAAGAAATGATCCGTTCTCCGCAGCCCACATCAAGAAGATTTACATGCTTTCCCTGAAATTGCTGATTTTTTATAATTCTTCCGACAAATCGGATATGATCCGTCAGAACTATTTTTCGGTAAATCTCAGTGAGTCTTTTCCGAACAGCGGATTCTCCTGATGAAGTGCTTGGATTTACCCAATAACCATTTGGATAATATTTTTCCATATCTTTTGGCTGAGGATAAAGAAAAAGGATTCCGCATCTCAGGCATTTTCGGATTTGAAATTTATCAGAAGTAATATGAAACAGGCGATCGGAGACTTCAAAAAGTCTTTCTGAATATTGATATTTACATATTGGACAATTCATATTTGATATAATGTAGGGCGGACTAGTGCAGCATGTCCGCCAAATAAAAAAATTCTGTAATTCAAAAGAGTGAACACGCTGCGCTTTGTCCACCCTACGAAACTAAGAAGCTGAATTTATCTTCTTTTATTCATCTTTTTCAAGTCTTTTTACGTTTTCATTCTCAAATCCAATGGAATGAAAATGTCCAAGATGATTTTCAATGAATTTCTGACCGCTTTCAGCCAATAAGGTAATTCTTTCATTCAGGATTTTTATATCATTATTCAATTCCAGAAGAAAATTATTTGCAGTATCAATAATATTTGCCAAACGTTTATCAATTGCAACATTTAAGATATTTTTTGCAACTTCGTTATTGGCGAATTTTGTTTCTACTCGTTCAAAGCTCTTTACAGCGTCTTCCAATGCAACATCCTGAAGTTCCTTATATTTAATGGTTTTACTGTAAACTAAATTCTGCGCCTTTTCTCTTAGCTCCAACTGCATATTTCCAACGAATTAACTGCTTCGACATTCAGTCGGGTTAGTTCAGTCTTGAAATTTAATGATCGCTTCGGAAACTGCTTTCATCCTTGAAAATGTTTATCTTTTCTTCATTCCTCTATTTCTTCGAGAATACGCTTAACTTCTGTTGCTTTCAGAATATCAAGGTCAGTATCATTTTTTTTCTCTTTCATTCTGATTTCAGATTCAATTCTCTTCTATTTCAGCTCTCTTTGCCTCAGTCTCTGCAATAATCCGCTGGGTTTCAGATTCTTTTCTGATTTCAAGGTCGGTATCTCTTTCTTTCCTCTTTCATTCTGATTTCAGCTTCAATTCTGTTTATTTCAGCTCTCTTTGCCTCAGTCTCTGCAATAATCCGCTGGGTTTCAGATTCTTTTCTGATTTCAAGGTCGGTCTCTCTTTCTTTTTCTTTCATTCTGATTTCAGCTTCAATTTTTTTTACTTCAGCTTTCTGTTTTTCTATTTCAGCAAGAAGCTCGTTATCTTTTTCTTTTTCTTTCATTCTGATTTCAGCTTGGATTCTATTTACTTCAGCCTTCTGCTTTTCTATTTCAGCAAGAAGTTCTTTCTCTTTTTCCTTTTCTTTCATTCTGAGTTCAGCCTCGACTCTTTTCTCTGCGGTCTTTCTTTCAATCTCACGTTTAAGCTGATTGTCAGCACGTTCAGAGGCTATTCTCTCTTCTGCGCTCTTTTTCTCAATATCCCGTCTGACCTGATTATCCGCACCCTTTTCCTTTCTCTGATCTTCCCATCTTTTTAAAGGCTCTCCTGCCCAGTCTGTTACCAATTTGACAGGAGCATAAACAATATCATCCAATTTATCAAACATATCACGCCAAGCCATTTTTACCCTCTTTTAATTTTTTAAGTTCTGTTTCAGAGATTCTTCTGATCTCTCTGTCAAAAAAAGCCTTGTCCCGTTCATGATAATAAGCTAATTTCTTTAATTTATCTTCTGCTTTATCCCCTATTGCAAGAATCTCCTCCAATATCTCTGTTTTCTCTTTTTATCAGAGAAACAAACAATTCAGAACTGTTTATTTCAGAACCGAACTGTTTTGACAGTTTAATCAGATTATTAACAAGATTGCTCCGATATTCAGATAGGAGAGATGTTTCAGCCTGATTCTCTTCAAAATACTTTTCCATAAAAAAGAGATGATAATCAAGCCATTGGAAAAAATATTTTTCCATTGCCAATTTCAACTGCTCTTCATTATCTTCATATTTAAAACTCGGAGCATATATATCAGGTTCTTCGTTTCTGAAATCTTCAAACAGCTTTTGACTCGCCTGTTTTAACATATTCAGATTAAAGTTAAGGCTTTGTTTGGATGATAACATCTTTCTCTCCTGCGGGTTGTTCATGAGTCCTGATTGCATCAACATGGGTTTTAAGCTCTTCTCTGATTTTATCAACCATATCAGTAAAATGAGTTTGAGCAAGATCACAGCTTAAATCAAGGCTTTTGGTATAACTGTCAACAAGCTCCTGTATCCATTTTGAAATAACATGATTATCAACATGAGCTTTTTTAAGGGTCTCTTCAACATCTTTAAGTATCTGAGTAAAGAAAACAGAGCGTTCCCGGCGTATATCCTCCTGAACACAATTTGAAAAGATGATTTCATCTTTGTATTTTCGGATAAGCTCAAGATAAAGCTCCTCATATTCAAACAGGAGTTGAAGGCGCTGCCTGAAACTTCCTATGGCGAACAATTCATCAAACAGGGATTGAATGGAATTTTCTTTAAAGATTCTTCAAGTCCGCTGTCAATCTTTTCCGGTTTTAAAACATCCTTAATCTGTTCCAGATGTTTGAAGATGCTGACTTCATTTCTCAGCTTTGATTTGCTGAGATGTTCATATAATGATCTGCCGATTTCTGTCTGTATCAGAGCGGTTGAAAGCGGGTCTGCGGAGGTTTTTAAACCCTGAATCTGATTTTGTAATTCAGATATGGTTTTCTGCTGATTGGCTATCTCGTCTTTAAGAGATTGCAATTCAGATATGGTTTTCTGCTGATTGGCTATCTCATTTTTTAGAGATTGCAATTCAGATATGGTTTTTTGCTGATTGGCTTACGTTAGCTTTAAGAGATTGTAGTTCTGAGATAGTCTTCTGCTGATTAGCTTATGTAGCTTTAAGAGATTTCATCTCTAGAGAAAGTCTTTTGATGCTGATTAGCTATAGTGAGCTTTAAGAGATTCCACCTCTGAAAAAGTTTTCTGCTGGTTAGTTACGGTAGTTTTTTGCTGATTATCTGCTACATTTTTAGCAAATTGTAGTTCAGAGTAAGTTTTTTGCTGATCAGCTTTAAGGGATTGCACATCATCATAAAGTTCTGAAAGACCGTTTAAAAGATTTGTGGCACTATCACTATGACTTGTAGTAATACAAAAATGACCATTTATATAATATTTAGAAAAAGAAAACTCACCTTGTTTAAAGCTATCAACCGCATCTGAAAACTTACTCATATTTTTCTCCTATATCTTTAAAATTGACAATATCCATTGCCTCATCGCCCATTGTCATGGCGTAAATATTATGTTTAGTCAGATAATTGAGAATATCTTCAGTACGTAGGTCGGATTAGCGATAGTGTAACCCGACATTATATAGCAAAGCATAACACTTGATTACGCTATCGTAACCAACTATATTAACAATGAGTAAGGTGGTAGCCTGCAAAATCCGCTTGAGCGACTGGTTATGCGTTGCTTAACTTTTTGATTATGGATTTCGCCAAGTTTTCATTGATTTCGCTATGACGTGGAACAGGCTGAGACTGCTTTGTTTCAGGGTTAGTGTACCAATCATGCGATCCGCCATGTCTGACAAGAAAACATCCCATTTCTTCGAGCTTTCTGATTAATTCCCGTCTTTTCATTAAGCCATCGCAAATTCTTCCACTTTTTTAATATAAGGAACTTCTTCCGATTCAATATCCTTCAGAATATCCTTTAAATTTTTTATCAGTTCTTCCTTTGAGAAGCCTTGAGTCTGATAATCAGGATAATCATTTAAATATCCCAGATAGTAATTTCCGTCTTTCCAATATGTATATCTGACAGTTTTCATAACTTTGTGGCAGGAAACCCCTGTCCCTTCAGGGTAGGGGAGGAATGCCATGCACTCCGGACACCTTCTGCCTTCCCTCCCATAATAAACTTTTTAAAATTAGCCGGTTTTTATAACAGATAATCTCGATTTCTGTTCAGTAACCGGCAAACCCTTAAATATCCTCAGACAATGCTGTAAAGGCTTGTTATGTCGGCAACACCGCCCCTTACCCTCAGGACTTTTAATCACTGACGGCAGAGCTGCAAACCGGGATAAACATCCGCAGGTATCCTGACCTGAACAACGCAGCTTCCGCTTAGTCCGGTCAGTCAGGCTTTTACAAGCCCCGACCCTTCAGGGTCATGGGTTATTGACTTTATTCTTCTCCTTCAGCTAACAGAACGTATGTCGGGTTAGTATAGCATAACCCGACATTATATAGCCCCGTAGGTTGGGGTGAGCAAAGCGAACCCCAACAGTTTGTTTTTATTGGGGTTCATTTCATTCACCCCAACCTACGCGATAAGACACCAAGATTAGGGTTTTATATTTTCAATCCGGCATAAGATCATAAAAATAGAGCATGGCGTCAGATCGCGTAATTATTCCGATTACATTGCCGTTTTCCACAACCGGCAGGCGCCCTATGTCATATTTTACCATAAGACGGGCGGCGTGCATAGGAGTCTTACTTGCTTCAATAGTCTTTATATCTTTACTCATAAATGCTTTGACCGGAGCATTTAAAGCAGAATCCTTTCTTATCCTGCGGAAATCTCTTCTGGATATAATACCGACAATCTTTCCGTTCTCTGCCACAGGAAGTCCGGTAAAACCCTTTTCCCTTAAAATCATTGCAACATCTTTCATAACAGTATCCGGCGATACAGTTGTCACCGGAAAAGACATTAAATCGCTGATCCGCACTGAAGACTGCTGATCCCCCTTGATCAGCTCTGTTATCATCTCCACAACAGAATCAGGATTAACAGATTTCAGCATGGCAGAACCGGCTCCGGGATGCCCTCCGCCCCCGAACTGGCGCATGATTGAGCCGATATTAATTCCTTCTATATTGCTCCGACCGATCAGCATACATCTGCCGTTATCCTTGCTGGCAAATATACCGAAAGCAGCATCAGCATTTAATATCTCTCTGTACATATGGACAACAACGGAAAGATTCCCCACATGCCCTTCAATCGCCAGCTTGTTAAAACTGATTTTATATCCGTTTATATCAGTCCGCTTTGCAGACTGAAGCATTTCAAACAATATATTCTTCTGTTTTTCTCCGTAAGCAGGACGCAGCAGTGAATTTACAACATTCAAATCTGCTTTCTGTTCAAGCAGATATCCGGCAGCATAAGCATCCTCCGCTGTTGTGGATGGAAACATCAGAGTTCCGGTATCTTCATACAGTCCTGTTAAGAAAAGTGTTGCATGAATAGGACTTATCTCTCTTTTATCTTTTTTCAACTGACGCGATATAAGTGTAATGGTTGATCCGATCTCCTCCTGACATTTCCAGTTTGCCTCTATATCCCCATTGCTCAGATGATGATCCCATAATATCACCTCAAAATTATTGCCGTTCTGCTGTTTTTTTCTGAGTTTCTCCATGCTGTCAAGACGATCCCATTTATTTACATCTACGATAACAAGGCGTTCAACCTTATCCAAATCAACATCATCCGGTGTCAATATCTCAAAGACATCTTTATGAATGGATAAAAACCCTTTTACATTCGGGTTCAGCACCTTAGGAAGCACCGGAATCGCTTCAGGATACAGAATGGTTGCGCCGATTACCGATGCCAACGCATCAAAATCTGTGTTTTTATGAGTTGTTATAATCTGCATAGTCATCCATGTCATTGATAAGAAGCTAATTTTTTTCAAAAAACCTGGCTTCTTATCTCCTGTAAAAAAAATTTGGTTTCTAAGCTATTTTTTTCTGATTTTACCTTTGCCGCCTTCATCCGGATCCGGCAGATTCCCCTTGTCCCATCCTACAAGTTTTCTATCTTCTGAATGATATTCCAGTTGCGGCGGAAGATCTTTGTATTGTTTAAATTCAAGCTGCAACCGGAACTTGTCAATCTCTGCCTGACTCTCAATAGTCTTTCTGGCAAGAAGATAACGCAGATAAATGACCCATATAAATAAAATCACCACAACAGCAATAACTGCCAGAAAGAACCATTTATATTTCTGAATGGTCTCTTCTCCAAGCCTTCCCAGATAAACAATCATTTCAGGTATAATCCAATATGAGAGGATTATGAGCATGATGAAGAATCCGATAGTAAAAATATTGAATCTGCTGATACTGTCAACCAGCTTTTCAAGACGCGTCTCTTCTCCGGTTTTCTTTGTATCTGATTCACTCCCTTTTGTTTCATGCCCGTAAAAGATCGTCATATATGATTTGACAATAAAACCGAATAACAGGATAATCCCGACAGGAATACCGACTGCCGCGACAAACCATGCTCTGAACGGAAAAGGAATATCATCTGTTACCAGTTTTTTATCGTAATTCTCAAGGGGTCCGAAGGTTTTTTCAAAATAATATTTATTGAAATCACTCAGGCTTTTACCCGCAACTTCATGCACAAGCACACCTTTTTTGTCAAGCACCTGAAATCTGTAATCTCTCCCTGATTTTATTGCGGCAACAGCAAAAATTTCCAGTTCGATTAAAAAAAGACCGATAGCAATAATGATAAACATGGTTTTATTCTCTTCAATCAGAGATGAAATACTCTTCTCCGGCATAGTTCTTTATTTTTCCTTTCTTATTTTGAGATTGACAATTTTAAAATAATATAACATTTATTCTTTTAGCACAAGAAAGTAATAATATTCAAGGTAAAAAAAGAATGAAAAAAGTAATTATTTCTGTATTGGGAAAGGACAGACCCGGAATTATCGCGGCAGTATCCAGAATTCTGTTTGAACATGACTGCAATATTGAAAATGTCAGCCAGACTATTCTTCAGTCAGAATTTGCGGGTATATTTATTGCGACAACCCCGGATGATCTCTCTGCTGAGGAGCTTCACAGATATTTTGAACAGGGGCTTGCTCCTCTCAGTCTTTATGCACATATAAAACCTGTCAGACAGACAGAACCCGCGTCTGATTTTACAGGGGATGCAGAACCGTTTGTCATTACTACAAGAGGACCTGATCGCAAAGGACTTGTTGCTGAAATTACACAGGTTATTGCCAAATACCGTGTAAATGTGACAAACCTGCAGGCTGTCTTTAAAGGAGGGGATGATCCGAATAAGAACATTATGATATATGAGGTTGATATACCTGTTCTTACTGATCAGCAGCCGCTTTATGCTGATCTCAGAGAAAAAGCAGATAAACTGAATCTGACCATCAGCATTCAGCACCGGAATATTTTTGAGGCAATTAACCGTATTTAAAGGAGAATATTCATGAAGAAAAAAATTCTGATAGCAGCGGATAATTCGGTTCATTCAAAAAATGCAGTCAGGTATGCAGTGCAGGCTTCATCTTTTATCAATGATCTGAATTACACAGTTCTTAATGTTCAGCCTGTTATTTCACAGTTTCTTACAGAAGAAGCAGGAAAAAGCGTCAAGGCCCGATCTGCTCTGGAAAAGTTAAACAAAAAACAGGCTGAAATCTCTTTATCCCTTCTGGAATCTTATAAAACCCAGATGATTGGAATGGGGATTGACGCCAAATGTATTGAGATAAATACCTGCTGCAGAAAAACAGGGCTGGCAAAAGATATTCTGGAACATGCACAGGAGAACCGCTATGATGCTGTTGTTGTCGGCAGAAGAGGGCTTTCACGTCTTCAGGAGGTCTTTATGGGGAGTCTGACAAGCAGCCTGCTGGGACATTCTCATAATATTCCTGTATGGGTCGTTGACGGAGAGATAACATCTTCAAAGATAATGATAGCGGCGGACGGCTCTGAAAAGCGCGCTCCGTGCCGTGGATCATCTCAGCTTTATGGTGGGGAAAAATCCGAATATCAGCATAACATTATTTCACGTTATTCCTAATGTGAAAGATTACTGTCCCATTGATTTTGATGATAAAACAGGGGAGCTTGAAAATATCATTATTCAAGGGGATAAAAGATGCGTTGAAAACTTCTTTGTTCATGCAATCCGGAAATTTAAAGACGCCGGTATTATGGAGAATCAGATACAAATCAAAGAAGAATGCGGTTCAGGAAATGTGGGTAAAATGATTGCTGAGGAGGCGAAAAAAGGGGGTTACGGAACCGTTGTTGTCGGCAGAAGCGGAATGAACAAATCTTTCTTTATGGGGAGTGTATCAAAATATGTGATTGATAGAGTATCCGATTTTGCTGTATGGCTGATCTCCTGATTTGGAAGACCTGCGGGGTTTTAGCTGATTTTATATCGGGACCCGCAGGTCTTTTGTAACGGAATGTCGGGTTACGCTATCGCTAACCCGACCTACAGACAAAAAATCCTTTTCTTAAACACAATCTCTGTAGATTAAACACAATCTCTGTAGGAAAATAAGGAGCATAAAATGATTATAAATCAGCCATGTAAAATAACAGACAGAATTTTTTTGCTCGGACGCAAAGAGTCCTGTATATATCTTTTAAAGGGAAAAGAAGAATATACGATTCTGGGCGGAGGGATGGTTCATATTGTTCCTGAAGTTATAGAGCAGTTGAAAAGATTCAATATTGAAGAAGAGCGGATAAAACGTATAATTATCCTTCATTCTCATTTTGACCATTGCAGCATAGTCCCTTTTTTTAAAAAACGCTGGAAATGGGCAACGATCACTGCATCGGAAAAAGCAAAAGAACTTCTTGCCAATCCTAAAGTGATTGAATCAATAGAGGCTATGAATCAGGATATTCTTAAAAAATACGGGCGGCAGAAAAAGGGTGAAACTCTTGGACTTTCTTTCTCAGGCATAGATGTCGAAGAAGTGATAAAAGGGGGAGATGTTCTATCCTGCGGCGATCTTTCAATGGAGGTTATTGATACTCCGGGGCATTCTTCATGCTCAGTTGCGGTTTATGTTCCGGAGGAAAAAGCAATGTTCGGATCCGATGCCGGAGGTATTCCTTTCGGAGATGATGTTTTTACTGCGGCAAATTCTGATTTTGATAAATATCAGAAGAGTCTGAATAAAATATCAGAATATGATATTGATATTTATCTTGCAGAGCATTACGGAGTAATAACCGGAGAAGATGCACGTTATTTTCTGCAAAAATCAATATCATCTGCAAAAGAGACCCGGAAAATGCTTGAAGAATCACTTTTACGCACCAAAGATGTAAAAAAGAGTACTCTGGAAATTACTGACAGGATTATGGAAAAAGCTCCGCATGATTTTCTTCCCAGAGATGTTATAGCGATTGTCGCGGGACAGATGTTAAGATATATTTCCAAAGCTGTTTTAAAAGCCTGAAATAAAATTATCAGTCAAAAAATGTCGGAATTTTTTACATAATGTAAAAAAAAGAAACATCCGAAGTTTCTGAAACTTCGGATGTTTGATACGGATAAAGCGACTCAATCGCCTACATAAAGTTTTTTTTGGCATAAAAATTGCTTATTATATCTGTTATCCAAATAAAAAATAAAGACCCGCAGGTCTTCGTGATTGCTTATTATCAAAATAAGGATTAAAAAATATATGAATATAAAAATCGGCTTGATGCTCTTACACAGGAGCAAAAACGGTTTTGCATGGTGATTCTTCACCATGCAAAACTTTTCTTTCATGACAAGCTGAAAGTAAGAGGAGTGGTACATTCTCCGCTACCCTAAAGGACAGTGGTTTCCTGCACCAGAATTTTAATCTGACTATGAAAAATAAAGAAAACCTGCTCAAAGAGCATACCCCGAAAAAGAGTAAAAATTCCCGGATAAAAAATTCCAGATATATCAGAATATGGCTGCCCACAGCGATTATGTTCATTCTTTTATGTATTATCCTATGTTTAAATGAATTATTTGATTTCCCCCACCTCTTATTTGGCTCACCGGAAACCCCGATTAATCGGGGAGAGATAATCATTGAAATGGTCATGGTCTTTACTGTCGGTTTTTTCGCGGTTACAGGGCTTATCTATGATATTCAGGAGCATAAAGAGAAAGAAGAAGATTTGGTCATTGCATATAATGCTCTTGATTCTTCAATCAGGGGGATTATCATCACTGATAATGAAGGATATATCTCTTTTGTCAATCCGATGTTTCTTAAACTCTTTAATTACAGCAGCAGACAGGAATTACTCGGTAAAAATGCTTCTGAATTATTTGTTGCAGAAAAAGATAAGAAATTTGCAGACATCAGAACTATTATTGAAAAATCATCAGGAGGAACAGAAAGGTTCTCACTTCAAAATAAAGAAGGGAAAGACTTTTATATAGAGGTTTCATCTTCAAAAGTACTTGACAGAAAAGGCAAAGCTGTCGCCAGCATGGCGTCATTTATTGATATTACAGAGCGGGAGCAGATGCAGAAAGAATTAGCCAGATATTCAGAGCGGTTGGAAGAGATGGTTGAAGAAAGGACAGCAGCACTGATTGAATCTGAAGAAAAATGCCGTATTCTGGTGGAAAATGCAAATCATGCGATCTTTATTCTTCAGGATGATGTGATCAAATTTGCAAATCCCATGACCCTTTCACTTACAGGATATTCTCAGAAAGAATTGGCGACAATCCCTTTTATCAGTCATATCCATCCTAATGACCGTGATATGGTTATGGAAAGGCACCGTGAAAGGCTTGGCGGAGAAAAAGTTCCTGCTGCCTATGAATTCAGGGCAATCAATAAACAGGGGAAAGAACTCTGGTTCCGTATAAATGCTGTGCTGATTACATGGGAAGATCAACCGGCTACGCTCTGTTTTCTCAGAGATATTACTCAGGAGAAAAAGCTGGAGGGTCATCTGAGACAGGCGCAGAAGATGGAGGCTATCGGAACCCTTGCAGGCGGAATTGCCCATGACTTTAACAATATTCTCTTTGTTATTCTCGGATATACAGAGATGAGCATGGATAATGTATCTCATGAGAGTCCTGTTTATGATTATCTTGAACAGGTTTTAAAAGCTTCAAACCGCGCCAAATATTTGATATTTCAGATTCTGACATTTTGCCGCAGAAGTGAACAGGAGAAAGTAGCGATTAAAATACAGCCTGTTATAAAAGAGGCGATAAAACTGCTTAAAGTCTCATTGGCTACAAATATTGAGATACGGCAGAAAATAGAAAACAGTTGCGGCAAAGTAATGGGAGATCCTACCCAGATTCACCAGATTATTATGAATTTATGTACAAATGCCTATCATGCCATGAAGGAGAAAGGGGGCATACTGGATGTAAAACTGGCGGAGACAGATATAGGTGATGAGGATATGATCGGTGAAACCAAGCCGCGCGCTGGGCGTTACATTGTGCTTACTGTAAGTGATACGGGGTATGGAATGCCCCGATGGGTAATTGATAAAATTTTTGATCCTTATTTTACAACTAAACCAAAAGGGGAGGGGACAGGACTTGGTCTTGCTGTAGTTCATGGTGTGGTCAAAAGTATGAACGGATATATTACGGTTGAGAGTGAACCGGGAAAAGGAACAAAATTTCAGATATATTTCCCCCGAATTGAAGCAGATGAAATCAAATCTCAGGAATCTGTATCTGATGATACATTACCCGGAGGTCAGGAGCATATTCTGGTAGTAGATGATGAATATCAGGTTGCCCAGATGCTCCGGGAGATGCTGACCCTGCTCGGTTATAAGGTTACAGCCATGACTGACAGCGCAGAAGCTTTAAATCTTTTTTGTAATGATCCCAAAGCATTTGATCTTGTTATAACTGACAAGACCATGCCTAAAATGACCGGACTGGAACTGTCTCATAATATTCTGCTTATCCGGCAGGATATTCCGATACTTCTCTGTTCCGGGTTCAGCGATACTGCATCAAAAGAGAAACTGAAAAGCATGGGAATTCAGGATTTAATAATGAAGCCTGTGAATAAACGGGAGATTGCTGTAACTATCCACCGGATAATAAACAGGTCGAAAAGTCAGAACATATCTGTTATATGATAGTTATAAAAAGGCGGACACGCTATGCTTAGTTCGTAGGGCGGACAAAGCGATAGCGTGTCCGCTTAGTTCGTAGTTCGTAGGGCGGACAAAGCGATAGCGTGTCCGCCTTATTCACGCATGGCGGACACGCTGCGCTTAGTCCGCCCTACAGTTCGTAGGGCTACAGTTCGTAGGGCGGACAAAGCGATAGCGTGTCCGCCTTATTCACGCATGGCGGACACGCTGCGCTTAGTCCGCCCTACAGTTCGTAGGGCTACAGTTCGTAGGGCGGACAAAGCGATAGCGTGTCCGCCTTATTCACGCATGGCGGACACGCTGCGCTAGTCCGCCCTACAGTTTTTTAACCGGCAGCATGGCGGACACGCTATCGCTTAGTCCGCCCTACAGTTTTTTAACCGGCAGTAACAATTAAAAATAATTATGAATAATGTTTTAAAAAAAATATATTCTGAACAGACAGAACCGCCTGAACTCTCCATTGTGATTCCATGTCTGAATGAAGAGATAACTCTTGGAAAAACTATTGAAATTGCATGGAAAGCAATTGAAATGTCCGGCATAAACGGAGAAGTGGTGATCGCTGATAACGGATCAACAGATAAATCTGTATCAATTGCCGAATCTATGAATTGCCGTGTAGTTAAAGCAGAAGAAAAAGGATATGGCTATGCTTTGCAGCAAGGTATAAAAGATGCCGCGGGAAAATATATCATTATAGGAGATGCTGATGCAACTTATGATTTTCGTGAAGCAGTCCCTTTTATAGAAGATTTGAAAAAAGGGGCAGACCTGATATTGGGCAACCGGCTCGGAGGAGAGATTCAGACTAAAGCTATGCCTTTTCTGCACCGTTATCTCGGAACCCCTGTCCTGACTTCTCTTATCAATCTTTTCTTTAAAACCCGTATAACTGATGTAAATTGCGGTATGCGCGGTTTTACCCGTGAGGCAGTTGAAAAATTAAAACTTATATCCGGCGGAATGGAATTCAGCAGTGAAATGATTATCAAAGCAGGAATTTACAGACTGAATATTGTCCAATTTCCATGCTCTCTTCATGATGATGATAAAAACAGAAAACCGCATTTAAAAACATGGCGGGACGGGTGGCGACATCTTCGCCTGATTCTGCTTTTTGCTCCGCATATTGTATTTGCTCTTCCCGGATGGATAAGCCTTTTTTCAGGACTGCTTATAACGGTTCTGGTGCTTCCGCGACCGTTTCATGCGTTTGGAATATATATGGACTATCATTATCTTTTTTACAGCATTCCTTTGATTATACTCGGTTATCAGGCGCTTTGGCTGGAGACATTTAACAGATGCTTTATAAGGTTCAGCGGCTATTTGCCGGAAGATTATCCGTCAGGAGAGTCCAAGTTTTTCTCTTTTCCGAATTGGAGTTTAGGAGCAGGGGGAATTGAAATCTGGCTGTTATTAGGATTTTATCTTTTTTTAGCAGGTGCGGGTGCATTGGGCTGGATATTTGCCAAATGGGTGGCAACCTCGTTTGGAAGCCTTTCCCATGTCAGGCTTGGCGTAGCCGGAATGATGCTTATGATCTGCGGTCTTCAGACAGTGATGAATGCACTTATGATCAGTATGATGAATATAAAAGTACATAGGTGAGAATCAGGTTTGGGTAAGAAGCCAAGTTTTTTTAAAAAACTTGGCTTCTTATCAGCAGTATCCGCTCTGCTAAAACGGCATATAGAATAATACCGGCAGGATATATTTACCGTTCAATGTTATCATTTTAAGATACACAAGAAATTCTACAAGAATAAGCACCCATATAAAACAGCCTGCATCAGCAACCGCCTTTGATAAAGTAACCGGATTGATTTCAAGACGGTTTTTTGAATAACAGGTTTTAAAATTCGGAATGATGCTTTTTACTTTTAACTGATAATCAAGATATTTATCTCCAAATAATTTTATCAGCCGCTCTTCTTCGGATTTTATAACAAAAAAGTAGTAAATCCAGTATATAGGAATAATAACAACCACTAAGAACATCTGTCCCGCTGCGCACATAATTCCGATCAGTCCCGAAAAAGAAAAAATATACAGAGGATTTCTTACAATTGAATAAGGACCGTCAAGACATAATTCTTCATCTTTACGCCCGACAATATATATGCTGCACCATATCCGCCCTAATGTGCCGAAGGCAACAAGTACAAATCCGATAATCTCAATCCCTTTATAAAGAAGAGTCGTTTCAAAAGGATTTCTTGAAAATGTAATCATGAAAAACAGCATGACTGCCGCTATCCAGCTTGCTGCCCGTCTTAATTTTTCAACCGTTGTATGATTCATTTATTTTTTTCCTTGATGTAGGGGCGAATAATTATTCGCCCCTACAATTTTCCCTTATTCGCCCCTACATATTCGCATCTGCATATTCCCCCTTCCCTTCAGGGAAGGGGTCGGGGGTTAGGTTAAAAAATTGTATCCATTGATGCAAATTTAGGTTCATGAAGCGGAATAATCATATCTGCTTTTTCTTTGAGTTTCAGCATGATGTCATAAGCTTCATAAACATTGACATGGGTTCCCGGCGGGATAACCTCCATCTCCATTCCCCGTATCTCTTTCGGGGGATTAAAATTCTCTTCAATAACGCAGAATCCTGTAATTGCCGCTTTTCCCTTAGCGGTATCTATAAGAACTGTCAATCCCCCCTCTGTATGTGCAGGGGTATGAATAACATGAATTCCAGGAAGAATCTCCTGATCTTCACTTATTATTCTGATCTGTCCGTTCTCTTCTATATCCTCAATATAATCTTCAAGATAACGGAAATCCAAAGGATGCGGATTATGAATTTTTTCAAGCTCTTTTTCATGAACATAGAAGAGAGCATTGACGCATTTGTAATCATTTTCACAATGATCATTATGCAGATGTGTATGAATAACAACATCAATATCTTCCGGCTTTAAATTCCAGCGTGCAAGCCCGTTTTCAAATGTATAAATCTTTCCGCGTATTGCTTTTTCCCTGTCCGGGGACTGAATAGGATTCATTTCGCCTGTATCCACCAGAATTTTTTTTTCTCCGCCTTCTATGTACCAGCAATAAATAGGGATAACATAAGATTCTCCGTATCCGTACTGATGGGTCATCATGCTTTTGTCAAATACTTTGGTTCCCATTACAATAGGGTGAATTTTATAATGATTCATTTTTATGATCTCTCACTCTGCTCTTTATATCTACAGGAATTGTGTATATCTACAGTGATTTTGTGTAAGAAAAAGTGAATCCTTTTCTTAACCACAATCCTTGTAGATAAACACAATCCTTGTAGATAAACACAACCCATGCGGATGGTAAACTGTCGTGTAAAAAAACAGAAAGTTATTATGTTAAAAATTTTTCCAATCTGCTATATTTACTAAAATATCATATTTACAAAATTAGTGCAATAAGTAATAAGAAGTTAAGTTTTTTTAAACAACTTGGCTTCTTATCTCACTTTAATTTGTTCCCACGCAAAACGCCAATACCATTAAGTTAAGCGGAAAATGGCTGATCCGTAGGGGCAAATAATTATTTGCCCCTACTCCTCCGTTTCCTTAACTTAATGGCATTGACGCAAAACGCAGGAACAAGGTCAATCAGAGAAAGAAAATAAAATGTACAGTAATCTTAAAAAGAATCTTAATATTCTGATAATAGATGATAATGAAAATGATATAATGCTTATCAGACGACATCTTTTGAAAAGTGAATGGCATAAAGCATTATCTGTTGACGCTGTTGACAATTATTCAGATGCAAAATCAGCTTTAAAAACAAAATCTTATGATATTTGTCTTCTTGATTACAAATTGGGGAAAAAAACAGGCATTGAACTGCTTGAAGAGATCAGAGGGACAGATTGTGAAACTTCCTTTATCTTATTAACAGGTCTGGGGGATGAAACCCTTGCGGTTTCTGCAATGAAAGCCGGTGCAGTTGACTATCTGAAGAAAGATGATCTGTCCACTGAACGGCTTGATACATCTATTCATTTTGTCCTTGAATTACAGAAAAAAGAGGCTGAACGGAAACTTGCAGTGGATGCTCTCCGAAGAAGCGAATCGCGTCTGAATGAGGCGCAGCAGATTGCAGGGGTGGGAAGCTTTGAACGGAATTTTCAGACCGGCAAAACTTACTGGTCAGATGAATGTTACAGAATATTCGGATATAAGCCCGGAGAAATATATCCGACCTATGATCTTCTGCTCAGTCATATTCATCCTGATGATCAGGAGCTTTTTTTTCAGTATATTGACAAATCTTCTCTTAATAATACGCCCTTTGAGCCTGAGTTTCGGATTATCAGAAAAGACGGGGTTCAGCGGTTTATTCTGATAAGGGATCAGATGGAATGGGATAAGTCCGGCAATTCTCTGAGAATGTTCGGCACAATACTTGATATTACAGATCGCAGAAAGATGGAAAGAGCTTTGAAGGAGAGTGAAAGAAAATACAGAGAGCTTGTTCAGGAGAGCCGCAGCTTTATTCTGAGACTTTTGCCGGACGAGAAAATCTCCTTTATCAATGAATATGCCCTCTCTTTTTTCGGATATACAGAAAAAGAGATTATCGGAAAAAATATCGTCGGGACAATTTTGCCTGAAAAAGATTCTTATGGAAGAAATCTGACGGATATACCGCGCCGTATGTTTCAGTATCCTGACAATTATGCCCGGATTGAAAATGAGAATATATGCAAAAACGGTGAGCGTCTCTGGATCGCATGGACAAATAAGCCGATTTTTGATGAAAAAGGAAATATTGTTGAATTTTTAAGCGTGGGTACAGATATTACAACCCGTAAATATATTGAAAATGAACTGCGTAAAAGCGAGGCTGTTCTGAGAGAGACACAAAAAATAGCCAAAATCGGAGGGTGGGAACTGAATCTCGGATCACGTGAGTTTTTCTGTACAGATGAAATTATGAATATTCTTGAAGTTACTTTGGATTACAAACTGAATCCTGCAAATATTCTAAATTTCTGTCTTCCCCCTTATCAGGATATTCTGGATCAGGCGATAAAAAAATCTTTAGAACAGGGAAAGCCCTTTGATCTGGAATTAAAATTGAAAACCGCAAAGGGGAAAATAATATGGGTGCGTATTGTCAGTAAAATCCATCAGAAAAAAGGGAGAACTATAAAACTCTCAGGCACATTTCAGGATATAACAACACTCAGACAGATGCAGGATGCATTAAAAAATTCTGTCAAAAGATTTGAAACTGTTATGAACAGTATTGATTCTGTTGTCTATGTGGCAGATATGGAGACCTATAAAATCCTTTTTATGAACAGATATGCAAAGAATATCATAGGGGATGATGCTGTCGGAAAAATATGCTGGAAAATACTCCAGAAAGATCAGACAGGTCCATGTGATTTCTGTACAAATTCAAAATTACTGACCTCTGACGGAAAGCCTACAGGGGTCTATATCTGGGAATTTCAAAATACTGTCAGCAATCGCTGGTATGAAATCAGGGATCAGGCGATCAACTGGATAAACGGCAGAATGGTCAGAATGGAGATCGCCACTGACAGGACTGCACGTAAATATCGTGAAATCCTGCATATTGCAGAGCGGAATCTGGCGATGAAACTGGCAGAACCTACGTCATTGGAGGAGGCTTTTGCTTTTTGTCTGGAAACTGCTGTTCAGGTATCAGAAATGGACAGCGGCGGCGTTTATATGCTGAATCAGGAGAAAAATTCCCTTTATCTGGTGCATAGCAGAGGTTTGTCAGAAGATTTTATCCGGCAGATTTCCCATGTAAAAAAAGATACCCCCGAATGGGAACATATTATGAAGGGAAAGGCGATTTATCGTCAGTATAAGGTTTCCGAAATTTCAGAATCCGGAGCCTCTGCATCATCATTTCATAATGCAATTAATGCCGAAGGACTTAAATCTGCGGCAATTATCCCGATAAATCATAAAAACAGAATATTGGCATGTTTTAATATTGCATCCCATACAGTTGACAATATTCCTATGCACAGCCGCAATATGCTTGAAATAATAGGCTCGCAAATCGGAAATATTATCATCCGGCTACAGGCAGAAAAGGAACTTAGAGAGAGTGAAGAAAAATTCCGTGAAGTCGCTGAAAATATAAATGAAATATTCTGGCTGAAAAGCGATGACAGAATGCTTTATATCAGCCCCGCTGTTGAAAAAATATTCAAAGTCAGTTGCAGAAGCATTTATGAAAATCCTGATTCTTTTCTTGAGATTATCCATCCTGATGACAAACCGCGTATAATGAGCTGTTTTAATTCAGAAGAATACCGGAAAAACGGATTCATGAATGCTGAATACCGTATTATCCGTTCTGATAGTGAAATCAGATGGATATGGTCGCGTACTTTTCCGGTATTGCAGAACGGCAAATTAGTAAGAACCGCAGGCGTGTCAGAGGATATTACAGATCGTAAGAATGCTGAAAATATCTTGAGAAGACTGAACAGAGCTTTGAAAGTTCTCGGCGAATGCGCTCAGGCTGTCATGTACGGAACTGATGAAATAATGCTATCTCAGGAGATATGCCGTATTCTTGTTCTCTCAGGAGGGTACAGGATGGCATGTGTCGGCATGGTGCAGCATGATGAATATAAAAGCGTCACGCCTGTGGCACATTACGGATTTGAAGACGGATATATCAGCAGTCTGAAACTTTCATGGTCAGAAGATACTGAATGGGGGCGTGGTCCCACCGGCATTGCCATCAGAACCGGAAAACCCGCGATTGCAAGGAATATTTCAACGGATTATAATATGAAGATGGTTCGGAAACAGGCTATCCTTTGCGGTTACAACTCTTCTGTTGCAATACCGATTAATATAGATAATAATATTATAGGATCATTGAATATTTATGCAGCAGAGCCTGATGCGTTTGATAATGAGGAGATTGAACTGCTTGAAAAACTTACCCGGAATTTTTCACACGGTATCAAGTTTATCCGTACGGAATCTTTACAGAAAAAAGCAGAAACTGCCCTGAGAGAGAGCGAAAAGAATTATCGTGAACTTTATGAGCAGGCAGCAGAAGGGATTTTTCTGGTTGATGAAAAAGGAATTATTTATGATATTAATCCAAACGGAATCAAAATGCTCGGCTATTCTTTGGAAGAGATCCGGGGGGTTCATTATGAAACAATAGTCCATCCTGATGATCTTAAAGCAGAACCTTTTCAACTGAAAGAGATTCTTTCCGGGAAAATCATACAGATTGAACGCCGGTATCTGCTACGGGACGGATATTATCTGTCTGTAGCCGCCAGTGCAAGCAGAATCGGAAATCAGGGGATTAAGATAATTTTTCTGGATATTACAGAGAAAAAACAGATGCAGGAGAAGCTGAAGGAGAGTAAAAATTTCCTGCAGAGCATCATAGATAACAGCGGAGTCATGGTATTTGTCAAAAATCTGAACGGTACTTATACCCTTGTCAATAAAGTATATGAAAAGATTCTGGGACTTCCTGAAAAAGAGATTCTGGGTAAAAATGATTATGAGATTCATTATACTGAAGCGGCTGATAAGATAACAGCAGATGACATGCAGGCTCTGAAGACCGGCATCAGTCTGAATTTTGAATATGTTATCAGCATAAAAGGGAAAGAATACACACTTCTTGCCAGTAAAATCCCCCTTTTTGACAAAGAAGGAAAGCCGTATGCGATTTGCGGCGTGGCTGCTGATATTACCCAGATCAAAAAAATAGAAAAAGAGCTTGCTCAGGCAAAAGAGGCGGCTGAGAGAGCCAGCCGGGCAAAAAGTGAGTTTCTTGCCAATATGAGCCATGAAATCCGTACTCCTATGAATGCGATTTTAGGATATTCCAGACTGTTAAGCAAAATAGTTTCAGAGGAGAAGCAGAAAACATATCTGGATGTGATTCAGAAAAGCGGAAAGAATTTACTGTCACTGATCAATGATATTCTTGATTTGTCAAAAATAGAGGCAGGCAAGTTTGATATTATTAACAAGTCAATGTCTCTGCCGAATTTTTTAAATGAGATCAGAGATATTTTTCAGATAAAAACAAAAGAGAAAGGGATAGATTTTATATTAAAAACATCCCCGGATATTCCCGGAGCATTACTGCTTGATGAAACCCGGTTAAGACAGGTTCTCTTCAATCTGGTCGGTAATGCTGTAAAATTTACAGAGCATGGCTATGTATCTTTATCAGCAGAAAGAACTTCCGAAGACTTCGGTGAGATCGGTCGAACCGTTTCAGAAAATATTGATCTTATCTTTAAAGTAGAGGATACCGGCATGGGTATTTCTCCGGATCAGTTGGAGAGTATATTCAATCCTTTTGAACAGCAGAAAGGGCAGGGAAACAAATACGGCGGGACAGGTCTGGGACTGACAATCACAAGGCGTCTTACTGAAATGATGAACGGGAAAATATCTGTTTCAAGTCAGGTCGGAAAAGGTTCCTGTTTCAGGGTTGAATTGCAGAATGTTGAGATCAGTTCGGCTATTGCTGAAAAACCGTTTACAGATATTCAGTTCTGTAATATTTCAGATTTCAAAGGAGCAAATATTCTGTCAGTTGAAGATAATCTTTATAATATCGAACTTCTCAGAGCGATTTTAAATCCCTTGAATATCCGGCTGACCGAGGCATTCAACGGAAAGCAGGCGCTTGAGTTTTTGAGGAGTTTTAAGCCGGACCTGATTTTAATGGATATAAAGATGCCGGTAATGGACGGCTATGAAGCTCTTCCGATAATTAAAGCTGATAAAGATTTAAAAGATATTCCGATAATTGCATTAACCGCAGATGTTATGCCGGAAAACCGTGAAAAGATTATAGCAGCGGGATGTGACGGATTTATTGAAAAGCCTTTGGATGAAAACAGATTATTAAGAGAACTGATGAGATTTCTGCCTTATGATTCTTCTGAAAATACAGGGGAATCTGAGATAAAAACCCCAATGGTTTCAGAAACCTTCAGGGTTTTATCTGAACAGATTTCTCATGAAGAGCGGCTGTATATTATTAATTATCTCTCATCAGAACTTATGCAGGAATGGGAGCAGATAGCAGATTCTGTTATTCTGGATAAATGGTCTGAATTCGGAGCTAAGATAAAAGATTTGGGAGAAAAATACAATGCTGATGCTCTTGCCGATTACGGAAAAAGTATTATTCAGGATTCGGAGCGGTTCAATATTGTCAAATTAAAGAAGACTGTCCACGGATACCCTGATTTTGTTGATCAGATAAAGAGACTGATGGCTTGACAGATTAACCTGCCCCCTTCCCTGAAGGGAAGGGGGCAGGCTTCGACGTGAGACTTCGGCGTGAGCTCAGTCGAACGCTCAGCCGAACGGGGGTTAGGTTCTGAAAAAATAAAACTTGCACAACTTTCTTAAATTTGATAGCCTTTTTTTGCAGACTGAATATAAGAAGCCAAGTTTTTTTAAAAAATTTAGCTTCTTATCAAAAACCCTCAGGGTTTTTAAAAGGAAATCAGATGGAGACTTTTCATAATATGGATCATATTTCAGATAATCACGGAGTAAAAAAAAAGGAAATATCTTTCTTTTCACAGGACAGAAAATTAGATAAACTCCTTAAAACAGTTGTCTCCGAAGTCAGGCTTTATGCAGAGGCTCAGATCAAACATATCCGGCGGGGCGCGGAGATAGGACGCGCGCTCTCTGCTGAAAGCGATATTAATAAAATTCTTGAGATGATTTTGGATGAGGCAAGAACTATGACAGGAGCCGACGCCGGTACCTTGTATATTCTGGATAACGACTTGCAGTCACTCAGATTTAAGATATTGCAGAATGATACAATGGGCATCCGGATGGGGGGTACAAGGGATTTGGAAAATGAATTGCCAAACGCTCCGTTTACTCTTCCGAATGTGCCGCTGTATAAGGAAGGGAAAGAGAATCATTCCAATGTGTCATCTCATGCCGCTCTGACAGGAGAGACCATCAATATCCCTGATGTCTATTATGTTCCCATAGAATATGAGGCAAAAGGATTTGATTTTACAGGTCCGAGAAATTATGATGCGTCAACAGGCTACCGTTCCAGATCCATGCTGGTAATCCCTCTGAAAAATAATGAAAATGATATTATAGGGGTGTTACAGCTTTTAAACGCCAAGGACCCGGAAACAAATGAAGTGATTCCTTTTTCATCAGAGTATGTTGATCTGATCGCATCATTGGCGTCACAGGCGGCTGTCGCCCTGACAAATACCCGTCTGATTCAGGATCTTAAAAAAGCGGTTCAGACCATCAGCGATCTTTTTAACGCGTTTATTGAAAGTATAGCAGTTGCGATTGAAAAAAAATCCCAATATACCGGAGGGCATATTGAACGGGTTGTTGAGCTTACAATGATGATTGCTGAAAAGATAAATAAAAGCAATGACGATCCTCTTAAAGGAACCTGTTTTACTTATGATGAACTGGAAGAACTCCGCCTTGCTGCATGGATGCATGATGTGGGAAAGATCACCACACCGGAATATGTGATAGACAAAGCAACAAAGCTGCAGACTGTTTTTGACAGGATTCATCTGGTTGAAACCCGGTTTGAACTTATTGCACAACAAATTGAAAATGAATATTTACGCAGAAGGATTGAGATACTGGAAGAAGAGCAGATTATTTCTCCCCGTCATCAGAATATTGAAGCGTATCTGAAGAATCAGTTTTCTGAAAAGATAAAAAGTCTCCGTGATGAACTGGATTTTATCAGACAATGGAACGGTACAGGCGAGTTTATGAGCAATGAAAATATAAAGCGTATGAAAGATATTTCAGATAAAACATATCTTCTGCATGATAAAGAATATAAATATCTGAGTGAAGATGAAACTGAAAATCTGTCTGTTCAGAAAGGAAACCTGACTTCTGAGGAGCGGGAGAAAATTGAAAATCATGCAAAAATGACACTGGAAATTCTCAGCCAGCTTCCTTTTCCGAATAATCTGAAAAATGTGCCGAAATATGCAAGCCAGCATCATGAACGGCTGGACGGCTCCGGTTATTTTGACGGGCTTACAAAAGAGGAACTCTCTTTGCAGTCCCGGATCATTGCAATTGCCGATATTTTTGAGGCGTTGACTGCGCCGGATCGTCCTTATAAAAAGCCGATGAAGCTCTCACAGGCGATCAGAATTCTGGAAAGTATGAAAAAAAATAACCACATTGATCCGGATATTTATAATCTCTTTATTCAGAGCGGCCTTCATATTGAATACGCCAAAAAGAGAATGAAGCCGGAGCAGATTGACGAAATATGATTTATATATTTGAATATATTGAATTTATTGAGGATATTTTTAACAGACCCTTCGGTATTCTGCTGATTATTGCAGGATTATCTTTTCTTCTGATTGCGGTTTTATTCAAAATCGGTGATATTCAGAACAGAGTCGCAGATATAACTGCTGTTCTCATGGGAATATTTTTAACAGTCTCAGGATTTGCATTTCATCTGAATTCTGCGACATATCTGAATTTTTTTTCTGTTAAGACTGAAACTGCTGTACCGGATAAAGAAACGCCGAGTCAGAAAGAGATACCTAAGCCGCCTGCAAAAGAGCAGAAAATTACGCCTGTCAGCAAAGCTGTTCTCTCTTGTACTCAGGTCAGTCAGTTTGAATTTATCTGGAATACCAAAGGGAGTGAAATAAAAGAAAAAGCATCTTTTTACAGACCCCTGCCTCCGGCAGGATATAAAATATTCGGTCATTATGCCCAGGGGGATTTTCATCAGCCAAATGGAAAAATAACAGCCGTAAAGGTTTTGTCTGAACCGGATAAAGAAGGGTATCTGACATATCCTTTGGAATATGAATGTATCTGGCGTAATACAGGTTCAAACGGTGCCATCTGGAGACCGATTCCGCCTCCGGGATATGTTTCTCTTGGGGATGTGGCGACTGCTGCGTATTTAAAGCCGGATCGCAGAGAAGTGGTCTGTTTAAAAGATTCTCTTGCGTCTGACGGTAAAAGAGGGGATTTGCTGTGGGGCAGCAATTCTGATAATAATCTTTCCAGTGTAAGAGTATATCCTGTTTTTCCTGAAAAGCCTGATGCCGGAATCGGTCTGAATATGTTTCAGGGTTATGAGAGAAGCGGGTTCAGAAAAACAGGATATATATCTTTGCCTGTGCTGAAAAATGAATATGTTATAAAACCCTAATGGTTCTGAATACCGGCAGGAAGTTCGTAGTACCGCCTTTAGGCGGTCTTTCATTTTGAACCGCCTAACCGCCTAAAGGCGGTACTGCAAACTTTGATTCTCAATGACAGAAAAGTTCGTAGTACCGCCTTTAGGCGGTCTTTCATTTTGAACCGCCTAACCGCCTAAAGGCGGTACTGCAAACTTTGATTCTCAATGGCACCCGCAGGAGCAATGGTCATGCCCGCAACTGGAGATTACCGCCAATGCTTTTATTACATCCTGAGTTTCAGCAGTAACCACTTTTATAACCCTGATTTTCAGATAAAATAAATCTAACGCTTCCGGGAATCGTGGAAAATCTGCATAAAGATGTTGAAAAGTCTTATGAATTATCTCTTTTTTTAACGGGAGTAAAAATTCATCTCCTTCGGTTTTACCGTATAATTCATATTCAAAAGGGGTCATGCCTTCGGGTCCCAGTCCGAAAATAAATTCAAACGAAACGGATCAGATGTAATATCCATTGAATCCGGCGTTTTTCCGGCTTCAATCAGGAGATTTATCTTTTTGAGATTATCAATTTTTTCTTTGTTTTTATTCATAATTTTACCATCCTTAAAGACTTCCGAATTTGGAATTTCTGCATCGTAAAAATGAACCGCAAAGATCGCAAAGTTTCCGCAAAGGGCGCAAAGTTTTAAAATATATCTTTGCGTAACTTTGCGGTTAAATAAAAAAGCGTATTTCAACTGTGTAACTTCTAAAATTATAATTTTAGCACATCATTCTGTTTTTTTCAATCTTCTGATTTTCAAATTACTGCTTGACTTAATGTAATGAAGTGGTAATAAATAGTGAGTCTGAAATAAGGAGAGAAAGGAGGGGAATCAGGAATTAAAATTGGCGTTAAGTATTTTTCAGATCAGTCATTCAGACTGAAAAAATTTCAAATAATGGAGAAAATTATGAAAAAAATAATTGTGATACTTACAGCGGCTGTTTTTATAACTATCGGAGCATTCAAGGCTCAGGCTGAAACCTTAAAACTGACCTACAGCAACTTTTTTCCCCCGACCCATATTCAGAGCCAATTGGCTGAAGCATGGTGTAAAGAGGTGGAAAAACGGACTGACGGAAAAGTGAAAATTGAATATTACGCAGGTCAGACCCTGACAAAAGCAAATCAATGTTATGACGGGGTTCTGGAAGGGCTTTCAGATATTGGTTTTTCTGTCTTTGCATATACAAGGGGAAGATTTCCGGTTATTTCAGCAATTGATCTGCCGATGGGCTATACCAGCGGAAAGGCAGCGACTGCTCTTATCAATGAAGTTTATAAAAAATTCAAACCAAAAGAGCTTGAAAATACGCAGGTAATGTATCTGCATGCTCACGGTCCCGGCGTGATTCATACCAAAGGCAAAGCAGTCAGAAAATTGGAGGATATGAAGGGACTCAAGTTCAGAGCGCATGGCACCAGTAATGACGTAGTAAAAGCATTGGGCGGAACACCTGTTTCCAAGCCTATGCCGGAAACTTATGAGATGCTTCAGAAAGGAGTTGTTGACGGCTCTGTTTATCCGATTGAATCAAATAAAGGCTGGAAATTAGCTGATGTAACAGATTACTGCACAACTAATTTTTCTTCTGCTTATACAACATCCTTTTTTGTTGTTATGAATAAAGATAAATGGAATGCTATCCCCCCGGATATTCAGAAAATCATTGAAGCGATCAATGATGAATGGGCAGTCAAACATGGCGAAGCATGGGATACAAGCGACAAAGAAGGGATGGCATATTTTCTTGAGCAGGGGAATGAAGTGATTACTCTGGACGATAAAGAGTCTGCCAGATGGAAAGCGGCTGTTGCTCCTATGATTGCGGATTATATCAAAGAACTGAATGAAAAAGGTTTAAACGGACAGGAGATAATTGATTTTATCATCAGTACTTTGAATAAGCTGCAATCTTAAAAGCCAAACAAAATCAGTAACGAGGAATAACCTAACCCCCGACCCATTCCCTAAAGGAATGTAGGGGCGAATAATTATTCGCCCCTACTACATATTTCCCCCTTTACAAAATGGATGATAAAAACAGAATAAAATAAAAATGAATAAATTCCAACAGATTCTTGAATGGATTTTAAACAAACTGAAAGCCGCAGGTGCTGTATCTCTAATGGGAATGACGCTGCTGACCTGCGCCGATGTTGTAGGTCGTTATTTAGGGCATCCGATTCTCGGTTCCATAGAGATTGTCGGATTTCTGGCAACTTTGACTGCGGCGTTATCTTTGCCTTATACGCATAAAATGAAAGGGCATATCGGTGTTGATCTCTTTGTTCAGAGGCTTTCACATCAGAAGCAGCGTATTATTGATATATTTACCGGCATATTCAGTTTTATTTTATTTGCCGTCATCACTTGGCGGATGGCTGTTTATGCTTATACCATTCAGAAATCAGGTGAAGTCTCTATGAATTTGCAATTACCTGAATATATTGTAATCTATATTGTGGCTTTCTCTTTTCTGGTATTTTCTTTACAGATACTTCAGGATGTTATTCAAAATATAAACTCTAAAAAAAACTAAATTTTTTTGGAAAAACTTAGTTTCTTAATTATAAACCATGAGGATTTTTAAAAATCCTCATGGTTTATATACATTTTATTCATTTCATGAATATCTGCAACGCCCTGAATGAAACCATAAAAATTCAGAATGAATTTGATGTTCTCTTTACGGTACAGTGACTTAAACCTGAGGAACGTCTTTCAGGGCTTAAACCCGAAGAAATCGAAGCATATCTCCGTAAACTCAGGAAAAAGAAACTGAACCAGAAGAAAGAACATTAATAATATTACTCCATGTGAAACTTTTTCCTGACTGCAAAGGACGCAAAGGTCTCTTTGCGACCTCTGCGTTTTATCTGCATCCTTTGCGGTAAAAAGTTGCATACGGCATAAGTTTCTTCAAGAAACTTAATTTTTGATTACAGCTTTAAAAAAATAAAAACAGGATAAACAATCATGCAGGAAATACGTTTTCACGGTCGCGGCGGACAAGGTACTGTAGTTGCGTCCATTATTATGGCAAAGGCGTTCTTCAAAGCCGGTTATTATGTCCAGACTTTTCCGGTCTTTGGCGTGGAGAGAAGAGGCGCTCCGTAGAGGCATATCTGCGGCTTAGATGATAAGAAAATTCTGATCCGAAGCAATCTTTATACCCCGGATCATGTGGTAGTGCAGGATGTGAAACTCCTGCAAAATGTGGATGTTACCAAAGGACTCCGCCCCGGAGGATGGATTCTGCTTAATATCCCGGATATTCAGAGCTTTGAAAATTTAAAAGCATTGAATAATATTATGGGTTCTTTTTCAGATTACCGGCTGGCGGCAGTTGATGCCACAAAAATAGCCCTTGAGCATCATCTCGGTACAAGAACTCATCCGCTTATAAATACAGCAATGATAGGTGCTTTTGCCCGGATTATGAAGAATCCGCCTATAGAGTCTGTTGCTGAAGCAATTAAAACAGAGATTTCTGTTAAAGTCGGGCAGAATATAGAGGCAGCCAGACACGCATATAATGAAGTGCAATATTGAAACCAATCTCCCTGAACCTAACCCCCCTGCCCCCTTCCCTGAAGGGAAGGGGGTTAAGTGAGAGCATGGAACTCCCCTTCCCTTTAGGGAAGGGGTCGGGGGTTAGGTTTACATAACTTATATCGGATATAAAAAAATGGGATTATTCAAATTAATTATATGGATCGGAATTATATATTTCGGCTATAAATTCATAAAAAACCGTATTGTGCCAAATATTTCATCAGATAAAAGATCAGACACTCCGAATAATGAAATTACTGATTTCATGGTCAAAGACCCGGTGTGTGAACTCTATATTCCCAGACGGAACAGCGTTTATCTCAAAATTGACGGGGAAGATTTTTATTTTTGCAGCAAAGAATGTCGGGATAAATTTCTTACAGCGAGATTAAAGAAATAAAAAAAGAAGCTAAGTTTTTTCAAAAAACTTAGCTTCTTATCGACCTACAGTTTTTTATATGAAGATTAACAAGACTTATATCTTACCCGCAATAATTATCTTTATTGCTGTGATATTAAGAATCCGGCAATTTGCTGTAAACCGTTCCCTTTGGATTGATGAAGCGTGTCTTGCTCTGAATATAGTGAACCGCTCCTTTTCTGAACTGCTTCTTCCTTTGGATGCAAATCAGGGAGCGCCTCTTGGATTTCTCTTTACAGAAAAGATAATGATCACGCTGTTAGGAAACAGGGATTTTATTTTAAGACTATTTCCTCTGATTTCCGGCATAATAGCGATTTTTCTGATGTGCAGAATAGCATCTCTATATCTTGAACATACAGGAATCATTGCATTATATCTTTTTGCCGTTTGTCAATGGCTGGTTTATTATGCCTCTGAAGTCAAACAATATTCCAGCGATGTGATGATATTTCTTTTGCTGCTTGTTGCCGCACATAAATCTTTTTCAGAACCTGAACCTAAGCAGTTTATTCTGTTATCGCTTATCTGTATCATCTCCTTATGGTTTTCTCATCCTGCATTATTTCTGATAATTGCGATATTAGCGACTATGACAGGGGAATATCTTCTTAAAAAAGACTGGCAGAATTTGAAATGGATATGCGGAGTCATATTATTACAGGTAATTAACCTTGTGATTCTTTATCTTATATCATTACGCTCTTTGGCGGCAAATAATGACCTGATTCAATATTGGCAGGGAAGTTTTATGCCCCTTCCGCCTTGGCAAGATTTGGCATGGTTTTCAAAGATATTCTCTGATATTCTGAAAATTCCCGGAGGATTATCTTTTATACCGCTGAGTGCGGTTTTATTATTAACAGGTTACATATCATTTTTTTTCAGTCAGCGGCAATTGGCAATATGTTTAACTCTGCTCTTTCTGAATATTCTGATTGCATCAGGCTTTGAAAAATATCCTGTCAGCGGAAGACTGCTTCTTTTTATTGTTCCTGCATTATATCTGATGATTGCCGAGGGTATCCGCCGTATTTATCTGCATTTATCTGAAATAAATAAACATGGAGCAGTTCTTGCTCTCTCTCTTCTTACGGGGCTTATGATATTCACCCCCACAAGAATTGCATATCATAATCTTATTTATCCGCCTATGTGGGATCATATAAAGCCTTTAATCTCTTATATAAATCAGCATAAAAAAAGCGGAGATATGATATATGTCTATTATGCCACAGTTCCTGCTTTCACGTATTACGCGGCTTCTTACAAAATTGAAGAGAGTAATTTTATCAAAGGGATATACAGCAGGCAAGAGCCTGAAAAATACATTCAGGATATAGAGCAGAGACTGGATTCTCATAAACGGGTATGGTTTATCTTTTCAAATAACTGCGCTGACTGTAAAGTGAATGAAGAGCATTTTTTTCTGGAATATCTTGATAAAAAAGGGAGACAGGCAGATAAAGCCGAGTCCCTGACTTCATCACTTTATTTATACGATCTTGTATGGGATAAGGAGAATTATAATAATGACGGAAAAAAATAAAATATCTGTCAATTCATACTTTTCCCATATCAATCTTCTGCGGGCATTTGCGGCTCTGTCGGTTCTGGTTTACCATGTTATTGAGTTATATCCGTGGAAAGATTTTCCGATAACAAATCCGGTATATCTCTGGTTTCGTACAGGATGGATGGGCGTTGATCTGTTTTTTGTTATCAGCGGATTTGTGATTATGCTCTCTGCTCTTAATTTACAGCAGTCTGAATCTGTTATATCACCCGGAAAAATATTTATGCGAAGACGGATTGCGAGAATCGTTCCGTTGTATCTTCTTACATGCCTGATCTTTATTATCTTTATAAATCCTGATCTTTTGCTTATCCCTTTTCCTTCTCTTATCAGGCATATTGTTACACATCTCAGTTTTACGCATAATCTTCTTGCCTGATACACACGGATCAATCAACGGAATAAACTGGTCTGTTGCTGCGGAGTTTCAATTTTATATTCTGATATTTATCATGATGCGGTTTTTAAAGAAACTGCATCCGGCAACACTTCTTGCATGCGGAATTGCCTTTGCATTAATTTCACGCGGGATTGTTTTTATGATTGCAGAGTCTTATAAATGGGATGTTTTATTACGTTTTCAATATACAACGCAGATGTTTTCAATGATGGATGAATTCTGCTTTGGTATGGTTATAGCCAAACTTGTGATACAGGGGAAACTTCATTCTCTGGAAAAATTCTGGAGATCAGGAGTTTTCTGGGGAATGACTGCTATAACTATCGGAATCTTCTGGATAACATTTAAAATATACTGGTCTGTCCCTGATTACTGGTATAATCCGTTTATGGTGATCTGCTGGCGCTCTTTTCTGGGAGCATCATTTGCAATGCTTATTGTTATTATGATACTTATCCCTTCGGATTTATTTTTTAAAAATCCGGTTTACAAAGTAGGATATTATCTCGGTGAAATCAGTTACGGAATTTATCTCTGGCACCTTCCGGTATTGCTTGCCCTGAAAAAGGCAGGTATTCAGGATCCTTTGAAATTTACTTTTGTAACAATAGCATGTGTAATCATCTTTTCATCATTCTCATGGCATTTTGTTGAAAAGCCCGTTATTAAACAGTTCAGATAATGTAGGGCGGACTAAGCACAGCGTGTCCGCCTTATTCGCTTTTTTTTAACACAAAGGACACAAAGATTTCACAAGGTTCACAAAGTTTTGAGTTCTTTGTGCCTTCTTTGTCTCCTTTGTGGTTAAAAGTTGTACATAGCGTAAATTAACAGCGTCTTATAAATCTAAGGAGGAACTCATGTATATTACATTTTACGGAGCAGTCAGGGAGGTTACCGGCTCTTTACATCTGTTAAGCACAGATACAGATCGGATTCTGCTTGACTGCGGTATGTTTCAGGGACGCCGGAAAGAGAGCGACCAGAAGAACCGTGTTCTGCCGTTTAATCCCCGACTGATAAGCAATATGGTGCTTTCCCATGCCCATATAGATCATTCCGGCAGAATCCCTATGCTGACAAAAAAGAACTTTCAGGGTCGGATTATCTGCACCAAAGCAACAGCAGATGCGTCTGAATATCTTCTTTTAGACAGCGCTCATATTCAGGAATCTGATGCAGACTATTTGAATTATAAGACCCTGCGTTCTGCTCTCTCCGGGATAAAAAAATTTCCGGGCACGGAGAGTATCACCAATCGCGAAATGAATGAAATCAAAGCATTGCTGAAAAAAGACCGGCACCAGCTTAACACAAACGTCATCAATGAAATGAGTGAAAGATTCCATTTAGAGCGTGTTCTGCCCCTTTACACTACTGATGATGCGCTTAAATCCCTGAGCTATTTTGACGGCTATCCTTACCGGCATCCGATTACTATAGGAAAGGATATGACCTGCACATTTTACGAAGCCGGGCATATACTTGGATCGGCATTCAGTATAATCAAAGCAAAAGATAACGGGCAGTCATGCACAATCTGTTACACCGGAGACATTGGCAGGTTTGAAAAGCCGATTATCAAAAATCCGACCCTGAATTTTGCCGAAGAAGACAGGGACATTGATCTTCTTATTATGGAAAGTACCTACGGAGACCGTATTCATGAGCCGACTCAGGATTTAAAAGGGGAATTGAAAAAAGTAATTCTTGAAACCGTTGACCGGGGCGGAACTCTTTTAATTCCGGCATTTGCTTACGGAAGAACTCAGGATTTGGTCTATATTCTTCATGAACTTTATGATAACAAGGAAGTTCCACGTATTCCGGTATATGTTGACAGCCCTCTTGCAATCAGTCTGACCAAAGTATTCAGACAACATCCTGAAGTTTACAGTGAAGAGACCCATGAGACATTTTTAAAACAGGGGAAAAACCCGTTTGCCTTTGATCAGATTCGTTTTACCAGCACAGTAGATGAATCAATAGCCCTTATGCAGGAGGAGAATCCGCATATTGTTATTGCATCTTCAGGAATGTGTGAAGCCGGTCGGATTCTGCATCATCTGCGGTATAAAATTCATAATGAAAAGAACACTATTCTTATTGTCGGCTATATGGCTGAGAATACTCTTGGTCGCCGTATTCTTGAGCAGGGGACAGCATATAGAGAATCAGGTCGTAAAGGTGAGCCGCCGATACTGAAATTTTTAAACAAAGAATATCCGCTTAAAGCCCATGTAGTCAAGATAGACGGATTCAGCGCCCATGCAGATAAGCATGAAATGCTCAGGCTGCTGAAAGAGTCAAATCTGAAAATAAAAAAGATTGCTCTGGTTCACGGAGAAGAGGATCAGTCCTTTGCGTTTGCAGATTATCTGAAAAAAGAAGGGTATTCAGCGGTTGTCCCTGATGTCGGTGAATCGCTTAGGGTTTAACAAAAAGACTTCCTAAAACCCTAATGGTTTCTGAAACCCTTAGGGTTTTTTTATTCATCCTTCCTCATTTCCACGCTTTGCATGGGAATGCGATTCGCTTTCTGCTTATCCGGCTTCGTAATCACATTACTGCTGAATTTTAACTTATCTTTTGCAGAAAAATACGTGGTATGTATAAATAATACAGGACGGATGTTTCCGCTCCTGTCTGAAACACCTGAAAAGTATGGTGAAAAAATCAGCAGAAAAATCTTGACATTTCACCCCCCCCCCCTTGTATGATAATCTTTATAAGACAGAACCGTATAATAAACAATAATTTTATCAGATTATCAGAAAAGGAGGCAATTTTGAAAAAAGCACATATTTTTTTCTTTTCTCTCATTATACTGCTGCTAAGGAGTTACGCAGTATGGGCAATTCCGGTTGATCTCGGCAGTTTCACCGCTGATAAGGGTGTTACTGTAGAAAACAATGTGATAACATTTACCGAGGATGAAGATTACAGAACCATATATTTTTATGACGACAATTTTTTTGTGGAAAAAAACGCATCTGTGTTATCCTATCATTATTATCTGACACAGAGCAGCGGGAACAGCGACTGGCTTGTAGCAATTATTGATGACGGATTTGACTATGAGTACAAAATGCTGATAGGTGAAAACAGGACAGGCTTATGGGCAATTGATATGACACAGTATCAGGGCAAAACCGTCAGTCTCTCATTCGGTCTGGAATCAGATGATTTTGAAACAGGAACTGTGGGAGCTGTTTATGATATAAGTATCGGATCCCTGTGCCTGAGCCTGCATCAGTGATTCTGCTGATAAGCGGATTTGTCTGTCTTGCAGGAATCGAGAGATTTGGAAAACGTATAAAAATGAACCGATAAGGAGAAAAAGATGAAAAAGAGTTTAAAATCACCCCGAAGATTCGTATCCGTTACAGTCATGCTCTTTATGTTCTGTCTGTATTCCGCCGGTTATATCAGCGGACACGGATGTGACAGAGAAAATCGAAGTGGTGAAATCAAGACTGGCGTATCACCGCAGGGAGCAGGTACAGTTTTCTCGATGTTTCGCTGAAAAACATCTCACAGGAAGCTCTTCAGACTCCGCTTAAGGCGGTTGTTGAAAATATCACCGATCCGTCTGTTACAGTTGCCAATGCTGACGGGGTTACCGGAGACGGAAAACCTTATTTTGAATATTCCGCGGATTCGGACACACTCTCTCCGGGCGGAACAACTGCCGCAAAAACATGGAAATTTTCGGATCCCCTGAGAAAGCGGTTTGATTACACAGTCCGTGTTTTAAGCAGCGGCTCTTCATCCGGCATCAGTATCACTTCTCCTGCTGCCGGTACGGTAATATCCCGTCCGGATATCATGGTAAGGGGAACTCTGACAGGAACGGCTGCGGCTGAGACGGCAGTAATTGTCAACGGCGTTTTTGCAGAGGTGTACAACAGCGAATTTGCCGCTAATCATGTGCCTCTTAAAGAAGGACAGGGCAGTGTTACTGCGGGGGCTGTAAATACGGCTGGTGAAAAATCAAAAGTTTCAGCGGCGGTGAATACGGTTATACCTGAAAAATACATACTTCTGGTTCCGGAGCATTCATCTGGAGTTTCTCCCTTTGAAACTTCTCTGGAAATCGGCGGAACTCTGAATGTCTCAGATTCGGAACTTTCATATACCGGGACAGGAACAGTTGAAATTTCCGGTACCGGGACAGGTAAATATAATGTCAGGATAACCGGCTCCGGATTTTTTTATTTTACTGCGGATGCTTCAGACAGCAGCGGGAACCGCTTTTCGGACACGGCTGCTGTGCTGGTTTACGATCCTGCAGAATTTGACGCTATGCTGAAAGAAAAATGGCAGGGAATGAAAAACATGCTTTCGGCAGGCGACATCGGGGGGGCTGTGAATTATTTCTTTCTTCCGTCAAGAGAGAAATATACACAGATATTCACCGCCATCGGGAGACGGTCTTCCCGGGTTTGTATCCGGAATGGAAGAGATTGAACAGGTTTACACGCGGGAGACTCTGGCAAAGTACCGGATACGCAGAAATGAGGAGATTAACGGCGAAATGCAGAAAATTACCTACTATATCTACTTTACAAAAGGTCCCGAGGGATTATGGTATATTGACGAGTTTTAGATGATCCGTGTATGGATTTCTCATCTGAAACATCGGAGAATTTTCATATTTCAATCATTGTTCGGACAGGGGGGATGTGAAAAATTCACTGCCCCCCTCATTTATCTGACAAGGAAGACAAATGAAAAAAACAGAACTTACAATTGCCCTGCTTCTCTGCATTGCTGTGTCAGCGCTCTCATGTGCAGGCGTTTTCGGAAAATGGAAAGAACCTGAACCCGCTGCCGTTGTCGTAGATGCGGAGACCGGCGAACCCGTAGAAGGCACGGTAGGGCTTGCGGTCTGGTGGGGTGAGGGCGCGGTCGGGGCATTTGAGGTGGTGGCGGTGTGGCGGCTGCAAAACGGGTGGAGACATGTCTGTCAGATGAGAAAGGAAGGATTTATATTGACGACTTCTGGAGATGGAGCTTCTTCAAAGCAAATCTGTCTGTGTACAAATGCGGGTATGTCTGCTGGAATCAGTACCGTATATTCGAGCCTGTCAGAAAATCCGGCTACCAGTATGATTTTGACAAAAAGAACAGAATCGTCCGGATGAAAAAACGACCGGAGAATTTTTCATTTCTGGAACATGATCGGTTTATCGGTGTCTTTGTAACCCAGGGTGCGATAAATCATTCCGGTCTTTTTTATGATGCTTTTGATAAATGCGAATTAGAAAGGCGTGGTGATGAGAGAACTGAAAGAGATAAGAAAAGAAAAAATTAGAATGGTACGAAAGGAGGATTTGCAATGCTGAAAAAAATGTCCATAATTTGTTTGTATGTTGTATCTTTTTGTTGTTTCTGCGGAAACACTCGGACTCATGCTTATATTGATAAGGAAACGCATCCCGCAATCACTAAGGAAGCTGCCGAACAGTCTGATTTGAATAATTTTCTGAAGGAATTCCTCGGTATTTCCAAAGGAACCGGCCAAGAATTCACCAACGACGAGCTTGCCCAGTGGATGCCCAGGCATGGAACAAAAAGCATTCTGGAATGGTTAAGATTTGGCAGTGAATACGAGGATGTAGGAGTACGTGCAAAAAAACATTTTCATGACCCGATTCGTAATACGGGGATTGATAATATGTACTTTTTCACCAATGAATCCAATAAGGACTGGGCAATGGGGGACAAGGGGCTGGACAATTGCCCTGATAATATCGAAATAGAGGCAAAATTCAGAGGGGAAGGCTGCAATGCATATTCCTACACAGGAGCAAAAGACGCATATATTAATGCGATTACAGGCAAGACAGAAGAAGAGAGAAACAAAAATTTCGCAATATTATTTGAAAGTCTTGGCAAAATACTTCATCTGATAGAAGATATGGGAGTTCCCGCGGATACCAGAAATGATTTTTACAGAGGGCATTGGGAATATACGGAAATCGGAGACGGTGTTTTTCTGAAACTCATTCTTCCTCCGATATTTTTGGAGCCGTATGAGGATTGGTTCCCGGATATACTACCTATAAAGATTCTTGGATGGGGTAATTTTTATGAATACTGGGTGGAGCTTGAAATAATAAAAGAAAATAAGCTGGGAAACAATTATGTCGGAAGCCTCTGCACCCCTGACAAAATGCTCATACCGGAATTCTCAACCCCGGAAGAATACTGGGACAGGGGAAAATATGACGGTGCCGGTTTCAATCCGGATGGCACCCTGTCGCTCAACGGCAAAGAACGTGTAGGGCTTTCGGAATACACCAGTGCGAATTATTCCTGGCAAATGCGCGATGTTCACCAAAAAATACGATTATGACAATAAAGATCTTTTCCCATATCCGAGAGAAGAGTCTCTTGAGAAACATCTTGAGACCTATAAGGAAATCACCGCGGAAGACGGAAAAAGCGATTACGTGCGTTACCCGCATAAGATAAAGGACGGAGAAATATTTGACGAGGAACCGTTTGTCGGATACAGTTATCTGCGAATGCCGCTCATTTATGCGGTTTGTGAAATCACCCGGGAAAAATGCTATGAAATCGGAAAACTTTGCTACATACTGGACGACAACATACATGAAGCCTATGCAAAAAGACTGCTTCCCAAGACCGTCTCCTATGCCGCAGGGTTTCTGAATTATTTCTTCCGCGGCAAAATTGACCTTGTTCCCGACGATGAAACCGCGTCTGGTCTTGTTATAGAAAATCTCTCTTCTGAGGATATGGACGGTACATTCGGGCTTTATTATGACAGAACAGACGGTAAAAGATTAAAACTTCGGGAGAAAAACCTTGCAGTTGCCGCAGGCGGCAAAAGCGACAATATCGGAGATATTACGATCCCTGAAGATGCAGAAGAACCCGGCAAATACATCCTTCAGCCCGGCGATTTCAGCGATGCCGAGGATACAGGCAAACATTTTTGCCCAGTTCCGTCTTCATCCCGTTTGCCGTTGAGTCATAGAGCTGTTGATCCGGTGCCCGTCGGGCCCTTTCGGGGTGTTTGCCCATTTGTCTCCGTTTATCAGAATCCAGATTAACGTATTAAGGACTCTGATAAAAGACGCATAGTGGGTCCTGCCCCGTCCGATCCGGGGAAGGAAGAAAAGGTTCAAACATTTTAAACCGGGCTTCGTTCAGCCCTTCAAAACGTCCCTGCACGGTCACACCTCCATACAGGGTATATATATCATACTGATTTAAAAATTTAAATATTAAATTTGCTATTTTTCGGATAGGCTCATGTATTTCCTTTCTCTTTTATCACAAAGAAAAAAACTGTATCCGTCAGTTTAAGTTTGACAAAGCACTACGAACTATCTGCTCAAGTCTGTTTTCATAATCAGAAGAAATAGTTACTGAAATCATATAATCCTCTCTTTTTTGCCCTCTGGTTATCAAAAATGAATCACGGATTGAGCGGATTATAAAGCAAAGAAATCGGTGAAATCCTTTTAAATCTGTTCAACCCGCGATTCAAATCCTTTCTTACACGCAATCCTTGTAGATAGCAACGGCGGGTTACGCTCCGCTTCACCCGCCCTACATAGCTGCTTCGTCAATGGTTTTGACGGGAATTATAAAAAATTTGTATTGTAAAGACATAATATGAGAAAAAGGCGGACACGCTTACGCCGCCCTGTAAACTGAACCATGATTTCCGTATTATTTAATCATAGTCATCACAGTAATCATACGGAAATCATAGTTCAGACAATGTTACAGCGGCTCAAAACCCATTTTTTGCCACGTGCGCAAGGGGGGAGACCCCCCTTGACCCCCCCTTGCCTGCCTGCTTGCCCTGCTTTGCTCACCTTACTGACCTGAGGAGAGAGCAAGCCGGAAACCGAGGTTGCCGCTCCGGTAGGCAGGCGTGCTCCTGCCGCGGAGCGCCGACCGGCAGAAGTACGCGTAGCAGTCCCAACCGCCGCCCCGAACAACCCGGTACGAGCCGGTACCGGGACCTGAAGGATCAGTAACAGCACCTACAGGATAATCTCCATACCAATCCTGACACCACTCCCATACATTTCCGTGCATGTCATACAAACCCCATGAGTTTGCCTTTTTCTGCGCCACAGAATGTGTTGTATTACCGGAATTTCCGCAGTACCAGCCCATAGCAGACAGATTCGGATCATTGTTACAACTCCAATCAGTAACACTAATCCCCCCGTTTGCAAATGCTGTTGTGCTGCCTGCTCTTGCGGCATACTCCCATTCAGCTTCTGAGGGCAGGCGGTATGTGCCTTCCCCCTTTTCGTTCAGTCTGGAAATAAAATCCTGAACATCATACCATGAAACACTTTCCACAGGGCAGTTGTCTCCGCAGCCCGTAAAATAAGACGGATTGCTCCCCATAACCGCTCTCCACTGCCCCTGTGTAACTTCTGTTGTCTGCATACAGAAGCCTTTTGTCAGGGTTACTGTATGCTGTGTTTCATCATCCCATCTTCCGCCTTCACTTGACGGGCTTCCCATAGTAAAAGTTCCGGGCTGAACAGGGACAAAGCTCATGCCAAGGGAGTTGGCAAAAGGAGCGGAGCAGCCGGCTTCAAAGCGGACAATGCCGTATATTGCCTGCTCAAAAAAATAGGGACCGCCGGCAACAAATGCTCTTGGTCCTCTTCCGTTTCCGTAATTTCCCCGGCAATCATATACACAATCTTTTTTGCAGTCTTTTACTGTTTTTTCTTTTCTGGGTGTCCCGTTTGACTGAAATATCATCAGGCTTTTACCTGTTTTAAAGACAATTCCTATATGTTCAGCAGGAGTATTAGAAGGCAATATTATGGGGCATGGTATGGGAGGAGTGCTGACAGGACAGCGTATCTGCTGCCAGTAAATAATATCGCCGGATTGAAACTGACTTACAGGTATCTGTCCCATGTCTTTTGCTGTCAAGGCTGAATAAACCGGATGTTCTTTAAGTTTTTTATTCAGAAAATCAACATTGCGTATTCTGTCTGCCCATATAGTAAGCCCTAAATCCAATCCGGCAGATTTGAACACCCGGTATACAAAACCTGAGCAGTCCAGTCCGTAAACTTCTTCCTCACATTCCCCTGCAGGAGGTTCTTCACGGTTTTCATAATTTCTCTGACCGTATGAATATGCCAGACCTGTCTGAGCCGGCTGATTCGGGTCATCTTTGCCGTTTTCATCTTTACCCGCAGAATATGTGTGATTGCTGTCTTTTACAAGAGAATCAGCCTGTTTAAGCAATTCTTTTATCAGACAATTTTTTACACCTTCAGTACATTCGGTTTCTCTGGCTTTCCGAATATTCTGACCGTCAGGCATTATAATATCTGTTATATCATATACAGCCTCCGGTGTATTATCCAAAAACTCCACTTCTTCAGGGGTGAGACCTTCCGAATTTATTTCAGATATTCCCGCAATAATTTTCAACACGTAAATGGAATCCTGCAAATCGGTTACGCCGTCTCCGTTCAGGTTTCCGTGCCAAATTTGTGTTTGTCCTCATTCCTGCCAACATCTGCAAAACATAAACTGTTTCCTGTAAACCTGTTTTTCCGTCTCCGTCAATATCCCCTTTTGCAGCCGGAACACTGATATTACTGATATTGATACACACATCAAATCCGCCTGAATTGTTTTCATAATCACTGTCATAATAGCCTAACATCAGTCTTCCTGCAGACTGTGAAGACTGATCATAATATTAACCGGCACAAATCAGGGAACCTGAACCTATTTTTGCAGTCAGTTCCCCGAATTGACACTCATTATACATCCATTCAATACCGTCAGGACCGGAGCAGTATATATCATCGGTAGAATCAATACATGCCTTGCCTGAAGCAGAAATTGTTATTCTATCATCTGCTTTGACATCTATACCTGTATCTAGCCAGCCATCGGAACGGCAGATAGCATTATTGTAGGCATCAACCCGGTATTTAGCATTACAATCTGTCTGAGCCAAAGCCCCGAATGTAAAAATAAGATTAAAAATCAATGTAATGAGAATAAAACCTGTCATTGTTTCTTTTCTCATAAAATTCATATTTTTTGCCTTCATTTTTTCCTCCTGATTTTATTTTCCGATTTATTACGGAATGATTTAAAAGAAGTTTATAACAGATTTAAAAAAAACATTCCTACAATCATAGAATCACCTCCTTTGTTTTTATTTTATTTTTTTAACATAAATTACAGATTCTGTCTATTCAAAAAAATGTGAATATTCACAAAAATTCTGTAATGTTAATCACATATTTTTTATTTCATCTAGTACTCAGTTAATTTAATTCTGACGGGTAAAGACCTGCGGGGTTTTCAAAACCCCGCAGGTCTTTTCATCTCGTTCCCACGCTTCGCGTGGGAACGCAGCCCGGACTCTTTGCGTCCATGAATGAACAGGACGAAGCGTCCTGTCTTGTGTTCCCACGCAAAGCGTGGGAACAAGATAAAATAACTGCTACTAAAACCCTAAGGGTCTTTAAGACGGTTCGACTGAGCTCACCGAAGTCCCTTAGGGTTTTTATCTTGTTCTTGTGTTCCCACGCAAAATTTATTTCAGGCGGTGAAGCAGCAGATGCCTGACCTGCTGATCCAGCATATCCGGCAGCCAGTTTTTGCCGCTGTTATTCTTTTCAGGTATAAACAGAATATCTGCATCTGAATTTATATCATAATTTTCTTTCAGTTCTCTTGGCAGCTTTTTAAATAAATCATTTAATGTCTCTCCAAGAGACTGCAATTGTGCGGGATCAGATTTAAGATCATCAAAAAAGCTGATTATCTCCCCAATCGGACCGTCATAAGAGGAGACCTGCGGGTCGTTCCTGTGCCGGTACAATTTTATCTTTTCAATACAAATGCTTCCCCCGCTTAAATCAAGGGATAGAGACCTGATTTCATTGAGCCATCTCACAGGATCCGCGGCAATGGTATTATATGCCTCTGAATCTCCTGTTAATTCAATACGTGCCACTAAAGGGATACCCTCATTCTCTTCCATAAAATTATCAAGAGATTCACGAATCATATCAAGTACATTATAAGCATCCGGTTCATTTGAAGTATCAGTAACAGATAAAACCCAGCGAATCACATCCAAAGGATGAAATACAGCATCTGCCCGCCTGTCATCATCAACAGTAACCATCATACACCCCTTTGTACCTGTTTCTTTGATATGCCTTCCCTGAATATTCCCCGGAAATATAATCAGCGGATCATTGCTGAGAATTTCTCTCTGGTGGATATGCCCTAATGCCCAGTAATCATACCCTTTTGAACGTAACCCTTCAGGATTGCACGGAGCATAAGGTTCATGCCCTTCTCTTCCTGTGGCTCCGGTATGGAGCATTCCGATATTGAAATATCCCATAACCGGCGTAGGATAACCGGCAGATAAATCTTTCTTAACAGCCGGTGTTGAATATCCCTGCCCGTGAATCGCCACATTAAGAGAATCAATGCGGAGAGTATCAGGCGCATCATCAGGAAAAAGATGAAGATTATCCGGAAGCCTGAGAGCTTTGGTCATTTTTCCGGCAGCATCATGATTGCCGGAGATGATATAAACAGGTATTCCGGCTTCTCTGAGCCTTGTCATCTGAGAGACAAAAAAGAGTCCTGTATTATAATCACGCCAATCCCCGTCATACAGGTCGCCGGAGATCAGAATAAAATCAACGCGGCTTGAAAGAGCAATGCTGACAAGATTTTCAAAGGCTCTTCTTGTGGCGTTACGCATGGATTTAACCGGCGCACCTTCGTAACTCTCTATTTTTAATAAAGGACTATCCAGATGAATATCCGCAGTATGAATAAATGTAAACATTATATATCCTTTTTATTGACTGATCTTGATTTTTAATTATTTTCCTGATAATCAGCAGATTGAAAAAGTTTGTAGTACCGCCTTTAGGCGGTCCGGCGTGCAGATTGAAAAAGTTTGTAGTACCGCCTTTAGGCGGTCCGGCAGATTGAAAAAGTTTGTAGTACCGCCTTTAGGCGGTCCGGCGTGCTGCGATAAGTATCTGATTTCACCCTGACCGCCTAAAGGCGGTACTACAAACTTTTCGGCATTTCACACTGACCGCCTAAAGGCGGTACTACAAACTTTTCTGATTTCACACTGACCGCCTAAAGGCGGTACTACAAACTTTTCTGATTTCACACTGACCGCCTAAAGGCGGTACTGCAAACTTTTCTGATTTCACGCTGACCGCCTAAAGGCGGTACTGCAAACTTTTCTGATTTCACACTGACCGCCTAAAGGCGGTACTACAAACTTTTCTGATTTCACACTGACCGCCTAAAGGCGGTACTGCAAACTTTTCTGATTTCACGCTGACCGCCTAAAGGCGGTACTGCAAACTTTTCTGATTTCACGCTGACCGCCTAAAGGCGGTACTGCAAACTTTTCTGATTTCACACTGACCGCCTAAAGGCGGTACTGCAAACTTTTCTGATTTCACGCTGACCGCCTAAAGGCGGTACTACAAACTTTTCGGCATTTTCGATCTACTGATAATTGATAATAAACGCTAATCAAAGAGAGTGCAAGATTCTTTTGCATCATGATTTTTTTCAGGAATAAGTCTCATGAGTTATTTATTTATCGAGCATCAATGCCCCCAATGCGGAGCCAGGCGGTTCTGGAAGAGACAGATCATATATTTACCTGTGAATATTGCAAAGTAAAATCATATCTTTTGTCAAAAGATTATTTCCGCTATGTTCTCCCTGAAAATGTACCTGAAAAAGATGATCTGATCTTTTTTCCTTATTGGCGGTTCAGGGGAATGCTTTTTTCATCTCTTCCTGATGAAATTCTCCACAGATTTGCTGATGTCAGCCAGCAGGCGGCAGAATCACGTCTTTTTCCGTTTTCTCTGGGGGTACGCAGTATGGCAATGAAGCTGAAATTTTTATCCCCGGAGACACAAGGGCGTTTTATCAGACCAGTACTTCCGTTTAAAGAGGTGATCCGGATATTTAAAGATCGTTTCAACCAGAATATGCCGATAGCTAACCGTTCAAAACTGAAAGATCAGGCTTTTATCGGTGAAACTCTGAGTCTGATTTATGCTCCTTTTTATATAGCTGATAATAAAGATTCAGAATTGAACACCGGTAAAGAGTTATTTGACGGGGTATTGAATAAGCCGATAATCCGGGATTATGAAGATCGTTTTCTGTATGATAATCTTGATATTTCACGTTTTTCTGAAGAGCGACCTGACTGGCGGATAAGTTTTCTCCCGGCAATTTGTCCTGAGTGCGGATGGATCTGAGCGGTGAGCGGGATACATTGGCATTGGCATGTAAAAACTGTAATTCTGTGTGGCATCCGGGGAGAAACGGGCTGAAAAAACTTAATTATGCAAGGATCAAGGGGACGGCGTGATGTATTTTCCTTTTTGGCGTATAAAAGCAGATATTTCAGGGGTGATTCTTCAGTCATACTCAGACCTGATCCGGCTTGCCAATATACCTAAAGCTGTTCAGAGCGGATGGGATAATCTTGAATTTTTTTTCTGGATACCTGCATTCAAGGTATCTCCCCGTAATTTTTTAATGATGGGGAGTAATATGACCATTGCCCAGCCCAAAGAAGAGCTTATTCCCCAATTGCCACATGCCGGTCTCTGTCCGGTAAGAATTCCTGTTATAAATGCTGTTGAAGGGATTAAGACCTTTCAGATTGAAAAAGTTTGTAGTACCGCCTTTAGGCGGTCCGGCGTGCTGCGATAAGTATCTGATTTCACACTGACCGCCTAAAGGCGGTACTACAAACTTTTCTGATTTCACACTGACCGCCTAAAGGCGGTACTACAAACTTTTCTGATTTCACACTGACCGCCTAAAGGCGGTACTACAAACTTTTCTGATTTCACACTGACCGCCTAAAGGCGGTACTACAAACTTTTCTGATTTCACGCTGACCGCCTAAAGGCGGTACTACAAACTTTTCGGCATTTCACCCTGACCGCCTAAAGGCGGTACTACAAACTTTTGCCGTAAAATTCAGGGCGTCTTGTACACGGGGCAACTCTCTGAAAAAATTTTTGGCGCCCGATAACATCTTCGGGTTTTCTGCCGGTTATTTTACTCTCCGTTGCATTGTAAAGCAGAATTACGCCGTCTTTGTCCAACTGAATCGCGCCGAAAGCCAGATTATCTATCTGCTTTTCATCCATTTTTACCAGAACATTCTCAATATTCTCTGATCTGAATTTAACAACTTCCATGATATGCTCCTCCTATTCACTAAGTCAAAAATTGAAAGTTCTCCGGGTTTCATATGACCTAACCCCCCTGCCTTTTAGGGAAGGGGTCGGGGGTTAGGTTTTTACAGAACTTAACAGCCCTGCCTTCACTGAAAGGGGACTGAAAACAGCGGACACGATACTGTTTACGTTATTTTTCCAATATCCCCTTCAGAAATTGCCCAGTGTAAGACCCATCAATCTTTGCAAGCTCTTCAGGCGTACCGCACCCCACAACATAGCCTCCATCATCCCCGCCTTCGGTCCCAGATCAATGATATAATCCGCTGATTTGATTACATCAAGATTATGCTCAATCACAATCACGGTATTCCCCACATCAGCAAGCCTGTTCAGGACATGCAACAGCTTCTGAATATCATCAATATGAAGCCCTGTTGTGGGTTCATCAAGAATATAAACCGTCTTGCCGGTTCCCCGTTTGCTCAGTTCTCTGGATAACTTGACCCGCTGCGCCTCTCCGCCTGAAAGAGTTGTAGCAGGCTGACCAAGATGAATATATCCTAATCCGACATCTGCAAGAGTCTGTAGCTTTGTCCGAATAGTGCCGATATTTTCAAAAAACGACAGGGACTGATTCACCGTCATATCAAGAACATCTGTAATATTTTTATCTTTATACCGAATTTCAAGGGTTTCACGGTTATACCGCTTGCCTTGACATACATCACACGCCACATAAACATCCGGCAGAAAGTGCATCTCAATTTTGATAATTCCGTCACCCTGACACGCCTCACATCTTCCCCCTTTTACATTAAAGCTGAATCGCCCTGTCTTATATCCGCGCATCCGTGATTCAGGAGTTCTTGAAAAAAGCTCACGGATATAAGAGAATACGCCTGTATAAGTGCCGGGGTTTGATCGCGGAGTTCTCCCAATCGGAGACTGATCAATATTCACAACTTTGTCAATATGCTCCAGCCCTGATACTTCTTTGTATTTACCTACCTGTACACGGGAACGGTACAATTTTTGAGCAAGGATATTATATAAGGTCTCTAAAACAAGGGTTGATTTTCCTGAACCGGATACGCCGGTAACACAGCCGAAACAGCCGAGAGGAAATTCCGCATCAATTTGTTTGAGATTATTTTCCGAGGCACCCCGTATAATCAGCCGCTTTCCGTTTCCTTTTCTCCGTTTTGACGGAATCTCAATCTTCATTCTGCCGGAAAAATATTTGCCGGTCAAAGAGTTTTTATCTTTTAACAGATCCGTGGGAGTACCTGAAAAGACAATCTCTCCGCCGTGAAGACCGGCACCTGGTCCCATGTCTATAACATAATCCGCTGATCGGATTGTCTCTTCATCATGCTCAACAACCAGAACTGTATTCCCCAAATCTCTCATTTTTAAAAGCGTTGAAAGAAGACGCTGATTATCACGCTGATGAAGTCCGATACTCGGCTCATCTAATACATACAGAACGCCTGTCAGTTTTGAGCCGATCTGAGTTGCCAGACGTATTCTCTGACTCTCTCCGCCGGAAAGTGTATAAGCAGAACGATCAAGAGTGAGATATGAAAGACCGACATTTTCAAGAAAACCGAGCCGATCTTTAATCTCCTTCAGGATTCTTCCGGCAATAACCTCTTCTTTTCCTTTGAGCTTTAATTCTTTGAAAAATATATGTGCATTTGCAACAGACAAGGCAGTAATTTCAGAGATAGAAAATCCGCCTACTCTGACAGAACGGGAACCAGGATTTAATTTTGCTCCGCCGCATTCAGGGCATGGGCGGAATCTCATGTAACGCCGAATTTCATCCCGCATCTCTGCTGAATCTGTCTCACGGTAACGGCGCTCCAGATTCGGAATCACCCCTTCAAACGGTTTTGTATAGCTAAATTGACGGTTATCACGCTCACCGGAAAAAGTAATCGCCTCTTCTCCTGAACCGTAAAGCAGGACATGCCTGAAATGCTCCGGCAAATCTTTGTAAGGTGTATAAATATTCACCTTATAATGGATTGTCAGAGCATCTAAAAACTCGGCAAAAAATACGGAATTCCGGTTCTCCCACAAAGAGACAGCACCCTCTTTTAATGAAAGATCAGGGTCAGGGATAATCAGTTCCGGATCAAATTCCGTGATTGAGCCGAGTCCGTCACATCTGGGACATGCCCCCTGAGGAGAATTGAATGAAAAACTTGCGGGCGTAAATTCCGGGTAACTGACGCCGCAGTTGATACATGCCGCTTTTTCACTGAAAAGAACAGATTCTTTATCAGGAATATCTGCAATAACAATTCCGTTGGAGAGAGAAAGTGCTAATTCCAGAGAATCAGCAAGGCGGTTCTTTATATTCTCTTTGATAACAAGACGATCTACCACTACATCAATCGTATGCTTTTTATTTTTATCAAGATCGCCAACATCTTCAATCTCCAGCATTTCACTATCTACCCGAACCCTTGCAAATCCTTCTTTTTTCAGCTTTTTAAAGAGCTTTTCATGGGTTCCTTTTTGATTGGAAACCAGAGGAGATAAGATAAGTATCTTTGTCTTTTCAGGAAATGCCATCACCTGATCAATAATCTGATCCAATGATTGTGAGGTAATCGGTTTTCCGCATTGATAACAGTGCGGAATGCCGATTCTTGCAAATAAAAGACGGAGATAGTCATATATCTCTGTGACGGTTCCTACAGTTGAACGTGGGTTATGGCTGGCGGTCTTCTGCTCAATTGCAATTGCAGGGGAAAGCCCTTCAATCATATCAACATCCGGCTTTTCCATGCGCTCTAAAAACTGCCGTGCATAAGCTGAAAGGGATTCCACATATCTGCGCTGCCCTTCTGCATAAAGGGTATCAAACGCAAGGGTTGATTTTCCTGAGCCGGATAACCCTGTTATAACAATAAATTTATTTCTGGGGAGTTCAACATCTATATTTTTCAGATTATGCTGCCTTGCCCCGCGTATTATAATTTTATCAGATTCCATATATAACAATTAATCAGGACTTTCTAAGTTTTAGAAACTTCTGAAGTCTTTAAATTTAAAAAGAGCAGATAATTGAAGAAATTTGAAGATTACGCCGGAATATTTTTTATCCGGTCTTTAATTTCATTGGCAAACAGGTGTAAAGTTCCTGAAGAAAAACTATTCTTTAAAAGATTTGTATAAAGAATCAGTTGGCTGATAATTTTATACAGATAAATAATAAAGTCAAGAAGATATTTATTTTTAACAAACCGTATTCAAATAGTCTTCATTCTGTTTGACTGAAAAAGAGAAATACGTTAAGTACAGCGGATGCATTTTTCAGAAATCAGGAATAATCACGTAAAAAAGCAGAGATTCAAAAGAAACTGAGGTTAAAACTCTAATGGTTTCCAAAACCATTGGGGTTTTATAACAGAGTTTATTTTTATTCCTAATTTCTAATTTCTAATTCATAAAAAGGTAACATGAAAGCGCTCTGGAAACAATTAAAAAATATTTTTGATGAATTTACTGATATACCTCCGAAATTTTCTCAGACAGTATATAATGATATATCTCAGGATTTAAAAGCACAGACTTCCAATAACTCATTTATAATTGCTTCAGAGATAAAAGAAAAGGAGAATATAAATAATCTGGCGTCTTCTCTCTCGAAAACAAAAAAAAATAAAACGATTCGTAATATTATATCCTCTGCAAAGAATATTTTTCTGCCTTCTGATGCAAAAAGAAAAGATAAAAAGAAAAGTCAGCTCTTAAAGAAAATAAAAGAGAAAGGCAATTTATCCGATTCGGTAAAAGAATCCTCTCTCTCTTACGGTTTGGAGAGAAGAGAAAAGGAGATAAAAAAAGCTCAAATTTCAGAAACGCTGATGGAAAATCAGCATAAGTCTGATCTGGATACAACGGAAAATTCGGCATCCCTGACAAAAAGCAATTCTCCTGATTCTGATTCATTAACCGTATCATCAGAAAATATATGGGAAAAGACTTTGGAGGTACTTAAATCCATTATTCCCGGTCATAGCTACAAGATGTGGATTGAGCCTGTAGAACTGATTAAAATTGAAGAGAACAGAGTGATATTAGGATGTCCAAATCTATTCTCAAAAAGACGGGTTCATGAACAGTATAAAGGACTGATTGAATCTGAACTTAATAATCTTTCAAAAGAGAAATGGGAAGTTATTCTTGATATTTCAGAGAGAAAAGATGATTCAAAGAAGAAAAGAGCAAAAAAAACAGAGACAGACCCCCAGCTCATGATTCAGGATCCGCATATTCCCAAACTTGAGATTGTAAATAAAAATCAGGTGACGGAATATAATAAATCTGAGATCATAAAAAAAGGGGGAATGAACGGTCGTCTTTTGCGTAAAGAATTTACATTTGATCGTTTTGTGGTCGGAGCAAATAATGATTTTGCATATTCAGCCTCTCTTTCTCTTGCTTCAAAAAAGGATTTAGCTCAGAATTCATTATTTCTGCTCTCTGATACAGGAAATGGGAAAAGCCATCTTTCACAGGCTATCGGGCATTATATTCTGGCTCATTCTCCTTCTCAGAATGTCTGCTATATAACGGCTGAAGATTTTATAAATGAAATGGTTTATTCGTTTCGGCATAATTCAACAGATACTTTTAAAGAAAAATACAGAACTCAGTCTGATGTTCTGATTTTAGAAGATATTCATTTTCTTGCAGGAAAAGAGCGGACACAGACAGAGCTTGCTTTGGCTCTTGATTATCTTATTTGATGCAGGTAAAAAGATCATATTTACAAGCTGTTCATTGCCGACAGATATTCCGAAAATAAATGATCATTTAATATCCCGTTTTACCAGCGGGCTGATAACCCGGATAGAACCGCCTGATTTCAGAACAAGACTGAGAATACTGCACAGGAAGCTGAAAGAGAACGGCTGTCAGATGCCGACTGATGTAAGTGATTATCTGGCGGCTGAACTTTCGGAAAATGTGCGCCAGTTGGAGAGCGGTCTGATCGGGGTTATGACAAAATCATCTCTTTTAAAAAGCCCTATTGATCTGAGTCTTGCACAGAGTGTGGTAAAGAATATTATCCGCCGGCATAAAAGTATAACAGTTGATTCTATCAAAGAGCTTGTATGCAAACATTTTAATATATCGACTGATGATATTGTTTCAAATTCCCGTAAGCAGTCTGTTGTCCGTCCCCGGCATATTGCGATTTATCTCTCCCGCAAATATACGGATCACCCGCTTCAGGCAATAGGAAGAGAATTTAACAAATATCATGCCACTGTGATTCATTCTGTCAGCGCTGTGGAAAAAGGTTTGAAGACAGACGGAACCCTGCGTCAGCAAATTGAATTTTTCTGTAATAAGCTGGAATCGGGACAGTAAAAAAAGAAACCATAAGGGTTTTTAAAACGGTTCGACTGAGCTCACCGAAGTCACTTATGGTTTTCTTTACATTACACTCCGTATTCTTGCCATTGCATCCTGAACATTCTTAAAGCTGTTAAACGCACTGATACGGATAAACCCGTCTCCGCATTTCCCGAATCCTGCTCCCGGAGTACAGACCACACCCGCTTTTTTCAGAAGAAGATCAAAAAATTCCCATGAATCTCTTTTTGCATCTATCCAGATATAAGGCGAATCACTTCCCCCGACACAATCAAACCCCAGATTTGTCATATCCCTGCGGATCAGAGCTGCGTTATTCAGATAATAATCAATCAGTTCTTTCATCTGAATTTTACCAGCCTCACTGTAAATCGCTTCAGCCGCTCTCTGTACCGGATATGACACGCCGTTGAATTTGGTTGTATGACGCCGGTTCCACAAAGGATGAACCGCGTGTTTTTTTCCGCTGCTGTCATACGCCATACAGGCTTTGGGAACAACTGTAAAGGCGCATCTGGTTCCGGTAAATCCTGCGGTTTTGGAGAAGCTCCTGAATTCAATTGCCACCTCTTTTGCGCCGTCAATTTCATAAATTGAATGAGGAAGAGAATTATCACGGATAAATGCCTCATAAGCCGCATCAAAAAGAATCAACGCATTATTTTCACGTGCAAAATCTACCCATTTCTTTAACAGATCTTTGGTGATGGTCGCTGCCGGTCGGATTATTCGGGAAGCAGAGATAAATCAGATCAACCGGCTCATTCGGAATATCCGGGATAAAATGATTTGCTTTTGTGCTTTCAAGATAGACAACATCTTTATATCTGCCGTTTTTAAAAACGCCGGTACGCCCTGCCATGACATTGGTATCTAGATAAACCGGATAGACCGGATCAGGAATAGCAATCTTTATACCCTTGAGCAAAAAGCTCCTGAATATTGCCGGTGTCGCATTTTGCACCGTCGCTGATAAATATTTCATCCGGGGAAATATCAGCGCACTCTTGCCTGAAAATCATGAGCCGCAATCTTTTCCCGTAAAAAAGGATAACCCTGCTCAGGTCCGTATCCCCGGAATGTTTCATCCTGAGCCATTTCATTTACCGCCTTGTGAAACGCATCAATACAAGCCTGGGGTAATGCTCTGGTAACATCGCCGATGCCGAGCTTGATGATTTTTTTATCCGGGTTTGCCTGCTGAAAAGCAGATACACGCTTTGCAATATCTGAAAACAGATAAGAAGACTGAAGTTTCAGGTAATTTTCATTGATTCTGATCATAAAATATTCTCCTATAAATAACGCCATGTGCAACTTTTACCACAAAGACACTAAGACACTAAGAATTCAAAAAGATTTCAGTATCCGGTGTTCTTAGTGTCTTAGTGTCTTTGTGTCTTTGTGGTAAAAATAAAGCATAAATCTTTGTTTTCAAGATGTTGAAAAAAAATTATACATCACAAATATAAACACTGTAGCGTGGACAAATCGCAGCGTCTCCACCTCATATTATAGCGGACACGCTGCACTTTGTCCGCCCTACATTGCTTAGCTTAGATGACACGCAACCCAATGTTCTTTGCCGTCAAAATCCTGCACAGATTTTAACAGAGGCTCTTCATGATCGCAATGATCCATTTTCACGGGACAGCGCGTATGAAAACGGCATCCTGACGGCGGATTCATCGGAGACGGCACATCCCCGGCAAGAATCTGTTTTTTCTTTTTTATCGTGGGATCAGGAACAGGAATCGCTGATATTAAAGCCTTTGTATAAGGATGAAGCGGTTTGTGATAAAGAGTATCTGCATCAGCATATTCAACTATTTTACCAAGATACATCACGGCAATATAATCAGAGATATGCTTGACCACCGCAAGATCATGAGCAATAAAGAGATATGCCAGATTCATCTCTTCCTGAAGCTCCAAAAGCAGATTCAGGATTTGCGACTGAATGGAAACATCAAGGGCAGAGACCGGTTCATCACAGATAATCAGTTGGGGCTTTAATGCAACTGCCCTGGCAATACCGATTCGCTGTCGCTGTCCTCCGCTGAATTCATGGGGAAATCTGCTCACAGCATTTTCAGATAATCCGACCCGGTTCAGAAGATTCTTCACTTCAGCACGGCGCTCTTCTGATGTTCCGATTCCGTGAATTACAAACGGCTCTTCCAAAATTTCACCGATTGTATGCCGGGAGTTCAGGGATTCAAAAGGGTCCTGAAAGATCATCTGCATATTGCGGCGCAGATTGCGCATCTTTTTTCTGCTGAGTTTAGCGATATTTACTCCATTGAAGAGAACATCCCCTCCGGTCGGTTCATAAAGTCTTAACAGGGTACGCCCGGCAGTGGTTTTACCGCAGCCTGATTCTCCGACAAGTCCGAGTGTTTCACCGGCTCTGATCTTGAAAGATATATCATCTACCGCATATACTGTTCCGATTCTCCGCTGGAATATGCCCCCGTGAACCGGAAAATACATCTTCAGATTTCTGACTTCAAGCAGATAATTATTTTCATTTGGCATGATGTTATATAATGCAGTAGGTTGAATGCTTATCCAAACTTTTAATTTCTTCAATAAGTTTTTCCAAATTAGGTTCTGTAAATGAAATCATTTGGGCAGGGATACGATTATGTTTGATGTCCGGCGGAATATGTTTATGATGAGGATGAGTAATTGCCAATGCAGGATCATTCGGATGAGGCTGAGAGTCATACCAGAATATTTTTTCGTTTCCTTTCCATACTTCATAACTGTAACTCTCAATGTTCAGCATACCTGTATCCCAAACCAATCTTTCATACACCGACAAACGATATTCTGCTGAAAAAATGATTTCACCTGTGAGTTCAGCAAAAAAACGACCTCTTTGGGCAATGATTAAAGTTGAACTCCGAATATTCTGAAACCGGTGAGGCAGCGTATAAACAAAATGCTCATATTGACGAAGAGACTGAAACGGATTCATAGCGTGTTGTTTTCCTGACCATTTCCGAGATACTTTCTGTTTGAGACCGCAATGATTGTATTGCCGCCCGATATTGCCGCCGATAACGCATATATATCTGATATGCGCCTGCCCATGCTGTCCAATCCTTTACCCATGAATCATCGGCTGGTTCCTCGCCTGTGCTGTAAGCCTCATAAAACGTCTCTGTCAATATGCCGTATTTTCGCTCATAAGTGCGCATTTCATCTTCAAGGGCGAATATGTCATAAAGAATATCGTCCAAAGTCATGTTATGTTCCTTTCTTTAACCTTGTCTGAACCATTATTCACATGATTAAAAGATTACCATGTTTTTAATACTTCAATCCTTCAATCAGGTGAAAGGGTTAAGACAGATAGTTTGAATATTCACACAGATTTTACTGCCTTCCTGTCCGAATATAAAAGTCTCCCTTATATTGTTCTCAGGCTCTTTGCTTGGAAATGAGGATAATTCATTAAAAAAAACTGTAGGGGCAGGTTCAGAACATAGACCTGCGGGGTTTTTTTAACCCCGCAGGTCTTTAATATTCATCCTGTGTAATTATTCTGATTTTTTCTGAATACCTGTCCCATCCTTATACCGCTTCTCTCCGTACCAGTTGATCTGCCTGCATATTCCCCTGATAATACTCACCTCGCCTGCTCTGAGCTGTAAACGGGAAAAGAAATTCCGTATTCTGTCCATCCAGTAATCCGGGTTTTCAGCATTGATATAACAGATTTTGACTAATATATCTTTTAACTGATCGTACATTCCGTCCAATTCATGGCGGGTTGCAAGGCGGGGATCATATTTTTTTGTCTCACTGAGACTTCCTGAGCGGTAAATATCTCATAACACATAATCATCACTGCCTGAGCAAGATTCAGGGAAGAGAATTCATGGGTCGGAATATTCACAAGCTCATGACAAAGGCGAATATCCTCATTCATCAGCCCCCGATCTTCAGGACCAAAAAGAATTGCTATCTGATTTTTCTGTGAAATGGGAATCAGCTTCTCCGCCAATGCTGAAGGATTGCCTATAATTACCTGCCGATGTTTTCCGATTCGTGCCGTTGTTCCTACAACATAGTTGTAAGGAGCAAGAGCCTCTTTCAGATCTTCATACACCTGAATATTTTCAACAACATCCATTGCTGCATGGGTTGCCATCTTCAGGACTCTGGAGAGATCGCAGTTTTCAGGGTTCACCACGATCAGTTGACGGATTCCCATGTTGCATATAGCTCTTGCTGCTGCCCCGATATTTTCAGGATACCGGGGACGTTGCAGAACAACAGAAATATTATCAAGATTTATTTTGCGGGGCATTATCTGACTATTTCAAGATTATTGAAAAAATAGCTGATTTCAAAAGCAGCGGTTTGAGGGGCATCTGATCCGTGGACTATGTTCTTTTCAATATCTGTGGCAAAATCCCGGCGGATAGTTCCCTCAGCCGCCTCTTTATAATTGGTGGCTCCCATCAGTTTACGGTTTTTTGCAATCACATCATCACCTTCAAGTATCATGACCACAACAGGACCTGATGTCATAAAATCAGTCAGGCTGGCAAAAAAAGGGCGTTCCTTATGCACTGCGTAAAATCCCTGCGCCTGCGATTTTGTCATCTGAATCATCTTCATAGCGGCAATTCTGATATTGTTTGCCTCAAATCTTTTGATTACCTCGCCGATAAGCCCGCGTGAAACACCGTCAGGCTTGATAATAGATAATGTTCTTTCCATTATATTCAATATATTCCTTTCTTTAAACTGATCATAAATTCGTCAGTACCATTACGGGGCTGCTGCGGTTCTCTGATAACATACCGCAATGTGGTCTTTATAATTTGTCAAGAAAACTTATTGAACCGTGCATTTATATCCTCGTAAATTATCCTAAGCCCTTCCAATGTAAGAAAAGGCTCAACACGCTCAATGCTTTCGCATATTTTTTCCATAAGCGGCGCAAGTCCGCCGGTGGCAATTACTTTGGGATTTGTCCCCATCTCTTCACTCATCCGCCTGACCATGCCGTCAACAAGCCCTGCATATCCGTAAATAATGCCGGACTTCATGCTCTCTGCTGTATCTTTGCCGATCACTTTTTCAGGGGGAATAAAAATTTCCACTCTGGGAAGTTTGGAGGCTCTCATAAACAACGCTTCGGATGCAATCATAATTCCCGGAGTGATAGCCCCTCCGAGATATTCTCCCTTTTCTGAAACCGCATCAAAAGTGGTAGCGGTGCCGAAATCTATGACAATAAGACTGCACTTATATTCATGATAGGCCGCAACTGAATTTACAATTCTGTCCGCGCCGACCTCTGCGGGATTTTTATAAAGAATCGGCATCTTTGTATATGATTTTGCATTAACCCAATGAGGAGCATGACCCAGATATTTGCGGCAAAATGTATCTATAATCGTTACCATAGGAGGAACCACGCTTGAGATAATGGTTTTGTCAATATCTCCCGGATTCATATTGCTGACAGAAAAAAGCCCTCTTACAAGGATATTGAATTCATCTGCCGTGCTGTTTCTGTTTGTACTTATCCGCCAATCTTTCAGAAGACGTTTTCCGTCATAAACACCCATGACTATATTTGTATTCCCTACATCTATAACAAGAAGCATGGATTTGTAAACTCCGTTTGATCTGAAACCCTAATGGGTTCTTTTAGGCTTAAAAGGTTAAGATAAATATAACATAAAAAGTATAGAGTCAACCTTAATAATCGGATCAAATGATTTAACCTGTATAAAACTAATAAAATAAATACATTCTATTTGCAACCCTGTTTTTGATTAAAATTATCTGTTGTTATAATTCAGTTAAATGGTATATTGTCATGAAGAAAAACCATAAGGGTTTCAAAAACCCTTATGGTTTATTTTAATCATAATAACAACAGGAGGATAAAACATGAAAATCGCTTTACGTCTGGGACTTGGATTTGGCATGATTCTGACAATTTTTATTTTTGCTGTAATCATGACAATATTATCGTTGAGTGTTGTGGATCAGAATTCAAGGCATATTGAACAGGAGAGTCTTCCTTATATGCTGATTGCCAAGGAGATGGTCTTTGATGTGGTGCAGGTTCAACAATTGCTGACTGATGTATCAGCAACCCATGACACCGGAGGATATAAAGAGGCTGAAAAATATGCTATCAGCTTCAGAAACGGTATTGAGAAATTTAAGCAGATGTATAAAGATGAAAAAGATATGATATCCCTTGAACATATTCATGAAATCGAGGCTCTCTTTAATCAGTTTTATGAAGATGGAAAAAAGATGTCAGAAACATATATAACAAAAGGGATTGATGCAGGCAATGAACAGATGAAAGATTTTGACAAAGTTGCCGATGAATTTAAAGGCAAAATAGCTGTATTTGAAGAGGCGCATGAAAAAGAGGCAAATAATATGATCAGAGAGATTCTCTCTTCAGTGAAAAAGGTTAAAAATGTTCTCTTTTCTTTCAGCAGCATTGCCATTGTTATCGGTCTGCTTATTGCATTTTTCACGACCCGGAGCATCACAGTTCCGGTAACAAAAATTGTTGCAATAGCAGATGATATTGCCAACGGGAATCTGAGCAGAGAGATAGATATTTATCAGAAAGATGAGGTTGGAAAACTTGCTGATGCTTTCCGTAATATGAAAGATAAAATTACCGGAGTTCTGACAGAGACAGATGAACTTATTCAGGCGGTTCAGGATGGAAGACTTGATCAGAGAGGTAAATCCGAAGCATTTGTGGGAGATTGGCAGAAACTGATAACAGGGGTAAACCGTCTGATTGAAGCATTTGTTATACCTATAAATATGACAGGCGAATATATTGACAGGATTTCAGGAGGAGAGATTCCGAAAAAGATTACCGGAGAATATAAAGGGGATTTTAATCAGATCAAAGAGAATCTTAATAGACTGATTGATACAATCGGCGGACTGCTGAAGGAGCTTAACGGACTGATTCAGGGGATACGTGAAGGAAAGCTGAAAAACAGGGGTAATGCTGATCTGTTTGTCGGGGAATGGCGTGAACTGATTACCGGAATTAACCGCCTGATTGATGCCTTTACGGATCCGATCAACATGACCGCTGATTACATTGACAAGATTGCCAAAGGCGACATCCCTGAAAAGATTGCCCAGATATATCAGGGGGATTTTAATCAGATTAAAAATAACCTGAATATACTGATAGATGCTACAAATCAGATTACTGCTCTTGCCGAGGAGATGGCAAACGGAAACCTGATGATAGTAATAAAAGCCCGTTCGGATCAGGATAAGCTGATGCAGTCGCTCAGTTCTATGATAAATAAACTGAATCAGGTAGTTATCCATGTCAAAGATGCCGCAGAATATGTTGCAGTGGGGAGTCAGGAACTCAGCGCCAGTTCAGAAGAGATGTCACAGGGAACTTCGGAACAGGCGTCATCAGCAGAACAGGCATCAGCATCTATGGAGCAGATGGCGGCAAGTATCAGACAGAATGCGGATAATGCCATGGAGACGGAAAAGATCGCTATGAAGTCTGCCAAAGATGCTCAGGAGGGAGGGAAAGCGGTTGCTGATACGGTTGTCGCCATGAAGCAGATTGCCAAAAGGATTTCAGTTATTGAAGAGATTGCACGGCAGACAGATTTGCTGGCCTGAATGCGGCAATTGAAGCCGCGCGTGCAGGAGAATTTGGCAAGGGCTTTGCAGTGGTGGCATCCGAAGTCAGAAAACTTGCGGAGCGGAGTCAGAAAGCCGCATCACAGATAGGTGAGTTATCTGCATCCAGCGTAACTATTGCTGAGAATGCCGGTGCAATGCTGGCAAAGATTGTGCCTGATATTCAGAGGACTGCGGAATTAGTTCAGGAGATCAGCGCGGCAAGTAATGAGCAGAATACCGGAGCAGAGCAGATCAACAGGGCAATTCAGCAGTTGGATCAGGTAATTCAGCAGAATGCGTCAGTGGCTGAAGAGATGGCATCAACATCTGAGGAGCTGGCAAGTCAGGCAGATCATTTACGCAATACAACCGCTTTCTTTAAAATTGATATTCAGTCTGAAGCCGCTTCTTATTCCCGGTCGGAAAATAAGAAATCTGACAGGAAAAAAATTTCACATCTGCTGAAACAGGGGGATAATTCAGAGCCTGCTCATCCTGAAAAGAGACTGACAAAGAAACCATCCGGGCATCCGATTGATTTGGAAAAAAGTAATCCTGATGAAAAAGATGAAGAGTTTGAACGATATTAAGCGGCTTTTGGCTCTTGTTCGTAGTACAGGCTTTATGCAAAAGTTCGTAGTACCGCCTTTAGGCGGTGGGCGTGAAGAGCCGCCTAAAGGCGGTACTACAAACTGGTACTATAAACTTAATTAAAAAAGGAGGTAATTATGAATTTCTGTTTAAAGATTTTTGGTTTGTATGTTATGATTATGGTATTCACTTTTTCCGCAGCAGATGCACAGGATACAGAAACATGGAAAACCATAACTCCGACAGATGTTTATTATCTGGCAAAAGCAATTGATAATTCGCTTGTTTCTATGTACGAGCTTACTTCTGCATCAGAGAAAAAGCGGATCAGCAGCAATCTCAGACCCAGAAATGTATATCAGAAAGTGCTTTCAGTTGCAGAGGAGTTTAATCTGCTTCATGGCAATCTTATAAGTCAGGCAAATCTCAATGATGCGTATAACATTGACATGGCAAATGCAAAACCCGCAAATGTCTATGGAGTACTCACCCTTATGAAAGAGGTGCTGGCTGCAAAAAACAGTTTTACAGAGTCAACAGAGGCAAAAACTCCTAAGACACCGAGTGATGTTTTTCAGATGATGCGTCAGATTTCAACGCACCATCATGAGATTGCAAAGAAAAAGAATATCCAGACAACATGGGCAACCCCGGAGCAGGTTTATGATTCTGTTGTCAAAAATATTATGCCCGTATCTTATTTAATTGCAAAGGAAACCGGAATGAAATATGATGCTTTTCCTTTTCCTAAACAGCCTATGACAGGCATAATGCCCAGAAATGTTTATAATCTTCTGTTTCATTTGTATGTTAATATATCCAAATACTATACAAACAAGGGAGAATATGATCCGATTATTCTTGAGAAGATGAATGACTGCGATGAGATTTCTCCTTCAGATGTATTTGATTTAACTCAGGTTATCGCGGCTGAATTAAAGGCAAAGAGCGGAAATAAAACTCTTGATTCAGAATCCATGACAAACTACACCCGTTGGAAAGAAGGCAAGGATAAGATTGTTCCGGGCGATGTTTTTAGATTAATTCAGTATAATTTTATTTTAACCAAAAGATCGCTGGAGAATTAAAAACTCTTAAAGTCTTAGTGTCTTAGTGGTAAAAAACACAAAGACACTAAGGCACTAAGACACCAATCTTATGGGTTTAACAGAAAAGAAAGGAGACAACCATGAATAAATACTGGAAGAATCTGAAATTGGGAATAAAGATCGGAATAGGATTCGGGGGCGTGATCATCATTATGATCATACTCGGAACAATTGTCAGTTAGTACATGAGCGGCATAAAAGAGCAGTCTATGATACTTGATCAGGAGCATGTTCCCGGTGTCAGCATTGCCAATAATATAGAGCGTTCTCTGCTGCAAGCTATGTATGATATACGGGGCTATGGATTAACAGGCGAAAGCGAATATCTTGAAAAGGGAAAAAGCAAATTGAGCAGTCTGAGAAGTCATATTGAAGATGCAAAAAAATTAACAGTCAATGCAGTTCATCTTGTCAAACTGAATGAAACTGTAAATAATATTGAATCCAAGGTATCTGAATATGAAAAGCTGGTTAATGAAACAGTCCAGAGGCATCATGAGATAGCAGAAAATCGTAAAGTACTTGATACAGCCGCTGCTGAATACATGCAAAGCTGCTATTCATTTCTGAAAAATCAGAATGAAACCCTTGAAACAGAGATATTTGCAGAATTTGAACCTGTGCAGCTTACAGAACGGTTGAAAAAAATTACCATGATCAATGATGTGATTGATCTTGGAGACGATACACAGATTGCGAATTTCAAATCTCAGGCTTTAAGAAATCCCAAATTTATTCAGGATGCACAAAAAAATTTTGACAAAGCAGAAGAGATATTTAATCAACTCCTCTCTGTTGTTGAATTGGAAGAGAATATCAAAGAGATTAATCTGGTCAAAGAAGCATCTGAAACATATAAAAAAGCTATGAATGATTTGCTCTCCAAATGGCTTGCTTTACAGGAGCTTGAAAAAAAGCGGCGGGATTTTGCAGAGCAGGTTTTAAAAGATGCCCAGGAGATTGCCGTGAACGGAATCAGCGAGACGGAAAAGATAGCTCAGAAAACATTCTCTTCACTTTCATCCGCATCTGTAATTATTATTGCCGGACTGATTATCTCTATTTTTCTCGGGGGGTGTTTAGCGTTTTTTATTACCAGAGGAATTACCGTACCCATGCGAAAAAGTGTTGCTTTTGCCCAATCTGTTGCGCAGGGGAATCTCAGAGCGACTATTGATATTGATCAGAAAGATGAAATGGGTGATCTGGCAAATGCTTTAAAAGATATGAAAAAACGGATCAATGATGTGTTAAAAGAGACAAACCGCTTAATTCAGGCTGTTCAGGACGGGAATCTCACTTCAAGAGGGGATTCAGAAAAATTTGACGGAGGCTGGCAGGAGCTTATTATCGGCGTCAACAATCTGATTGATGCGTTTGTCAAGCCGATTAATCTTACCGGAATATATCTTGACCGGATTTCAAAAGGGGATATTCCTGAAAAAATTACTGAAGAATCCAAAGGGGATTTTAATCAGATTAAAAATAACCTGAATATTCTGATTGATGCAACCCTTGACGTAACAATGATTGCAGAGAACATGGCTGCCGGAAAGCTGGTAACAGAAATCAAAGCACGTTCCGGGCAGGATAAGCTGATGATCGCGTTAAATATTATGAAAGAGAGAATCAGCAATGTATTAAAAGAGATAAACTGCCTGATCGGCAATGTTCAGGATGGAAAACTTGATGTCCGGGGGAATGAAAAAGGATTTTCCGGGGGGTGGCGTGAACTGGTTATCGGAATCAATAATCTGATAGATGCTTTTGTCAATCCGATTAATACAACTGCTGCATATCTTGATCGGCTGTCCAAAGGGGAGATTCCTGAAAAGATGACCGAAGAATATAAAGGGGATTTCAACCATATAAGAAATAATTTGAATATGCTGATTCATACAACTCATGAAATTACGCAGCTTGCTGAAAAAATGGCAAAAGGAGACCTTACTGTTGAAGTGAAAGAGCGTTCCGGGCAGGATATTCTTATGCGCTCTCTGAATCTGATGATAAATCAACTGAATGAAGTGGTGCTTAATGTCAAGTCTGTTGCGGATAATGTTGTTTCAGGAAGCAGCGAGTTGAGCAGCGCTTCTGCCGAAATGTCACAGGGAGCTTCTCAGCAGGCATCTTCTGCTGAACAGGCGTCCGCATCTATGGAACAGATGGCAGCAAATATCAGGCAGAATGCAGATAATTCCACACAGACCGAAAGGATTGCATTAAAAGCAGCGGAAGATGCTCAGAACGGCGGAAAAGCTGTATCAGATACTGTCCTTGCAATGAAGGAGATAAAAAAACGAATATCAGTTATTGAAGAGATTGCCCGGCAGACCAATCTTCTTGCGTTAAATGCCGCAATTGAAGCAGCGCGAGCAGGGGAATTCGGCAAGGGATTTGCTGTTGTTGCGTCTGAAGTCCGTAAACTTGCTGAAAAGAGTCAGAAAGCCGCAGTTCAGATTGCTGAACTCTCTTTATCAAGCGTTGATATTGCTGAAAACGCAGGAAATATGCTGACAAAGATTGTGCCTGATATTCAGAAGACCGCTGAATTAGTTCAGGAGATCAGCGCGGCGTGTAATGAGCAGAATACCGGATCAGAACAGATAAACAAAGCAATTCAGCAACTGGATCAGGTTATTCAGCAGAATGTTTCTATATCCGAAGAGATATCTTCAACTGCTGAAGAGCTGTCAAGTCAGGCGGAACAGCTTCAGAGTACAATTGAATTTTTCAAAATCAGTGATATAAAGAACGATGTCAGACATGACAGGGGGCATCAGGCAAAAGTATCTCAGAAAAAAATTATTCATCCGGCACTGCATAAAATCAGCGTCAAAAGCAGATCAGGCAATATGGAAAAATCAGAAAATTTATCAGAATGTTATCAGTTTGATATGGCTGAAAGCAGAAAATTGAATGAAACAGAAAGTGAGTTTGAAAAATATTGATAGGAATTAACGCTATATGCAACTTTTACCACAAAGACACAAAGGCACTGAGACACTAAGAATTCAGAAAGCTCTCAGTATCCGGTGTTCTCAGTGTCTTAGTGCCTTTGTGCCTTTGTGTTAAAAAATAAAGGGTCGCTGACCCGTCTCTACAAAATACAATCAAAGGAGGGAAAACATGCCAAAAACAGATATAACAGATATAAATCAGTATCTTACTTTTAAACTTGGGGAAGAAGTATTTGCTCTTGATGTTGCTCAGGTACGTGAAGTTCTGGATTTAAGCACAATAACAAAGGTTCCGGGCGCGCCTGAATTTATGCGCGGTGTGATAAATGTACGTGGGAATGTTGTGCCGGTAATGGATTTGCGCCTCAAATTCGGTTTGTCAAAAACAGAGAATACAGTTGATACACGCATTGTTGTTATGGAATTATTTCTGGAAGGTGAGACTACGGTTCTCGGTGCAATGGCTGATTCTGTGGATGAGGTGATTGAGCTTGATCCGACTCAGATTGAGCCGCCCCCGAAGATCGGCTCCCGGTGGAAAACCGAGTTTATCAAAGGAATCGGAAAAAATAATGACCTGTTTATTATTATCCTTGATATTAACCGGGTTTTTTCTACTGATGAACTGGCTATTGCGGAAGCGGCAAATACGGAGATAAAAGAGGAAGATGTAGAAGAATGAATAAACCCTAAGGGTTTTTAAAACCCTTAGGGTTTAAGTCAGGATTTCCGAATTATTGCCATGCCAATTTCTTCCAACCAGATAAACCAGTTCCTCAATAAATTCATTCATCCGGACGCCCTGATTATTCATTCTGTCAGAAGTATTTGCTAACTCCCCGCCATTCAAGGCATTCTGAAAAACCACTTTCTCCATTTCAGACATGGCAGTATTAATCCGGGTGACACTTTTAACCTGTTCATCTGAATTTTCTGCGACTTGGGTTATAAGTTCACTGACTTTTAAAGCATCTGATTCAATTTTAAAAAATATTTCATTTGCTTTTGAAACTGCTTCCGAACCCTCGTAAACCTTTTTTACAGTACTTTCAATAATTCCGGCAGTATTTTTTGCCGCTTCCGCTGATTTCATTGCGAGATTTTTTACTTCATCGGCAACCACTGCAAAGCCCGCTCCTGCTTCGCCTGCTCTTGCCGCTTCAATTGCCGCATTTAAAGCAAGCAGATTGGTCTGAAAAGCAATTCCGTCAATTGTTATTATAATTTTCTGAGTCTCCTGACTTGCCTGAGATATTTCCTGCATGGATTGCGTCAGATGAGTCATTGAACTGCCTGTTTCTTTAATACTTTTTGCAGAATCTTTTACAATATTATCTGCTTTATTTACATTTTCCGTACTCTGTTTAATTCCTGAATTGATCTCTTCAAGAACCGCAGATGTATCTTTAAAAAAATCTGCCTGTTTTAAAGTACCCTGTGCAAGCTCTTTTCCGATTTTTGCCAACTGTTCGGAAGCTTCAGTCATTTCTTTATAAGAATATTCAAGCCCGAAGATCACCCGGAGAATCGGATTTATAACTGAGCGTCTTATAAAAATTCCGCTGGCAATGCTGATAATCAGACATACAATTAAAGCAGTGCCTGTAAGTTTCATCGCATTTGAACTGCTCTTATCTGCAAGCTGTTTTGCCTCATTTCTGACACTCTCCCTATATTTTGAAATAATATTCTTTAATATGCTGAAAATTTTTTTGTGAATCACTGTAAAGCAGATCATAAGCCTTTTTAGTCTGAAAAAATTCATTATGCAGTTGCATAATTTTTCTGTATTCTTCAGCAGTTTCAGCAAAAAGAATTTTAGCTTCGCTCAGTTGCGGATATTTTTCCAAATCCGTCATGATCTGTTTTGAAATAACATCAATATCTTTCTGAAATATATCCATCTCTTCAGGTTTGACTGTTCCGATAAACTGAAAAACTTTTAACCGTAATTCTGTCAGATTATCTTCTGTTTTACCCAGATTATAAGAAGAATTCCAGAGTTCTTCATAAAAGATATTGATATTGGAAATATTTTTTACTCCGAAAAATCCCTGTAAAATAACAATAAAAATCATAATAATAAAAGAAAGCAGAAGTTTGCCTTCCATTTTCAGATTAAATTTTTTTAATAATTTCATGAGATTATTCCTGCACGGAAATGAATTTCCGTGCTAACCATAAGGGTATTCAAAACCTTTAATGCACAGACCTGCGGGGTTTCTGAAACCCCGCAGGTCTTTATACAAAAAACTTATGGACTGTTACTTATTTTACTGCAAGATTTCTTTGATTACAGTATTATCAAAAATATCTTCAGGTTTGAAGTCTTTTTTCAGCATATTGTTCTCCTTCAGCATGGTATTAAGTTCTTTTAACCAGATGATCAACCCTCCGTTATCCATGTTTCTTTCAGACAGCATTTTTTCATCATGAATACGGACATCATCAAGCATCTGCTTTAAATCTTCATCTGAATACGGCTCTCCGCCTTCAAAAGTTTTGGTATTCAGAATTTTCCTGTATTCTTTCCAGTTCTTTTCATCTTTAATCCACTTGACAGCTTTAATCCACCCTTTGAAGATTTTTACAAGATCATCTTTTGGAATTGTTTTTAAAGAGTCTGTTTTAACGCAATAACCGCCCGGCATACATCCCGGATATGAGGCAGTAGTTACCAGAACCTTTCCGTTCCCTTCTCTTTCTGCCAGGATTGCAGGCGGATCATAGTTTACTATTATCTTAAACCGTCCGGCAATAAAATTAGCGGCTAATCCATCTGCATCAATCTCAACGGGTTTGACATCAGACAATCGGATTGATTTTGATTCAAGATATTTATTTAAAAAGAAAAGTACAGGGGCTTTATTCAGATAAATACCTATAACCTCTCCTTTCAGGTTGTTGACATCAAAGTCTTTTTTGGCAATAATCTTATCTCCTCCGTGGCACCAGTCAAATTCACTGAGAATTTTAAGAGGAATCCCTTCTGTGTATAATCCGACCCATGTGCCGATCATTTCATGAGCAATATCAAGACGGTTATTGATAAAAGCATTGTAAAGTTCCTGATTATTGGCAAGAGTGATAACCTTAACATCTATGCCCTGAGCCTTCCAGAAGCCTTTTACCTCTGCCACATTATTCGGGGAACAGCCTGCCCACTGAGTCATGCCGATTTTATAGGTTCTGGCATAAGCCATGCCCGAAAAAATCAGACTGATGCACATTGCCGTAAAAATTATCCGCTTCATAAATACTCCTTTAATTAATGCTCAACTTTTTAGGCTCTTCAATCTTTTTTGCGGATTTGCGCAGGGGCGAATAATTATTCGCCCCTACAGTCTGAAATTTCCGCAAAAATCCTTGAAGAACCACTTTTTACCGCAAAGGGCGCAAAGTTTTCCGCAAAGTACACTAAGGAAAATAGTCTCATATCCTTGCGATCTTAGCGTATTCTTAGCGATCTTTGCGGTAAAAATAAAAAGATTCTTTAAACTTTTTTGCTGTGCAAAGTGAATTATTGAACACCCTGCAATGCCTCTTTTATTGCAGTATTATCAAAAATCTCTTCAGGTTTGAACTCTTTTTTAAGCATGTTGTTCTCTTTCAGCATGGCTTTCAGTTCATTCAGATAAACAGCCAGTCCGCTGTTATTTTTGTTTCTTTCCAGTAACATTTTTTCATTATGAATACTTACAGCATCACACATTTCTTTCAAATCTTTGTCTGAATAAGGCTCTCCGCCTTCAAAAGTTTTGGTATTCAGAATTTTTTTGTATTCTTCCCAGTTTTTTTCATCTTTAATCCACTTGACAGCTTCAATCCACCCTTTGAAGATTTTCACAAGCTCTTCTACGGGAATCTCTTTTAAAGCATCTTCATGAATTGCATAACCTTCCGGTATGCACCCCGGATATGTTGCACTGGTGGCAGTGATTCTGCCGTTTCCCTGTTGTTCAGCACGAATCGCATGCGGGTCATAATCAACAATCATTGGAAATCGCCCTGCAATGAAATTATCAGCCAATCCCTCTGCATCAAGTTCAACAATTCTGACATCGGACAATCTGAGCATATTTGCTTCAAGATATTTATTTAAAAAGAAAAATACAGGGGGCTGATTTAAATAGACACCTATCATTTGTCCTTTTAACTTCTTAATATCAAAATCTTTTTTGGCAATAATCTTATCTCCTCCGTGAGACCAGTCCAGTTCAGCGATAATTTTAAGGGGAATTCCTTCGGAATATAATCCGACCCATGTTCCTATCATTTCATTGGCAATGTCAACTCGCCTGTTGATGAATGCGTTATCTAATTCCTGATTATTGGCAAGGACTATAACTTGAACATCTAATCCCAACGCCTTCCAGAATCCTTTTACATCTGCAACATTATTAGGAGACCATCCTGCCCATCCGGTCATTCCGATTTTATAGGTTCTGGCATAAGCCATGCCCGAAAAAATCAGACTGATGCACATTGCCGTAAAAATTATCCGCTTCATAATTCTCCTTAAATTAATGTACTTTTTAGGCTCTTCAATCTTTTTTGCGGATTTCAGGCGAAATCCGTCTGAAATTTCCGCAAAAATCCTTGAAGAACTTTTTACCGCAAAGGGCGCAAAGTTTTCCGCAAAGTACGCTAAGGAAAATAGTCTCATCTCCTTGCGATCTTTGCGGTAAAAATAAAAAGGTTCTTCAACCTTTTTTGCTGCGTAAGGTGAATTATTGAACACCCTGCAATGCCTCTTTTATTGCAGTATTATCAAAAATCTCTTCAGGTTTGAACTCTTTTTTAAGCATGTTGTTCTCTTTGAGCATGGCTTTTGCTTCATTAATCCATATTGAGAGACCGCCGCCGTCCCCGTTTCTTTCCAGAAGCATCTTTTCATCATGAATCCGGACTCCTTCATACATATCTGCAAGGTCTTTATCTGAATAAGGAGTTTCTCCTTCAAAGGTTCTGCTGTTCAGAATCTTCTTGTATTCTTCCCAGTTTGCTTTGTTATGAATCCATTTTACAGCTTCAATCCAGCCCTTGAATATTTTCACAAGGTCGCCTTTGGGAAATTCCCTTAAAACATCTGTTCTCATTGCAGCGCCTTCAGGCATACATCCAGGATAAGATGCTGTACTCGCTACAATCTTGCCGTTTCCTTCTCTTTCAGCGCGGAGTGCATTCGGATTATAGAGGACAAGCCCTTTAAGGCGGTCAAAGATAAAGCTGTCAGCCAATTCCTTTGCCTCAAGCCCACCGATTATTTTAACATCTGACAATTTCATGTTATTTGCTGAAAGATAATTATTCAGAAAGAAAAGCACTGCCGGATCTTCAACGTAAATTCCAAACGGCTCTCCTTTTAACTTACGGATGTCATATTTTTTTTTAACAATAACCTTATCCCCTCCGTGAGACCAGTCCACTTCAGCAATGATGCTAATCGGCGAGCCTTCCATATAAAATCCGAGCCATGTTCCGAGCATTAAAAAGGAAATGTCAATTCTTTTGTTCACGAGAGCATTTTTTGCATCTATTTCACTGGTAAAGTTGATAACCTCCGCATTCAAGCCCTGATTTTTCCAAAAGCCTTTTACATTTGCCACATCATTGGCTGAAAAACCTATCCAATGATATGAACCGATTTTGTAAGTTCGGGAATAAGCCATGCCTGAAAAAATCAGACTGATACAGATTGCCGTAAAAATTATGCGTTTCATATTTATCTCCCTCTAAACCCTAAGGGACTTCGGTGAGCTCAGTCGAACCGTTTTTAAAAAACATTAGGGTTTAATTAATTAAAGCCTCTTTTATTGCAGTATTATCAAAAATCTCTTCTGGTTTGAACTCTTTTTTAAGCATGTTGTTCTCTTTGAGCATGGCTTTTGCTTCATTAATCCATATTGAGAGACCGCCGCCGTCCCCGTTTCTTTCCAGAAGCATCTTTTCATCATGAATCCGGACTCCTTCATACATATCTGCAAGGTCTTTATCTGAATAAGGAGTTTCTCCTTCAAAGGTTCTGCTGTTCAGAATCTTCTTGTATTCTTCCCAGTTTGCTTTGTTATGAATCCATTTAACAGCTTCAATCCAGCCCTTGAATATTTTCACAAGGTCGCCTTTGGGAATCTCTTTTAAAACATCTGTTCTTGATGCAAACCCTTCCGGCATACATCCCGGATACGTGGCAGTAGTTGCGACAACTTTTCCGTTTCCCTCACGTTCTGCTTTAAGTGCCTGCGGGTCATAGTTCAGGATGAGATTAAGACGTTTGCCGATAAAACTTGCCGCCAGATTTTCCGAATCATCTTCCACAAGTTCAATGTCAGAGAGTTTAAGATTATTAGACGAAAGATACTTGTTAAGAAAGAACAGGATTCCCGTTGAAGTGATATTATAAGTTCCGATTTTAGAACCTTTCAAACGGGTTATATCAAAATCTTTTCTGACAACGATTTTATCCCCGCCATGACACCAGTCTGTTTCAATAAGAGCTGTAACAGGAACGCCTTCTTCGTATAATCCGATTCCTGTTCCTATCATTACATAGGAAATATCAGTCCGTTTGTATTCCAGTGCCTTTTTCAGATCACTGCTGCTGGTAAAGTTGACAACTTTGACTTCCAAACCCTGATCCTTCCAAAATCCTTTTACATCAGCAACATCAGCAACTGAACAACCTATCCAGTGAGAAATACCGATTTGATAGACTCTGGCATAAGCTCGCCGGTAAAAAATACCATAAACGTTGTTACAAGAAAAACTATGCGTTTCATAAATTTACTTCCCTCCTTGTTATTTTATTTAATGGACTGTAAAGACTTCCGATTTGTAAAAGTTTGTAGTACCGCCTTTAGGCGGTTTGTGTGAAATCAGACGGTTATCGCAGCACGCCAAACCGCCTGAAGGCGGTACTACAAACTTTTTCGGCAGCACGCCAAACCGCCTGAAGGCGGTATTACAAACTTTTTCGGCAGCACGCCAAACCGCCTGAAGGCGGTATTACAAACTTTTTCGGCAGCACGCCGGAACCGCCTGAAGGCGGTACTACAAACTTTTTCGATCTGCTGATATTATCAAAAATCTCTTCAGATTTAAAGTCTTTTTTGAGCATGTTGTTTTTTTTGATAGAGACTGGTCAGCGACCCGTCTCTACTTAAAATTTAAAACCCTTCATAGCCCTTTTATAATCCTGACTTTTTTTGAATAAAACTCCTAAAAACGGAATCTCCCCTTTTATCAGCCGCTTTGATTTGAAATCAGAATCATTATTCAATGCCCGTATCCAGTTGATAAGCTCTCTGGTTGCAGGCTTTTTTTCAACAGAATCAAGTTCGCGCAGGCTGTAAAATACTGAAATAGCGTTTTCTGCAAGCTCTGAATCAAGATCAGGGAAATGAACGTCTATGATTTTCCGCATCATTTTCGGATCGGGAAATGCAATATGATGAAAATTGCATCTTCCCAGAAAAGGATCAGAGAGGTCTTTTTTGGCATTGGATGTGATGATAATAACGGGTCGGTGTTTTGTCCTGATGGTTTTGTCAATCTCAATAATATCAAATTCCATCTGATCCAGAACATCAAGCATGTCATCCTGAAAATCAGTATCAGCTTTATCTATCTCATCAATTAAAAGAACTGTTCTCTCATCAGCGGTAAATGCCTGCCCGATCTTTCCCATTCTGATGTATTCTTCAATATTGCTGATATTTCTTGAAGAATCTCCGAAGCGGCTGTCATTCAGGCGTGTCAGAGTGTCGTATTGATAAAGTGCGTCAATCAGCTTCATGCTTGATTTTACATTCAGGATGATAAGGGGCATCCGCAGGCTCTCTGCAATCGCATGAGCAAGCATTGTTTTGCCGGTTCCCGGCTCCCCTTTGAGCAGAAGCGGCATTTCAAGCACCATTGAGATATTGACAATTTTAGCCAGTTCATCATCCAGAACATACCGTGTTGCTCCGGTAAATGCTGTTTTATTATCTTTCATTTTAACAAACCTCGTATTCTTTTCAGAAAAATATAGTTTTGAACAATTTCGGCATAAGATAAGAATTTCATCAGAATTCCTCTGCAAATTCAGTCAGAACTGCTTTGAAATTATCTTCGTTGAATTCCCATATTTCAGGTTTTCCCCTCCCTTCACGCTCTGAAAATATCCAGCCTGAATCTTCGGTATTTCTGACAATCATGATTTTTCTCATTCCGATTTTCATATCAATCCTTCCTTTGGCACCGACAATATACAATCCTATCGGTATCAATTCAATTTTTTCATTATTAAAGAAGGTTATTATCATTTTTTTTACAGAATAATTACCGAGATATTCTTCTGATATTGAAATATCGGCATAGCTGATTTTCAGATAATCATTATCTTCCAGAGGTTTTAACCAGCCGTGAATCAGTTTGAACAGATTGCCTATGCTTATAATCCATTCATCTCTTTTTTTACGCCATTGCAAAGACTCTGTTTCCATTTTACGTTTTTTATGATCTAATATTTCCTGTAATGAATCTTGCATATTATATACTTTAAAATTCAAACTTGTTTTTTCTTAGTACATGAAAAAATAAATACGCTTTGTGCCTTAGTGTCTTGGTGTTAAAAAAACACAAAGACACAAAGCGTATTTACTGTTTCGTGTACTTAGCTTTTTTCCTCTACTTTGAAGTAAATAAAGCTGTTAATGTACCGCCGTCATTCTTAATCGTTACTTTGAGAAGATTTTCAGGATCACCTACAGCAATATCTGTTTCATTTCCCAATACAAATTTGATAAATCTGTTTTTTATGACGTAATAATGATGACGTGAATCAGCAGGGACGGGACTGTAATAGCTTTTTGTATTATTCTGGTCTTCTGATATCGATGTTAGCTCTTCAAATCATTAAGCGTGACAATTGAAGGAGAATAATAATCTGCGGTAATATTCTCCATAACTGCATGAAGCACAAACGCCCGTTTCAGCTTTGTTATCGCTATGGTGCTGTGGGTAACAGAAGAAGCAAAATACGCATATACCATGCTTCCCATAATAGCGGCAACAATAAGCGTTACCACAATTTCCAGCAGATTAAAACCCGCATGACAATTAAGTCGTTTAATTTTCATGGAGAATAAAACCCGTATTCTTTGTTATGGTTATCGTTTCAGAACCGTTCAGTTTTATAAGATAATCTGCTGCCGGATCAGGACTCCCCCATCTGTCGAACTTTAGCTCGCCGACTCCTGAAGTGATTGAAACATCTGATGTAAAAGAATGAAAATTGGAATCTTCATCAGGAAGACTGACTGAGGCAGAAACGCTGTTTTTTAACAGAGAATACGAATCGGCTGAAAACCGAATTCCCCATGTATCAACATCATTGGATAAAGCAAGAGATTGAACAAATGCAATATGGGACTGAAGAATCTCTGTCTCTCCTCTCAGAGCGGTATCAATCTTACCGCTGCTGACCGCGATCATGATGGCAATTCCGATCAGCATCAGCACGGCAATTGCTTCAATCATTGTAAAACCGTTATTATTTTTATAGGGATTCAATAAATTCACCTATTCAGTATCGAGAAAAGTTAGTAGTACTGCCTTCAGGCGGTTACTGTTCACATCCGGCAAGAAGCTAAGTTTCTTTAAGAAATTTAGCTTCTTATCTGTTTCAGATTCATCTGCTAAGGTTTTTCATCCGCAGTTTTCGGAACACTCTTTGACGGAATTTTTTTCAGTCTGGCAACTGTTTTTTTAGGATTATTTTCAATAATACCTTTCACTTCTTCAATAATTTTAGGCGGTTTTATTTTTTCAGGCTTCTGCTCAGGAATATGAACAGAGCTAATCTGCTGATTCTCCGGTGCGGTCAGTTTTTCTTTTCTCTTTTTCAGTTCATTCCATTCATCTATCCGTCGGGCGGATTCCATGACGATCTCCATAGTATTAATCTCCTGAAACCCGTCTTCATCAAATTCTACAATGCAGTCGCGATATTCAAAAAACCCGTCTTTCCAAAAAAAAAGATCAAGAACCGCCTCCTGAACCTGCTGACGGACTACTTCTTTAAGAGCATTCATCTCTATATATCCCATAGCCAGAAGCACTTCACCGAGCATTCTGCCCGATTTTCTTGCCATATTCAGCGCCTCTTTCAGTCTTTTACCTGAAACCATACCATGTTTGTAGAGGTATCTGTCCAAGCCTAAGTCCCTTGCTGTCGCTTGCGGCAACAATATTACCATCTTTAAGACAGATAACACTCTTTGCATATTCACGGGCAACCTGTAAAATGCCGGTTTTACGTGCTGTATATAATGTCTGAAGAATTGTAGCAAGGTCGAGTGATTCAATGTTTCCTTTAAAATCAACAGCAGATATATTTTTAGGAAAGTGGATCAGAAGTCGGAACGGATTCCAGAGCAGGTGCTGATCCCTTGTATTCCATGCTTTTATGGCGTCACTTTTGCTGCCATGAACAGGACCGGTGGCACCGCAACGGCAGCGGACAAAAAAATTATCATCAGAAGAAGGATCAACATTCAGCCAGATTCTTCCGCAAAACGGGCATGATTTTATTTCACTGATTATTTGGGTCATATTATTATAAAACCCTAAAGGTCTTCAAAACCATTAGGGTTTTGTCTTTCCTGTAAAAATATACCAATACCGGCTGAAGATCAGCAATGTGATAAACATGATTGAAATTCCTGAAATAACAGAATTACGGATAAACATTGAAAATCTGCTGATGCCGGAAAATTCAGATGTGGAAAAAATACCGTAAGTCACTGCTAAAAGAGATGTTCCGGTTACTATCAGCATTATAAAACCGATCTTTGCTTTTACTGTAAGATGTTTTTCTTTTTGTTCAGAGAAATTCAGCGGCTCTTGAGGAGCAAGTCTGAACCAGCGAATATACCAGTAAATAAGCAGTCCTGCACCGGCTATGGTACTTCCGTGCTGAAGAATCTTATAGATTCTGACCGGATAATGAGATGTTAATGCAACTGACTGACTTAAAAAAGGAATATACTTTACAATCCAGCCGCTTCCGTGAGTCAGTGCATCCCATGTTATATGAGTAAATGCCCCTGCCAGCAGAGATAAAAGAATGAGTATAAACCGTTGTACCGGAAAGAACCGGAACTCACGGGCAATAGGAAGCAGCCGCTGCTGATGGCTTATAGGCAGCAGGGATAAAAGCGGAAATTTTAAAACACGGTGAAATATCCATAAAACCGCCAATCCTATAGGAAGAGAGAACTTAAAGATTCCTGAAAAAGTATGGGTGCGGCAGATATTGGACGGCAGATACAAAAACATCTCAAAATCCGGTGACATGCTCCCTACAACCATTGCCGAAAATACAAGCCCATATCGTGTGAGCGGTACAACCGCCGCAGGATGTGAAAATGTGAATGGCACGAAATTGTAATCCTGTAAAAGTAGTAAAAGTAGGTCGGGTTAGCGCAGCGTAACCCGACATAATCCTGTCTCTACGTGACTTTAAGGCTGTTTTTCCCGTGATTCAGAAATACAGTAAATGGTATAATATGAATTTTTTTAGAAAGTTCCCTTGTAGCTCCAAGATGCCAGTCAGTACATTCTGCTTTTCCGTTTAATAAGGCGTCAATCTCCTGAATTAATCCTTTAAGATTTAGAACCGGATGACGCAAAAAGACCTGAGGAAGTCCGTGTGTAAGATTACAGACAAGACATTTACCCGGTCGCTGATTCAGATGAAATTCAAAATCCAGCTTTTCTTTATTATTGCCTTTGAATTTCAATGCTATATCATAAGCACCCTCTTCAGCATCTCCGAAAATCGCGTCAAAAAACTGGTCTGTCCGTTCTTTTGGAAATAATTTGTCTAATACGTCCTGAGTGAATATTGCATTAAAATTTTCATTTGACATGGTTTATGCCCCTTTCTGGATATAATTTTTAAAGAAATATTTCTTGAAAAAAATCTCTTAGGAAAATCAATCAGCTTGCCTTGGGTAACTGCGGATAATCCGGTTTCAACGGATTCAGTGTATTTTCATGAAGATACTCTGAAATCAGACCGCCCAGACGGATTCCCCGCATATTTAACGCATGAGTTCCGAACCTGACATTATATTCCATAAGAAAATAATGACCATCTATTTCAGCCAAGTCAAACCCGGCATAGTTGATACCGAGTTCAACAGCCAACTGCTCTGTAAAGCTGAAAGCACTCTCAGGGACATCTTCAAAACTCACACTGCCGCCCTGTGATATATTATTGTGAAAGCCGCCTTCTCTTGCTTCGCGCCAGTATCCGGTAACAACTTTTTTCCCGACAACAACTATCCGTAAATCTTTTGTAATAGGCAGATATTCCTGTGCAAAGAGAATCTCATTCTTTTTTGCATAATTCAGAAGACTTTTCCGGTCTTCAATAAGAAAAACCCCTTCTCCCCTGCAACTTCGGACTTCTTTGACAACAAAGGGAAAACTGAACTCGTCAAGTATCTGCTCTATTGCATTATCTGTGCATGGAAGAATACGGGTAAAAGGAACATTATAAGGGCAGACAGCTTCAAATGCACGGGTCATCTCTATTTTATTATGCCCTATATGATATGTGCCGATATTAGGAAAAATATTTTTTTTCCACGCATAAACCAGTGCATTGGTTTGCCAGTATTCAGGAAAGAGTATCCAGTCTGCGGCTTTTACTTCATCCTTTTTACGGAACCATTCTTCAGGCTTTAAAAGAGAGACACCCGGTATATCTAATGTCCGCAGCATATCAAACGAAATAAGATGCATTAATTTGTTTACGCCTCCTGTAATCCTTTTCTTAAACGAAATTCCTGTAGATTAATCAGTGCAATCCGTTAAATCCGCGATTCAAACCATGCTCTGCCTCGTAACTTCAAACTCTGGCAGTCTGTTTTATCCGGGATTTATTTTTCTCTTTTCTGATATTTTTCAGATTTTTATAAGATTTCATAATTTCTGTATCAATTGGAACAGGGATAATTTTCTCCGCTATATTTTTCAAATCTCTGTAAGAAGAAGGTTTTCCTATAAATTGCGGTTCTGCATTTGCCAGCCAGCCAGCCAGAACATCTACGGCATTTTCATACGCTTCATCATAAGTGTCGCCAAATGTGACGCATCCCGGCAAATCAGGGAATTCTACTTCAACAGCTTTTTCTGCTTCAGTGAATATGGCATAATAATATTTCATAAGTTATCCTTCAGTCCTGAGTATTTTAAGATTTTTTCAAGGGTTCCCGATGGAATGTCTCCTTTATGACGCGGAACAGGGATGGGCGGAAATCCCTGTTTAATCCAAAGATCATGTCTGCTGCCCGATTTTTTAGTAAATCCTGCTTTTCTGAGTATTTTTTCAAGTTCTTTTTTTGTCATTTAATTTGTATTTACAGTAAACAACATGAATTTAATATAACAGATGAGATTCACCAAACAGAGTTTGTAGTACCGTCTTTAGACGGTCTTCACGCCCCACCGCGACTAAAGGCGGTACTACGAACTTATTCTTACCTTGCGTTCTCTGCAACCCTTATTTTCCAAATCTCTTTATTCCAGCCCGGAACCGGATCTCCAATATGCGGGTTTTTTTCCAAATTACGAATAGTCCCGACAATATCATCTTTGATATGCTGATATTTCTTTTTTAATACTTTAAGGCATTTCTGAAAAGTATGGCTCAGATAAATATCATAGCTCATCCCATACATCCTTCCACAAGCTGACTTTTCCCTCCTTCACATCTTCCAAACCTTTTTGAACCAGCTTTTTAAATTCATCTGACTGGGAAAGAGCTTCTGATTCTTTGGTTTCTATCAGAGAAAGGATTCTTTTATATTCCTTTATAGGAAGGATAACTGCCGCAGGATTGCCTTTTTCGTCTATAATATACTGTTTAACAAGTGATTTGGACATTTTAATCTTTCTCCTCTATGAAACGGATTTTTTATTCACATCTACAGGGATTGCGGGTAAGAAAGGGATTTTCAGCGTCTCTTATGAAACATAGAAAAATCCCTTTCTTACCCACAATCCCCGTAGATTCCTTTAAAAAGAATCTCTGACTAATATCAGTACAAGCTCTTGCCTGTCAAACAGATTTTTTTCTCTGAAACCCTAAGGGTTTCCCTGTCCTCCCACCAGAGAGACCAGAAGATCAACAAACCCCTTCATCTCTTCAGCCTGAATATTCATCTCTTTTGAGACTGATGCGGTTTTCTCGGAATAACTGACATTCTGCTGAGTTACTTTATCCATCTCCTCTACTGTACTGCTCACCTGTTTTATTCCGCTGTCCTGTTCATTTGACGACTCGGCAATCTCCCGGATCAGATTCGCTGCTTCCCCTGCTTTTGAAGCAACTTCTGAAAAAGCCTCATTTGCCGACAAAACAAAATTTGAACCGTTTTTAACCTTTGTAACAGTCTCCTGAATCAACTCAGATGTGCTTTTTGCCGCATTTGCAGAACGGCTGGCAAGATTTCTGACTTCATCAGCAACCACTGCAAACCCTGCTCCTGATTCACCTGCACGCGCAGCCTCCACAGCGGCATTCAATGCCAGCAGATTGGTCTGAAATGCAATATCCTCTATTGTTTTAATGATTTTAAAGGTCTCTTCCCCTGCCCTGCCGGTCTCATCCATTGAAGCAGTAAGTTCTTTCATTGATATTTTTGCTTTTTCAACTACCTGACTGACATCTTTCATAAATGTATTTGCCTGATCCGAATTATCCGCATTTTTCTGAATTATAGCAGAAATTTTCTTTAATGAAGAAGAAGAATCTTCAATGGCAACAGATTGTTCCGAAGCTCTCTGAGCCAATTGATGACTTGCAGTCAATACATTGGCGGATGCAGTTGCAACTTTTTCAGCACCCTGATTTAATCCCAAAACCACCCGGTTGAGCAGACGGGTTATGGAACGAATCACCAGAATACTGAATATAGCCAGCAGCAGCACGGTTGTTATCACAGTGCCAATGCTGATCTTTCTTCCGTTCTGTTTGATTTTTTTTATTCTCTGATTTACGCCGTTGACAGCATCCTGTACACTTTTTTTCAGTATTATATTTGCCTGCTCAATTTTAATTGCAAGAATCTGCCGTTCTTTCCAGAGATTGTAAATCGTATCCTGTGTTTTTCGGATAATTTCCCGTTCTTTAATGATATTTTCCCATATCCTGTTGTATTTATCCTCATTCACGGAGAGTACTGCCCCATGCGTGTTATTAAAACTGATGTCACTCTTTTCCCGGAATTTTTTATCAGCATCCTCAAACCGTTTTTCATCAGAAAAAAAAAGAAGATCATTCAGATTCAGCATTGCAGATGCCGTGAAACTCATGATTTCTTTGAGTCCGCCTTGCAAAGCTGTTTTGTTTTCAGGTAAATTTCCCCCGTTCTCAACGACAATCTGAGTCTCTTCTCCGGCAATGCTCTCAATTGCACTGCTTAAAAACCTGTCACTCTCATTGAAATGTGATATTATTGCAATTTTGTTCTCCGATAATTTTCGGACGCACTCTGCCGCTTCTTTAAATAAATTCTGATGAAGAATAACCGCCTCTTCAATCTCTTTTATCTGTTTTTTCATCTCCTGACTGTCATCAATCTCTTTTACTTTTTCAAGGATGTTATCTATCTCTTCAGATTGTTCTGTAATTTGTACAAGAAGTTGTTCACGGGGATTATTCAGATATTCTGTCTGGCTTAATTTCCGTTCAGTCATGTACCACGCAATCTCACTGCCGTACCTGCCGACAGCAAAAGCCTGCTCTGCCTGAAGCTCAATATAAATATCAATAATCTTGACAAAAGCCAAAGCAATCAGCCCTAATACCGGAAGTACGGCAATTCTGAACCTGAGACTGTATTTTCCTTTTTTGACAGTCTGATAAGACATAGGAGAACTCCTTTTGAATATCTGATTTAATATTTACATCTGTTAATCCTTTTTTTCTCCTTCTATTGCATTTTTAACATCTTCTATAGTCATATCATAGACTCCGACCCCTGAGAGATAATCCATATTCGGAACTTTCATGATATAGCTCACTTTAAGAGAAAGCTCACTGCTTCCGGGTTTGGACCACCAATATTGAGACCAGCCTTCACCTTGTTCTCTGGCAATTTTGATAAAATCACATGCAAAGCATTTACCGTATTTATCTTTGACGCTCATCATATTCTTGCCGACAAGCTCCGGTCTGAGATGCTGAACAATAGTGCCGTCTATATTATATGAGAATACATACAGTTCACCGTCAACAAATTCACCGTTAGGATCGCTGATAATCGGAAAAGCAATATCAGGACCTTTCTCCTGAATCAGTTTGACCGCTTTTCTGACCATATCCATAACCTTTTTAACTGTTACGCTTTTATCTTCCGCCTGTACATTTGAACTGATATATATCACCAGCATAACCGCAGACAGAAGGCTTTTCATTATTCTGTAAATCATCTTTCACCTCTTGTTTTTAAAAATATAACATATTATTTTGAATAGGATTATCACAAATAAAATAAAAATTCAATCCCTTTTTGACTTTTTCCTATAAAGAAATATTATTTGCGCTGGTAATCGCCAGAATAATCCCGCCCATAATAAATCCGATCATTGCACCGATAACCAGAATCGCGGCAGGCTCAAGAATAATCAGAAATCGCTTCATACGGTTTCTGCCTGTCTCTGTATAAAGGGAAGAGAGGGATCGAAGCATACGGGGCAGTTCACCGGAGCGTTCTCCGACACGGATAAGGTTATACCCTGTGGCTGTGACCGCGTTCATATCCCTGAGAGACGCCCCAAGAGCAGCGCCATTGCGGACAGACTGAGATACATGAGAAAGAGAGGAGCGGAACCTTGTCAGGGTAACATGACGCTGCGACAATTCCAATGCGTTTAATAAAGAGACCCGGTTCTCCAAAAGTGTGGATAAAATAGCCGCCCAACGGCTTAACTCTGTTTCGAGCATCCAATTTTTTAAAAACGGCAACTGAGCAAGAATATCTCTTATATACTGGCGTATTTTCAGATTAAAAAACGCATATCCTGCAAAAATAATCAGCCCTGCGCCAATCATTCCAAGCCATATCATGTTGGCATTGACAAAACTTCCCATGCCAAGCACCATCTTTGCAAGAAGAGGAATATCTCCATGCGCCTTATCCAGCAGTTTGACAAAACGGGGAACCACCAACGCAAATATCAGGAGAACCGCACTGATTCCTGAAACAATAAGAATAATAGGATATATCAGAGCGTTTTGCAGTTCATTAGCCGTGCGGAGGTCATATTCCCATTGCAGCACCCCGTCGCGCATTGCCTGCGACATTTTTCCGGTAAGCTCTCCTGCTTCGGCAAGGGGATAAAAATATGCAGGGAGACGAATTTTGCACTCTTTCAAGGCATCTGAAAAAGAGACTCCCTGTCTTACAGCATTGATTACGGATGAAAATTCCTGAGATAAAAAGGGGTGCCCGGCAGATTCAGCAAGAGATTCAATGGTTTCTTCAAGATTTACACCGGATTCAAGCAGAGTGCAGAACTGCTGCATAAAGATCAGTACATCCTGAGAACCGGGATGTCTCTTTCGGGAGCTGTGTGCAATGATCTTCTCAGCTTCACTTTGCAGATCAACAACATTAAGCCCTTTCTGTCGCAGAATCCGAATTGCAGATCGTGAATTTTCTGAAGTAATTGCTCCGGTAACAACTCCGCCGTCAGGATGAACTGCTTTATATTGATAATTCATCTCGGTTTACGTTATGTGGATTTGCGTAGGGGCGAATAATTATTCGCCCCTACTGAAATTTCCACAAAAATCCTTGAAGAATCGCTTTTTTATCCGTTCCCATCCCTTGTCAGGAATATTTGCTCCTATCACCTGACAGACTTCATAACCGCACATTGAAGCGATTTTACCGCATTCTTCAAGGGGATAGCCGTTTACAAATCCGAAGAGAAAACCTGATGCCCAGAGATCACCGGCTCCCGTAGTATCAACGGCGGTGCTGACAATACCTGCGGGTTTGACATTTATAACTTCCCCGTCTTTTGAAATAAAACTTCCCCGCTTACCGACCTTGAGAACTGCAATATCTGCTTTTTCCGAAAGGAATTTAAGAGCTTTTTTTTCATCAGAATATCCGGTAAAAACCCTTGCCTCGTCTTCATTGGCAATAAGAATATCAACAAATTCATTAACTATTTTTTCAAGAAGAGGCTTTTTCTCTTCAACTACTGTAAAATTGGAAATATCCAATGAGATAAGCAGACCAGCATGCTTTGCTCCTTTTAACGCTGCCATAATCAAATCCTCATTATAGACCAGATACCCTTCAACATGAAGAATAGAGACATCTTCAAAACATTTGTCAGTGATTTCATCTCCCCTTGCATCTGAGGCTGCCCCCAGATATGTGAGCATAGAGCGTTGTGCATCAGGCGTGATAATTGAAAGGACTCTTCCTGTGGGTGAAGCAGATTTAAAAATAACAGATTCCACATTATTATTCTTCAGACCTGCCTGAAAAATATTGCCGAATTCATCATCTCCGAGTTTGCCGATAAACCGGGCGTTTCCTCCGAGCCTTGCGATACCGATAATTGTATTACAGGCGGAACCTCCGGGAACAACGGTCACTTTTCCTTTTGCCCTTGACATGACTTCTTCAATATGTCTGCTGTCAACATAAGTCATGCCTCCTTTTAAAACCCCTGCGGTTTTCAGGAAATCATCATCTTCATGAATAAGTATATCCACAAGTGCTGAACCGATACCTACGATCACTTTTTTATTATTTTTCATTTTTTTACCTTTAATTTTCACCAGTCTGTATCATTATAAAATTTAATTTCAGGCAGTTTAACACAGGTCAGTTTATTTCCATAGACTGCTCCGGTATCAATTCCGATTTTATCCTGATGTACCAATGGTTCAGGAAAAGGAGTATGCCCGAAAATAACCCGTTTTCCAAAATAATAATCTGACTGAATAAAATTTCCGCGTATCCAGAGAAGGTCATCGGATTTCTGCATATAAAGCGGAATCTTATCTCTCAGCCCCGCATGAACAAATATATAATCCTCTGTCTCATAAAAAAGACGGAGTGATTTAAAAAACTCAAGGTGGCTTTCCGGAATGATTTCAGAATTATGCTTCATATAGCTTTTCACTGTTGTATGTCCGCCATTGACAAGATAAGTAAGTCTGTCAGGACCCGAAATATATTTTTCCAGAAGCTCCTCATGATTTCCTTTCAAAAAAATAATATTCGGGTAATTTTCTTTTAAATCAATCAGATATTCTATAACTTCAAAAGAGTCGGGTCCTCTGTCAATATAATCACCCAGGAATACCAGCGTATCCTGCTTAAAATCTATATCAATTTTATCTATAAGGATAAGCAGTCTATCATAACAACCGTGTATATCTCCGATAGCAAAAATATTTCTCATTTGCTTAATAATTATTCACTTATAACTGTTTACTTACAACTGATAAATGTTTTCAGCATACCATAAAAACGCGCCTGTGCCTGTCAAACCGTGTAATCCCTTCTTCTCCTGCTGCCTGTAAAGCTGTTTCAAACTCTGTTTTTGACGGATAACGGGAAAGAGCTTTGACTTCATCTGCCCTGCCGCATGGTCGGTACTGAGGCATGATATTCACATAAGTATCAGGAGAAATCTCTCTGACAAGAAATCTCATAACATCCCGCGTGCCTGCAAGCCCATCCGGCAGAACCAGATGACGTATCAGAAGCCCCCGTCTTGCAATCCCATCCTCATCTATAATCAGATCCCCGACCTGACGGTGCATTTCAGCAACTGCTTTACGTGCTACATCCGGGTAATCCGCTGCCTGACAGGTTATCTCAGCAATTTCAGAATCCCAGAATTTAAAATCCGGCATATAAATATCAACTACGCCGTCAAGAATCTTCAGGGTTTCAACCCGGTCATAACCGCCTGTGTTGTATATAAGAGGAATGGACAACCCATCTTTCACAGCAGATTCAATCGCCATAAGAATCTGAGGAACAACATGGGAAGGGGTAACAAAATTGATATTATGACATCCTAAATCCTGTAACACCAGCATCATTTTTGCCAACTGCTCATGTGATACCTCTTCTCCGGCTCCTTCATGGCTAATGTCATAATTCTGACAGAATATGCACATCAGATTGCAGTGGGTAAAAAAGATCGTGCCTGATCCTTCTCTTCCGACCAGCGGAGTCTCCTCGCCGAAATGAGGATTATAACTTGAAACCCATGCGTTTTTCCCTGTTTTACATATACCGGTTTCACCTGCAAGACAGTCAACCCCGCATTTTCTGGGACATAAAGTGCAGGAGTTTAAAATATCAACCGACTCTTTTATCTTTTCTTTTAATAATCCTTTGTTAAAGGTATTAATATAGGATGGCTCAAAGTTTGTCATTTATATTATTCCTGTTTACAAAACAAGTGAGTACATGAAAAAATAAATACGCTTGGTGTCTTTGTGCCTTAGTGTCTTAGTGTTAAGAAAACATAAAGACACAAAGACTACTAAGACACAAAAACCAGGCATATTTACTGTTTTATGTACTTAGGGTTTCTCTATCTGGTCGGTCCTGGAACATCATAGGTAGTACATGAACCGGTGGAACAGTTTCTTGTCTGAGATTGAATATTTCCCGCGATTTTACTGCTTCCCATTGCATAACCGGCTTTGCTGAGAACCCGTTCAAATTCATCTGATTTGCATTTAGGACATGCAATTTCAATCTCTTCATCTTTATTCATAACGAGCAGTTCAAAAAAATCATTGCATTTTAAACATTTAAATTCATATATCGGCATTTTATTCTCCTTTATGTATTATCAGCAGATCAAAAAAGTTTGCGGTACCGCCTTTAGGCGGTTCGGCGTTCTGAGATAACCGTCTGATTTCACAGTGACCGCCTAAAGGCGGTACTACAAACTTTACAAATTTACGATCTGCTGAGTATTCTGAAATCAGATCAAAAAAGTTTGTAGTACCGCCTTTAGGCGGTTCGGCGTTCTGAGATAACCGTCTGATTTCACAGTGACCGCCTAAAGGCGGTACTACAAACTTTACAAATTTACGATCTGCTGAGTATTCTGAAATCAGGGTCAGACATCCGAAACTTCGGATGTTTTTTACCTGAAAGAATAAGTATAAATGACTATGAGAGAGATTTCAATCAAATTTTGGAGATAACAGCAATTCTGATTTTGATAAATTATCAATCCATGCGGATCAAAATCGGAATTGCTGCGGAGATAGTAAGGGATGAGTATGGTGATTATAAAAAGAGAGTTAAGCTGAAATGAGAAACCGCCTGAAGGCGGTACTACGAATTTTTTTCAATCAACTCATTGCTGTGAAAACGAAACTCCGCCATAAGCCATCAGTTCATCTCTTGAAATAATTGCGGAGACATCTTTAACATAATTACGGATATTCTCAAGTCCGCCCTCCTGACGATCAACCGGCACGACTGCTCTGAGAACCTCCAATCCTTCTTCACTCGCCCGTTCAACTGCTTTGATAGTTGAGCCTCCGGTAGTTGCCACATCATCAATGATAACAACTTTTTCCCCTGCCTTCATATCCCCTTCAATCCATTTGACAATCCCGTGATCTTTCTGAGTTTTGCGAATAGAAAACGCCTTGACAGGTTTTTTATTCAATTCAGAAGCAAATGCCGTTGCCACAGCAATCGGATCCGCGCCAAAGGTAAGTCCTCCGATACCGCTGATATTTAAATCTTTTATTGCATCAAACACAAGATGTCCGATAAGAAACATTCCCCTGGGGCTTAAAGTTGTCGGCTTACAGTTTACATAGAAATGGCTCATTCTGCCGGAAACCAGTTTGAATATCGGTTTATCACTGTATTTAAAAGATTTTTCATAGATAATTCTGATAAGTTCCTGTTTCATATAGATCTCTTTATTTTTAAAATTAACATTCATAAGACCTGTAGGGCTTTCAGAAACCCCGCAGCTCTTTTTTTTGACTACTGATTTATTTTCTTTTCATTGTTTCCAATTTCTATTGATTTTAAAGTCATAATGAGATAAAAAAGCCTTCACTGAAATGGAAGAAACCTTTTTTGGGATTTTCAGCAAAGGCTTTGAGCAAGGAAAACCGGAAACGGCATTCCCTGAAACTCAGTTGCTTTATATCAATAAAACTGATAAAGGTCAATTTAAAATTCAGTGAACAGTAAACAGTCAGTAAATCGGAAATTTATAAAAGTTTGTAGTACCGCCTTTAGGCGGTTCGTGTGAAATCAGACGGTTATAGCGGCACGCCAAACCGCCTGAAGGCGGTACTACAAACCTTTTTGATCTACTGACAGTGAATAATTTACTCATAACTGTTCACTGATAAAGAGGGCTATTTTATTGCAGGAGCTTGAAAACGACAGATCAATAATTCGTATATTTCATGTTCATAAGCGTTATGATTCAAGGAACGCTTTGGTTGACATTAACATTGATATACCCCATAATGATTTTCTTTTTATAACGGGTCCCAGCGGAGCAGGAAAGACCACGCTGTTAAAACTGCTTTATCTTGGGGAACCGCTCTCGCAGGGACAGATTGTTGTTGACGGGAAAAATCTGTCACGGATTCCCCGGCGGGCAATACCGTTTCTCAGGCGTAAATTCGGAATCATATTTCAGGATTATAAACTTATTCCAAATAAAACCGTATTTGAAAATATTGAAATGATTGTCGAGGCTGTAGGCACAAGGCAGCGGCTTGTTAAAAAGAAAGTCAGAAGTGTTTTGAGGACAGTCGGAATGGAAGAGCGGTGGAATATGTTTCCTCCGGTTCTTTCCGGGGGTGAACAGCAGAGAGTGGCAATTGCAAGGGCAATTGCAGGAGAGCCGAAGATTATTCTGGCTGATGAACCGACTGCCAGTCTTGATATTGAATCAGCCTCGGTTATCTTTAATCTTTTAAAAGATTTCCATACACACGGCGCAACTGTGATTATTGCAACCCATGATATTGACTTTATCCGTAAAACAGGTGGAAGAGTTATCTTTCTTGAACAAGGGCAGTTAAAAGAAGATGTGCGAATCTGAATAATGTTTAGAAGAGCAATAAAAGATATTCTTGCGAACATTTTCCTGAATGTTATTACAATTATTACTATTGCACTCTCGGTTCTGATCGTCAGCGCATTTATCCTTTTCTTCATAAATACAAATGCTTTTATGGAGTTCTGGGCAAAAGGGATAAGAATAATGGCATATCTTAAACCGGAAATTTCAGAGCAGCAGATTTCAGATACACAGCATAAGATTCAGGGAATACAGGGGGTGGCTGATGTACTCTTTATCTCAAAAAAAGAGGCATTGAACCGCTTCAAAGAGCAGATGAAGCGGCAATCTTCTCTGCTGGATAATCTTGAAGAAAATCCCCTGCCGGACGCCTTTGAAATTCACATGACAGGAACTTTTCAGAATTGGAAACAGTTTGATCTGCTGGCAGATCAGATTGAAAAGATTCCTCTGGTCGAAGAGGTTGAATACGGGCAAAAATGGATAGAGCAGTTTACAAGTATTGTCAATCTGTTCAGATTAACGGGATACGCGATGGGGTGTATTTTTTTTATGGCGGCTGTATTTTTTGTTGCAAATACCATCCGTCTTGTTCTTTATTCAAGGGAGGAGGAGGTTGAAATTATGCGGCTGGTCGGTGCAACCGAATCTTTTATCAAATCGCCTTTTTATATTCAAAGTACAATACAGGGAGCATTGGGAGGGATGCTGGGACTTGGCGCGTTGTTCTGCACATTTAATATTGTCAGCGGAAATTGGAAGTTAAAGTTATGGAACTGGAATCTGGAGATCGGTTCTCAATTTGATCCTCTTTATTATATAGGAATAATTTCAGATTTCCACGTCAGCTTTCTCTCTTCAGAAATTTTATCCGGGATTCTGATGGGAAGTATATTTGTAGGATGGGTAGGATGTTATATCTCTCTCAGACAATTTTTAAAACTATAAGGATGGTTATGATGAAAGGACAAAAATTTTTTAAAAAATCAGGTCTTGTTTTTTTTACCCTTTTTATTACTCTGCTTTTTGCAGAGAGAATCTTTACTGTCCGGGCTGAAGTAAATATCGGGCATCTTAAACAGGAGGCTGCGGATATAAACCGCAAAATAAATGAAAGTAAAGAAAAAGTACAGGAATTCACCCAAAAAGAAACTGAAACCATAGATAATTTAAATAAAGCTGAAGAATCGCTTAATAATGCTCAGAAACGTTTCTCCGAATTTCAGACAGACTTTGACAAGATTGATAAAGCGATTATCTCTGCAACATCAGAATCTGAATTACTGGTAAAGAATATTCAGAAATGCGAAAATTATGCATCCAGACGGATGGTTGCACTTTATAAACTGAACTGTTCAGGTACAATGAATCTTCTTGCCTCGGCAGAATCGGTGAATGATTTTTTTCAGCGCAAAGCTATTCTGCAAAGAATTCTTAATCATGATGAAAATATTATCAGAGAACTTACAGACAACAGGAAGAGACTCTCTGAACTTATTGAAAATCTGGATGCTCAGAAAAAAAAATAAGATCGCCCTTGAAGCAGCCTGTAAAGAGCAGGTTGAAATCATATCCCGTGAAAAAACAAAACGGGAGGCTATTCTTTCAGATATAAGAAATAAAAAATCGCTTGCTTTGGCATCTGTTGAATCTTTAAAACAGGCGGAAAAATCACTGGAACAGAAAATAAAAATATTAAGTTCAAAAAAATCTCTGCGGTTAAAAAATAAATCCTTTACTTATTTTAAAGGGATGCTTAAAATGCCTGTCAATGGTGAAATTGTATCTTCTTTCGGTTTATATACAGATACTGAATTCAATGTGAAAAATTTTCAGAGCGGTATTGATATTCAGGCAAAAAAAGGGGATCCGATCCGCGCCGCCCGTGACGGTGAAGTTGTTTATTCAAGTTGGTTCAAAGGTTACGGCAACATGATTATTATAGATCACGGAGGGCATTGTCATACTGTTTACGCCCATGCTGATAAGATTTTAAAATCAGAAGGGGATCAGGTTAAAAGCGGTGAAGTGATTGCTACAGTCGGAGATACAGGGTCTCTGACAGGACCTTCTCTCCATTTTGAAGTACGCTATCGCGGAAAACCGATAGATCCGGTGAAATGGCTTAGTAAAAATTAAAGAATCAGATAGGGGGATAAATAAAATATGCTTCAGAAAAGCAGAAAAAATGTCAGATTATGGGTGGTGATGATATTTGCCGCTCTGTTCTGTACAATCGGATCAGGCTTTTACCGAAGTCTGGCTGCCAATGAGGAAGAGACATACAAAGGGCTTAAACTCTTTTCAGATGTCATTGAGATGGTTGAAAAAAATTATGTTGATCCTGTAGATACAAAAGACCTGATACAAAAAGCGATTCAGGGGATGGTTCAGAGTCTTGATCCGCATTCCCAGTTACTTCCGCCGGAAGCATTTGAAGAATTGCAGATTGATACCAAAGGTGAATTCGGAGGGATAGGGATTGTCATCTCTATGGAAAAAGGGGCGCTGACAGTTATTTCGCCGATAGAAGGTACGCCTGCTTATAATGCCGGAATAAAATCAGGTGATATAATTATCAAAGTTGACGGTGAGTCCACAAAAGATATGATGCTTTGGGAAGCAGTCAAGAAGATGAGAGGTCCCAAAGGAGAGACAGTTACGATTAGCATTATGCGCGAGGGTTCTTCAAAGCCGATGGACTTCAGCCTGATTCGGGATATTATTCCTATTGAGAGTGTGAGACATATTACTTTGAAGCCCGGATACGGATATGTACGGGTTACCAATTTTCAGGACAATACCACAGAGGATCTTGAGGCTGCCCTTGAAAAACTGGAAACAGAGAACGTTCCGTTAAAAGGTCTTATTCTTGATCTTCGTGATAATCCCGGAGGACTTCTGAATCAGGCGATAGATGTTTCGGATCTCTTTATTGAAAAAGGGATTATAGTCTCCATAAAAGGGCGTATGAAAAAACATACCAAAGAATTCAAGGCACATCCTGACAAAAAGAAACGGAGTTATCCGATGGTGACGCTGATTAATGGGGGAAGCGCCAGCGCATCTGAAATTGTTGCCGGAGCTTTGCAGGATCATAAACGCTCTCTTGTACTTGGAACAACATCTTTTGGCAAGGGATCGGTTCAGACAGTGGAAACCTTGCGAGATGGCTATGGTCTGAAGTTTACCATTGCCAGATATTATACGCCTAACGGGGTTTCTATTCAGGCTCAGGGGATTATACCTGATATTGAGGTAAAACAGAAATCTCCTGATGAAGAATTTGAAGATGAATCAGAGATGCTTAAAGAAAAAGATCTGAAGAATCATCTTGAAGCAGAGCCTGATAATAAAGATAAAGAAAAAGATATATCTCAGGAAGAGAAAAGCGAAAAAGAGAAAAAACGGAAAACCGAATCCCGTTACGGACCCATTGATGCTGAAGGGCTTCAGGCTGATAATCAGGTGATGCGCACTCTTGAAATTCTGATGGGATATGAAATATTCAAGTCTTTAAAATAAGGATTGATAAGAAGCCAGATTTTTTCAAAAAACATGGCTTCTCCGGCTGAGATAAGAAACTAAGTTTTTTGAAAAAACTTAGTTTCTCCGGCTGAGCTAAGTTAGCGTAATGATTAAAAAAAGATTGGAGGTGTCTTTACATTCCGTATTTTATATTCTGTTTTTTTTGCTGATTATAATCGCCATCTTAGCAGGATTTACATGGTATCATACAGAAGCCGCTTTTTCCCAGCCCCCCCCTTTTGAAATTTATCCCGAAAAGAAAAAGCCTCCCAAAGTTTCTAAAACTTCGGAAGTATTAAATCCATATACAAGGGAAGAACTCTGTATTCCATATACAGAACCCTGTATTCCATACCATAAACCGATACCTGATAAAAAAAAACCGGCTATTCTGCCAAAAGTCGCTATTATTATTGATGACATCGGCTATGACAGAAAAATAGCGGAAAAGCTGCTCAGTCTGAATGTTGCAATAACATTTTCTGTTCTTCCTCAAAGTCCTTTCGGAAAAGTGATTATCAAAAAGGCAAGGGAAAAAGGGATTGAGATTATGCTTCATCTTCCAATGGAGCCTCTTGAATATCCTTCGGAAAAACCGGAACCGGGAGCAATATATACGGATATGATGCCGGAAAGTCTGATTTCCCAGGTGAATCAGAATTTAGATGCTCTTCCGTTTGTTGCCGGAGTCAATAATCACATGGGATCAAGAATAACATCCAATTCAAGTCAGATGTATCAGATTTTTTCCGTGCTGAAGAAAAGGAATCTTTTTTTTATTGACAGTTTTACAAATACTGACAGCCTTTGCAGAACTACCGCCCGCCTGCTTAATATCCGGTTTGCCGCAAGAGATGTATTTCTTGACCATGTTCAGGAGGCTGATTCAGTCCGTAAACAGATAAAACGTCTGATTCATGTTGCCAAGGTTTACGGCGAGGCTGTAGGAATAGGGCATCCGCATACTGTAACATACAAAGCTCTTCTGGAGATGCTTCCTGAACTGAAAAAAGAGGTTCAGTTGGTTCCTGCATCTCAGCTTGTTCATACTGTCGGATAGAAATAAAGACCTGCGAAAAATCCTAATGGTTTCAGAAACCCTTAGGATTTTAATAAGAATAAAATCATGCAGAATTCAAAATTATTTTTAAAATCACCCGAACGAATATCTGTTATCGGGTTTGTTCTTCTGATTGCCGTAGGAACCGGATTACTGATGCTTCCCTTATCTGCAACCGGAAACCGGCTTGAATTCATTGACGCACTCTTTACTGCAACATCTGCCACTTGTGTAACAGGTCTTGCTGTGGTGGATACAGGAAGCACTCTGAGTATTTTCGGGCAGATGGTTCTGCTGCTGCTGATTCAGACCGGAGGACTCGGTATTATGACCATATCCACAGTGGTGCTTCTTATGACAGGAAGACGTCCGGGAATGACAGAGCGATCTGCTATAAAAGATACATTCACCTACAGCGGCATACAGAGCTTATCGTCTATTTTACGGAATATATTCTTATTTGCCCTTGTCATTGAAGGGGCGGGAATGATGCTCCTCTTTTTCTGTTTTATCCCGGAAAAAGGGGTGGGAGAATCTCTGCACCTTGCTTTTTTTCATGCTGTAAGCGCATTCTGCAATGCAGGATTCTCCACGTTTTCCAACAACCTTGAAGGGTACCGCGAGGATTGGCTGCTCAATCTGACTGTCTGTTTTCTGATTATATGCGGCGGAATAGGGTTTCTGGTCATTTCTGAAATACAGAGTCATTTCCCTTTTAACCCGCGGAGGCTTACCCGGCTCTCTCTTCATACCAAACTGGTTTTATCTTTTACCGGCGGATTGCTTATGGCGGGTACGGTTCTGATTCTGGTTATGGAATGGCATAACACGCTTGCACCGTTATCGCTTCCCGGGCGGTTTATGGCAGCATTCTTTCAGGCAGTCACTGTCAGAACAGCAGGATTTAATACACTGCCCATTGGAAATATGACAAACGAGACCTTGTTTCTGTTTATTCTGCTGATGTTTATCGGCGCATCTCCGGGATCATGCGGGGGCGGCATAAAGACCACTACCTTTGCTACTCTTAGTCTGCTGGGCATATCACGCCTTCGCGGAAAGGAGCGACCTCATATATTTTATCGTACTATTCCTAAAGCCAGTGTGGAAAAGGCGATCAGTCTGACTATGGTGTCATCATTGATTGTTGTTATCGGAACGTTTATGATTTTGATGAGTGAAGCAGGGGGCATTCCGCATTCTGAGAGTTCCGGGAAATTTATGGAATTATTTTTTGAGGTTATCAGCGCATTCGGAACCGTGGGACTTTCAACAGGTATTACTCCCGTGCTTTCTTTCATGGGAAAGCTGATTATCACCATTGTCATGTTTGTAGGGAGACTGGGACCTCTGGTAATTGCGATTGCAATCAGCCGTCAGAAAGATTCACACTATTATTATGCAGAAGAGAATATTATGATAGGATAAGCTGTCTTAGGTTTCATCTCCTGACGGCTCATTTTTTCTCTTTTCTGTCATCAGGAAGTCGGGTTTTTGAAAAAAACCGACTTCTCTTTTTTTATTCCCCCCTTCCCTTCAGGCAGGGCTGTTAAGTTCTGTACAAACCTAACCCCCGACCCCTTCCCTGAAGGGAAGGGGAGTTCCCGTCACTCTCTTTCCCCCTTCCCTTCAGGGAAGGGGGCAGGGGGGTTAGGTCAGGAAAGTTCTGTACAAACCTAACCCCCGACCCCTTCCCTTCAGGGAAGGGGGGTTAGGTCATCTGCAAATTCAGAAAAAGACGGGATTATATTTATTCTTCTCTTTTTTCAAATTCTTAATCCATTTTTCATCTGTCAGACGATCCTCATACGGAACTTTAAACTCATAATAAGAATAGACCCCTCCGAAAAAGAGTACAGGCTTACCCTTAACAGGGATAACAGCAATTATTTTTGCCGGAAATCCGACAGCTTCGGTCAGTACCATGGGAATACGGGTATGTACATCAACAGCTATAGGCATCTGCGAATCTGATTCTCCGCCGATAATTGCCGAGATATTCTTGGATAATTCAGTTTCATCTTTTAATTTTTCAACCGCCTGCAAAAGAAAATCAGTCTCTTTTTCATCAGGGAGTTTTCCTTTGAGTTCCTTTTTTGAAATCTCGGCAAATTTTTTGAGGATATTTATCAATGATTCATATTTTTTCAGAATTTCAGAGTCGGAAATAACCCCTGAACTCTTCAGATCAGAGAGTATAGAAGCAAGCCGCCTGTAAAGTTCAGGTTCAGGCTCCAGATATGCGGCTGATTTTAAACCGGAGATAATCCCCCCTCTTGACATAGATGTATAGCTCTCTTTTCCATATAAAACAGTATCATGTCTCAGTTCAGTCCATGCGCCCAGAGCGGTATTCAGACTTTTCCTTTTCCATATATCACTTTGCATAAACCCGGGACCGTTTTTCTCTTTTTCAAACAGCAGGGAAAAAGAACGGAGAATCTTTTCATATATTGTTTCAGATAAAGGATTCAGCAAACCAGACTCTTTTTTTAACAGACTCAGATTATTTTCATACCCTACATAATCTGTATCTCCGTCAGCCGTCAGAATCTCAACAGCAGTTTCAGATCCGAGGATTGCCATAATATCCAATCCCCGGGGAAATCCTCTAATCTCTCCGGCAGTTGTATTTTTCACCAGGGTAAAAGGATCCTCTTTTTCAGTATCTTTTCTTATATAGGTAATCGGATTCTCCTCATCATGAACAAGACGCTGAAGAAATTTTGAATCAGGAATAAACCGCTGTCCCAGAAGCGTAAGCCCTTTTCTGCCAAGTCCTGCGGTATCAATCTCTGTCAGATTCTGCTTTGCAAGCTCTTTTGCCATTGCATAAAGTTTTTTATTATCTTTGAGAGCATCGGGCTTCCAATCTTTTTTTAATGTATATTCAAGAGCATCAGAGAGCATTTCAACGGTAATATCTTCTGAAATTCCGACCAGAATATCAATCGGAGTTTTTAATCTTTTATAAATATCCATTGCAGATTTATCCTGAATTACGGTATTTTGAAGCAGATAAACCAGCAGAGATGCGGAACGGATTTCTGACCATGCAGCCGGAGGAAGAATTTCATCTTCAGATTTCCACCATCCTTTTAATTCAGGGGTATCAGAAGGCATACCCGTTCCCATCGGTTTTGTTTCATCAAACCGGAACATCCGTCTCCCATACCACATGGATGCAAGAAAATAGGTTTTCAGATTCTCATTTCGCGTATAATCTCCCCGTACAGCATACTGGGAGTAATCCTCTTTGTGAGAAAGAATCTTTGAAAATTCAAAACCTTTATGCTCATTAATCAGCTTAATTTCAGCCTCTGCTCTCTCTTTCAGAGAATCATCCATAGCTATCCTGTTTTTAAGGATGATATTCGGAACCGCAAAATAGGCAATCATTTGTTCTATGGGATCAGCCAGATATTCATTCTTGCCCCATTCCTGTTTCAGCCTGACAGAAGCATTAAACATCTCTTCGGAAAATCTTTTCAGCACCGGCAACTGCCCGGTTTCCATTACCCGTAATGACTGGTTAAATACTTTATGAATGGTATGAAATACAACATCAGCGGTAATAAAAACAGGCTGAAAACTTTCTTTGTAAGAAGCATACAAGTCATATATTTCATTATATTTTTTCTTTGTCTGCTGAATGGAAACCCCGTTTACGGAAAGGGGATCAGCCTGATCATCAGGTTCTCCGTAATTTTTTAATACTTTCAAAATATCTTCTTTGGAAAAGATAGTCTTATCTTCTCCTGCGGATATATCCGGGATGAAGATAATTGCAGAGAAGAGCATAACCAAAATTGACATTTTTTTTATGGAACAATGACTCATTTTTTTAATCCTTTCATTTGCCGGTTAAAGTCTAAGGGTTTTCTATCATAAAAAAATATATAAATCAAGATTCATATTTTCAGGCAGTCAGGAGTGCAGAGACAGAGTTTCTGTACTCCCGGTTCTGAAGGATAAGAGGAAAATGGAAAGGGAGAGATTCAGATTTTCTTTTGATACTTATAAAATAAAAGGGGAGCTTTTTGTTGAAACAATGAAAAATTTCACGCACACGAATTGAAAAACTAAGTTTCTTAAAGAAACTTAGTTTTTTTAAATGCTGATTTTCGGTTAAAATTACTAATTCCTGATTCTCCCATTAATACATATCTTCATCCATTCCGCCATGGGACATAGCAGTAGCTTTTTTCTTTTCCGGTTTATCTGTAATCATTGCCTCAGTTGTCAGCATAAGACTTGCAACAGATGCGGCATTCTGAACAGCAAACCGCACAACTTTGGTCGGATCAATAACTCCTGCTCCGATCAGATTCTCATATTTACAGGTCAATGCGTTGAATCCGAAATCATCTTTGCCTTCAAGCACTTTGTTCAGAACCACAGAGCCTTCATAACCCGCGTTTTCAGCAATCTGTTTCAGAGGTTCAATAATAGCCTTTCTTAAAATAGCAATACCGTGTTTCTGATCTTCGGAGGCTTCCACCTTATCCAGCGCGCTCAGACACCGTGCCAGCGCCACACCGCCGCCGGGAACAATCCCTTCTTCAACAGCGGCTTTGGTAGCATTCAAAGCATCTTCAACACGTGCCTTTTTCTCCTTCATCTCTGTTTCAGTTGCAGCGCCCATACTTATAACAGCTACACCGCCGACTAATTTTGCAAGACGCTCCTGAAGTTTTTCTCTGTCATAATCCGAAGTGGTCTCTTCTATCTGAGTCCGAATCTGACGCAGACGGGCATCAATATTCTTCCGGCTTCCTGCACCGTCAACAATCGTTGTGTTATCTTTGCTTATTTTTACTGTCTTACATTTGCCGAGGTCATCTAATTTTATTTTTTCCAGCTTGATGCCCATATCTTCTGAGACCACTTTGCCGCCGGTCAGAACAGCAATATCTTCAAGCATTGCTTTCCGTCTGTCACCGAAACCCGGAGCTTTCACTGCTGCGGCTTTCAATGTCCCTCTCAGCTTGTTGATAACAAGGGTGGCAATGCCTCCCCATCAACATCTTCGGCAATAATCATAAGCGGTCTGGCTGCTTTGGCAATCTCCTCCAAAAGGGGCAGCATATCTTTCATATTGCTGATCTTTTTTTCATGCAGCAGAATATAAGGATTATCTAAAGAGACTTCCATTTTTTCAGCATTTGTAACAAAATAAGGGGAGAGGTATCCGCGATCAAACTGCATTCCTTCAACGATCTCCAAATTTGTATCCATGCTCTTTGCCTCTTCAACCGTGATAACCCCTTCTTTGCCGACCTTCTCCATTGCTTCAGAGATGATTTTCCCTATCATTTCATCATTATTGGCAGAAATAGTTCCGACCTGGGCGATTTCGGTTTTATCTTTGGTGGGCTTGGATATTTTCTTCAATTCTGAAACAATGGCTTCAACCCCTTTGTCAATTCCCCGTTTGATTGACATCGGATTCATACCGGCTGCAACAAGTTTATGCCCCTCATTGCATATTGCCTGTGCAAGAATCGTGGCTGTGGTAGTTCCGTCACCCGCGGTATCGCTGGTTTTACTGGCAACCTCTTTCACCATCTGAGCGCCCATGTTTTCAAATTTATCTTCTAATTTTATCTCTTTGGCAACAGTTACACCATCTTTTGTGATTATCGGTGAACCGAATGATTTTTCAAGAACAACATTTCTTCCTCTGGGTCCCAATGTAACTTTTACAGCATTTGCAAGGGTATTGACACCTTTAAGCATCTGTTCTCTGGCTTTGGTACCGTATGCGATCATTTTTGCAGACATCCTGACTCCCTCCTTTTAATTAAATACCGCTAAAATATCAGCCTCTTTCATAAAAATATGTTCAACGCCGCCTATTTTAATTTCAGTTCCCGCGTATTTTGAAAAAAGAATGCGATCCCCTTCTTTTACATCTAACGGAATCCGATTTCCTTTATCATCTGTTCTTCCGGTTCCTACAGCGATAACTTTCCCTTCCTGGGGTTTCTCTTTTGCAGTATCAGGAATTATAATCCCTCCGGGGCTTTTCTGCTCTTCTTCTGTTCTTAATACAAGTACTCTGTCATTCAATGGTCTTATTTTCATATAAAACCTGTTCTCCTTTATATGCTGTTATTTTTTATTATCAAATTGTTATATTTTCATCTGTTTGTTAAAAACAATTTAATCACCCAAAAAAACTTGTCAAGGGGATTTTTTACAGGTATCTTAATTTTATCTGTTTCATGGTTTAAAATATTTAAATAAGGATAATCTTATGAAAACTGAAACAATAAAAGCATATCCGGTGTTATTGGCTGGAGGAAGCGGAACCAGATTGTTGCCCGTCTCCAGAGAGCTTTTTCCCAAACAACTGGTAAAGTTTTTCGGAAATCATTCTCTTATACAACATACGATCAAACGGCTCTTCCCTCTGTTTGAGCCTGAAAATGTAAGAATTGTCTGCGGAAAAAAACATTCTGATAATATATCAAGGGATATAGCATCTGCTGGAATATCAGGAGAAGGGAAGATCATTGATGAGCCTTGCGGCAGAAACACAGCCCCCGCTATTCTTCTTGCGGTTCTGGAGATTCTGAAACAGGAGAAAGACGCGGTGATCTTTATTTTTCCTGCGGATCATGTCATCAGAGATATTCCCCGATTTCATAAAAAGATAAATACCGCTATTTCTCTGGCAAAAGAGGGGTATATTGTCACTTTCGGAATTACCCCTGAATACCCTGAAACCGGCTACGGATATATCGAAGCATCTGAAACCGGAGCAGGAGAAGCATTTTCAGTCAGGCGGTTTGTTGAAAAGCCTGATATGAAAACAGCAGAAAAATATGTCAGAGCAGGCAATTTTTTCTGGAACAGCGGTATGTTTGCATTCAAGGCATCTGTGATAATCAGAGAATTTGAAAAATTCAAGCCTGATATGTTAAAGCAGATGCAGGAGATTCTGTCTGAAAAAAAAGGATTATCTGTTGAGCAATACAAACAGATAGAGAGCATCTCTGTTGATTATGCAATTATGGAGAAGACTGACTTGGGTGTTGTGCTGCCTTCGGATTTCGGATGGAGCGATATTGGCTCATGGAAATCTTTATATGATTTTCTTCCCAGAGATAGTAACGGAAATGTCGTTACTGCCGGAGATGTTATTTTGCAGAATACAAAAAACAGCTTTATCATGGGGCATGAGCGGCTTATTGCTGTGAATAATCTTGAAGATATAGTTATTGTTGAGACTCCTGACGCTATATTTATTTCAGATATGGAGAACAGCAGAGATGTAAAATCAGTTGTGAGTATTCTTAAAGAGAAAGGACGCCCGGAAGCTGATATTCATACAACAGTTCATCATATCTGGGGATATGAGAAACTTCTTGAGCATACAGATGATTTTATTGTAAAAAGAATAGCAGTTTATTCAAGGGCTGAATTTTCCGGTCGGCAGGATGATAAGGGAAGCAGAAAATGGACAGTGATCAAAGGCTTGGCAAATATTACGATTGATAAAGAGACTCATATTTTTAAAGAGGCTGAATCTGTTAAGATTCCTGAAGGCTCTTTTTATCAGTTAAAAAATACCGGAGATGCAGAGCTTCATCTGATTGAAATAAAAGAAACTAAGATGCTATAAATATAACGCCCTTACAGGGCTATTAACAGCGGACACGCTACGCTTTGTCCGCCTTACGGAAAACACCCGTTGTCTGAACTATGATTAAAATGATTGAATGAAGACTATGATTAAAATCATAGTCTTCATAACAATCATACGGAAATCACAGTTCAACTATTCTGATTTCTTCCTCATTTAATCCGTAAAGCTGATAAACAAGCTGGTCAATCTGTTTGTCAATGTTGTTAATTTGCCGCTGGAAAAAAGCTCAAATTATGACGGTGTAAAGAATGGCTGTCAAAATAATAATACAAATTAATTTTGTTTCCTTATTGATTCTGTCGTATAAATTCCATCTACTGTTAGAGCTTCGATTTTCCACATCCCAGCCGAGTTCTTTAAAAAACGGGTTCAGATATTCAATCCTTACCTGAGTCTCATTGTCGCTTTCCTTCAATGCAGCGATATTTTTATTAAACCGCTCTGTACCGCTGCGCCACCGGATACCGCCTGCCATATCCGAATGCCTTTGATGTTACTTTTAAGCCGGGAGCAGCCTGATGACGTTTGTATTCATTCCGGTGAATACGTGAGATTACATCCGCCACAACATTTCTGTCAAATCCCATCTGAACTATCTCATCTATCCCTTTTAAGTCTTCGATATATGCTTTTAATATCTGATCCAGCGTATCATAAGGGGGGAGATCATCCTGATCTGTCTGATCCGGCTTTAATTCTGCTGACGGTGCTTTTTCAATAATCCGTAACGGAATATATTCTTTATCCTTATTGATAAAATCAGAGATTTCATATACCACTGTCTTGGGAACATCTGAAATAACAGATAATCCGCCGTTCATATCTCCGTACAGCGTACAATATCCTACTGCCATCTCTGATTTGTTCCCTGTTGAAAGAACAAGAGAGCCGTATTTATTGGATAATCCCATCAGAATGGTTCCCCGTATTCTTGCCTGAATGTTCTGCTCAGTTATTCCCGGATCATTCTCTTTGAATTCAGGTGAAATATATCTGAGGAATTCAGTAAATATACTGTCAATCGGAATTATCCGGTATTCAATATTAAGATTCTTTGCAAGCTGCTCTGTATCTTCAAAATTCTCTTTTGATGTATATCTTGACGGCATAAAGACAGTTAAAACATTCTCTGATCCCAATGCTTTTGCTGCAATGTATGCTGTCAGTGCGGAATCAATACCGCCGCTTAATCCGATAACCACTTTTGAAAATCCGCATTTGAGAAGATAATCACGGACTCCCATAATCAGGGCATTTAAAAGAGATTCAGCATCCGATTCTGAGATTGGATGGATATTCTCTTCTCTGTTTTGCCCGGATGTATCAAAGATAACCATATCCTCTTTAAAATCAGATGCTCTGGCAGCAATATTCCCATTTGCGTCAAAAGCCATGCTGAGTCCGTCAAAGAGAATGCTGTCATTTCCGCCGATCTGATTTGCATATATTAAGGGAACTTTATATTTTCCGGCAATCTGTTTCAGCATATCCCATTTGAGTTCTCTTTTTCCGACATAATAAGGGGATGCAGAGATATTGATAAGAATATCTGCTCCGTTTTGTATAAGCAGCTTTACCGGATTGATACGGTAAAGTTTTCTTCTGAAAACACCTTCAACATCATTCCAAAGGTCTTCACATACAGTAAGCCCTATTTTGTAACCTTTGTAAAAATAAGGGATAAAATCTTTTCCCGGCTCAAAATAACGGCTTTCATCAAAGACATCATAGGTGGGGAGAAGGATTTTATTGATCTTGTGAAGTATTTTGCCGTTTTCAAACAGCACGGCTGAATTATAAAGCGGATTCCCTGCTTCATCAGGGTTTTTATCAACAAATCCGCAGATAACGCCGATGCCGTGAACAGATTCAATCAGCCTGTTCAGATATAAAAGATTTGCGTCAACAAAATCATCTTTTTCAAGCAGATCTCTGGGCGGGTACCCTGAAATTACCAGCTCAGAAAAGACCGCAAGATCACATGCCAGTGATTTTGCCTTTTCTGAAAAAGATATTATTTTGTCGTAATTCTGTTTAAAATCCCCGATAATCGGGTTTATTTGTGCAATTGCTATTTTCATGATTCTATCCTGTCGGGTTTGTTATCCCGTTCCCATGCGAAGCGTCAATGCCGTTATCTTGTTTCCACGCATTTCAGCTTAACATTCTGATTTCATAAAAACCGCCTAAAAGCGGTACTGCAAACTTCAAATTTTCGATTTGCTGAGTTTTCTTATATCATTGCCGCGGCTGCCATTGCCGCTACAGTATTCACTTCAACACCCAATTCAAAATATTTTGCGATTTCAGTCAACTGACGATGACAGGATAGACATGCTGTTGACACATGCTTTACACCGGCTGCTCTGATCTGGTCTGCTTTTGCCTTGCCTGAAATCATCCGCCGTTTGGTGCTGGTGCTGTCCTGTAGCAATGCACCGCCTCCGCCGCAGCAGATACCGTTTATCCGGTTCGGAGTCAGTTCTACAACCTCCTGACAGACACGCGACAGCAGTTTACGCGGAGCTTCAAAAACCCCGCCTTTGCGTCCCAGATTGCACGGATCATGATATGCAACCGGATAAGGATGCGCCTCTGAATTCAGTTTGATAACCCCTTTTTCCGCCATATCAAGAGTAACCTCTACAATACTGAGGATATTAAATTTAGGTTTTCTTCCTATCAGTTTTTCCGCCCGTTTTCTTAATACAAGAAATCCATGTCCGCATTCAGAAAGAACCAGATTTTCAACTTCAAGTGCTTCAGCCGCGTCTATGATTTGAAGAGCCATCTTTTTTTCAGTCTTCTTCATCCCCGATAAAATATCCCCAGTTGGTTACATCTGTATGCCGGTGGGACATTGTCCATGATTCGCCGAAGGCATAAAAGAATTTTGCCATCTCCTGAAGATGCAGAACATTTGTTCCCAGTTCACGGGGATTAGGTAAATAAAGATATTTTGCTCCTTTCTGCTCTGTCGGGATTGCGCCTTTAGTATCCTCCAATTCATCTGTAAGCTCTCCGTTTACCCATTCAATTGTTTCAACAAAATCCTCATGGGTAAATCCGTTTACATCACCTGATTCAAGCCGTGTCTGAACACCGTGTTTAATATCCTCAGGAGCTTTTTCTTTTGCAAAGGCGAGTGATCTTGCTTTCCGAACAACATCTTCCATGACAATCCCCATCGGACATTCAACAGTACAGTGATTGCAGATCATACAATCCCAAATCATTTGGCTTTGTCCAAGAAGATCATTCAAGTCCATCTGAGTCATACGGACTATTTGACGCGGATTAGGTCCTCCTTCGCCGTCATACCAGCTACACCGCGATGTACAGATTCCGCAGGTAAGGCATTCATTTGCAGGTGAACCTTGTATTTCTTTGTTTGTATTCATTATTTTACCTCCTTTTCAGAATCTGTCATGGATATAAGCCGGGCAATTTTTACAGGTTCATTCGCGGCAATGTTGTGATGCTGAATCATTCCCTTTAAAGAATCCATATCTGCCAAGATATGATCTGCTCTTGCCGCTGCAAATCCGCTTCCATTCATGGATCGGCAGTTTCCTTCATGACATCCTGCAATAATTACTCTATCCGCACCGTTTAACAGGGGCAGTAAAAGTGCAGTTTCATTTATCTGACCTGCGCATGGGATTGTTATGATCTCTGTATTCTTATCCAAAGAAAATCCCATATCTTCAGCAGATTTGACGGCAAGAGATGCAGAGCGTTCACAGGCAAATACAACCGTCTTTTTTGAAGATTGCATTCCATTAGATGACGGCGACTGTACAATTGCTTTTGCAGGACAGTTGGCAACACAGATTCCGCATCCGAAACACGCATCAGGAATAATTATCGGCTGATAATTATTCTTAATAATCACAGCATTATGAGGACATATCCGGTAGCATGTCAGGCATCTGACGCATTTATCTTCATTCACCGCAGATGCCTGCTCAAGTTCTGTATCATGATTTATCAGAAAGAGCTGCTCAAGGGATGCTTTTACTGCACTGATTTCACGATTTATATCTGCATTATCAGACTCATCATGACATGATCCGACAAAGAAGATTCCTTTTCTCGGACTTCCAATCGGGCGGTGCCGTACATTCGGAGATTGAAGAAATCCTTCTTTATCCTGCTCCTGTCGGAGTAAAGATACAATATTATCAGCAAGAACAGGAAGTTTTATTTTATCAGGAATCACCAGAAGATCAGAATCTATCTTCAGCCTGATGCCGGGCAACGTAGCTTCATTCATCTCCAAATGAATACCACTTTTGTCTGGTTGAACAGCCACGTGCTTTGAATCCGCCACTCTCAGGAATCTGACGCCGAGCCGCCGGGCGTTATCATAAAGCTGCTGCCCTTCTATTCCGTGAACCAGCATTTTTTCCATGATAACAATTGCTTTCTTCCCTTTTTCTGCAAGTGCTGTTGATAATTCAAGACAGATTCTGGAGTTCTCTTTCCATTCAGGTACGTTATAATCCAGCCAGAATGTTACAGTATCTGGAACTCTATTCAAATTGCCTTCAAATTTTCTCACAAATTCAGACAAAGTAACGGCTAAGACTTCCGAAGTCTTTATAATATCCTTTTGAATATCATCTGCTACAATAATTGCAGCGGCGTTCACATGATGATTTTTTCCGCCGGCAACAAATGACAAAGCATATTGACCAACTGCGCCGCTTACAAAAGAGAGCCGGACGTTGAAAAAAGATGTAACTCCTTTATATTCAGTAGCTTGATGCTGATCTCCTGTATTTAACAACATTACCTGCCAGCCGTAATCAGCCAGAGCCTTAGCAGTCATATTTGCAGGGGCAATCCCCTGTGTTTGCCCTGCTCCTATAACAACAATATTTTTTGTCGGTTTTGTTGATTCTGTTAATTCATGGATAATCTTATGAGCGGCAATTATTCCCTGTGATTCAGCCGTTAAAATATCAGTCGGTCCCTGAGCTACTCCCGCAGCATACACGCCTTTTGCAAGAGAACCTTGCACTCCGGCGGCATTGCTGAAAAATCCCCATTTATCTGTTTTTATATCAAGCTGATTCGCAATATCAGTTATTGCCTTGGATGGCTGCATACCGACTGACAGAACTATCAGATCAAAATGATGGGCAGTTCTTGCTCCTGTTTCGGCATCTTCATGAATTACGCTCAGTTTACCTTCTTTAAGATGGGAAAGAATTTTACCCGGTACGCCCTGAAGCAGATTTATCTTTGATTTCATATCTGCAACCTGAGAACGGAAAAGTTTTCCAATCACCTGAAGATCAATATGAAACATGGTAATTGCTGCTTCCGGTATTTCATAAAGTATTTTGTTAATATCTCGTACAGCCACTTTACAGCATACCTGAGAGCAGTAATCACGCCCCTGCTCCCTGTTTCTGGATCCGACACATTGAATAAATGCGATTTCCGGTGATTTGGTATCCGGTAAAATCTGCTTCAGGCGATCCTCTTTTAATATTGTATTCAAATCAACGGTGGTAATCACCTGATTATAAATCCTATATCCCAAATCGGATATTCCTGAAGGATCAAACGGAGTCAGCCCTGTAGCCAGCAGAACAGCATCTGTCATAATCGGATCAGATGCTCTCCCCTCCAATTTTGTCTCAAAGCTCTGATTATTTCTTGTTATTTCAGCAATATTGCTGTTAAGATACAGAGTCGTATTCTTCAGATTCTTTACCTGCTCCGCCAATTCAGCACTCAGACATGCCCCGCAATTCTGACAAACAGATGTTGCCATACATGCCCATTCAAATGCCTTGCCTCCCAAATCTTTATTTTTTTCAACAAGATGAACTGAAATACCAAAAGCATCAAGCGTCCTAGCCGCAGACATTCCGGCAACCCCTCCGCCTATCACTAAAACACTTGGCATTGATTTATTCATAATTTTAAATACCTCCTTAATTTATGATAAAAAGACTTGCGAAGTTTCGGAAACTTCGCAAGTCTGGATTTGAAAATTTATGTATGGCTACATATATCAGCAGGCTTGCGATTCATTCAAGCCTTTTTCCTTAAATTTTTCTGAAGAACGGTTTATTATTCTGATTTTACATATAATAACGCCATGTGAACTTTTTTCAGAACCGCAAAGGTTCCGCAAAGTCCGCAAGGAATCTTTTGCGGTAAAAAAATTTGCACATGGCGTGTACTTATATTTTTTTATATCAAAATTAGTATTGACATATCAGAAAATATTTGGTAGATTATCAATTCTTGTTTGGGGCTGTAGCTCAGCTGGGAGAGTGCATGACTGGCAGTCATGAGGTCGACAGTTCGATCCTGTTCAGCTCCACCATAAAAAAATTGATAATGAAGGGGGATAAACCATTCAGGTTTAACCCCTTTTTTTTATATTATGAAAACCCTGAAGGTCTTTAAGACCTTTAGGGTTTAATATCGGGAAGTGAGAGGATGTACTTATGAATGCAGTAACTTTTGAAAGTAAATTGTTACCGGATGGTCATCTTTATTGTCCGAAAGAATTTGCTCAAAAGAACAATGCTTTGTTTAAAGTTACTGTCATATTTGAAGAGTCTGAAACAGAAGTATCTGAAAATAATATTGAACTCTCAGCTATAATTGATAACTCAACTGATTTTCTTTCTGAAGAAGAACTCAAATATTATACCGGTCTGGAAGAATTATGAAAGCATTTCAGCGTGGTCAAATATGGCTGGTAAATTTTGAGCCGAGTTTCGGACATGAATATCAGAAAATCCGCCCTGCTCTTATTATTCAGGATGATAAATATATTGACTCATGTAACTTGCTGACGGTTATTCCGATTTCTTCTCAAATAACGAATCCTTCAGAACTTGATATTATGATAAAGGCGAATTCTCAGAACAGACTCATGAAAGACTCATTGCTCAAAACGAAACACATCAGTTCATTTGACAAAAAAAGATTTGTAAAACTTATAGGAGTTGCAGATAAAGAAACAATTGAAAAAATGGAGAAACATCTTCAGCTTTTTATATTTGGTAAACAATGCAATTAATTGCCTAACCAATCGGTACAGTGGAGAGGGTTATTGTCCCGCCGCTGATCTTGTTGTTAGGCTGCATCCAACATTAAGTTCCCGCAGCCTAACCCGTCGCTCAAGTGGACGGCTAACGCCGCCATTTAGCTTTGTGTTATTTCCAAACCGGATTTATGAAAGAAAAATATTATGCGGTTCTCTGTTTTATTCTATTTCTTACTGTAACAGGATGCTCCAATCTGCTTCCGAGCGAAAAAATAACCGTTCAATCCCCATGGGAAACTTTTGATGACGCAAAAGCCGCTTTTGATAAAATTATTCCGCATCGTACAACAACAAAGGACCTTGAAAAACTCCAGTTTGACCCTTTTATCACGCCGAATATTGAAATGCTTACATATCTGGATATTATTGAGCGGTTCTCAAAAAAAGGAGCGGTTGATAAAGATATACAGGACTGCATCGGTGCCAAAGATTCCTGCCGGGGATATGAGATGATTCAGAAAAGAACTAATAACGAACGATATGGAAACCCATTTCTGGATATTTTAAATTTCAGACGAAAAACAAAAATATCGGGATGGGAACTGAATGTTCTTATTGTCATAAAAAAAGATCTGGTGATTTACAAGCTGTGGAGCGGAAAGCCGAAAATAGATGAATTGACGGATAAAAAAAATCCATTGGGTCCGTTTCAGGACATGAGTACATGGCATAAAATCATTTTTCCGTAATTTAATTTGACAAAGGAGTGCTGAAATTGTAAAATCAGCACTCCTTTGTAATTATAGGGGGAGTATGACTGTAACATTAAAAGATATTATCAGGATAATGGAAAAATTTGCCCCGCCCCATCTTACAGAAGAATGGGACAATTCAGGATTACAGGTGGGACAAAGGGATTTTCCCATAAGAAGTATATGGGTAGCACTCGATCCCCTCCCTGATGTTATAAACTCCGCCTGCAAAAAAGATGTTGACCTTTTAATCACCCATCACCCGCTTATATTCAAACCTTTAAAATCCCTTGATTTCAGCACAACAGTCGGCTCTATCATCCACAAAGCAGTTCAGAATAATCTTTGTATTTTTTCTGCTCATACAAATCTTGACAGCGCCGCAAACGGCGTCAATGATATTCTTGCTTATGAAATCGGACTTAAAAATCTAAAAATACTTGGCAACATTAAATATCCTAAATATTCCAAACTTGTTTTATACGTTCCGGTTGACTATGAGCAGAAAATTTTAAATGCTCTTTTTGAAACAGAAGCCGGAAAAATCGGGGAATATTCATGCTGTTCATTCAGAAATTCAGGGAAAGGTACATTCAGACCTTCTGAAGCGGCAAACCCTTTTATAGGCAAAGCCGGTGAAATTTCCCACGCGGATGAAGTCAGAATCGAAGTTGTTGTCAGAGAAAGGGATATAGTAAATGTTATTGAGATCGTAAAAAAAGATCATCCTTATGAAACAATGGCTTATGATGTATATCCTCTTTTGAATCCGGTATTTGAAATTAAGAATTCAGGTGAATCTCAGGGGATCGGCAGAGTGGGAGAACTTGACGAAAAGACAGATTTGGTATCATTTGCTTTAAAAATCAAAGAGAGCCTGGGGCTGCAATATGTTAAAATCGCAGGAAGACCTGATTTGACTGTTAAAAAGGCGGCAGTCTGTTCAGGAAGCGGTTCCAGTCTTATGCGTGAATTTTTTTCATGCGGCGCGGAGGTTTATATCAGCGGAGATTTACACTACCATGATGCAAGAGATGCAGAGGCGGCTGATTTGGGTCTTATTGACATCGGACATTTTGCTTCAGAGCATCTGATTGTTCCTATCCTTGCAAAGCGGCTTCAAAAAGCATTGTCAGAAGCTGAAATGAATGTAACCGTCGAGGTATGCGGACTTGAAAAAGATCCGTTTTATTTAAGGTAAAAAAAATGAAAGAACAGATAGATATTCTGGTAAAACTCCAGAAAATTGAGACAGAATCAGGTAAAATCAAAGCTATGCTGAATGATTTGCCGACAAAACTTGATGTGATTGACACAGAGTTGAAAACTGTTGAACAGAGCATAGCTGAAAGAACATCCCTGATTGATGAGATGAAAAAAAAATATCGTGCTTATGAATCGGATGTTCAAATGAATAATTCCAAGATAAAGAAACGTGAAGAGAATCTCAGAACAGTTAAAACAAACAAAGAATACCAGTCGTTTTTAAAGGAGATTGATGAATTAAAGAAAAATAATTCCGAGATTGAAAGTGAGATGCTGGAATCTCTGGATCAGACAGAGGGATTGGAAAAAGAGATTTCTGCAAAAAAAGATGAGTATTCACGCAGAAAAAAAGAGGTTGATCAGGAGAAAAAGAGAATAAAGCAGGATACGGAAAAAGGAGAGGAGAGGATTGCAAATCTTGATACAGAGTGGAAGAGTATTTCCAAAAATATAGAAGCAGGATTGCTGAAAAAATTTATTGCCGTAAAATCAAAAGTCGGGGCACCTGCTATTGCACCTGTAAAAAGCTTTGTCTGTCAGGGATGTAACCTGAATATTCCACCGCAGATGTATAATGAACTTCAGCGGTGCGACAGTCTGAAATTTTGTCCGAACTGCCAGAGACTGATTTATTATGAAGTAAATAATGAAAGTTAGAAGTGAGAAGTGAGAAGTGAGAAGTTGGTTCAAGTCTCTGACTTGAACTAACGGGGACAGGTCGCAAATAACACCGGTTAAAGCAGTCAGATGATCGCCGGATTATATCTTTAATCCGGAGGAAAGTCCGAACACCAAAGGGCAGGATGCTCCGTAACGTGGAGTCGCGGCAACGTGAAGGAAAGTGCAACAGAAAATATACCGCCCCGAGCATGTCGAGGGGTAAGGGTGAAATGGTGCGGTAAGAGCGCACCGTTTTCCGGGTGACCGGAAAGGCTTTGTAAACCCCATCCGGTGCAAAACCAAATAGAGGAGCGTTTGAGGGCTGCCCGTCCGAAGCTCCCGGGTAGGTCGCAAGAGGTGTCAGGCAACTGACATCCAAAGAGGAATGATCATCGTCTGATCCCGGGTAACCTGAATCAGAAACAGAATTCGGCTTACGGACTGCTTTGACCGGCTTTTTTTATATGGCAAGAAGCTAAGTTTCTTAAAGAAACTTAGCTTCTCCCAATGTTTTTTTTGTGCCTTAGTGTCTTTGTGTTTTCCTGACACGAAGACACAAAGAAACATAATTGCAATCCGAAGGGGTAAGAATATATTCAAATGAAAAATAACCTTCAATCAGAACATAAAAATACAGAATATTTTATATCTCTTGAAGATGAATACGGCGCAAAGAATTATAAACCGCTTGATGTGGTTCTGACTCGGGGAAAAGGTATCTGGGTATGGGATGTTGAAGGAAAGAGATATATGGACTGTCTTTCAGCATATTCAGCCGTGAATCAGGGACATTGCCATCCTGAGATTGTCAAGACCATGATTGAACAGGCGCAGCGTCTTACTCTGACATCAAGGGCTTTCCGTAATGATCAGCTCGGTCTTTTTTACAAAGAGATATGTGAACTTACAAATTCCCATACAGTTCTTCCCATGAACAGCGGAGCAGAGGCGGTTGAATCTGTCATAAAAGCAGTAAGAAAATGGGGATATAAGCTCAAAGGAATACCTGACGGAAAAGCAGAAATAATTGTATGCGAAAACAATTTTCACGGCAGAACCGTTACAATTGTCGGATTCAGCAGTGAACCCCAGTATCGTGACGGATATTCGCCTTTTACTCCGGGATTCAAACTTATTCCCTTCGGAGACGCTGATGCTCTTGAAGATGCTATAACCCCGAATACTGTGGCATTTCTGGTTGAGCCGATTCAGGGTGAGGCTGGAATTATTGTTCCGCCTGATGATTATTTTTCAAAAGTCAGGGAAATCTGCAATAAGCACGGAATTATCCTGATTACTGATGAAATTCAGACAGGTCTTGGACGTACGGGAAAGATTCTTGCAGAAGAGCATTACGGAATTCAGGCAGATGTTACTCTTATCGGAAAAGCATTATCCGGGGGGCTTTATCCGATTTCAGCCGTTCTTTCAAACAAAGATGTGTTAGGGGTTTTTCATCCCGGAGATCACGGCAGCACTTACGGGGGCAATCCTCTTGCATGTGCGGTGGCGCGGACTGCAATAAGGGTTCTGATTGAAGAGGATATGACAGGAAACGCCGCAAGTCTCGTCCATATTTTATGGAAAGAATAAAAGATATTAATAGTCCTTATGTAAAAGATATTCGGGGCAAAGGGCTGATGATCGGTGTAGAGCTTCATAAATCAGCACGCGGTGCGCGCCGGTTTTGTGAAGCGTTAAGAGAAAAAGGGCTTTTATGCAAAGAAACTCATGAAAATGTTATCCGTTTTGCTCCGCCCCTGATAATAAAAAAAGATGAGATTGACTGGGCAACTGAGCAGATCAAATCGGTTTTACAAAATGAATAAGTTTGTTATTGGGCGGATTTTAGTTATCCCAATGTTGGGATAGTTTACGGACTAAAGATAGCGGTGTTGGATTTGAAATAACCCTGCAAAAGGAACAGACGGAATAGGGCTTTTGGGAATGAGATAGCAGTTGTTTAACTGTAAAGGGCACAGTTAATATCTGTTATGAGCAATTAGGTCGTTTTAATGATCGTTCCGTATGTATTGAATAATGATTAACTCTCATCACTTCATGAATTTCATCCGTTATTTTTTTGCTTGACATTTTTTACCTCATTATATTAAATGTAAAAATAGTTTTTTATCAGGCATAGGCAAATAATATCTGAAAATAAAGAATATCATAAATCATGATGATAATAGAGATTTATTTTATTATCAGGGAAGTTTTGCGGTGATAATATGATATTTCTGTTATTATCAGGTCAAATTTACCTGATAATCAATGGTTATGCCAAGTCTAATTAAAATGAGGGGATAAAAATGAGTTTTTCAACATACTTTTCAAAGCAAGCGAGAAAGCCCACCGGAATATTTGGCCGTTTCTATATGTCTCGAGTCTTCGAGAAGGGAAACTTTGAGTTAAATGCTCTAATTTACGATACATTATCCATAAGGGAAAATGATCATGCTTTAGAGATAGGCTCTGGTACTGGGGCACTTATCAAAGAGATTGCCGATCATTTATCAAATGGACTCATTGAGGGTGTCGATTTTTCGAAACCAATGGTTGCAATAGCTCAAAAGAAAAATAGAAAGCATATAAACAATGGCAAGGTTAAAATCCATTTGGGCGACTTTGATGAAATGCCATTTGATTTCAATTGCTTTGATAAAGTATTTTCTGTGAACACTATTTATTTTTGGAAAAATCCAAATACAACTATTTCCAAAATATATCGTATTCTTAAACCTGGTGGCAGGCTGATTATTGGTTTTCACGATAAAGATGAAATGGAGAAAATGCCGCTTAACAGAGATGTTTTCAAATACTATTCTACACACGACCTAAAAGAACTCCTATCAATTCATGGTTCACTGAATGATATTGATATTATATCTAAGAATGGAACACAGAAGACTTGCTATTGCGCAGTTGGCACTAAATTGAAAGCATAACAAAATGCTTGAACCGGACGCGAAAAAGACGCGCCGGTTAAGATTGCGTTATGCGGTGCCTTGCAGATTAAGCATCTGCACACACCGCACCCCGCAAATGCACGGTTTTCAAAGCATGACAGTAACAAGGTGTGTAAATTCTGCTGAGATTACAGATACTTACTTATTGACTTTTTGGTCAAAATGTGCTATGTAGTTTGTAGTAGTCCGCCATTTTGTTATAACCCTGCATTTTTGAATAACAGCGGACACGCTTATTTTTCGGATAAATTATCCTCATAAATCATGAGCCAGGGCAGATAACTCGGCAACCAGTCATCCAAAGCATGGTCTGACGCATCTTTTCCATGTATTAAAAAACGGCTGATCTTTTCATCAGAACGCGCATAACAGGGAATATTCATCCATTTTGCCGCATCAATATAATTCACCGGCATGACAAGTAAGCTGCTGCTTATATCAAAATCAGGCGATTCAATTCTTACTGTTCCGTCATTGCCGCGACTTGATGCCCGCGGTTACACTGCTGTCAGATGATTTGATGTAATTATCTGTAATAATAAAGATCGCTCCGCCGTCTCCGAAATCAGCATTTGCAGTGATATTTCCGTTATTCAGAATAACAAATTCAGCGCCTTTTTTTTCATCTTCAGAAGAAAGTGAACCGACTGTAACATCGCCGCCGTTGCCTTCGCCCTGTCTGACGCTGCTTGTAATATCGCTTTCAAATAAATACAGTATATTTTCAGCTTTCACAAATATTTTGCCGCCGCCCCCGCCTTCTGCGGCTGTTGTTACAGCACTGTCATTTTTTATAATCAGAGAATCACTGGTATCAAGGGTAATTGTACCGGCATTGCCTGCATTATCCGAGTTTAAAAGACTTTCCGAAGAGACAGAAGAACTGTTATATAATTCAAGCATGTCTGTCTCCAATGTAATATCTCCGGCATCTCCTTTTCCGGCAGTCTCTGTTGTAATTCTGCTGTTATTCTGCAAAATTATCTGTTTATTAGCGGCAATATCAATTTTTCCCGCGTCTCCGCCTTCTCCCTGTGATTCGCTTGCCGAAGATACGGATGCATTATCTTTTAAAGTCAATTTTTCCGCAGTTATTTCAATAATCCCTGCATTGCCGGAACCCTCAGTATCTGCTGTAACACCTCCGTTATCTTCAAATAATACGGAATCTGCTTTGATTAAAATATTCCCGGCATCGCCGGCATCATCTCCGTTGCCAAGAGCGGATGTATATGCTTTGCTGGCTTCTCCTGAGTTGTTCTTGCCGGAAAATCTCAGTTCCGAAGCATGAATACTAATATCCCCGCCTCTGCCCGTGCCGGATGACTCGCTGCCGATAATTCCGCCGTCTGTAAATGAGATATTCTCTGATTTTATTTCAACAAATCCGCCGTCTCCGTCTCCTGTTGTTCCCGCATAGATGCTGCTGTCTGAAATGTTTAGCGATTCTGCAAACTCCTGATCAAAACCTGAAATAGAAATATTTCCGCCTTTACCGTCCTTATATGTATCGCAGGAGATTTTACTCTCATCTGATGATAATGAAATATTTCGGGATGTTATAAGAATTGTTCCTGCATCACCTGCCTCTGTTTCTGTTTGAGAACCCTCTGATCTGGCATAAATCTGACCTGCATCAGAAATATCAACAGAATCTTCAATATATAAGCTGACATTTCCTCCGTTACTTTTTCCGTAAGTTTCACTTGATATAATGCTGTCATTCAGTGAAAGCTCTTTTGCTTCAATCAGAACAGACCCTGCTGATCCGGTATCAGCCCCTTTACCAGTGGCATCTGCAAAAATTCTGCTTTTGTCAGAGAGACTGACCGATTCCGCCCTGACTGATATATTTCCGCCGATTCCGTTTCCTTTTGTATCACTGAAAATATTGCTGTTACGCAAAGAGAGAGTATCCGCCTGAATATCGGTAATTCCGCCGTCTTTATCGCCAAGAGAGTCTGCTTCTACAGAACTGTTCTCGGCAAAAAAATTTCCGCCCCGGATAAAAATATCTCCTGAACCTTTTCCGCTCACCTGAATCAGTGCATTGTCAGAAATGGTTATTGTACCAAGTTTCTGAAATGATAAAATATCTATACCTGATTCTGTTAAAACAGCTTCTCCTGAAGATGCAGCACTTGCAATATTGATTCTTCCTTCAGGAGCGTTAAGAGATGTACCTGTAATTTCAATATTCCCGCCGATAAGCGATATGGTTTTGCCTTCTGAAACCGTAAGACTTTTCTCCTCAGGACCCTGAAATGTAATTTTTTTAACATCTTCACTGAGAAAACCGAATGCAGTCGGCGGAGCAACAGAAAGGACTGCTGTATCCTGAACCGCATAAAATCGTTCACTTTCACCCATGCGCAGATAATCGGCTGTGCTTACATGAAATGAACCGCCGAGATTCAAGGTTGCATTAGGTCCGAAGAGTACGCCTGAAGGATTCAGCAGATAAAGATTTGCTCCTGAAATCTCTGAAGTTCCTGAAATTGTGGACTGTAATGTTCCGTCAATCCATGAAGAACTCCCGCCGGTTACACGGCTGATAATGTTCTGCACATCACTTGAAACTCCGAAATTTGCGGTTTCTCCGGTATTTATATCAAACTGACTGAAACTGTGAAACAGATTTGCTCCGGCTTTCTGACCATACGTCTCTTTTATATCATAAAGCGGACCCGTTACCTCTCCGATAGCGCCCATTGTTCCGTCCAGAACCACCTGAGCATCAGCCGTAACCGCAGCGATTACCAAAACAAAAATGACCACTAAGAAATTCTTATTCATTACAATCCTTTCATAAGCAAATCGCATGTTGCAAGTCTCAATTTCTCACTTCTCAATAAAATACATCTTCATCATTCCTTTACCCTTGACAGAAACCGGCTCTCTTTTAATGAATCTGAAATTATTATCTTTAATAAGCTGATAGGTAACTTCGGAAATATTGATCCGCATAGGTTCGGAATTTGACTCCATTCGGGAAGCTGTATTAATCGTATCTCCGAACACATCATAAATATACTTCTTCACGCCAACCACGCCGCCGACCACTTTTCCTGTATGAATACCGATTCTTATTTTCCATTCTATGTTGGTGTGCTGATTCCGTTCACTTAAATACTGAATAATTTCAATTGCTGATTTTACAATATTTACAGCATGATTCGGATTCTTTTCCGGCATTCCGCAGACGCACAGATATGCGTCTCCAATGGTCTTTATCCTCTCACACTGATTCTTTTCAATAATATTATCAAATGCTGTAAAAATCTCATTTAACTCATCAATTAAAAATTCAGGCTCCAGTTTAGTGGAAAGATTTGTAAAACCGACAATATCTGAAAAATAAACCGTTACATTTTCAAAAGATTCCGGTATTGTGCTTCCTTTTTCCTTTAAATCATTTGCCACTCTGACCGGCAATATATTCAAAAGCAGTTTATCTGACTTTTCCTTTTCTGCTCTGATAATGGTATGTGCTTCTTTTAACTCTGAATGCGCCCGTTTTTTCAGGCGGTACATATTATACATAACAATCGCCAGTATTAAGACACCGGCAAATCCTCCGAGAAAAGAATTTCTCAGCAGCTTCTGCTGATTCAATTCCAGTTCTTTGATTGCATTATCTTTTTTTAACAGTTCAATCTCTTTCTGATTTTTCTCTGTTTCATACTCTGTCTGCATATCCGCGATCCTTGCGTTTGTCTCTCCGGTAAAAATACTCTCTTTAACTTTTGAAGAGAGCTTATAATACTCAAGCGATTTCTGATAATCCCTTTTTGCCGCATACAAATCAGAATAAATGGCGTAATTCTCTCTGATTAATTCCTTTGCTTCAATCTCTTTTGCCAGATTCAATCCCTGTTCAAGATAAAAAATCGCGGGATCATATTTTTTTAAAATTAAGTAAAGTCCTCCGATATTATTGGAAATATTTGCAGTTTCATATTTGTCTCCGATTGCATTAAATATTTTCAAAGAATTCAGATAATATTCCAATGCTTCACTGTAATTGAGAATATCCTTATACAAAAATCCGATATTATTCAGAGAAGAGGCTATTCCTTTTTTGTCTCCTATATCTTCACGGATTTTTAACGCTTTCTGATAATATTCCAGCGCATGCGTATAACGGCTTGAAAGATGATGGATAATCCCGATTGTATGAAGAGAAGCGGCTATTCCTTTTTTATCCCCGATATCTTCACGGATTTTCAATGCTTTCTGATAATATTCAAGAGCTTTGGTAAAATTATTCAGATAATCATAGACAACTCCGATATTGTGCAGAGACTCGGCAATATCTTTTTTATCCTCAGTTTTTTCACGTATTTTGAGGGCATTCATATGATATTCAAGCGACTTGTCATAGTCGCTTAAATTTTTATGTGCTATTCCAAGATGAGATAATGCGACTGCTTTCTCTTTTTCATTCATTGTTTCTTGGGCGATATTTAAAGCCTGTTTTGCATATTCAATACTTTTTCTCGGAGATACATCCCTGTAAGACTCTGCCAACTCATTGAGAAGATATATTTTATCTTCTTCAGAAGCAGCATTCAGTTTTATTTCAAGATTTCCTAATTCTGTCTGCGGATTCCTGACAGTTTCATCTGCCGATATAACAGGCGGTAAAAATATGATAAAAATAAACAGCCAATTTAAAAATTTCATAATTTTTTACATCCATATCTGATAATAAAAGACTTCCGAATTTTCTGAAACTTCGGAAGTCTTAATTTATCCTATCAGATATATGAATGTAAAGTATTTCGGAAAGAATAAAAATAGTAGTAAATAATACAAGAAACGGTAATTTTACTGCCGGTTAAAAAACTGTAGGGCGGACTAAACGCAGCGTGTCCGCCTTTTTAAAACTGTTTCGTGTAATAACCCATAAGGGTCTTTAAGACCCTTATAGTTTCAGGAACAGTTCTTTTACTTTGAAAATGTTACATGAATCTGATGATCTCCGGCAATATTCCTGAATATATAACTGTTTTCAGCATTCAATACTACAGGAGCGCCGTCAATCAGAACAGCATCTGTCTTATAATCATCGGCAGGAACAAATGTAAATTCTTTATCTGTTCCCTGATCCGCTGTAATACTTCCTGACGGAATAATGCTTCCATGTTCACCTGCTGTTGCGGTTATAGTATAAGTTATTGCCGACTTAGGTTTAAAGGTAACGGAAAGTGTATAATCTTTCTGAAGATTGATAAACTGAAACGTATTTTCTTTAGTCAGTCTTACAGGTTTTCCGTCAACAAGAACTGTATCAGCTTCATATCCTTCATTTGGAATTATCATAAATGTTTTGTCCGTCCCTTCAGTTACAACAACTTCGCCTGTAGGGTCAGTTATGCCGTGTTCTCCGGCAACCGCAGTTATTATATGGGTAATAACCGGCTTTAATTTGAATGTTACTGATATAGTATGTTCTTCAGTAATATTTTCAAATATATAAGTGTTGCCTGTCACGGTTATCGGATATCCGTCAATAAAGAGTTTATCCGTCTCATATTCCGAATCAGGGGTAATGGTAAATGTCATGTTCTCTCCGGCATTTGCAATGATTTCACCCGATGGTTCGATCTTTCCGTTTGTCCCTGCTGCTGCTGAAACTGTGTATTGCTGCGGCATCCATAATACTTTCTCTGTAACAGCAATTGCATTGGAGATATTCTTTGCTCTGTCTCTGTACTGAACATATATCTTTTTCAAGCCCTCTTCTTCGGTAATCTTCCATTCTTTGTTTTTAACCCAGTTTTCCCATAATCCGCTTTTTCCGTAACCTGTATTGCTGATATACATTTCCGTTGCTCCTGTTGCTCCCAGAACAAGTTTGACAAAGCGGCTCTCTGTCTTAGAAAATGTTATCACAGTCGCATTAATAGGAGCAACCGTATCTATTCGGAAAGCAACATGCTTTGTATCGCCGATTCTTCCCCGTCTGTCAACAGTAGCAACATGAAAATAATACGGAATATCATCACCGCTGAGATTTTCACTTGTAACCCGTGTTGAGATAAACGGATGCACTTCATGAACATTCCGTTTGGTGACAACGCTGTCGGAGTTTTTATCAAACAGAGAATAATATCTTATATCTTCACTCTCTTCAGACGATTCCCACATTACCGTAACATTTGGCGTATTGAAAATCTCTGCAACCGGCATCAGAGAAAGATTACGGATGCTTTCTGAAAGTGCAGAGCGTCTATTCCGTCTTTGTTGGTTCAAGTCTCTGACTTGAAGCGGATTGGAAAACCTGAAATTGACCGTCTCCCCCGGTTTATAGGCTCTGGCATATTCAGGATTCTTTTCCGAATCAGTCTCTTCGATACCTGTTTCATCTTCTCCTGCCCATTGAACGATTTCCGTCTCATTGATATATGCTGTAAACCGCAGTTGATACATTTTGTCAGAGGAGAGATTATCCGCTATAAAGTTTCCGTTATTGTCTGTTTGCACACTTTCAATAAAGTTTCCGTCTTTCTCGAAAATATCTGCTGTAACACTTCCGGCAGGATAACCGTCAGAATCTGTTACTGTGCCTGAAAGTTCTAAACCGGCTCTGAGAAAAAGTTCAAAATTTACAGTCTCTCCGGCTTTTATTCCACTGCGGGATTCAGGCGGATGCTTCTCTGCATACAGGATAACGATATAATCATCTGCCAGCATACCGTCTTCTTTATATTTCCGTAATCCCTTTACAGCATAAGCTCCGTTATTGTCAGTGATTGTAACTCCGCTGAAATCCGCAATATTTCCGAGAGACGCGGAATATACTTCAACCCGGTTCCCGGCAGCGGGTTTTTGCTGATACCGTTTATAACATTGCCTGTTATTGCTCCGTCAGGTTCAAGGATAAAATCCAAAACCGTATCCAAAGAAGAAAGAAACTTCTGCTGAACAGTATAACCCTCTCCAATCGCGGTTATAATATAATCCGAGACATCAGGAGCATTGGTAATCTCGTAATATCCGTTTTCATCGGTAACAGATTCTTCATAAAAATTTTCCGTTTCTGAAAAAGCTGTAACCTGTATTCCTGACGCGGGGTTTTCATCTTTTGTATAAACTGTTCCTGAAATCAGATGACCGGGCTTCAGAATGATGTCATAAACAATATCACTGTTTACAGATATATTTCTTATGCTGAAAACAGCATATTGCGAACCTTTTGGCGGATGTGCGACAATCAGATAATCATCTGCCGGGGGCAATCCTGTAATTTCATAAGGATGCGGAATATGAAGGTCTTTTTTCCCTGAGTGATCTTTCATATTCCATCCGTGAAATTTTGCAGAATCCGACCGTATATCAATTTCAACATTCGGAATATTATAACCATCCTCATCTTTTATCACTCCCTTGACAGTATAAGCGTTTTTCAGCTTCAGAATAAAATCAACATTGGCGCTGTTGCCTGAAATACCTGTTTTCTCCTGCCAGATATATGTTTCAGACTGAATCGGAACTACAGAACCTTTGTCATCATCAGCCTCGGAAAGTTCTTCCATATTGTATGTTCCAATCTCTCCGCTTGGCAGTGCAGATACCGTGTAATCATTTGCAGGCAAGAGTCCTGTCAGTTTATATTTTCCGTCTTCTCCTGTAAAGACTCCGTTTCCTGTCTGCGCTGATTCAGATCTCGCACTTATCCATATTTCTGAAAGCGGTTTTCCATTTTCATTATAGACCGTTCCGCTAATCTCTTCTCCAGAAGCCATATAGATATCAATACCTTCTGCATTTCCGTATTCAGTGCTGACAGGCGTTGCAAGGGTTCTCTCTCTGACTGTCTCTGCACTGTTATAGAAAAACGGTGCAATTCCCTGTTTTTTTATCTCTATTTTGAAATCATCCGCATATTCAAGTCCGTTAATAATATATCCGCCGTTGTCATCTGTAAAAGTTCCGTTTCCTGAATTTGTGCTTTCTGACCAAGCCTCTGCACGGATACCGCCGACATCTTCTCCGAATACCGTACCGGAAATAACTGCCCCTCTGTCAAGTTTAAAATCAACCTGTGACGCCTGCGGAGTATGCGGATTCAGCAGAATTGCTTCTGCTTCATTTTTTGAGCCTGTTTCAGAACCGTTGTAATATCTGAATTTATAATTATCAGAATATACAGAGACAATATAATCATCAGCCCCCGGCAGTCCGGTAATCATATATGGAACTTCATAAACATCCTGAAATTCGGCTGAGGCTTCTGCCCATGTTCCTGCCAACTTGGAGAAGGCATAAATTTTTGCGATCTCACCGGCTACTGCATCTGTCGGAAAAATAACTTTTCCTGAAATTACACCGTCTCCGGGTATTAGAATAAAATCAACATCAGATACGCTATGCTCTGATAAATTTACAATATCTGCTGATTCCCAGTCATGGCGGTTATTATAAACCTGATAAAGATATTCTGTTGAACTGACCTCTATTCTGTAATCAGGAGCGGGAATCAAATCCGTGATACAATATTCTGCTATTTCTCCTGTACCTCTTATTTTTAAGTATTTTCCAAAGTAGCCTGCTGTTTTTGATAGAGCATGAATCCATATTTCCGCATCTTTTTCAAGCCCTGTTATTTTGCCGCATATCATCCGTACCTCTTCAGCGGCGATAACAGCAATATCAAATGCAGGGAGATTAACGATTTCTGTTCCGTCTGAAACGCTGATGATAATATTGCCTGAGACGCCGATATTATTTTTGCCGGGAATGCCGCTAATCTTTCCGGTAATCGGATCAAACTCTGTCCATATTGGCTGATTTATTATGGAATATGTCAGCGTATTTTTGTCTTCATCCTGAGTGTATGGGATAAAACTGTAAAACTCTCCTTCTTTAATAATTGTTGACGGAGTTCCTGAAATAACGGGTTTATCATTGACATTTGAAACTGTTATGTCAAAAGCGGGTAAACTTGCAGTTTCCAACCCGTCTGAAACGCTGATAATTATTTCCTTTGTTACGCCGACATCATTATTCACAGGAGTTCCGCTCAGTGTTCCGTTTGCCGTACCAAAAACCGCCCATGACGGCTTGTTTTCAATGGAAAAAATCAAAATATCACCATCCGCGTCACTTGCTTCCGGCGTGAAAACATAAGGGGTATCCTGAATAACCTTTGTTGAAGGAGTTCCTGAAATTGTCGGTTTATCATTGATATTTGAAACAGTTATGTCAAAAGCCGGTAAACTGACGGATTCCAGTCCGTCTGACACGCTGATAATAATTCCGGTCGTTGAGCCGACATCATTATTCCCCGGAGTTCCGCTCAATGTTCCGGCTGCTGTGTCAAAAACCGCCCATGACGGCTTGTTTTCAATGGAAAAAGTCAAAATATCACCATCCGCATCACTTGCTTTCGGCGCGAAAACATAAGGGGTATCCTGAATAACCTTTGTTGAAGGAGTTCCTGAAATTGTCGGTTTATCATTGACATTTGAGACAGTTATGTCAAAAGCCGGTAAACTGACGGATTCCAGTCCGTCTGAACGTGCTGATAATTATTCCGTTTGTTATGCCGACATCAGCATTGCCGGGAGTGCCGCTCAGTGTTCCGTTTGCCGTATCAAAAACCGCCCATGACGGTTTATTCACAATGGAAAATGTCAGAATATCACCGTCTGCATCACTTGCATCAGGTGTGAAAATATAAAATGTGTCCTGAATAACCTTTGTTGACGGAATTCCTGAAATAACTGGTTTATCATTGACATTTGCAACGGTTATGTCAAAAGCCGGTAAACTCACAGTTTCCAATCCGTCTGATACGCTGATAATTATTCCTTTTGTTACACCGACATCATTATTTCCCGGAATTCCGCTCAGTGTTCCGTTTGCCGTGTCAAAAACCGCCCATGACGGTTTATTCACAATGGAAAATGTCAGAATATCGCCGTCAGCATCAGTTGCTGTAGGTGTAAAAATATAAAATGTGTCCTGAAGAACCTTTGTTGACGGAATCCCTGAAATGACAGGAGCATAATTGACATTTTCAACGGTTATGTCAAAAGCCGGTAAACTCGCGGTTTCCAATCCGTCTGAAATACTGATAATTATTCCGTTTGTTACTCCGACATCTTCATTACCCGGCGTTCCTGTCAATACACCGTTTGCCGTGTCAAAAACCGCCCATGACGGCTTGTTTTCAATTGAAAATGTCAGAATATCGCCGTCTGCATCACTTGCATCAGGTGTGAAATTATAAAGCGTGTCCTGAATAACCTTTGTTAAGGGAATCCCTGAAATAACAGGTTTATCATTGGTATTTGAAACAGTTATATCAAACGCAGGTAAACTCGCTGTTTCCAGTCCGTCTGAAACACTGATAATTATACCGCTTGTTACACCGACATCAGCATTGCCGGGGGTGCCGCTCAGTGTTCCGGTTGCCGTGTCAAAGATCGCCCATGACGGCTTGTTTACAATGGAAAATGTCAGAGTATCGCCGTCAGCATCACTTGCATCAGGTGTGAAAATATAAAATGTGTCCTGAATAACCTTTGTTGACGGAATCCCTGAAATGACAGGAACATCATTGATATTTGAAACAGTTATATCAAAAGCCGGTAAACTCACAGTTTCCAATCCGTCTGAAACGCTGATGATTATTCCCTTTGTTACGCCGACATCATTATTCACAGGAGTGCCGCTCAGCGTGCCGGTTGCCGTGTCAAAGATCGCCCATGACGGCTTGTTTACAATTGAAAATGTCAGAATATCGCTGTCCGCATCACTTGCTGCGGGTGTGAAAATATAAAATGTGTCCTGAAGAACTTTTGTTGACGGAATCCCTGAAATAACAGGAGCATCATTTACATTTGAAACGGTTATATCAAACGCCGGTAAACTTGCACGTTTCCAATCCGTCTGACACGCTGATAATTATTCCCTTTGTTACACCGACATCATTATTTCCCGGAATTCCGCTCAGTGTTCCGTTTGCCGTATCAAAAACCGCCCATGACGGCTTGTTTATAACGGAAAAAGTCAGAATATCGCTGTCCGCATCACTTGCTGCGGGTGTGAAAATATAAAATGTGTCCTGAATAACCTTTGTTGACGGAATTCCTGAAATAACTGGTTTATCATTGGCATTTGAAACAGTTATATCAAAAGCAGGTAAACCCGCTGTTTCCATTCCATCTGAAACATTGATAATTATACTGTTTGTTACACCGACATCATTGTTTCCAGGAGTGCCGCTCAGTATTCCGGTTGCTGTATCAAAAACCGCCCATGACGGCTTGTTTATAACGGAAAAAGTCAGAATATCGCTGTCCGCATCACTTGCTGCGGGTGTGAAAATATAAAATGTGTCCTGAATAACCTTTGTTGACGGAATCCCTGAAATAACAGGTTTATCATTGGCATTTGAAACAGTTATATCAAAAGCAGGTAAACCCGCTGTTTCCATTCCATCTGAAACATTGATAATTATACTGTTTGTTACACCGACATCATTGTTTCCAGGAGTGCCGCTCAGTATTCCGGTTGCCGTGTCAAAAAACGCCCATGACGGCTTGTTTACAATGGAAAATGTCAGAGTATCGCCGTCAGCATCGGTTGCATCCGGTGTGAAATTATATACCGTATCCTGAAGAATCTTTGTCGGCGGAATCCCTGAAATGACAGGAGCATCATTGGTATTTGAAACAGTTACATCAAACGGCGGTAAACTTGCGGTTTCAAATCCGTCTGAAACGCTTATAATTATTCCCTTTGTTACGCCGACATCATTATTCCCCGGTATTCCGCTCAGTGTGCCGGTTGCCGTATCAAAAACCGCCCATGACGGCTTGTTCACAATGGAAAATGTCAGAATATCGCCGTCTGCATCACTTGCTGCCGGTGTGAAAATATAAAGTGTATCCTGAAGAACCTTTGTTGACGGAATCCCTGAAATGACAGGAGTATCATTGAGATTTGTAACCGTTATATCAAAAGCCGGTAAACTCGCGGTTTCCAGTCCGTCTGACACGCTGATAATTATTCCCTTTGTTACGCCGACATCATTATTCACAGGAGTGCCGCTTAATGTGCCGGTTGCCGTGTCAAAAACCGCCCATGACGGTTTGTTCACAATTAAAAATGTCAGAATATCGCCGTCAGCATCAGTTGCTGTAGGTGTAAAAATATAAAATGTGTCCTGAAGAACCTTTGTTGACGGAATCCCTGAAATGACAGGAGCATAATTGACATTTTCAACGGTTATGTCAAAAGCCGGTAAACTCGCGGTTTCAAATCCGTCTGAAACGCTGATAATTATTCCGTTTGTTACTCCGACATCTTCATTGCCCGGTGTTCCAGTCAATACGCCGGTTGCTGTATCAAAAACCGCCCACGACGGTTTGTTCACAATTAAAAATGTCAGAATATCGCCGTCAGCATCAGTTGCTGCGGGTATGAAATTATACGGTGTGTCCTGAAGAATTCTGGTTGACGGAGTTCCTGAAATAACGGGTTTATCATTGATGTTTGAAACGGTTATATCAAAAGCCGGTAAACTTACAGTTTCAAATCCGTCTGAAACGCTGATAATTATTCCGTCTGTTACGCCGACATCATTATTGCCGGGTGTTCCGCTCAATGTACCGGTTGCCATATCAAAACCCGCCCATGAAGGCTTGTTCACAATTAAAAATGTCAGAATATCGCCGTCAACATCGTTTACCGTAGGTGTGAAGCTGTACGTTATGTTTTCAAGAATTTTTATTGACGGTGTTCCCTCAATAGTCGGTGCGTCATTGAGAGGATTAATATTAACAGTGATATTAGCTATATTTGAATCAGACATCCCGTCATTAACTTTGAATGTTAAAACATCCGTACCGTTTTGATTGACGTCAGGCTTATAAATAAATTCACCTCTATTTTTATCCGTTATAACGGTCTTCCCTTTGGTGCCGTCTGTAACAATGTTGTAAATCAGTGAATCATTATCCGCATCAACTGCAATCAATATACCGCTTTTTTCCGTATCCTCATCTGTAATTAAAAAACCGTCATTTGCCACAGGAGCATTATTGACTGAAATTTTAACACTTTGAAAAATATTGTCATTCAGATAAAATCCGCCATCTGCTGATAATTCATTACATATAAATTTTTTAAATGAAAGAGTTCCGCTTCCTTTTCCTTTAACAGTAAAATTAAGAAAGAGGATATTACCCTTACCTGTTATCAAAGTACTCTGGGCATAAATCATTATCCGTATTGCTGTATTATCAAGAATATCATATAACAGTTTATAATTACTATCTTCCAATATGCCACCTGTCAATATAACATCTTTCAGTTCAAGCACAGTCGGATCATAGCCGGTTATATCTATATCAATATTTTCAATTGCTTTTTCCTGATCCAAAACCACAGGAAGCGTAAATTCAGAGGATATTAAGAGCTTTATCTCCGGCACTTCATCTGCAAATATCTGCGAATCATTAAAACAAAAGATAAGGACTATCCATAATATTTTCCTGATGTATTTAAACATATTGTACCTCCGAATAATAAAAGACATGGCTTTTCAAGGATTTTTGTGGAAATTTCAGATTGTAGGGGCGAATAATTATTCGCCCCTACTTTACCGTTATTCTGACCGCCTGTGAAGCCGTGCCGTTTATATAAAATCCGCCTGATGCCGGATTTTCATTGCACTGAAATTCTGAGAGATTGATTAATGAACTGCTTTGAAGTCCGCCGATAACATCAAAAGTGATAAAAGCTACAGTTCCCGCGTCTGCCAGAATATCTTCGGCTGCAAATATTGCTGTCATCAATTTTCCGTCTTTTCCGGTATTTGATACTGTTTTGTAATTTCCCTTTTCCAGTATTCCGCCGGTCAGAACAACACCTGCGGCATTCAGAACATTTTTGTCAAATTCAACTGTTATGTCAATTCCTTTTATATCTGTTTCCGAATCAATGACCACGGGCATAGAAAGAGTATCTCCTGAAGTTACATAAATCTCAGGAATATCATAGAGAATCTCCTCTCCGTAAACATACTCACGTGAGCGCTGTTTTGCCCGCGACTGCTGTTCCGGCTGATAATTTCCCGTAACATCACCGAGCAGTATCAGAATAAAATCCTGATTTTCCAAATCTGATGCAACAGATACTGCTGCCGAATCAGGCTCAAATATCCAGTGAATATTGCTTTCATTCAATTCTTCTATCAGACTGACTCTGTACCGCACTAATCTGGACGAATCCATTCCGCTGACTGAACCGTTCAGGGTAACATCAGCGGCGATCTTCTGATATTCGTCAGGCTCTGTTTTTCCCATAACATATCTTTCGATTTCAGATACATCCTCGGCACTCAGCCCTTTAATTCCCGGATTATTCCCGTAAAACGGCGCAGCAGTATAATTTCCAGGACGGATGCCGCTGATTAAGTACATACCGTTTTCATCAGTAAATGCTTCGTAAAAATTTTCTCCGCCGGAAAGTGTAATCAGCACGCCGGGAACAGGCTGGCGGTAACTGTAATATGTTACCTGCCCGGAAACCGTGTAACCCGCTTTGTTCACAGTAACAGTAAATTCATCGGTAACACTCTTTCCGTCAGATACTGCAAGAACGGTAATTACAGCGGTTCCGCTCTGATCCCGCTGATAGTAAAGCGTCAGTGTATCCTCTTCGATTAAAGTGTTTACAAGCGTGGAATTTGTATTTGAAGCTACAGTTTTGACAATAGCGGCATTGTCACTATCCGGATCCTTAAAAACATTGCTCAGATTTATAACAGTATCTTCGGAATTCTCATCAGTTGCTATATCGGCAATCGGATTGGCTGTAAACGGCGGTTCATCCTCATTTGTAACAGCGATTTCAAAACGCCGTGAAAGAATTTCTCGGTTTACGTCATCAGCCTGAAGCGCGGAATTTTGAAAAGATTCTTTGTTTCATAATCAAAGACAAGGCTGTTATCAAACCTGTTATCATTTAGAATAAAGAATCCGTTATCATCATCTCCTGTCCCGGAAACCAGACTGAAAATATGAGTATCATTCATATCAGCATCTTTGACGGAGAGCATACCGACAAGGTCTGATGGCATATTTTCCGATATTTCTTTATTATTCAATTCCACAGCATACGGATAATCATTTACAGGATTTATAATCACTGTTACTTTAACAGTATCAGTAAAATCACCGCTTCTTACCTGAACCGTGAAAAAGTCTGTTCCGTAGTAATTTGCTTCAGGCATATAAGTAACTGAGCCTGTACTGCTTATATTTGCAACACCTTTTGCAGGTTTTTCCGAAATGCTCCATAAAAGAGCATCCTGCTCAGGATTATCTACGTTAAGATTCAGACTGAAAGGCGTTGGGCCGCTGTCTTCATCCATTTCAACAGTAACATTATAACCTTGGGTAATGACCGGTGATCTGTTACCGGATTCACGATAATTGCAATAGTCCCGATATTTTCACTGAACGAAGTTATTCCGCCGTTAATTGAAGTATCAGCGTTTTCAGAATCTTCAAAGTCTGACATATCCCAAGCCCTGAATGTTATACCCGGATTTACTGTTCCGTTGAAATTGGTATTCGGTCTGAAACGGATTTTTGCCGTATCATTCAGCAGCAATGCCTTATATTCGGAAATATCTGACGGAAAATCTGTCCAGAAACCTTCAAGGTCTGTTTTATACTGCCATATTCCGTTTTGATTGTTTACAGCAATAACAGCAATTCCCTTTGGATCATCTTTGTCAATATCTGTAACAATAAGATTTCCGTTCATGCTGATAAGAATATCAGATACAGATTCACCGACATTTTTATCATCTGTTATATCTTCATCAATTACCGTCAGGAATATATCAGCGGAATTATCAAGCATCGGAGCATCATTTACCGGATTCACTGTTACCGTAAAAATATCATCAGCAGTCAGTCCGTTTGGAAGTTCCTGATATAATTATTTCTGCTGTGCCGTTCTGATTCGGGGAATAATTCAGTGTCAGAATGTCGCCCTCAATTTTTGCAGAGAGCAGTAAGGGATTTGAATTTGACTTAACTGCCCTGATTATTGCGGTTACATCATTATCAATATCCGTGAACAGATTGCTCAGATTTATAACAGTATCTGAAGCATCTTCATCAACAATAACATCTGCAACAGGATTGAGAATTACAGGAGCATCATCAACCGGATTGACTGTAAGAACAAAAGTATCACTGACAGAGACTGTTCCGTCATTTACTGTAACTGTGATTGTGGCTGTTCCGTTCTGATTTGCCGCAGGTATCATGGTTATTGTCCGGTTTGCATCAGCACCGCCGAAACTGATATTTGCATCAGGCAGAAGTGTCTGATTTGAAAATATTGCTGATAAAATCAGAGAACCCGCAGGAGTTTCAATATCCCCTACGGTAAAAACTGTTGCTCCGGCTGGAATATCTTCATCTGTTGCCTGATCCTTTATATCCGATATAGCTGGTATATCATTTATTGCATTCACCGTAACAGTAAAGATTGTCTCAGCATAAAGTCCGCCTTTATCTGTTCCTCTTACTGTGATATTTGCGGTTCCGTTTCCGTTTGCTGTATATGCAAGCGTGATATTGCCGCCCGAAATACTTGCATTTACAAGAGACGGATTTGTATTTGACTGAACTGAATAAACAAGCCCTGATGCTCCGTCTTCAGTATCATTGAACGATGTAAGCAGATTAATCACTGTATTTGCAGAATCTTCATTGACAGTTACATTTGAAATTCCGGTTGTTGTCGGTGTATCACTGCCCGCATTGACCGTAACCGTAAATGTCGTTTCAGCATAAAGTCCGCCTTTATCTGTTCCTCTTACCGTGATATTTGATGTTCCGTTTGCATCGGCAGTATAAGAAAGTGTCAGATTTCCGCCTGAAATACCTGTAGTTACAAGTGACGGATTTGTATTTGACTGAACCGTATAAACAAGCCATGTTGCGCCGTCTTCAGTATCATTGAACGATGTAAGCAGGTTAATAACGGTATCTGCGGAATCTTCATTGACAGTTATATTTGAAATTCCGGTTGTTGTCGGTGTATCACTGCCCGCATTGACCGTAACCGTAAATGTCGTTTCAGCATAAAGTCCGCCTTTATCTGTTCCTCTCACCGTGATATTTGCTGTTCCGTTTGCATCGGCAGTATAAGAAAGTGTCAGATTTCCGCCTGAAATACCTGTAGTTACAAGTGACGGATTTGTATTTGACTGAACCGTATAAACAAGCCATGTTGCGCCGTCTTCAGTATCATTGAACGATGTAAGCAGGTTAATAACGGTATCTGCGGAATCTTCATTGACAGTTATATTTGAAATTCCGGTTGTTGTCGGTGTATCACTGCCCGCATTGACCGTAACCGTAAATGTCGTTTCAGCATAAAGTCCGCCTTTATCTGTTCCTCTTACTGTGATATTTGCGGTTCCGTTTCCGTTTGCTGTATATGCAAGCGTGATATTGCCGCCCGAAATACTTGCATTTACAAGAGACGGATTTGTATTTGACTGAACCGAATAAACAAGCCCGGTTGCTCCGTCTTCAACATCATTAAAGGAGGTCAGCAGGTTAATCACGGAATTTGCTGAATCTTCATTTACCGTTACATTGGCAATGCCTGTTGTGGTCGGCGCATCACTGCCCGCATTGACTGTTACCGTAAATGCCGTTTCAGCATAAAGACCGCCTGAGTCTGTTCCTCTTATTGTGATATTTGCAGAGCCGTTTGCATTTGCAGTATAAGCAAGAGTGAGATTGCCGCCTGAAATACCTGTATTTACAAGTGACGGATTTGTATTTGTCTGAACAGAATAGACAAGCCCGGCTGCTCCGTCTTCGGTATCATTGAACGATGTAAGCAGGTTAATCACTGTATTTGCGGAATCTTCATTGACAGTTACATTTGAAATTCCGGTTGTTGTCGGTGCATCACTGCCTGTATTGACCGTAACCGTAAATGTCGTTTCAGCATAAAGACCGCCTGAGTCTGTTCCTCTTATTGTGATATTTGCAGAGCCGTTTGCATTTGCAGTATAAGCAAGAGTGAGATTGCCGCCTGAAATACCTGTATTTACAAGTGACGGATTTGTATTTGTCTGAACCGAATAAACAAGCCCGGCTGCTCCGTCTTCAATATCATTAAAAAAAGTCAGCAGGCTGATAACGGTGTTTGCTGAATCTTCATTTACCGTTACGTTTAAAATGCCTGTTGTCACAGGATTATCATTTACCGCATTAACTGTTACTGTGAATGTCGTTTCAACATAAAGACTGCCTGTATCTGTTCCTTTTATTGTGATATTTGCGGTTCCGTTTCCGTTTGCCGTATATGCAAGCGTGAGATTGCCGCCTGAAATACTTGTAGTTACAAGTGACGGATTTGTATTTGTCTGAACAGAATAAACAAGCCCGGCTGCTCCGTCTTCAATATCGTTAAAAGAAGTGAGTAGGTTAATCACTGTATTTGCAGAATCTTCATTAACTGTAACATTGGAAATGCCCGTTGTTGTAGGATTGTCATTTACCGCATTAACTGTTACTGTGAATGTCGTTTCAACATAAAGACTGCCTGTATCTGTTCCTTTTATTGTGATATTTGCGTTTCGGTTCCGTTTGCTGTATATGCAAGCGTGAGATTGCCGCCTGCAATACCTGTATTTACAAGAGACGGATTTGAATTTGACTGAACCGAATAAACAAGCCCGTTTGCTCCGTCTTCAACATCGTTAAAAGAAGTGAGCAGGTTAATCACTGTATTTGCGGAATCTTCATTTACAGTTACATTAGAAATCCCTGATGTTGTCGGCGTATCATTTACCGGATTGACTGTTACATTTACAGTTATTGTATCAGTTCCGTCAATATCCTGAACTTGAACAACAAAACTGTCAGAACCGGAATAATTGGCAGTTGGACTGTAAGTAATAGTCGGCGAAGCCCCTGTTCCTGAAACATTTGCTGTGCCGTTTGATGCGGTTGTGAAAAGAGTCCAGGTCAGTGTATCGCTGTTTCCGTCTGCTGCTGTAATTGCCGGAGTAACCCATGCTGTGGGAGAACCGTCTTCATCCATGATTGCAGATACAGGGCTTGTCTCGAGTGATAACAGGTATATAGCGTGTTGCAAATGTCACATTACTGCCGTAGCTTGTGCCGCTTGAATTTATGGCATAAGCCCGCTAATAATACGCTGTCCCTGCGTCAGACCGGAAAGAGACGCGGGAAAGCCTCCGGTTGTGCAGGGCGAAGTGGGATTTGCAGTTGTGGCGTAACAGACGCCGCTGGCTGTTACAGCAGATGTTCCCGTGTCAACAAGAGTTCCCGCGACTGATGCAGTTGTTGCAGTTACAGAAGATACCGAATCTGTTGAAACAGCCGGACAGCCGTAACACCAGCCGGAATTAGTCCAGTTGGATGTGCAGTCCGCAGTGGGAAGATCAAAATTGTACAGGTTCCGTTATGACCGCCTGATGTCAGATCAGGCATGGTATTGATACCAGTATTATTTCCGCACACGGTTCCCCT
>CAWEAR010000055.1:0-5466 GCA_963806835.1 uncultured delta proteobacterium
GTGAATACAACATGGTCTTTGAGCGGGAGTCCATATATTGTAACGGGTGATGTGAGTATATATAAAGATGACATGGTTACAGTGCCTATTCTCACCATCGAACCCGGAGTGGAAGTACGTTTTGAATGGGGAACAGGTCTTTATGTCGGTTACGATACAATATACAAAGGCGCTCTCAAAGCCAGGGTAACCGTATCATCGCCGATTATTTTTACTTCAAATGCTTCATCAGCGAATCCCGGGGACTGGAAAGGCATCTATTTTAAAGATGCATCCGTTGATGGTTTGTCATTTCTTGAATATTGTGTAGTGCAGTATGGCGGACTTACAAACAATGCCAATATTTATCTGAAAAATGCCGCGCCGACCGTAAAAAACTGTACTGTCCGTTACAGCAGCGGTTACGGTATATACTCCACAAGTGTTACTTCAACTGTTATTCAGCAGAACACATTTTCGGATAACGAATCTTATCCGCTCAGGACTGGACCAGAACTGGCTGACAACGTATTCGGGAATATCTATTCAAATAATGGAATACAGGCGATAGAACTGAATAGCGGACTTGTAGAGGTAACTACAACATGGAAAAAAGAAGGCGTCCCCTATATTATCACAGGTGACGTGAATATCTATAAGGATGACATGGTTACAGTTCCTGTTTTGACTGTTGAACCCGGTGTTGAGGTACGCTTTGAGCAGGGATCGGGACTTTATATCGGTTACAGCACAATATACAAAGGGGCTATAAAAGCCCGGGGTACGGGATCATCGCCGATTACTTTCACCTCAAATACCGCATCTCCAAATTCCGGCGACTGGAAAGGTATCTATTTTAACGATGCGACAGTTGACGGTTTATCATTTCTTGAATATTGTGTGGTTGAATACGGCGGTCTTACCAACAATGCCAATGTTTACCTGAAAGATTCCTCGCCCACCATAAAGAACAGTGTTATCCGTCACAGCAGCGATTACGGTATATACTCAACAAGTGTTATTTCAACCGTTATCCAGCAGAACACATTCTCCGACAACGGATCCTATCCGATCAGGACAGGACCGGAACTTGCTGACAATGTGTCAGGGAATACCTATCTGAATAACGGAATACAGGCGATTGAGATGAATAAAGGTATCATAGATGCAAACACCACATGGAAAAAAGAAGGGATCCCCTATATTATCACAGGTGACGTGAGTATCTATAAAGATGACATGGTTACAGTGCCTGTTCTGACCGTTGAAGCAGGAGTGGAGGTACGCTTTGAACAGGGATCGGGTCTTTATGTCGGTTACAGCACAATATACAAAGGGGCTATAAAAGCCAGTGGAACCGCATCATCGCCGATTACTTTTACTTCAAACGCCGCATCGCCGGCTCCCGGCGACTGGAAGGGCATCTATTTTAATGATGCATCCGTTGACGGTCTGTCATTTCTTGAATATTGTGTGATGGAGTACGGCGGACTTACAAACAACGCCAATATTTACCTTTATAAAGCCAGCCCAACAATTCGTTATAACACTATCAGGAAGAGTTCACATTCGGGAATTTATGCCAACGGATCCGGCAGTAGCAGCGCTGTTATTGACTGCAATAATATCAGCGATAACAAGTTCGGAATTTATCTTGACAGTGCAGCCCCTCAGATTGTAAATAACAACTTCACAAATAACCAGACAGGTCTTCATAACAATTCATCCGGCGCTGTAACCGCATTAAACAACTGGTGGAACAGTACCGGAGAACACGGAGTAAACAGCAGTAACGGTGTTTACGGAAATGTAACTTACAGCCCATGGCTAAGTGCGCCGAGTAACTGCATATCTGATCCCGGAACTGACACAGGCTATCTGCAACTTACCATAAGCCCGTCAGATGCTGTAACCGCAGGCGCAAAGTGGTGTGTAAACAGCACCTGTTATGACAGCGGCGCAAAAGCGGAACTCTCCGCAGGCACTTACACAGTTGAATTTAAAACAGTTACAGGCTACACCAGACCTGCAAATCAGAGCGTAACCGTAACAGCAGGTCAGACAAAAACATTAACCGGGACATATACAAAGATTCCGTCAGGTTCAGGCGCAGTCCTGACTCTTGAAGACGCCAAAAGTTCCCCGGGAAGCAAAAATGTTCCTGTTGTGATCTCTCTGGATAACAAAACTAATCTCACAACACCTGTGGCATCCTTGCAGGTGCGTATCAAATACAATGCAGGCATCGGTATCCATGCCAACAAAAACTTTACGATCCCTTCAAGAACGCAGAATTTTACCGCTTCTGTTACTGTAACTGAAAACGGAGCAAATTCAGAGGCTCTTGTTCTGCTTTACAGTTCATCGGGAGCAACTGTCTCTTCCGGCACGGGACCGGTTCTGAATCTTATGTTTGATGTTGATTCTACGGCAACTCTGAACAATACATCTTTACTCTCTTTTACTGAATGTCTTGTTTCCGATTCATCTGCAAAATCAATATCATCCGATTATTCAGACACAGCAGCTTTTACTATCGGAAGCTCCTGCGAACCCATCGGCGACATCAACAAAGACGGCAAATACAATATCTTTGATCTGCAACTTCTGATAAACTGCATTCTTGCAAAAGGATCCTGCGACTGCTGCGATCTGAACACAGATACAAAATACAACATTTTTGATATTCAGACCCTGATTAACAAAATCCTGAATCCGGCTGCCCGGAGCAGAGAAACCCGTTCCGCTTCAAATACCCTGACATTGCCAGGTCTTGGATTAGAGGCAAATGAGACAGGGACATTCGGGCTTGCTCTTGCAAATCAGGATGCTGTATCCGCGGCCCAGATTGAATTTACCTATAATTCGGCAATCGGATTTGAAATTACCGAGGCAAAACTTACCGCAAGATCACAGGGCTTTACAGTTTCCATGACGCCTGATAAAACAGACCCGGAAAATGTGAAAGTTGTCATCCTGCTTTACAATATGTCCGGCGGTGTGATCTCCGCAGGCAGCGGCGATATTCTTGAACTTACCTATAACACGGTAAACGGTTCGGGAACAACCGCTCTTTCATTTACAGAGACCCTGCTTTCCGACAAAAATGCGGGTCAGCTTTCCGTGACGCCTGAGAACGGAACAGCCTCTTTTGACGGCGGAGGTTTAACGTCAGGCGATGTGAACGGAGACGGAAAACTTGACCTGAAGGATGCGGTTTATATCCTACAGGTTATAATCGGAATACGGTAAAAATCCCTTAAACCCTAGGGTCTTAAAGACCCTTAGGGTTTTTTAAGATGTGCAGGAATAGGGTCGCTCCCGAAAAGCAGAGTCTCCATCGCTGCCTGTCCTGCATTTTATAAAATGATGGAGAAAACTTGGATGGAGGAGATGAATGAATAATGTAATATTGTTTAAAATCGGAGAAGATGAATTTCCGATAGAGATTATTGACAAAGATAATCAGCGATGGGTTACACGCAAACAGTTGGGCAATGCGCTGGGAGTTTCGGATTCTTCGGGAACTTCATTCCCAGCTTGTCAGAAAAAAAGAGCTGAAACAGGATACACATTTTATGACGATTACCGTCATGTATCCTGACGGTAATCGTCTTGCTGAACATTCACACCGCAAAGCCGGGGTAACGAATCGTTATCCCAGAATACAAAAAACTGTGAATCAAAACAATTCCGGGTGTGTAAACAGAGACGTAAAACTTGAAGCTATCCGAAAAATAATTAACCTGTTGAATTTATATTATGTGTATAACTACAGGGATTGTTTATAAGCAGGGATAAAGCAGTCCCTGATTATAAACAATTTTTGTAGTTACAGCAGACAGAAATGCCCGCCCAAATTATTTTTCGTATAGGTTCATAATTTAAAGGTTTTGTATCATGGGTAAACCATGAGGGTATTTAAGACCCTTAGGGTTTTGGTTTTATCAAGGCAATTTTTGCATATCATTCAAATATGAAAATAGTACTCTGTCAATTTAATTTTGAATGATAAAATTGAACTGATTATGCAGATTAAAAAGGAATCCATTCAGTTCTGAATATCCATTCTTCTGATTCACTGGCTTCCCATATTAAAAAAAGTTCTTCAGCCAGAATCCGGACGGGTGTTCCGGGACGAACCCAAAGTAATCCAAATAATTGCCCGCCTCTGGATTTAAAAGATTCTATATGAGCAGGCATACTTTTACGGTTAGATGTTACAAGAATCCGCCTGGAAATCTCCAAATATTTCAATACATCAGGATCTGAAGTTCCTAAAGGCGGACTATCTTTATCGCCTATTCTCAACACATCAATTTCGGAATTAAGACGTAACAGAGCTGTTTTCAGTTTCGGAGAAATATTTTCATCAAGCAGATAACGTATTTTCATACTGATAACTGTTTCTTCCGGTTTTTCAAAGCCTTTAAACGCTGTGTAACAGGAGACAGATGACATATCTGTTCCTGATACCTGTTTTCACGCCATGCTGTAAGATATTCTGAAAGATATTTGTCTATTTCAGAACGGTTATGCAGATAATATGTAATTGTCGCATAAATCTGCTCTAAACTCAGGGTCGGCAGATGATGGGCAATTTCTTCGGGATAATAACCTTCCAGATAGTAATAAAGCACATCATCAATACCGATACGATGTCCTTTCAGACGAATATCTTCAGAAGTGATAAAATCAAAATAGTCTTCCAGTTTCATCTGCATATTCCTTATAATCATAGCATATTTTACTTCATGTGCAACTTTTCCTAAACCGCAAAGAACAAAAAGAAAACTTTGTGTTCTTTGTGCATTCCTTGTGTACTTTGCGGTTAAAGTTGCACATGACGTTATTTTAAAAAGTTATATATCTGCAATTTTCATGTCATTTTAAAATAGTGTATCAGACCTGCAAGCTCTTTTGGGTTAAACCTTGTCAAGATTCTTTTCCAAAAAAATCTTAGGGTTTTTTAGTACTAGACGCTGTTCATTTTTAATGAATGAGAAAAGAAACTAACTAAATTCAAAGCCTGAATATCTGACAATTCTATTTCAGAATCATTCAGATTTATTTTAAAAAATTTACGCCTGCTGAACTCCGCCTGTTTCCCGTCATTCCACTGACTTATCGGTCTTAAATAACCGACTACCCTTGAATATACCTCTGTTTCATTTCCGCAGAAAGGGCAATGCTCCTGTTTGCCGTTCAGATAGCCGTGAGATGAACAGATACTGAAAGTCGGCGTCAAAGTAAAATAAGGAAGTCTGAAATTGTCTGTTATCTTTCTGACCAGATTTTTAACTGTTTCAATATCGCTCACCTGCTCTTCAAGATAAAGATGAGTGACACAACCCCCTGTATATTTTGTCTGTAAATCATCCTGAAGCATAAGTGTTTCAAAAATATCATCTGTATAATTTACCGGCAAATGCGTTGAATTGGAATAATAAGGAGCTTCCCCTTTACAGCAGGCATTTTCATTTGCGC
>CAWEAR010000056.1:0-450624 GCA_963806835.1 uncultured delta proteobacterium
ACCTTTCCTGAACAGAATTCTTTAGGATTAAAATGATGAGCATAACTGAGGTGATCAGGGTTTTCATCAACATGAAGTTTAAGCTCGACAGGTTCCATACGTGATAGACCGTCTAAAATACCCGGAATAGCTAAAGGAATGCCCCCTCCCATTAATACAAAATCAATTCCGGCAAGGATTGCACCGAATAATGAAGGCAGAGTCGGCAGTTGTATCTTTTCTAAATAATTAATTCCTACAGGGTTATTATGCCCTTCTTTAGCCAGAAATACTTCAGCAAAATTTGAAACAATTAACAGCTCAGTGTTTTCCCGTTTCATCTGTAATGAAAGCATAGGTACCAATTTAAAAGGCTTCTCAGGCGGCTTGCCCCCAGGTATAAAATATTCATTCAGAACACGCTGCGCCATATCTTTCCATGGGAAATTTGACAAAGCCCGCCGTATGCTCCCGTCAGTATCACCCAACTGAAGGCGTCTAATCATTACAGAATCTATTACAGTACCTGACACAACTCCCATATATCCCTGTTCTGAAACAACTTTTGCCAGACGCCAGTCAGAAACGCCGATTCCCATTCCGCCTTGAATAATTTCAGGCAATCTATCTAAATTTTTCATATTCCATATGGCGTAAAACGCCCTGTCCTTTCTTTAACAATCGGTGAAAACCTTTTGCTGTTATCACATAAGTATCTGAATAAAAACAGTTTTGTAATTTTTCTCTTATAAAATTATTTTTTGACAAATGATATTTATTTTCTGTTTCATACAGCACTGACAGATTTCAGTCAAGCATAAAGCTGTAATGCCGGAAATTAGGAATTGAGAATTAAAAACGACTTATATATCTGTAGCGTGTGAAGCTGAACTATAAAAAAAATCATTTAACTCTTTGTAAAAAAATGATATACTCATAATTAAAATTCTTTCTTGAATTTCTCCTCATAATTGTAGTAATATTTTCCTTGAAATGATATATTTTCTTGTATATCTGTTTAAATAACTGTCATGTCTGTCACGGAGAATATCTTAATGTTTGATGATATTTTAGATTTTTTTTCTCTTTTCCGGGTAATTTTTTCTTTTTCGTTTTTAGTTGCACTGACCGGAGCCATTGCGCCGGTTCCTTTGCTGACCTATACCATAATCAAGTTTGCCAAAGCAGGAAAAAGAGGCTATCTTACGGGTATATGGGTAATTGCAGGACATGCGATCCTTGAAATAGCAATCATCATATTACTCCTTTCAGGATTTTCATTTATTCTGAAAAACATAATAGTTGTGCGTATTATCGGAATTATCGGGGGACTGATACTTGTATGGTTCGGGTTCTCCATAACACGTGATGTCTTTCTCGGCAAAATTTCCGCTGATTTTTTAAATCCTTCAGATGATGAGCAGAAAAACACAGACAGTGATTTTTCTTCATCTTCTTTTAAAGAAAGAGGATTGGAAAATCCGGTTATCGGCGGAATCATGGTTTCTATGTCAAACCCTTACTGGTGGGTATGGTGGGCGACCATAGGATTTGCATTCATGGCTCAGTTTAATATCTCTTTAAAAGAATACACAAAACTGGCGGCATTTTTTATCGGACATGAAGCCGGGGATTTAGCATGGTATCTGCTGGTTTCAGTACTTGCTTTCTTCGGACTGAGGAGACTGAATAAAAAAGCATATTACGGTGTGCTAGTATGCTGCGGGATATTTATGATACTTTTTGGTATCTATTTAGGAGTTTCTCCGTTTTTTCAAAATTTTAAATCATAAGATGTTTAAATAATATTATGCAAAAACAGATGGATCAGGAAGAAAAAACAGAATCGCAGTTGACAGAGGAGCTGGGAGCCATGCGTAAGCGGGTGGCTGAACTTGAAGCGGCTATTGCCGAATTAAAAAAACATAAGCCGAATCATGAGGGGAGCTTTGTTGTTCGATCTCCTCGTATAGAGATTCGTACAGATATTGAATTTATAGCAGATTTTGATATTGTAGAGGCAAGAGGGGTCAATATTTCTGAAACAGGAATCTGTTTTGAATTATCTGAAAACCTGCCTTTTGAAATACAATTCAGAATTGAGGGAAAACTGCACAGACACAGAGCGAATCTGATATGGGCAAAAAAACTTCCTGAAGGCGGTTATCGTTTCGGGCTTGAGTTTGTTCAGCCTGAACCTGAACCGACTTTTTAGCCAATTAAATCTTGATAAAAAAAATGAATATGCTATAAGTATTTAGTTTTAAGAAGCCAAGTTTTTTAAAAAACTTGGCTTCTTATCTCTTGTTTTAAAATTCATTCGGAGAGACTGGCATGGAAAAACTGTTCTGCTCGGAATTTCAGACAGGAAGAAGATTTGCAGGACGCCTTCCTCATAACAGAGACCTGATAAAAGTGATTGAAGATTTCTGTAATAAAAAGGCAATTCAGATGGCGACCTTTTCAATGATCGGAGCGGTTTCATCAGCCACAATCGGAGCGTATGATCAGAAGCAGCAGGTTCTATGTTACATTTACAGAAAAAGCGCCACTTGAAATATTAAGCTGTATAGGAAATATTTCATTAAAAGATGGAAAACCTTTTGTACATGCTCATATTCTGCTGGGGGATGAAAAGGGAAAGACAATCGGAGGACATCTTTTTTCAGAAACCCTTATCTTTGCCGGAGAAATTGAGATTCAGGAATTAAAAGGAAAGCCTATGAAACGAGCCTATGATTCCACAACAGGGCTGATGCTGTGGAAATCTTTGTAGGGCGGACAAAGCGATAGCGTGTCCGCCTTTTTATGAAGGGCGGCGTATTTATGAAAACCTGTACTAAGTTTTTTTTGTGTCTTTGTGCCTTAGTGTCTTTGTGTTTTCCTGACACCATGACACTAAGACACTAAGACACTAAGACACTAAGTGCAACCCGATGCGTATTTACTGTTTCGTGTACTTAGCTTCTTCTTATTCAGATAATAATTTACCGGGAGAAATGGAAATGGAAATAAAAATCATAAAAGCAGAGAGTTTAAAACCGAACCCCGATGATTCCAAACTCGGATTCGGAACCATATTTACAGATTATATGTTTAACATGGATTATAATCCTGAAAAAGGATGGCATAATCCCCGCATTGAGCCTTATGGACCCATGCAACTGGATCCTTCAACTATGGTATTTCATTACGGACAGGAGATTTTTGAAGGACTCAAGGCATTCAGGACTGATTCAGGAAAGATTCAGCTTTTCCGCCCAGAAGAGAATTTTAAACGGCTGAATCGCTCCAACTATGCCCTTTGTATCCCTCAAATGAATGAGGCGTTTCTTCTGGATGCTCTGAAACAGTTGATCATTCTTGAAAAAGACTGGGTTCCCAAAGCTCAGGGAACATCTTTGTATATCCGTCCCACTGTTATTGCAACGGATCCGTTTTTAGGAGTGCGTGCATCCCATACTTACCGTTTTTTTATTATTCTCTGTCCGGTGGGAGCTTATTATCCTGAGGGATTTAATCCTGTGAAAATATGGGTGACCAAAGATCATGTCCGGGCGGTGCGCGGAGGTCTTGGAGAGGCAAAAACCGGGGGAAATTATGCTGCCAGTTTATTTGCAAGTGAAGAGGCTCATAAGCACGGTTATACACAGGTTTTATGGTTGGACGGGGTTGAACAGAAATACGTGGAAGAAGTCGGATCCATGAATATCTTTTTTGTTATTGATAATGAAATAATGACTCCTATGTTGAGCGGAAGCATTCTCCCCGGTATTACAAGGGATTCTGTGATCTCTCTTGCCAGGATGTGGAATATGAAGGTTTCAGAAAAGAGAATCAATATAGATGATGTTATTGCTGCCCATAATTCAGGAAAACTTCAGGAGATATTCGGTTCAGGAACTGCTGCGGTTATTTCACCTGTGGGGGAGATGAAATACGGGGAAAAAGTGATTACCGTAAATAACGGCAAGGTCGGACCTGTAGCCGCCAAACTCTTTAAAGCTATCAGTGATATTCAATATGGCAGATTCCAAGCCCCGGCAGGATGGATTGTTGAAGTAGCTTAAAACAATAAACCCTAAGGGCCTTAAAGACCCTTAGGGTTTTGGTTTTATCAAGGCAATTTTTGCATATCATTAAATCTGAAACAAAGTACTGTTCATCTTTAATGAATGAGAAAAAAAATTGGCTAAATTCACAGAACAGAAAAAATACAGGATGAAAAAATGGGAACAAAATATTTTTCTGAATCTTGACAATGAATAGGATTTATAATAGATGATTATGAGAAATCTGCCGAATTTTGAAAAAGCAGAAATAAACCCTCAAAAATTTACAGGTTATTCCATGAATCCGTATAATATCGGAAACCAGAACAAATGGATGGCTTTCGGGGAGATCGGTTATAATGTTCATCATGAAAAAAGCAGAGAAAATGCCGCTCTTGATGTAATTGCCCAGTTGAAAAATTCTCTCCCTTACGTGCAGGCAGTTGCCGGTAAAATGAGCAGATACGGTCAGCGATATAAATTGAATGTTGAAATTACAGGTACTAATGGAAAAACAGGTACACTTGTTACCGTTTGGCAAATTGAAAAAGAAAATATTCCCGGATTAATAACAAACTGGCTTGAGGTACACAGGTGAAAATATGGAAAAAATAATTGCCAACAGCAAAGTTCAGATTTTGGAGGATGTTCAAAGTGATTTTTCCGAGAGTTTGATTCCCGCAGGAACTGTAGGGACTGTTGTGGAATATTATGAAAATCCTGAAGGTTATGCAATTGATCTTGCCATACCTGATGAGAATATGGCAGGAGGATTTACTTATGAAAATGTCATCTTAACGCCTGAACAGTTTATTGTTATAAGCGGTATTCAGGAAAATTCATATTCCGCTTTACGCAGCCTTATTCCTGCCGATGCTTGAATCCATTAATTCTGAGAGCAACAAAGCGGAGAAGAAAAGGATGTGATATTTGAAAGAGTTTTAAAGCGTGATCTGCAAATATAACAGGTTAATTTTTCAACAAACTTTTTAACATCTTCCGTGATAAAGCGGAAGAAAAGCAGGAGGAAAACATGAAGGCAGTTATTTGCAAGGAAGTAACAGAGAGATTCACGAAAAAAACTGACAGCAGAAAGGAGGAATCAGCAATGGGTAAATTTAAGACAACATCCCGAAAAGACAGCGGATTTTTCGGGGGGGGGGTAAATATTGATTATAAATTCAATATTTTTTATCTGATTATTGCGTTGGCGTTTCTGCTTTTTCAGACAGGAGGGGCTTTTGCTGAAACAAAGGTAAGCGGAACAATCAGTGTAAATACAACATGGACTTTGAGCGGGAGTCCGTATGTTGTTACCGGAGATGTAAAATTTAGCAATTCTGCTCATCTGACCATCGAACCCGAAGTCAAGATAAAATTTGAACCGAATACAGCAATTATTGTCGGCTACGTATATAATGGTTCTCTTTCTGCAATAGGAACAGAAGCATCTCCCATTGTGTTCACCAGCAATCTGGCATCGCCTGCTCCCGGAAGCTGGAAAGGCATTTATTTTGATTCTGAAACAAATGACTTAACAACCGTGCTTGAACATTGCATCGTGGAGTATGCTGGACAAGACTATAAGGCGAGTATTATGTGCGAAGATTCATACCCTGCCATCAGAAACTGCACAGTCCGCTACAGTGCCACTTATCCCATCAGAGTGAGAGCGAAAAAGATGAATCTGAGCGGCAATACTTACACAGACAACAAAAAGCAGGGAACACTGATTGAGGGGGGTACGATAAATGTGGATACCACATGGGGAAATAAGGGGGACGAATCCACATATATTGTCACCGGAAATGTAACATTCAGTGATTCTGCTCATTTAACTATTGAACCCGGAGTCAAGATAAAATTTGAACCGCATACTGCTCTTATTCTCGGCTATGGATATAAGGGTTCTCTTTCTGCAATAGGAACAGAAGCATCTCCCATTGTTTTCACCAGCAATCTGGCATCGCCTGTTCCCGGAAGCTGGAAAGGCATTTATTTTGATTCTGAAACAAATGACTTAACAACCATACTTGAATATTGCATTGTTGAGTATGCGGGTCAGGACTATAAGGCGAGTATTATGTGCGAAGATGCATACCCTGCCATCAGAAACTGCACAGTCCGCTACAGCGCCACCTATCCTATCCGGGTGAAAGCGCAGAAAATGAATCTGAGTGGCAATACCTACACGGACAACAAAAAGCAGGGAACGCTGATTGAGGGAGGTACGATAGCTGCGGATACCACATGGGGAAGTAAAGGAGATGAATCCAAATATGTTGTCATCGGCGATGTAACATTCAGTGATTCAGCCCATTTGACTATAGAACCAGGTGCAGAAATAAGATTTGAATCAAATACTGGTATTCTTGTCGGTTACGGATATAATGGTTCTTTTTCTGCTGTAGGGACAGAAACATCTCCCATTTTGTTTACCAGCAATCTGACATCGCCTGTTTCCGGAAGCTGGAAAGGTATTTCTTTTGATATGTTTACTCTTGATGCAAAAAGCATTCTTGAATATTGTATCGTGGAATATGCCGGACGTAATATTTACCTTGATAGTGCCAGCCCGACAATTCGCCACAATATTATCAGGAACGCTTCAGATTCAGGAATTTATGTCGCATACTCTGGAAGTAGCAGCGCAGTGATTGACTGCAACAATATCAGCGACAATAAATACGGAATCTATCTCAAAGATGCAACGCCTCAGATTGTCAACAACAACTTCACAAATAACCAGACAGCTCTTCATAACAATTCATCCGGCGCTGTAACCGCATTAAACAACTGGTGGAATAATACCGGAAGAACCGGAGTAAACAGCAGTAACGGTGTTTATGGAAATGTAACTTACAGCCCATGGCTGAGTGCGCCGAGTAACTGCATATCTGATCCCGGAACTGACACAGGCTATCTGCAACTTACCATAAGCCCGTCAGATGCTGTAACCGCAGGCGCAAAGTGGTGTGTAAACAGCACCTGTTATGACAGCGGCGCAAGAAGCGGAACTCTCCGCAGGCACTTACACAGTTGAATTTAAAACAGTTACAGGCTACACCAGACCTGCAAATCAGAGCGTAACCGTAACAGCAGGTCAGACAAAAACATTAACCGGGACATATACAAAGATTCCGTCAGGTTCAGGCGCAGTCCTGACTCTTGAAGACGCCAAAAGTTCCCCGGGAAGCAAAAATGTTCCTGTTGTGATCTCTCTGGATAACAAAACTAATCTCACAACACCTGTGGCATCCTTGCAGGTGCGTATCAAATACAATGCAGGCATCGGTATCCATGCCAACAAAAACTTTACGCTCCCTTCAAGAACGCAGAATTTTACCGCTTCTGTTACTGTAACTGAAAACGGAGCAAATTCAGAGGCTCTTGTTCTGCTTTACAGTTCATCGGGAGCAACTGTCTCTTCCGGCACGGGACCGGTTCTGAATCTTATGTTTGATGTTGATTCTACGGCAACTCTGAACAATACATCTTTACTCTCTTTTACTGAATGTCTTGTTTCCGATTCATCTGCAAAATCAATATCATCCGATTATTCAGACACAGCAGCTTTTACTATCGGAAGCTCCTGCGAACCCATCGGCGACATCAACAAAGACGGCAAATACAATATCTTTGATCTGCAACTTCTGATAAACTGCATTCTTGCAAAAGGATCCTGCGACTGCTGCGATCTGAACACAGATACAAAATACAACATCTTTGACATTCAGACCCTGATTAACAAAATCCTGAATCCTGTAGCAAGAAGCAGAGAAAACCGTTCCGCTTCAAATATCATGACATTGCCGAGTCTTGGATTAGAGGCAAATGAGACAGGGACATTCGGGCTTGCTCTTGCAAATCAGGATGCTGTATCCGCGGCCCAGATTGAATTTACCTATAATTCAGCAATCGGATTTGAAATTACCGAGGCAAAACTTACCGCAAGATCACAGGGCTTTACAGTTTCCATGACGCCTGATAAAACAGACCCGGAAAATGTGAAAGTTGTCATCCTGCTTTACAATATGTCCGGCGGTGTGATCTCCGCAGGCAGCGGCGATATTCTTGAACTTACCTATAACACGGTAAACGGTTCGGGAACAACCGTTCTTTCATTTACAGAGACCCTGCTTTCCGACAAAAATGCGGGTCAGCTTTCCGTGACGCCTGAGAACGGAACAGCCTCTTTTGACGGCGGAGGTTTAACGTCAGGCGATGTGAACGGAGACGGAAAACTTGACCTGAAGGATGCGGTTTATATCCTACAGGTTATAATCGGAATACGGTAAAAATCCCTTAAACCATAGGGTCTTAAAGACCCTTAGGGTTTTTTAAGATGTGCAGGAATAGGGTCGCTCCCGAAAAGCAGAGTCTCCATCGCTGCCTGTCCTGCATTTTATAAAATGATGGAGAAAACTTGGATGGAGGAGATGAATGAATAATGTAATATTGTTTAAAATCGGAGAAGATGAATTTCCGATAGAGATTATTGACAAAGATAATCAGCGATGGGTTACACGCAAACAGTTGGGCAATGCGCTGGGAGTTTCGGATCTTCGGGAACTTCATTCCCAGCTTGTCAGAAAAAAAGAGCTGAAACAGGATACACATTTTATGACGATTACCGTCATGTATCCTGACGGTAATATCGGACGAGGCAATCCTGCCAGAGTCATATATTCCTATCGCGGAATTATCCGAATATCCATGCACTGCGAAGGAAAGTATGCGAAACAATTCAGGGACTGGGCAAAGGATGTGCTTTATGAAGTTATGATAACCGGAAGCTATTCTTCCGAAGAGAAGCGGTCTCCCGAAACAAACAATCTTAATTCACTGTACCGTATGGCTGAAGATGATGCGGCATTGGAAAGAATGCTGAGGACACGCAGAAAGGCGACTCATGGAAGTAGGCTTTGATGCAGTAACAGCTACATTTAAAGCTGTTGAATCCATCAGGAAAGATACAGGCATTGATGTATCAGCCCGTTTCGGATTCAGACTTGATGAAATCCGAAATTACGTACAGACCGGAGAGTTACACAAAGGATGTCCCGGCTGATAAAAACGGAGAATGCGGAGAGTTACACAAAGAAGAAAAAATTCTCAGTGAACCGGATATTCCCGTAACATACAGAGGCTGGAATCTTAATAAACGGGGAAAAAACAGAAAAGGAGAGACAATTTTTAATCTGACAAAAAAAGTGGAAGGCAGAAAACGCCAGAAATATCTCGGCGTCTGGAATCAGGAAAAAGCGGATCAGATTATTGATGAAATGGAGCATGTTACAGCAGGTGTACGGTAAAAAATCCTTAATTTAAACCCTAAGGTTCTTAAAGACCCTTAGGGTTTATTGTTTTATCAAGGCAATTTTTGCATATCATTAAATCTGAAACAAAGTACTGTTCATCTTTAATGAATGAGAGAAAAAATTGGCTAAATTCAAAGCCTGAATATCTGTCAGTTCTATTTCAGAATCATTCAGATTTATTTTAAAAAATTTACGCCTGCTGAACTCCGCCTGTTTCCCGTCATTCCACTGACTTATCGGTCTTAAATAACCGACAACCCTTGAATAAACCTCTGTTTCATTTCCGCAGAAAGGGCAATGCTCCTGTTTGCCGTTAAGATAGCCGTGTGACGAGCAGATACTGAAAGTCGGCGTCAAAGTAAAATAAGGAAGTCTGAAATTGTCTGTTATCTTTCTGACCAGATTTTTAACTGTTTCAATATCACTTACCTGCTCTTCAAGATAAAGATGAGTGACACAACCCCCTGTATATTTTGTCTGTAACTCATCCTGAAGCATAAGCGTTTCAAAAATATCATCTGTATAATTCACCGGCAAATGCGTTGAATTGGAATAATAAGGAGCTTCTCCTTTACAGCAGGCGTTTTCATTTGCACAGATAATATCAGGGAACCGCTCTTTATCCAGCAATGCAAGGCGGTGAGAAGTTCCTTCAGCAGGGGTTGCTTCAAGATTAAATAGGTCTCCGGTTTCATTCTGAATCTCTGAAATCAGATTGCGGATAAAATCCATTACCCTTAATGAAAACTCCTGCCCTTCATCTGTGCCAATATCTTTTCCCATAAAATTAAGACATGCTTCATTCATGCCTATAATTCCTATGGTTGAGAAATGATTTTTCCAGTAAAGTCCGGTTGCGTTTTTTACCTCGCGCAGATAAAATTTTGAGTATGGATAAAGATTTTTTTCTGTAAATGTTTCAAGAACTTTCCGTTTAATAACCAGACTCTTTTTTGCCAAATGAATCATTTCGCTTAAACGGTCAAAAAATTCTTTTTCATTCTTTGAAAGATAGCCTATGCGGGGAAGATTAACTGTTACGACCCCCGTGGAGCCTGTGAGCGGGTTGGCACCGAATAGACCGCCGCCACGTTTTCTAAGTTCGCGGTTATCAAGGCGTAAACGGCAGTTATGTGTTATCATTCCGTTTGCCAACTGAAATAAATGCTCATCAGAATCTACTGTAAAACAGAATACCATGCTGTTATATTCAGTCATGTGACGAATCTGCCTGACAGGAAACCATTTATAGCCATCCTCATAAAAATAATCATTGCTGTCAGATATATCTGAATATTCATCTTTAACAAGACCTGTATCATACTCATCAGGCAATGGTGCAGCGTTAAACGGAACATACATACCGACTGCAATCTCATTGGCATGAAGAATCTTTATTGCTTCTCCTTTTGCCTGTTTAACAGGCTGTTCATGTCTAATATCCATTGCAACTTTCTGACTGTTTCCAACAGTAAATTCAAGACAGCCCTGAGTCTTATCTGCTACAAGACCCGCGTGTATCCATTTGCCGTTGAATAAAACCTCATACTCTTGTTCCTTTTTCCAAAGATGTATAATATACATCTTTGATTGTACGAATATTCATTCCTCTTCCGGCTCTGACAATGACTTTTGTATCAGGATGAAGCGGACACATTGATCTGGCGTCCTCCGGGGACATATCAGAGTTCACAAAATTGCTCCAGTAAGGGGTTCCGAATTTGCCGGTCATCTGCCATATTTTATCCAGATTAGGATTATCCCAGTCAAAATCTTTTGTGATATTATAGGTCGGAATCGGAAAAGTAAATACCCTGCCTGAAACATCCCCCTGCATCATGACTTCAGCAAATGCCTGGTTGATAATATCCATTTCAGGCTGAAAATCTTTGTAAGTCTGCTCTTTATATTCACCTCCGATAATGACAGGGTGATCTTTTAATGTTGAAGGTGGATTTAAGTCCATGGTAATATTAAAAAAAGGCGTATTTCCGGTTATAAAGACTTTTCCGTTTCTTCTTGCAACAACAGTTTCATTATCTGTATTCGGACACCAGATAACACCTGAATAATCAACCTTTTTTATATCCGTGATTGAGGATTCCTGATTATCTGTCAACTCTAAAACAAAGAGCATCTTCTTACCGATACTCTGTTTTTCTATGCTGACAGTGAATGCATATTCTGCATCAACGGCAATCTGCTGAAGACCGTTTAATATTTCCATATTGGTCGTTGTTATTTTGCATCCTTCATGACCGTCTAATTTAAGATATGTATCCAAAAATAACCGAGCCTGCCGTTTGTCCATATTCTTCATTATTTCAGGAATAAACTTGACGCTTTCCCTTGTTTTAAAGAGCGTATCAAGGATTTTCTGAGATGATTCAGCATTTAACCGTATCATTTTGCTTGAATTTCCAAGCGCGGGAACAGAATCTCTGATGCTGTATTCAAATCCGAGACGGTTTAATATTCCAATGATCTCTTCATAATTTTCAGGATTTACAATCTGGGACTGATAAATTGTTATTCTGTGACAGTGGCGATGCTTTGTAAAATTCTCTTTTGATCCTTCGGCAATAATCCATGCAATCAGCTTTATCTCATCATCAGAAACAGCTTTTTTCGGATTGCGGTTCTTTCCTGTTATCGGTAAAATTACAGGCGATTTGTATTCAACTATCTTTTCAATCTCTTCAAGAACAAATTTATCCTCTGTATTGAAGATTTTTCTTACAACCCTGTGTCCGGGAGAGATCAACTGATCCTGTATCCGGTTTATAAGATTATACATCACTCCTTCATAATGCCTTGAGAAGACTCTCTTAACAGGCATATCCTCAATTTCACCTGTATTTATGTTGAATGTCTTTATGATCTGACCCACTTCAACATCTTCATACCCGATCCATCCTTCAGGTGTGAGAATTTCAGTATCTTCGGACATACATTGAAACCCGACTCTTGTTGGAATATTTGAATTAAAAACAAACTCCTGCATTGCCTGCTTAACTTCATTGTAAGTGAGCCGGTCATAACGGACAAACGGGGCAAGAAAAGTATCAAAGTTAGACACGGCTTGCGCGCCAGCCGCTTCACCCTGGAGTGTATAAATAAAATTAACCAGTTGCCCAAGCGCGGTTCTCAAATGTTTTGGCGGTGCACTCTCTATTTTTCCGGGAACGCCTCTGAATCCCTGTAATAACAGGTCTTTTAAGTCCCACCCCATACAGTACACGGATAACTGATTCAGATCATGAATATGCAAATCACCGCTTTTATGAGTATTTCTTATCTCAGGCGGATATATTCTGTTAAGCCAGTATTCTGATGTAATATCTGATGAAATATAATTGTTAAGCCCCTGGAGAGAATAGCACATATTACTGTTTTCTTTGATCTTCCAGTCCAATTTCTGAAGATAGTTGTCAACCAGATCAATATTTGCTTTTGTTGTCATATTCCGTATCTGGGCGTGCTGCTCTCTGTAAATAATATATGCTTTGGCGGTTTTATAAAAAGGTGAATCAAAAAGGATTCTCTCAACAACATCCTGAATAACTTCAACTTCCGGTACAGAATCGCCAATAACTTCCTGCGCCATAGTCAGCACGCGGAGAGTCAGTCTTTTTGCCTCTTTTTCTTCAAACTCTCCGGTTGCCTCTCCCGCCTTGGCAATCGCTCTGGTTATCTTTGACGAATCAAAGGGAACAATCCTTCCGTCACGTTTTTTTATCTTTTCAAACACAGGTACAACCTCTGCTATGTAATTTTTTCCCATTTCAAACTCCGCTCCAGGAGCAAAATTAATAAAAATCCGAAAATTTTTACCCTTTTAAAACGATATTTCCGTTTCATGTAAGAACAATATATATCACAACATATTGTAGAATGTCAAATGAGAAATATCAATATATTGGGGTTTTAAAGAAAAAAGATTTTAAAGAAAAACAGAAAGCTAAAGAGGATGATGATATTTTTTGAAGATTTTTTAAAAAGTTTGGCATAAATTTTGCATATACTTTTGCATTACCAAAAAATCCTTTACAATCTCATCAAAGAGAATTAGGAATCAGGAAAATTGTAGAAAATTGTAGGGCGGACTAAGCGGAGCGTGTCCGCCGGAATGATAAGGAATGAACGGGTGGACACGCTGCGCTTAGTCCACCCTACGGAGACGAAAATGCCCGTTAAAAAATTGATAATACTTATTATTGCTTTGATGTTTTTTATCAGTTTTTCCATATCTTTGATGGCTCAGGATTCTCCCGTGAATAAGGACTCTTCTGCTAATTCATCCGGTGATAGTATCAGCCCCAGAGTCGGTAAAATATTAATTGTCTTTCTGGTTTTGTCAATTGTCTTTGAAGTGGCTTTAACTCCGATATTTAACTGGCGCTTCTTTTTACAGCATTTTGAAGGCAAGGGATATAAAACCCCCATAATAATCACTCTGGCGTTTGTTGTATTTTGGAGCTATGACCTTGATATTGTCAAAGATTTGCTTAATGCTCTTGATTATCAGGCAAAAATGTCAATCGGCGGGCAGTTTCTGACCGCGTTGCTGATTGCCGGAGGAAGCGATGGCATTTTCCGTATCTTTACAAAACTCGGAATACGCAATCCTGTTGAAAGAAAAGAGAAAGCAGATGAAGCAAGAGAGGAGATGCGTAAAAAAGAGTCTGATGATGTACAATCCTCTCAATGAAAAAGGGATTGCCCTCTTTATTGTGCTGTGGGTATTGACGCTGCTGTCAGTTATTGTCGGAGAATTCTGCTATACAATGCGGACCGAAGTGAATATTACCCGGAATTTTAAAGAAGAGACGCAGGCATATTACATCGCTGTTGCCGGAGTAAACACTGCAATTGCCGAGCTGATAAAGAATGAAGTCATGCCTAAGCCTTCTAAGCCGGAGGCTGAGAAAGAGAAATCTTCTGATGATGAATCTGATGAAAAAGAAATTGAATGGCGAATAAACGCTGATATTCCCGCGATTCCGTTTGCAAACGGAGCATTTAAAGTAAAAATCGGAAGTGAAAGCGGAAAGATTAATATAAATAAAGCGAATCCGGGGATATTAAAAATGCTCTTATCCCGTTTTGAGCTTGAAGAGGATGATCTCATTGGAATTATTGATTCTATTTTAGATTGGCGAGACGCGGATAATCTTCACCGCCTAAACGGGGCGGAGGATGATTATTATCTTTCGCTTTCAGAACCATATCAATGTAAAGACAGTGATTTTGATTCAATTGAAGAGCTTCTGCTGGTCAAAGGGATTACGCCTGAATTATTTTACAAAGGGTTGAAAGATGTTGTTACAATTTATCAGGATGAAGAAGAGAAAAAAAGCGATTCCAAATCAGAGAGCAAAAAAAAGGAATTTGATTTTAACAAAATCAATATCAACAGTGCGTCTTTACAAATGATGCGATCTCTTCCTCAGATGACTGATGAACTTGCTGAAGCGATTATAGAATATCGGAAAGAGAATGATTTTAAATCATTGTTCTGAGTTAATTCCGATTGTCGGCGATGATATATTCAAAGAGATTGCTCAGTATCTTTCTTTACAGACAATCCCGCTTTATACGATTCAGTCTGTCGGAACCATCACAGATAGCCATACCAGACAGGGGATTCAGGTTATTGTGAAAATAGATACAGCGCTCAAAAAGAAGTATAAGATTATCCAATGGATAGATAAAGAAGGGTAAAATAACTGTAAACAAATCTAAGGAAAAAATCATCTTCAGAGTGATGCGCAGATTTTTCTTAACCTCTTTTCTTCACCACAAAGACACAAAGATTTCACAAAGTTCTTTGTGTCTTTGCGGTTAAATTTACACACATAACATTTTATGAACAGTCTTGGTATTGATATAAAAGAAGATAGCGTTGCTATTCTTTATCTGAAAAGTTCCTTCAAGGGGCTAAAAATAGCCGCCCGTGCAGTCTATGCTCTGGAAAAAGATAGAACTTTAAAAGAAAATCTTAATATCGTCAGAGAGTCAGCAACTGATTTCATGCAGGAGAATCATGTGAACGGCTCTTCAACTATTTTTCTCGGTATCCCCGGTAATCTGACTATCTTTAAAACAATTGAATTTCCCACAGCAGTTAAAGAGAATTTAAGATCAACCCTCAGATATGAAATGGAAAAATATGTTCCGATACCAATTGATGATATTCTCTTTGATTATCAGATTCTTTCAGAAGATAAAACAAGGAAAAGGATTAAGATACTTTTAGCTGTCGGAAAAAAAAGAGAAATCGCTCCGTACCTTGATTTTTCAGATACATTAAAAGGGGGCGTCTCAGGGATTGAGCCTGATTCAACAGGCTTTGCCAATTTCATTGCTTATGATAAGAAGATACGCAGTTTTAACTCAGATAAGGAATTATTTGAGGCTTTACGTTCTAACGCAGAAGCATGGGAACAAAATAGAATAACAGATATTTCCAATGAATCTGTTACCGCTTATGGGCTTGCACTCAAAGGATTATCAGATGTTCCGTTGAAAATCAATCTTCTTCCCCCTGAATCACAGAAAAAGCCGGGGAGAGCAGGATATTATATGATGATTATCCTGATAATGCTGGTTATTTTATCAGGGATTGGCTGGGGCGGAAGTCATATTTTACGCCAAAAGCTGATTCTCAAAGAGCTTAATGAAGAGATGAAACATCTGACATCAGAGGTTAAGAATATTGATAGGATTCAGAGTTCTTTCAAAGAATTGGAAGATCGGTTAGATTATCTGAATAATCTTCAGCAGAATCGGGTATCAGGGCTGAATATTTTAAGAGAGATGACGCAACTGATTCCTGAAACCGCATGGATACAGGATTTATCTTTTTCAGAAAAAGGGATTCAGATCAGCGGCTATGCAACATCAGCATCTGAACTTATTCCGATTTTGGAAGATTCTCCGCTATTTAAGGATGTGGTCTTTTTATCTACCATAACCAAAGAAAAAGACGGCAAAGAGCGGTTCAGGATAGGGCTTAAACTGGAGAATTCTTAGTGTCTTTGTGTCTTTGTGGTAAAAAACACAAAGCCACTAAGACACTAAGGAACTAAGAATTTAAAGGCACCGTAGGTTTTAAAAGATATCTATGTCTAAAATACTGATACAGCAATATTATGCAAGGGTTGAAAAAGTGATTCAGTACGGCGGATCGCGGAATGAAACATCTGTACGGAACGCATTTTACAGCCTGCTGAACGCCTATTGCGAATCAAAGAATCTTGAACTGGTTCCCGAGCTGGAATATAAGGATAAGAAGATTTATCCTGACGGAACGGTCAAAGATGCCCTGCGTCTTGACTGGGGATACTGGGAGAGCAAGGATCAGTATGATGATCTTAATGAAGAGATAAAGGATAAATTTGCAAAAGGTTATCCGACCAGCAATATTCTGTTTGAAGATTCGCGGAAAGCCTTGCTGTTTCAGGGCGGAGTCAGAGTCGCGGAGGCTGATATGGCCGAATCCTGAGCAGTTGGATGCGGTTCTCAACCGCTTTCTCAGTTACCAGCCGCATGAAGTCCGGCAGTTCCGTGAGGCGGTTGATTTATTCAGAGCGGATTTGCCGGAGATACTGGTTATTCTCCGCAGGCGGATTGACGCTGAATCCGGAGACAATTCCGTCTTTAAAACCGCAAGAGAGAAATTTCTGAATCTTATGCAGAAGCGTTATCAATCCGCATATAACGGAGACAGACGTGCGGGAGATGATTATACAGCATATTCTGACAGAAGAGATTTTTCTCACGGTCTTTGACGAATCACAGTTTCACAGAGAGAACAATATTGCACGTGAGTTGCAGAATACGGTAAATACTTTTTTTACAGGGGATTTGAGACGCAATACCCTTGACCGGATCAAAACATATTATCTTGTGATAAAAAAAGCCGCGGCGAATATTGCAAACCATTATGAAAAACAGCGGTTTCTCAAAGCATTGTATGAAAATTTCTACACAGCATATAATCCCAAGGGCGCGGACAGGCTCGGAATTTTTTACACGCCAAATGAAATTGTCCGGTTCATGATAGAAAGCACTGATTATCTGTTATATAAATGCTTCGGCAGGATGCTCGGGGATAAAGGGGTTGAGATTCTTGATCCCGCGACAGACACAGGAACATTTATCGCGGAACTTATTGAATATCTTCCCAAAGGAGAACTGACTGAAAAATATAAAAATGAGATTTACTGCAACGAGGTTTCGATTCTTCCGTATTATATAGCAAATCTGAATATTGAGTTTACATACAAGCAGAAGATGGGGGAATATTCGGAATTTAAGAACATCTGTTTTATGGATACGCTGGATCACGCTGAATTCAGCCGGAAACAGAGCGATCTTTTTGCCATGACCGTTGAAAACACAGCCCGCATCAGACATCAGAATGAGCGTGAAATCTTTGTGATTATAGGAAATCCACCATACAATGCAAATCAGAAAAACGAGAATGAAAACAATAAAAACCGCGAATATCAGGCAATTGACGAACGGATAAAGCAGACTTACATCGGACGGAGCGGCGTTCAGAAGACCAAACTTTACGATATGTATTCACGTTTTTTCAGATGGGCGACAGACAGAATCGGGGAGAAAGAGGGGATTGTCGCATTTGTCAGCAATTCGTCTTTTATTGATGCCCGGACTTATGACGGGTTCAGGAAAAGCGTTGCAGAGGAATTTGATGAAATTCATATTGTTGACCTCGGCGGCAATATACGGAAAAAAGAAAAGGCAAATGTATTCGGGATAAAGGTCGGCGTTGCCGTTTCATTCATGATAAAATACGGATACCGCAGGGAATCAGTGAAGGAGAATCACAAACAGCGGATAAACGGCAACAGACCGAAATGTAAGATATTTTATTACCGCGTTCCTGAATATGAAACGTCAAAAGAAAAGCTGATGTTTCTGACAGCCTGCAAATTTGAAAAACTTCCTTTTCAGGTCTTAAAGTATCCTTAGGGTTTAGATTGGACGCAAAGCGTGGGAACGAAAAGAAGCATGGGAAAGAGAATAAAGGAGAATAATGATGCTTACTGAATATATAAATAAAGCAATGTGTCAGGCTCACTATGAAATACTTGAAGATAAAACCTTCTATGGTGAAATTACCGGATTTCAGGGAGTATATGCCAACACTGTTACATTGGAATCGTGTAGGAAGCAATTGCAGGAGGTGCTGGAAGGCTGGATTATTCTCGGTTTGCGTATGGGACATGCTTTGCCTGAAGTAGAAGGATTGACATTAGATATTGAAACAGAGGCTGCCTGATGCCAATTTCGGACCCGTTAAAAGACATGAACTTATTAAGATACTTAAAAAATACGGATTTGAATGTCCGTATTCCGGAGGTAATCATCAATATATGATCAAAAACAAAATTAAACTTTTCATTCCTAATCCGCATAAAGGGGATATTAGCAGAGCATTTCTGGGTAAAATATTACAACAGGCAGGTTTAGAAAGAGAAGAGTGGGAATCCCTTTAAAAATAAAAACATAAATTTGATCTTGTTCCCACGCTTCGCGTGGGAAAGAGGAAAATAATAAAAACTTAGTGTCTTTGTGTCTTGGTGTCTTTTTTACCACTAAGACACAAAGACACCAAGTCGCGAAGTAGAGAATTAAGAATGACACAGGAACGAAAATATATCATAATCTGCGGATTAATTCTCCTTTTGATCGGAGCAGCCTATCGCTTTGCCCCGGAGCAGTCATTTTCTGTATTTCAATCCTTCAATGATGAAATTGCAATACAGGAGAAACGGCTTGAAAAATATCGCCAGATTCTTCAGGAGAGAAATCAGATCGAATCGCGGCTTCTCTCCTTAACCCGTGACCTTGAGCGTGCAGAATCAGGTCTTCTGACCGGAGAAACACCTCCCCTTGCTGCGGTGGATATTCAGAATATTCTGAATGAAATTGCAGGGAAAAGCAATGTTGAAGTAAAGACCATGCGGGTTTTGAACCCGGAAGAGCCGGATAAAGAGAGTCCGGTTAAAAATTATCTGGGCATCCCTGTTGAAATTACCATGAGCGCAAATGTCCGGCAACTGAAAGAGGTTCTGTATAAAATTGAAACCTCGCCCAAAATACTGAAGATAAACGACATGAAAATCAGACTGATGAGCAGCAAAGAGATAAAAGAAGTCTATGCGACCCTGATTATTTCAGGGTTTATGAGAAAGTAGGGCGGACAAAGCGCAGCGTGTCCGCCTGTTTAATGGTGGACACGCTGCGCTTTGTCCACCCTACTACTTTAAGGATTAACTATGTTTTCAAAACTATGGCTAATGAATCTTATTCTGGCAGCCTTTGCAATCTTCTTTGGAATTAAGACCCATGACGTATGGGTTAAAAAGGATAAGGCTGTTTCAGAAACTCAGACTATACAAAAAACTGAAAATCGTCAGAATGAAAGAAGGTTCTTAAAAAAAGATATACCTGCTGAATCAGCATACAAAGCGATTGCAGAGAAGAATCTTTTCTCTCCTGACAGAGCGGAATATATCCCCCCGGAAGAGCCTGAACCTGAAAAAGAGGAGGTCAAGCCCCTGCTTCTTTCAGGACAAAAGATTACACTATACGGGGTGATTATCATGGATGGTTATAAATCCGCCCTGATCAGCAATCCGATCCGGGAACCGGGAGAGCGGGAGAATAAATGGGTAAAAGAAGGGGATATGCTGGGAGAGCTAAAGATAAATGCCATCCAGAAAGAGAGCATCCTTTTAACTGAAAAGGATAAAAAATATGAGATTCTTTTACATGACGCCCAAAAACCCGCTTTAAAAAATGAAAGCGTCAAACAGGAGGCTACAGCACCTACGGTTGTTATTTCAGAATCAGAAAAAAAACAGCCTGCCGCTCCTGCTGTTTCAAAAGATCAGCCTGCCGCTCTTTCTGAAGATGAGTATGAAACTGTTACTACACCTTTTGGAACATTCAAACGGAAAAAGAAATAGAAAACCAATTGAATTCCAGACCTACGGGGTTTTTAAAACCCCGTAGGTCTTTTAGATTTTTTGGATAAATTTTATGAAATATAAGCAAATTATTATCTGTATTCTTTGTATAATTGTCATTTTTATATCATCTGCCGCTAAATCAGCAGAAGATTCATCAAATTCCGGCAATATTGTCCTTAATTTTGATGATGCTGATCTTTATGAAGTAATCAGAACTATTGCAGAGCTTCTTAATATCAATTATATTGCCGACCCTAATATACGGGGAAAGGTGACCATACAGACCGCAGGCACATTAACAAAAAAAGACCTTTTTCCTGTTTTTTTTCAGATACTTGAAGCAAACGGGCTGACCGCTGTTAAAGAGGGGAATCTGTATAAAATAGAGAAATTCAAAGAATCCCCGCGAATGCCCATTCCATGGCAGTTCGGAGCTTCGGAAAAAAGCCTCTCTCCGTCAGAAAGAGTGATTATTCAGATCATTCCCATGAAATATATATCAGTTCAGGAGATGACCAAACTGCTGACCCCTTTTATATCTGCGGATGGGACTATTATCTCTCATGAAGGTTCAAATACTCTTGTTCTGGTTGATAAAGGCACCAATGTCTCAAAAGTTCTGAGGCTTATCAAAGTATTTGATGTTGATCTCTTTGAAAAAATGAGCCACAGATTTTATCCTCTGCAATATATGGATGCTGAAGAGGCAGTAAAAACCCTGAATGATATTGCCGCATCTTATGCGACCAAAGATGAAGTGAAAATAACCTCAATAAAACGGCTCAATACACTGCTGATTATAAGTTCAAATCCACGCATTTTTGAAAAGATTGAATCAGTTGTCAAACAGATGGATTCGCCCCTTCAGGATACTGAATCGAAAATTTATATCTATTCAGTCAAAAACGGTGAAGCAGAAGAGCTTTCAGAATCTTCTGAACTCCGTTTTTTCCGGAGGAGCAAGTAAGAAAGAGAAAAAAGATAAAGATAAAGATAAATCGGCAAAAACCGGAGAGCCGTCTCAGCAGGAAGCAAAAAAAGAAGAGCAGCCTGCGGCTGTTAAAACCCCTTTTGGTGTGATTGAGCGAAAGCAGGAAGGAGGAATAGCCGGAACATCTCAAGAGACCGGCGGATCCGGGACATTAAAAGAAGAGATTAATATTACCCCTGATACAATCAGAAATGCCCTGATTATCGAGGCAACCCCCAAAGATTACCGGATTATTGAAAATATACTGGAACGTCTTGATGTCCTTCCGCGTCAGGTTCTGATACAGGTTACATTGGCTGAAATCGGTCTGGAAGCCAAGAATGAATTGGGAATTAATTGGAATTACAAAAAAGGGAATGAAAAATTAAGCACTTCATTATTAAACGCATCAGTTTCAAACACGGGACTTAACATGTCAATCGGTGACGCCAATCCTTTTAACAGATGGTCTGCCGAGCTTTCAGCATTGGCGTCTGAAAAAAAAGTTAATATTCTCTCATCTCCTACAGTTTTGGCGTCTGAAAATAAAGAGGCAAAAATTGATATTTCAACAGAAGTGCCGGTTCAGAGTGTTGAATATAAAAATACAAATGACTCACAAGTTATTGAAACCAGTATTCAATACAGAAATACCGGCATAATACTCTCTGTTACACCGCATATCAATGAACACGGTCTTGTAAGCATGGATATAAATCAGGAGATCAGTGAGCAGAGCGAGTCAGTACCTGTAGGAAATCAGACTGCCCTATCTTTTTACAAACGGAGCGTCAATACATCACTTACAGTAAAAGACGGTCAGACCATTATTATCGGCGGTCTGATGAAAGAGAAAAAAGATAATGGATCCGCAGGTCTTCCATGTTTTGGAGGGCTTCCTGTAATGCAGTATTTTTTCGGAAAAGAGACAAAAACAAATGAAAAAACTGAACTGATTATCCTGATTACCCCCCGTGTAATTGCCAATCTTGATGATATTGATATTGTAACAGAAGAGTTTAAAAATAAAGTCGAAGATATAATGGATAGGAATTAGGAATTAAAAATGAAGTCATGTGCAATTCCTTATTCTCAAACAGGGAGGAGTGCAAAAATTATATTTTTGCACTCCATGAATCAGGATTTGGAAATTGAGAATTGAAAGATTTTTTTGCCAATCGCAGTTTTTCAGAATGCTTTTAGCGCTTATCTGCTTTATACCAATGATACTCACTGTTGTTTCAGCAGGTGAAGATATTCCATCTGCTAAGATAGCAATATTAGTATCACGGGACATAAAGCCGTATATGGAGGCGGCTGAAGGGTTAAGCATCATGACAGACGGCGAATGGCGTAGGGAAACCTTTCACTCTGATATTAGTCCGGTTACTGAAATCTTTTCTCTTGAAAAATACAAGGGAAAAAGTCTTGAATTCCTGAAGAAAACACTCATTACAGAAGGATTTGATCTTTTTATTGCCGTAGGACCCGAAGCTCTCAGTTTTGTCAGTACAGAATTTCAGGATTCAAAGAATAAAATCCTTTATACAATGGTGTTAAATCCCGAAGAGATTGCTGATAATTCAGATGAATTATGTGGTATTCCTCTGAAAATCCCGATCAGTACTCAGATTCATGAGATTAAAAAATCCCTCCCTTGTTTAAAAAATTTAGGTCTGCTATATGATCCCTTATACAATTCTTCATTTTTCAAAGAGGCAAATAAAAACGGTGTATCAGCAGATTTGAATATTATCCCTCTTGAAGTCTCTTCCAAAAAAGATATTCCGCAGATTTTACAAAAATATTTTAATCAGATAGACAGTTTATGGATTATTCCTGATCGTACTGTTGTTTCAGAGAGCATTATTCAGTATATTATAAAAGAAGCAGTATTAAATAAAATACCTGTGATCGGTTATAACCGTTTTTTTTATGAATCAGGAGCGGCATTGGCATTTGTATTTGATTACGGGCAGATCGGAAGAGATACTGCAAAAATGGCTTTAAAGCTCCTTACTGAAAAAAAATGTCATAAAGAGGATCCTGAATTTAAGACATTGATAAATTTCCGTGTTATTCAGAAATTGGATATTCAGAAAGAATGCAGAGGAGAGAGTGCGGAATAAAAAGAGAAATATTATAAGATTCACAGGAAAAATAGGGATACATCTCAGAATTATCCTTGCCGCTTTTCTCCTTATCAGCGCGGCAAGTTTTTCATTAGGCTATATCGGCGTAGGACTTATTCATCAGTTTGTTCTTTTACGGTTTGAAGAGCGTATGGCGTTTCTTGCAAAATATCTTGCGCTTAATGCCGAGCTTGGGATTCTGATTGATGAAAGGGGAATGCTTAACCGGCTTGCCGGTAATCTTTTATCTGAAAAAGATGTGGTAAGAGTAGTGATATTAAACAGTTCTGATGAAAGATTGGCAGATGTATCAAAACCGGCTTCATCATCTGCCGGGCTTCATCTTTCAGTAGTTGAATCACCTGTTATTTTAAAAGAATCAAATGAAGAGAGTCTGGCATTTCAAAGTGACAGCGTAAATAAGAGAACAGATGAGAAACAGATCGGTAAAGTTCAGATAACATACAGCACCGAAGGAATCAGCAAACTTCTGTCAGTTATCAAATCCCGCTTTGTATGGCTCTCTTTTGCAATAACAGGTGTTTGTGTTATAATATTCTTTTTTATATCCCGTTCTCTGGTTGCTCCGGTAACACATCTTGCTCAGGCAGCGAGACAGGTGGCAAAGGGTGATCTTGAATTAAGGGTAATGCTTTCCAATTTACCGGAAACACGGGAAATGACAGTTGCTTTTAATGCTATGCTCGATTCTCTTGAAGATAGCAGAAAAGCTCTTGAAGAGGCAAACCGGCAGATGTTACGTCAGAAAACCCTTGCAGAGATCGGTAAATTCTCTATGATGATTGCCCATGAAGTGAAAAATCCTTTAGGAATTATTAAAACATCTCTTGATATTTTAAAAAAAGATATTCAGCATTGCGAAAATTTATCCTCTTCAAATACTGAGATTATGATCTCTTATATGGAGGATGAAATCAGAAGGTTAAACCGCCTGATTGAAGATTTTCTTTTATTTGCAAAACCCGCTGTTCCTGTCTTCAGAGAGACAGACATGAATAAAGTATTAAAAGAGTCTCTGGAAAATCATTGTATGAGAATCGGACAGATGAGCAATTCTTTTAATGATTTACAGATAGATATTCCGGCAGAACCCTGTTATATAAGTGCAGACCCTGATTTGCTTATTCGTGCAATTGATAATATAATAAAGAATGCTTTTGAAGCAAATGAGGAGAAAGGTTCTCTTTCCAAAGGAGTTGTCAAGGTAAGAGCATTTTCTCAAAATAACAATTGGATTGCAGAGATTGAAGATCAGGGACCCGGTATTGCCCCTGAGCATATTCAGAAAATCTTTGAACCTTTTTTTACCACCCGTTCAAAAGGAACCGGGCTGGGGCTTGCATTTGCTTCTCAGGTGATTGCCGCCCACGATGGCATTGTAACTGCTCAGAATAAAGAGGAAGGCGGAGCGTTATTCAGAGTTACTATAAGAGGAATAGAGGGATAGGGGTAAAGGTAATCCTCTATCAAAGGGAATTATGGCGTATATACTGATTGTTGATGATGAACCCAAGATGTGTCATCTGCTCTCCATTATACTGCAAAGGAGGGGGCATAAGACCGATATGGCAGGCGACGGTGCAGAAGCATTTGAAAAAATTCAGGTAAATAACTACAGCATGGTTATTACAGATATTAAAATGCCCCGTATGGACGGCGTTGCGCTGCTTCAGAGAATAAAAGAACGGCGAATCCCATGCCCTGTGGTCTTTATAACCGCCTTTGCTACAGTTGATTCTGCTGTAAATATTATGCGTCAGGGAGCAGCCGATTATATTACAAAACCGTTTGAAGAGGATCGGATTCTGCTGACAGTGGAACGTACTCTGAATTTTTCCCGTATTATGGTTGAAAACAGGGCGTTAAAACAGGCACTTCATACTATAACGGAAAAGGATGAAATTGTTTATATTTCCAAACCAATGGCATCTGTCATGGATATTGCATCAAAAGTGGCAGAAAGTGATTCAACCGCTGTTTTAATTACAGGTGAATCAGGAACCGGCAAAGAGCTTATGGCTAAATTTATTCACCGTGCAAGCCCCCGTAAAGACGGAAGATTTGTTCCGGTAAACTGCGCAGCAATATCTCCGAATCTTGTGGAATCAGAACTTTTTGGTCATGAAAAAGGATCATTCACCAGCGCTGATAAAAGAGCCATCGGCAAATTTGAGTTTGCATCCGGCAGGAACCATTTTTTTAGATGAAATCGGAGATCTTCCGCTTGAAGCTCAGGCAAAACTGCTCAGGGCATTGCAGGAGAAAAAAATCCAGCGGGTCGGAGGGAATGAGGAGATTTCTGTTGATGTCCGGGTGATATGTGCTACAAATCAGAATCTCAATGAATTATTGGAAAAAAGTTCTTTCCGTCAGGATCTTTTTTTCAGAATCAATGTCTTTCCGATTCAACTGCCTCCTTTAAGGGAGCGAATGGATGATCTTCTTCCTCTTGCAAAATATTTTCTGAACCGTTTCAGTGTCGGATCCGATATTAATTTGGATGAAAAAGCTGTAGAGACACTCCTCTCATATTCATGGCCCGGGAATATAAGAGAATTGGCAAACGCAATTGAAAGAGCCTTTATTCTGTCAAAAGATAAAGGACTTATAACAGGAGAGATTCTCTCTTTTTTAAAGCCTGTTTCCTTTTACAACGTGAATACCGAGTTCAAACTTCCGCCTGAGGGGATACAGTTGGAAGAGGTTGAAAAAAATTTTGTAAAACAGGCTCTTGATGCTTCAGGAGAGAATCAGTCCGCGGCAGCCAGATTACTCGGATTAACCCGCGCCAAGTTCAGGGTATTGGTGAAACAGATAACAAAAAACTGAGGGGCTGAAACCCTAATGGTTTGGGTTTATAATAGTCAAAAATATACGACAGAGGAATATGAAAACAGATTCGCTGTTTTACGAGCTATTCAGAATCGAACCCCGGAGCCTTTTTGAACTGGCAGGGTTGGATATTGAAGGTGAATACGCTTTTGAAAGTATCACTGTAAAAACAACGGAAAAGCGTTTTGACGGATTTTTCGTAAGAAAAGACGGTATGGGACCCAATGTTTTTCTTGAAATTCAGGGCTATGATGACCCGGCAATTTACTGGAGATCATTCCGGGAAGTCAGCACATGGTATGAACAGACAAAATCGGATGTTTCATTTATACTGATAATTCTCTTTACTGATAAGAAATACAAGCCGGAAAAATGTCCGTTAAAGTGTGACGCACCGAACATGATGCTCCTTGTTACGCTTGAGGAAGCTCTTAAATCTGTGGGAGAAAGAGCGGGTTTTCTGACTGTGCTGAAGCCTTTCAGTCTTTCCGGAAAAGAGAAACTTCCGGAAGCAGCCGTCCGGTGGAAAAAAGAGATTGATTCACTGTATCTTCCTGAATATAAAACAGAAAAACTGACAGAACTGCTGGAATATGTTATTTTGCAGTGTTTTCCGAAACTGTCGCTGAAGGAGATAAAAAATATGATACAATTAACGCCGCTTGAAAAGACCGCTGCAGGTCAGGAACTGATTCAGATAGGGGTAAAACAGGGAGTAAAAATTACAGCTTTAAATATGCTGAAGATGGGGCTGGATATAAAAGTCGTAAGCATGGCAACAGGTCTGACTGAAAAAGAGATAAAACAGTTAAGTCTGTCCTTAAAAAAACAGGCTGAAAAAAAATGAAATTCATCCGTACCTGATTTAAAGCTCTGTATCTTGGCAATCTTCCACCGGGCAGCAGAGTCTGATTTTTCAAAAGGTTATAACTTTTTATGTGCCGTTGTCCAGTTTCTTTAATTGCTGATTGAATTAAATATGCCGCATCCTCAAAAAAATATTTTTTTAAAATTTCTGATAGGGCTGACTGTACTTTTGCTGACTACAACCGGCAGAGAAATTGCTGAATGCCGCGAAAGAGCATCAGGAGAGGAGGATACTATGCTCTTATTTGTCGGAGAGGATATTGACATTCTTTCAATTGCATCACGGCGCGAAGAGAGTGCATGGCAGGCACCAGCGGTTGCCAGAGTTATCAGCCGGAAAGAACTTCAGGAGCGGGGTTCAGAAAGATTAAGTGACGCTTTAAAAATGATTCCCGGATTTTATATGGCGCAGAAAGAGTGGGGAGTTCAGCCTTATCTCCGTGGGATTCCTGATTCTGTTCTTTTTCTGTATGATACGGTTCCGATCTGCTCTGACGTAACAAAATCTTTTAATCCATTAGATTATAACCTCTCTCTTGCTCCGATCAAACGGATTGAGATTATAAGGGGACCCGGATCAGTGCTGTGGGGTCCTGATGCGTTTGCAGGAATTATTAATCTGGTTCCCATGTCCGGCAAAGATATTGACGGCACAGAGACAGGTATTTTGTATGGAATGCCCGGAGATCAGAAATCTTTTTATCTGAATACAGGTTATGATACAGGATTATGGGATACATTTATATCTGTAAGCGGGCGTGAGGGTGAAGAGGATGATACACTGGGGAATCTGAGGAGCTTCTGGGGAGAGAATGATGAAACAGCATCATCAAAAAAACCGACTGCGGTTGAGGATCGGTTCGGAGAGACATATCCGGGTAAATCGCGTTATCTTGAGGCATCTGCCCGTTTTTCTTACAAGGATTGGCTGACAATTTCAGGAAGAATATCCGATAACCGCAAACCGTTTGCTATATCTGACAGCAAAGGGGATCTGATATGGCAGGAGAGCCGAAGCACTCCTTTTAATCAGATAAAAATAGAAGCAAAGAAGAATCTGAACAGATATTCAGCCTTCCGATTTGCCGGATCATATACAGGACTCCGTTCTGAATATGAGATTATTGATAAGATATTATTGCAGAAAGAGGGAACATGGTACGCAGAAGGTATTTATGATCATTCTCTTTTTACAAATCAGGGACTTTTTACCGGCGGGATTTCATACAGGAAAAAAGAGATCAGAGATGCGCCTATATGGGACGGTTATCTGCCTGATTATCTCATACCGGAAAATTCATATTTTTTACCGGGGCTTACCAAGGAAGAATATAATACCCATCTCGGATCTCTTTTTGCCCAGTACAGTCATAAGATTGACAATCTTGATATCTGGATGGGTATCCGATGTGATAATCATGATTCATATCAGGATCATACCAGCTTTAACACAGGCATGGTCTGGTCTCCTTCTTCTGTCTGGATACTGAAAATGTTATACGGAACAGCCTATCGTACCCCGTTTGCAAGGCAGTTGCTGGATGATGAAAAACCGGATTTGGAGAATATAGAGTCTCTTAATTTTCAGATCGCATTTATTCCGGTAAAATCATTCAGAATTGAGCTTTCTCCTTTTTACAGCCGGATTGACAACCATATCATGGAAGATACTTACGCAGGGCTTTCCTATCCGAATCATCAGGATATAATCGGAACAGAGCTTGATGTTTATTTTTCTCCGCAAAAGAGCATTGATCTCTCTGCAAATCTGACGCTGACTCATAACGACGGTCCTGATGAAAGATATAAATACTATGATTATACATTTTTCAGACCTGACGGAACAATGGAAAAATATTATTCAGATTTGAGTTATCCGTTTGACAGCGGTCCTGATACACTTTTCAATTTTACGGCAGCATGGCGACCTGATGAAAAATTAAGTGCAAATCTTCACTGCAAACCGAGTCTGTTTCTGAGAATCGGATATTTTTCTTCAACCCGGCTGATTTTTCCCCGGAGTGAAGTAACAACAACTTCGTCAACAAAATCTTTGTCACTCCCCGGTGTGTGGATTGCAGATATGTGCGCTACGTTCCGGGATATATTTTCAACCGGGATTGATATGGAGGTCTCTCTTAAAAATCTGGCTGACAGGAATTATGAAATTCCCGGAACTTATAATACAATTGAAGGGAAGCCTTTTTCTGCCGTGGTACTGCTGCGGAAAACGTGGTAATAAAAATATTGCTATAATTCTGTTTATCCTGTAAAATTACAGTAAATAACTTCATAAAGCCCGTAGTACCGCCTTTATGCGGTTTTTTACAACCACCGCCTAAAGGCGGTACTACAAACTTTTTTCCTATGCGAAGCAGCGGAAACGGAAGTCTGAATTTTTATAAAGGAGCGTAATATGATCAAAAAAAAGATGATTGTTATTCTGTTTATTCTATTATCAGTATCAGGCGGAGGTATGGCTGAGAATCTCTATGCCGCTATATCTTTGACTGAAAGAGAGGCATTGACTGATCTGTATAACAGTACCAACGGGGATTACTGGAAAAATAACACCGGCTGGAAAGAGCCGCCCCTTCATTCAGACGGATTTGCTATGCCGGGAACAGAATGTCAATGGCGCGGTGTATTGTGTAATTATGAAAATAATCATGTAGAAGAGATTAACCTTAGTAATAATGAATTATCAGGGAATATTCCCGCGTCAATAAAAAATCTTTCCTATCTTATTTCACTATATTTAAGCAGTAATTTTTTTACAACGATTCCGCAGGAGATAGGAGAACTGTTGAATCTTCAGTATCTTTATCTGGAGAGCAGCCATTTAACCGGGCCCGTACCTGCAACTTTGCTCAATCTGATTAATTTAGTTGACGGAGGAAGCGATTTCAGAAATAACTCGCTTTGCACTTCGGATCCTGAACTTCTTGATTTTCTTAACCGTAAACAGTTCGGCGGTAACTGGGAATCAGAGCAGCAGAGCAATATAAGCACTGCAATTATCATTTTGCAGATAATTGCCGGTTTTCATAAAGAAGGATTGACTTGTGATGTAAATGCAGATAACAGGATCGGATTGGAAGAGGCGATTTATATTCTTCAAAAAATTTCAAAGCTGAGATAATATGTAAGAAGCCAAGTTTTCTGAAAAAAACTTGGCTTCTCTTCAATAATCCCCGGAGGAATGTAAATGTCATCATCCTTATTGTTTCAGAGAGGGAAAGAGCTGAAAGAAAGGCTTGCCAATGTCAGAGAAACCATTCAGAAAAATCAGGAAAATCTTCAGAAAAATCAGGAAAATACAGGGGAAACGGAAAAATGTCCAATTGAAAAATCAACTACAGACTGCTCATCTGACATGGCGGATATGCTTACGCTTAATCCGCCCTGCATAAGCGAAGCTCAGATAAAAGAATTTAAAATCCATAAAAAAGAGGAAGCTCTGTTGCTTCCTGATAGCAACTATACAAATAGTGACGGGCAGGAGAGTCTCTCTTTTCAGGACGGAAAAAAATACAAAGGAGAGTTAAAAAACGGAAAGTTTCACGGAGATGGAACTCTGATCTATCCTAGCGGAGCCAAGTATTCAGGAGAGTTCAAAGAGAATAAACTTCACGGAGACGGATCCCTTGTTTATCCGAACGGTTTCAAGTATTCAGGTCAGTTTGTGAACAATAAACCTAACGGAAGAGGAATCCTTATTTTTCCGGACGGATCAAGATATGAAGGGGAGTTCAGAGACGGAAAATTCCAGGGGCATGGCATTCTCACCTTTAACACCGGAGCGCAGTATGTGGGGCAGTTTAACGGTGATAAACGTCACGGACAGGGAACGATAAGCTATCCGAACGGCTTCAAATATGTGGGGCAGTTTATCAATAACAGTTCTAACGGACATGGAATGTTAATCTTTCCTGACGGTACAAAATATGTCGGACAGTTCAGAAATGATAAACGGCACGGACAGGGGGTGATAAGTTATCCGAATGGTCTGAAATATGTGGGACAATTCAGAAATGAGAAATATCATGGGCATGGAACCCTGACTTTGCCGGATGGAACTCATTATGAAGGGCAGTTTTCAGATGACAAATATCATGGCTACGGAACTCTGACTTTTCCTGACGGAACACAATATGAAGGTGAATTTTCAGAGAATAAATATCATGGTCATGGGACAATGACATTTTCTGACGGAAATAAAGTTGTCGGTATATTTATAAACGGCAATATTCAGGAGCAGGAAAATGATGAAAAAATTCCCTGTTCCCACGGAGCAATGGAACAGGAAAAAGATGAGAAAGATAAAGCATTTATAAAACAGGCTGAATCTTCTGAACAGAGAGAAAAAACAATGACACAACATCAGACCTGCCGGGAGAAATTCAAATCTGTTTACCGGACAACAGACGGTCATTATGTCAGATCAAAATCAGAAGTGCTTTTAGATAACTGGCTGTATATGAATGGAATTATCCATGTATATGAAAAGAGGCTTCCGATAAAAGAAGAGATATATTCGAGTTTTTATCTGCCTAAAGGAAATGTTTATATGGAATGTTGGCATGATGAAAGGGAATGTGATACTGAAAAGAACAGAAAAACTGAAATTTATAAGAAATACAATCTGAATTTAATTGAGTTGGATGATAATGCTGTTGACAATATAGATGATATTTTACCTGAAAGATTATTACAATTTGATATTCATATATTTTAGGTGATAATAACCCATGCTGATACAGATACAGACTGAGCCGGAAAAGCCAAGTTTCTTCAGAAAACCTGGCTTTTTACATTGTATATTATATTCAACTCCTGAAACTTCCGCCGCCGGAGATCGCCTCCAGTATAACTGACTGAATGCTTGCTGCCTGCAAAGGTGATTCAACTTTTCTCTCCTCTGCATCTTTCACATAAAATGTATCTGTTACCCGGTCTCCTTTTGTTGAAATTTTTGACATCCATACCTTTAAACCGCATCTGAAAATCGCATCAGTTATGCTGAAAAGAAGCCCCGGAAAATCATCAGCAGAGACTTCAATAATAGAAAAAAGTAAAGAGTTATCGTTATTTACTGTTATCTGAGGATGTACAGAATATTTTTTATGACTATTTATGAGATAATAACTCGCCATTTTTTTACGAAATTCACCTGATAAATCAAGACGCCCTGCTAAAACCGCTTTCAGATCATTCTCCGCGCGGACAATCGCGGCTTCATCTATCATGTTCCCAGGAAAGGCACGAACTTTGAAAATATCAAGGGTATTATCTCCCTGTCTGTAGCTCCTGGCATGAATAATATCAAGCCCGTTTAAAGTAAAGACTCCGGCGAGCTTTGAAAATATTCCGGGACAATTTTTTGAAATAACTGTTACCGCCCTTATATCAGGCTCTGATGTTTTTGTAACCTTCCAGATAAAATTGGCATTATTATCACCAGCCTTTTTTTTCATCGTAAGAGAACTTTGCACTTTTTTCATTACAGGAGAATCCTGCACTCCGTAATTTTTCGGGAGAACGGTATCCCCTTGTTTTCTCAGGAGTACAAGATTCTCCTGTACTTCTTTTATCGGCAACGCTCTTCTCCCTGAAGACAAAGCAGCAGTTGTAATATTCCCACTCATATTATTCATATTCTCCTCATCATCAAGATTTTCTGACTCGTAAAATTCACACTGCGAAGAAATTAAATTCCCAACATCATTCAGATTTATGACATTCTCTATCGCTTTTCTTACTGCCTCTGCTTTGTCTGATTCAGCGGCAATTTCAATTTTTATTTTAGATATAAAATCTTCTATATATTCGCCTCTCCGGTGAGCCTTTTTATCATTTTCCGTTGGATTGATGCCTTTCACTTCTGAAACTGTTATATCTTCTATTTCAAGCTGGCTCAATGCCTCCCGGAGTTCAATTAATTCAAAATGATATATAACCGCTTCGATTTTTTTCATAATATTCATTTCAGACATCTTTCCGTTGATATTTAGTATCTTAGCGGTCTTAGTGTCTTAGTGGTAAAAAACACAAAGACACAAAGACACAAAGTCGCTAAAGAGTTTATACTTCAGGCAGCACTTCTGTTATAGCCGCCTTGATAAATTCAATCTGCTCAGGAGAATCTGTTTTTTGTCCATCAAAATCTCTGACATAAAAGACATCAACAACCTGATCCGCTTTTGTTGCAATCTGAGAAAAATAAATATTCAGATTACACTTAAAAAGCACATCGGTTATTTTAAAGAGCAGACCCGGATAATCATAAGTAAATACTTCAATAATTGTAAAAAAACCTGATGTTTCATTATCTATCACAACCTTATTAGGCTCTTCCAGAGTACGGGGTTTGAATGAAGCATAATTACGGGTTCTTTCACTTAAAGCCTTTTTTAAATCAGTCTTTCCGGTCAATACTCCACAAAGGTCTTTTTCTGCTTTTGCCCATTTTTCATTTTCAAGCAACTGATCAGGAGGCGGCTTTACCCGGAAGACATCCAAAGATATACCATTGTTCCATGTATAAATCTGAGCCTCAAGAATATGTATGCTGTTAAGCGTAAATACTCCGGCAATCTTTGAAAAAAATCCCGGAGAATCTTTGGCGCAGATTGTAATCTCACGGGTATTTGAATCCTCATCTTTGCTGATACTCCATACAAAATCGGATGTTGCCGGTTCAAGTCTCAGACTTGTTGAATCGGCATTGCCTATAAGCTGCTGATAAAGCCGCACATGGGCAGAAATATCCTCTGCCGGTGTATAAAGCAGATAACGCGGTGCCATGTCATCTAAAAGGGATTCACCCTCGTTCCCGACAAGAGGCTGTAATGCTTTTCTGCATATCTCTTTTTTATTTTTTACAGATTCAACTGCCTCATGACTTGCCAAATCCCCTTTTTCCAGAATTTTAAGAACTTTGAAGAATAAATCCCTTAACAGTACAGAAACCCATTCATTCCATGCCTTGGGACCTGTTGCGATAAAATCAGCAACTGTCAGAAGATAAAGCATTTTTAAACGGTTAATATCCTGAATCTTTCCTGCGCAGAATATAGCAGTCTCTTCATCATTAATATCTCTTCTGGTAGCAGTATTAACCAGAAAGAGATGCTCACGAATCAGAAAAGAGACAGTTTCAATATCATTAGTATTCAGACCTTTCTGCGTCAGTATTGATTCAGCAATTTCAGCCCCTTTACCGGCATGATTCTCTCCGGTTGATTCTCCTTTGCCAATATCATGAAGCAGCGCCGCCCAGAGAAGCGGTTTCTTTTTTGGCATCTCTTTGTATAAATTACCGTATAATGTATCTTTTAACGGGTCATCCGGCGTACCAAACTGTTTAATAGTCCGAACTGTCCGTAATGAATGTTTATCCACCGGAAAAACATGGTATTCATCATATTCGATCCGATTGATAATCCCTTTGAATTCAGGGATAAATCTTACTAAGAACCCTGTATTAAGCATCTCATTCAGCACATTGAATGTCGGTGCAGGAGAGAGCAGAATATATTCAAATATTTTTACAACAGAGTGCGAAGTCCTGAAATTGTCATTAATAATATAAGAAAACTCTTTGACAAGCCGTTTTGCCTCAATATTTAAAGGAATTTTAAGCCGTACACTCTCCTGAAATATTTTTATCAGAAGCTCCGGTGATTTAAGTATATCTTCAGGAGCTGAAAAAGTAAGCATATCTTTTTCAACTTCAAGCCCATGTATCTGTGTCTCTCTTGGAAATTTCTTTTTGATATTAAACCATTTTTTTGCAGCTCCGAGTTCATAAAGAAACATCTGATGTTCTTGTTTGATAAAATCCATCTGCCCGTGAAGCTCTCCTAAAAACTGTTCAACAGGTTTTTGTCCGTTATCTTCTTTATATTTTAAAGATTCTGCAAGTCGCGGCTGATATTCAAAATGCAGTTGATCATATTTTCTGCCGATTAAATGATGAAGACGGCTTCTGATATCCCATATAAATGAAAGGGATTTACTCAACGCCTCAAATTCATCGTGAGATAAGCATCCGTAATATTCAAGATCTTTCGGATGTTTTAAATTAAACCGGATTTGCGACAGCCACAGCATTGTGTGATAATCTCTTAAACCGCCCTGCCCTTCTTTGATATTCGGCTCAAGCAGATAAGTGGCATCTCCGAAATGCTGATGACGCTGCTGATTAGTCTCTACAAGCCATGACGTAATCTTGTTTGACTGCCTGAGAATCACCTTTTTCTGAATCTGCTCTGTCATATCTGAATATAAAAGGGACATACCGCAGATAAAACGGGCGTCTAAAAGCGAAGTCAGCACTTCAAAATCCGTGCCTGCCAGATTTATGCAGTCTTTTAAGGTTCTTGTTGCATGACCAATATCAAGACCAATATCCCAGAGCGGATAGATAATTTCACGAATCAGAGCTTCTGCTTCAGCCGGGATCCGATTTTGAAAGAGAAAAAGAAGATCAACGTCTGAATAAAGGCATTGTTCCCGCCTTCCATACCCGCCCAACGCAATAATGGCATAAGGATTTTTATTAATTGCCAGCCGGGACCCACCATGCTTTTTTCAAATCTTTCACAGAAATATTCATCTAATATCCGGGTATGGTTTTCCAAAAAAGGAGAGCCTTTTTCACCATTGATAAATGCTGAAAATATTCGCGCCTTTTTCTCCTGAAGCATTTTTGAAGCATCTTCGTATTTATTTATCTTTTCGTTCTGCATAATTTATATCTGTTGCAAGGGAAACTTGCACTCCTGTAAAAGCCGTTACGAGGCAAAGCCTAGTAACGAGGATTGTGGCGTTATCCGTTGGTTCAAGTCTCAGACTTGAACCAACCTGGAAAGACCTGCGGGGTTTTGGCTGATTTTATATTGGGCCCGCAGGTCTTGTGTCCAAAAGAATCTCACCTTAAATTTAATATAGCAAAGAGTGTGCCAACATCTTAAAAAAACGGTTGTAATTCTCTTAACATTTTTTTATCATTTATAATAGCGTAATTTTGGAGAAATAAAAGGGAGAGATAAAGGATAACAATTTTGTAGGATTAAAAAAAATAAAATACAATTTTGTAGAAACTATAATGGGAATGTATATGCCATGATCATAAGCAAATCTGCAACTGAACCGTTTTTTCCATTGACAGACGCAGGATGCCGGAGTGTTTTTTGCCGGTGAACCGCATTCTGAAAATGTACCATATGTGCAGAGGGGACGGTTCCTGACCTGTGAGAAAAAAAGCTGAAACAGCGGAGAAGAAGGAGAGTAAGACAATTATCGGCGGGCTTAGTTTAAAAAAAGCCGGAAGGTGTATAGGAAGCAGATGGATAAGGGTAACCCGGAATCATTTATTGAATTTCTATATCAGACAGAACAATCTTTTCCAGATATTCTGATAATTTTAATATCAGACAGCGCCAGCATTCATAAGAGTAAAAAAGTTAAATTTTTTTTGAAGAAGAATCCATTTAATGCCAGTTTATCAGTTTTAAAAAACACTACCTTTTTTGTAATCTGTAACAGAATTTGTTGACATTTTATTTCTCCTTTAATAGCTAATAGTTAAGAAGCTAAGTTTCTTTAAAAAACTTAGCTTCCTGTTTATTCTAAGAAACTTAGTTTCTTTTCAAAGATTCGATATAATTGCAGATATGGTTAATTGTCCGAATATCCATAGCCCGTTTTTTATCCTCCTGACTTATCTTTGATCCGAGCATCTTTTCAATCTCTGTTAAAAGAGTTATGGCATCTATGCTGTCAAACCCGTAAACATCTCTCAGATTATCATCCATTCCCGGATTTTCTATTTCAAATTCATCTTCAAGGATTTTGATTATCCTTGACTGTATCTCTTCACGTGTCATAAATTTTCACCTTCCTGTGTTCTCATTCGGAGCATGGAAACAAAAGCTAAAATTTCACGCAAAGCCGCAAAAAGATAAGAACCCTAATTTTTTCTCTGCGTCTTTGCGGCTTTGCGTGAGATTCTCCTCTGTTCCAGCACAAAGTCTTGAAACAAGAGCTAATTAGCACTCAGTATCTGAAGAATTCCGATAGCGTCTTCTATGCCCAGATTGCCGTTGCCGCTGAAATCAAGGGAACTCTCTGATGAAAGCTCTCTGTTATCTGCCAGAATCTGAAGAATTCCGATAATATCCTCCATTCCAAGTCTGCCGTCTCTGTTAAAATCGCCTGTCATATCAAGAATAGGAACATATTGATAAATAAAATCAGTAAATTGTGATATACGGGTATAAACTGCCGTAATAGCCGGGTTCAGCACATCCTTCTCCCCAACTGACAAGCCCGGCAAGTCTCCATTTATTATTCTGCCATATCATAAGAGGACCTCCGCTGTCACCCTGACAGGCATCTTTTCCCCCTTCAGCATAACCCGCGCATATCATTGTTTCAGTAACATCATCATCTTTATAGGCATTTTGACATATCTGATTTGAGACAATTGGAATATAAACCTCCTGTAATTCAGCAGGATATTTTGAAAAAATGCCGGTAGCCGTACTTCCCCAGCCGATTACAACTGCCGTTTCACCTTCAAGCGTATTATCTCCTGAAACCGGCGAGATAGCAGCATAAGAAACTTCATGCTCCAATTCTAAAAGTGCAATATCTGAATCAAGGGTATAAGAATCAAATGACGGATGAGAGATAATTCTTTTTACTTTAATCCTCTCTCCTGTATCATTTTTCAGATCATGAATCCCTGCAACTACTTCCATTGTTCTGATTGTCTCTCCCTCTGCACAATGCCCGGCAGTTACTACCCATTTGGGATGAATCAATGCACCACCGCAGAATAGACCATTATAAGCACTTGAACTATAACTATAAACAATTGCAACCATCCATTCCCATGAATCAGGATCAGCCTCTCTGCCTCCGACAATCCGGGGTGTTTTTTGAGATGAATCCTGCATTGATATTTCATCTTCTGCATATCCGTTGCCGAAAATTGTAAAAATTATAATCAGGCTTATAAATAAAATTTTTTTCATTTTTTACCTTAAAACCACCTAACCTGCCATCTTCCCTGATGTAAGGGCGAATAATTATTCGCCCCTACATATCCCCATCAGGTTTTCTATTTACGGTTCATAAAATGCGATGACCGGATCCCGCAGAATCAGTTCAATTGCTTTTCCCGCAGTTTCAGCCGCTTCAGGGAAAACATCCGCCAGATTCCTGATATGTCTCAGATTATCCGCAGTCCGCAGAATAAGCATAGCGAGATTACCTTCTGCCATTTCAGCCGTAGATACCACCTCTTCCCAGGGAACTCCTGCTGCCCATGAATAAATGGCAATGGCAGGTTTCAGATACAAAGGTCTTATTTCAAATTCCCAGTCCATCGTAAGTTTTACAAATTCTCTCAGCCCTCTTTTTATATGAAGCAAAGATTTTAAAAGATCTTTGGGAATCAGTTCCCGATCTGTTCTGTCATCGCTCTCCTGATCATTTACAAATGATGCCATAATTGCGGCAAGCAGAACTGCGTTTGATTGAGGAAATATCCCTGTTCTGAATCCTTCGGCAATCAGAACAGGCTGATCCACTCTGAGCTGGGATGCCCATACCCCGTCATCAGTCAAAGAACCGTCTTCTGCAACATATCCGGTTACTTGCAGGAAATTGAGATGACGCTGAAAATCATGCCACAGATATTTGTGGTCAACCCCGAAGAATCCGCTCTGTTTTTTCTTTGCTTTTGCAAGCAGATATGTTGCAAATGATTTTTCAAGAAGCTCTTCAATCTTTTCCGGTGTATGGGAAAGAAGAAGATTCAGGGTCATGGAAAAATTGATTCTGATCTGGCTTAATACATGGGACGGCGGAGAATTAATCAGCCGGGCAATCATGCGTATATCCATGAATTTTCCGGGAATTGCCACAGCAAAGCCTATATGATCCATTCCTCTTCTTCCGGCTCTTCCTGTCATCTGATGAAATTCTGTAGGATCAAGCGGCATAAATTCCACACCGTTAAACCTGTCTGAATTCATGAAAACCACAGTTCTGGCGGGAAAATTTACACCTGCTGCAACTGTTGAAGTTGCAAAGACCGCATCTAAAAGACCTTCAGTCATAAGTCTTTCAATAAGGAGTTTCCATGCAGGCAAATGTCCGCTGTGATGCGCTCCAAGTCCGAGACGCTTCAGATGCAGCAACTGGCGGTGCTTTGAAATATATGGACTCTGCTCAACCAGTTCATTTACCCGCTGTTTCAGCTTTGCTTTCCGTACCGGATCATGTACAGCATTTCTTTCGCAGAGTTCAAGGGCATTATCACAATCCGCACGGGATTTCAGAAAAAATATAGCGGGAAGCAGATGGAATTTTCTCAGGACATCAAGAATCTCGCCGAAAGGCGGGAGATTTTTTGAAGAGGAGAAAACCGGAGGTTCTCTGGTGTTCAGGTATTCGTTCACTTTTTTATGAACTCTTTTTTTCTCTTTTCCCTGAGATACTAACGGAAGTAACATGCCTGAAGGATGAAGAAAAAGCGGAAAAAGCGGGACGGATCGCTGAGTCTCTTCCACCACAATACACTCTTTTGAACGGATAGAAGATAGCCACTCTGCAATCTGTGCGGCATTTCCGATAGTTGCAGAGAGGAGCAGCAGGGGTATGCGGGACGGAAGATAAATCATGATCTCTTCCCATACTACTCCGCGATCCTGATCACCCAGATAATGAGCTTCATCCAGAACAACAAGATCCGCGGTTAAATCCTCTCCCTTGTGCATGGCGTCATATAACTGATTCCGTAAGATTTCTGTAGTTCCTACAATAACACGGGCGTCAGCATTCTCTTTTCTGTCTCCGGTTAAAATACCGACATTCTCTGTTCCGAAAAGCTGTGAAAATTCATAATATTTTGAATTGCTCAGAGCTTTTAAAGGAGAAGCATACCATGAGACTTTTCCATGCTCCAGCATCAGGGAAATTGCCTGCTCTGCTATCCATGTTTTTCCTGAGCCTGTAGGGGCTGTAACAATGCAGTCACCCTTTTCAATAGCATCAAGAGCCTGTAACTGAAACGGGTCAGCCTTGAATTCACACTGCTCCGGCACGCCGATTTCAGCAAAGACTTTTTTCAGTGTGCCGTCTGCCCCCGCCTTGATTTTCAGAGTGTTACGTTTTACAGGTCTTTTTCTGAACCCGCCTTTTAATCTAAGAGGATATTTTTTTTTTCTGTTTTCCATTATAGTTTGTCAATCATCTTTCTGACTTCGGCTTTTGCCGTTGAGTCTGTATCAAATGGTGAAATACTGCTCACATCCGCTTCAATCAGTGCATCGTCATACGGAAGAAAGCCGAGAAATTCAAAACCGCTCAGATGCTTTTTCAGAAAATCTTCATCTGCTTTGCTGCGGATTTTATTTCCGATAACCGCAAGACGCTTCAGACCGATTTCAGAAGCAAGATGCCTGATATGTTCGGCAGTATCAATACTCCGCCGCCCGGGTTCAACTACAATCAGGAGTCTATCTACAGCACGGGCGGTTCCTCTTCCGAGATGCTCAATTCCAGCCTCCATATCCATGATGACCACTTCATCCCTTGCAAGAACAATATGTGTTACCAAAGCTCTTAACAAAGTACTCTCCGGGCAGATACATCCTGATCCCCCTTTTTTTACTCCGCCTAATCTCATCAGCTTGATATTACCGAGTTTGGCTGAAAGGGAATCCGGCAGATCATCTACTTTCGGATTTAATTTGAAAAAACCGCCGATGCTTCCGGCTCTTGCTTCGGTTCTTTCAAAGATCATCTCTTTCATTTCAGAGATAGGGATAATTTTATCTGCACCGGCTATGCCGACTGCTGCTGCAAGATTGGCGTCAGGATCCGCGTCAATTGCCAGCACATGCTTTCCCATATCATTCAGCGTCCTTATCAGAAGTGCGGAGAATGTGGTTTTACCAACGCCGCCTTTACCGCTTATTGCTAATTTCATTATATATATCCTTTCTTTGATATTCCTTTTTTCCTACAGGGATTTATTATAAGAAAAAGGATAAAAATCTTTTCTTATAATAAAATCCCTGTAACGATAAGGGTGAACAGAGGCGGTTTTATTCCGTCATCCGCTCCGCCCGCCGGTTATGCTGATTCAGAACCATCTTTTTTTTATAAATATCAGGACACCGAGTAACGACAGGCTGAATGAAATTCCTGTAACAATAAAAAAAGCATTGGAAGAGTGCTGAAACGGTAATTCGACATTCATTCCGTAAATGCTTGCAGTCAGGTTGGAAATCATCAGGATTATTGTTATTGATGTCAGAATCTTCATAACAACATTCAGATTGTTTGAGATAACCGATGCAAATGCGTCCATCATTCCGCTGAGGATGTTGCTGTAAATGTTTGCCATTTCAATTGCCTGTTTGTTGTCAACCAATACATCTTCCAGCATGTCTTTATCATCAGGGGTCAGTTTCAGCAGCTCCGTTTTCAGTAACCTTTCCATCATCAGTTCATTTGATTTCAGAGAAGTTGTAAAAAAAACAAGACTCTTTTCTATATTCAGAAGTTTTATGAGTTCCTCGTTTTTCAGCGATTTCTGTAATTCTCTTTCAATCTCTCCTGTCCGTCTGTTTATTTCTTTCAGATTTTTAAGATAAAGCAGAGATGTTCTCAGAAAAATCTTCAGGACAACACTGCTTCTTTTTCCGGTAATAACGCTTTTTGTCTTTCCGTTGCATAAATCCAGAATTTCCGTAATATCAGAAGAACTTATTGTAACAATTGTATCATCTTTTGTGAGTATAATACCCGCAGGAATTGTTGTGAAAGGGATGTCCGAATTGCTTTCATCATATTTCGGTATTCTTAACACGATAAGAAGAACGCCGTCTTCGGTTTCGATTCTTGCCCTTTCATCAATATCCAGCGGGTCTGTCAGAAAATCGGAAGGAATGAACATTTCACCTGACAATTTTTCCAACTCATTTTTTTCCGGACTGATTACATTTATCAGGCAGTGTTTCTCAATTTTATCAGCCGGAATAAGTTTGTTTTCCGACCATTTTAATATTTTTATCATGATATATCGCCTTTCGGAATGTTGCGGCATAACGCTGATAACTCTATGTTCAGTTTCTGAATTTATAAAAATAAATTAGTATCACCTCCTTAGCCAAAAATCAAGGGAGATGATTAAAAAGATTCTTTCCCTGCAATCATTTTAATGATATAGAAATTTCTGTCAATCCTGATCTGAATAATATAATCAGAAAAAAGTTTCTGATTTTCATAAACTTGGAAAGTCGGTGAAGCGAAAATCTGTAAAAGTTTGTAGTACCGCAGCACAAAAGTTTGTAGTACCGCCTTTAGGCGGTCCGTGTGAAATCAGACAGTTACAATAGCAAGCCATACCGCCTAAAGGCGGTACTACGAACTTTTTCGGCACGCCATACCGCCTAAAGGCGGTACTACGAACTTTTTCGATCCGCTGAAAGTCTGATTCAAAAAATGAAATAAGATTATAATATGAAAAAATTCGGCATATTTCTTGCATATCTGTTCAATTAGAAAAAGGTGAAAATATGATAGAAAAACTGAACAATTCAAAGAACGTCAATAGTCTGAAATTATTGATAACTGTTTCACTTCTTTTTATGGTATCAACAACTTATTTTATATACATGGCAAATTGGCTGAAAACAGGGCTTGCTGAATCTTATAATTCAGGAAAAGAGTATTGCCAAAAAGAAGCAGCAGCTTCTTATCCTATGAATTCAGATGCTTCAGCGAATCCTAAAGTTGAAGAAACCACAATGAGATTTATCATAATAACCCTTTTATTTTTTCTGCTTTCGATTAGTATTACAGTAACATTTCTGATAAAACCTTTAAACAGGCTGGGTGATGAACCTCTGTTAAAAGAAAAGAAATTGATAACTGACGATTTTTCAGATGACGACCTTTCAGACGATGATCTTTCAGATGATGACATGAATAATGACTTAGATGATGATTTAATGAATCAGGATTTGATTATCAGAGATTTGGATGAAAAACAGATTGATTTTTTAGAAGAAGAACCGCCGGGTATTCTTGCAAACTCTTATAATAAAATGATGGATGCCCTGCAAAGAGTAAATGAGCTGGAAAAAGAGCATAGTATTGAACTTGCCAAAGCAAATGAGCAGCTTCAGAAAGAGATCAGAGAGCGGAAACGTGCTGAAAAAGAGATAAGATACCTTTCCAACCGGCTTATCAGCAGTCAGGAACAGGCTAAAAAAGAGTTGGCGCAGGATATCCATGATGAATTCGGTCAGACTCTTACTGCCCTTCATCTTAATGCCGAATCATTATGGAATAAAATGCCGGATGAACTAAATGCACAGAAAAAAAGTATTTATGATTTTATTCAATTGATTGAGCATCTTGGTGATAAAATAAGAAGCATATCATCTGATTTGCGTCCGGATCTGCTTGATGATCTGGGGCTTATCCCCACATTACAATGGTATATCAAAGAATTTACAGAAAAAAGAGATAACATCAAGGTAACTTTTCAGGCAGTCGGATTAAGAAAACGTCTTGCATCTGATGTTGAGCTTGTATTATACAGAATCTTTCAGGAGGGTCTGAATAATGTTGTCAAACATTCAAAAGCAGGAGAGGTAAATGTAACTTTAACATACAGTTATCCGAATATTATTTTTATTCTCAAAGATAACGGCGTAGGATTTGAAACAACTAAAGGAACAGATGGCATAGGGCTTTTGGGAATGAGGGAAAGAGTTGTTTCTGTAGAAGGGACTATTAATATTACATCAGGAAAAAATCAGGGAACCATGATTCGGGTTGAAGTTCCTGTCAGCGGGAAAGAATCAGCAGAAACAGAAACGTAATGTCAATATCGAAAAAGTTTGCAGTACCGCCTTTAGGCGGTCCGGCGTGCTGCGGTAACTGTCTGATTTCACACGGACAGCCTAAAGGCGGTACTGCAAACTTTTACAAATTTTCAATGTGCTGAAGTTGACAAAAAATGGGTTTTTCATAATTAAAAAAGAGGAGGAAAAAATGGAAAAAAAGAAAATCAGGGTTTTAGTGGCAGATGATCATACAATAGTACGACAGGGTTTCAGGAAACTTTTAGAAGAGCAGGATGATATAGAGGTTGTCGGAGAAGCAGGAAACGGACTGGAAGTCATTAAACAGGTTAAAGCTCTTCATCCTGATGTGGTGCTGATGGATATTCAGATGCCGGAATTAAACGGCTTGGAGGCTGTGAGTCTGATAAAAGAGGCTGTACCTGAAACTCAGGTGGTGCTTCTTTCTATGCACGAAAAAGATGCTTATGTTCATCAGGCACTGGTATCAGGCGCTCTTGGGTATGTCCTTAAAGCATCGCCTGTTACAGAGATACTTGAAGCTATCCGAACTGTATATCAGAAAGAACATTTTCTCAGCTCAAAGATCGGTTCCCAGATTATCAAAGCATTTTTAAAAAACAGAACTGAAAAACCCCCTGCTACCGGCTATGATCTTCTCTCTGAAAGAGAACAGCAGGTGTTCCGTCTTCTTGTGGAAGGGCGGACAACAACTGATATATCCGACATTCTGCATATCAGTTCAAAAACCGTGGAAAAACACAGGGCAAATGTTATGAAAAAATTGGATATTCATAATATGGTGGAAATGGTCAAATATGCAATTCAAATCGGAATAGTCGGTCCCGAACTATGGCTGGCAGAATAAGTGAACCGGCAGAGCGGGGTTATCCCCGCCCTTACGGCTCTTGTGGAAAACTGTTTTATCTTGCTACAGTATTCGCAAGTCTTGATAATCGGGACATTTTTCTTGCAGCAGTTTTTTTATGAATAATTCTTTTTTTAGCTGCCTTGTCAATAACTGACTGTGCGATATTCAGCTTGCTTATTATATCCTCAGCTTTTTCACTGACAGCAAGACGCACATCTTTGACAACATTTTTTACCCTTGTTCTTGAAGACTTGTTACGCATACGTCTGACTTTATTCTGCCGGGCGCGTTTTAATGCAGATTTATGATTCGCCACTTTGAGTAACTCCTTTTAAATGATATTATTAATCTCTTTTAAATACGAAATTGGCAAGATTCTGTCAAGTTAATTTATCAGCATACTGACATAATTTAATGAGTCATCATTATTTTTTTATTTATTTTAAATGGTTTTACATCAGACCCGCCGGGTTTAAAAAACTTTGTAGGTCTATAAAAATAAGGAATTTGAAATATTTTGATTAAATCAGCATCTTATAATATCAGACAAATTTCTCGGATTCGGAATATCTGCATTATACTCCTCTTTTTGCAAGGATTTCCTATATTCCTTTTTCCAGATTCGGCGTTTGGAAAGAGAAACAGGGGACAGATATATGAGGATCATATAAAGAGTCTGTTAAAAGAGCGGAATCTTCTGCCTGAATCATTGCATGAGAATGATGCGGGGTTTATCCATAACGGAGTTGTCTATTATGTTGAGATAAAAAATAAAAATGCTCCTGATTTCGGGCAGAAAGGACTGATATGGGATAAGGCAAATGGCTGGCGGTGGCGGCATAAAGATAATATCTCGGATATGTATGATCAGTTCGGGATAATTGCTTATATTGATAAAGAATTCGTTCCGAGAAGACATTCTGTTATTCCGGAGGAGCAGATTACTGCTGAAGACAAACTGTATGATCAGCAGCTTTTTGAAAATCGCGGTATTCCATTGGATAATACAGAGTATCTCTTTGAATATTATGCAAGAAAGAACTGCTTTTATATTCAGATTGAAGGCTCAGGGTTTTATTATCTGAAAGCAGATGTGGCAAAATTAGGAGTCCCGCAGTATTCACCCCGTTTAACCCTGCGTTTACGGGCAAAAACCCATCATTCAACCCCGATATATCAGTACAGTTTCTTTGCTGTGATTCAGTCAGATAAAAAAATCCCGAAATCTCCTTATGATCTTGAGGAGAAAGTCGGAAAATTTCCGTTTATAAAACCGTAAAAACCCTTAGGGTTTTTCAGGAAAAAGTATCTTTTCAGCAAGATCGCACAGAATATGCCCCAGAGTGATGTGGGACTCCTGAATCCTTGCGGTTACATCTGACTCCACACAAAACACCATATCCGCACATTCCGCCAGATTTCCCCCTCGCCCGGAAAATCCTATTGTAAAGAGACCATTCTGCTTTGCTGCTTCAATTGCCATGATAACATTTCTTGAATTTCCGCTGGTGCTGATACCTATGGCAATATCATCTTTTCTTCCGAGAGCGGTTATCTGTTTGGCAAATATCTGATCAAAATGATAGTCATTCCCAATGCTTGTTATAACAGATGTATCAGTTGTCAGGGCAATTGCGGCAAGGGGCGGGCGTTCAATCTGAAACCGGTTTATAAATTCCGCCGCAATATGCTGGGCATCCGCCGCGCTTCCGCCGTTGCCGAAAATAAGAATTTTATGACCCGATGCAATTGATTGTACAAGCATATCAGCACATTTTATAATCTGTTCAACATGGGTTCTGATAAATCTCTCTTTTACCTTTATGCTATCTTCCAATATGTTTAAAATAATGTTTTTCATATTCATCTCTTTGTTTTTTATATCAAATTTTATCAGAAAAGAACTAAGTTTTTTCAAGAAATTTATTTCTTAATATAAACCTGCGGATTTGTCAATCTGATTGATAACATCTTTCGGATAATACTTGTCAAATAAAATTTCATCTGATAATAAAACTGATATGGAAAAATTATCATCAAATGTATTACATGATCCGGTATTAATCCTTGCTTCCAAATCCCCAAGACGCCGTTATCTCTTAAAACAGGCTGGACTTTCATTCTCTGTGATTCCAGGCGATTTTGATGAAAGCGCTGTGCCGCTCTCTTCCCCGGAGATTTATGTAAAAACTCTGGCAGAATCAAAAGCAAATGATATAGCAGAAAAATATCCTGACAAATGGATTATCGGCGCAGATACCATTGTGCTGATTCACGGAGCCATATTAGGGAAACCGGCTTCAAGAGATGAAGCGAGAACCATGCTGAAAAGCCTTAGCGGAGAAACCCATCAGGTCTTTACAGGGTATTCAGTGCTTTGCAAATCAAAAGATCGGCATATTTCCGGGTATGTTAAAACAGATGTGCTTTTCAAGCAACTGACAGATCGGGAAATCGAATGGTATATCCATACCGACGAACCTTTTGACAAAGCAGGCGCGTATGCAATTCAGGGGCTTGGCACTTTTCTTGTAAAAAGCGTCAACGGCTCTTACACAAATGTTGTCGGGCTTCCGGTCTGTGAAGTGATTGAAGTGCTTATTCAGGAAGGGGTTGTGGGATTTGATTTATAAAGATTTCCGAAGTTTTAAAATTTCGGAAGTCTGATGCGGTCTCTGCGTCCTTTGCGTGAAACAAAGCAGCTCGTAGGTCGGGGTGAATAAAATGAACCCCGACAATAAACCGGAACTCCGTAGGATCGTTATATTTGTAGTAATAGTAGCATATTATATTTTCTTCGTAAAATCAAAATATAAAATTGTGAATGGTGCTGTACAATGTAATGCTGAATTAGATTCAGTAGATTTTGAATGCTTTGAAAAACAGCAAGTTGGATTCTGATGAATGAAATTCAGCATTACTTGTTTAGTATTACCAAATTGTTAAGTACTTAAATATATTAAATACTCTTTTTTGAAAAGGATAAAAAATGAGCGTCCTGATAACCAATCAGCAGGAGAAGCAAAAATTAGATATAGAATATATCCACGAAACCGCACAGAAAATTTTAGATGCACTGGAATATCCTGAGAGTGAACTCTCAATTCTGATAACTGATGATTTACATATTGCGGAGCTGAATCAGGAATATCTTAACAGAAAAGGTCCCACAAATGTTATTGCTTTTCCCATGTATGATGATCCGGCTGATTTTCAGGCTCCGGCATGGGAATCAGACAGCGGTGAGCCTCCCCATCTGCTCGGTGATGTGGTTGTCTCCGTGGAAACCGCTCAGAAAGAAGGGCAAGAAATGGGAATCACGATGATGGAACGTTTTACACAATTACTGATACATGGTATTCTTCATCTTATGGGTTATGATCACGAAAAAACAGAGGAAGATGCGGTTAATATGGAGACAAAAACAGATGAGCTTTGGAAAAAGGTAGGGGGTGAGGTGTAAAATGTGTTCCGAATTTCAATCTTCAGGGTTCAAATTTCAGATTATCACCTGTTCTTTGAATGAGACTCACATACTGGGTCAGCAGACAGGGATATGGGTGAAAAACGGAATGGTAATAGCTCTGACAGGTGATTTAGGAAGCGGCAAAACAAGCTTTGTTCAGGGACTGGCAAAAGGGCTTGATGTTCCTGATGAATATTATATCACCAGTCCCACATTCACGCTGATTAATGAATATCCGGGAAGATGTCCTCTTTTTCATATTGACCTTTACCGCCTGAATGATCCTGTTGATTTTGAGGATATTGATCTTTATGATATTCTCCATGGCGAAGGAGTGGTTGCTGTGGAATGGGCAGATAGACTTTACAAAAATTTTTTATCCGATTATATTGGAGTTCATCTTGAAATACTGAACGGTGAATCCCGGAAAGTCGAAATCACGGCAAACGGAGAGACCGGAATCAGTCTTATCAGGAAATTGTTCTCTTCGGCTCTCAGGCAGAATCCTGAAATTGTATTTTAAAACTCTGAATGCTTTACAGTGGACAAAGCGGAGCGTGTCCACCATTTTTTATTGGCAACGGCGGACACACTGCGATTTGTCCGCCCTACAAACTTTTTCCGCAATAAACAGATATGAAAAGATTTGATACCAACCAGTTGATATTTATTATGATATTGGCAGGAGTGATTCTCTGTATCATTCTTTACAGGGATTTTTATATGTTTTAATCTGAAAAGCCCTTAGAGGATTTAGTCTGAAAGGACTTTTTCAATCTCATCGGCAATACGGATTGCGGCATCTTTAGGGTCTTTGGCATCTCTGACGGGTTTGCCGATAACAAGATAATCTGAGCCGTTTTTCACAGCCATTGCCGGAGTCGTGATTCGGTTCTGATCATCTTTTCTGATCTCATCCCAAAGAGGACGGATACCAGGAGTTACAGTTATAAATTCTTTTCCCAGATGTTTTTTTATCATCTGAACTTCAAGCCCTGAACAGACTACACCCGCGCATCCGGCTGCTTTTGCCATATTTGCCCGTTTCATGACAAGTTTTGACATATCTGAAGATAATTCTTCTTTAAAGCCGGCATCTTTAATATCTTCAACTGAAATACTGGTAAGAACAGTAACCCCAAGAACCCCTGTTTTGCCACGGCTTCCTTCAACTGCGGCTTCCAGCATTTTCCGGCTTTCACCGCAGTGAACTGTTGTAAAGGTAACGTCCATTTCTGCAATATTCTTCATGGCTCGCAGGACTGTTGCGGGAATATCATGAAGTTTCAGATCAAGAAATATACCGGCGTCTCCTGAATCTTTTATAACAGATATAGTTTCACAGCCTGATCGGATAAAAAGCTCCAGCCCTATCTTGAACATGCCGATATGTTCTGAAAGAAGTGAAATATAAAGTTTTGCCTCTTTTACAGATGGTACATCCAGCGGGAAGATAATATAATCTTTAGGAAGTTTCATAAAAATTCGGGGGGATGAAGGAAAGAAGCTAAGTTTTTTTAAAAAACTTAGCTTCTTGGTATTGTTGATTTGATCGGGGCGAGAGGATTTGAACCTCCGACTTTCTGCTCCCAAAGCAGACGCGCTAGCCAGACTGCGCCACGCCCCGTTTAAAAGAAATTTATATACCATCCTTTTTTTATTTATGCAAGATATAATTAAGGTATCATGATTTTTTTCAAAACAGTATATTTTTATTATCAAATTACTTGCAAAATCTGACAAAACATTTTAAAATATTTACATAACAATGTTTTTCTTAATTTTTCTTGACACCTATCCAATTTGATATTATTTTTTAATTTCATTCTCATTTGAAATGTGGTAATAAGTCTGATATTAGGAATTGAGAATTGGATTTTTTTAGGGCATTTGCTCTATATTTATTGAATTAAACTGAAAAATAAAAAGCGAGAGTGGCGGAATGGCAGACGCGTCGGACTTAGGATTCGGTTCCGAAAGGAGTAGGAGTTCAAGTCTCCTCTTTCGCACCATTAAAAATTTGTTCAAGGTGTCAGTTTATATTAAAATCGCCAAAAGGCTATAAAGTTCAGGCATAAGAAAGGAAAGCCATGCAATTTCAGGTAGAAGATGTCAGCACAGTAAAAAAAGTACTGCATATTGAAATATCAGAGGATAAAGTTACCCAGGAATTGGAAGAAGCATATAAAGAACTCAAAAAAGCAGCCAAAGTAAAAGGATTTCGTCCGGGAACGGTTCCCCGTTCAATTCTTGAGGGATTGTATAAGAAAAAAATCAATGCCGATGTATCTTCCAAACTGATTCAGGAGTCATTTGAAAGTGTGGTCAGAGAGAATAATTTGAATTTTCTGGGGGTTCCGCATATAGACCCTCCTGAGTTGGAAGAGAAAAAACCCTTTAAATATGACGCAGTAATTGAGTTAAATCCTGAAGTCGGAGAGATTGAGTTTAAAGAAATCCCCCTGAAAAAAACGGTTTATAAGATAAAACCGGAAGAGATTGATACACAGCTTAAAATGCTTCAGAAAAAATTGGCGGATCAGAAACCTTTGGAGGAAGATCGTCCGGTTAAAGAGGATGATATTGTTCTGATAGACTATGAAGGGTTTAAAGAGGGAAAACCTTTTGCCGAGATGGATAAGACAGAAAATTTTTCTATGAAAGTCGGTGATACCGGAATATTAAAGGAATTCAACGAACAACTGATCGGAATGAAGTCCGGCGGGACAAAAGAGATTACTGTCTCTTTTCCGAATGATTATCCGAATGATAAACTTGCAAACCAGAAAATAAACTTTCATGTATCTCTCAAAGAGATCAGAAAAGAAATTTTTCCTGATATTGATGATGAATTTGCAAAAAAATTCGGTAAAGACGGATTGGATGCTCTGAAAAATGAAATCGAAAATAATCTGAAAGAAGGATATGAAAAACGGACAGAACAGGAGTTGAATGAGCAGGCGTTCAAATTTATTCTGGATCAGAAAAATTTTGAAGTTCCTGATATAATGGTTAATTATGAGCTTGAAAATATCCTTTCAGATACAGAGAAATCATTTGCCTTTCATAATACTTCTATGGAAGAGCTTGGGCTGACAAAGGAGGGGCTTTCAGAAAAATACAGAGATACCGCTGTCAAACAGGTCAAACGGCATCTGATACTCGGCAGAATCATTGAGCAGGAGAAGCTGACCATCTCCGAAGAGGAATTGGAAGAAGGGTTGAAAGAGATGTCAAAAGCATCTTTTCAGCCTGCTGAAGAGATAAAAAAATATTATGAACAGAATCAGGATAAACTTGATGCGTTTCAACACATGCTGCTTGAGAAAAAAGCAGCAAAACTGATTATTGACAACAGCAAAATAGAGACTGTTAATTCCGATTAGGAATTGGGAATTGGGAATTAGGAATTCTAAATAATAGAATTTAAAATCTGTTTCATTCCTAATTCCTAATTCCTGATTCCTGATTAAAATAAGGAGAATTTTTTGTGCCATTGATTCCAATGGTCATAGAGCAGAGCAGCCGGGGAGAACGTGCCTATGACATATATTCAAGACTCCTCAAAGACAGGATTATCTTTCTGGGTACACCTATAAATGATGAAATAGCAAATCTCCTGATAGCCCAGCTTCTTTTTCTTGAATCTGAAGACCCTGAAAAAGATATAAATTTTTATATTAATTCTCCCGGAGGAATTGTAACAGCAGGTCTGGCAGTATATGATACAATGCAGTATATCAAGCCGAATATTGCAACGGTCTGTATCGGTCAGGCGGCAAGTATGAGCGCCATTCTGCTGGCGGCAGGAGAAAAAGGAAAACGTTATGCCCTTACGAATGCAAGGATTATGATTCACCAGCCTATGGGCGGCTCTCAGGGACAGGCTTCTGATATAGCGATTCAGGCAAAAGAGATATTAAGAATGAAAGTTATCCTGAATGAAATATTGTCGTTTCATACCGGAAATGATATAAAAGAGGTAGAAAAAGATACAGATCGGGACTTTTTTATGTCGGGCAAAGAAGCAGAAGATTACGGAATCATAGATCATGTTATAAAAAACAGGGATGATCTTGATCGTTTAGAGGATAAAAGTTAATAATACATGAAAATAAAATAAGCACAGGGAATTTATCCGTGCTTATTTTTGGAATACAGACCCACATTCAGTTAAAAGCTGAATATATATTTGTTAATAAAATATTAATAGTTATTAACAGAAAGGGTATTGGAAAATAAAATGAAAAAAAGAAATGACAATGAAAACCTTTTTTGCTCATTCTGCGGAAAAAACCAGAAAGAGGTCAAAAAACTGATTGCCGGTCCTGCGGTATATATATGCGACGAATGTATTCAGTTGTGCAGTGAAATCATTGATGAAGAGAGTGAAAAAGATCAGAATAAGCATCCTGAAATCTCCATGATTCCAAGAGATATAAAAAATATACTTGACGATTATGTGATTGAACAGGATTACGCCAAAAAGATTCTTTCCGTAGCAGTTTATAATCATTACAAAAGACTGAATACATTATCCGGTTCAGGAGATGTGGAGATTCAGAAAAGCAATATTCTTCTGATCGGTCCCACAGGTTCCGGAAAAACGCTTCTTGCACAGACCCTTGCCAGATTCCTGAATGTGCCTTTTACCATAGCAGATGCAACAAGTCTTACAGAAGCAGGTTATGTGGGAGAAGATGTTGAAAACATTATTCTCTCGCTGCTTCAGAACGCTGATTATGATTTGGAAAAGGCAAAACGGGGAATAGTATATATTGATGAAATTGACAAGATCGCATCAAAATCAGACAACCCTTCCATTACACGTGATGTTTCAGGAGAAGGAGTTCAGCAGGCTTTGCTGAAGATCATAGAAGGAACAATGGCAAGCGTTCCGCCGAAAGGGGGAAGAAAACATCCTCAGCAGGATTTTGTCAAAGTAGATACTACAAATATCCTCTTTATCTGCGGCGGAACATTTACAGGGCTTGACAAAGTGATTATGCGCCGTATCGGTTCCAAAGCTATGGGATTCGGGGCGAATATTATGAAGCCTGAAGATAAGAATATCGGTGAAATACTGAAAATGGTCCAATCCGAAGACCTGATAAAATTCGGGATGATTCCTGAATTTCTGGGACGCCTTCCTGTTATTGCCACACTTGAAGAGTTGAATGAAAGCTCTCTTATCCGAATCCTGACAGAGCCGAAAAATGCAGTGGTAAAACAGTTTCAGAGACTTTTTGAAATGGAAGGGGTAAACCTGAGATTTACCGACAGCGCACTCTCATCTATTGCCAAAGAATCTGCGAAACGAAAATCCGGTGCCAGAGGACTCAGGGCGATTCTGGAAAACTGTATGCTTGATATTATGTATGATCTTCCTTCGATTGGTAATGTTAAAGAATGTGTTGTCAATGAAGATGTCATACTCACAAAAGAAGAGCCGATTCTTTTATATGAGCAGACGAAAAAACAGGCGTAATTCAGTGAACAGTAAACAGTTATCACTAAACAGAGAACCATGATAACTGATAACTGACAACTGATTCAAGCTATGGAGGATAAATGATAAATCTGCCGAAATTTTTTAAACAGGACGGCTCCGAAGCATTAAAACCGGTGCTTCCGCTTTTACCGTTAAGAGATATAGTTGTGTTTCCCCATATGGTTGCTCCGCTCTTTGTGGGACGCGATAAATCAGTGAATGCCCTTGCCAATGCAATGAATACAGATAAGCGTGTCTTTCTTTCTACCCAGAAAAAGGCAGGAATTGACGATCCTCATGAAAAAGATATCAGCCGGATAGGAACCATCGGAACTGTTCTTCAGTTACTCAGGCTTCCTGACGGTACTGTAAAAGCACTGGTCGAAGGGAAATCCAGAGGACATGTTATTGAATTTCTTCAAAATGAAAGATTTTTTCAGGTAGTAACAGAGCCGGTTGCTGAAAAAGGATTATCCCCTGCTGAAGAGACCGCGCTGATGAGATCAGTCAATGAAAGTTTTGAAGAATATGCGGGAATCAATAAAAACTTTTCAAAAGAGCTTGTCAGCAGTGTTGCTTCTATTTCAGATCCTTCCAGATTAGCCGATACCGTTGCTGCCCATTTTTCATTTAAAATAGAGGATAAACAGAAACTCCTGGAGAGCAGTATATTGAGTGAAAGACTCTCCTTTCTTCTCAGTCTGATCAAAATGGAGATTGAAGTCTTCAGGATGGATAAGCGGATCAAAGGGCGAGTAAAAGAGCAGATGGAGAAGACTCAGAAGAATTATTATCTGAATGAGCAGATGCGGGCAATCAAAAAAGAGATGGGAACTGAAGATGAAGCCGGAGATGATCTCAAAGAGCTTGAAAAGAAAATCCATCGTAAAAAGATGTCAAAAGAGGCAACCTCAAAAGTCAGACAGGAATTCAAAAAACTGAAAATGATGACCCCGATGTCTGCTGAAGCCACAGTAGTACGCAATTATATTGAATGGATTATCAGTCTGCCCTGGTTTGAACAGGCAAAGGTGAATAATGATATTGAAGCGGCTGAAACGATTCTGAATGAAGATCATTACGGACTGGAAAAACCGAAAGAGAGAATCCTTGAATATCTGGCAGTTCAGTCTCTGGTTAAAAAGATAAAGGGTCCTATTCTCTGTTTTATAGGTCCGCCGGGAGTTGGGAAAACCTCTTTGGCAAAATCTATTGCAAGAGCAACAGGCAGAAAATTTATCAGGCTTTCTCTGGGCGGAGTAAGAGATGAAGCTGAAATCAGAGGACATCGGCGCACATATATCGGTGCCATGCCGGGTAAAGTGATTCAGTCTCTGAAAAAAATCGGGGTGAACAATCCGGTATTCTGTCTTGATGAAGTGGATAAGATGAGTATGGACTTCAGAGGAGATCCTTCAGCCGCTCTTCTTGAGGTACTTGATCCTGAACAGAATTACAGTTTTAATGATCATTATCTTGATCTTGATTATGATCTGACCAACATCCTTTTTATTACAACAGCAAATACATTGCCTGATATACCTGTTCCTTTGCAGGATCGTATGGAGGTTATACGTCTTTCCGGTTATACAGAGCATGAAAAATACTGTATTGCAGAGGCGTTTCTGATTCCCAAGCAGTTGAAGACAAACGGGCTTGAAGGGAAAGATGTTCAGTTTTCCAAAAATTCGGTTTATACGATTATTCAGCAATATACCCGTGAAGCAGGGGTAAGAAATCTTGAGCGTGAAATCGCATCTGTATGCAGGAAAGTTGCACGGGAGATATTAAAGAGCAAAGAAGAGAATCCTTCTTTCAGAGTAACATCAAAAACTATTCCCAAATATCTTGGTCCCCGCAGTTCAGACACGGACAGATAGAAAATGAGAATCAGATAGGAACCACAACCGGACTGGCATGGACTCAGGTTGGGGGTGAACTCCTCTGTGTTGAAGCGCTGATTATGCCGGGGAAAGGTAATCTGACAGTTACAGGCAAGATTGGGGATGTTATGAAAGAATCTGCTCAGGCGGCAGTAAGTTATGTCCGTTCACGGGCAGAACATCTGAAAATCAATGCAGATTTTTATAAAGATTTGGATATTCATATTCATGTTCCTGAGGGGGCTATTCCTAAAGACGGACCTTCGGGCAGGGGTTGCCATGTGCAATTCAATTGTATCTGCTTTAAGCAGAAGACCTGTTTTAAGAGATGTTGCCATGACCGGAGAGATCACGCTTCGCGGAAGAGTGCTTCCTATCGGGGGTTTAAAAGAAAAGATTCTTGCCGCTCACCGGGGCGGTATCAGGAAAGTGATTATTCCCAAAGATAATGAAAAAGATTTAAAAGATATTCCTTCAAGTATATCCAGACAGATGGAGATTGTTATGGCGGAACACATGGATGAGGTTCTTTCCCATGCGTTGGTGATAAACGGGGACGGGGATATGCTTTTCAGCAAAAATGATATTCCTTTGGAAATAATTGCGGGAAGCGGTGATACTCAAGAAAATAGATGAATTGCCCTCCATTAATTGAAAGAATATGTAGGGTGGACAAAGCAAAGTTTTGTTCACCCTTTTATTTAGGCGGACACGCTGCGCTTAGTCCGCCCTACAGACTGGTTATGAGGCATATTTAAGAAGAAGCCAAGTTTCTTGAAGAAACTTTTAGCTTCATCAAAGGTCTATATGCCAAATTTTAAAACAATAGAAGGATATGAATCATATCTTAGTAAAATGTCCGATCAGGAATTAAAACAGATTGAGTCCGATATTAATAGAGAGTTATATCCAGACAGGTATGAAACCATAAAAAAAATAATTGCAAAAAATGAAGAAAAAAAGCGTGAACAAGCAGGTATTATTGATTATGAATCAAATTCAACATCGGGTATCGGTACAGGAGTAAAATTCCTAAGAATCTTAGAAGTGCCGTTCTTAAACATTGGAGTGCCGTTCTTTCTTTGTGTAATTTTTAAAATTTTTTCATTAGGAACAATAGGACCTATTGTCCTTGTCTTCGGAATTTTGACAGTATTCATTACACCGGTACTGACTGTTAGAACAGTATTGTTCGTTCTGTCAGGAGAATTCTCAACAAGGCTTTTACCCTCCTTTCTCCATAGGAAGATAAAAGGAGAATATTTCAATTTTTTATTTGGTATAACGATTCTTATTTCTTTATGTCTGGGTATTTTCCTTGGTGTTTTGGGCATGAATATATTTATTGGCTTCACTATGTTGTTTGGTATTATGGATTATCAATTAATGTAAAACAGAAACCTGCATAACTCCGTATTCTAGGCAGACGGCTGACGCCATCGCTGAATTCGGTGTTTGACGTGTTCCCACGCTTCGCGTGGGAACACAAGTTTAGGACGCTTCGCGTCCTAATACAGTTACGGAACGCAAAGCGTGGGAACGAGGAGAAATCTTAATTGGCATAAGGAGTAATATATGAAAAAAATCTGTCCGTTATTTTATTCTGATTCAAATACCGGAGAATATAAAATATCATATCAGTTGCATTTGATATTAAAGGCTGTTCCACGTTATGCAATATATCTGCTGATAGTGTTGACGCCCCTTGCAAGAGCATCGGTTCATGAATGGGCAGTATATATAATTCAACTCGTTACACTGATTGCCATGTCAGCTTTTTTTATTGGAAAAGAGTATAACAGGGGAATGGAAACGGATCAGAACTTCCCTTGACAAGCCTGTTCTTGTTTTATCGGCTCTTGTTCTGTTATCATCTCTTTTTTCAATTAATCCGCGAGTCAGTTTTGAAGCTGTTATGCTCTTTGCCGACTACATTATTATTTTTTGTCTGGTGATTCATACGGTTCGTACCAGATCGCAGTTAAAGCATGTTGTTTTTATGATTATCAGCATGGGGGTATTTCTTTCTGTATTCGGATTTTTTAAAAGTTTCGGCGTTAATCCTTTTCACTGGTGGGATTATCCGGATCTGGAAAAAAGCGGCTATCGGATTACATCTACATTCGGAAATCCGGATCATCTTGCAGGTTATCTGGAGATGGCGATTCCTCTGATTTTAGGGATTTTCCTTAAAGATTACAAAGGGGGAAAACGCCTTCTGATGATATATCTTACGATTATAATATCAGCCGCAATGGTGATGACTCTTTCCAGAGGCGGCTGGATCGGTTCACTTGTCAGCATGACATTTATGTCGATCTCTCTCCTGAACAGCCGCCATTTTAAACATAAAAAACTGCTTATTGCCATGATTATAGGATTTGCTTCACTGACATTTATTGTTCTGAATAGCACGATTGTTGTTGAACGGATTAGTACAATAACAGAGCAGGAAGAGATGACAATTTACTCCAGGATGTTGGCATGGGGAGGTGTTGCAGAGATGATAAAAGATTACCCAATGACAGGAACAGGTCCCGGTACATTCAGCTTTATGTTTACACAGTATCAGCCTACAGGGCTGAATTCGCATTTTACCATGGCGCATAATGATTATCTGCATTTTATTTCAGAAACAGGTATTTTCTTAATTCCTGTTATGCTGTGGCTTCTCTTTTCCTTTTATAAAAGAGGATTCAAGAAGATGAAGAACCGCAGCCGTCTGGTAAGGGGAATCACTTTAGGTTCTGTATCAGGCATAACAGCGATTCTTGTTCACAGCATCGTTGATTTCAATCTCATATTCCGGCAAATGCACTGCTTTTTACTATATTGGCGGCTCTTGCTGTAGCTCCTTCGCCGGATTAAAAAAAAAGCTAAGTTTCTTAAAGAAACTTAGCTTTTTGAATTTAAAAAACTTCGGAAGTCTTTTTCAGTGAATTTTGGTTTCTTATTTTTTTCCAGTCTCAAAGATTTCCCTTGATTTCCTTATATTCATGGGACGATCCCCAACCAGCGCTGTCAGTAAATCTCTGCTATCTTCAAGAGAGAGAAATTCAGGGATTTTTTTTGTGCTGAATGTCAAAAAGCCTTTTTCCGTATCCTTACGATCCAAAAACCATGTCAGATAATCTTCAATAATCATAAATATATATTCCCAGTTGTCATAGACTGCTTTTACCAGCCCCATATCAGTTGCCGCATCTTCGATCATAAATAGAAAAACTGTATTTTTATCAGGTACTTTGATTTTATCATCTGCCGGATAATGACATTTCGGAACCAGCTTCAGTATCTCTTTTTCATCAGCTTTAATCGTATCGTCAGCCTCATACCGCCTAAAGGCGGTACTACATGCTGTTGCAAGAATATACTGATGTGTTTCAGGAAAGAGCGTAAAAAAGATTTCATTGAATAATAATGAGAGAGTCAGAGATATTTTTTCAGATTCAGGATATGGAGAGCCATCCCTGTTTTTGACAGAAAAACTGAGCATACGCCCTTTATCATAATGACGCGGGGGAATATCTTTCTGTCTCAGATTTGTTGTTTCAGGAGATTCAGCGAAATCTATCCCTTTCATAAAGGTAAAATACTCGGTGGTTCGGACTTCGATATCCGCCATAAACAGGCTCTTTGTAATTTCAAGGTTTTTCCGGGTAGTCTGGATAATACTTTCATGATAAGGGGTTATCTTGTTTATGTTTACGGTATTAATATGCCGGTAAATCGGCGTTCCTTCAGGGGTAACATTCTCTGTTATCACACATCGGGTATGATTATCAATCGCTCTGATTTTAAAAAGATTCCCCTGAAACGCATGAACCTGATACGGAAGATAATTCTGATAAATATGCTCTCCGGGAAGAATTTCAAGGATATTTTTTCCCGGATCATATACAGAATAGCAGTTTTGCCAGATATTCGGAAGAGCCTGCCGGATGTCCGGTTTGAGCTTTAACCGGATAACCTTTTTAAAAGATTTTCTTTCAGGATCAAGCTCATCATAGCTTTTCACTTCAAGGCGGTCTCTTAAATCTTTGCCGAATACCTGATAAAAGAGGTTTACCAGCCTCTCCTCAACCGCCTGTTTTTCACAGATCGGATCATATTCAATCCGGTTAATATGCCGGGTAATTTCATCTTCAGTAAGTTCTGATACAAGCATCCGTTCTTTAAGATAATATGCCACTGTATCAGGATCCATCATCAGAGTCGGAGTCAGTGTTCCGATAGATTCAGGACGCCGTTTAAGAAAAAAATCAATATTCTCTGCAAAATAATCGCGTAGCAGATACGGAGGAGTGATTACGTGAAGAAAAAGACCGGCTTTGCCGCGTCCGAGTGCTTTGCACAAAGCTGTTACCAGATTGAAATCATTGTCATAGCTAATGACAAAAGCATTATCTTCAGATTCTGAAATAAAGGGAATCGGATGAAATACCATAGCATTTCTTGCCCGTCTGCACCCGGGATCATTGATTTTGTTCATCTCCTCAACATACTCCTGCCATGGTTCATGGTTTGCATTGATTAGAGAAATCCGTTCAATATTTTCACGCAGCGCGGGAACCGCCAGCACAGTTCCGGCACCGTAATATCTGGGCGTATTCTGTAATACAGCAGACTGAAAAGATGTCTTTCCTTCCGACCGCCAAATCATATAGCAGAGATCATCAGGAGTATCAGACAGCAGATGAAATCCATGCGGGGTGGATGTAAGACACTCTCTGACCGAAGGCTCCATATTTTTCCGTTCCTCGGTGGTAAGCATGATCAGTTGAAGTTTATGCTCACTCTGATCCGCAAGAATCTGAAAAAGGGCTGTTGCAGAAGGAATATCTTTAAAGATTGTGTCTGGAATATGAATCACTACAACGGTTTTAACCTGTGAAAACCACTCCTGACTGATTTTCATATTATATTTCAGAAGTTCACGTACGGATGTGACCAGAAGATTTTCAATCCCCCTGAATTTTCCGATACCGGAGATATGATAATCTTTACCGGAAAAGATTTGTACGTTAAGCCATTTTTCTATCCATCTGATAAATTCATCAGATATTCCTGACGGGGTCAGAAAAATGATCTTATGCCCTTCAAAAATATCGCGCTGCAATGCTGAAAAGATAACGGGCGAGGCTTTTTCATAAACCGCCTCGGATATAAGAACATCCTCTCCTTTCCATAAGATTTCAAGGATTTCAGACTGACTTCCGTTTAATACAAATCCCTGTCTGCTCAGATTTTTGCGGACTACATCTAATTGGATATTTAATTCAGAATCCAAATCATTTCCCCGTTCCCATGCTTCCTGGTTGGAACGGATAGAATCATTTGCCTCTCCTTTTTCAATATTCATGGAAGCTGCTAAAAGCCGTTCTCTCCAGCCCTCTTCTTTCATGTATTTTTCCCATAAATACCGGCAATAACCTTCTTTTTTCCCTTTAAGCAGTTCTCCTTCTGTTCTTTCTGTCTTCCGATGCAACCGCACCCCGCCGAAATACCATGCAATTTCAAAGAGTATCAGTAAAGGGACAGCCGGAAGTCTTGGAAGAAAAACCGGCTTCTCTGTTATCCCTTTAATGTCAGCTATGATACATATCACCAGAATCATAAACGCAAACCGGCTCATATACCGGATAAAGGTCGCGGGATATACACATTCATCACGCAAAAAGACCGCTTTCTGCTCTTTATCATAAAAATATGCAAGAAACGGATAAAAGATGCCATCATCCCCGCTCTCATTCTTATCGGCAGATGAATTTTCATGATCTTTTTTAAAAAGCAGTTTTTTTATCCATTGCCAGAATCTTATCAGAAGGGTAAATATCTCAGCAAAAAGATGTACTATGGATTTGACAATAAGAAAAAGAGAAAGAATCAGAAAATTATAATATATCGGGAATTCTTCTTCTTTATACGGGATCAGATATGAATTAAGAGGGGTGTTTTGCAGCTTTTGATATATTTCTCTGATTTCGTTAAAAATAAGCAGATGATATTTTATGTAAACCCATATCGCAGCAATCGAAAAGAGCAAAGCAAATAACGGGGTCATCCATTGCTGATAACGCCGTTTTCTGTTAAAATTCACTCCCCATAGCAGAAAGAGAATAAAAGACAGATATGTCAGTGAAAAAAAGAATGGCTTCATATTATTATGTCAAGAAGAAATTTACTTTCTTTTATTTTTATCTAAGAACATATATCATGATTATCTGTTTAAAACAATACAATTTCAGTTTCTTTTATTAATAATCCATGTTATTATCATCTTAAGGATCAGACTTCGGAAGTCTTATAAAAATGAATATGTTTATTTTATCTCTGAGAATATATTTATCTGATTTATTATATCTTTTAATCATCTGTTCTGTTTTTTTCAATACCATCGTGATTCAAAAAAAGGAATACGCAATGGAAGAGTGGAAAAAAAGACTTACCAATCTGGGATACCATGCAGAAGAACATTTTGACAGGCTGAAATCAGAATTGGCTGAACGGCTCGGAAAGTCGCGACCTGTGCAGATTATAGCATATTATGGATACGGAACACCCGAACGTCTTGAGCTTATGGGGAGAGTGCTGAAGGATAAAGGAGTTGTATCAGCAGATGATAATGATACTTTGTGGAATAATATACTGAAAATGTATAAGCGGATTGAGAGTGATGAATTATCAGGTATTTCTGTTGAGGCATCATTTCAGGGGATGAAAATAAAAGAAACATCAGATGAAGAGGGTTATTTTAAGCTGATTATTCATCCTCAAAAGCCGATTAATACAAAAGATATGTGGCAGGAAGTCAGGCTTAAACTTATTGATAATGCTTATGAAAATGTTCATACAAACGGTATGGTTCTTGTTCCGCCTAAAGATGCTTCATTCGGTGTAATCAGTGATATTGATGATACAATCATCCGGACAGGGGCAACAAATCTGATTGAGACGGCTCGGAATACTTTTTTGAAAAATGCCAGAACCCGTCTCCCTTTTCCCGGCGTTCAGATGTTTTATACTGCTTTGCAGACCGGAAAAGGAACAAAACCCGTTAATCCGATATTTTATGTATCAAACGGTCCGTGGAATCTTTTTGATTTTCTGGCGGATTTTATGAAACTGAACAATTTACCGCAGGTTCCGATTCTGCTGCGTGATTTTGGAATAGATTCGGAAAAATTCATAAAAGATGACACTCATAAAATAACCCAAATCAGCAATATTCTGAATACTTATCCGAATTTACCGTTTATTCTCATAGGAGACAGCGGAGAGAAAGACCCGGAGATTTATCAGCAGATTGTCAAGAAATTTCCGGGGCGTATTTTGGCTGTCTATATTCGTGATGTTACCTCAGAAGATCGGGATGCTCAGGTAAGGCGGATAGCATCTGAAATCTCTGTTAATATGCTTCTGACAGAGGATACAGTCAAGGCGGCTGAACATGCAGCGGGGCTTGGTCTGATTGACCATGAAGCAGTAAAAATGATAAAGGATAGTAATATAATAAACCTAACCCCCCTGCCCCCCTTCCCTGAAAGGAAGGGGGAAAACGAATCGGAATGAATCTTTCCTTCAGGAAGGGTCAATGGGTTAGGTTCTGAAAAAACGATCCGCTTATTCCCCCATACATATCTCCTGTCCCTGCTGCTTTCTTAAAGAAAATCATCTTATCACCCGGACGGGTGATGTTTTATCTTAAAATTTTATGTATAAAGTATCTAAATCAGATTTCTGAAATTAAAAAACTTCGGAAGTCTTTCACTCCGTTCCAACGCATGAATATGTTAACAGGAAATAAAATAAGGAGGGCTGAATTATGTTTCCAAAAGCGGAAATTTTTGAAAAGACTTATAAAGATTATCTTGTTCAGATTGCTTCACTTGATCTTCTCTCTGTAAAAGATAAACTCGGATTAAAACAGAACGGAATGCAGTTTGTTATTCCTTTTTTTGAAAAAGAATATATTATTTCAGAACAGGGATTTATAAATGAATCAGGTGAAACGCCTCCGTTTATGATCTGCGTTATTCTTTCCAAATATCTTCTGCTATGTCCTGATATATGCCATGAAGATACAGGCTGGGTATCTTTCAAGGATTTCAAAGTCACATCTCATTTTCTTAATGTCAACTATTTTGCAAGCGATGCTGAAAAACCGATTGCCGCAAATTTTTCAGGAAAGACTGATCTGCTTATGAATGCGTGCAGGGCATCAGGAGGAATCCCTTATGACAGCATGGATATTTCGTATGATTTAATTATGAAATTCAATGCTTTTCCACGAATCTCGCTGCTTCTGCTTTTTAATGACGGGGATGAAGAATTTCCTGCCAGGTCTTCCCTTCTTTTTCAAAAGCAGGCGGAATATTATCTTGATCCTGAATCATTGGCAATGACCGGGGCTGTTCTTGCCCGTAATCTGATAAAATATGCAAGATAACCTTGTACTTGTTGAATATAAAGGAGAATCAAACAATGACACAGTTAAGCAATCCTATGGAACTTTTTAAATTACTTGAAAAATCAAATTGCAGAGAATGTAATGAAACCACATGCCTTGCTTTTGCATCCGCAGTATTCAGAGGAGAAAAGCAGGTTAATGAATGTCCCCATCTTGAGAGTGAGATAATAAAGCAGTTTGAACGAAAAGAGAAAAAGCAGAGACCCATTGAAGAGGATATGGAAGAATTGAAAAAGAAGATTGTCGCTATGGATATTTCTTCAGTTGCTCAGAAAATCGGGGGAAACTTTTCAGACAGCAAACTGACACTGAAAGTATTCGGAAAAGATTTCAGCGTTGATTCAAAAGGGAATCTTTTCACAGATATTCATATTCATCCATGGGTGGCAATCCCTTTGCTTAACTATATCACAGAGAGCGCAGGGCTTCCGGTTTCAGGAAAATGGGTTCCGTTAAGGGAACTGAGAAACGGAAAATCATGGTACCGGCTTTTCGGGCAGCGATGTGAAAAACCTCTGAAAAAAGTGGCAGATACTTATACAGAGCTTTTCGAAGATATGATTCATATTTTCAACGGAAAACAGGTTGAGAATCATTATCAGTCTGATATTTCACTTATTTTACATCCGCTTCCCAAAGTTCCGATTCTGATTTGCTACTGGAAACCTGATGACGGGCTTGAATCAAGTCTGAATATTTTTTTTGATTCAACAGCAGAGGATAATCTCAATATTGAATCTCTTTATCTTATGAGTACAGGGCTGGTGATCATGTTTGAAAAGATTGCTCTGCGGCATGGCTTTTAAATGACAACTTGTGATAAATGCAAGATGTTGATAAATGAGGGGAAGAGCAGTAAGTCGGGTTACGCTGCGCTAACCCGACCTACTGATGCTCAAATTAAAAGATTCTTATACAGTATTTACACAGCAATATCACTGAGAAAGGATAAGAAAAATGGAACAGACTGCCAAAAACGGCGATTTGCCTGAAATCAAAATTACAGTTCTTTATGATAATTATGTTTTCAGCCGTGAATTAAAAGCAGAGATGGGTTTTTCATGCCTTATAGAAGGCATGGAAAAGCGTATTCTCTTTGATACAGGCAATCTGAGCGATATTCTGCTTTATAACATCAGCCAACTGAATATCAATCTGGAAGATGTCAATACTATTGTCATTTCCCACAATCATTATGATCATATCGGCGGACTTTTTTCTGTGCTGGAAAAAGTCAGTAATGTTTCAGTATATCTGCCGACATCCTGTTCTGATTCGTTGGTAAAGAAAATCCAGACGGAAAAGATAAATGTTATCCGCGACAAAGCTCCTCTTGAAATATGCAGAAATGCTTTTCTTACAGGAGAGATGGGAGGTAAAATCATAGAACAGTCTCTGATATTAAATACTTCCAAAGGGATGGTTCTTATAACAGGATGCGCTCATCCCGGAATAGTGAATATCATAAAAAAGGGGAAAGAGATTCTCAATAAGAAGATTTATCTTGTATTAGGCGGATTCCATCTGAAGGATAGTAAAGAAGATTTAATAAAACAGGTTGTCAGTGAATTCAAATCTCTGGATGTTATCAATGCGGCTCCGAGCCATTGTACAGGGGATAAGGCAATTTCATTATTTAAGGAAACATACGGAGAGCATTATATTCAGCTTGGGGTCGGAAAAGTTTTAAGTATCTGAGTATTAACCATATACATGACGGCAATATAAAAGCACGGTTTCTATGGACCAGCTCTTTAAGGAGTAGAATAATGGATTATATGTCTGAAATAAGAAAAAAAGCAGGGGAGATTCGGGAACGGCAAAAAGAGGCAAAAACAGATTATCATCAGATGACAGCACCTTGCGGAATCCCCTGTTTTGAATGTTTTGCATATCTGGCAAATGAAAGTAAGGAATTACAGACACTGATTTCACAGGCATTGGGGATTCCTCCTGAACTCGCAATATGCAAAGGATGCCGTAACAAAAAGGGAAAGATTGATCATCTTCCTATGAAATGCAGGGTTTATCCATGTGCAGAAAGAAAAAGAGATTGAATTCTGCTGTGACTGTTCTGATTTTCCATGCGATTTTCTTCATCCCTATATGGAGAATGCAATAATGTGGCATAACACCAAAGTATTTAATCTCTGCCTGATAAAGAAAATGGGGCTTGAAGCATGGGCAAAAAATAAAGCCGGTAAAGTGTTGGATGTTTATTCTTTCGGAAAATGGACGCTTTAAAAAGTTCTTAGTACCGCCTTCAGGCAGTCCGGCGTGTAAAGATAATCTCCTGACTTCACAGTAACCGCCTAAATGCGGTACTACAAACTTTTCTGCTCGTAGTACCGCATTTATGCGGTTCGGCGTGTAAAGATAATCTCATGATTTCACAGTAACCGCCTAAAGGCGGTACTACAAACTTTTCTGCTCGTAGTACCGCATTTATGCGGTCCGGCGTGTAAAGATAATCTCATGATTTTAAAGTAACCGCCTAAAGGCGGTACTACGAACTTTTCTGCTCGTAGTACCGCATTTATGCGGTTCGGCGTGTAAAGATAATCTCATGACTTCACAGTAACCGCCTAAAGGCGGTACTACGAACTTTTCTGAAATTTCGATCTGCTTATAATCTAAAGAAAAGACAATAGCCTTTCCGCAACCATAAGATTAGCATCCCGTTTTTTCAGTGAAATTCGGATAAAGAGATCTGAAAGTCCTTTGAAATTTGTGCAATTTCTGATAAGTATCTTATGCTGCAATAAATAATCACATACTGTATCTGCTCTGAAGCCCTCCGGTAATTGAATAAGGATAAAGGATGTTGTGCTGGGAAATATTTTTATCCCTGATATATTACTCAGCTTCTCTGAAACAAATGCCCTCTCAGTTTCAAGAAATTTTCCGGTCATTTGAATAAAGCGTTTCATTTCAGGCTGTTTTGCTGTAATATAATGAACAGCCGCCTGAGCAAGAGAGTTTACATTCCATGGGAGAGCATATCTCATCATCTTTCTGATTATCTGCTCAGATGAAATCAGAAACCCGATTCTCAGTCCGGGTATCCTGAATATTTTGGACATGGAATTTAAAATAATCAGATTTGAAGGCATTCTCCTCTGTATCATGCTCTCTGCTTCGCCGTTTGTTACAAAAGGAAGATATGACTCATCTATGACAAAGATAATCTTGGGATAAGATTTGCAAAGCTGATAAAGATCATCTCCCGGAATCAATACCCCTGTAGGATTATTCGGATTGCATATAAAGCATATATCAGCATCCTGAAGATTTTTCTCTATCTGATGAATATCCGGCTTAAAGTCTGATGATTCACTGGTCATTACATAAGTATAAGGTACTTTGTGCATGATACAGGCATCTGCATAATCCGAATAAGCAGGACCCAGAATCATTATCTTTTCTGCTTCAAGAGCAAGCGGTAATGTATAAATAAACTGGGTTGTTCCGTTTCCTGCAAGGATAAGTTCCTTATCAATCCCGTGATTCCCGGCAAATGCAGCAGTTATGCTTTTTGCATCAGCTTCAGGCAGGGAAATAATCCCCTGAATATTCTCTTTAAGGAAATCTGAAAGACCGGGCGGAGGTCCCAGAGGATTCACATTGCTGCTCATATCAATAATATCAGACGGAGCGCAGTCAAGTCTTTCTGCTATGCCGTAAATATTGCCGCCGTGTCCGTTTATCATAATATTCTCTTTTCTCAGTTATTCTCTTATTTCTGAAATCTTTTGCAGGATATAAATTACATCTTCCATACCCGTCTTTTTATCATTGTTCATATCTATATATCTCTCTGTATCCATTCCCGCCAATAACTGTAAAACAGATATGGCATCCGCAAGATAAAAGGATGTGATTGAAACATCATCTATCAGAAAATCGGTTGATGCTGAATCAGATAACCCTTCTGCTTCTAAAATATTTGCTTCAAATTTAAGATTATGCGGTTTACCGTCTGCAAAGGGACTAACATCCAATACAACTTCAACCCATTTTTCATAAAATCCGGTGCTTGCATTCGTGACAAAGAATAATTCATGATTATCAATTTTAACCTTTATCACACCGGGAGAGACGTGCCAATAAGTTTGCATCCAGAATCGCAACACACTTTTTTTTGTATCTGAAATAATAATCTCCTGTTCTACAAAAGCGGTCTCTGTCCCTCCATATCCATTTCCGCCTGCAAACCAGATCAGCCATTTACCGGAATGTGCGGAGTCAGAAGGATTACATATATTTTTCCCGAATAATATTGAATAATCATTCCATGCCGAATCGTGACCATTCTCAAATCCGCCATTCTGAATAACATCCGTTTCTCCGTTACTTTTAAAAGATGCTTTTTTCTCATAATCCTGGTTAACGGATAATGCTGTACATGGATAAAAAAAGATAAAAAAACAGATAATTGTCAGATAATTCTTAGTAATTGTGTTCATTTTAAATCTCTCTCTTTTATAGGGTAGTTTTTTTGGCATATATATAGATGGAAAATATATTTATAGCACCTTTGAATAAAAAAAACAATACCAAATATTAGTTATTGATTAAATTCTAAATACTTGGTACAGATTACAAAAATTGGGCTTTTAAATTGACATCCGGTCCCTCCCCCCCTTTCCCTTCAGGGAAGGGGGAGGGTTTTATAAACCCGATTTTTTCTTAACTTAATGACATTGAGGCAGAGCCTCGTAACGAGAGAAAAGTAACGTTTGTATCAATCAAACACTTTAGGTGTCAATGTTTGATACCAAACAACGATAATAAGCGGCAAAAAAAATGTGTGAACAGTCGGAAAAATATATATAAACATAATTACAGACAGTTATATATTTTATACAAAAAAATGTTTCGATTGGCATGTATCATGCAATTAACATTGATAAAGAAAAATGAATCAAACAGCAAAAGGAGAGAAATATGCTTAATATTATAGTCAAAGATTTGGAAATGAGCAAAGAGCTTGATAAAATAGCAATGATGAATATCATCGGAAGCGCAGGCAGCGTTTGTGGTCCTCGAAGTGGATGGAGTCCTGTAGGCTCAGAAATTAAAGGGAGAACGGAATGCATCGGAACTTTTTTGGTAACTAATACTGATGGTACTCAAGAATTAAAACAACGTTATCGCTGTTATTACATTAAGATGGCAGAAAGCTACCAGGATTGTGATATGTCCTTCTGTACTTCTGTATGTGCGCCGCCGTGTTAAATTTTAATAAAACCCTCAGCCGTGTAAGTCGGATTAGCAAAGCGTAACCCGACTTACATAGCAAAGCGTAACCCGACATTATGTAGCCGCCGCGCAGACGGCGGGTTACGCTGCGCTAACCCGCCTTACTTTCCGCCTGTTTAAATTCCTTGGCTCTTATCCCCTGCTTTTTAAGCATGGTTTGCAGATAACAGCGGTTCATTCCGAGCCGTTTTGCCATTATCGTAACATTTCCTTTTACTTTCTGAAGATGCTCCTCCAAAAATGCTTTTTCAGCCTCATCACACGCGGATTTTCTGACCTGTTCAAGTGTAAGGTCGGTCACAGATTCCTCATTCCCGTGCTGAATTTGAGAGCAGGAATAAACCTTGAATGTCTCTTCTTCCTTCGGGCGTATGGTTTCGGGCAAATGCTTTAAATCTGCCGCATCATCTGCCAGACAGACTATCCGGTATATAATATTACGCAGTTCCCGGATATTCCCCGGATAAGAATAATTCATCAGAAAATGACGGAGCCGGGCTGATAACCTTATAAACGGCTGATTCATCTTTTCCGAAGCCTCGTTCAGAAAATAATCTATTAACAGAGAGATTTCATCGCGCCGTTCCCTTAAAGGAGGAAGTGTAACCGTTATAACACTCAGGCGGTAATACAGGTCTTCCCGGAATTTCCCCTCTGACATCATTTTATACAGATTCCGGTTTGTTGCCGCGACAATCCGGGGATTTACCTTAATTGTATCATCAGAACCGACCCGCTGAATCTCTCCGGTTTCCAATACCCTCAGCAGCTTTACCTGACTTTCAGGAGGAAGTTCACCGATTTCATCAAGAAAGATTGTTCCGTCAGCCGCTGCCTCAAATTTACCTTTTCTTGCTTTTTCAGCCCCGGTAAATGAACCCCTGACATGACCGAACAGCTCTGATTCCAGCAATGTTAAAACAATCGCCCCGCAGTTTACAGAGATAAAAGGCTGCTCAGACCGGCGGCTGTTGAAATGGACAACTCTGGCAAGCAGCTCTTTTCCGGTTCCGCTCTCCCCTTCAATCAGAATCGGCAGATCTTTTTTTGCTGTTTTTTCAACAGTCTCAAGTACTTCAAGCAATTTGAGATTATCGCCGAATACGCCGTCAAAAACAAAAGAACGATCTTTCAATCCCTGCTTTCGATGCGCCGTTGTCATCTTTGTCATGGAGTTTATTTTTGCCAGTTTCTGTGAATATCTCTCTGCGCCTGATGATAGCAGCATCTCTTCCCGGAGTTCATTCATCTGACGGATAATCTTCTGAATTCCGTTCCAATCCAGTTGAGATTTCCAGCGAAGGCTTGAACGGACAATTTCAAGCCGATCCAGAGTACGCGACAATGATGGTAAAGAGTAAATTTTCATATATTTAACCGAATGTGTATTTTCCGCTTTGTGCCTTTGAGTCTTAGTGTCTTAGTGTTAAAAAAACACAAAGGCACTAAGACACAAAAAACAATGCGTATTTAATCCCCCATCTGTTTCTGAACAAGATGATAATACATCCCTTTTTTTGCAAATAATTCCTCATGGCTCCCGTCTTCTTTGATTTCACCGTCAAAGAGAACCAGTATTCTGTCTGCATTCTTGATAGTGCTGAATCGGTGTGCAATAATTACAGCGGTTTTGCCGTTAAGGATTTGCCGCATACTCGCCTGAATATTGCTTTCAGATTCTGTATCAAGGGATGATGTTGCTTCATCAAAGATCAGGAGACGCGGATCATGATATAACGCTCTTGCAATACAGATGCGCTGAACCTGTCCCCCGGAAAGCCCTGTTCCGCGCTCTCCGACAATCTGCTCATATCCAAGCGGAAGATTTCTGATAAATCCGTCTGCATCAGCAAATTTGGAGACCTCGGCAATTCTTCGCGGATCCGGATTCTGCTCGCCGATAGCAATATTTTCAGAGACTGTGCCGGAAAAAAGTGAGTTACTCTGCATCACATAGCCGATTTTCTCCCGATAATATTCCATATCAAGCATATTCATATCATAATCATCAACATATATCTTACCCTCAGCCGGTCTGTAAAAACCCATCAGCAATTTTGCAAATGTGCTTTTTCCTGAACCGCTCTGCCCGACAATTGCAACTGTTGTGCCTGATTTAATCTCCAGATTGATATTTTTCAGAATATAAGAATTTTCCTTGGCACCGTAACGGAAATAAACAGAGTCAAAACGGATATCCCCTTTTAAATCAGGAAGAAGAATCCGTGATGAAAAATTTTCAGGCTTCTGTTCAGGCTCAAGTTCCAGCACATCCCCAAGCCGCTCCATAGCTACCAGAGTCTCCTGAAGACCATCCCACACACCGACAAGTCCCATCACCGGCGTCATAACACTTCCGACCAGGGCATTAAAAGCCATTAACTGCCCGATAGTCAGTTCCTGTGAAAGTACCATACCTGAGCCTGCCCACAGAAGCGTCACATAAGTTCCTGATTTTAAAAGACCGCTGAATGTGTTGATAAGCACAGCAAAAATCTGAGCACGGTACCTGAGATCAAGGGTTTTTGCATATTTCTTTTCCCATTTCAGACGCATGGGGCGTTCAACTCCCATTCCTTTGACGATCTCTGCTCCGCTTAAAGTCTCCACCAGCAGGGATTCAGCATCTGCTCCCGCGTAAAAGGTTTTCCGTGCATAATCTTTATATCTGGGAGTGGCTGCAAGTGTCAGCAAAATAATCGGAGGCAGAAAAGCAAGCAGCATCAGTGTGAGCTTTACGTTGTAAATAAACATGACAATAAAATAGGTAAAGATCATCAGGGTATTTAAAACAGTGGAGATACTCCCCTCTGTCATGAAGCTGCGGATAGTGTTATTCTCATGAAACCGCGCCATAATATCGCCGGTTTTCCGTTTGATAAAAAAATCAACCGGAAGTGACAGCACATACTGATAAAAATGCGAGATCATGCTGAAATCGAGCTTCCGAATCATAAAGCTCATCAGATATAGAGCTGAGAAATCCCGCAATATGGCTGAATACCAGAGAGATTGCCAATCCTATAATCATCAGATTCAGAAGCTCATAGCTCCGATGCACAACCACGCGGTCTAAAATATTCTGAATAATAATCGGCGGAGCAAGTCCAAGAACCTGAATAATCAGAGCCGCAAAAAAAAGATCTGACAGATTCTTTTTAAACGGCTTTAAATACCCGATAAACCTGCGCCACGGAGATTTATTCAAATCAGGGTGAACCAGATGCTCCGTAGGAGAGAAGAGCAGACAGTTTCCTGTCCAACCCTTCTCAAATTCTGATACAGACATCTTTCTGAACCCTCGCACCGGGTCTGCTATCCATACATCGTTTTTGGATATTCCATAAACAACAATATAATGGTATCCTTTCCAATGTGCGATAAACGGGAGTTCAAACCCGGTCATGGTGTTATAGGTGCTTTTTACGCCTCTGGTAATAAAACCCAGGGATTCTCCGACACGGGCAAGGCTCTCCATTGTGGCACCTTCAGTGGTAACATTTGCCATTTCCCTGAGTTTGCCTAAACTGACAGAAATATCATAATGCTTACAGATCATTGCCAGACAGGCAGCGCCGCAGTCTTTTTCTTCAGCCTGCTCCACAATCGGAAAACGCCGGATAAGCCGCTCTCCTGATTTAGCTTCAGACCGGGTGTCAAATAAAAAACTTCTTTTTCCGCGTTCTGCAAGTTTTCTGTGACGATTCAGTTCTTTTTCCAGAAACTGAATCCGTTTTTCCATTACTTTTTTAAGAACCGGATTCCGTTCCAGAATCAGATGAAAAGATTTCTGAGGAAGAATAAGCAGAACCGTATCACAATCGGCAATTGCTGTTGCCTGCTGCTCCGAATATGTCAGACAGGCTTTTTCACCGAAAACATCTCCGGATCCCAGAATATTCAGGTTATGAACTGTTTCCTCTTCTTCTCTGACAAGGCGTACATCACCGTAACGGATCAGATACAAATCCTTATCCTCTGCCGAGTCCTGAATAAGAATCTGTTCTCCTTTTGCTACCCGGCGGATTTTGACGCTTTGAACAATTTCATTAAGTTCTGTCCTGTCAACTTTGTTACGGAGATCAAATATCTGACTTATAAAGCCGCCGCTGATCTTAAATGCCGCATATCTTGTGATAAATTTCTGTACATTTTTATTCTGAGCAAGAATTTCCGTGATTTTTTCACGCGGAAACAGGAGAATATCTGTTTTGCCGGATGATCTTAGAGTATATTCTGTAGGCAATTCTTTTAATACAGAGATTTCCCCGAATGTATCACCGGCATCATAGAATCCTATACTTTTTTCTTTACCATTGTTTTCAGCAAATAATCTGATTTTTCCGGATATAATCAGATATACCCCCTGCAATATTTCACCCCGGTTGAGAATCGCAGCTCCCATGTCATAATGCTGATGCTGTGCATTTTTTGCCAAATATTCCAGTTCATCAGGACTGAAAGCAGAAAATACCTCGACTTTTCCGAGAAATTCAATAATGGATGACTCACTCACGGAAACCTCCTCTTGGAAAAAAGTTTGTAGTACCGCATTTATGCGGTTCGTGTGAAATCATACGATTATCGAAGCACGCCGTACCGCATAAATGCGGTACTACAAACTTTTTCGATCTACTGAAATTAGAAATTGAGATATGAGTTACGCAGTTGACCTGATAAAACCCTAAGGGTCTTTAAGACCCTTAGGGTTTATGAGTTTTTTTAGGCAACTGCGTAACTCCTATGAGAATTAGGAATATTTCTTGTTGCAAGACTCTGCCTTGTAACAAGAAATATATCGCTCCTATGGAGCTTTATGAAAAACGGGAAATTTCCAAGCTACAAATATTACGCTCCTACGGAGCTTATTTAATCAATTCCCATTTTTCTCACTTCTCAATTTTTCATTTCCATATCTATACAATGATCCTTCATCCGTTCCTGTAACCACTTATCATAAAGCAGTTCTGTGATCTTCTCTTTTGTTGAATCATTCAGTTCAGCGCTCTTTATCTCTTTGACCTGAATAATTTCGTAAATATCTTCACCCTCCAACTTGAACGGACCTATAATATCTCCCTGTCTGGCATTGAAGATTCTTGCCTCAATCTCATTTGGCAGCACACCGCGCTGTAGCTCTTTCAGTTTTCCGCCAACATCTCTTGTTTCATCATCAATAGAATATTCTTTGACAAAATCAGGAAAATCTTCAGGCTGTTCATTAAGCAGCTCAATAAGCTCTTTTGCTTTATCTTCACCTTCAACAACAATATGCTGAATATCTGCTGTATCAAATTCAGGTGAATTAAGTTGAAAATATCTTTCAACTGCTTCGTCATTCACGATTATATCAACCATCTTTTTCTTATAAATATGCTCTGTAATAAAAGATTCAAATTCTTCAGGAGCTATCCCGATTCTCTCCATCCATTCATAAGTATCTTTTGTTCTATGAAGTCCAAGACATCTTCTGAAATCATCGGCTGCCTGCTGAAGCTCCTCTGCTGAAATCTCTATTCCCTTTTTTTTTGCCGCATGAACCGTAATTTTATTACGGATCAGTCTCTCCATCAGGTCAGGGAATTCATTGGTTAATTTCAGAAATTTTATAAAATGATCTGTTGTTATAATTTCATCATCAATTCTTATAAGCGGATTCATCTGCATAATATTCTCCTTATTGAAACCCTAAGGGTTTTTAAAACCCTTAGGGTTTATTCCTTATTTCCGAATTTTCTGAACGGATCCAGTACAAGGTCTATTAACCGCCGTTTCTGAACAATCACTTCTGCTTGGGCAGTCATGCCGTATCTTAACGGTATCTGGTTGCCATCCTCAATAAAAAAATTTTTTTCCAATCCGACCCGTCCTTTGTAAAAAGGCTGTCCCTCTTTTGACGGCATAATATCAGGCGATATATATTCCAATGTTCCGTTGATAATTCCGTAACGGTGAAAAGGGAATGCGGCAAATTTTAATTTCACCGCCTGCCCCACCTTCAGCAATCCCCGATCTTTGTCAGAAATATAAATAAATACAACTTTTTCTGATTCAGCAGGGGCAATAGAAACAAGAGGGGCTTCTGCTTTTATCTTTTCTCCGGGCTGTGTTGAAGATACACTGGTAATCACCCCTGATAACGGCGCACGGATTTTCAGAAAATTATCCTCATCCAGATCATCGAATGTAACAACTGAAGCGGCTTCATAAGCGGCTTTGGCAGAACGGTACTGCATATTCAGTTGTTTCTCTTCATTTTCATTCTGCATCAGTTTACTGTCATACTGGAGCCGCAGGGTAAGCAGGGCAACATACGCATCGCCGATTTTTTTGCCTGCCTGAGTCTCCTGCTGACTGAATTCAAATTCCAGATTGTCTGAATCAATTTTTAAGGTCTGATAAGCAGTTTCTGCTTTAAGATACCCCCCTTCTTTCTCTTCAACCTCTTTTTCCGAAATTCCGCCATGCCCCGGTGATTCATACAGACGCTTGTATTTTTCAATGGTCTGTTTTGAAATATCCCTGCTTTTTTCAGCCTCTTCAACCTGTAGCTTTGTCTTATTCATTTTATACTGCTGAGTTGCCGGAAGATTTCGGAACCGTTCTGTTTTCAGCTCTTCATATTCTTTTTTCTTCTGCTGAATCTGCTGCCTGATATTTTCAAGTTCTTTTTCCGCCAGACGCATTTTCTGAGGGAAAATCTTTTTTTCAAGCTCAACCTTTTCAAGTTGCATCTTTGCCTGATCAGCATTTGTTGCTGCCTCAATTGCACCGGGAGCTTTGATACGGGCAATTATATCTCCTCTTGAGACCGGCATTCCTTCAGTTGCATAAATTTCAATCAGTTCACCCGGTGCCGGAATATAAACCCGGCGCATCTCTGATTTAGGTTCAAGCTGTCCTTCCGCGGTAATAATTACATCTGCTTTGCCGAAAAAAGACCAGATAAATACCGCCGCCAAAAGCGCGATAAGAATGTAAATAATTCCGCAGGCTAAAAATGAGGATCTCTCTGTAAGAACCTCAATTCCTTCTGTGCAATGCTCTTCAATCGCATCTGAAAGATTATCTTTTTTTTCTATTTCTCCGTTACTGTCCGAAAACAGAAGAGAATATTCTTTAACAGACATCATTATCTCCTTTCTGAAGATTTGGATAACAATACTGAATCTTTTCTTTTCTGTTTAAAAATCTCACGGGTACGGCTCAGTTTTTCATGCGTCATAAGAAGACGGTCAACGCTTTCGGCAAAGAGTTCTGTCTGAAACCGGATTTTATCAGATAACTTGGGTATCTGAGACCATTTTTTTGATTTTACCGCCTGATAAAGCTCAATATAATTAGACGCATCAGCCTCCAGCAGATTTAATCCGCCGATTCCCGGAAATCTTCGTTTAAATTCAGCTATGGCTGAAATCGCAGAAACAGGATTCTCTGCATCTATTTCTTTCTGAATGCTCTTTTTTAAATCCTGAATCACGCCGAAATAAAGATTTTTCTGATTTTGCAGTATATTTAAATGAGTGTAAACCTTATGCTGGGTAAGCTCCGTATTATTATCCCCATTCTCCTCTGCAACAGGATAAGACTGAGAAAATATCTGATTCAGAACTTTGCGGATATCTTTTTTATTTTTATCCCATTGGGTTAAAAGATAAGAGATATGAATCTCATCACGGAATATTATCACCGGAGTTTCAGAGTCTGATTTGAAAAAATATTCTTCAAGGTCTGTGATCCAGTTAAAAACCTCAACCGCCTTTAACCCTTCAGGATTATATCCGCTTTGATTTGCAGCATTTGTCAGAATTACACGTGCATCTGTAAAGAGTCCTGTAATTATTTTATCATTCCACCCGTCAGCCAGAATATCTTTCAGCATTGCTTCTGTTGCAATAGTATAAATAGAAGAAGCATCTTTCGGATGTTCGGATAACAGATTATTGCAGAGAATAACAGCATTGCGGTAATCTTCATTTGCCATCAGCCGTTTTAATTTTTCATCTGAAGATTCAGGAGTTTCTCTCCACATAAAAAAAACTGCATTTGCCAATATAAGAGCAAATAATCCGATTATATACCATATATATCTTTTACTTCCTGATTTTTCTCCGTTTTCTTCTGTTTCATCCTTTGAGAAAAAAAGCTCTATAAATGACAAAGGATTAGTTATTGAAAAGACTTGGGTACAGGCTGTTTCGGAAGTTCGAACCATCGTTTTTTTATTTGTCTGAAAAACTAACATTATCATATCTCCTTTAACCGCAAAGTTCGTAGTACCGCCTTTAGGCGGGTTCTCCGGATGCAAAGTTCGTAGTACCGCCTTTAGGCGGGTTCTTCGGATGCAAAGTTCGTAGTACCGCCTTTAGGCGGGTTCTCCGGATGCATCACCGCCTAAAGGCGGTACTACGAACTTTTCCGCTATTTTATAGATTTATTTTCAATAATAACCAATTGTTTTAAATTGATCTGAGACTTATCCCCGCTCTTCCGGTCTGAATCGGCAAGATAAGTATCAAGTCCCGGAATATCATTACGCCATCCTCCTCCAAGAGCTTTATACAGAGTAACAGAATCATCCAGAAGAGAACGGTGTATTGCCAGAAGCGATTTTTCAGAAGAATAAAGCTCTCTTTCAATATCCAGAAGCTCCAACTGGGAGAGGAGTCCCATTTCAAATTTGGCAATAGTTTGTGAACGGACTTCCCTCATGCTTTTGACTTTCTCTTCTAATATCTCTTTCTCTTTTAAACGGCTCTCCATATCTGTCAAAGCGTTTTCCACCTCTTCAAACGCCTTCATGACTGTCTTACGGTATTCATCTTCAGCAATATCCAACTGAATTTGATTGCTGACTATCTGTGATTTCTGATTCCCTCCGTCAAAAACCGGAAAAGAGATGGTCGGTGTAATCCCCATAGTCCATTGCCGAAGCAGCGTTGACAGATAAGAGCTTGCCAAACCGGCATTTCCCGTGAGCGATATTGAAGGAAACCGGGCTGCCTTAGATTCTCCAACTCTATGATGAGCTTTCAGCACCTGATATTTTGCGGCAATAATATCAGGTCGCCGATCCAGCAGATATGAAGGTAATCCCGGGGAACCTGTACAATCCGCAATGATTTCTCAATATCAGTTTTGGGAACTTTAAATTCTCCTGCGGGTTTATCAAGTAAGGTTGCTATCTTATTTTCAAGTTTTACTCTGCCTGTTGCAAGTTCCATCAGCTCTTTTTCTGAATTTTTCACCTCTGCTTTCTGTCTCAGCACGTTCCATTCAGGAATCATTCCTTCGGAATACTGATTCTGATAGATAGAGAGTCTTTTTTGGCTGTCTTCATAAAGTTTCTCTGTAATATGAATCTCTTTATCTTTCTGATTAATATCAAAATAAGCCTGAGCTATTTCAGCGACTAATCTGAGATATTCACCTCTGTACCGTGCTTTGCTTTCTTCATACTCGGCTTTTTTTACCAATTCCCCTTTCTTCTTTTTTCCCCAGAGATCAAGCTCCCAGTTTACATTTATGCCAAGATTGATATACTGTGAATTATTGACAGAATCTTTATCCTCCAATCTTTTTGAAATAGTTGTCAGATCAGTTGAAAAACTGTCATAAGAAAAATCATACTCTTCAGCCGCCCGGCGGTAAAGACTGACGCTTGATGAGAGATTGACCGAAGGGAGTCGTCTTGATTTTGACTCCTCCATTGAAAGCCCTGCTTCAAGGATTCTTCTTAGCCCGATTCTCAGGTCAATATTGCTTGAAATCGCCTCTTCTATAAGTTTGTTCAGATAAGAATCGTTAAAATTTGTCCACCATTCAGGCTGAATGATCTCAGCAGGAGAGATATCTTCTGAATGCCCGGATTTGTCATTTTCTGTCTGATTTTTCGGATGCTCTTCTTCCCCTGAACCTGTACTCCAGTTCTTTTTCTCAAGAAAAACTTTTTTAAATTCAGCACTTTTGTACTCAGGTCCCGTCAGACAGGACGCCAGAATCATCAAGATCAGGAATAAAATATTGGTTCTGAAAAAAAATCGCATAAGCTCCTTTATAGTATTTTATCAGTAATTCAGAATTATTCATAAGAGGAACAGAACAAATATTTATATCTGTATTTATTATGAAAATTATGTCCAAAAGGCAAATCATGATGCCCGGTATTAAATCTGTTTTAAAAACTGAAATAATTTTTGCATATTGGTTTGAAACAGGGAAAAAGTCAATGGGATGAGAACGGTATTTGAGAGTAGGAATATCCTACTTTATATGCCGATTAAGAATTATCTGAGAAAAAATTATATTGACAGATACCTATTTTAAGTTTATAGTCCGATAGTTATATTGATATAAATGGATTTGTTACAAGGCTCTGCCTCGTAACAAAAAATACAGGAGGTAATTTGATGAAATCAAAAATGGTTATGTTGGCGATTATCGGATTTATTCTGTTTGCCGCATTTTCTGTAGCACAGGAGCAGAATAAAGGTTCTAAAGATATAGACCTTTCCGCAGGAAGCAAAGAAAATATTCCTTTTCCTCATTATAAGCATCAGGAAGTCCTGAAAGACTGTAATATCTGTCATAATGATTTTCCGCAGGCTGCTGGTTCTATAGCAAAGTTAAAAGCTGATGGGAAACTGGAAAAAAAGCAGATTATGAACAAACTCTGCATCAAATGCCATAAAGAAAAAGAGAATGCCGGAGAAAAAACAGGTCCGGTATCATGCAGCAAGTGTCATCAGGGCAGCAAAAGTGCCAATTAGAGATTCTTATTTAACAGTAGGGGTAAGCTCCTGTGCTTACCCTGTGAAAAGGGCAACCGTATGAGGTTTCCCCTACGTTTAAAATCATAATTTACAATGCACTTTTCAAAATTGAGAGGTTAATAAAATGTTAAAAAACATCCCGCTCGAAGATGCGGAAAAAAATTTCAGGGAACTCGTTAAAAAATCTGTTGCCGGTGATGAATTTATTGTTATGACAGATGACAAGCCTTTAGTTAAGATAATACCAAATCGCAATTGAAATATTCAAAGACCTGCGGGGTTTTGGAAACCCCGCAGGTCTTCGGAATAGTCGGGCATCTTGTAGTTTCATAAGCGACTTGGTATAATACCTTTTAAAAAAGAGTATGCAAGAAAACTCGGAACTGCAAAAGGAAAGGTTGTCATAAAAGACGGATTTAAGGAAATTCCGAAAGAATTTGAGGATTATATTTCATGAGAGTTCTATTAATTGCACAGGCGGTTATTAAAAATATAACAATTCTGAGTGCGGATTCTGTTTTTAAAAATTATAATGTTAAAACAATATGGTGACAGGCAATATACTGTTTTTTATCTTAAAAAGTTATCTCAAACGGAAAGACCGGCGGGGTTTCAAAAATTCCGCCGGTCTTTTTATCAAAACCCTAATGGTTTCAAAAAACCCTTAGGGTTTAGGATTTTAAAGGAAATATAATTATGCTGGTACTTGGATTACAGGGAAGCCCCCGTAAAAAAGGGAATACAAATTTTCTTCTGAATGCTTTTATGAAAGAGGCTGAAGCACTCGGCGCTCAGACAGAGATTGTTGAGGTCTGCAAAAAGAATATTGAGCCGTGTAAGGAATATATTGTCTGTGAAAAAAAAGGGTATTGTCCCATTGATGATGACATGAAGCATGAAATATATTCCCTGCTTCGTAAAGCAGATGTTGTTGTCGCGGCAACGCCTGTATTTTTTTACAATGCCACCGCACAGTTGAAAGCATTGATTGACAGAAGCCAGACTCTTTGGGCAAGAAAATATAAACTGAATCTGACTGATCCCGGCAGAAAGATGCGGAGCGGCTATCTTCTTGCTCTTGGTGCCACAAAAGGGAAGAATCTTTTTGAAGGGCTTCATCTTACAATGAAATATTTTTTTGATGCTGTGGGCGCAAGTTATGACGGCAGCCTTACTTATTGGAAGATTGAGCATCCGGGTGATATGGAGAAACATCCGACCGTGCTTCAGGATGTCAAAGAGGCTGTTCAAAATCTTTTAAAGCCGTTTATCGGAAGAAAGAGAATCCTTTTTGCCTGTCGTGAGAATGCGTGCAGAAGTCAGATGGCAAGTGCATTTGCACAGTATCTTGCAGGGGATAAGATTGAAGCTCTGAACGGCGGCTCTGCGCCTGCGGAGAATATCAATCCCATGATGTTAAAGGCAATGGCGGAAAAAGGGATTGATCTTGAATTTCGGATTCCCAAATCTATTGATGATGCGTTAAAAGAGGGTCAGCCTGAGATGATTATCACAATGGGCTGCGGTGAAGAATGTCCTTTTGTTCCGGGTGCAAAACGATTAGACTGGGATTTGCCTGATCCTGCAAATAAAGATATGGAATTTATGTGTAAAGTCCGGGATGAAATTGAAAATAAAGTCAAAGATTTAATCAATGAGGTATCTTAATTTATGAAAGCAAGTATAAGCTGGTTAAAAGATTATGTTCCGATTGATGTTAGTGTATCAGAGCTGGCAGATAAATTAACCATGTCAGGATTTGAAGTTGAATCTGTTTCAAACCGTTATGAATATCTGGACAGCGTTGTGGTCGGGCGGATTCTTGATCTCCGTCCGCATCCGAATGCAGATAAACTGAAACTGTGTAATGTGGATATTGGAAACCGTGTTATTCAGGTTGTTTGCGGTGCGCCTAATGCACAGAAAAATATGCTGTACCCCTTGGCACTCCCCGGCACTCTGCTGCCTAACGGAATGCTCCTTGAAAAAAGCGTTATCCGGGGTGAAACATCCGAGGGGATGCTTTGCAGTGAAGCAGAATTAGGAATAGGTGATGATAAAAGCGGGATTATGTCGCTTAAATCCGATGTAACAGTCGGGGATAAAATTGAAAAAGCTCTTGGACTTTCTGATACAGTTTTGGAGATCAGCATTACCCCGAACCGCCCGGACTGTCTCAGCGTTATCGGTATTGCCCGTGAAATTGCCGCGTTGTATAAGAAAGAGATAAAATATCCTCATATTAATATCTCTGACTCCGGTAATGAGATTTCCAAATATACTTCAATAACAATTGACGCTCCGGATCATTGTCCACGTTATGCGGCAAAGCTGCTTGAGAATATCAAAATCGCTCCTTCTCCTTTCTGGTTAAGGGATCGGCTTATGTCAATCGGGCAGAGACCTATAAACAATATTGTTGATATTACCAATTTTGTTATGATGGAGATGGGGCAGCCCCTTCATGCTTTTGATTTTGACCAGTTGGCGGAAAACCGGATTGTTGTCCGCAGTGCAAATGAAAAAGAAAAATTTACCACTCTTGATAAAAAAGATCGGGAACTCAATTCAGAAATGCTGATGATTTGTGACGGCAAGAAGCCGGTTGCTGTTGCAGGGGTTATGGGCGGCTTGAATTCGGAAATTGAAAACAGCACAACGCGGGTGCTGATTGAGAGCGCGTATTTTAATCCGACAAGTATCAGAAAAACATCAAAAAAACTCGGACTCAGCACAGAGGCATCTTACAGGTTTGAGCGAGGGATTGATCCTGATATGTCTGTCCGGGCGGCAAACCGGGCGGCGCTGCTTATGGCGGAAATAAGCAGCGGAAAAATCATTGACGGAGTGATTGATGCACATCCGAAAAAAATAGAAGCAAAGCGAATCTCTCTGAATGTGAATAAAGCAAATCAGATTCTTTCAACGCAGTTGAATCAGAATCAGATGGCGGAATTGTTACAATCAGTTGAATTTGATGTTCTCCCGTCACTCGTTCCCACGCCGGAGCGTGGGAACGAGGAGACCCTTTCCGTGCTTGCTCCTTCATTCCGGGTAGATGTTTCACGCCCTGAAGACCTGATGGAAGAGATTGCACGTCTCTGGGGATATGATAATATTCCGACAACATTTCCTATGCTGACTGCTGATGCCCGGCTTCCTTCAAAACAGCGTCTGCTGCGGGAGCAGATACGGGGAATCCTTATCGGGTTCGGATTTACCGAAGCAGTCAATTACAGTTTTATTCATAAATTATCGTGTGATCGGATTTGTATCGGAAAAGATGATGAGCGAAGAAATCTGGTTGAGGTTCTGAATCCGCTGTCAGAGGATCAGGCGGTGATGCGGACTTCTCTTATCCCCGGTATGCTTGAGACCATGCGGCGCAATATTCTTCAGCAGAACAGGAATTTGAAGATTTTTGAAGTCGGAAAAACATTTATCGGCAGGGGAAAAGATGAACTGCCTGATGAGCCTGAAATGCTGATAGGGCTTTGGACAGGTTCACGTTTTGATACATCATGGCACAGCGACCGCAAAGAAGCGGATTGCGATTTCTATGATCTCAAAGGGATTGTTGAAGGTCTGCTAAAGTCCATGAATATCAATCATGCTGAATTTACAAGGCTTCCTGATGAATTGTGCATTTATACCCGTCCGGGATATTCCGCACGGATTTTTGTTCCAATCGGAAATGAATCAGACGGTATAAAAGCAGAAGTAGGGCTGATCGGAGAAGTGCGCCCTGAAGTGCTTCGCAATTTTGACCTCAGACAGACCGCATTTATCTTTGAACTGAATCTGACTGAGTTCTGTCCGATTGTGCCGGATGTAAAGCAGGCAAAAGCGATCCCCAAATATCCTGCGGTTGCAAGAGATGTTACTCTGATTATTCCAAAGGATGTTGAAGCCGGAAGTATTCTGGAGAGCGTCAGATATTCAGGTGAAGAGCTTGTTGAGGATTTGTATTTCTTTGATGTGTATGAAGGAGAAGCAATTCCGTCAGGAAATAAGAGCATCTCATTCAGGATTACTTATCGTTCACCTAATGAAACTTTAGAGGATGAGGCTGTCAATGATATTCACAGAAAAATCGCTGATATGCTTCTGAAAAAGTTTGATGCCGCTCTGCCGTCGGTGTAAAAAAAAATAAGACCTGCGGGGACTTCAAAAACGGTTCGACTGAGCTCACCGAAGTCCCCGCAGGTCTTTCATGATGCTCGTTCATACATTCATAATGTCGCGGGTTACACTCAATGCCGTTAAGTTAAGACCTGACCTGACCCCCGACCCCTTCCCAAAGGGAAGGAGAGACCTCATTCCGCTTTATTCCCCCCTTCCCTTCAGGGAAGGGGGCAGGGGGGGGTTAGGTTCGGAATTTTTTCTTAACTTAATGGCATTGGCGCTAACCCGACATTATAATTGGCGGCATATTTATGCCGATCTGTACTTAGTTTCTTACTTTCCCGTATATAGATACTGTTATCACGCCGGAGCATACCCCGATAAAAAGAAAAGCCAGCATCCTCACAAACAGATTCTGATTCCAAGTATCCGGGAATTTGGCGGCAAATCTGGCATGTCGGGGAAAGAGCGGGTGAATAAATAATTTTAATCGTGTCCCCCGGCGACACGGTGCTACGACAGTAAATCCATGCCATATATGATTTGCCATCCGCTGTGAAACGTACCCGGCAGTTGTGAATCGCCTGCCTGTTTTTGGCGTAGGTCTTACGGTATGCAACAACCTTGCCGTCTGCATGTTTTCCGTTCAACTGCATATCCCTTTCCAGAATCACATAAACAGGGAACAGTATCGCGCTGATAAAAAACATAAGCGGAATCAGTGCCGCAGTCAGATAAAGAATCCGTTTCATTATCAACGCCGATTGAGATTTTGTAGGGCGGACAAAGCGATAGCGTGTCCGCCATGCATGAATAAGGCGGACACGCTCCGCTTAGTCCGCCCTACTGACTTATTTTACATAGTTATTTTTTGCAGAATATATATCCCATCCTCTGCTCCGATAACGCCGTCTCCGTTCACATCTGCTTTAAGATTCACGCCTGTAACCATATAACCCGACATGATTTTCAGAACCGTAATCAGATCGTTTAAATCAACATCCCCGTCTCCGTCAACATCCCCGGCTGTATCACCTGCCTCCTGTTTTGTCAGGTTCATATAAACCAGTCCCCAGTTAAGAGAATTTACAAGGTCTTTTGACGCCATATAAGCTGCGGGATCATCTATCCAAGCCTGATCAATAGTTCCGGTTTCATAAAATTTTGCAGCCGTATCCAGAAAACGCTGCTGACCTGAATATTTGTAAGTATATGCAAAAACATCTGCAAAAACCAGAGACCAGTCATTGATTTCCAGATATATATCAGGATAATCTGTAAAACCTTTAAGATAAATATTGCTGATAGCGGCAATATGTCCTGTATATCTTTGAAGGACTTCCTCATCAGGACAGTATTCAAGGCAATTTTCTCTGTACCATGTCGGAATATCATAAATCATATATTTGATTATAAAATCACTGTAAACCTGAAGGGCGTTTTTCACCCCAAGATCATCAGTCAGCCCGTATTCATTGCATAAATCAAGATAACGTCCCATTGACCAAAGCACCTGCGCCATTGCAAATCCGCTGATTCGCGGATATCCTCCTTCAGGCGGGGTATAGTTTTCAGGATTGTTCAGCCACCCCTTGTCTGATGTCCTTGCAGTATGTCCGACAATTATTTTTGCATTGTTCAGCCATCGCGCATCGCCTGTCTGGCGATAACCTTCAATATATGCAAATATCAGGTTAGCTCTTTCACGGAAAAATATCGGATATTCAAAATCGCTGAACTGTGAAAGATTTTCCATTGCCTGCAATCCTTCCAGTGCTGTATCCAAAAACCTCTGCTCACCTGTCATGTTATAGGCAAGTATCAGCTCAGGAACCCCGAAAAAGAGATCAACAGACGGGGAATTATAATTCCGGTTAGGATTGGTGCATCCCGGCTCATCATGCTGGCTGTGACCGAAATATGCTCCATGCGCCCAGTGCTGAATCCCTTCATCCGGAATATGCAGGTAATCAATATCTGCAAGATGCCATGCGCCGGGGACCGCCATATCTATCCACTGAAGGTCTGCGGAGCGACAGAACTGAACCAACATTCCGTAAAGATACCAATATTTGAGATTCATCTGCCCTGCATGATTAGGTCCGAAAGCCTCATAATCAATAGGAAAATCTCCGTAATCCTGCCATCCGTAGAAATTATATTTTTCAACGGTCTTCAGAAGAGTTGAATTTTCAATGCCGGTTTCACCCGAATCAAAATCCGGGTTCGGTTCAAACGCAACATTGACATAGCGTTCATACAGGCTCCATTGAGACACGCTTTTTGCCGGAACTTCGCCCAGAACACCGCTTTCAATATAAGATGACGCTGATGCTGTTCCAAAAAGCGGTTTGTTAAAAGCCTTTGCCAGACGATCTCCTTCTGCTGCAGTGATGCTTGTTCCAAAATGGAAAAGAATGGTGTGGGTCTTTTCTTCGCCTACACGGAAATTGTGCTTAAACTGAGAGCCGTTTGGAAAAAGATCAACCGCAATTTTTCCGTCTGTTCCGGCTTCAATTGCTTTGGGGAAATTCTGCCAGAAATCTCTTACTGCTACAGTAATACCAGCGGAACGGAACGCTGACATCCATCCTGTTGCCTGATTCCCTGTTTTGGAAACTCCGGGACCTGTTATTTCATATCCTTTTTTTGTGCAATAAGACTGGAGACGCGGTTCTGCTGATGTTTCATAACCTTCCCATCCGACCTCTCCCAAATAAACATTCCAAAAATCTGTTCCGCTTGAATCCTGATAAATGCGAACCTGAGAAGCCGGAGAGCTTATATCTGTATTCTGTTCTGTGAGAACCCGCAGATTTCCCCCGGTATTTTTCAGTTGAACCGCAAGTTTCAGACTGCCGATATAGACGCTGTTTATTGCGCCCTGACTATGGACATTTGCAGGCTGCCCTCCTTCTCCTTCAATTACAGGATGGTTGTTTTCCACGGTGAAATCAACGCGGACATCGGAACTGCCTGCATAAAAATGAAGTCTTGCTGTAAAATCGAGCAATGCTCTTGAAGAATCATCCAAAATACTTCCGGCAATTTTGATGATTGTATTCAAGTCTCCTGAGCGTTCAACGCGTGCTGAAGTAACACGTGGCGTAAAATCAGGATTTCCGCCTGAAACAATGCTTAATGAACCCGCAGGAGAATAATCAATCGCATTTGCCGCTGTTATGGATTGCAGAATTTGCTGTCCGTTAATTGTTACCTGATTGAAAAGATTAAAATCACCAGTTGTATTCAGTTCAAACTGAGCAGCGCCTGTATTGACAACCATTTTTCCTGATGTTGCTGTATCAACCTGAATTTTTGAAGAAGGGGATGCTCCCGCTCCTTTATTATCAAGTTGAAATGTTTTTGAAGCATTTGCAGATAAAGAAGTGAAAAATCCTACCAGAACCCATTTTGCAGACACAGAACCTGTTGAAGGTGATCCGCCCCATCTGGAAAGAATTTCAAATTGAGCGGGTACTGACACTCCTTTGTCATCAATTACTCTGAGAGCAGAAATATTGGCGATATTCCATTTTCGGGGCAATGGAAGACCGAAGCTGACATATTCATTTATTCTGTCAACGCCTGCTCGCTCCTGAACAGAGAATCCGACAGAATCCTCTGTTGTCGAAGATTCAGATGTGATAAATGTTTTATCGCCGCCGTAGGTTGTTCCTGCGCTGTTTGTTGCAACAAGCCGGTAATGATAAGTCATGTTGGCATTAAGCCCTGTCAGATTGGCGGTTGCTGAAACATTGGCTGTTCCTGCTCCTGCACTTGTGCTGGCAGTTTTAGAGCCGTAACCTGTTGTCATTCCGTATTCAAAATAATACGTGGCAGTCGCGCCGTTGGGATTGACTGTTCCCTGAAGTGTTGAGGAATTTGAGGTTACAGATACAGCGGAACCTGTTGTAACTACAGGCTTTGAAACAGATGTTCCTGATGTTGCAAATGTCTTATCGCTTCCGTAGCTTGTTCCTGCGCTGTTTGCGGCAACAAGCCGGTAATGATAAGTCATATTGGCGTTAAGCCCTGTCAGATTTGCATTGACTGAAACCTCTGATGTTCCTGAGCCTGCACTTGTATTCGTAGTTTTAGAGCCGTAAGATGTTGTTGTTCCGTATTCAAAATAATAAGTTGTACTTGCTCCATTTGGATTGACTGTTCCCTGTAGTGTAGCGGAGCTTGATGTTACAGACGAATAAGCTCCTGTTGTAACTGTCGGTTTTAAAACAGATGTTCCTGATGTTGCAAATGTCTTATCGCTTCCGTAGCTTGTTCCCGCGCTGTTTGCTGCAACAAGTCTGTAATGATAAGTCATATTGGCATTAAGCCCTGTCAGATTGGCGGTTACTGAAACGCCTGATGTTCCCGCTCCTGCATTTGCATCAGCGGTTTTGGAACCGTAACCTGTTGTTATTCCGTATTCAAAATAATACGTTGCAGATGCGCCGTTGGGATTGACTGTTCCCTGAAGTGTGGCGGAATTTGAGGTTACAGATACAGCAGAACCTGTTGTAACTGTAGGCTTTGAAACAACGCTTCCTCCATCTTTCCATATATTATAGTAATAATTCAGAAGCGGTACAAATTCTGCTGTGGCTTTCTGCTGACCTGTGCTGTTAGGATGACTGTCTACACTCGGATAATAGGCAACATTGCTATTATTGTTAATCAGATGCTGAACATCGCCGTTATACCAGCGGTGATGATTATCAACACCTGTCAGGACATTATAATAATCAAATACCGCCACATTTTTGTGCAGATAACCGGAAAGCCAGTTATTTACAAGCCAGTTGTTAAAAGCACGGGCGTTTGCAGCATTTTCAGATGTAGTTTCACTCGCCATCAGAGGAGGGGCGGTAATGACAACAAAGAGCTTGTCCTGACGGGTTTGAAAATAGGTCAGCAGATTATTGTAAACTGCTTTGGCGTTGCTTACTGTCATATCCCAATCATTAGGTTCTGACGCCGCAGGATCATTGGGATTTCCATAAAGATTGGAATTGGGAAAACAGGATTTGAACATGATGATTACATTTTCACCGCCGGGATTAGCTGAAAGACGCGACCATGAACCGAAATCACCGAAATTCTGATTGTTTTCATTATAAATCGCATTCAGAATTGTACTGCTGTTTGAGCCTTTAAACCATTCAGTCCAGTTGACAATATCAGTGCGATCCCCGATACTGTCCGGTCCCCATCCGTAGTTGGTAGCGCTGACATAATAGTTGTTATTCTTCAGCGAAGTTCCAAGCCCGCCGTAAGGCGGACTGTCATTAGGATCAGCCAGCCAGTTTCCGCCGGTGGAGTGATGGATGAAAATAAGTTTTACGGTTGATGCAGGCGGTGCAGTGCTTTGTGCATAAGCATTGGCAACTGCCAAAAGCATCATGATCATTACCGCAACAAATACTGCCGAACTTTTTACCTGTTTCATACCCTTACCTCCTTTTTAGCTGTATAATTCTAAAAGTTCATTTTTCATAAAAATGATTTGTATCAAATTAACAGAAAATACACAATTAAAAAATCAACTGAAATTTCGGAACTCTTTTCCCGCTAAAGTATAAGAGCAACTCTTTTCTCATTCAGCTTTCATTAAAACAGATATAATCTCCTCGCCGAATACCTTTTTCTGCCATATCTTCATTTCATTGACAAATTCAAGCTCCCCTGTATTACGTGGATTTTTGACAGCAAGATTGCTTATAAGTGATCTGCTGCAAAGCAGAGCAGGATCAATTTCAAGATTTTTTGCCATGTTATCCCGCCAACGCCTCAACGCCTTTATCTTCAGAGGAACTGAAGGAGAGAGCATCGGTATTCTTTCATTCGGATAAACCGGAAGCAATAGAAGAGGTTTCTCCAAAGCCTTTTTAATCGTCTCAATAATCTCTTTGCCGTACATATGAATCTGTCTCCGGCTTAAAATATTCATATTCTCCAATCTCCGCAGACTCACAGGTTTTAATCTGACTAATTTTATTATAGAATCATTTCCGAATACCTTGAACGGAGGTTTATCTTTCCTTTCAGCAATCCCTTTCCTGAACTGAAGCAGATCTTCAAGAATAACAAGGCTTCTCGGACGAATACGCCCAGCGCCTTTGAACTTCAGATATAATGGTTCATTTTCATCAGATGAATTGCTTCTGACCTGGCTTAAATATTCACATTCTTCATTTACCCAGTCAAGTCTTCCTTTTCTTTTCAGCTCTTCTTCAAGAAGATTTGCAAGAGCAACCAGATAAATCACATCTTTTGCGGCATAAGCTATCATCTCTTCAGGTAATGGTCTTAGTGACCAGTCTTTTTTCTGAAATCTTTTATCAAGATTGATATTAAAGCGTCTCCGCAGTACCATATCAAGTCCGGTCTCTCTGATACCGAGAAATCTGCATGCCATCTGTGTATCAAAGAGATTGCGTATCTCAATATTAAAATCTCTGTACAGAGAGCGGATGTCATAGTCAGAACCGTGTAATATTTTCTTTACATCCGGGCTTGAAAAAAAAGGTTTAAGCGGAGATAAATCTTCAACCAGTAAAGGATCGATCACCACATTGATCTTCTGTGTTGCCATCTGAACCAGACATACTTTTTCTTTAAAATGATACATTGAGTCTGCTTCCAGATCAACAGCAATCACTTTTTCCTTTTCAAGATTTTTTGCAAAATTTTCAAGTTCAGTTCCGGTATCAATTATATGATAGTTATTTGTAGAATTATCTTTCATCTTTTTTCTTGACCTAAAAACGGATTTCCTTTAATTATTATATTTTTGTGTATTTGGTTACAGGAATCAGAAAATCAGATCAAAAAAGTTCACAGTACCGCCTTCAGGCGGTGCAAAAAAAGTTTGTAGTACCGCCTTCAGGCGGTGCATGTTAAATCAGACTGTTATCATAGAACAGCAGACAGCCTAAAGGCGGTACTGCAAACTTTCCCGATCTTCTGACTTATGATTCCTGACTTATAACAAGAACACTATAGAAAGAAATAAGTGAACTGGCAATGATAAATATAACATTCCCTGACGGAAATATAAAGAGCTTTGAAGATACCCCCACAGGTATTGATGTGGCAAGGTATATTTCAGAAGGTCTGGCAAGAAACTGTGTGGCAATGGAATTAGACGGCAAATTAGTTGATTTAAATACAGAAATTAAGAATAATGCCAAAATCAGGCTGATTACCACCAAAGATAAAGAAGGGCTGGAGATTCTGCGCCACAGCACATCGCACGTTATGGCTCAGGCAATTCTGCGTCTTTATAAAGATGCAAAACTGACCATCGGTCCTGTTGTAGAGGATGGTTTCTATTATGATATTGATATGGAGACTGTTTCAGAAGCCGATTTTCCTAAAATCGAAGCAGAGATGAAGAAGATCATCAAAGAGAAGCTTCCGGTTCAGAAAAAAGAGGTTCCTAAATCTGAGGCGATTGAATTTTATAAAAATGAGCCTTATAAACTTGAGATGGTCTCAGATCTGGCAGACGGAACTATCTCTTTTTATAAGCAGGGTGAATTTACAGACTTATGCCGGGTCCACATATTCCTCATACCGGATTTATCAAAGCATTCAAGCTGATGAAAGTATCCGGCGCATACTGGAGGGCGGATCAGAGCAAAGCACAGCTTCAGAGAATTTACGGTACAGCATTTTTTGAAAAAAAAGAATTAGAAGAATATCTGAATTTTCTGGAAGAGGCTAAAAAGCGTAATCACAGAAAACTCGGAGCGGCTCTTGATCTTTTCAGTTTTCATGATGAGGCTCCGGGAATGCCGTTTTTTCACGCCAAAGGAATGGCGGTCTGGAATGCCCTGCTTGATTACTGGCGGGAAGAGCATCGCGCGGCAGGATATGTTGAGACCAAGACTCCGATTATGCTGCATCGGGGGCTGTGGGAAAGAAGCGGGCATTGGGCGAATTACCGGGAAAATATGTACACATCCCGGATTGATGAAATCGAATATGCAATAAAACCGATGAACTGCCCCGGAGGAATGCTGTTATACAATGTCAAACCCCATTCATACAAAGATTTGCCGTTGCGTGCCGCAGAGATCGGGCTGGTTCACCGCCATGAACTGAGCGGGGTCTTGTCGGGTCTGTTCAGAGTAAGAGCGTTTCATCAGGATGACGCTCATATATTCATGACGCCGGATCAGATTGAAAATGAAATTCTTGGAGTGCTGAAACTGGTAGAGCGGATTTACAGAACATTCGGACTCGGTTTTCATCTGGAGCTTTCCACGCGCCCTGCAAAATCAATCGGAACTGATGAACAATGGGAGATGGCTACCAACGGATTAAAATCTGCTCTGAACGCTTACGGAGCGGCGTATAAAATCAATGAAGGGGACGGCGCATTTTACGGTCCCAAGATTGATGTGCATATCAAAGATGCTCTTAACAGAACATGGCAATGCGGAACGATTCAGTTGGATATGTCTCTTCCTGAGAGATTTGATTTGTCTTATGTAGGCAAAGATAATGAGAAACATCGTCCTGTTATGATTCACCGGGTTATTTACGGCTCTATTGAGCGGTTCTTCGGGATTCTGACCGAGCATTTTGCAGGCAAATTTCCATTGTGGATGGCACCTGTTCAGGCTGTTGTGCTGCCGATCAATGATGATCTGATTCTGTATGCAAAGGAAGTAAGAGCAGAGCTTGAAAAAGCAGGGTTGCGAACAGAAGTTGATGACAGAACTGAAAGTCTGAATAAAAAAATCCGGGAAGCGCAGTTGAATTATGTTCCCCTGATTCTGACCATCGGGCAGAAAGAGAAGGATGGAAAGACTCTTTCTGTAAGGACTCTTGACGGTGAAGTTAAATACGGACTCTCTTATGAAGAATTTTTTAACCGGGTTCTGACGCATATTAAGGAGAGAGAGCAGGATTTGAATATATTTAATGTATAGGAATAAACCTGACTCCGGTAATGTAGGGCGGATGAAGCAAAGCGTAACCCGCCGCACTTACATCTACAGGGATTGCGTTTAATCTACAGGGATTGCGTTTAAGAAAGGGATTTGAATCGCGGATTAAAAGGATTTCACGGATTTTTAATCATCCGCAATCTTTTATCCTTTTCTTAAACACAATCCTTGTAGATTTGTTTGGGAACAAGAGGAGGCTTATAAAAATTATGACAGATAATGCAGGTGTTACAACTCACAGAATTAAATGGTGTGATATGCGGTGTGAAGATGCAGACTTTGCAAAAACAGATGCACTGGATGGCAGCGGGAGTTGCCGGACATTTCAGTCCTTATGGTGCGGGAAATTGGGAAAGCATGTTACCAAAAATGCCCCTTGTGCGGCATTATTCGGAGAGAGACGCCCGACTACCGGATTTTAATCTGTTTTTTACTTATGGAGAGGAATCATCATCTTTCCATGTGTGTGCTGGCAAGCGGAAGCAAGGGAAACAGCATATTTATCTCTGACGGAACAACATCTGTTCTTGTGGATGCAGGGCTTTCGGGAGTTGAAATCGAACGCAGACTGAGAAGCATAGGCAAATTTCCCCGTGATTTGGATGCTATCCTTGTCTCCCATGAGCATGATGATCACATACGGAGTGTGGGAATTTTATCACGGCGGTTTCATCTGCCGGTTTATATCAGTCATAAAACAGAAAAATCAGCTTTATCCAACCTGAGATCAGTTCATGACATAAAATATTTTGAGTGCGGTTCAGGGTTTAAAATCAAAGAATTAAGCATACACCCTTTTTCAATTTCCCATGACGCGGAAGACCCTTCGGGATTTACCGTCAGCCGGAACGGAACAAAGATCGGAATTGCAACTGATTTGGGGATTGCAACATCAGTTGTAAAGGAGCATCTTAAAGGATGCAACGCATTGATACTTGAGGCAAATCATGATCCTGATATGCTGATTACAGGACCTTATCCATGGCATTTAAAACAGCGAATCAAAAGCAGTACAGTTTAACAAAAAAACTGCGGAGTTTACAAAACCCCGCAGTTTTTATACTGAAAGAAAACTACTTTACTTCAAGGTTGTTCAGCAAATCGTTGGCGAGTCTTACCTGATCTTTTGCCAAATTCATCTGACCGTATTCAAAAGATCGTCTTGCATAGCGAATATATTTTGCTGCGGCTTTAAAAGTGTTTCTCATATCTCTCTTTGAGACAACAGACGCCATTGTATTCAGATATGCTTCGGCTTCCTTCAGATTTTTATGGGAAGGCGGTTCATTCAATCTGGAAGTAATATTACCGAAATACCTTACAAGAATATAAGAAATTTCTTCTTTGGAATAAATTTTATCTGTAAGACTTACAGCAGTCTTTACACCTGTTAATGCAGCAAGCGTCTCTTTGCCCTTTGGAGCAAATTTACCTTGCAGGATTTCCACAGCGTTATCTTTGGACTGAACATAATATTTTGAAAAATTTGAATAACTGACAGCCGATATCAGCGTAACAAGAATGATAAAGACTGTGATAAAGAGCTTCATTGCCGGATCAAAGAAAACCGGTTTTTTACCCTGCGGAGCATCACATTCACAGACCTTTTCAGTTTCTTTAACAACCGGCTGTATCTCTTTAATCTTTTCAGTTGCCGGTTTTACATCCGACTTTCTCGGAAAAGTCTTCAGATCAAATACCTGAAAAAGCAAAGCACTTGCCTTTTTTGTTTTATCCGTGTCATCAAAAAGCGGCGGAGCAGAAAATTCTTCTTTCTCCGGTTTGACGCTGAAAAGATTCTCCGGCTTCCACTGATCGAATTTCATCAGTATCAGTTCATTAAGCGGCATCACTCTTTTCGGAGCTACAGGTTTTACCTCTTTTACAGCAGCCGGTTTTCCTTCCGCTTTTTTCGGAAAGGTTTTCAGATCAAATTTCTGACAGAGCAGATCGCCTGTCTTTTTTGCCTTATCAGTATCATCAAACAGCGGAGGAGCGGTAAACTCTCCTTTGTCCGGTTTGACGCTGAAAAGCGTTTCAGGCTGCCATTGTCCGAATTTCTTTGAAAGAAGCTCCCCGACAGAAACGGCTTTCTTAGGAAAGGTTTTCAGATCAAATTTCTGACAGAGCAGAGCGCCTGTCTTTTTTGCCTTATCAGTATCATCAAACAGCGGAGGAGCGGTAAACTCTCCTTTGTCCGGCTTGACGCTGAAAAGTGTTTCAGGCTGCCAGACACCGAATTTCTTTAAAAGAAGCTCCCCGACAGAAACGGCTTTCTTAGGAAAGGTTTTCAGATCAAATTTCTGACAGAGCAGAGCGCCTGTCTTTTTTGCCTTATCAGTATCATCAAACAGCGGAGGAGCGGTAAACTCTCCTTTGTCCGGTTTGACGCTGAAAAGCGTTTCAGGCTGCCAGACACCGAATTTCTTTGAAAGAAGCTCCCCGACAGAAACGGCTTTCTTAGGAAAGGTTTTCAGATCAAATTTCTGACAGAGCAGAGCGCCTGTCTTTTTTGCCTTATCAGTATCATCAAACAGCGGAGGAGCGGTAAACTCTCCTTTGTCCGGTTTGACGCTGAAAAGCGTTTCAGGCTGCCATTGTCCGAATTTCTTTGAAAGAAGCTCCCCGACAGAAACGGCTTTCTTAGGAAAGGTTTTCAGATCAAATTTCTGACAGAGCAGAGCGCCTGTCTTTTTTGCCTTATCAGTATCATCAAACAGCGGAGGAGCGGTAAACTCCCCTTTGTCCGGCTTGACGCTGAAAAGTGTTTCAGGCTGCCAGACACCGAATTTCTTTAAAGCAAGCTCTGTTACAGAGAGAGCTTTTTTCGGAACCGCCCTCTTCTCAGGTGAATCTGATGCCCTCAAATCAAATTGCTTAAAGAGCAATCCGCTGATTTGTTTTGCCTTTTCTTTATTTTCAAAAAAAGGCGGAGCAGTAAAATTTTTCATTTCCGTTTCAATCTCAAAAATCTTTTCGGGTCGCCAAGTTTCAAATTTTTTCAAAATGAGTTCCTCTACACAATTTTCTGCCTTTTTGGTTCCGGCAGTTTTGACAGGTGTTTTAGCTGAAGTCCCATCTCTTGCAACGCTTTTAGGTTTTGCAGCGATTTTGACTTTTGACGCTGTTTTCTTTTCTGCGGAACTTTTTTTTGTTCCGCTTTTCTTCTTTGCCATAAAAACCCCTTTTGTTGATTTTATAAAATATTTAGCGTATAAACAGTAATGTTCATTAAGACAAATCATATATGCAGGCGGACAAAAATAATACTTTATCTTGTCAAAGACCTGACATGATATATTAACAGAACTGAAAAGGTTTTTCAACATCTTTTACCTTTGCTCTTTTATTTACTTGAAAAAAAGTTGCATATTGCGTTAATTTCTATAAAATAGATATTATGTAAGGATAACAGGACAGCCGGAAAAAATCATGATATTTAAATTTTACAGTCTCTTATCAAAAGTTCCCAATTTAAACTGCTTTCCGCTTAAACCGTATTACATAAAATTTTCATTAGATACCCTTACTACAGGAGTTGACAATATCCGGTATGATGTGCATTTAAGTTCGGGATTCTGCAAGACAGCAAACAAAATAATTACCCAGATTGTTGCAAAACATACCCGGTCAGAAGATATTCTGGATACAGAGAAATCTTCTTTAAATTTTATTGAGGATGAAAAAAAATTCAGACAGAGCTGTCAGGATATTATGACAGATGCTGTTAATAAATCAAAGCTGATGAATAATGTCCAGATTGATTATCTGGTTCAGACTGCAATAATAAAAATTTTCACAGAGGATATCCGAATTACTTATGAATCTTTAATCCAGCGTTTTAAAGGTATTATCCGGGAATATGAGCTTTCAAAACATCCTGAGGAGATGATCCGGTTAAAGAAAAGACTGACAGATATTCAGCAGGAGCGGAAAACTGTTATAAGGCGTGTCAGCAGGGATTTGTTTCAGATATTTGCGGACATTCAGAAAAAAATGAAAGAGATCAGAAAGATAAATTTCGGAGATGATGCTCTTCTCTCTGATTTTCTCTTTTCCAATCCAATGCTTTATATAGAGGATATACATGATGATTTTTTTATGATAGAAGAGTATGGAATATTACTTGGTCGCCGTCTTGAAGATCCGGATAAATATGATACATTAATTGCCGCAATAAAGCATCTGCTGATTGAAGCAGATAAAAAAGATTCGGAATCAGAAGAGAATCTGAACGGGAATAAAGAAGATACTTATAATCAGAAGATTAATGGACTGCTGACGGATGTGAACAACATCAGTCTGCTGTTTGATTATTTTCATTCCAAAAATCAGTTGAAATTGTTGAAAAAAAATAAGGGGGATAAAAAAGAGCTTTTATATCTGAAGCAGCTTATAAAAGATCAGAAGAGAATTTTTTCTTTTTTTTATAAAAGATTAAAAAAAACGGGCTTGATCACAAGGATTATTGCAGCTTATGAAATGCACGGAGTTTATTCCGATTATTGTCCGCCGCTGGTTCCGCAACTGATTTTACAATTTCTGATTGATCCCAGGTCAAGAAAAAATATTGAAGATAGGCTGAATCGGTTACAAAATTTTTATGGAAAAAATTTCTCTGTTGTACCGCTCAAGAAACTGATAAAACAGGTATATTGGGCAGGTAAACAGAAAAGAAAAAAATATTTTTTACAGTTCCTGAATGATTTCATCCGTTATCACAGGGATTTCCAAAATTTTAACATGCTCAGAACAGCTATGGGTCAGATACATCTGCTTCAGGAAGAGAAGCTTATCAATCTTTCCCGTGCAAATAATACCTTATATGAGTTTTTATTGTCTCATGAGCGGAAGAATGAAGAGAGACAGATTATCCGCCATGTGATTATAAAAGCTGATGTAAGAGCTCCACAGATATAACCCATCGGATGATGGAGCGGGGACTGAATCCTGCTTCTCATTTCAGTCTGAATTTTTTTAATCCGATTACTGAGATATTATCTGAATACGGAGCATCAAAAGTCTTTGTTGAGGGAGATGCAATTATTTTATCTATTTTTGAAAGGGAAGAAACACCGGAAGGCTGGTACAGCGTTGCCCGCGCCTGCGGGCTTGCGATAAATATGCTCTCTATAGTCCGGCGTTATAATGTCAGAAATGAAAAACATCAGTTGCCGATTATTGAGCTGGGAATCGGTATATGCTATCATTCAGGCAGACCGTTATTTCTCTTTGACGGCGATAACAGGATTATGATCTCATCAGCTATCAATCTGGCAGATCGGCTTTCAGGATGTTCAAAATCTGTACGCAAACAGATGAAAAATTATAAGGGACTGTTTAATCTGTATAAATTTCAGGGAGCAACAGATGAAGAAATCGCTGCAACAGCCGATGATTTATCGCTGAGATATAATGTGAACGGCATAGAATTAAATGTTCCCGGATTTGAGAAACTCTCAGAAGAGATAGATTTAAAAGCATTAAATATCAGTATCCCTTCACATTCTGCTTCAGTAACATCTGCACAGGATGAAAAAGAGAAGGTAAAATTTTATACAGGAAAATTTCCCACAACAACCGGAGGCTATCAGAGACTGGTCATCCGGGAAGGTCTGGTTCCCAGAGTTGACTCTGAGAGTTTAAAATTTATCAGTATGACTTCCGGGAAATATTATGAAGTCTGTACCAATCCGATGCTTTACGAATATATTCAAAAAGCAGAGAAACGGATAACCGCTTATCCGAGAATTAAAAATTAAAGATTTATGCAACTTTTTACCACAAAGACACAAAGGCTTCGGCGTAAGCTCAGCCGAAGCCTTTGTGTCCTTTGTGTCTTTGTGGTAAAAGTTGCATATCATATAAATTATGGTAAAGAGTTCCGAATTTTCTGAAACGGTTCGGCTGAACTCACCGAAGTCTTCGGAACTCTTTGAAGAGAAAGCAGTAATTATGTTTAATATATCAGAGAAAGATAAATATCTTATCGGTGTTATTTCAGATACTCATGGTCTTCTCCGCTCTGAAATAGCAGAAACATTCAAAGGAACAGATTTGATCCTCCACGCAGGGGATATTGGAAGACCGGCTATTATTGAAGCATTGCAAAGTATAGCTCCGGTTGTTGCTGTAAGGGGGAATATGGATCGTGAACAATGGGCGGACAGCCTTCCGCTTACAGAATTTGTTGAAATCGGAAGCTCGATGATTTATATGCTTCATGATCTGTACAAACTTGATATAGACCCTGAAGCAGCCGGATTCAATATTGTTATCAGCGGACACACTCATCTCCCTGATGTTAAAGAGAAAGACGGGATTCTTTTTTTAAATCCGGGCAGCGCTGGTCCGCGAAGGTATGATTATCCAATCTCTGTAGCGATTTTGCGCATAGAAAAAGCCGGATTAAATGTTCAGATGTTTGAATTTGAGGACTGAAAGGAAACCCTACGGGATTTTAAAACCCTTAGGGTTTAAGCTAACCCTCGACCTTTTCCGTGATCAGCAGAAGTGTGAGTATGTAAGGGCGAGTTTTAAACCCTGAGGTTTGCAGGGGCGAAAAATTATTCTCCCCTACATTGAATTACTTACAATCTCAGGAGATATTGGCATAATGGACGGAAAAGAACTTTTTGTGATTTTAGAGAGAGAATCGCCGGAGGAACTGCTTGAAGAGGTTCAGATTATTTTAAAGATGATCTCCCCTGAATTTGACATGTTGCCGATTATCTCCGCATTTAATACAACTATCAGTCTTTTCAGGGGAAAATACCCTGGATACCGGGAATGTAACACAAAATACCATGATCTTAATCATACACTCACTACTTTTATTGCTATGGCGCGGCTGATTCACGGGGCAATACTTGACGGTAAAAAACTGAGCAGGCATAATATCACAGTTGGTCTGATCTCTGCTCTTTTCCATGATGCCGGATATATTCAGAAAGAGCATGATACAGAGGGAACCGGCGCAAAATATACCATTTCTCATGTTCAGCTTAGTATGGATTTTCTGAAATTACACGGTGATGAACATAATCTTTCCAAAGATGATATTGAAGCGGGAAGAAACATTATTCACTGTACAGATACCTATGAGGAACTCTGCAATATTAAAATCCCTTCCGATGAAATTAAACTTCTCGGAAATATGCTGGCTGTAGCAGATATTAATGCTCAGAACCGCAGAGCGTATCTATCTTGAAAAACTTTTATACCTTTATTATGAATTCAAAGAAGGGAAGATTCCGGGATTTGAAAGCAAAGAAGATCTTCTTCAGAAGACCATCGGTTTTTATAATTTTATTGCTGACAGACTTCAATCTGTATCAGGTATGGCGAGCCGGTTTTTTAAATTGCATTTTTCAAAAAGATTGAATAGTTGTGAAGACTTATATTCCGTTGCGATAAAAAAGCACAGGGATTACCTTGGGTATATAATAAAACAGCCCAATCCGCTCAGTTATTTAAAACGTGGCGGAATTGTTGATGAAGTCCGCGAGTATGAAGAAAAAGAACAGAATTATAAATCTCAGTTGTCTATTACTAATCAGGAGGATAATATGCCGGAATCTCTTTATGATTTTAAAAAAAAACTTAATGAAAAAGGAATTTTTTTCTGTTTCAGCGGTCCTATTTCACAGGATCTTCTTGTGGAACTCGGAGATACATTGAAACAGAAGATGAAATTGGATGAAGCAAGCAGTTCAACAGTTCTCAGAGTATTTTCCATGGTTGTGGAAAAAGCTCAGAACATTATTCATTATTCGGCTGAAAAGATTCCGAATACTGATTCCGAAGAAAAAGGGGAATTAAAACTCGGTATCATTGCAGTAGGATATGAGGATAATCATTATTTTGTCTCCTGCGGAAATCTGCTTGAAAATAAAAAAGTTGAAAAACTTCGTGAAAAATTGACCAGATTACAGAAAATGGACAAAGAAGAGATTAAAAATTACTACAAAGAACAGCGTAAAAAAAGAGGGGATGAGGAGAGCAAAGGCGCTGGGCTGGGATTAATTGAAATAGCAAGGAAAGCTGACAAACCGATTGAATTTGATTTTAAAAAAATTGATGAGAAATTTTCATTCTTCTCTTCAAAGATAGTTATTTAAACGGAGATAAAATGGAAAATATAAATATTGAAGCTACCCGCTTTACTCCACGTATTTCATTTGACATTAAATCCAGTCTTCTTGAAATCAGAGGAGAATCCTATCCTGAAAATACCGCTGATTTCTATTCTCCTGTTTTTTTCTGGGTTGAAAATTATATTGAGCAGTTAAAAGATCAGTCTTTTTCTATTGATATTGAACTTTTTTATTTTAACAGCAGCTCCTCAAAAATACTGCTTGATCTCTTTGATCTGCTGGAGTCTGCCGCGAAAAAGGGCAGAAATATAACAGTAAACTGGATTTACGAGGATGATGATGAAGAAAGTCTGGAATTCGGTGAAGAGTTTCAGGATGACTTCAATGCTGTTCAGTTTAATCTGATCAGAAAGGATGTTTCAGGTGAGCAAAAGAACTCTTTTTGATGCTGAAGAAAAAATTATTAAAGATGCAGAGGCTATTATTGCTGACGAGCGGAACAGGAATAATAGCCTGATAAAGAATTTTTCTGATTTACTGGAAAGTTATAAAAAAAGCTACAGACAGACGCATCGTTTAATAAAGATAAGTGATATTCAGCAGCAGAAGCTGAGTAAAGCGATCAGGGAAGTGCAGGAAGCAAAAGAGGTTGCCGAAGCCGCCAGCCGGGCAAAGGGGGAATTTCTTGCCAATATAAGCCATGAAATCAGAACTCCTATGAATGCAATTATCGGTATGACAAATTTGGCGATTAATATGGAACTTCCGCCTCAGCTCAGAAATTATTTAAGTACGGTTCAGACGTCTGCCAATTCTCTTCTGTCGCTTATTAATGATGTTCTTGATTTTTCTAAAATTGAGGCGGGAAAACTGGAACTTGAATTTGCTGAATTTGATTTGAACAATATAATGAATTACATATCCTCAATGCTCTCTGTAAAAATTGCAGGGAAAGGGATCAGAATGATTATCTCGGTTGATGAAGAGATTCCATGTGCATTGATCGGAGATTCACTCCGTCTTGGACAGATTCTTGTCAATCTGACAAATAATGCTGTGAAATTTACAAAATACGGTGAAATTACAGTTAAGTGTCAATCTTGTTCAAAAAAAAGAAGATAAGGCTGTTCTCAGATTTTCAGTCAAGGATACCGGAATCGGGATTATACCGGAGCATGTGCCTAAATTATTTACACCTTTTACTCAGGCTGACAGCTCCACCACAAGACAATACGGCGGTACAGGTCTTGGATTAAGTATCTGCAAACGTCTTGTAAATATGATGGGAGGAGAAATAGGAGTTAAGAGTGAGCCGGGAAAAGGAAGTTCCTTTTATTTTACAGCAGAATTCGGCATTCAACAGGCAGTTACAGGGGTTCAGGAATGTGAACCGTTACTTTTCAAATCAGAGAATCAGAGTGCATACAGGATGGAGCAAGCGATAAAAAAAATCAGAGGATCCAGGATTCTTCTTGTTGAAGATAATTTTATCAATCAGCAGGTTGCTGAAGAGATTCTCAAAGGTGCCGGCGTGATTCTGGAGATCGTCAGCAACGGAAAAGATGCGATTGAAGCGGTTCGTAATAAATCCTTTTCTGCTGTTCTGATGGATATTCAAATGCCCGGCATGGACGGATATGAAGCTACAAAGAGGATTAGAGAGATAGAGAGGGGTAAAGGGATAGAGGAGCAGAGGATTAGAGGAGCAGAGGATAATCCTTTACCCCTTTACCCCTCTAATCATCTTCCGATTATTGCCATGACTGCCCATGCTATGAAGGGAGATCGTGAAAAATGTATAGAAGCCGGAATGAATGATTATGTTACCAAGCCGATAGATACAGTACAATTATATATTACTTTGGCAAAATGGATAAAAGGGGGCAGGAGTCAGAAGTCAGAAGTCAGAAGTCAAAAACCGGCAGCCGACAGCCTCCCGGAATATCTTCCCGGAATTGATATTAAATCCTGTTTAAAAGAGTTTGGAGGAAATATAAAATTATTTCAGAAACTTTTAAAGGATTTTATTTCACACTACGGAAATAGCGCCAATCAAATCAGGGATGCTCTGAATAAGAGTGATAAAGAACCGGGTATAAGACTGACCCATACTCTGAAAGGTGTATCAGGTGTTTTCGCGGCTAAAAAGCTGTATTCTTCTGCGGTGAATCTGGAAATAGGACTGATAAAAGAGAAAGAGGAACCGGAAGCTATCTCCCTGTTATTGGATAATTTTGAAGCCGCATTAAATGAGTTCATGGAATCTGCAAGAGAGATTGATAAATATAAACCGGACTGAATTTTAAGGATCAGGGATTAAATTAGCCATTGACAGAAAAAACAGAAAAGGATATTCAGTAGATCGAAAAAGTTCGTAGTACCGCCTTCAGGCGGTTTGGCGTGCTGTGATAACAGCCTGATTTCACACGGACCGCCTAAAGGCGGTACTACAAACTTTTAATGTTAAGGAGAGGTTGCCGAGGGGTTGAAGGCGCCGCTCTCGAAAAGCGGTATCCTGCGAAACGGGATCGTGGGTTCAAATCCCACCCTCTCCGCCAGTTTACAATCCCGATTCTGCTTATTGAATAACCAGCCTGTAGGAAATCACCGAAACCTTAAATAAATAAAAACCCTTAGGGTTTCAGAAACTCTTAGGGTTTTGAAATGTGAGATGCCTATGTTTTCAACAGATTCTTTTTGCAGAGAATATAAACCTGATACCGCAGATTTGGCAATAAAAGGAAAAAAATTCAGCTTTTATGTACCAAGTTCTATAGAAAGATTTATTGATAAGGAGAATCTGCTTCATGATTTTCCTCTCTGGTCCAAGATATGGGAATCATCTCTGATTTTAGCTGATTATCTTGCAGGTATTCCTGCGGAACCGGAAAAAATTTTTCTTGAAATCGGAGCCGGTATCGGCGCTGTAGGGATAACTGCTGCTGCATTCGGACACCGCTTTACCATTACCGAGTATGACCATCATGCACTTGAATTTCTCCGTGCAAATGCTGAAAAAAACCCTTCCCCGTATCCGCCTGAAATTACAAAATTGGATTGGAATAACCCTTCTTTAGAGAAAGTATTTGATTATATTGTGGCTTCGGAAGTGATTTATAATGAAGCATCTTTTCAGCCGTTATCTTTGCTGTTAAAAAGGTATTTGAAGCCTGATGGAGAGATTATACTGACTATGGAGATTCGTCAGACCACCGGAAAATTTTTTGATTATATGCAGGAGTCTTATGATATAAAAATTCAAAAAAAAGTCCTGCATACAAAAGATAAAGATATTCGGGTTATTTTGTGTAAAATGAAGCCTAAAAAAATAGGCTTTCTGAAAAATTAAGGAGTAAAAAATAATGAAAACCGTATTTGTCATATTGGCAGCCATATCTCTTTTTCCGTTAAACACATCAGGGCAGTGTAAAACAGACGGAACCGGATGTAAGATAAATCTGACAGAGATTGTCAAAGGAGAATGTACAGAAGGGGATTGTGAAAATGGCAAAGGAGTTATGATCAGGCTTGACGGAACAAGATATGAGGGGGAATTCAAATATGGTCTTCCGCATGGAAAGGGAATCTTTATTTATCCGAAGATAGAAGGAAACAAGGGAGTCCGTTATTCTTTCAGACACAGCGGAAGATATGAAGGAGATGTAAAACGGGGTATAAAAGAAGGAAAAGGAACATTTACGTTTCTCACCGGAGCAAGATATGTGGGAGAGTTTGAAGATGACCGGATGAACGGAAAGGGAATTCTTACAAATGAGAACGGAAGTATTTATGAAGGTGATTTTGACAATGGTATGCCTCACGGAAAAGGAAAGCTCATATTTCCTGACGGAAGAAAATATATAGGTGAGATTAATAACAATAATATAGACGGACACGGAGAGATGACATTTCCTGACGGTAAAAAATATGTCGGTGATTTCAAACGGAATAAGATCAGCGGACAGGGTGTTATGACATATCCTGACGGTAAAAAAGAAGACGGGCTGTTTTTTGAAGAGAAATTTGTAAAATCCAATTAAGGTATAATGAGTGAGGAATATGAAAAAAATAAGAATGATAGTTCTGCTGGCAATAATCTGCTTTTTTCCGTTGAATATATTTGCCGAATGTATTGAAGGGGACTGTATTAACGGTAAAGGTAAAATGCTTAAACCTGACGGTGCCAGATATGAGGGTGAATTTAAAGACGGAATGCCTCATGGTAAGGGAATTCTGACAGATCAGGATGAAAAAACCTCCGGCAATTTAACCTATAAATGTCCCAAATGCGGAACCTATGAGGGTGAGTTCAATATGGGGATGAAAGAAGGAAAAGGAACTTTTACCTATTTTGACGGCAGAAAATATGTGGGGCAGTTTAAAGCAGATATGATGAACGGAGAGGGAACTTTAACCTTTCCTGGTGGTTCTGAATATGTCGGACAGTTTAAAGACGGTGAAATGCACGGAAAAGGGAGCATGAAAAATTCCAACGGGGTTATCTATGAAGGGGGATTTGAAAATGGTAAACCCCACGGAGAAGGGAGTACAACCTTTTCTGATGGCAGAAAATATACAGGGCAGATAGAAAAGAATCATATACAGGGAAAAGGGACTATGGTTTTTCCTGACGGCAGAAAATATACAGGTGAATTTGTAAAAAATAAAATGAACGGAGAGGGGATTATGTTCTATACTGACGGAAAAAAAGAGGAAGGGCAGTTTAAGGATGATAAATTTATCGGAAGCAAAGCATCTGATAAAAAATAGGATTAATAATAAAGAAAGACCTGCGGAATTTTAATAAAATCAGCTAAAACCCCGCAGGTCTTTTATTATGTCGGGTTACGCTCCGCTAACCCGCAATGCCATTAAGTTAAGGTATAAACCAACCTGACCCCCATTCGGCTGAGCTCATGTCGAAGCCTGACCCCCTTCCCAAAGGGAAGGGGTCGGGGGTCAGGTCAGGTCTTAACTTAACGGCATTGCCGCTAACCCGACCTACTGCTAATTACAAAACATGAAAAAAACCAATATTTGAAAGAGTCCACTTCTTTTTTTTATAATTTTTCCAAGTTCCTTACGTTCCTCATCCGTCAAAGTTACATGATATTTTTTTTGCCATATATTTCTCTCTCATTTTACTTTTCTGATAATAGGGCATAACCTCTGTCAATTAAAATTTGACAAGACATTAGTACCGCCTTTAGGCGGTGATCTCGTGAATATCCGCCTAAATTAATGATTAAAAAAATATGTTACGCTTAAATGTTAATTATGTTATATAGATTTCCAATATAAAAATCGGCGGGATTTCCGAAACTTCGCAGATTTGAAAGAATAGTACATGAGCAATTTAATTTTTGTATTATCAAAAACTGAGTTTCTCCAGGAAACCTGGTTTTTTTCATTAAAAATTAAATTGGTTTAGCAGTAGTCTTTAACTTTTTAATCCGCATTAACAGAAAAAGGATATTAAATGAAGGATGTTGTTATTGTTTCAGCCTGCCGTACTCCTATCGGGGCATTCGGCGGGACTCTGCGCGACAGCAGTACGGCTGTATTAGCAAGTATTACAATGAAAGAGGCGGTAAAAAGAGCCGGAATTAATCCGGCAATCATTGATGATGTCCGCTACGGATGTTGTATGGAGCCGATTGATACCCTGAATGTAACCCGTGTGGGTGCGTTATTAGCCGGAATTCCGAATACAGTTACTGCAGCAACTATTAACCGGGTCTGTATATCCGGTATGGAGTCTGTTGTTTCAGGCATGGCAATGATTCAGGCAGAAATGGCAGATGTGATTCTTGCAGGCGGTGTTGAGCATATGTCAGGTGCGCCTTATCTTGTGCAGAATGCCAGATGGGGGTGCAGATTGCAGGATCATATTTTTGTGGATACTCTTATTCACGCCCTTCACACAGGTTCTTTTGTAATACCGCATCCTGAAGATGGTCCGGTAAATGCTGACGAGCCGCCTTTGAGTATGTTCAAGGGAAAACCTTATATCATGGGGCATACCGCAGAATTTTTGGCTCAATATATGAATATCACCCGTGAAGAGATGGATGAAGTTGCTCTCAGAAGTCATAACAATGCAGAGAGGGCAACACTTGACGGATCTTTTAAAAATGAAATTGTGCCGATAGAAATCCCTCAGAAGAAAAAATCGCCGGTTATTTTTGATAAAGATGAGCATTTTCGTCCGGGCTTGACTATGGAGAAGCTGAAATCGCTTCCGCCTGTATTTATACCTGAGATCGGCAAGGTAACAGCCGGAAATTCAAGCGGTATCAATGACGGATCAGCCGGAATGGTGATTATGTCGGCAGATAAAGCAAAAGAGCTTGGACTTCAACCTCTTGCAAAGATAAAAGCTGTCGGGAGGGGGGGGTGTCATCCTTCAATCATGGGGCTTTCCCCTGTTCCTGCGGTAAAAGATCTGCTTAAAAAAAGCGGGCTTCAGTTACAGGATTTTGAGATGATTGAAGTGAATGAAGCGTTTGCAGCGCAATACATTGCATGTGAAAAAGAGCTTGGTCTGAAAAGAGAGATTACCAACATCAACGGCTCAGGTATAGGGCTGGGACATCCTATTGGTTCAAGCGGCGCAAGAATTATAGTAACGTTGATTTATGCTATGAAAAAACAGGGAAAATCCCTCGGACTTGCCACTCTCTGCGGCGGGGGCGGGGTTTCACTGGCGTGTGCTATAGAGACAGTTTGATAAAAATTATGACGGATAAAATTCCCCTGAAGACCTGCGGGGTTTTTTAAACCCCGCAGGTCTTTAAGCCGGAAAACTTATGAACGGTTACTTATTTCATAAAATGCTTTGATAACCATCTCAGGTGATGTTTTATTCAGACACTCCGGGTTATCGCAGTTCCTCTTTTCAGATTCAAAGCACGGACTGCAATCAAGTCCATCAGGTCTGATAACGCTGACGCTTCTGCCAATCGGTCTCCATCTTTTCGGATCAGAGGGACCGAATATAGCGACTGGTCGGGATTCCCATAAATGCCGCCAGATGAGTTATTCCCGAATCATTTCCGATAAATCCTCCTGATCTGCCGAGTAAAAGAGCAAGTTCAGTAAGTTCTGAAAATATATGAATTTTTTCATTATAATTATTTTGCAGTTCTTTGAGCAGAAAATCTTCGGCGGGTTCCAGAATCCATTCGGGATTCATTCCGTCAGATCGGAGATTCGCTCATAAATCTCTGTAAAATAAGAGAGACTCCAGTTTTTTCTTCTGCTGCCTGAACCGGGATGAATAAGTATTTTTTCGGGATCATAAGACCTGTCTGTTTTTGGATATACAGCAGGCAATATATCTGAATAATCTGATTTTTTCAGCAGTTGATATTTTACAAGATAATTAAAAATATACTCGGTGATATGAATCTTTTCCTGAACATCCGGGCGGGGCGGAATACGAAAAACCTTATTCCCTGTAATCTGATTTATTCCCTGCTCCAGTTGCTCAGAATAAGAGAACAGAATGATATTATTATATGAATTTAAAAGGTCTTTTATTTCTGAAGATACAGTATCTGAAAAAAGAGATGAAAAATATGCGGATTCTACAGCAAAAGTTGTGTCAGCAATCCTGAGGCAGCGGGCGAGTTTTCCTATTTTGCCCTGACAGAACAGAGCGATTTTATTGTAGGGGCAATCCCCCTGTGGTTGCCCTTTCAGCATGAGAATAGCAGGAAATGTCAGAATAAGATCACCGACTGCTCCCTGATGAATAATTATGAGTGATTTGTTGTCTGTTGTCATATTTTATTGCTTTCATCTACTTAACAAATTAATTTCATATCAAATAAAGCCAAAAGCGGCAAATGATACTCCTCAAATGACTATTTTTTAATTATAACAGATCCATGTAGATTTTTTTGGATAAATATACTTGACATAATATGAATAAAAATACTACTATTATTTAAAGTCAAATTAATTTATCTATAAGTTGAACAGTTGAAATTTTTTACATCGGAAATAAGGACAAATGTGAACTACAACTATAATATTTTTAACATATATATGCGAGGTATAATAAATGATTGAATTTGGCAACATATTAGAGGATGATGCAAAACTGTTATTAGAGCATCAATGTAAGCTGATATCTAAGGAAAATCTGAAGCTGCCCGGACCAGATTTTATAGATCGTGTTGTGTCAAATACAGATAGACCAACACCAGTGCTGCGAAATATGCAGGCTCTGTTTAATCACGGCAGATTATCAGGCACCGGTTATGTTTCCATATTGCCGGTGGATCAGGGGGTTGAACATTCAGCAGGAGCATCATTTGCTCCCAATCCCATTTACTTTGACCCTGAAAATATCATCAAACTCGCCATTGAAGGAGGATGTAACGCTGTAGCATCCACACTTGGCGTGTTAGGGTCGGTAGCCCGGAAATATGCACATAAAATCCCTTTTGTCCTTAAAATCAACCATAATGAACTGCTCACTTATCCAAGCAAATATGATCAGATTCTTTTTGCAAGCGTTGATCAGGCATTTGAAATGGGCGCAGTTGCTGTGGGAGCAACGATTTATTACGGTTCAGATGAAGCCAGCCGCCAGATTCAGGAGATTTCTCAGGCTTTTCAGTATGCACATACTCTTGGAATGGTAACAATTCTGTGGGCTTATCTCAGAAATTCAGCCTTTAAAAAAGACAAGGATTATCATATCTCCGCAGATGTTACAGGACAGGCAAATTATCTTGGAGCAACCATTGAGGCTGATATTGTCAAACAGAAACAGGCGGAAAATAACGGCGGATATGCGGCGATTGATATTGGCAAACTTGGTAAAAAACACGAGAAAGTTGATAAAAATCTGGTTTCAGACCATCCGATTGATCTCGTCCGCTATCAGGTAGCCAACTGTTTTATGGGACGGGTAGGGTTGATTAATTCCGGCGGCGCATCCGGTGAAAATGATCTGGCTCAGGCGGTGCGTACAGCAGTGATTAACAAGCGTGCCGGGGGTATGGGAATGATTTCAGGCAGAAAGGCATTTCAGAAACCGATGTCAGAAGGAGTGAAATTACTCAATGCAATTCAGGATGTTTATTTAAGCAAAGATGTAACAATTGCATGATATATTTGAGGGTATTACTAATAATAGAAGAAAATGATGAATCCCTCACAATTAACTATATATGCCAATTGAGAATTACGGATTAACAGTTCCTTATAATTTACCGAATATCAAGGTGATTATAATAGTTTTATTTCATAAAGTTAATTGTAATCCTTAATTGGCATTTATAATTATAAAGTAAAAAATTTTAAATTTATCAAATCAAGAAAAGAGATTCAGGGGTTTTCAAGACCCATCATCTCTTTTTTCATCCAAACAAACTCTGTAGCTGAGTGGTTTATCAAAAAAAATTTTTAACCGCAAAGACTCTTTTTTCTCTGCGTACTTTGCGGAAACCTTTGCGCCCTTTGCGGTTAAAACAAACTACTACTACTACAAATATTTCGCTCCTACGGAGCTTTTTTAAAAAACTTAGCTTATTATTAACAGAAAGGAGAATCTGAAACCTCAATGAACAGCAATTCACAACCTCATACACGGCAGTTGGTTGACTGGATCGCGGCGGTCTGGGCTGGAATCATATCCGGTACTGTTTTTCTCCTGCTCAATCTGTTCCTAACCCCTTATTTTATGGGGGGGAATATGTGGGTTATGGTGCGGCTCTTTGCATCCATCATATTGGGGGAAGGAATCCTTGCCCCTCCTGCCGCATTTGACATCTCCGCCCTTGCGGTTGCCATAGCGACCAATTTTGTAATCTCCATGTTATTTGCATTACTTATTGCATATATTATTCACCGGGGCGGCTTGATAACCGGCATTATAGGCGGCGCGCTCTTTGGATTGGCAATCTATGTCATCAATTTTTATACCCTGACTCTTTTCTTCCCCTGGTTTTTTGCCATGCAGCACTGGATTATCATAGTAAATCATATTATTTTCGGCGCATTGGCAGGCGGGATTTATGAATGGCTGGAGATAGAAGAGTTTGTCACCGTTAATGAAAAAGAGGAGGAATAAATATGCTGAATATTGTCATTCGCCTGATTGTTGCTCTGGTTGTTACGATTTTTTCTCTCTTTTCATATTTCGGATCAAAAGAATATAATCCGGTAACAGGTGAAAAGCAGTATGTAAGCCTGACCCAGCGGCAGGAGATTGCTCTGGGGCTTCAGGCGGTTCCTGAGATGATACAGAAATACGGAGGGCTTTATCCGGATCAGAAGCACCAGAATTATATTGACAAAGTTGGCGGAAAATTAATCAGCGGCGGTGCCGCCAAAGATACTGAATGGAAATTTGAATTTCATCTGCTCAATGAACCTAATGTTGTCAATGCTTTTGCGCTTCCCGGGGGGCAGATATTTATTACTACAGGCTTATACAAACTTTTTCAGAAAGAGAGCCAACTGGCCGCAGTATTAGGACATGAGATCGGTCATGTTGTAGCTCGTCATTCTGCACAGCGGATTGCCAAATCAAAGCTGACCAAAGGGATAACAGATGCTGTTGTGGTCGCATCGGGTGACGCCAGAGCCGGGCAGATTGCCGCTGTTGTCGGGCAACTGGTGAATATGAAATACAGCCGCGGAGATGAAGTGCAGGCAGATCATCTTGGAGTTATTTTTATGTCAGACGGCGGTTATGATCCCAGAGGGATGATTCAGGTAATGCAGATTCTGGGGAGTCTGGGGAGCGGATCCCGGGCACCCGAATTCTTCAGCACCCATCCGAATCCTGAGAACCGTATCGGAAAAATTCAAAATGTCATTCAGGAGAAATTTCCGAACGGTATTCCTGACAAATTAATACCGTAAAAGAGAATCAGGAATTAGGACTTTCATCAGGAAACTAAATTTTTTGAAAAAATTTGGTTTCTTTTATGTCTATTCATTCGGAGATAATCCTTATGTTAAAAAAACTCCTTAACATTTCAAAACAGACAGGCGCATCAGTCTTTACCAGAAATCAGAGTTTCGGCGTCTATATTTTTACCAGCATTGCATCCCTGCTGGTAATCACGGTTATTGCCATTGTCGGCTATATCTGGCATCAGTATTCAAAAGCACTTTCGGAAATATCAGGTGTCCAGATGACTCAGGCAACAACAATGGTCAGAGAGAATGTAACCAATTATCTTATGCCTGCCTCTGTGATGGCAGAACTGAGTTCAAAAATTTTTAAAGACGGGAGCTTCGATCGCCGCGCCATACAGTTCTCAAAAATAAAAGTAAATCCGTTGGTGGTTGCTGATCCCCCTGAATCTCCCGGAGGGGATTATATTGTAGGAGCTTTGTCAGAAACAGATCATAATCTGCTGGAGTCTTATGGAATTCATTTATTAAAATCATTTTCCCAGATTGCAATGGTCAATATCGGCGATGAACAGGGTAATTTTATGATGCCCAAAAGAATGCCTGACGGCACAATTTCCACAAAGCTGATAAACTGTATGGTTGATCCCCCGACTGTTATCTGGAAATACAGGGATAAGGAAGGTAATGTTATAAAAGAAGAGCCAATGCCTTATGACAATTATGATCCCCGTACCCGTCCCTGGTATAAAAGTGCCAAAGAATTAAAAGGAAGCTTCTGGACAGATGTTTATATTTTTTTTTCAGACCAGAAAGCCGGAATTACAACATCTTATCCCCTGATAAATTCCAAAGGTGTTTTTACCGGCGTTTTCAGTGTGGATATTTCTCTGGATAAAATCTCCGCTTTTTTAAAGGATTCTGAAGATCGGAAAAACAGGGATTGTATATATTGTCAATAAAGAAAAGAAATTGGTCGCTTATCCGGATCCTTCTTATATTGTAAAAAAAGAGAATGACAAATTTCGTCCGGCACGGATTGATGAAATTGAAATAAAATGGGTTACAGCATCTTTTAATGAATACGAGAAAAATAAAAAAGAGGAAAAAAGCAAAGAGGAACGCTTCAGTTTTAAAAGCGGCGGAAAAAATTATTTGGCGTCATTCAGCGATTTAAGTGATGCAATCGGCAAAGAATGGACAATTGCGGTAGTAGTTCCTGAGGATGATTTTCTCGGTCCCCTGATTTATATGAGACAGGTGATTCTTCTGATCTCTGTTACGGTTCTCCTGATCTCTGTTTTTATTGCAAGGATGATTGCCAGCGGTATATCCAAACCGATTAACGCACTGACAGATGAAGCAAAAAAGATTGAAGAATTCGAGCTTGATGACCAGACGATGATTACGCATTCCAATATCAAGGAGATACAGATGATGAACAATTCTATCTCTTCCATGAAAAAAGGATTACAGGCATTTAAAAAATATGTTCCGTCTGCCCTTGTCCGTCAGTTGATTCAGACAGGCGAGGGGGCAAAACTCGGAGGCAAAAAAGTTGAGCTTACAATTCTTTTTACAGATATTCAGGGATTTACAGATATTTCAGAGAATGTTCCCCCGGAAGACCTGATGCTACAGTTATTTGAATATAATAATGATTTGACCAACATCTTAGTTGAGCATAAGGCAACCATTGACAAATATATCGGAGATGCAATTATGGCGTTCTGGGGCGCGCCGATATCGTTTGAAGATCACGCTGTTCATGCGTGTAATGCGGCTTTGGCGTGTTCTCACAGGCTCAAAGAACTGAATAACAAATGGGAAAAAGAAGGAAAGCCCCTTTTTATAACCCGGTTCGGTATCAATACAGGACAGGCGATTGTCGGAAACATGGGGTCTGACGAACGGATGAATTACTCCATACTTGGGGACAGCGTTAATTTGGCAAGCCGTGTTGAAGGGGTGAATAAGATGTACGGAACTCATCTTATTGTTACTCAGAATACCTATGAAAAAGTTTCAGATCATTTTATATTCCGTCTTCTTGATCTGGTTGCTGTTAAAGGAAAGAAGAAACCGATTCAAATCTATGAGCTGATGGGCAAAAAAAATGAAGTGCCGGATGAAATCCTGATCTTCCGGGATGCTTTTGCCAAAGGTCTTGAAGCATATCTTAATCAGAAATGGGATGATGCTTTGAAGATATTCAACAGTATTTATAAGCGGTTTCCCTCAGACGGGGCAACAGAAGTGTATATCCAACGATGTAAAGAATTTAAGGCAGCTCCTCCGGGAAAAGACTGGGACGGCGTTGCCCGGTTAAAAACAAAATAATTATGCCAATTAACGCCTTATGCAGCTTTTAACCACAAAGAACACAAAGAATGCACAAAGGACACGGAGAAAACTTTGTGATCTTTGTGAAAAACTTTGTGTCCTTAGTGGTTTAAAAAAATTGCACATAGCGTAAATTGTAAAAATTTACAAAGTTTTTAAAACTGCGGATAATTTTATGAAAAAATTTTGTATAACTATAATCATGATGCTGATCCTCTCAGTTTTTACAGAGACCGGATCAGCTTTTTCACCAAAAATCTGGAAAGAGCCGATAACAGGCATGGAATTTATATGGATAGAATTACCTGAAGGAGGCTTCTGGATGGGAAAATATGAAGTAACCAATGCACAGTACCGGAAATATAAACCAGGACACAACAGCGGCGTTTACGGAAAAGAATCTTTAAACGGAGCAAAACAGCCTGTGGTATTTGTGGATTGGGAAGATGCAGACTCTTTTGCAAAATGGCTTACAAATATGAACAAAGGTCGCTATCAGTTCCGCCTTCCTAAAGAATATGAATGGGAATATGCCTGCCGTGCAGGGAATTATTCATCACGGTTCTGGGGGGATAACCAGGATGATGCCTGTAAATACGCAAATGTACATGATCGGACATCAAAACAGATCAACAGGTTTGACTGGCAGAATCATCAGTGCAATGACGGATATGCTGTAACTGCTCCTGTGGGAAGATTCAAGCCGAACAGATTCGGATTATATGACATGATAGGAAATGTCTGGGAGTGGTGCGAAGAGATTTACAGAAAAGATGAACAATATATAAAAGATCCGGATAATCCTTTATATTACGGAACTATGAGCAGAGTAAGCCGGGGCGGAGGGTGGAGCGATGATCCGCCAAGCGTCTGCTGCAATTTCCGTGACGGATTTTCATCTGTCTTCAAAGGTGCTTATGTAGGATTCCGTCTTTTGAGGATTCATTAGGATCGCGTATAAAATAAGTAACCGTTCACAAGTTTTGTTATATAAAGACCTGCGGGGTTTCAGAAACCCCGCAGGTCTGACATTGGAAAATTTATGAACGGTTACTTAACTTCCGCATCAGGCAGACAAGACTTCCGAAGACTTCGGTGAGCTCAGTCTCGAACCGTTTCCGAAACTTCGGAAGTCTTTACAATTTAACAAATCCGCCTGAAGGCAAAATTACTGAGTTAGTTCAAGTCTGAGATTTGAACCAACAGATTTTTTCTCATACAAAAAAATATCAGCCCTGTTATTGACTTTCCATTGACCTTATATTTCTTTATATGCTATGATTATTTAATGGCTTTGTTAATAAGATTTTCTTTAACCTACATAAAATAAGGAGGGCTTGAATATGAGAGAAGTAGTAATTGTAAGTGCTGCAAGAACTGCTATTGGAGCATTTGGCGGGGCATTAAAAGATGTTCCTGTGGTGCAGCTCGGTTCAATTGTAATCAGAGAAGTCCTTAGAAGAGCGAATTTAAGACCCGTTCCAGATGATCAGATGAAGCTGGTCTCTCCTGATCTCTTTAAAGGACAGCGATTAACAGAGCTTGAAAGAAGATATTATAAATGGGATAATAATGCCATACCCGTCACGATTGACGAAGTGATTATGGGGAATGTTCTCCCCGAAGGTCAGGGACAGAATACTGCCCGGCAGGCAATGATATATGCGGGACTTACAAAGGAGACGCCTGCTTTTACAGTCAATAAAGTATGTGCTTCCGGATTAAAGGCTATTATCCTTGGCGCTACTGCCATTATGGGAGGACAGGCTGATATTGTGGTTGCCGGGGGAATGGAGAATATGAGCGATGTTCCTATGGCATTGCCTGAGGCGCGTTGGGGATATAAGATGGAAATCTCCACAATAGGCAAGATTTATGATCTCATGGTCTTTGACGGGCTTTATGAAACCTTCTACGGCTATCATATGGGGATTACAGCAGAAAATCTTGCTGCCAAGTATATTATCAGCAGAGATGATCAGGATGAAATAGCCCTTTTGAGTCATCAGCGGGCAATGGCAGCCATCAGAGGGGGTAAGTTTAAGGAAGAGATTGTTCCGGTTGAGATCAAAGGAAAAAAAGGGGAAGTAACTATATTTGATACAGATGAGCGTCCCATGGATACAACCCTTGAAAAGCTGGGAAAACTTAAACCCGCATTCAGGGAGGACGGGACTGTTACTGCCGGAAATTCTTCAGGGATCAATGATGCTGCCGCGGCTGTACTGCTGATGAGTGCTGAAAGGGCAAAAGAACTTGGGCTTGAACCTTATGCAACAATAAAGGGATTTGCATCCGGTTCCTGTGATCCTGCTTATATGGGGCTTGGAATTATTCCTGCGGTACGCAAGGTGCTGAGAAATGCGGGAATGACAATATATGATCTTGAAATGATCGAACTGAATGAAGCATTTGCAGCTCAGGTTATTGCGTGTATGCGTGAGCTTGAAATTGAGTGGTATCGTCCCAATGAGCTTGGAAGCGGTATTTCTCTGGGGCATCCAATCGGATGCACCGGAGCGCGTCAGGTCGTAACAGGTATTCACCACATGAAGCGTGAAGATTTAAGTACAGGCATGTTCACTATGTGTATCGGCGGCGGCATGGGATTAGCTATGCTTGTTGAGCGTTCTTAGTGACTCACCTTACGCAGAAGATTTGTAATCCCCCTTTATAAAAGGGGGAGATAAAAGAGTGCGTAACATGAGTCATTTATATATCTTCTGTTTTAAAAGTTTGTTGTTGGTTCAACTTTTTCAGAGACTTGAACCAACTGAGTTTCTTCAGAAATTTTGAAAATAAAGGAGTTATCAGAATATGGAAATCAGCAGGAAGTTAGGTAGTCTGGTGGTCTGCGGTGTACCGGCGGTTATCGGCGGCGGGATTGTTTATGTCCTTTTCGGTGAATCTTATACCGCTGTTTTTGTTTTTGAAACCATTCTTATCGGAGTGGCTGGGGCTTTTGTCAGCCGGTAAATTCTTTGTTCACCACGCCGAAGCTTTTTTGTTCCCATGCTCCGGCGTGGAGACATTTTTTTATACCGCTCTTTCCCTTTCTTACATTGAGCAAGTCTGCTTAATTCGCATTAATAATCTGAAATAAGCTCCCCTATAAAACTGCCTACAATTACCTTGCTCTTTATCCGTACCGGAATTCTCCGTTTATCTGCTGAAATCCAGACCTGAATTTTTGCATTCCTGCTTTTTTCAAAAACTCCGCCGATATGCTTTAATTCAGGCTCTATCAGATAGGTATCATATACTTTATCCCCCACCTTTATTGTTTCTCTTTTTACAATGACAGCTTTACCTATAATACATTTTTTACCGTCAGTTACAGGTCTTTCAATTACAGTATTCTCTTTGATGTCAAAAAGACGGATATAATAAAACGCTGATAACGGGTCAAAAGCACCGGGGAGTAAAGATACCGGAGGATTCTTTTTTCCGAAATCAGTATAATGTGCCTCTCTCTTTTCCCAGTCAAAATTAACCGCAATATCCCGATCTGTGCTGCCCTCTTTCTGTTTTTTTTTATAAAGAATGGAACGGGTCATATTAATATCTGTATAAGCATCTATCCGATCCCGGACTTTATAAACCTTGTCTAATAAAGAGTTGCTCTCTGCTGTCATCACAAAATGATATGCCTGAACCCCGTTTACGGTTTCAACCGGGAGAATTTCCAGAGCAGCTTCTCCGGCGCTGATAAAACTCCATTTCAGTTCAAATTTCAGTTTTTCACCCGGATGAAACGGAAGAGGCTCTTTTTTCATATCATCCGCTTTACTATCTCCATGCAACCCGAAAATAGTAAAAATTATTGCAATAAAAAAATATTTCATTTTCTGCTCCTGTCTGATAAAAATCAACAGGGTTTAAAAAACCCTATTGGTCTGATAAAAAATATTTTACCATTCTTTTTTTTATGATACAAAGAATATCAGCAGATTTAAAAAGTTTGCAGTTCCGCCTTCAGGATAGCTTGTTCCCACGCTTTGCATGGGAACAAGGGATTTCAGACGTACCGCCTAAAGGCGGTACTACAAACTTTTATGATATTTCAATTCTTTATATGGAATAAATTATGTTTCAGGAAAAAAATCAGATTTTATGGAATAAAAAAGCATCTCCCTCTTATTTTAATATGGGTTTGACATGCGGCAAAGGATATTCAGAAGCCAAGCCGGGACAGTTTGTTACACTTAAACTTCCGGATCAGACTGCTCCTCTTCTCAGGCGTCCTTTCTCAATTCACAAACTTATCATAAAGAATCATATTATTCAAGGGATTGAGCTGCTTTATAAAGTGGTGGGAACCTGTACTGAAAAACTCTCTGTATGTAAGCCCGGCGATATTATAGATGTTCTCGGACCTCTTGGAAACGGTTTTCCGGTTTCAGATAATCTTCATAAAATATTTATTGTTGCCGGCGGAATCGGGGTTGCTCCACTGATTTTTCTCAGTTCTGTTTTAAAAGAGAAATCAGGATATTCAGATTGTAAGGTATTTATCGGCGGCAGATCAGCAAATGATATTTTATGTAAAAATGATTTTCTCAACTTAGGAATGAATATCATTATAACTACAGATGACGGCAGTGAAGGAGAAAAAGGGCTTGTTACAGTACCGCTTGAAAGGGAACTGAATATCTCTCTGCCTGATGTTATTTACGCATGCGGACCTTCTCCTATGTTAAAGGCAGTTTCAAAGATTGCTGAAAAATATGCTGTTCCGTGTTATATTTCTGTTGAAACCCTTATGGCTTGCGGTATGGGCGCGTGTCTTGGATGTGCTGTTGAAAAGAGAAATGATTCAGATAAATATATGCACGTCTGCATTGATGGACCGGTCTTTGAGGCAAGTATGCTTCAGAGATAAGAAATCAAGTTTTTTCAAATAATTGAGATAAATATATCATAACGATTTAAATATCACGGAGAAAAAATATGAGCAAAGTACTCATGAAAGGGAATGAAGCGATTGCAGAGGCTGCTGTCAGAGCCGGGTGCCTGAATTATTTTGCATATCCGATAACACCTCAGTCTGAAGTGGCAGAATATCTTTCCAGAAGAATGCCTGAAGTCGGGGGGCTTTTTTTACAGGGGGAGAGTGAAGTCGCTGTTTCATATATGCTTTTCGGCGCATCAGGTTGCGGAGAGCGGGTCTTTACAACATCATCCAGCCCCGGTATCAGTCTGATGAGCGAAGGAATAAGCTATATTGCCGGAGCCCAATGTCCGGCAGTATTTGTAAATATTATGCGCGGAGGTCCGGGTTTAGGCGGGATCCTTCCGTCTCAGGGAGATTATTTTCAGGCGACAAAAGGGGGCGGGCATGGTGATTACAGGATGCTGGTAATGGCTCCGGCAAGTATTCAGGAGGCTGTTGAAATGATGATGATTGCCTTTCCTCTGGCTGAAAAATACCGGAATCCGGTAATGATCTTAGGAGACGGCTTGATCGGGCAGATGATGGAGCCTGTTGAGTTTCCGGATCATCTTAAATCAGAGGCAACCAATAAAGATGAATGGGCAACCAACGGCATGGATACCCGTAAAAGCAGTAAACCGAATCTTGTGAAATCTCTCTATTTAGACCCTAAGCAACTGAATGATCATAACATGATGTTAAAAGCAAAATATGAAAGGATGAAGCAGGAGGAGATACGCTATGAGGCTTATAACACAGATTCTGATTATAAAGTGCTTATCGTCAGTTACGGAACCATGAGCCGGGTATGCAGGACTGCAATTGACAATTTAAAAGAATCAGGGTTTGAAGCAGGAATGATACGCCCTCAGACGCTTTTTCCTTTTCCTGAAAAAGCAGTTCAAGACGCCGCGGTAAAAGAGAGCTGCAAAGTTGTTATCAGTATTGAAATGAGCATGGGGCAAATGGTTGAGGATGTTGAGCGCTCTCTGCATGGAAAACGCCCTGTCCAATGGTACGGAAAATGCGGCGGAGATGTCCCCACGCCGGAAGAGATTATGGATGTGGTAATCGGGTTAGTTGAATAAAGATTTAAGACTTCCTAATCTTTAAGAAACAGTCGCCATGTTGCATTGTCTTTTTAAAGGAGGCTTTTTATCTTGTTCCTACGCTTTGCGTCCGGCTTGTTGCGCCGCATCATGCTGCATTCCCAAGCAAAGCGTGGCAACGAGGGAAAAAACAGTGAAGCCGCTGCTTCCGGAACAGCGGTGTATAGGCAAAATCACAGGCGGCTGTATCCGGCGAATGGACTGTGTAATTAGTATCTATAACCCAAGTTGCCACATAATGCTCACGCCGGACTTCGGCGTGAGCTCAGTCGAACGCTCAGTCGAACGATTGACAAATCCGGCGAAGCGGTTCGGATTTGTCAATCTTCCACCGAGCCGCATTGGTCATTTTTCCGACAGGTGGCAACTTGGGTTATCTATAAATAAAAAAACTTGACTTTTTACTTGTTGACTGATACGAATTTTTTTATCTTTGATTTTGAATTGAAACTTCGGGAATCTTTTTATCCATTTTTGTAAATAGATAAATAATTCTGTACATTTTTACAGTTTATTTGTATATTACATTATTCATCAGTTTATCACCAGACGATAAATAGACTTTAAAATTGTCAGTGAAATTATACAATTTGCAATATGCCTTGATAATGAAGGATATAAGGCATCTCTTGAAGTGGGAAAGCTCTACAGGATAATTATTCCTGATTAGGCTTTTTCTCACGGTTATATAAGAATCATAGATGAAAGCGGAGAAGATTATGCTTTTACATCAGGGCGTTTTCATATAGTTCATGTTCCTGTTTCTGTTGAAAAAGTCCTGTCATCAGCATTACAGAGAGAGAATTTTTTATAACCCCTTATTTAGTAAATTGAAAGCAAAAAGTGATAAGGAGCATAATTTTATTATAATAAATGGGTAAAAATATGAATGCTATCCGATTTGAAACAAAACCTTATAATGGTATAATCAGAATACCGCCTGAATATATAGCATTTTCAGACAGAGATGTGGAGGTTATTCTGTTAATGAAAGAAGATACAGAAAAATGTAAAGAACATTTTCTGGATTCGGTGAAAAAACACAGATTCAGACTCCCTTCGGATTACAGGTTTGACAGAGAAGAACTTCATGAACGGTAAAATCTTCTTAGACACAAATATATTGAAAATAAAATAAAGATTGTCAATCCGTTTGTGTAAACAAAATTACAGGTAAAGTTATTTTCCAAATTTATATGATTGTAATGAAAGGAGGGATGAACAGAAGATTAAAAAGATTATCAGGTTTTTAAGAGTAAAAAGAGAAAATGGTTCGGTTATCAGGCTAAGGTTTTTTAAGATTAATGAAGAAGAAGATGACTAGTTAAGGAGGAAGAAAGATGAAAAGATTTACAGTTATTTGTGCGGCAGTTGTGATGCTCTTTGCATTTGCAGGCTCTGCAATGGCGCTGGAATGGGGTTTCTACGGAAGTGCGCGTATGTCCACCTTCTGGAATGATAAAGATGAAGAGTCTCCTGCTTATGGTGACCTGCTTAAAGGTGATGATGACGGAACAACATGGGATTTGCAGAGTAATGCCCGTATAGGTGCTAATGTAACAAGTGATACAATCGGCGGCAGATTTGAATTTGCTGTGAATGATGAAACCACTACCGGAGGAGTAAATACAAGAAGACTTTACGGCACATGGAATTTCGGAGCAGGTGAACTGCTGGTTGGTCAGGAATATACACCTGTAACTATATTGTATTCCAATCAGGTGTGGGACAATGATCAGGATCTGCTTAATGTAGGCGCTGCTTATGATACTCGCCGTCCGATGGTTCAGTTCCGGTTCGGCGGTTTCAAACTGGCGTTGATAGAAACAAATACCACCGATATAAGCGGGAATGCTTCTATTGTTGACAAAGATGTTACCATTCCCAAAGTTGCTGCAAGTTTTAATCTCAAAACCAATGTATTCTTTGCAGACCTCTTTGGCGGATTCAATACCTACAAAGCTGTGGTAAATGACGACAAAGACTATGATGTGAACGCTTATGTAGGCGGTGCAGGCTTCGGCTTTAATGCAGGTCCTGTATTTCTGAAAGCCAGCGGTCACTATGCAGTCAATGCAGCCGCTTATGGATTATCACAGTGGGGAACCAAAACAATTTATTATAACCCGGCGGATGATGATATTGAAGATACTGAATCCTATGGCGGTATGGCAGTTCTCGGTATTAATGCAGGCAGTAAGGCTACCGTTGAGGTTGGCGGCGGTTATCTGAAACAGGAAGTTGATTTCCCCGGCACTAAAATTGAAGATGAAACACTCTCTTATTATGGGAATGTTTCTTTAAAGTTTGCTCCGGGTGTAACTATTGTTCCTGAAGCTGGCGTTGTTGATTATAGGGATAAAGAGTTAAACGGAGTAGAAACAGATGAAGGTTCATTGTTCTACGCCGGTATAAAATGGCAGATTGATTTCTGATTTTGAATAAACCCTAAGGGTTGTCCAATCTCTATGCTGATATTAAAAGAAGCTAAGTTTCTTGAAGAAACTTAGCTTCTTATTTTCATCCGCAATTTCAATTTTGTCCAAATTCCCCTTCTCTCTTATTGCAAAAATATACCCTGTATGTTATCTTTCCATTATGGAAAAAGTGAATGAGATAAGTTTCTATGAGACTGAAAACAGAAGAAGACCTGCGGAGGATTTTCTGGACAGTCTGGATTCAAAGGCGGCTAAGAAAATGACATGGGTTATGAGGCTCATTGAGGAATTTCATGGCATAGTTCACGGAAAATATTTTGAAAAGCTGAAGCATACCGATGATATATGGGAAGTAAAAGCAGAATGCAGCGGTAATGAATACAGAATGTTGGGTTTCATAGACGAAAAAAATATTCTGATTCTTGTTCACGGATTTCAGAAAAAAAGTCAAAAAACTCCGAAAAAAGAGATTGATACTGCCGAAATGAGAAAGAAAGACCATTTGAGGAGATTCAGAAATGAGTGATCTGAAAAAATATATCAATAAACGGAAAGCACGGGACAAATCTTTTGCCGAGAATTACGAGGAAGGCTATCATTATTTCAGAATAGGGGTCATGATAAGAGAAGCAAGGGAGCAGGCTGGATTGACGCAGAAACAGCTTGCAGAACGCCTTCAGGTGAAACCGCCTCTTATCTCCCGGCTTGAAAACAATGCAGGAGATGTCAAACTGTCAACTTTGCACAGAATAGCATCAGGTCTGAATTTACAGTTAAATATAGCTTTAAACCCGGTATTATGAATTTTTTGTCTCAGATCATAAGCCGGAAACAAAAGCCTGAGCTAATCTCCATTCAATCTGATGTCTGTTATAAATGCTTAACTCTGCATTATAATTTTCCGCAAAACTAAATCAGGAATATAATTGTTAAAAGAAAACTGGTTTTTATTTGCATCTTTAGCCCTGATATGCTGGGGAGTATGGGGTTTTCTGCCCAAACTTACCATAAAATACATAAGCCCCTCAGATGCGGTAATTTTTCAGGGTATAGGCAATCTGTTTTTTTTGATTATAGTGCTTTTTTATAAAGGTTTCACCATTAAAACAGATGTCAGAGGCATAACTTCAGCCTTTTTTACCGGCTTTCCGGGTATATCAGGATCATTTTTTTATCTTATGGCTATTGAAAAGGGTAAAATATCAGTTGTTGTGACACTGACGGCATTATATCCTGTTTTAACTGTAATATTAGCCTGTTTTTTTTAAATGAAACTGTTACATTTAAAGAAATTATAGGAATTTTTTTTGCCTGTATCTCTGTATTATTCTTTACAATCTGATAAAATAAGGGTGGTGGGTCAAATCCGTTGACAATCTTCCGTAGGGGCAAATAATTATTTGCCCCTGCAATTTTTTTCAACGGATTTGATCCACTACCAAAATAAGATTATCCGAACAATCCAAACTGATGCAGACTCTCTTTTTTCCCTTTTTTTGCCTGATATTTTTCAAGGGTTATCAACTGCTTTTCAATTACCGCCACAAAAGGGGAAATTTCTCTTTCTATTGTTTTTCCGTAAATAATCCGTTTTTTGACGTGAGTTAAAAACAACTGCTCTTTTGCGCGGGTCATGCCGACATAAAAGAGCCTGCGCTCTTCATCAATATCAACGTCATCATTTCCCGGATGTCTGAACGGAATATAATCCTGTTCACAACCTGCAATAAATACAACCGGAAATTCAAGCCCTTTTGCCGCGTGCATGGTCATTAATGCAACTTTTTCAGCATGAAGATCATAAATATCAGTATCATGAGTTTGAAGAGCAATGATTTCAAAAAAATCAGATATGTTATTGCCGCATGATTTTGCTGTATGAATAAGAGCCTGAAACGCCTCGGCAGTCTTGGGATTTTCATTTATTATATCAGATATATCTGTATTTTCAGCAATAAATATCAGCTTATCCTCAACAGATTTTTCTCTGATATTATTTCTGATTTCAGAGAGCTTATCAGTATATTTTTCAACTTTCTTAAAATCATTGAAAGTTCTTCTATCTTCTGTTATCTTCAGAAAAGAGAGGAGTTCAGCAATCCCTTTTCTTTTATACAGATTCTCTTTGCTGACAATCTGATACGGAATCCCTGCCTGATCAAAGACTTCTGAAATAATCTGACTCTGTGCATTGGTTCTGTAAAGTACTGCAAAATCTGAAAATGTCCGATCTGTTTTTTCATCTGTCTTTCCAAAATCAATTGAATGAAATCCGATACCGCCAATCATATTTTCAATTGCCTTTCCCACAGCAACAGCTTCAGATTTTTCTGTCACCAATTCAAGAATAGTAAGAGTTTTTATTCCCTGAATATTGGAATATACACGGGTGACTGAACTCCTGTCAATGCTGTGATCTTTGATAACCTGATGAGATGCAGTCAAAATCGTTTCTGTTGAGCGGTAATTTTTGGTAAGACGGATTACTCTGCTGTCAGGATAGTCATTGACAAAAGCCTGAAAATAACGAATATCAGACCCGCGAAACCCGTAAATTGCCTGATCCGGGTCTCCGATAACGCAAAGCTCTGTATTTACAGGAGCCAATGCTCTGATAAATCTGTATTCTCCGTGATTCAAATCCTGATATTCATCCACAAAAATATATTTCCATTGATTCTGATAAGATAAGCGAATATCATTATCCGTCTCAAGAATCTTCACTACATTTAAAATCAGATCTTCATAATCATAACAATGTTCCTGCGCCAGTAATTGCTGATATGCTTGATAAACCGCTGTTAAAAGAGATGTATCTGATTTTTCAGCAATTGCTTCAAGATTGTCGCCGGGCGTCAGAATCTGCTGTTTTGCTTTCATAATCATATCCGCCAGACGATTCGGCTTAACATGAATCTGAATCCCTTTTTCTTTTACCTGTCGGATTGCCTCTGAAAAAAATGCTTTCTGCTCATCTTCATCTATAATTGAATAATCAGAATATCCAAGCGATTTCAGCATTTGAAAAGATATTGCATGAAAAGTACCGACAGAAGGAAAACTCTCTATATTTCCAAGCAGAATCTTTAACCGCTCTTTCATCTCCTGAGCCGCTTTATTTGTAAATGTCAAAGCGAGGATATTCTCCGGTGAAATATTCCGTTTCTGAATCATATATGCGATCCGGTGCGTAAGAGTAAGGGTTTTTCCTGCCCCTGGTCCCGCAATGATTAATAACGGACTTCCTTCATGCTCAACTGCTTTGTACTGTTCATCATTCAGATTCAGGGGGCTGTCAGTTTTTTTATAAACAGGCTTTTTCTCTGAAATCACTTTGATATTATCTGCAATATCTTCACGCTTTACTCTTTTTTTAATGATCTTTTTCTCTTCCGAACCCGGCATAAAAAACAAAGAATGCTGCCCCATAAGTTTTTCCCGTTCATCAGGAGTAAAAAGAGTTATCTTGCCGTATTCTCCGTCATATCCGGGTGAGATATGAACATTTCCTTCTCTCATTCGCCTGACTGCTTCACTCAATAAGGGAATCCCTGCATGATCAATCTCATCTTTTGATAAATTCAGCAATATATTCAGCTCAGAACCAAGCGATTCAAGTGCCGCCTGATACTGCCCATCCACTTTTTTACTCTTTGTTCCGACATTCAGGATTTCAGATAAAATCTCTGCTAATGGGATAATGTGATAAAATGGCAGCCCTCTTTCAGGCTTGATTCCTTCGGCTCTGTCAGCAAGCTCCTCAACACGGTATAAAACGCCGATGGTCAACGGCTTTCCGCAGACCGGACAAATACCTTTTTTTTTCATGCTCTCAGCAGGATGCAGACAGCATTGACATTTTCGATGCCCGTCCAAATGATATTTACCCTCTTCAGGATACATATCAAGAGTGCCGAGAGCCTCTTTGGGATTAGCGTTTTTCAAAGCTGATTTTACAGCAAAATAAGATAATTCTGTATCAAAAAGATTTGCATTTCTTCCGAGATTCATGGGTGAATGAGCGTCTGAATTAGATACCAGCGTAACCTTGTCAAGCCCTGAAACCCGCCAATTCATGGGTGGATCAGAGGATAGCCCTGTCTCAGCGGCAAAGATTTCAGATGTAAGCTCTTCAAAACATTCTTCTAATGAATCAAAGCCTGATTTTGAACCAAGCACGGAAAACCAGGGAGTCCAGATATGAGCGGGTATAAGAAACGAATCAAATGAAGTATCTAAAAGGATTTTTAAAAGCAGTTTGGCGTCAAGCCCTAAAATGGGTTTGCCGTCTGATTTGATATTTCCGATATTATCTAATTTTGCGTTAAAACGTGATACTGTTTCAATATCAGGTGCAAAAAGAATATGATGATTTTTCCGTGTCTTGCCGTTCTTTTTGTAAATATTGCTGATTTCACATTGCAGAATAAATCGCACTTCACCCCGGCATGATTCAGGAACATGCAGATCACATTTTTTTGCAATATCATCTTTCAGCCTGAATAGCCCCGGTTCAGCGGGAATCAGTTTCTCCTGTATCTCGGCAAACCATGCAGGATGTGTAAAATCGCCGGTTCCGACAACTGTTATCCCTTTTAACTGGGTGGCAATATATAAATTTTCAAAATCAAGATTCTTTGCAGTGGCTCTTGAATATTTGGAATGGATATGTAAATCAGCGATATATTTCATAAGAATAACCTATTTTCATCAGATCGAAAATCTGTAAAAGTTTGTAGTACCGCCTTTAGGCGGTTACTGTAAAATCAGATGGTTATCGCAGCACGCCGGACCGCCTGAAGGCGGTACTACAAACTTTTTCGGCACGCCTGACCGCCTGAAGGCGGTACTACAAACTTTTTCGATCCACTGATTATGATTGATTTTTGATGGGTGTTCCGATATGTTCAAAAAGCTCCGTAGGAGCGTTATATTTTTTCCGACATGGAATGAATCCCTGTTAAATATATCGCTCCTACGGAGCTTTAAAAACGGGGGCGGGCTTCTGCTACAAATATACTGCTCCTACGGAGCTTTAAAAAACTTGACTATTGAGTTATACTATTTTTATTTGATATAAGCTATATGTTTTTCACTCTCGTTCCCACGCTTTGCGTGGGAACGAAAAGTATCGCCTAAAGGCGATACTACAAACTTTATCAGAAAAATTATGAAAATACTGACAACACTCGTTCCGATATTTATCATTATAACAGTCGGATTTTTAGCAGGAAAAAAAGGATTTATGCCGAATGAATTTCTGGGTCCGGCAAACAGACTGATCTATTATCTGGCAATCCCCGCTATGATTTTTCATTCAATCGCAAAATCTTCTCTGACAACCTATTTTAATTTCAGCGTGATTGCTGTTACCCTGAGTTCTATCATGATTATATGCGCTGCTGCATGGGCTGTGTCAATGATTCTTTGTATTGAAGCCGGTCAGATAGGCACATTTATTCAAAGCTCCTTTCATGGGAATCTCGGATATATCGGGTTGGCAGTATCTTATTATTATCTTGGGGATAAAGGATTTGTCAGTGCAAGTATTATTGCAGGTTTTACAATGATTATGCAAAATATTCTTGCTGTATTTGTGCTTACTTATACAGATAAAGATAAAAACAGGGTTACATTTAATACTGTCAGATATAAAATCAGACCTTTTTTAAAAGTAATGAAGAATCCGGTAATCATATCTGCAATCGCCGGTATTCTTTTTTCTCTGACAGAAATACAGATACCTGTTGTTATAGGACGATCTTTTGATATATTAAGCGGAATGGCGCTCCCCACGTCATTACTTATCATTGGCGCATCTCTCTCTTTTGATGTGGTAAAATTTCAGATCAAACCTGTTCTTATTTCAAGCCTGATAAAACTGCTCATTCTCCCCGGTACGGGATTTATTTTATACCGTTCAATTCATCTTACGCCGCAGGAGTATGCACCCGGACTTATTCTTCTTGCCTCGCCGACAGCAACTCTCACTTATGTTATGGCAAAAGAGATGAACGGAGATGCGGATTTTTCAGTCGCGGCAATCTCAGCCAGTACGCTGTTATCTGCTGTAACATTCTTTTTATGGCTGAACCTGGCGGGGTAATAAGATAAAAAAACTAAGTTTTTCAAAAAACTCAGCTTATTAACTTATTAAAATTCAATTATTTAATCCTTATTCTGATTATTTTTCTTGTAACAGGAGAGGCAAATCGGTTTGTTCATTGTTGAATCATTATCTTTTCCGCAAAGATGACAGCAGACCTCTTTATAATTTCTGTTTTTGAATTTAATCCATATCTTATAACAGTCAGAACAATACGGCTGGGACATATTTGCAGGTATCTCTTTTTTACAGCGGATGCAAAAGCCTTTTTCCAAATTATTTGGCAGAATCTCTTTATCTTTATCCTGAGCATCAACTTTTTCAACAGATATTTTTATCTCATCACTTATCCTGACAAGCCTCATTGCTTCGTTATAAATACTCTGATAAAGTTCCGAATCTTCACTTTTTGATACATATATCCCCATTTCATTGTTATTTATCTGGGAAAATTCATAAAGATTCATTGAAGTGATAATTGCCTCATTTTCATTCATATAACATTTGGCGTGAAGATTTTTGCAGAAACTTGATCTGATGCTCTGCAAAGAGCGGAGCCAGTTGTTTTCTTCGGGCTGAAGCTCATTTTTTCCGTAAATAATACGGATGTCAATTTTGAGTCTGTCTTTATCTTCAAGGGATTGCCTGATTCGCTCATTAATTTTTAAAAAAGGACTTATCAGAATCAGTTTTTCATTTGCATTATTGATTAATTGCTGAAGATGATAAGAAATACCTGTTGTATCAAGAAATTTTGCCATATTTTATCTTTCCTCTTTTTGAGTTTATGATTTTTTTCCGTTGCGATGCTGCTGAATTTTTCAAAAAAACTCAGCTTTTTGTATAAAAATCTTTTCTGCGGAGACAAATCAGTTGTGTCTTTTTCCAATTCATCTTCTCATAAAATTCAAGCGCAGGCAGATTATTCTGATCCGCTAAGAGCTGCAACCGTTTCAATCCTCTTTTCTTTGCCCATTTTTCAAGAGAAGAGAGAAGCATTTTTCCGATTCCTTTTCCGCGGTAAGAAGGATTTACAACCACATCCTCCACAAGCCCGACCTGTCCCCCCTCGGCGGTGGAGATAAGCGTCTGTATTGAACAGATTCCGATCACTTTTCCGTCTGTTTCGGCAACCATGATACAGCGTTCTTCCTGATTTTCGAGCATCATTGCCAAGCCTCTGCGTTGCAAAGATTCGTTAAAAACAAAATCTTCTTCAACAGAGAAAAGAGTTTTCAGCAGTTCAACAAGCGAATCCATATCTGAAACAGAGGCTTCTCTTATTTTTATATCTGACAGATCCATAATTTTTAAATATTTCTTTTTTTATTCAGGTTTCAGAAAAATTCTTTCTGTACCATTCAAATGTTATTTCAAGCCCTTTTTTAAACAGATATTCAGGTTCAAATCCAATTGCCGATTTTGCATAACTTATATTTGCTGAAGATTCACGAATATCGCCCGCTCTTGGCGGAGCATATTCAGGCTTTATATCCAAATTTGCCATGTTACAAATCATTTCCCACAAGCGGTTAACGGTTGTAATCTGCTCTGTGCCGATATTAAAAACCTTTGCGCTGACATTCTCCGCTGCTGCGGCAAGGAGGTTTGCTTTTACCACATCTGAAACAAATACAAAATCTCTGTACTGATTACCGTCTCCGTAAATAAGCGGCGCGGTTTTTGAAACCGCTTTGGACATAAATATAGATATAACTCCTGAATATGGTGAAGATGGATTCTGTCTTGGTCCATAAACATTAAAATATCTCAGAACATACAGTTTCAAGCCCGTACAGCTCATAATAGATACGTGCATAATACTCATTTGTCAGCTTCTGAACCGCATAAGGAGTAAGCGGCTTCAGAGTCATATTCTCATGTTTCGGCAATTTGGGATCATCTCCGTAAACAGCAGAAGAACTTGCAAGAACAACCCGTTTTACATGGTTTTTACAGGCAGTCTCAAGAACCGTGAGTGTTCCTATATCATTTATCATGGCGGATTCAACCGGATTTGCCACTGTCTGAGGTACGGAAACCATAGCGGCTTCATGAAATACAAGATCGCAATCTTTTATAGCTCTGCTTAAAATTTCCGTATCCTGTATATCACCGTGATAAAATGTTATCTGTTTTTTAATATGTTCCAGATTGGCGAGATCACCTGTGGTCAGATTATCAATTACACTGATCTTGCATCCTTTATTTACAAGAGCATCAACAATATGAGAGCCGATAAATCCTGCTCCGCCTGTAACAAGCACATTTTTCATTCCAATTTTCCTTCCCGTAATTTCTCCAGTATTTCATTCGGACCCAGAAGAATCATAATATCACTGTCTTTTAAAATAAATTGTGCTGTCGGAATCAGATTGACCCGATCCAGAATGACCTCTTTGATCCCGATAACCTGAATTCCGTAACGGTTAATCAGGTTCAGTTCTCGCAGAGATTTTCCCATAAAACTTTCAGGAGGAGAAACCTGAACAATGCTGTATCCTTCAATAAAGGGTAAATAATCGAGCATATTCGGATTATGCAGCCGTTTCGGCGGCTGATACTGCCATATCTTTTTCCGGGAAAAAAATATCTGATACACCGATTTTATTAAGGATTCTCCCGTGATCCTCACTGATTGCCATTGCCGCTACATGCTTCACTCCAATATCTTTCATGCTTAATATTGCAAGAATTGAATTACTTAACACAGAGCCGATACAGATCACAACCGTATCCATCTGCATAATCTCCAGACTCTCCATTGCTTTCCGATCTGTGGCATCCGCTACAATTGCCTGACTTACTCTGTCCCTGATCTGCTGGACTCTGGCGGAATTTTTATCAATTGCCAATACTTCATTCCCTTTATCATACAGATGGGTTGCCAGATAATATCCGAAATTGCCAAGTCCGATAATTACAAACTGCTTCATAACTCTTACCTTTCACTAATATTAAGCCGTGTTTTCTATTCTATTGATTTTGAAAGAAGGATCATAAATATTATAATTAAAGGAGAGACAAAATGCGTTGTTGTAAAGAGTTCAGTTTTTCGACTGAGATTCCTTTAATTATTTTAGATAATTATAATGCGATATTCAAGCCTCAAAGTATATCATCCACTGCAATTGAAAACAGCTTCCCCGGAGCCTGATAAACAACTCCTTTTAATTCAAGCTGAAGCAGGATGCTTGACAGCTTTCCCGGTTCCATTGAAATTTTTCTTATCAGATCATCTATATGAATCGGATAGGGTCCCAACGCCTTAAATACAATGGCTTCATCTGAAGTCAGGGGCGGAAGTTTCTCTAATATTTTATCCTGACTGATATTCTGATTGACGATATGCGTTTTTATAATATCCGGGAGTTCTTCCAGAATATCCTGAACATTCATCACCAGTTTTGCGCCGTCCTTTATCAGATTATGGGGACCGATGCTTTTAAAAGAATGAATATTCCCCGGTACAGCAAAAACATCTCTTCCCTGATCTGTAGCAAGATTGGCGGTAATCAGAGCGCCGCTTCTTTTTCCAGCCTCTACAACAACAGTACCCATAGACATACCGCTGATAATCCTGTTCCGTATGGGAAAATGATACGGAGCAGGCTCTGCCATAAGATTAAATTCTGAAATCACAGCTCCGTTTTCAGCAATTTTATGAAAGAGCTTCAGATTCTCTGAAGGATAAACCCGGCATAAACCGCTCCCAAGTACAGCAATTGTTTTTCCGTTCCCCATCAGCGCACCTTCATGTGCCGCTGTATCGATCCCTCTTGCCATTCCGCTGACAACTGTAATCCCGGAAGATGCCAAATCCTTACATAAACGAATTGCAGCAGAGATACCGTAACGGGTTGCGCCTCTTGATCCGACAACAGCAATATTTTTTGCAGAATGATTCAGATTTCCGTAAAGATACAGAAAAGGCGGGGGATCCGGTATATGAAGCAGAAGAGGGGGATAATCCGGGTCAGAAAGAGTAATAATTTTAAACCCGTTCTTTTGCGTCAAATCAATCTCCTCTTTTACTTTTTCAGGTATTTTATAATTCTGAATGACTGATACAAGACGGTGAGAGATACCCTTGACGCCGAAAAGCTCTTCAGATGATGCTTTGAATACAAGCTCAGGAGATTTAAAACGATCTGTAAGCCGCTTAAAAAGATGATTCCCGATTCCCGGAACACTTTTCAGAGCAAGCCATGGGATGAATTGTTCCATAAGGTTTTAAGTTTCAGGTGTTAAGTACATTATGACAAGATTAAGTCTTGTTCCCACGCTTTGCGTGGGAACAAGGGAATATACCGGAGGGTTACTTCCAGCCCGCATTGTCACTGCACTCTTTCCGTTCCTTCGGGTGGGTCTTTTCCCACTGTGTGACGGATTGTATTTCGCTGTCTTCCATTTTTGAGTTCATGCACTCACAGTATTTCTGCACCACTTCCATCGGCTGCCCTTCATCCTTGTTATCTATGATGCACTGAGCTATCCATTTCATGTCATCGGGACTAGCCTGAGCCGCATCCGGTTTTACCGCAGGAGCAGGTGCAGCCGCGGCAGGCGGTGTTTCAGCTTTTTTCTCTTCCGCCGCTGCCAGTCCTGAACAGGAGAGTACCAACGCACACACAATGATTTTTGCCAGAAATTTCTTCATTTTTCTTTCCTTTCTTTAATATGGATTATCAATTAAGTCTGACCCGATTTTATTCGGATTATTTCCAACAATTCTTATTATCTGATTTTTATATTTATAACATATCCTCATGTCAGTTAAAAAAGGTTAAAGCTGCTTAACACATTAAAAGTCATCTTCATCTTTCTCAATAATTATTTTTCTGTTTTCAATTTCTTCAATAAAAATTTTCAGGAGAATATATGATAAATTTTTAAAGGTTAAGTTTATCATATATTTTAATAAGTTCATAGTTAATTCAAGTTGCCGCCTATGCTCCTGCCGGATTGACAAATCCGGCAGCGGTTCGGATTTGTCAATCCGAACCGACCGGGGACGGCTATTTTTTCAATAGGTGGCAACTTGGGTTAGAAGCAAGAAAAAATAACTTTTACATTTTAAACGGATATATTTATTAAAAAATAAGAAGTTGACTGATTAATTGTAAAAGTTAATTTTTCTTGACTCCTTAGTTAATTCCGTCAACAATCGATTTAAAGAACTGGTCCAGACTTTTTATAACCAATTCTGCTTTTCCCTGAATTTCTCCCCAAACCTTTGCTGTCTCTTCAGTAAGTTTTAAAATTCTTTTTTTAAACCTTTGACGGAGATCCTTTTTCATCCATAACAGAATCTCATCTTTCTTTTTTGATTCAGGCAGCTTACTGATTCCTTTCCACAGTTCGCCGATTGTCAGAACACTCAGAAACAGTGTTTTTTCATTTTTTTCTTCTATCCATTGAATAGCTTTCGGATTCGGATTCGGTTTTATCATTTCTGAAACAACGCACGTATCCAGAAGATAATTCAAAAGTCCACCTCTCTTGAACCTGTTTTATCTCTTTCCATATTCAATTCTGTACCAAACAGGGGAGATTTTCTGAAAAATTCAGTCAGATTCTGTTCTTTCTTCTGAGAAATCTTCTGATATTCATCTTCTCCCGGCACAACAAATTTTTTCCCTTGAAAATCAATAAATACAGGTTCATGCTCTTCCTTATTCAGACAGTTAAGGACTTCTATGAATTCTTGACTCAGTTGTCTTTCGGAAACAGTTCTCATTATATTCTCCTCAGAGGTTTACACACCATGTTTTTTTAATTTTAATACCAAATTCAGTGGCGGGGCGATAACTCCCTCCACTGCAATGACGGGTTAGGCGGTTTAATATTTCGGCTCAAAAAATAAATTAAAACCATGTTCTTTCATATATTCTTTCAGTTGTTTATCTCCTGTCCAAAAAACAGCCTTCAATTGTAGCGATAAAGCGATAAAAGGAATATCATCTTCATCAATGTTATGACATAACCTGAATGCCTGAGATTTGCATTCCGAAGAAACAAAATTTTCGGCAACAAATTCAATTTGGCTGAGTATTCGGTGGAACAATTCGTAAATCTCGGCTTCCGACATCGCTGAGTACTTCATAATTTTCTCTTTTTTTTCAAACAGTTCGCCGATAATATAGTTCGGTGCGTAGAAAATGTGTGCCGGATCAAAAAAATTATCACGCATTCCCGCATTTTTTCCCAGCAATAAAGAAAAAATCATGCTGGTATCAATCACAATCCGCATTGATTATACCTTCTAAATACTGTTCCCGATTTTTTTGCCACCAGCTCTGTTTGATTTCTGTTCCGATTTCCGTGATTTCATCGCTGAAATCTGCTTTCTGAATCAGTTGTTCAACTCGCAGCCGTTCAAATAACCGATTTAACAATTCAATATTTATAAATGAAAGATCAACGGTTATTACTGCCTGATTTCCAAACGATTGTATGCTGAAAGTTTTCATATCGTTTCCTTATTAAAAAATATCATGCCTATAACACTTTATTACAAAGAATATGAGCCTTGTTCCCACGCTTTGTGTTGGAACACACGGACGAACGCTTCGAGTCCGGTTACATTTTACGGGACGCAAAGCGTCCCGGCGGCGTTCCCACGTAAAGATTGGGAATACAGAAACCGCCGTCTGCGTTATTTGCTATATAATGTCGGGTTACGCTCCACTACGTGGCTGGAAACCTTTGAGTTCGATCTCAACGCCGAATTATAGTGCGGTTTCATCTGATTTAATATTTTCAAATAATGTATAATTATTATAGTATTCTAAACAAAAAGTTCCGATAGTACCATTTCTTTGCTTAGAAATAATAACTTCGACTTTTCCTTTTTTAGGGTTATCATAAGATTTATTATATACATGGACGTGAAGCTATAACAATAAGTTCTGAATTTTTCAGTCCGCCAAGAAAGGAATCCAATGAGTTAAAGCCAGCTGGAATACCGAATATAAACACTCGCTTCAAAGATCCTTTTCCGATTATATCAAGACTTTTTTCAATACCTTTCTTTATGTGAAAAGAATTTAATACGCCATGTTCTTTTTCATGACAATTTACACATAATGAGATCAAATCATTATTGTCATAATCCCAGGGATCTTTTCCTTTTTCATAATTTTTATGATGAACAATAAACTCACTTTCTGAATCGCTACATATTTGACATGTCCAATTGTCTCTTTCTGAAATTTCAAGACGCTTCTTTTGCCATTTTGGATTTTTAAGTTTTTCTGAATATGATGACATTTTTATCCCATTTAAACGCGTTACGAGGCAGAGCCTCGTAACAAGTATAAGACCTACTGGGTTTCCAAAACCCCGTAGGTCTTGTCTTTAATCAGATTATTTTTTTCTTCCCGTATTCCTGCCAGATAAGAAGAATGGGGCTTGCAACATAGATTGAGGAATAAGTTCCCACGACAATGCCGATGGTCATGGCAAATGCAAAATCGTGAATAATTCCCCCGCCCAATATCAGCAGGACAATAACAACAATAAGGGTTGTCCCGGATGTCAGAATAGTACGGCTGAGGGTTTCATTTACACTCCTGTTAATCGTTACGTCCATCGTATTCTTGCTGTATTTCTTCAGATTTTCACGAATCCGGTCAAAGACAATAATCGTGTCATTTAACGAATACCCGATAATTGTAAGGAGAGCCGCGACAATCGGCAAATTAAATTCTTTGCCGAGAATTGAGAAAATCCCTACTGTAATCGTAACATCATGAATCAGAGCAACAATCGCTCCCATAGCATATTTCAGTTCAAGATACCAGAAAAGCACAAGAGTAACTATCAGTGCTGCTGCTATCAGAATCGGAATACTGACTTTAAAACTGGAAAGTGAATAGACGAAAAAGATAAGAACAGCAACCATGGCTCCGCTTTTTACCCATTGCAGTTCAAAACGGCCGGATATATAAATTGAAATAAAAAGCAGTGTGTAAAACATTGCAAACAGAGCTTTTTCCCGCAGGTCATGGCTCACCTGGGGACCCACCATATCTATTCCCCGAATCTCCACATCTGCGCCTGCGGCGGTTTTTAACGATTCTTTTATCTTGTCAAAAATTTCTTCATCAGTTGTGCTGGCTGTACGAATCTGATATTCATTCTCTTCTTTTTCACCAAACTGTTGGACAGATGAATCTCCAAGTCCTAAAGTTTTTAATCCTGTTGTTATGTCATCTGTCTTGACAGGAGAAACAAATTTTACCTGTATCAGAGTTCCCCCTTCAAAATCAACACCATATCTGGGACCTCCGTGGATAATGAGAGAAATGATCGAGATAAGGATCATTCCCAAAGATACACCATAAGCTATCTTTCTTAAACCGACAAAATCAATGTTTATACCGGGTTTTATGAATTGTATCATATATTATTCCTTTTCAATATAAGAAGCCAAGTTTTTTTAAAAAACTTAGCTTCTTGTCAGTACCGAGGGTTTAATAAGACTAACTCAAGTTGCCACATAATGCTCCTGCCGGATTGACAAATCCGGCAGGGATTCGGATTTGTCAATCGTTCGGCTGAGCGTTCGGCTGAGCTCACGCCGAAGTCCGAACCGGGGACGGCTATTTTTTCAATAGATGGCAACTTGGGTTAAGACTAAATACTTAACGTTTTCACTCTCCGATTAATCAGCAGATAATCAAATATCAGCCGGGTCAGGATAAGGGCGGTAAAGAGGCTGGCAATTACGCCTAAACTCAGGGTAACAGCAAATCCCTTGACCGGACCTGTTCCGAACTGAAAGAGAACAACCGCAGCAATCAGAGTTGTAATATTTGCATCCAAAATGGTCAGGGTTGCCCGCTCATATCCCGCGCTCATGGCAGAATACATGGTTTTGCCCAGATTCAGTTCCTCCCGGACCCGCTCAAATATCAGAACATTGGAATCAACCGCCATACCGATGGTCAGAATGATACCGGCAATACCCGGCAGAGTCAGAGTTGCCTGAAGAGCCGCCAATCCTGCTGCAATCAGAAGGATATTAAATAAGAGCGCAATATCGGCGATAAACCCGGAAACTTTGTAATATACCAACATAAATAACACTACCAGAAAACCCCCGACATACATGGAGATAAGCCCTTTGTTAATTGAATCTTTTCCAAGCGAGGGACCTACTGTTCTCTCTTCAAGTATCTTCACAGGAGCGGGAAGCGCGCCTGCACGAAGAACAATCGCAAGGTCTCTTGCCTCATCTGCGGTGAAACTGCCGGTAATACGTGCTTCTCCGCCAGAAATCTTCTCCTGAATCACCGGAGCGGAATAGATTTTGTTATCCAGCACAATGGCAAGATGTTTTTTTACATTCTCTCCGGTTATTCTTTCAAAAATCCTTGCACCTTCATTGTTAAAAGTAATTGAAACATAAGGTTCATTATATTGGTTATCTATCTGAACTCTTGCATCAGTAAGATAAACTCCGGTTAAAGACGCCCGTTTTTTGACAACAAAAGGGGTTTTGCTTTCACGGTTTGTTGTCCGATCAGTCTTTATTTCATAAAGCAGTTCACTCCCTTTTGGAATATCTTCTTTTTTCACTGTAGCCGGATCCACAGATTCATCCAGCAGCTTGAATTCCAGAAGGGCTGTTCTTCCTATAAGCTGTTTTGCCCGTTTGGTATCGCTGACACCGGGGAGTTGTATCAGAAGCCGTTTCTCCCCCTGTCTGCGAATATCAGGCTCGCTTACACCTATCGCGTCAATACGGTTTCTGATAGTTTCAAGCGCCTGATCAACAGCAAATTTTTTAATATGTGCTACCTCCTGTTCAGGAAGATCCATCATAACTTTCAATACATTATTTTCTGTATCTCTGGAAAGTATCCGCAGATTTGAAAAATCCTTGTCAAGCACCTCGTTAAATCCGGATATATTTTTTTCATCTGCTATTTTAGCAGATATTTTTATTCCTTCAACCCGCTCAAGAGTCTGATAACGGATTCCCTTTTCTCTGAGCAGATCGTGGAGTGCCTGAATATTACGTTCTATTGTACTTTCAACAGCTTTATCTGTGTCAACTTCAAGGACAAGGTGCATACCGCCCTGAAGATCAAGACCAAGATTTATTTTTTTGTAGGGAAATATCCCCGGTTTTATTGTGGGAAGAATATAAATAACTGCGGCGATAATCACCGCAAGAACAGCAACCGCTCTCCATGAAAAAGTATTCACAATGATCCGTTCCTTTCAAATAAGTTTTTGGTGTTTGTTACCAAACACCAATTACATAAATTATTTTGATTTCAGCGTGTCAGAATCATCTTTATCATTCTTTTCTGCCTGACTCTTTGATACCAATCCGGCTACGCTGCCGCGACTTACTTTCACCCGAACCTTATCAGCGATCTCTACAGAAAGCGTGGAGTCGTCAACAGATATGATACGACCGTAAATTCCGCCGCCGGTAATAATACGGTCTCCTTTTTTGAGACTGTTGAGCATCTCCTGGAGTTCTTTCTGTTTCTTCTGCTGAGGACGGATAAGAAGAAAATAAAAAATAACAAACATCAGAATCAGTGGGATAAATGCTGTAAATCCACCCTGTCCGCCTGCTCCCGCTGCTCCGCCCTGTCCCATTGCATAAGCTATACCGTTTAACAAAATACAAACCTCCTTAAATAAATAGTTTTAAGTGTTAAGTGTTAAGTTTCAGGTTTTAAGTTTTTAAAACCATTTTTTAAAACTTAACATTTTTTCCGGGTGGAAGTTCTTTTGAACATCCAAACACTTTAACCTTTGTATCAACTGCATCTTCCGGTGGACAATCCGGTGGCCAATCTGCTGGAAATCTCGGATTATTTTGAAGCATTTCAATCTCCTCCGACTAACAAATTTGGTAGTCCTGCAAAAGTAATGGTGAATGAAATTCAGCCTTTCAAAATCTGAAACACTGAATCTGATTTACCATTACTTGTATAGAACTACCACAAATTTTTCAATATCAATGGTATTAGCCCCTAACACTGAAATACGCGATCATAAATCTCATCAATATACTTCAAATGATAATTTACGTCAAATATTTCTTCAATTTTTTCAGGAGAGAGATATTTGCCAATCTCTTTATCCTGCAAAATTAAAGATTTAAAATCATGTTTCTCCGCCCATACGCGCATTGCCTGAGTCTGTACCATTTTATAGGCATCTTCACGGCTTGCACCGGCTTCGGCAAGTGCAAGGAGAATCTGCTGTGAAAAGATCAGCCCTTTGAACAGATTAAGATTCTTCTCCATATTTTCAGGATATACAACAAGTTTTTCAATAAGCCCTGTCATCCGGTTAAGCATGTAATCCATCAGGATGGTACTGTCCGGCGCAATGACCCGCTCTACAGAGGAATGGCTGATGTCCCTTTCATGCCACAACGGGATATTCTCCAGCGAGGCAATTGCGTTTGACCGGATAATACGGGCAAGCCCGCAAAGATTTTCAGAGCCGATAGGATTTCTTTTATGGGGCATGGCAGATGAACCTTTCTGCCCTTTTGAAAAAAACTCTTCTGCTTCAAGTACCTCAGTTCTCTGCAAATGACGGATTTCAACAGCCATTTTTTCAACAGAAGATGCCATAATTGCCAAAGTGGTGAAATACTCGGCATACCGATCTCTCTGAATAATCTGGGTTGAAGCCGGAGCAGGCTTTAATCCGAGCTTTTTACATACATACGCTTCAACCTGAGGTGAAATATTGGCAAAAGTTCCGACTGCTCCTGAAATTTTTCCGAAACTGATAGTTCTCAACAGCATGTTCAAACCGCTCTTTATTGCGATTCATTTCATCATACCAGACCGCCATCTTTAAGCCGAATGTAATCGGCTCCGCATGAATCCCGTGAGATCTGCCGATCATGACTGTATTTTTATGCTCAAATGCTCTTTTCTTTATGGCAGTCATGAGATTGTCGCAGTCATTTAAAATAATTTTCCCTGCCTCTCTGAGAAGATATGCCATGCTGGTATCAAGAATATCTGAAGATGTCAATCCCTTATGGATATATCTTGAATCAGGTCCCACATGCTCTGCAACATTTGTAAGAAATGCAATCACATCATGCCGGGTTTCAGCTTCAATCTCTTCAATTCTCTGAACTGAAAAATCTGATTTATTTTGAATATTTTTCAAGGCATCTTTAGGGATTTTCCCCATTTCTGCCATTGCCTCACATGCTAAGACTTCAACTTTCAGCCATGTGGCGTATTTCTTTTCATCTGTCCAGATGTCGCCCATTATTTTTCTGGTGTATCTTTTAATCATACTATATTTTTTCTCCTTATTTTTTCTGACAAAAGCCCTTAGGGTTTCCAATATCCTGATAAGCCAGAATCATCTCATGCAAAGCATCTTTAAGCATAAAGCGACATTCCTCTATATCTTTGCCTTCGGTAATGACCTCGGGACATTCAACTACCTGTCCCATATAACCGGATTTTATTTTTGTATATTTTGCAGTATAAGTCTTTAACATCTTTCACTTCTGCTTTGTTTCAGAGAGAATGGCGGGTTAAGCTGCGCTAACCCGACCTACAATTTTCAGTAGATTGAAAATTCAGAAAAATTCATTAGTACCGCTTTTAGGCGGTTTGTGTAAAATCAAATATCTACCGCAACACGCCGGACCGCCTAAAGGCGGAACTACAAACTTAAACTTTTTCGATCTACTGATTTTAGCTGATTACTAATTCTCAATTCATAATTGATTTTTAATCATATAGAAAAACAATGTTGTTTTGTCAAGAAATAGCGGTTCCATAATCAGGGTTTTATTTCCTTGACACATTATTTTGCGAAAGCGGTTAATCTTTATGGAAAAACAGAACCTGCCAAATTAAAAAAATTATTGACAAATGAAATATTTTCAGATAATAATTTCTGTTATAGTTGTGAATACAGTGTATCCTTAATTTCTTTAGCAAAATTTTTATCTTTAATAAGTAAGGAATATCATAATGATTTGACACTCAGCAGATCGAAAAAGTCTTAAAGTTTGTAGTACCGCATTTATGCGGTTACTGTTAAATCAAATAGTTATCTTAGAGCGCCGTACAGCATGAATGCGGTACTGCGAACTTTTTCGATCTGCTGACATTATAAAAATTCAGTGATAAATTAGGATTTTTATGGATAAAAAACAGAAAATTGAATATTGGCTTGATATTTCCGACTATGATTTGGAAACAGCAGAATCAATGTTTAAATCAGGGCGTTATCTCTATGTTGCTTTTATGTGTCAGCAGGCAATTGAGAAAATTATAAAAGCACTTTATATCAGTTGTCTGGATGAAGACCCTCCGAGAACACATAACCTTTCTTTTATTTTTAAAAAACTGGAAATAAAAGCACCTGATGATACTTTAAATTTTTTCAATATACTTACTGCTCATTACATTGAAAACCGTTATCCTGAATATAAAAATAAACTTTCAGAGCTTATGAATAAAGAAAAAGCCGAAAATCTGCTGATAAAAACACGGGAGATTTACAGATGGCTCAAATTCCTGATAATATAATAAAAATTTTATATGATTATACTGATAGTCTTTCAAAAGAGATTAAAATAAAATCGCTGATTCTGTTCGGCTCTTATGCAAGGGGAGACTGGAAAGATGACAGTGATGTTGATGTAGCTGTTTTTTCCGATTATTTTTCAGATATGGAAAAAACCGAAGCAACCGCATTTCTGTTAGACAAAGCATTGCCTTACGATACAGATATTCAGCCGATTGCTTTTCAGGAAAAAGATTTTGATGATTACAAGGAAAACCCCTTTATAAATGAGATTGTAACAACAGGAATAAAAATAATATAAGCGATTAAAATTAAACAGGAATATTTCTTATGATTAAGGTGATTTATGGAAGGAAGGAAGGAAGGAAGGAAGGAAGGAAGGAAGTTTGGCTTGCTAATTATAACACTAAGTTAGCAGAAAGTCAACATCTTTTTTCTTTTGCATATACAGCTTTTAATAAAAGCCAATTTATCTGACTGTAAAGTCAGGATGGGTTGGCTTTTCTGTTTTTATATCAGTTATAACAAGTTGTTACCAAAAATTTTAAGGTAAAAAATTATAAAAAAAGGAGAGATAAGACCATGAAAAAGACAACCATGACAGTGGCAAAGGGTCGGCACATTATCAGTTTTGTGCTTGCTGTAATGATTTGTTCAGGAATATGCAATGCGGCATTTGCAGGAATAACCAATTTCAAAGCAGTTCCAAGTACTACAAGTGTATCTCTTACTTGGACAAAAGACACTGCCTATCCTTATACAGAAGTTACTTTAAACGGGCAGTCTGTTTGCGGTACTTCTAATGCCTACTGCACTGCAAGTAATTTGCAGATGGGAACTGATTACACTTTCTCTGCTTCCTGCTATAAAATGGTAAGCAGTCAGAAAGTTTACGGAAGCGGTACTGCTTCTGTTCAAACACGCACTGAAGTCGGGGGGACATTGACTTCAAATCTTTCTCTTACATCAGGCGAATATATCATGTCTTCCTTGACTATAAACGCAGGCGTAACTCTTACAATAAGTCCGGGTGTAACGGTGAAAGTGAAAAGCGGCTGCCCGATTTCCGTGAAAGGAACACTGACAGCTACAGGAGTAACATTCACATGGGCTGACGGCACAAATCAGTGGGACGGGATTTGGTTTTCCGGTTCTGATTCGGGCAACAGCAGGCTTGAAAACTGTGTGATAGAACATGCAAGCGGAAGATTTGTAATCTCTGGACTCTCGGACAGTGCCTGCGGTGCGATTTATATTGCCCAGTCCGCCGCCACTGTTACCGGCTGTGAGATCAGTAACTGTAATGCTTCCACTGGAATTTACATTGTTTCAGCATCCCCGGAAATCACCGGCAACACCGTAACCGGAATGAACGATTACGGAATATATATTACAGGAAATTCTTCTCCTGCTGTAACAGGCAATATAATAAGCAATAATACAACAGGTGCTAAAGTTGATTACAGCAGCAGTTATACTATGAACCCTATTTTCAGCGGAAACACATATTCAGAAAACACGGAAGACCTTTATGTGTATGGTACAGTTAAAACTGCTGTTAACTGGAGTGATAAATGTTATACAGTAGGAAGTTTGACTATAGAGACTGGAGCAAGCCTTGCCATAGCTTCCGGTGTAACGGTGAAAGTGAAAAGCGGCTGCCCGATTTCCGTGAAAGGAACACTGACAGCTACAGGAGTAACATTCACATGGGCTGACGGCACAAATCAGTGGGACGGGATTTGGTTTTCCGGTTCTGATTCGGGCAACAGCAGGCTTGAAAACTGTGTGATAGAACATGCAAGCGGAAGATTTGTAATCTCTGGACTCTCGGACACGCCTGCGGTGCGATTTATATTGCCCAGTCCGCCGCCACTGTTACCGGCTGTGAGATCAGTAACTGTAATGCTTCCACTGGAATTTACATTGTTTCAGCATCCCCGGAAATCACCGGCAACACCGTAACCGGAATGAACGATTACGGAATATATATTACAGGAAATTCTTCTCCTGCTGTAACAGGCAATATAATAAGCAATAATACAACAGGTGCTAAAGTTGATTACAGCAGCAGTTATACTATGAACCCTATTTTCAGCGGAAACACATATTCAGAAAACACGGAAGACCTTTATGTGTATGGTACAGTTAAAACTGCTGTTAACTGGAGTGATAAATGTTATACAGTAGGAAGTTTGACTATAGAGACTGGAGCAAGCCTTGCCATAGCTTCCGGTGTAACGGTGAAAGTGAAAAGCGGCTGCCCGACTTCCGTGAAAGGAACACTGACAGCTACAGGAGTAACATTCACATGGGCTGACGGCACAAATCAGTGGGACGGGATTTGGTTTTCCGGTTCTGATTCGGGCAACAGCAGGCTTGAAAACTGTGTGATAGAACATGCAAGCGGAAGATTTGTAATCTCTGGACTCTCGGACAGCGCCTGCGGTGCGATTTATATTGCCCAGTCCGCCGCCACTGTTACCGGCTGTGAGATCAGTAACTGTAATGCTTCCACTGGAATTTACATTGTTTCAGCATCCCCGGAAATCACCGGCAACACCGTAACCGGAATGAACGATTACGGAATATATATTACAGGAAATTCTTCTCCTGCCGTAACAGGCAATATAATAAGCAATAATACAACAGGTGCTAAAGTTGATTACAGCAGCAGTTATACTATAAATCCTGTTTTCAGCGGAAATACATATTCAGACAACACGGAAGACCTCTATGTATCAGGTACAATCAAAACTGCTGTAAATTGGAGCGAAACAGGTGATAAAGGTTATACAATAGGAAGTCTTACCATAGATACCGGAGCGAGCCTTACAATAGGTTCCGGTGTAACGGTGAAGGGTAAAAGCGGTATCTCTATTTATGTCAAGGGGACGCTTAAAGCGACCGGAGCGACATTTACATGGGCTGACGGAACAAATCTGTGGTGCGGGATTAAATTTGACGGTTCAGGTTCTGACAGCAGTATTCTTGAGAACTGTGTGATAGAGCATGCAAAAGGATATTATGATTCATACTATTACGGAGTTGTTTATATTAACGGGTCAGCAGCGGCTGTTACCGGATGTACAATCAGCAATCTGCAATGCCGGTTACTACGGAATTTATGTCGCCAATGCTTCCCCTGAAATCACCGGCAACACCGTAACCGGAATGAACGATTACGGAATATATATTACAGGAAATTCTTCTCCTGCTGTAACAGGCAATATAATAAGCAATAATACAACAGGTGCTAAAGTTGATTACAGCAGCAGTTATACTATAAATCCTGTTTTCAGCGGAAATACATATTCAGACAACACGGAAGACCTCTATGTATCAGGTACAATCAAAACTGCTGTAAATTGGAGCGAAACAGGTGATAAAGGTTATACAATAGGAAGTCTTACCATAGATACCGGAGCGAGCCTTACAATAGGTTCCGGTGTAACGGTGAAGGGTAAAAGCGGTATCTCTATTTATGTCAAGGGGACGCTTAAAGCGACCGGAGCGACATTTACATGGGCTGACGGAACAAATCTGTGGTGCGGGATTAAATTTGACGGTTCAGGTTCTGACAGCAGTATTCTTGAGAACTGTGTGATAGAGCATGCAAAAGGATATTATGATTCATACTATTACGGAGTTGTTTATATTAACGGGTCAGCAGCGGCTGTTACCGGATGTACAATCAGCAACTGCAATGCCGGTTACTACGGAATTTATGTCGCCAATGCTTCCCCTGAAATCACCGACAACACAGTAAGCGGAATGACTTCTTACGGAATATACATATCCGGCACTTCATCGCCTATTTTAACAGGCAATACAATCACAAAAAATACTTCTTATGGAATGTATTATTCAGGCACAGGTATCATCAATGCAGAAAACAATTACTGGGGAGACCCAAGCGGAACTTATGACCCTTCTGATGACCGTAATACAGGCGGGTTATACAATCCAAATGGCTCAGGAAATAAAGTAAGCAATAAGATAGATTATGATCCTTGGCTTGATAGTCCTGCTACATCGGACGAGATTACCGTAACATCGGTAACACCTTCAACAGCTACAATCAATCAACTCACAACCTTTACCATTCAAGGAATCAACCTCACATCAGGCATGGGCTTTTACATTGACGGATGCACAGGGATAACTGAATTAACAGGCGGAACTGCCGCTGAACAATATTTTCAATGCACTCCCAGCTATTCAACAGGAATAAAAGCCGGAGAAGTCAAAGACGCGCCAGGCGGAAATATTCTTTACGATTTTAATATTGAAGTCAGAGAATTGCCTGTTGTTACAGTTACCGTAACCAAACCTGATATTTCTGCCACATATTACAAAGATAAAACCGTAACAATAGAATGGACAACAGTAAATGCCGCTCCCACAGACAGCATGAGCCTTTCCATGAAACGGGGCATTGTTCCTGAGACTGAAACTGTTCCAGACGGCATAAACTGGTACCGTTTTAAAGACAACACGCCTAATGACGGTTCTGAAACCGTAATCATTCCGCAGACTGTGGCAAATGCAGATGACTGGCATTTCTGTGCAGGACATATCAGCGGCAGATGGGATTGCTCGGATATGGCATTTACTGTTAAGGCTGTTCAGGGTCCTTCTCTTGCCAATCTTTCTGCTGACCAGACTTTGACCATAGGCGGTAAATACACTCTTCAGGGAATTGTAAATGCCGGAGAAGGCGATTTGCTTACAAAAGTAACTGCTGTTGTCAAACTGCCAAACGGAACAGAGGATAAGACAAGTTTTTCCAAAGATTCTCTGAATACAGCCTCTTTCAACCTGAATCAGTTTATCTTTGATACTGCCGTATTCAAGGAAACAGGAATTTACAGCATTTCAGTCTGGGCAAAAACCGTAACTTATCCTGAACCGTCTTTATCACTCGGAAGTTTTAAAATTACGGTTAAAGAATTACCGCCGACTCAATATACCCTTACGGCTTCTGCTGACCCGACTGGAAGCGGAACAATTGCAGGCACAGGAATTTCCTGTCCTTCGGACTGCACGGAAAAATATAATTCAGGAACATCTGTTCAACTGACTGCAACTGAAAATGCAGGTTACAAATTTTCCCAGTGGACAGGCTGTGATTCGGCAACCGGCAATCAATGCACTGTAATTATTAGTGCGGATAAACAGGTAAAAGCTATATTCAACAAGCCCGGTATTCTTGCAATAAGCTCTGCTGACGGACTGATTTCTTCAGGTAATCAGGGCGGAGCATTTACACCGGCAAGTATCATTTATACGCTTGAAAATACAGGAGGAAATTCAATAAACTGGACAGCTTCCAAAACTCAGTCATGGATAACTTTATCCTCTGCAAACGGAACTCTGGCAGCAGGCGGAAAAACAACGGTAACGGTTTCTGTAAATAACAGTGCAAATACTCTTGCTGCGGGTTCTTACACTGATACGGTTAAATTCACAAACACTGCGACAAATGAAAGCGTAACAAGAAATGTAAGTCTGACTGTGAACAAGCTGCAACCGGGTATTCTTGCAATAAGCCCTGCTGACGGCTTGATTTCTTCAGGTAATCAGGGCGGAGCATTTACACCGGCAAGTATTATTTATACGCTTGAAAATAAAGGAGGAAATTCAATAAACTGGACAGCTTCCAAAACTCAGGCATGGATAACTTTATCCTCTGCAAACGGAACTCTGGCAGCAGGCGGAAAAACAACGGTAACGGTTTCTGTAAATAACAGTGCAAATACTCTTGCTGCGGGTTCTTACACTGATACGGTTAAATTCACAAACACTGCGACAAATGAAAGCGTAACAAGAAATGTAAGTCTGACTGTGAATAAAAAAGCTGATTGTAATATTCTGAATATTTCGCCAGATCAGATTGTTAAAAGTTTATGGGGACTTTCTTGTAAATCCGTTCACAGACAGGGATGTTATGCTTATTACTATACATTTTCGCTGAAAGAAAAAACAACAATACAGATATATTTGGAATCTAAAACAGATACCTATCTGTTTTTGTTGGAAGGCAGCGGAAAGAATGGAAGAATACTCGCTAAAAATGATAATATGATGGAGAATATTCTTAATTCTTCTATTATCAGAGAACTTTCAGCCGGAACATATACGATAGAAGTTACCACATTTAAACCCGGAGCAACAGGAAACTATGTTTTATCTTTAAGCAATTATGTACCTTCTCCGCCGGCACTTCTTAACACAACAAAATGGATAACAGGTCATTACTTCAATGATGAAGATCGGAGTGTGAATTTATCCGTTCCTCTATCTACTTACCTTAATGTTACGGTTACGGGTGAAACTGAATCAGTCCGTGATTTTATTTATATTTATGACAGTAATAACACAGAGATTGGAAGGTTTTCAGGAGTTATAAATAAAACTCTTCCGGTTAAAGGGGCTTCAATTACTGCAAGGCTGACTTCAGATAACCTGAATACCAAAAACGGTGTAACAGTATCAGTTCAGAAAAAGGAAAGTATTGTTGACAAGGTGAATTATACAGATCATCCGGCTTATAGTATAGCTAAAGACTGCCTGTCTTTGTATGTGGAATTGGAAGAAGATAATGTTCCTGAGTATTTGGGCTTATTGAATGATGTTGCTGATATAAATTCAAAAGCTATGTCAGCATTGGAGTTTTTAGACGGTTTCTATAATTACTCCGATACTACTGAACAAGTCTTATATACGCTTGAATTTTATCTTCGCCATTCACAATGGGTGTTTGGCGGAGATTTGCTTCAGGAAGGTTCTGTCGTTGATGCTTATTCAGCAATTAACACAACATGCTGACGAAATTGCCAAAGTTGCAGGTGTGTGCGATTTGTTTTGTGTAGATGTCGAAAAACGGTCGGCTTTTCGTTGGTGGAGTGATATTAAGGACGCAACTGTTAAGATTTATCAATTAACACTTTGTGATCCGAGTAGTAAAAGTTGTTCTAAGATGGATAATCCTTATAATGAGCCGTATAGTGGGGAATACCTTAATTATTTAGGATATTCATTTAATAACTCATATGGGGCAGAATTACATAGCGGATTATACCTGATAAAGGTGAATACCAGAGGCGGTACAGAGATATTTAAAACTGTCTTTGTTGAAGCTACACATAAGCAAATCACAACAATCCGTATAGGCAAATAACATACACGATTAGAAACTAAGTTTTTTCAAAAAACTTAGTTTCTTAAAAATTATATGAAAGGATATATATGATGAGAAATATCATATCGTTATTGTGTATTGTAATTATTGGGTCGAGTGTTTTCCCTTTAAATACAGCCAACGGGACGACCTTGAATGATTTCGCAGGTGTTTGGGAAGGTTATGGTAAATTTATAAATGATAAATGGACAGGTATGGTAACATTAAACCTGTTTGTCAACAACAATTCCTTAGCAGGCAGAATAACCTTTGAAGGAGCAGACTCATCATCTGAAATTATCGGAATTGTAACAGACGGTAAATTAACCTTTGAACTTCCCCATTTTGATCCTGAATGCAGTAATTGGAATGTTTCAGGCTTAGGAACGCTTGATGAAAGCCTTAAAAATATGGAATTGGAAATTTCCGGCATTTTCTGCGGAGAAGGCGGTGGAAAATCAGATGTGCTTTCAGCGAGTCTTTTATTGATTGAAGAAGAACAGCCAAATCTGTTAATCACTCCGTTTTTTATAGAAGTTCATGAATCAGGCGGTTCAGTAACTTTTGATATTATAAACATAGGCACAGGCACAATGAATTGGACGCTGACAACAGATGTTTCATGGCTTATAATTAAAAGCGGAAATTCAGGTGCAAACAATCAGACAGTTACTATAAACTATGCTGCGAATCCTGAAAATATACTAAGAGTCGGGATAATTACAATCACGGCTGACGGTGCAAAGAACAGCCCTCAGAACAGTTGTAATAGAACAGTCTCCAAGTTGCAGCCTGCTCTGTCTGTTACGCCTCTCTCTTTACAGGCAACTGAAACAGCCGGAACAGCCACATTTGAAGTTGCCAACACCGGCACAGTCCCGATGAACTGGACAGCCGCATCAGATGCTGACTGGTTCTCGGTTACTCCTGCATCAGGAACAGACAGCGGAACAATCACTGTAAACTATGAATCCAACAACAGTGAGGAAAGAACAGGAACAATAACCATAACCGCAGAAGGTGCATTGAGCAGCCCTCAGACTGTTGAAATAAGACAGGCTGGCGTATCCTGTAAAGCAGAAGCAGTTTTCACTGCCACAGTTCAGGGTTTAAGAGTCAGCTTTGATACTTCAGGATCAAACGGCAAACTCTCTTTTGATTACGGAGACGGCTCAACCGTGCGCTGAAACAACCCACACATACACCAAAGCCGGAACTTATACGGTTACTCTGACCGCAACTGTTTCTTCAGAATGTAAAGCAACTGAAACAGAAAGCGTTAGCATAAATCCCGTACTCCCGACAGTTGCCAGTGCCAAAGCAGAGGAAATCACCACGACCACAGCTTATACAGGCGGCTTTGTGCTTGAAGACGGGGGCGCAGCAATAATATCAAGAGGCGTCTGCTGGAGTCATTCACCTGATCCCACGCTTGAAAATAATGACGGTACGATTGAAGATACAACATCAGGAACAGGTGCTTTCAAACTGATCATCACAAATCTGACTCCTGACACCACTTATTATGTCAGTGCTTATGCCGCAAACATCGCCGGTACTGAATATGGAAGGGACAAATCATTCAGAACCCTTACGCCTGCAATTCCCGGCGATCTGAATGATGACGGAAAAGCTGATTTGCAGGACGCCATCCTTGCATTAAAAGTGATTGCAGGGATTGTTCCGCCTGAAAATATCCGTGCTGATGCAGATATAAATGGGGACAATAAAATCGGATTTGAAGAAGTGATTTACATTCTGCGGCATGTTTTGCAGCGGTGAAATTCTTCTATCTACAGGGATTGTGTGTAATAAAGGATTTTCCGGTGCGTGAATCAAATCCTTTCTTATACTCAATCCCTGTAGATTTATCAGCGCATCCTGATTGACAATCCGCCATTATTCCGTTATATTTTCATCAGTAATATCTACAGGGATTGTGTGTAATAAAGGATTTTCCGGTGCGTGAATCAAATCCCTTCTTATACACAGTCCCTGTAGATATTGCTACAAATATACCGCTTCTACGGAGCTGATCAAAAAATCAGTGCAATCCGGTTAATCTGTTAAATTCATGATTTTGAATCGTGGATTAACCGGATTAAACAGATTTCACAGATTTTGTCGGCGTATAAAAAAAATCAGCGTAATCAGATCAATCCGTTTAATCCGCGATAAACAAATCCTTGCAATCCGGTGAATCCGTTAAATCCGCGATTCAAACTCATTATCTACAGGGATTGTGTGTAAGAAAGGATTTTCCAGGCGTGTGAATCAAATCCTTTCTTACACACAATCCCGTAGATATTGCTACGAATATACCGCTTCTACGGAGCTGATCAAAAAATCAGTGCAATCCGGTTAATCTGTTAAATTCATGATTTTGAATCGTGGATTAACCGGATTAAACAGATTTCACAGATTTTGTCGGCGTATAAAAAAAATCAGCGTGATCAGATCAATCCGTTTAATCCGCTATAATAAAAAAAATCAGCGTGATCAGATCAATCCGTTTAATCCGCGATAAACAAATCCGTGCAATCCGGTGAATCCGTTAAATCCGTGATTCAAACTCATTATCTGTAGGGATTGTGTATAAGAAAGGATTTTCCGGTGAGTGAATCAAATCCTTTCTTATACACAATCCCTGTAGATTTATCAGCGCATCCTGATTGACAACCCGCCCTCATTCCGTTATATTTTCATCAGTAATATCTACAGGGATAGTGTATAAGAAGGGATTTTCCGGTGCGTGAATCAAATCCTTTCTTACACACAATCCCTGTAGATTTATCAGCGCATCAAATCCTTTCTTACACACAATCCTTTAGATATAGATGATGAAGATACGGAAAAAGATTTCAGGGAACTTGTCAGGAAGTTCTCCTTCAGGGTTTTATTTTCTTGACACATTGTGCTTTTTGGTACAAATATAATTGTCAACTAAAATAAGAGACTTTACTTTAAAATCTTGAATTTATTTTTATGAAAGGATAACGGTACATAATGAAGTGGTTCGGAAAGAAAAAAGATAATAAGCAGGATAATAAAGAATCTCCTGAAATTAAAAATATATCTGATGATAATGCTGTAACTCCCGATGCGACTCTCAAATCCGATGAGCCTGTGAAAGTTGATCTGCCTCATGAAGAAGCTCCTGAAAAGAATGATTTAAAAGTATCTGCCGATTCCAAAAAGAAAAGCAGAAAATGGTTCGGAAAGAAAGAAGATCAGCCGGATAAAAAAGAATCTCCTGAAATCAGAGAAGTATCTGACAATGATGCTGTAAAATCAGAAGAGCCTCTCCGGTCTGAATTGCCTGAAAAGGCTGATCTGCCTCATGAAGAAGCTCCTGAAAAGAATGATTTAAAAGTATCTGCCGATTCCAAAAAGAAAAGCAGAAAATGGTTCGGAAAGAAAGAAGATCAGCCGGATAAAAAAGAATCTCCTGAAATCAGAGAAGTATCTGACAGTGATGCTGTAAAACCTGAAAATCTCCGATCTGATAAACCGGAAAAAGAGGCTCTGCCTGATAAAGCTGATGAAAAAAAGGAGATACCGCCTTTAAAAGAAACAGCAGATACGCAAAAGAAAGAAAAAACAGGCATTGTCAGCCGTTTGAAAAAAGGTCTTTCCAGAACCCGCCAGATTCTTACCACTGATATTGATGAACTCTTTGCAGGGGGAAGAAAAATAGATGATCAACTGCTTGAAGAGCTTGAAGAACGTCTGATAACCGCAGATGTCGGGGTTCAGACTACAACAGAGCTTATGGAGCGTATCACAAAAAAAGCATCCAAAATATCAGATGCAAACCAGTTAAAGGAAATTCTTAAAGCAGAGATACTTTCTCTGATCAATATTCCGTCTGCCTCTGTAGAAAAAAAACATAAAAAGCCGCATGTTATTATGGTCGTAGGAATAAACGGGGTCGGTAAGACAACAACTATCGGAAAACTTGCGGCAAAATCAGCGGCTGAAGGAAAAAAAGTTCTGATTGGCGCGGCTGATACATTCCGCGCGGCTGCTGTGGAGCAGTTGACTATATGGGCAGAAAGAGCAGGCGCTGATATTGTCAGGCACAAGGATAATGCAGATCCCGCGGCTGTTGCCTATGACGCTATCGAAGCCGCAATAGCAAGAGAGAAAGATATTGTTTTTATAGATACTGCGGGAAGGCTTCATACAAAGATCAATCTTATGGAGGAATTAAAGAAGATCAAACGGGCTGTTTCAAAAAAGATTGATGATGCCCCCCATGAAGTTCTGCTTGTACTTGATGCAACAACAGGGCAGAATGCTCTTTCTCAGGTAAAGATGTTCAATGATGCAATGGAGATAACCGGAATATCCCTTGCAAAATTAGACGGAACCGCCAAAGGCGGGATTGTCATAAATATTTGCAGTTCTTTTAAAATTCCCCTGAAATATATCGGAATCGGAGAGAATATTGAAGATTTGCAGGAGTTTGATCCTATACAATTTGTCAATGCGATTTTTTAATCTCCGGCGGATAAAAATGTAGGGGCAAATAATTATTCGCCCCTACATATAATTTTTGCACCTGCATTGTAGGGGCGAATAATTATTCGCCCCTACCTATTTGATTCAAAATGAAAAATCAAAAACATCAGAAAGGTTTTACACTCCTTGAAATTATTGCTGCGCTGATTCTTGTTGGGATAATCGGCGAACTTTGGGAATAGGGATTACTCAAATTGTAAATGGCTTTATCTTTTCAAAAAAAAATGCTGAGACAGCCCGAAAAGCACAGTTGGCAATGACCAGACTTGTAAAAGAGCTGAAATCTGCAAATATCTCAGAATACTCCTATCCCGACAGCCACATCAATAACTTTTTCGGGCGATGCTACCTATACAGTCAGTTGGAGTGCCGGTAATCCTTTGACAATGATCGGTCATATTTTAACGGATGATGTAAATGAATTTGAACTGACTTACTATGATAAATATGATTCTCCAGCATCAGCATATTCCTCATCTAATACCGCCCTGATTGGCATTACGCTGAAATTAAAAGGCGCGGATGATATGATTTTAACTTTTGAAGATCGTGTATTCAAAAAACCCTAAATTATTTGAATAACCAAATATGATGACAATCATAACAGACCTGAATGAAAACCTCATAGACCTTGATCCTGTCAAGCCGTTTTTTTATCCTCTGCAAAGAGAAAACCGTCTCAAAATAATTTTTCCTGAACAGCAGAAAGGTTCATCAAGAATTGAATCCGCATGTCATGAAGCATGGCTTGAACTGCACAGAAATCCGCCATCAGAGTGGCAGGCGATATTTATCGTGAATCTTATGAAACATTATCCCGGAGAGATAAATTTACTTAACGGAGCGCTGAGGGAAAAACTGGAGCATATTCGGGATAAATTTCTCTCTGTTCTCAGAAAAAAAGGTATCCGTCAGCCCAAACGTATATTTGTCATATCCCTTGATACTTTGGAACGCTCTCCTGATACATTTGAGCCTGCGGAAGAAAATATTCAGAGAATATGGGAACTTGATACCTGCGGTTATGTAAAAGATGAATCTTATGTATCATCCCCGATTTTTACAGAATCGGAAATTAACGCTGTCAATAATTTATGGTCTGATGCTATAAGCACGGAACTGAGAAATGTTAATACAGACGGCGGTATTTCAGGGCTTTACAGCACAGAGCATGAAAAACTTCTTGCAGAAAAGATAAAAAGCAGTTGCTCCGCAATAAAAAAAGATTTACTGGAACGGATTTCACATAAAAAAGATTTACTGAATCAGTCATCCTCTTCTGATGAATTCCGTAAAATGATTTTCAATGATCTTGAATCATTGCAGCAGAACTTTTCAGATGAACTTGACAACTGGATAAACACGAATATCGCCCGTTTTATTCCGCAGGATTCAGTTCTGAAACTTTTAAAACAGCATATATCAGAATGTTTCAGTGCAACATCTTCAAAATACAGTGAATTTATCTGTTTAAGATTTCCGTTAAAAGACTGGCGTGACAGGGAACTGAATCTTTTTGAATATCGCCGGAGTCTGATTCGCCTTGCATATCTGCTGATCTTTCTTGCAGAACAGGGTGACAGAGTATTCAAACCCCCTGCAAGCTATATCAGCGCATCAAATTTAAAACATTCCGGTTTCTGGCTTGTTGAAAATATTGAGGTGGATTATGAATATTTACAGAATATTTTAAGCGATTATCGGGATTCTCTTATTCTTGTCAAAGCAGATATAACTGAACAGTTAAAAAAAGCAATATATGACAGGCTGCTGATTGTCAGAAATCCATGCACATGCGGAGGAAATGAACAATTACCTAAGCTGGAGGCTGTCAAGACATCACCTGTTATTCAGACTCAGCGGGAATGGGTGCAATGGTGTGAAGATGTTCAGTATGAGCTTGATAATTATCAGGATAAAGCAGATGATATTATTGATGAATGTCAAAAACTGCTGGCAGATCCTAAAACATTGGAAAAAGAGGATCATACAGATATAGAGCAGAAAAAGAATGAGTTTTATCAGACCCGTCAGCGGTTATGGAGTGAACTGAGGGAAAATTCTGTTGAGGAGATCGGACATAACTGGCGTGATGCAGTCAGGAAAATTCATGAAAAAATTCTTGATCTTTTCTCCTGTATGCCGAACCCGCGTCAGATTCTGATACCTTTTTTTACAGGTGTAATACTTATGCTTTCTCCTTTTATTACAGATATATGGCTGTTAAAAAAAGAATATCTCTATGATATTACTGCCTATCTTTATCAGCCAGCATATATGATATTTCCGGTGATAATACTTCTCGGAACTACCTGTATTGCTTTTTATATATACCAGTCTTATCAGTCTGATTTAAGCCGTCTTCTCGGAAGCGCATTCAGAACCGCCCGAAGACTTGGAGATACAATTGAAAAAAATACAGAGATTAATCTGAAATATACGATACGCTCCTGTGAACTTTGTGTGGCTGTGAGAAATCAGAGAAATGCGGAGGCTGTGCTTAAAAAAGAGAATGACCGCCGTAAGTATATGATATGTCATGAGACCAAGATTGGAAAGCATATTGCGTTTGCTGAAAGTTTTTCTGTCAGCAGTCAGAATGCAGATATGCCTAATTCATTGAAACAGGGAGCGGGGGACAGCCAAAGATTCATGAGTCATGAGCATCAGATAAATTATTATCAGCCTGCCGGAAATCTGCCGATATATGCACCGGCAAGTTTTTGCAGGGATGAAACAACCTGTTATTTGAAAATGGAGATGACCGCAGTAGAGCAGTCATTCAAATCAGTAAATCTTCCCGGGCTTAAACATATTACGATTATCAGCGATCCTGCTTATCATATAGGAGAATGAGAAAATAAAAATGAAAGCAAATGAAATAAACCTCAACAGATTCTTATCACAAAGTGACACACAGTTTGTAATTCCGGTTTATCAAAGGAATTACGATTGGACACAGCAAGAATGCGGACAACTTTTAAATGATATATTAGAGATCGGTACAAATGACAAAATGAATGCTCATTTTATCGGAAGTATTGTTTATGTTCATGATGATGTTTACTCCGCTTCAGGAATCAGAGAACTGACCATTATTGACGGTCAGCAGCGTTTGACGACTGTAACTCTGATTTATTTGGCAATTTACAGGTTAGCCAAAGAAATTGGCAATGATTCCCTGCTTAACCGGATAAATAAAACCTATCTGATAAACGAGTTTGCTTCTGATGAGGAAAAATTTAAATTAAGACCCACGGAAAATAACGACAAGGTGTTAAAATACCTTTTACGCAGTGATAATAAGGAAGAATATTCTGAATTATCCCGTTTGATAGATAATTTCAAATATTTCCAAAAAAGAATATCAGTGGAAAACTATGAGGTTGTCCAAAAAGGACTGAGTAAACTGATGTTTGTTGAAATTTCACTTGAAAGAGAAAAAGATGATCCGCAAAGAATATTTGAAAGCCTGAATTCCACGGGATTGGCATTATCACAGGCGGATACTCATAAGAAACTATATCCTGATGGGGCTTAAAAGAGAACCGCAAAAAAATATATATGAAAACTATTGGGAATATATTGAAAAGTTTGCCAGAGATGAGTCTGTAAATTTCAGTAAAGTTTCCGACTACATCAGAGATTTTCTCACCCTTGAAAATAAGAAAATTTCCAATAAAGATAAAGTATATCAAGAGTTTAAGCTGAAATATCCGAAATCAACAGTTGCGGTATTGGAAAATAATCTTAACCCTTTAAAAAGATTAGTTAAACATTATAACAAGTTATTAAACCCTGCCAATGAACCTGACAATGACATCAGGCTCCAACTTGAATATATAAATCGGCTGGAAATAAATGTTGCTTATCCTTTTCTGCTTAAAGTATATGACGATTATTCAACTGATTTAATATCTAAACAGGTATTTACAGGTGTATTAGAACTGATACAATCTTTTGTTTGGAGAAGATTTATTGTAGGAATTCCTACAAACGCATTGAATAAAATCTTTATGCGTCTTTATGAAGATGTTGAGTCTGAAAACTATTTGACATCAATCCAATCAGCATTGCTAAATAAAAAAGGAAACCAAAGATTTCCTATAGATACCGAAGTAATAAATGCTCTCAGGGAAAAAGATATGTATGGAATAAAACCTAAGAACAGAGTTTATTTTCTGGAGAGACTTGAAAACTATAATAATAATGAAATGGTCAGAATTGAAGGAAATGATGATGTAACCATAGAGCATATATTTCCGCAGAATCCTGATCCTAAATGGAAGATCGAGTTAGGCGAAGAAGAGTATAATTTTATAAAGGATAATTACTTAAACACAATAGCGAATCTCACTCTTTCAGGAAATAACGGAAAACTGGGAAATAAATCATTTGTTTCTAAAAGAGACATGAATATTGACGGTAAAGAACAAGGCTATAAATATAGCAGACTTTGGCTTAATCGCTATCTTGCTGAAATTGACCGATGGGGAAAAAAAGAAATTGAGAAGAGGTTTCAAGTTATTGAAGAAAGATTTTTGAAAATTTGGATATTTCCAAAGATTAAAATTCAACAATATACTGATTTTAATGAAATAAATATTTTTGATGCGGAAGAACCGACTGGCAAAAAGTTGGAGTATGCTATATTCTTTGAACAGAAGCTGGAAATAACAGATGTAGCCAAATTGTATTTGGAAGTAATGAAGATTTTATTTGAACTAAATCCTCAACCATTCTTTACTTCTGATTTAAATGAAAAGCTGAATGTTACAAGAGAACCTACACAGTGCAGGCAGCCCGTTCAGATTAATGAGACTTACTTTATTGAGTCAAACTTTGACAGCAAAGGAAAATTTGACAAAATAAAAAGAGCTTTAACAATTTTCGGTTTTGAAGAAGAATTAACAATAAAATATAAGAGTTAAATATATGCTACCCCTTAATAACTTTGTTCTTCCCGCGCACTGCGTGTGAACAGCAAATTCACGGCTTACAAGACAGAGCCTCGTAATGAGTATAAAAATAAATCAGAAAAACCTTTGGAATCAAAAAGTTTATGCACAATTCCGGGAAGAGATAAATCCGTTTAAAGATCATCATTATTTTCGCCCGTTAAACAAAGCATACAACGGGGATAATACATTCTGGAAAATCCCTTCGCCTGAACCTCCTTTAGATAAAGATTTCTGGAATATGGTCGTTTCATATTTAGATAATGAGCCTGTAAAAAAAGCCGCTTTATCTCTTGCTCATGCTATTTCACAATGGGAGCCTGATGGAAACAGGCTGATTTTTGCCGCAATTCTCAGGGCAGGAGTTCCGATTGCGGATTGGCTTTGTCGTCTGCTCCCCGGTTCTATGGCTGTCTCATTATCTTTATTTGTAGGGCTTGGAATTGATCACGCGGCATTGAATCAAATCCGGGAGAATTATCCGTCCAGAAAGATTATCTTTGTTGACGGGTGGACAGGACGCGGCGGTGTTGCACGGGAGCTTGCAAAACTGGGCGCAGGTCCTTTGGCGGTTCTGATCGATCCATGGGGATGGGCGGATTTTTCAGGGTGTCAGGCGGATATATTCTGTCCATCCGCCTGTTTTACAGGAGCGGCAACTCTTGGATTTTCCAGAACATTTTATATTAATTCTGACAGCCTTTTTGCCGCATATTGCTTTCCGCAGAAATATTGTCAGGATGATCTTGTTAAAAAATGGCGTATGCTTTGCCCTTCCGAAAAATTTTCTGATGAAATTCTAAATAAAAAGCAATATTTCTTTAAGCAGACTGATTTAAGGATCCACAGCAATGAAGTTTGCCGGGCTTTAATCAATGCTGACCCGGATACAATCTATTTTTTTCATGACCCTGCTTATGTAAAAGAACATTATCCGCTTCTGCTTGCTCTGGCGGAACTGAGAAAAGTCAAAGCGGTCTTTAATAAAACAGCTTTGGAGGAGTATAAAACCTGTGTGGCATGTTCCTTTAAAAAATTGTGAGCAAAAAGAGAATACTGTGCTGGTAGCTGATCTTGACGGAACTCTGCTGCATCCTGAAGCTGAAGCGATTCCGGTATTGGGGAGATCAGGTTATCGCTATATGAGCCAAAAATCCGCTGATCTTTTATCTGAAATCAGTCATTATCTGCCGATTGTGATTGCAACGGGACGGAATGCTCAGAGCGTTGAAAGATTAGTATGTCAGCTTCCTGATGTCAATTTTTACGGGTTTGTCATGGAAAACGGGTTTACAGCAAAAACTTCTCTTTATCATGATAGATTGGCAGAAGATAAATGGGCGGATGTTATAAGTTTACTTCCTGAATGGGAACGGTTGGACTGTTATGAAAATTGTCTGGGGCTGATCTTTCCTTCTTATGTAGAAAATCCAAAGGCTATTCTCAGAAATGCTTTGATTAAACAGAACAAAACAGGATATTTGTATCAGGAACGCCATAAAATATTTGTTTATCCGTCTGCTCCGGGCAAATTATCAGGGATTCGGGCTTTGGGAGCTGATCCGCTGATTGCTGTAGGAGATGAAATAAATGATTTGGATATGCTCAACGCCGCTCTTTATTGCGGAACCTTGTCAACGGCTCATGAATCAATAAAACAGGCTGTTCAGGAGAAAAACGGATACTGTGCTCAGCCGTTTCTCATGAAGCAGCAGAATCACTTCTTATATGGATAAAAGAGAGGATTTTAAATCATTGGAATAACAGCGGAGTTCTCCGGAACTATTGATTTAATTCTGACTGACAGGCGGGTGTGAAGAACCGCCTGAAGGCGGTACTACGAACTCATATTTTCAAACTTGACACCCAGTTAATTTAATTTTGAATAACGCAATGTGCAACTTTTAATTTTTTTACCGCAAAGGACACAAAGGCTTCGGCGTGAGACTTCGGCGTGAGCTCAGTCGAACGCCGAAGCCTTTGTGTCCTCTGTGGTAAAAAGTTGCACATGGCGTCTGAATAATAAAATTGTAGGGGCAACCCCCTGTGGTTGCCCTGTGATGTAGGGATAATCACATGGGCTTACCTCTACATTATTGTCAAAATTAAATTAACTTGGTAGTAATGTTTTAATAGATTAGGAGTTACGCAGTTGGCGTTTCTGCATCGTAAAAATTAACCGCAGAGAGCAAAGTTCCCGCAAAGAGCACAAAGTTTTAAAATATATTTTTGCGTAACCTTGCGGTTTACTTTGCGTTCTCTGCGGTTAAATAAAAAAGCGTATTTCAAATGTGTAACTCTTATTAAAATTATAGAATCATCAATCATGTAAAGAAGATGAAACGGAGCAAAAAAGTTTGTAGTACCGCCTTTAAGCGGTCTCTTATGATTTCAAAAGAACCGCATAAAGGAGGTACTGTAAACTTTAATCAAATAGCTTTTTATATTGAAAAAATTAGGAGGTTTCCCATGATTAAGATTGATGAAGCCTTTGTTAATGCTGCTGCGCCAAATGCCAATGCTGTAAAAAGTGCCAAAGATTTGTTATTAAAAAGAAAATTTTCGGGTCTATATAAATCCGAAGATGAAACCCTGTTATTCGGAGAGTGTAAAGGGAGCGAGGCGTCAGATTATCAGACCTCTGTTGATTTTATGACGCCGGAGCAGCCGGTTTACCGCTGTACCTGCCCCAGCCGACAATTTCCTTGCAAACATTGCCTCGGCTTGATGTACGCCTTTGCCAAAGGAGAATCATTTAAAATCAAACCTATCCCGGAGGATATTGCACAGAAACGGGCAAAGGCGGCGAAGCGTTCTGAAACAAAAAAAGATGCAGTAAAGACGCCGCCAAAGGTTAATAAATCTGCATTAAAGAAAAAAATAAAATCGCAATTAGATGGATTAGATTTGCTTGAAACCCTGACACATGATCTTATACGGGCGGGGCTTGGCAATTTAAATGCCAAATCTGTCAGAGAGATTGAAACACAGGCAAAACAGCTTGGGGATGCGTATCTCCCCGGAGCGCAGAATGCCCTTTATGATTTTACAAATCTGTTTTACACGGAATACAAGGGGAAAAACATATCTGATCTTGAAAATAAAGAGCGTGAAAAGATTTACAGCGAGGCAACAGATCGCCTGATACGGTTACAGTCGCTTTGCCGCCACGGGCGAGCCTATCTTAATAAACGGCTTGATGATCCTGAGTTAAAACCGGATATTGACAGCGATATTGCTGCATGGCTCGGTCATGCGTGGCAGTTGAGGGAATTGGGCGAGCTTGGGCTTATGCAGGAGAATGTTGAACTGATTCAGTTATCTTTTCATGCTTACAATAACTTTGCCCGTAAGCAGTTTATTGAAACCGGAATATGGCTTAATCTCAGCAGCGGACATATTCAACTGACGCAGAATTTCCGTCCGCATAAAGCGGCAAAGCATATCAGAGAAGAGGATGCTCTCTTCAATGTGGCGCAGGTCAAAGAACTCTTTATTTATCCCGGAGATATGAATCCAAGAATAAGATGGGAAGGTATGCTTAACAGAGAATCTGAGCCAAAAGATTATTCGGCAATTCACTCATTTGCCCGAAGCGATTTTGCACAGGTTATAAAAGAGGTAAAAAATCAGATTAAATTGCCGCTGGCGGATAAATCTCCGGTTCTTCTTTTACGGTATAAACAAATCGGTAAGGTCGCTGATCATCTGGTTATGGAGGATGCAAACGGAGAGCGGCTTATTCTTGAAGATACAGACGCAGTTCAGGAACCTGAAAGCTGTCATCTGTTATCGCTGATTCATGAAAAATATCTTAAAGAGCAGTCAATACTTGGGCGTTTTCATCATAATCTGGATACGCATCAGCTTCGCGTTAAGCCATTGAGTATTATAACTGATTCTGATATAATTCGGCTGGTCTATTAAGAGTGGGTAGAGGATTAAAAAACCATTAGGGTTTTAAACAAGGAAAAATACAGAATGTGGTTAAATCTACAGGGATTGTGGTTAAGAAAAGGATTTTTTAATGAAATCCCTTTCTTAACCATAATCCTTGTAGATAGGAAAGAATATCTTATGATACTTATTGACGGTTCATTCGGAGAGGGCGGAGGGCAGATTCTCAGAACATCCCTGTCGTTATCTATGATTACGGGAAAGCCCTTTCACATCAGAAATATCCGGGCAAACAGAAAAAAACCGGGGCTTATGCGCCAGCATCTGACAGCGGTGAATGCCGCTGTAGAGATCAGTAATGCAGAGGTCAGGGGAGATGCAATTGGTTCTTATGAGCTTTATTTTGCTCCGAAACAGGTGAATGCCGGGAAATATCATTTTTCAATAGGCACTGCCGGAAGCTGTACGCTGGTATTACAAACCGTATTACCGGCGCTGCTCACAGCCGATGATACATCTGAACTGATTCTTGAAGGTGGAACTCATAATCCGTTTGCTCCGCCATTTGATTTTATTGCAAAAACATTTTTGCCGATAATCAATCGCATGGGAGCAACGGTTCATATTTCTCTTGAATCTCCCGGATTTTATCCCGCAGGAGGAGGAAAAATCAGAGCAGAGATTACACCCTCTGCAAATCTTTCAAAGATTGAACTGACAGAACGGGGAGAGATCAGGCGATATAATGTCCGGGCAATGGTTGCCAATTTGTCAGAGACGATCGGAGAGCGGGAGATCAAATATATTCAGAAAAAGCAACCGGAGTGGAATCCGAATGATATGCGTGTTGAAAATCTCAGCAACTCCAAAGGACCGGGAAATGCTGTTGTCATTGAAATTGAAAGCGGGCATATAACAGAGGTCTTTACCGGCTTTGGCAAACGGGGAGTTCGTGCAGAAGATGTAGCAAAGAAAACCTTGCATGAGGCTCAGGAATATATTGATGCAGATGCTCCTGTAGGAAAACATCTTGCAGATCAGATACTTATTCCTATGGCTATTTCAGGGGGCGGAAAAATCAGAACCCTTTCTCCCACTCAGCATACAGAGACCAATATTGAAGTTATAAAAGAATTTATTGATGCTGATATTTCTTCCGTTCAGATTTCAGATAAGGTATTTGAAATAGCGGTAAACTAAGGATCGCATATTAAAATCATCTCCCGGTACCTCTCGCCGACTTTCATAAGCAACCGATAAGATTTGTATTGCACATTCTGTCAGTGTTTGACAGAAAAATATTAAGAAAAAAAGTTATAACTTTTTATGGCAGGTCGCTTAGTGGTCCATAATGGAATTGGGATAACAATTGGATTTAATACAACCGGTTCTGATTCAAAACCTGTTTAAAAGAGTTTGTAGTACCGCCTTTAGGCGGTTTATCACCTGAGAACTCAATTTTTATATTGTGAATTGTTACATTACAAAAAGCATAAACGGAGCCGCCACATATATCAGCATGAGAATATACAGAAAGTCCTACCTGATAAGTTTCACCTACATTAAGATTCATTTGGAAACTTATGCTTTCATCTTCTTGAAATGATTTCTGACATGATGCAGGCTCACCATAAGTGGTACAAAACACCCGGTACATATCTTCGGAAGCCGTCAAAATTGCATCAGCCGTGCCTCCACCGTTAAGCACAGATTTTGCATTGGCAGAAAAATCAATAGTTATATTAGCGGATCCATATTGCCCGTCGCTTCCTTTAAATGAAAACATGAAGATTTAAAAAGATAGAAAAAGGTAAAATGCAAACAGTTTTTTCACAGCCACACCGCTTATTTCATCTTTTGCCGTTAAATGGTGTTTGTTCCGATCTCAAAGTAAAAAAGTCTTGACATATAATTTATGCCTGATATAAATATAAGTTTAAAAAATAATAGGCGAATAAAAAGATGATGATAAATTTTACTATTCAATATTATTGGTTTTGCTGGTGGTGGAAAAATAAAGCAAAGGAGTGCGCCAACAGGATGATACCAGTATAAATCAAAATATATCAAAAAGATAGAAAGATTGTGGGCGCGATTTAAAAGCTCACGGTCTTTTTTCATATTTAAAAAAAGGCTGTGGAAATTTTTTCTACAGCCTTTTTTTATTAACTGAACTAATGCACATTCTTTGAGAAACTAAGTTTCTCAGATCACAAGGAGAAAAAAATAACCATGTTGATTGTCATGAGTAAAACAGCAAAACCCGCAGAGATTGATGCAGTTGTTAAAGCTATTGAATCCAGAGGATGCACCGCCCGCCCGATTCCCGGAGGGGAGAGGGTTGCTATCGGTGTTTTACATAACAAAGGAGCGATGGATGCCGCCATGTTTCTCGGATTACCCGGAGTAAAAGAGGTGATTCCGGTTACGCGCCCTTACAAATTAGTAAGCCGTGAAATTCAGCCGCGGGATACCGTGATAAAGGTCGGGAATGTTTCTATCGGCAACGGACATATAACCATTATGGCTGGACCATGTGCGATTGAGAGTGAAAAACAGGCATTGACCATTGCCGAGCATGTGAAAAAAGCCGGAGCACAAATCTTCAGAGGCGGGGCATTCAAACCCCGGACTTCTCCGTATTCATTTCAGGGATTAGGGCTGGAAGGATTGAAGATTCTGGCAAAAGTCCGTGAAACTATTGGAATGCCGGTAATTACCGAGGTCATGGATTATGAAACATTCGATATGGTAGAGGAATATTCAGACATTATTCAGATCGGAACCCGGAACATGCAGAATTTCAGTCTGCTCCGCCGGGCGGGTAAAGCAAAAAAGCCGATTTTTCTCAAACGGGGAATGGCTGCCACTATTGATGAATGGCTTATGGCAGCGGAATATATTCTGGAGGGGGGAAATTCAGATGTCATGTTTTGTGAAAGAGGTGTCCGCACATTTGTGAATCACAGCCGGAACACTTTGGATATTTCTGCTGTGCCGGTTGTTCGGAAAGAGAGCCATCTCCCGATTATTGCAGATCCGAGTCATGCCGCCGGACGCAGGGATCAGGTGATTCCGCTTAGTCGCGCCGCCATAGCAGTCGGCGCGCATGGAATTATGGTGGAAGTCCATCATGAGCCGGAAAAAGCGTTAAGCGATGGATCGCAGTCCCTTTATCCTGAACAGTTTGCAAGTCTGTGCCGTCAGGTTAATGCGATTTTTGATATGTTCAAGGGGAGTGAAGATGATCTGTATAAGGAGAAAGCTGCATGAAAACCCTTGAAATTCATGGCAGCACAGGGGATTCAATCATTCTGATCAATGAAAGGCTTGAAAATCTGCCACGATATATTGATCCGAAAAATTCGGTTATTATAACAGACAGTAATGTATGGCGATATTATGGCAAGGAATTCCCGGCATGTGAAGTGATTGAAATCGGAACAGGTGAGGGGATCAAAACTCTTAATACCCTTGAATATATCTATTCGAGATTAGTAGAGATTGAAGCAGATCGTTCCTGTAGGATTGTCGGAATCGGCGGGGGGATTGTCTGCGATATTGCCGGATTTATTGCCTCAACATATCTGCGCGGTGTGAAATTCGGATTTGTCTCAACCACGCTTCTTTCTCAGGTGGATGCCAGCGTAGGCGGAAAAAACGGCGTGAATTTCGGCGGATACAAAAATATGATAGGGGTTTTTAATCAGCCTGAATTTGTTATCTGTGATATGAATCTCCTGAATACCCTGCCGGAAAGAGAAGTGCTGTGCGGATTCGCTGAAATTGTCAAACATGCGGTTATCAGAGATGCGGAGATGTTTGTATTTCTTGAGTCGCATGTTGACAATGCCCTTGCTCTTGAAAATGAGATCATTGAGCGGCTGGTGTATGATTCTGTGGTGATTAAATCTGATATTGTCAACAAAGATGAAAAAGAGAAAGGGGAGCGTAGAAAGCTGAATTTCGGTCATACATTCGGACATGCCATTGAAAAAACAGCACAGATTCCTCACGGCGAGGCAATCAGCGTAGGAATGGCAATAGCTTCCGATCTCTCAGTAAAACGGGGGCTTTTAAAACATCAAGATGCTGAGAGAATCAAGGCTTTGCTGAAGAGACTGAAACTTCCTGTTCAGATTCGGGTTGATAAAGAGAAGATTCTGGATGCTTTGAAGAGAGATAAGAAGCGTGAAAGAGATAAAATAAATTTTGTGCTGACAGATACTATCGGACATGCTGTTATTAAGGAGATTTCTATTCAGGAGCTTGAGGCGGTTTTGAACCGCTGATAATCATGATATACCTGATGACTATGATAATATCATCAGCAGCATCAGTTTTATCAGGATTATCAACGGTTCAGACGGGCGGCGGAATGTATTCCGTTCTCACTTGAAGCATGGGAACGAGAAAAAACTAAGTTTTTTGAAGAAAGGGACGATATATTTGTAGTAGCATGAAAATATTTCCCCCAATATTTATGAATCCCGTAGGGATGCCATATTTCATAAACATGCTGCAAATATAGCGTCCCTAACGGAAATTTGTTCTCCTGTTACCATGTAAAGCGTGGGAACGAGGAATTTTTCCAATTTTATTTATTGGTTTTTATTATTCTCTTCAATCTTTTTGCTATCATCTTCTTTTTTCTCAGATTCAGAAGTAGCACTCTTAAAATTTCTGATCGCTTTTCCCATGCCAGCTCCGATTTCCGGGAGCTTTCCTGCTCCGAAGATAATCAGGATAATAATAAGTATTACAATAAGCTCCGGCATTCCAATTCCAAACATAAATCCTCCTTATAGAAACTAAGTTTTTTAAAAAAACATGGTTTCTTAATAATTCCTGATTCCTAATTCTCATTTACAGGTTCTCTAAGTTCCTGTAGCAGTTTCATAAATGCTTCTGATTTCATATAACGGTCAATGGTATCCTGATAATCCATCCATTTTTTCCAGAGTTCGCTCCATTCTTTGTTATGCCAGTAACACTCCGGATCGCCTTCGCCATTCAGACGCTCCATATAATCCATATATTCTTCATAGCAGCTTTCACATAAAATATACGGTATTTTCTCTTCTTTATTCTCTTCATCATTATGATGACGCTCTCCCACATTGGTACCGCATTTTTTACATTTAAAAGGGCATTGGGTACACTGAAATATTTTTTGTACAGCCAATATTTTCCGTTTTCTTATTAATTCAGCTTTTTTCTTTTCCGTAAGCTGATGTTTTTTATCAAGTGATATTATATCTGCCATTGGGATCACAATCCTTATATTGTCAGCAGATCGGAAATTTGTAAAAGTTTGTAGTACCGCCTTTAGGCTGTCCGTGTTAAATCAGACGGTTATCGCAGCACGCCGAACCGCCTGAAGGCGGTACTACGAACTTTTTCGATCTACTGATTGTTCATGATTGAACATAAAAAAATCTGATAAATCAGCAAAAAAACAGATTGAATATAACATCTGATTCAGCAGGTGTCAATCTAAACTGATGCAGGTTTGATTTTCTGTTTTGTCAATGAGGATTGAAAAATCGGTAAGCTGCTGCAAATCAGAGGCATGTTAAAACCCCTAAGAGTTTCAGAACCCGTTAGGATTTTATAAATCATTTTAATTTTGACAAAAGACCAGTGAATAAAATTGCTCTGACTTCATGATCAAATACTCCTAAAATCAATATATTTATCATCTCCTTTTTTTAACGGCGGCAGGAAATATTTTTATATAATATACTGAAAATTATGTTTAATAATCCTTTACAAAATGAGGAATCACATCGCTTATCAAACTCACGTTATTTAAAATCTGACTTGACAAAACTGTTAATATCGTGTAAGGTTATCTATAAAAATAAAGGCTATGAAGTCAGCCGGAACTGTCTGAAAATATTATATCAGAATGATGACTTCTATTTGGGATAAGCCTGAATAGAAGTTTTTTTATTTTATAGACATATATGATTTTCAACAATAACCTTTACATAAGGAGGAGTTGCTATGCAGGAAAACCACAATGACGTTATAAAAGAGAAAAAACTGCCCAGAGTCGGAGATGTAGTAAAAAGCAAAAAATACGGAACTTTGTGGCGTGTCATAGAAAAAAAAGAAGTATGGGAAAATACATCTGACTTTCTCCATCTGGTTCCGGCTATTTATCTTACTTACAGAAAAGTTGAAAAAGGAAAATCCCCTGCAACCGGAAAGATACGGGCGTATGCCTATACTCTTCATGACACCACATTTGAGACAAACTGGGAAGTTGCAGAAAGGAACAGCTAATCAATTAACTGCTCGGACTACAATGAAGGTAAAATGTTGTCCGGGTATTTTAAAATTGTCGGCTATGAGGTCAGCCTTAAATTGTCTGAGAAAAGAACTCAGAATGATGACTTCTATTTGGGGAGAAATCCCTGAATAGAAGTTTTTTTATTTTTGGAGGTAAGAAAATATATGGCTTAATATTCTTTGATACGCGATGCTCTTAAAGAGATAATCTCCATGATTTCACAAACCGGCAATGATGTCAGCAGAAAAAGGCTTGATGAACTCTCTGAAACGTTGAAACAGGGAGAATTCAATCTTGTGATCATGGGACAGTTTAATCGCGGAAAATCAACACTGATTAATGCCCTGCTGGGAGCGGAGGTTGTTCCCACAGCCATTGTGCCGCTGACTTCCATTATTACTGTTCTGCGGTTCAGCGAGCAGCCGAAAGCAATTGTACGTTATCTGGATGACAGGATTGAGGAGATTCCTTTATCGGAAATACCGGATTTTGTTACTGAGAAAAAAAATCCTGAAAATAAACTTCAGATCAGAGAAGTGGAGGTTTTTTATCCTTCTGATTATCTGAAAGATGGAGTCCGTATTATTGACACTCTAAGGAGGAATATTTATGAAAGTCAAAGGTGCGCTGCAATTTACCATTCTGCTCGGAATTGTCAGTCTGTTCGGAGATATGACTTATGAGGCTGCCCGTAGTATAAACGGACCATATCTTGCAATCCTCGGTGCAAGTGCAACTGCTGTGGGATTTATTGCCGGTCTTGGAGAACTGATCGGCTACGGGCTGAGGCTGATTTCAGGATATATCAGCGATAAAACAGGAAAATACTGGCTGATTACGATTTTCGGGTATGCAATCAATCTTCTGGCTGTTCCGCTCATGGCTTTGGCGGGGCATTGGGAAATTGCAGCGTCTCTCATGATCATGGAAAGATTAGGCAAGGCAATCCGCACTCCTGCCCGTGATGTGATGCTTTCCCATGCAGGGAGTCAGATCGGTACAGGATGGGCATTCGGACTGCATGAGGCAATGGATCAGATCGGAGCTGCATCGGGTCCTCTTATTGTTGCTCTTGTTTTTTATTACAAAGGGGGATATAATATAGCATATACGGTTTTGGCGATTCCGGCAGTCCTTGCAATGATAAGCCTTTTAATTGCACGTTTTTCATATCCTCAGCCTGCTCAACTTGAAGGGGCTTTCCGCAAAGTTCAGCCGGAAGGAATGAAGCGTAATTTTTGGCTTTACATGGCGGCGGTTGCCCTGATTGCGGCAGGATATGCGGATTTCCCCCTGATTGCTTTTCATTTCAAAAAAACCGCAGTTGTTGATGAAAATCTGATACCGTTGTTTTATGCAGTTGCCATGATAGCGGATGCGGCAGCGGCTCTGATTTTCGGAAAACTTTTTGATCGGATAGGTCTTTTTACAATTATAATCGGGGTATTTTTTTCTCTGCTCTTTGCTCCCATGGTTTTTTCAGGCAACTGGAAGTTTGCCTTTTCAGGCATGATATTATGGGGAATAGGAATGGGAATGCAGGAATCTGTGTTAAGGGCGGCAATTGCAAATATAATTCCCTCTGAAAAAAGGGGTTCTGCATACGGAATTTTTAACATGGGATACGGACTTTTCTGGTTTGCCGGAAGCGCTATTATGGGAATATTATATGATATATCAGTTATCTATGTTATTATTTTTTCCGTAGCCGTTCAGATAATTTCGATTATCTTCCTGTATTTTGCAGGAAAATAATTCAGATTTTCAACTTTAAGCAGATCGAAAAAGTTTGTAGTTCCGCCTTTAGGCGGTTACTGTGAAATCAGATATTTATCGTAGCACGCCGGACCGCCTGAAGGCGGAACTACAAACTTTTCAAAACTTCGGAGATTTTTATACTGAAAAGTGATTGATAAATTAATATGAATTTAATACTTTCCGATTCAATGCTGAAATTTCTGCTGGTTCTGACCGGAGGAGGGCTTGGTTCAACATGCAGATACGGCGTTTCATTACTGGCTGTCAAGTTTTTCGGAACCGTTTTCCTTACGGTACCATGATCGTTAATCTGACAGGCTGCTTTCTGATCGGCATCTGTTTTGAATTGGCGGAGCGTACTGCATGGTTCGGAACATCAGCAAGATTATTCTTTATGACCGGATTTTTAGGCGGGCTGACCACGTTTTCCACATTTGCTTTGGAAACAGTTGTTTCCGAACGGAGAGGCACAGATCCGGTGGCTCTGATAAATTTTTTTGTAAACAACGTTGCCGGTATGGGAATGGTATTGACAGGAATGTGGCTGGTTCAATATTTTTTCAAAGGAAGGTGATAAGCTATGTCATTAAAATACAGCATAATTGAAATATTTACAGGTGAAGAAGCCCGTTATCACGGCAAACCTTTGTATGAGGAGGTTGTGCAGTATATCAGAGGATTGAAAATCGCAGCAAGGTGCATGGTTATACGCGGTATAGAAGGATGCTATGAAAACGGTGAAATTGCAACGCAAAGTATTATGGATATCTCCTTTAATATGCCGGTTCTGATAAAAATCATCTTGCCTTATGCTCAGACTGATCTTATATTGCCGAAACTTGAAGAAATGGTGAATGAGGGAATTATAGCAGTCCGGGAAATGGATATTCAATGCCATAAAACAGAAAAAAGACTGATTCCGAGACATCTCAAAGTCAGAAGATATTATGACGCCGAATCCCAAAAGCGTGACGCTGTCAACATCGGTCAGCGATGTGGTGCGGCTTCTCCTGTCATCAAATTTTACAGGCGTTCCCGTGGTTGCAGATCGTTATCAGCCCGTTGGTGTTATTTCTCAGGGCGATCTGATTTACAGAAGCGGAATGCCTGTAAGAATCGGACTGCTGGCTGAATCGGGCAATGACAATCTGAATGCTGTTCTGAAAACGCTCTCTTTCAAAAAAGCCGAAGAAATTATGAGTCCTGCGGTTTGTATCAGAGAAGACGAATCAGTGACAGAGGCTGTCAATATCATGCTGAAAAGAGGCTTAAAACGCCTGCCGGTTACAAATGAAAAGGGAAAACTGACAGGCATTTTGTCCCGGATGGATATTTTCCGCACTATCACAGATCAGTCGCCTGACTGGAATAATATCCGGCAGCAGAACATTCTGGTCGGGAATCTGAAGTATGTTTCAGATATTATGCGCCGGGATATTCATACTGTTTTGCCTGATACTCCGGTTGAAGAAGTTTTGAGTATCATCAGTTCCAATGATATTCAAAGGGTGGCTGTGGTGAATAAAGAGGGCGTTTTTCTTGGCATGATTTCAGACCGGAACCTGCTGACGGCATTTTCCGACAGGAGAGAAGGAATATGGAATTATATTGCCGGTAAACTCCCATTTGGCGAGAGAGGTAACAAAGAAAGTCTTGATATGAAGCTGAAAACTGCGGCTGAAGTGATGAAAACAAATCCGATAACTATCCCGGAAACAGCAACTATTGACGAAGGTATAAGAATTATGACAGAAAAGACGATTAAGCGTCTGCCGGTACTCGACGCCGAAGGAAAATTCAAAGGAATGATCAGCAGGGAATCACTCCTCTGGGCGGGGTTTCAGATTCATGACAGGATGGATTTATAACAGAATTTTACAAGGAGATAGAAAAATGGAACTGACCGATATTTTACCGCCGGAAAAATGGGTTGAATTTGAAAAAGAGATTCATAAAAAATCCGGGCTTGATGTCAATGTTTTCAATGAGAAGGGTATCAGGATAACTGATTATAAAGTATGGGTAAACAAACTGTGTCCCGCTATAAAAGCAACAGATAAAGGACAGAGCTTTATCTGCGCTGTAGCTCACATGAATCTTTCAGTACAGTCAATGAAAACCGGAAAGCCTGTTATTGAAGAATGTGATGCGGGATTGCTTAAATTTGTTGTGCCGATATTTGTCAAGGATGAATTTCTCGGAGCATTCGGTGCCTGCGGGCTGCTGCTTGATGACGGGGCTGTTGATTCTTTTTTAGTAAATAAAATAACTGATATAGCAGAAGAAGATATAGAAAACCTCTCTGTCGGGATTTCCGCGGTCACAACAGATAAAGTTATTGAACTGACTGAATATATTCAGGAGCAGATAAAAAAAGAAACCAAATTTTTTGAAAAAACTTAGTTTACGTGATGTGCAGCCTTTAACCGCAAAGAACGCAGAGAATACGCAAAGGTCGCAAAGATATAAGTCTGTTTTCTCTTTGCGCCCTTTGCGTTTAAAAACACAAAACAGATATAGTTTCTTACTTTACAAAGAAACTCTGCATTCCTTTTTTAGTAAGCCAATCGCCTCATCCCGATCTTTTATCTCTCCGTTATCCTGAGCCTCTCTGATTTTTCTGAGAATCTGCCCCATTTCAGGACCCGGTTTTATTCCCATATCAATCAGATCCTTGCCGGTGATAAGATTCGGTCTTTCAATCTGTTTTTTTATCTCTTCATAATATTTGGAAACCATCTTTTCAGACCATTCAATATGCCTTGTTCTACCCGCTTCAGAAGAATCGGGTCCCAGCGTTCCTTTTATATCAGACATCCCCAATATAAGCAGCGGAATCATATCATCTTTTAATTTACGGAACAGCTTCATCTTTGTCACTGACTTTATTCCCAGCCGGAGAGATTCAGGATATGCAGATGCTCTTCAATCAGGGTCTGAATAAATTTCTGCGCCTGCACAGAGATTCTTAAACCGCACGCAATATCAGCAATAATTTCTTTCCCTTCTTTATCATGACCGTAAAAAGTAATCCTGCCGGTCTCTTCATTGACGCCCCTTGTGGCGGGTTTTCCAACATCATGAAGCATTGCAGTCAGTTTTAACAGAGCAGACCGCTGATTAATAATCAGATTTTCTCTGATCTTCCGGCTGTGTATTCCAAAGAACTCTTCAGGATGATTCAGAATATATTCGCAGTTCTCCAAGACTGCCAAAGAATGATTCCAGACATCAAGATGATGAAATGAATTCTGGGTACAGGTTTTCATAGGCAAAATTTCAGGAAAAATAATGCTAAGAATTCCCATATTATCCATCTGTCTGACAAAAACAGATGGATTATCTGTATTGAATATTTTGAGCAGTTCAACTGTAATTCGTTCAAATGCCACGTTTGCAAGGGCTTGAGCATTATCCCGCATGATGTTCAAAGTCTTATTTTCAATGGCAAATCCGAGTTCTGCGGCAAATCTGAATCCTCTTAATATCCGTAAAGGATCAGAGATAATCGAGCTTTGACCCGCAACCCGGATAATCTTATCTGCCAAATCACCTCGCCCGTTCAGAGGATCAATAACATTTCTTAATTCTCCGCCCGGTTCAATCTGAATTGCCATTGCATTGATGGTAAAATCTCTGCGCTCCATATCGGCAAATACAGTTTCTCCGCGCATCTCGGCAATATCAAGGAATATATCCTGATCCTGACGATCTACCACCCGGTAGCATGGTTCATCTGCTTTTTTCTCAAAAGGGACAACCGCGGCATCTCTTGTTTTTGCCAGTTTTCGGGCAAATCTCTCTGCATTCTGACACATCAGATCAATATCTTTGCCGGGTCTTGACAGAAGATAATCCCGCACAATTCCGCCTACAAGATAGAGCGGCGGCATATCTTTATCTAAAGATATAAGCCATTTTTTAAGTATTTCCTGAGTCTTTTTCATTATTCTTCTGATTGACTATTTGTTGTTCCATCCTGAATATCTGATAGCATGTCCGAAAATATATGTACAGATAGGAACTCCTAAAATCAGCCCCCATACATGAAAGAGCTTTCCTCCGATTGTAAGAATAATCAGCACAATAACCGGGTTAATACGCATATAAGAGCCGTATATCCTCGGATTTAAAATATATCCTTCAATTATGTGAATCATAACAATCAGTAAAATTGACAGAATCATAGTCTGAAGCCCCGATGTCTGAAGCGCTATCAGGCATATAGGGAGAGAGCTTATAAAGACGCCGACCACCGGAATAAAGCTGCAGAAAAATACAATCACTGACAGAAATGCCACGCTCTTTCCCATACCCAGTGCGTAAATTCCTATAGCGGTCAATATACTGTTTGCAATCGCTATGATAAACTGAGCCTCCAGCGCCTTGCCAAGAACATGAGAAAAATCTCTTATGTTTCCGGCAACTTCAATATAAATAAACCTGAGCCTGGTATGTTCAAGCTTCGCCACGCTTGCACTTAACTTTGGCAAATCAAGCACAATAAGAAAAGAGAACAAAAGCGATAAAAGAAAGGCAGAGACAATAGATGCGAGCTTTCCTCCGATACTCCCCAGAGTATCAAGTATCTGATTGACATTTTTAAGCCCTGTGGTTTCTTCTCCAAGTCCTATAAATTGCTGAATAAGAGAGGCTGTCGGAGAAGGCTTCAGAATTTTTTTCTGTGCTTCATCAGAAGTATCTGCTTTTAATTCCTTCAATTCCGGTATGATTTCAATAAGTATCGGATATTTATGACTTAATTTAATCAGTTCCATATCCGCCCGGTTGATATATGTGGCAAACTGATTCACAAAAACTTCAGCCTGCCGCTTTACTCTGGGAACCAGAAAGATTCCGACAGCGATCAGAATGCTTAAAAAGATAACGCCGACTATGATGACACGGATTATACGGTTATTTATACGCGGTTTAAGATACTGCATTCCGCTGGATTGGATGTAAGCAAATACAAATGTAAGAAAGACCAGCAGAAAAAATGATCTGAGAATATAAATAACCCCGAATAATAATCCCCATACCATCAGCCGTGTTACCAGAGGAAATAAGCGATCCCAGGGCTGTGAAAGGGGGAGTTGTGATTTTTTACAGCTTTCTGTCTGTTTCATAGAAAATTGAAAAAAACCCTAAGGGTTTTAAAAACCATTAGGGTTTATATAGATAATAAGTTCATTACCAGCTTTTACCCAGAATAATTTGTCTGATCTTTTCTTCAGTCTTTTTCTCAACAAGGATCATCTTTTTTGCCTGAGCTTTCTTTATCTTTTCACTCAGCACTTTTAAGTCAATCGGTTTTTCAAGAAAATCCATTGCTCCCATCTTCATTGCTTCAATCCCTTTTTCCACAGTCGCATGACCTGTCAGCAGGATAATCTGCAAATCAGGATTTTTATCCTTTAAAGCCGCTAATGTTTCCAGTCCGTCCATCTCCGGCATCATCAGGTCAAGAATAATAGCATCATAAGATTCATTTTCTGCTTTTTTAAGCGCATCTACCGGGGATGTGGATGTTGAAACATCCATTCCCCTTGCTTTCATGCGCTCTGCCAGGGTCTCCACAAACTCTTTTTCGTCATCAATCAATAAAACTTTTTCAGCCATATTTACCTCCTCAGACTTCCGAAGTTGACAATCTTTCGTAGGGGCAAATAATTATTTGCCCCTACAATTATTTGCCCCTACTGAAATTTTATGACAGTAAACTAAATTTTTTGGTGGTGGGTCAAATCCGTTGACAATCTTTCGTAGGGGCAAATAATTATTTGCCCCTACAATTTTTTTCAACGGATTTGCCCCACTACCAATTTTTTCAGAAAATTCAGTTTACCGTATTATTAATATTTTTAGGCAGGTTAAGAATTATCTCATCCCCGGCTTTATTTGTTGCTATCTCTGCTTTAAGTAATGAAATCAGAGTATTTTCATCTTCTCCCGAAAATCTCTTTTTCAGAGACTCGCCAAGTTGTGCAAGCCTTGTAAATCTGATGGCGGCTCCGTTTTCATTCTGTTCAGCAATAAGAGATATTTTTTTTGTATCTCCAACCGCATCCATAGCAACATTTAAGCATAAAAAGATAAGAGATTCAAGAAAAAAAGGATTGGTATTGATTTGTATCGTTTTTTCAGGATTTCTGAATTCCAGCGTGATGTTTCTCATAGCGGCAAATCTTCTTGAGATTGCTGTTACAAGTTCTGTTATCTCTCCTATATCTGTTTTTTTAACAAATTCATCAGCGCTGTGACCAAACTTGTTCATATTTTTGATGATCTCATTTGCCCGCTGAATCTGGGTTGTAATCTTTCCGGCAAGATTTTTGATCTTCTCAGGATCAATCGGCATTCCTTTTTCCGCCATTACTGTGTAATCATCCATCAGACCGGCGTTTTCATTGATAATTGCAAGGCAATTCTTGATTTCATGGGAAATAGAAGCAGAAATTTTCCCGAAAAACTGAATACCTATTTTGCTGATTGTTTCTTCTCCGCATGACATAAACACCTCCTTTGAATTAGGAATTGAGAATTAGGAATGAAGAATTGAGAAATTTTAATTTATCAATTTATTCCCAATTCTCCATTCCCAATTCTCCATTCCTAATTCCCTAAAGCTGCATTTATTTTTTCAATAAGCGCTTCAATATTTACCGGCTTTACAAGATAATATGCCACACCGGGTTCAACAGATCCTGCCCTGAAATCCTCTTCCGATCCATGACCTGTCATAAAAATAAATTTCATATCAGGATATTTCTCCTCCAATTTTTTCTTGAGCTTCAGCCCTCCGAGTCTCGGCATCTTGACATCCAGCACAGCAAGATCATATCTTGCGGCTTCTGCTTTTTGAAGAGCCTCTTCACCGCTGGTTGCCCAGTCCGCAACAATGCCCCGGAGATCAAGCCGTTCAGCCAGAGTGGAGACCAGTTCTTTTTCATCGTCAACTAAAAGTATCCGCATCTCTTCAACCTTCCTTTTTTTCTGATTTAAGCGGTAAAATGACGGTAAAAGTCGTTCCTTTTCCCACTTCGCTTTTGACAAAAATCTTTCCTCCAAGCTCCCGGATAAGACCGTAAATAATAGATAATCCAAGACCTGTTCCCCCTGTTTTTGCTTTGGTGGTGAAAAAAGGCTCAAATATACGTTTGAGGTCCGACTCAGGAATACCGCATCCGTTATCTGTAAAAGCAACTGCAACAGAATCCTGATTCCGGCGATTCACTGTTATCTCAAGTTTACCCCCGTCATTCATTGCGGCAAAGGCATTTGTAACAAGATTGAGAAAAATCTGCTGCAACTTACCCCTGTCGCTTTCAAACTGGGGAATATCATCTATATTGACAATAACACTGATACTCCGGTACTCCGCCTCTTTGTTTAAAAAACCGAGGACATCACCGATAATCGCCTTCAGATCAATCTTTTGGATGCTCATATCCGCCTGCCTGGCAAAATTCAGTAGCCTTTTGGTAATTGCTCCGCACCGTTCCACCGAAGAGATAATAGAATCAACAAGTCCTTTCAGTTTCTGATCTTTTGAATATTCAGGCTTAAAGGTAAAAATATCTTTGATAAGTCCTGCTTTTTCATTGATAATCGCCAGCGGATTATTTATCTCATGCGCCACACCTGCTGCAAGACGACCTATAGACGCCATTCTGTCAAAATGCTCTGCATGATACAACGCCATTACACGCTTCTGATCCGCCATATAAATATTTCCGACCAGATAGGTTGCCACGCAGAGAATCACGATCAGAATCGCTGTTATACTGGCAATAAGAAAAGCAATAATTTTTTTCTGGGAACTGTACCAGGGGTGCATCAGTTCATCCTTCTGTTTGACAACCATCAGGATATACGGAGTTTCTCTGATATAAGCATACCCCATCAGAATCGGTTTTCCATCAGATGTATTTGTTTCAAGCACCTGAGTTGTTTCAGAATACTCAGGAACAGGAATCTTAATTTTTTCAAGAACTTTACCATGATAGCGGGAAGGAGTCTGGAGTATCCCTTTGTTATTGATAATAAAAGCATCTCCCTCTCCGCTCACCTCCAGTTTGGAGAGCAAATCTTTAAACTGCTCAGTCTCAAGAGTTGCCCTGAGAACATAGAAAGATCCATCCGGCAAGTCATGTTTGACGGCTATAACCAGATGCGGTGCATTTCGTACTCCTGTAAATACATCGCTGATATACATTCCCCCATCGGCTACTTCTTTAAACCACTCCTGACTGCTGTAATCAATTCCTTTAAATACATAAGGTCCTGAATAAGCCTGCTGAAAGCCTTTGGCGTCAATAACTCCGAGATCTGCAAAGCCTCCGATTGCTTTTTTAAGATTTTCCAGAATCACAAAAAGGCGATCAGGATTATTCAGAGCTTCAAATGTATTATCCTGAATGATAAAATCAAGTGCGGATCGTCTTTCAACAAAAAAAAATGAAACAGAACGCCGTGTATTGGAGACTAATCTGGATGTGCGCATAAGAATTTCAGATTCAACAGAACTCCGGGTAACTTTATAGTCAACTATTGCAAGGAAGATCAGGGGTATAATCGCAACACTGGCGGTGATAATAACTGCCTGCTCCCAAAGACATTGAAAGTCAAACATCTGTTTATGAACCCCGGATTCAGCATCCTGCTGTTCATCCCAGAATTTCGGTTTCAGTTTTTCAAACACAGACATATCAGCCTCCGAGTTCAAACCTAACCCCTGTTCGACTGAGCTTGCGGGCTGAGCGTAGCCGAAGCCCGCTGTCTTCGACTACGCTCAGACAGCGGGCTTCCCTCAGACAGCGGGCTTCCCTCAGACAGCGGGCTTCCCTCAGACAGCGGGCTTCCCTCAGACAGCGGGCTTCCCTCAGACAGCGGGCTTCCCTCAGACAGCGGGCTTCCCTCAGACAGCGCTGGCTGAGCCTGTCGAAGCCCGGTTAGGTTATTATTTCATCCTGTTTTTCTGCATCTTTTCTTTTGCTTTTTTAAGAGTTTCACTCAGCACATCAATATTAACCGGCTTGTGAAGATATGCAAACGCTGCCGAGATTCATACAGATTTCTCTGTCTGACTCTGAACCGTGACCTGTCAGAATAATCACCTCAATCTCAGGACGGCTCTCTTTTACCCTGCGCAGAACTTCAATACCGTCAATTCCGGGCATTTTAAGATCAAGAATCATGACATCAGGCTCATCCTCATTAATCAGCTTTATAGCGGATTCACCGTCATACGCCACAGCAGAACCCATATCCCGCATCAGCAGACGTTCGGAAAGGGTCTGGACAAATTCCCTTTCATCATCAACCAGAAGCAGCTTGGGGAGTTCAAAATCATGTTTCCGGTAAATATCGGTCTGATGATATCCTTTACCAACACGGGTTTCCACTGATTTGACTCCGGGAACTTTTACGGCAATTGACTTTAATTCTTCTTCCAGACGGCTTAACATCAGAACATGCTTGCTGATAGTCAGAGTAACTGAACCGTCCCGGCTGCTTACCCCGACTGAATGACCTTCTTTTGCAAGCTCTACTTCTACGTTGGCTGAAAGAACAAAATCCTGTGCGGCTTTTTTGGATGCGTCTGTTGCTTTTATCACTTCACTTCTGAGATTTTCATTAACAAGATTTACAATATCTTCTGTATTCATTTTATCTACAGGAATCATAATATCATAAAGTGAAGTATCCCAGGGATCTTTTAATTTGAAAAGCGTATGAACCCATACTGCCCTGTCTTCATCCTGAGTATGAATAAGATTGACCGCCTCTTTTTCAGAGAGTTTCTGAACAGACTCGGCTACAGATATTCTGAATTTCATATCTGCAATCAGACATATTCTGAGTACATGGCTGATCTCCTTCGGAATAAGCAGACCTGTGAATCCGCTAATCAGGAGCCTGTCTTCGGAAAGAATTTCAGCAGCCGCAAGCCTGAGCCATGCAACGGCTCTCTCTTTTTCATGAGTAAATTTGTTAAATACAGATGTTTTTGCTGAAAACGCATTCCTGATTTTACTTTCAGCCATACCGGAAATTTTACCCGCCCGGGAAACCACATCATTATCTGTAACGGATGCATAACCTGTTGTTTTGATAATCTCTCTGATGATGCTCTCTTCTTTGCAGAAGGCACCGCTGAATATGGTTATAACAGACATTTTTTATTCTCCTTTTTCCATAACATTCACAATACGGCAAACAGTTGTCAGAGGGCATTTATCCTCCTCCTTCAGATCCTGATGAGCATATTCATGAACTTCACATATAGCTCTCTCCATAGTCGGATAAATATGGTCTGTTCCGATCTCTTCAAGCAGATGTGTCCGTTTAAGAACTGCCATGACAGATTCATTCACACCGCTTAAGGAAATATCAACGCCTGCGCTTCTACATTATCAATAATCAGAGAGAGCGACTCTTCACCTGATGCATCTATATCATTAATACAGTTGGATGCAATAATAATATGTCTGAGACCTTTTTTATTCATCATCCGGTTATTTATGGTATCTTCCAGATAACTGGCATTGGCAAAAAAAAGACTCCCCTCAAACCGTATAAGATCAATATATTTACATTCCATAAGATTATGCTCCATAACATCGCTGAATGCCTCATCGTCATGTTTTGAAAGCAGGGATACTTTCGGTCTCATACTCTTATAGAGGAATACACACAGAGAAAGAAAGACTCCGACCATAATCCCTTTGTCCAGATGCGGAGCAAAAGCAAGTGTACAGATAAAAGAGATAACAGAGATAGCACCGTCATACCATTGCGCTCTCCATGCGTGAATAAATCCTGAAACATTTATCAGTCCGATGACAGCTATCATAATCACCGTGGCAAGAACTGACTGGGGCAGATGGTACAGCAGAGGGGTAAAAAAGAGAAGCGCAGTCAGCACAGCCAGACTGGTAAAGACACTGGAGAGTCCTGATACAGCCCCTGACTGGAAATTGACGGCGGATCTTGAAAAAGAGCCGGATGTGGGATAACTCCTGCCAATTGAGCCGCAGATATTTGCCAATCCCTGACCTATAAGCTCCTGATTCGGATCAAGCCTCTGTCCTGATTTGGCAGCCATAGCTTTGGCAATTGAAATAGCCTCCATAAATCCGAGCAGAGAGATAATTGCGGCAAAGGGGAGTATGTGCATAGCCACTTTAAAATCTATATGAGGAACACCTAACGCGGGAAGTCCCTTTGGAATATTCCCTACTACCGAGCCACCTCCTTTCATAAGCAGTTTTTCCGTATCCAGAGGGTTTTCACCCACCCGGATCCGCCAAGTACGCTCGCCTTCTGATTTTTCTTTGGGATAAAATTTAATTGTACCGTCAGTCTCTTTCAGACGTTCAAAGAGTATTTTTCGTATATGCTCACGATTTACGTGTGCCTCATGTTTTAACATCTCTATTTTAATGTTAATTATATTGATATTATGTTCAGCATCAAGAACCGCAATACGATCATCCGCATTTTTTGCCATATCCCATCCTTTGCCTGCTTCGGTTCTCTCTTCAGCCAAAGGAGGAATCGCATTAACAGCCTTGTTAAATTCTGTTATCCATTCCCGGACTTCAGCGGATTCAACTGCTGAAATATTTGCTGTCTCATTATGTTCAAATCCTGTCAGCCATGAAATCAGTACTGTTACTGTAACCGCTACAAGCACATTCGGAATTTTAGGAGATATTCTCCTGAGTCCGTACATAATGATAAAAGCAAGTATCCCCATAAAGAGGGTCGGAAAATGGGTATAATGGATCGCTGCCTGACATACCCGGATAATTGTTTCGTAATGATGTTCTGCCTGATCAACATTGACTCCGAAGAGTTTTGACAACTGGGATGATGCGATGATGATAGCCGCAGCATTGGTAAAGCCGTTCACCACGGGATGTGAAAGAAAATTGACCACAATCCCAAGTCTGAGAATCCCAAGTGAAAGCTGGAATATGCCGACCATCAGCGCCAGAAGAATTGCATAAGCAATATATTCCTGACTTCCCGCAGTCGCCAAAGGCTCAAGCGATGCAGAGGTCATAAGCGAGACCACAGCAACGGGTCCTGTTGCCAGTTGTCTGCTTGATCCGAAGAGCGCCGCCATCATCGGCGGCAAAAATGATGCGTAAAGTCCGTAATACGGGGGCAATCCTGCCAGTTGAGCATAAGCCATAGACTGGGGAATCAGCACCAATGCTACGGTCAAGCCTGAAATTGCATCAATTTTCAGGCTGTCAAGGCTGTAGTTTTTAAACCAGCCAAGAAACGGAAAAATTTTCTTTAACATTAGTATCTCCTGTTTTTTTATTAAAATTATTTACTTTTTCCCACGCTCCAAACCTAACCCCCTGCCCCCTTCCCAAAGGGAAGGGGGGAATAAAGCGGAATGAGGTCTCCCCTTCCCTTTGGGAAGGGGTAGGGGGTCAGGTCAGGTCTTAACTTAACGGCATTGCCTGCCCCCCTTCCCTGAAGAGAAGGGGGAAGCAGATCGGAATGCATCTCCCCTTCCCTTTGGGAAGGGGTCGGGGGTTAGGTTTATTCCCGGTTCTGCAATATCCTTCTACATGAAGCGACAAGCTCATTATACAACGCTCCTGCATCGTAAAGATCATGGATTTTAAACCATACCAGACTGTTGACCATAGAGAAGATAATCAATGCTGTTTTCCGGCTCGACATATCCCCTATAGTTCCGTCTTTTTGTCCCCGCAGAATAGCGCCTTCAAAAATATCTGTCAGACAGTTGTAAATCGCTTCAAGATGTTCCCTGCAAACCGGATTTACTCTTGCAAGCTCATAAGGATAATGACGGTGCAGAAGAAGAAACCACGCTTCCATTTTTCCTGCCAGATAAAGATAGAAAAAGATAACATTTTCCATCATCTCTATCCCGGTTTCAGAAGTTTTTTCACTGATATACCGTTCAAATTCCCGGATAATCCCCTCTTTCACATTCTTGAGAACGGAAAGAAATATCTCTTCTTTGTTTTTAAAATGGTGAAAAATTGTCCCCTCTGCCGCGCCTGTTATTCTGGAAAGTTCTGAAACCGAAGTCTCTTTAAACCCTCTTTCTGCAAAGAGTTTTGTTGCAACATCAAGAATTATCTCTCTTTTAGACATTTTTTATCCTTAATCCATAAAAACTGACCGAGTACTCACTCGATTTTTTATAAAAATACAAAATTCTTTTTATTAAGTCAAGAAAAAAATATATGATACAAAATATTTTTTTCTTTTTTGATATTAAATAAAAAAAATAAATGTAATCGGAACAATTGTATTGACATTCAGCCATATATGGCTAATATGAAATGAAAAACAGTATTGACAGAATAGACAAAAATTTGAGAGGTCGGAGTGTTTTTCTGCACCCCTTCTGAACTGTGATTTCCGTATAATTATTATGATCGGCATGATTTTTTTTAATCACGGCAAATATTTTAAGACTTATTAACAATATTAAATTTATATGTTTTTTATATCAATACTCTTCATATCCTTTTATATCCGTCTGTTTTCGGGTCATATTTAAACTCTTATTAAATCCGAATCTGATATTGACATAATACTTAAAACCAAGTAAACACTGTAGAATACAGATTGATTGACATACAGGATATTTTTATAGTATTTATAAAAAAAGAGGCGGTAAGTCTTATTTTTCGGAAAAATTCAGTTTTAATCCCCTAACCCATCTTTTTTATTATAACAAAAGAGGGAAATTTTATGGATATAAAAAACCAGATTCAGGTATTATGGAAGGAGGCAGACCTTTATCAGTCACAGGGATTGTTACAGGAGGCAAAAGAGACCTATTTATATCTCGGAGAACTGCTCAAAAAGAATGAAAAACAGATAAAGAATAAAAAAATCTTTACTTCTCTTTCAGAAAAAATTCGCAATCTGAACAAGGAGATCAATAGAGTTGAAAATGAACCTGTTTTTAAAGAAATGCCTGAAAATGTACAGAAAATTATAAAAACTAAATTTGCCTTTTCAAAAGAAGGTACCTCACCTGAACTTGAAGGGGCAATTGCTCTGGCAAAATTCGGTCAGTACGAAGCTGCAATAAAGGAATTTAAAGCACTTATCCAAAATGATGCCCTTTGTGCAGATTCTGCTATGAATATTATCAGGTGCTATAAGATAATTGATAAAATAGAGATTGCTGTTGCTGAATATCAGGAATGGAATATGGGTAATCTTTTTTCTTTGGAGGAATTAAATAAGATACGTGCTTTTCTGCAAAATATTCTTACCAAAAAAGGTATTAATCAGATACTTCCGGCAATTCCACCTTCAAAAGTGAAAGATTCCGGATTTTCAGAAGCTGAATTTGCAGAAACACAGGTGATTGAACCAGGAGCTATGGGATTTGGAATTTCAGATAATGAACTGGCTGAACTTGAAAAAGCAAAGACTGAAATTTCAGAACCTGAGATTGCGGGGCTTGCAATGGCAGAACAAAAATTTCATGGGGAGATACCGGATATCAGTTCCGTTGAGATTGCCCTGTATAAAGGGGCTAAAAAAGGAGATATTATTGAATTTGATGTGAGTTTCCAGTCAGGAAATACCATCAACCTGTTAATTTCAAATAACGACAAAGAACTGCTGGAAAGTCTGGATGAGGGTATGTTATTAAGTAATGTCCGATTTTATTCTCCGATGGCGATGTTCAGCGGTCAGGGAAAGATTACTTCAAAAACACAGATCGAAACAGGTCCCAAGCAGGGGGATTACAGTCTGGATATAGAGATAACTATAATCAATTAGGAATTGGGAATTAGGAATTCACCTTATGCACTCTTTTATCTCCCCCTTTTGTAAAGGAGGATTTTCACGGGAGAAATCCCCTATGCCCCCTTTAAAAAAAGGGTTACGAATTTTCTGCGTAAGGTGAGTCAGGAATTGGGAATGGAGAATTGGGAATTAAGGAAGTGAGGATGTTTTATCATTCGGCTCAATATTTGAGCAGATTTATAAAACAGCACTGTTAATTCCTAATTCTCAATTTCTAATTCCCGATTCCTAATTGGTATTTCGTAATAAGTAAACTGAGATATGGCTAATATTAATTTAAAAAACCGAGAGGTAGAGTGTAAAATAGTCTATTACGGAACAGGCAGAGGCGGAAAAACAACCAATCTTGAGTATATATTCAAGATGTTCCAAAAACAGGTAACAGGCGATATGGTCTCTGCTGACACAGAAGGAGACAGAACTCTTTATTTTGATTTTCTTCCCATGGGGCTTGGTAAAATAAAAGGGTATGATGTCCGTCTTCAGTTATATACTGTCCCCGGGCAGCCTAAATATGCTGCTACCCGGAAAATGGTCTTAAGGGAAGTTGACGGGCTTGTTTTTGTTGCAGATTCACTTAAAGTTCAGCGCAAAAACAACATGGAGTCATTAAAAGATTTGCATCAGAACCTGAAAGAATACGGACTGAGCATTGTCAAAGTACCTCTGATCCTTCAATATAACAAACGTGATCTTGGTGAAGAAGGGATACCTGTTATGCCTGTTGAGCAGATGGAAAAAGAGTTAAACCGCCAGCTCAAAGTCCCTTCTTTTCCTGCCAGTGCTGTCAGGGGAGACGGGGTGGGAGAGACATTAAAAGCCTGTATAAGGGCAACGCTGCAATCACTGAAAAAACAGATGGGATGGTAAGAATAAAATGAGCAATCTTGTTCTCTCAGGAAATTTGGATTTTCTTACCATTGGAGATGTTATCCAACTCATCGGATCAAACGGGGATCCGGGATATTGCATGTAATCAGCAAATACACACAGGATCCGGGGATGATCTATTTTGACAAAGGAAACATCATCAATGCACAGGCTGGTTCTCTGAACGGTATAAAAGCCGCTTATCAGCTTTTCGGATGGACTGAAGGGGCTTTTGAATTCAGCCAGGAGGATGTGAATGCAGAGCGGATTATCAATAAAAACCGGATGGAGATCATTCTGGACGGTTTAAGAATGGTGGACGACGGGCAGGTAAGAAAGCTCGGTCCCATATCTTTTGAAGATCAGCTCTCAGATGTTTCAAAAGTAAATGTTGAAAAAGAGTTTATTTATCCGGTTATCAAGGGTCCTCTTGTTGACTATACTTATGTGGTAAGTGAAGACGAATTTTCGGAAGGACACAAGATTGTTGAAGAGGACAGGCATGGCACATGGAACTGGACAATATTGGAGGGGATTGTTGATATTGTCAAATATACAAAAAAAGGTCCGGTAAAAATACTCAAATTCGGAGACGGGGCATTTATCGGCAGCATTGATTCTTTATCTTATAAAAGCAGTGCGCGCAGCTCTACAGCTATAGCATCTTCCGGAAAAGTTCAGCTCGGAGTGCTTGATACTCAGCGTCTTACCGTAGAATACAGCAGCAGAACTCCTGAATTCAGAAGGCTTATAAAGAGTCTTGAAGAAAGATTAAGAGAAGTTACAGATAAAGCTGTTCAAATCTATCTGAAAAATGATAATATAAAAGAGCTTCTGAAAGAGAAAAAGCTGGTTATCAGACAAAGCAGCAGTGAATTAAGCCAGTTTTTTATCATTGAAGAGGGAGAAGCATTTGTTGTTCAGCATACATATTTGGGTCATCTGCTGTTGGCGCATCTTAAAAAAGGAGATTTTATCGGTAAAATCCCGTTTCTCGATATCGGACATGAACCATTGGATGCCTCTGTTTTTGCATCAAAAGAATTCAAAGTCAGCAAGCCGGATCTCAAAGCTATAAGGGAAGAGTATAATCAGACTTCAGCCACATTGAAGAATATGATAGAAAATGTTGCAACCAGTATATTGGTTACTACCAGAGTAGCGTATGATTTTCAGAAAAAGATGAAACGGAAATAATTGTATCGGAACATGGAAAAGCGTCAAATTCAAATCAAGGTTTGTATTATGATAGAAAAAAGAAAATATCTGAGAATTGATTCTCTTAATCTTTCGTATGTATGCACAGATGAAAACAGTGCAATCATTAATGAAGGGATGGGGAGAACATTAAATGTCTCTGAATCCGGGATTCTTCTGGAAACCAATTTTTATATTGATTTAAAACAGAACATATCTCTGACAATTGCCTTTGAGAATGAATTGGTTGATATCAGAGGAAAAGTTGTTCATTGCAGAGTCAACAGCGATGGAAAATGTGAAACCGGAATCCAGTTTCTCAGGGCAGATAATAAAGCTCTTCAGCTTTTAAAAGAATTTATAAGGGTTTTTCAGGAGCAAAGCGGCGTTTGTTAAATCGTGTTTTCAGAATCCGGAAATCTGGAGAAGTTTGTAGTACCGCCTTTAGGCGGTGCTGCGATAACAGTCTGATTTCATAAGAACAGCCTGAAGGAGGTACTACAAACATTTCATATATCCCGGAGGGATGCCCGGAAATAGCACGGCAATTTATTGCCGTGTAATGGGAATTGGGAATTAAAAAATCAGGCGGCGGTGCAGAAGCAGTATATAATATTAACACAATGTGCAACTTTTCTTTTAACACAAAGGACACAAAGATTTCACAAGGTTCACAAAGTGTTGTGTCCTTTGTGCCTTTTTTGTATCCTTTGTGGTAAAAAGTTGTACATGGCATAATATTATATATGTGAGATATTCGGAAGATTTGCTTAATATACCGGAAGCAGGAGTGAAAGCATATACATATATATCCTTTAAGGGTATATAATATTATATATGCAATATTTGGAAAAATAGTTGGTATAATGAAGGGTTATTTTTCTGAAAAAAAATAACCCTTCATTTAAGCGGATTGCTTACGCAACCGCTTAATTCGGTGTTATCCTGAAAAGAAAGAGAATGAACGATGTCCAATTTTAGTGAGATATCAAAACAGTACGAAAGTAATTCAGTAGTTCAAAAATCGGCAGGTCAAATTCTTTTCGAGCTTCTTGATATTCAGACCAAAGACGATGTGATTGATTTAGGGTGCGGTACAGGGCACATATCAAAAGTAATAAAAGAAAAAACTGAGGGTAGAGTTGTCGGTATTGATCCATCCGAGGGAATGATTGAAAAAGCACAAGAGAAATTCTCACATCATGGTATTACCTTTCGGGTCTGCTCTGCAGAACAACTTGATTATAAAAATGAATTTGACATAATTTTTTGCAATTCGGCATTTCAGTGGTTTATAAACCCTGCGAAGGCTGTTATGGCGTGTTACAATTCTCTTAAAATGAATGGAAAAATGGCAATCCAGGCTCCGGCAAAAGATAATTACTGTCCGAACTTTCTCCGAGCTGTAAGAGAAGTTAAGGAAAATAAATTGACAAAAGATATTTTTGCAGGCTTTAACTCACCATGGTTCTTTCAAAACACAGCAGAAGAATATGCAGAATTATTTTCGGGAGTCGGTTTCAAGGTGAAAACTTCGAATATAGATGAAGTTACTACCTGCCATTCAGATGAAGAAGCATATAAGATTTTCGAGTCAGGAGCGGCGGCAGGATATTTGAATCAGGCTTATTACAGCACCCGGATTACACAAGAGTATATAGACAGTTTCAGAAGTATTGTAAGAAGTTCATTTAAAAATCAGGCAGACGAAACGAAACAGGTGCGATTGACATTTTATCGTATCTATCTGCTTGCCATAAAGAAATAAAAATCATAGGATAACCAGTCGTTCCAGCGGATTTGCGGTGATCTGCTTCGCTTACGCCCCGTAAACCGCTTATTTCAGTGTTTTTAGCTTTTTGTAATCATGGAATAACTTGAATTATCAGAGTAAAAGCGTACTTCAAAAGATCTGATTATAACCCTTAACGAGTATAAAAAACCGGAGTACAGGGTTTTCCTGCAAACTCCTTATAAAGATAAAATAATGGAACATATAATGTTTGAAACAAATTTCCCGAAGTTGAATCTTTTAAAAAGAGGGAAAGTAAGAGATATATATGATTTGGGGGATAGTCTGCTGATGGTTGCAACAGACAGGCTCTCTGCTTTTGATGTGATTATGCCGGATCCGATACCGGAAAAGGGGAAAATTCTGACGCAGATTTCTCTTTTCTGGTTTGATGTTATGAAGCCGTTAGTGCAGAATCATCTGATTTCCGGTAATCCTGATGAATATCCGGCTTCATGCAAACCATACTCGGAGATTCTCAGGGGGCGGAGCATGTTAGTCAGAAAGCTGAAGCCGATTCCGATTGAGTGCGTGGTCAGGGGATATATATCAGGGTCCGGCTGGAAATCTTATAAGAAAACCAAAGATATATGCGGCATAAAGCTCCCGGAAGGGCTGAGAGAATCCGACAAACTTCCTGAACCGATCTTTACACCATCTACAAAAGAAGAGGTCGGCTTGCATGACATCAATATAGATTTTGAAGAGACTGCAAAGCGGATCGGCAGGTCCCTGGCGGAAAAAGTAAAAGAACTGAGCCTCGCAATCTATAAAAAAGGGGCTGATCTGGCTGATAAAAAAGGGATTATTATCGCTGATACAAAATTTGAATTCGGCGTTGACGGAGATCAGGCGATCCTGATTGATGAAGTGATGACCCCGGATTCATCAAGATTCTGGTCAAAAGAATTATATAAGCCGGGTGGATCCCAGCAGAGTTTTGACAAGCAGTATGTCAGAGATTATCTTGAATCTCTGAATTGGGATAAAAAACCGCCGGGACCTTCATTGCCGGAGCATGTTATTCAGAATACCCGGAAGAAATATCAGGAAGCATTGGATCTGCTTGTAAAATGAAATTCAAAAAACATAATGTCGGGTTACACTTGCGCTAACCCGACCTACATGGCTTCGTGTTTTTTTTACCACAAAGACACAAAGGCACAAAGAGGGAGAAAAAACTTAGTGACTTGGTGTCTTTGTGCCTTTGTGTTTTTTATCGCTGATAAGTACACAGAACCTAAAATGAATTTAATAAAGATATCCAGTATCAAATCAGATGATACAACATACCGCATAACAACAGATACATCAATTGATAATCTTACCCGTTCCATAAAAGAGACAGGGCTGCTCCATCCGCCGATATTGATACAAAAAGAATCCCTGAATAATGAATTTATCATTATCTCCGGGTTCAGAAGAATTGAATCCTGCCAATATCTTGGATGGTCTGAGATTGAAGCAAGGATTTTGCCCCATGATACAGAGAAGATTGAACAGGTTAAAATTGCGATTAGCGATAATTCTTTTCAGCGCCCTTTGAATCTGATTGAAGTATCCAGATCACTGAATCTGCTCTCTGAATTTTTCAAAGATAATAAGGAGCTTGCAGAAGCCGCTGCAAAACTCGGATTACCGGGGCATCCCGGAGTGATTCGGAAAATGGAAAAACTCTCTAATATGCCAATTCCTGTTCAAAATACCATTCTTTCAGATACAATTTCATTAGCAATGGCGTGTGAAATGGATACATTTGAGAATGATACAGCGATAACACTGGTAAAGCTCTTTGATGACTTAAAACTTAGCCTGAACAAGCAGAGAGAAATCATCACTCTGGTAAAGGAGATAGCAATAAGAGAAGATATTTCCATGCAGGATGTGCTTGGAGGAGATGCTTTACAGCAGATTTTAAATAATTCAGAGCCTGATCGGAATCAGAAAAGTCAGAAGATACGGTTTTATCTTAAAGAGAGACGCTTTCCGGCTATCACAAAGAATGAAAAATCTTTTGATGCACTTGTCAAATCACTTAATCTTGGAAATAATGTTAAACTTATTCCCCCAAGAGATTTTGAAGGAACAGAGTATAATTTAAATTTATCTTTCAGCAGTTTAACAGAACTAAAGTCGCATAAATCATTATTTGACAGGCTTATCCAGAATTCCGTTATTGAGAAGATATTTGAATAAATAAAATTAGGAGTTACGCATTTGGATTTTTTGCATCGTAACAGTCAACCGCAAAGATCGCAGAGTTTTAAAATATAACTTTGCGATCTTTGCGGTTAAATAAAAGAGTGAATTTAAACTGCGTAACTCATAAAAATATAAAGACTTCCGAAGTCTTTGAAACTTCGGAAGTCTTTAATCATCGGAATTCATCCGATTAATTCTGAAATCATTGCGAAATCTATCAAACTCTCCTTTACAGATTGCCGCACGCATATCCCGCATAAGATTGACATAATAATAAATATTGTGAATTGTATTCAAACGGTAGGAGAGGATTTCTTTTGCTGTGAAAAGATGGCGTAAGTAGGCTCTTGAATAGTTTCGGCAGGTATAACAGTTACATTCAGGATCAACAGGCTCTTTATCTGTTCTGAACCGGGAATTACAGATATTTATATTACCGTATCTGGTGAATAACTGCCCGTTTCTTGCGTTCCGGGTGGGAAGAACACAGTCAAACATATCCGCCCCCATTCCGACAAGCTCAACAAGGTCTTCAGGTGTTCCGACTCCCATAACATATTTCGGCTTTGAATCAGGGAGCTTTGGAATTGTGAAATCAGCAATCTCCATCATCATCTCTTTTGGCTCGCCAACACTTATCCCCCCGACTGCATAACCGCTGAAATCAAGCTCAATCAGATCATTTGCCGATCTCTCCCTGAGAGACGGAAACATTCCCCCCTGAATAATCCCGAATAGTGCGTTATTTCCCTGAGTATTCTCATTCCAGAAATCTTTACATCTTTTTGCCCATCGTGTGGTCAGTTCAAGAGCGTCTTTTGCTTCATCTTCATTTGCAGGGTATTGAATACACTGATCCAGAGCCATGATTATATCTGAGCCAAGACACATCTGAATTTCAACCGCATTTTCAGGGGTCAGCAAATGCCTTGATCCGTCAATGTGGGATTGAAAAGAGAATCCCTCTTCTTTGATTTTTGAGAGCTTTGCAAGTGAAAATATCTGAAACCCGCCGCTGTCTGTCAAAATCGGTCTGCTCCAGTTCATAAATTTATGAAGACCGGAAAAAAGAGAGATAACTTCACATCCGGGTCTCAGATAAAGATGATAAGTATTCCCTAAAATGATCTGAACCCCTGCTTCTGTGAGCTCTTCAGGAGAAAGGGCTTTCACACTTCCCAAGGTTCCGACCGGCATAAATACAGGGGTTTCAATTGCGCCGTGGCATGTCTGTAGTATTCCTGCCCGCGCCGGGTTGTATCAGATTTTGAAACTGTTTCAAATTTAAACATTATTTGCCAATTAAGAGTTCGTAGTACCGCCTTTAGGCGGTTTTAAGCAGCCTCCGCCTGAAGGCGGAACTACAAACTAATTCACTTTATCTTGGAGGAAGCAGAAAAAACCCTGAATCCATAATTACTTTCATACCTTTCTGAGTATAAAAAAAGTCTATGAATTTTTTTATATTCCCCTGGGGTTCCCCTTTTGTAAAGAAATGCATGGTCTGGCTGTACGGATATATACCGAGATAAACATGGGTCTGATTGATTTTGGAGCGTTTTCCATTATGAACGATTTCTAAAATTTTAATATTATCCTGTTTGTGTATTATATCTGCATAAGAGACCAGCCCGATACTCAGAGGTTTAGCCTTTACAGCATCATAAACATCTGTTGTCATTTCAACCTGAATTGAATTATCAGGAAGGCTGTTAAAGCCGATTTTCTTTTTTGCACTGACATAATATGCGGCATCAGTAGGCGGAGATATAATCGTAATCTTACCTTTTCCTGCATTTTTGAGACTATCCCATTGAGTTATTTTTCCGTTAAATATGTCTGCGATCTCTTCTGATGCTATCCGGGTTATAGGATTATCTTCATGAACAATAAACGCATAAGCATCCATAAATACAGGTGATTGGACAAGTCCTTTTGCTTTTTCATTCTCTTCCAGAGGACGCTGCGCCTCCGGCAATATCACATTCATTTGCCAATAAACGATCAATACCGTAGCCCGTTGTCTTGTACTTTATATCAAATTTTACATTTTCCAGTTTTTCAAATTCCGCTGATGCTCCGGGCATTATGAGCTTGCCAATCGTAGCAGAACCATGATACCTGATAGTCTCCTGAGCATTGGAAATACTCAGAAAAGAGAGCGTTAAGACCAAAGCGACCATAATTGTAATTACATTTTTTTTCATCATATCCTCCATTTTTAAAATAAGACCTACGGGGTTTTCAAAACCCCGTAGGTCTAAGTTATTCATTATAAAATCAGCATGGCATCGCCATAACTGTAAAATCTGTATTTTTTATCAATCGCCTCCTTGTATGCGTTCAATATATTCTCACGCCCTGCAAATGCAGATACCAGCATGAGAAGAGTTGATTTCGGCAGATGAAAATTGGTTATCATCGCATCTGCTGTTTTGAATTTATAGCCGGGGTATATAAAGAGATCACAATATCCCCCGGATTCAATAATATTGCCATCTTTATCTGAAGCATATTCAAGAGTTCTCATACAGGTGGTTCCTACAACAATTACCCGGTTCCCGTTCTTTTTTGCCTGATTTATTGCTGCTGCTGATTCATAAGGAATAAAATACCACTCTGAATGCATTTTATGCTCTCTGATGTCAGATACTCTTACCGGCAAAAATGTACCATATCCTACATGCAGGGTAATTGCAACAGTCTTAATCCCCTTGGCATTTATTTTTTCAAGAAGCTTATCGGAAAAATGCAATCCGGCTGTGGGCGCGGCGATTGCACCTTTTTGTGAAGCATATACAGTCTGATATGCCTTTTTGTCATTTTCTGATTCATCATCCTCTGCTTTTCTCTTTATATAAGGGGGCAGAGGAACATTTCCGATTTGATAAAGAATTGTTTCAAAATCACCGTTGTATTTAAAATTTATTGTACATACACCATCCTGAAAAGCAATTATCTCTCCTTTTAACCCCTGATCAAAGAGAAATACAGTTCCGGTTTTCGGATGCTTTGTTTTTACCAGACATTTGCAGGTTCGTTCCCCGTTATTTTTATTATACGAATTTTCTCCGTAATTTAAAATAAGTATCTCTGCTTTTCCGCCGGTCTCTTTTTTTCCAAAGAGACGACCGGGAATTACCTCTGTGTTATTCACCACAAGAATATCTGAGGATGTTAGAAACGTTTCAAGTTCATAAAAAGAATGATGTGAGAGGGTTCCGGTTTTGCGATCCAGATGAAGGAGTCTTGACTGGTCTCTTTGAGAAACCGGTTTCTGAGCAATCAGTTCTTCAGGAAGATAATAATTATAATCATTTAAGGAAAACATAGTATTTTCTGACAGGTCTGTCCTTCAGCGGCGGATTTACGCAATTTCAGTATTGCCGATGGTGGATTCAGTTCCTGCAATTCCCGCATCCGTTTACTGTGTTCTATCCAGTCATTGATATATTGGCTAATTTTTTCTTTATTCTGAAGATAGTAAAGGACTGTAGCATAAATCTGTTCCAAGCCGAGAGTCGGAAAACGTGCCGCCAGTTCTTCGGCAGTAAAACCGTTACATAGATATTCATATAACACATCTTCTATGCCGATACGGTGTCCTTTAATTCTTATATCTCCATCTTCAAGAAAATCAAAATAATCTTCTATCTGCATATTATCCCCCATATATTAAAAATTAAAAAAGGCATAACCACCTAGACCAACTAACCAGCCAACCTTTTCCCCAGATAAATCAGGAAAAGACCGATAAGCATAATCCAAAAGCCGAACCATCTGAGAGAACTATCTGACATTTCAATTACCTGTTTTATCCATACTTTCATTTTTTCGGGAAAAGCAAAATAAGGAACCCCCTCTATAATCATCACCATCCCGATTACACACAAAAAAAATTCCATAAAACCCTGATCCTTTAATCCTTATTTCCTTCAAGCCAAGCTACATCAGCCTGATCTTTTGGGCGTCCTGAAATCTTTTTATTTTGAAGAAGATGATTGCGGCTGATAATCGGTATTTTTAATCCTTCAATCTCAACTTCTTTACGATGCTCCCATGCTGTATCAAATTCAACACCGTCAATAGAAGTCAAAATATCTATTCTTCTAGGCGCAACACCGACTTGAAAGACAATTCCCGGAGTCTTTAAATCATCTATGGTAAGACCTGACAGGGGCGCACCAAATAAAGCCAAAGCACGAAAGACCCGTTGTGAATTTGCGTTGGAACATCTGATCCATAAATCTATATCGCCTGTGGCTCTTGGAAATCCATGAGCCGCTAAAGCATAGGCACCTACAATCATAAATTCAACTTTTTCTTCGCAAAATATGGATAATATGTCTCGGAAGTCGGGATTTATCAATAGTCTCTCCTTTGAATGTCCATGCGTCAATTGCAAGCTGCCACATCATTTCAATTCTTTCGGATGCTGTTATGTTCTGAACATCCGGTTCTTTTCCCTGTTCACTCAGTTTTGTAACCCGAATAATTTGATTTTGTCTGTTTGGCATTTTATATTTCATTTGTTTCATGCAAAGGTCGCAGAGTTTTCGCAAAACACGCAAAGAAAATAAAAATTTTTTTGCAGATATTTTCAGACCTTTGCATTCTCTGCATGAAAATTCAGACACAAAAAAGCCGGAAGGAAATCCTTCCGGCTTTTTGTTTTTTTTAATAAACCCTAAGGGTTTTAAAAACCCTTAGAGTTTGTTTTGTTAGAAGCTGAGAGACAACTGTGTACCTATTTCATACGGATTCTTGTCTTGATCTATCTTTTCATATCTTCCGGTTGTTCTCATTATATTTTGCAGTTGTAGCATCTCCTGCAAACAGATAAGCACCGATCAGATCAAGATGAAGACCCTCCACCAGTTGATAGCTGATTTTTACATTTGCTTCAATACCGAGTTCATCTTCTTCACTGACCTGACCTGTAGTGGTATCGGTAATATTTATGCTTTCAGCCAGTTTGGCATACCATGCATCCAATGAAATACTCAGATCATCAGACGGTTTGATGGTTGTTCCTACATTACCAGCCATGATATTTCCAATCTGGTCACCACAGGAATTTTTTGAAGCCTGATTATCAAAAACACTTAAACCCATAATTTCAGACCACTCATAAGACTGTCCTGCGGGAACAAAGAAAGATTCTCTGTCAGTATCATTGTCATCATCGCCGGTTGCATAGAATGCCTGTCCATGAAGATCAGCAACTCCGCCCATATCAATGCTAAGACCTGCTGCTGCCAGCCATGCCTTAAAATCAACAGACTCATTCGGATTTACTGCCAGATCAGCATCACCGCCCTGATAAATGCCTGTCAGCCAGATAGAAGCCGGACCCATATTTGCATCTATATCAGCACCGGCATACCACATATTAAGGCTATCAAACTCGCTTGTATTATCCCAGTTTTTAGCGTTGTTTGAATAGGCATAAAATCCGAATGGTGAGAAACTGAATGTTTCATTGCCGAATGTGGGAGCTACTCCAAAGAAATCAACTTCATCTTTGCCGCTCCCTTTCCCCTCTTCATAGGCTCTCATCCAAATAAGGGGAAGTGAAAAATTTTCACCGTAAAAAGAGAGTGTTATACCTGCAAAATCATCATCAAAGAGAAAACCGCGTCCGAGAAAACCGGGCTGTAAACCGACTTTGCCGTTAATGAAACCGCCCATGTTAAAATCAACATAGGAATGTTTTACTTCAATTCCGACACCATCTGTACCTATATCACCGTCTGCGTTGGTACCGGCGATAATTTTACCGCCTTCAACGCCGTCTTTTCCCCAGACAGCATCAAATTCAAACTGGTTTACAAATTTCAGGTTGTCATTGAGAACAGCAGTATAATAAAGTCTGGCTCTGGTATCAATAACAGTCAGATTATCGGCTTCACTCTCATCTGCACTGAAATCTCTCTGAGAGAAAGCTCTGGTCCGCCAGTACCCGCCGAAGATACTCTCCAATGCGGATGCAGGCACACAAAAGGCGACTACCATAAGTGCCGCCAAACCCAATATTGCAATCTTTTTCATCTTTCTTCCTCCTTAACTTGGCTTAATCGCCGTGAAAAAAACCTGATAACCTTTTTAACCTAACCTAAACCTAATCATCTTTCCTAATAATCATCTTTACCTGATAATCTTTTCTTGTAACAATTTTAACTCTTTTCTCTTCCACCCCCTTTTAATCCATATTTTAAAACCTGAAGATTCAAATAAAACCTAGACTATTTATTACAAACATTTCATATATAATGTCAAGTCTTTTTGAAACTAAATAAAAATATAATTGTCCAAAATGCCAAATCAGATACAAATCTATATTAATTCAATAAGATATTTTCTTGACAACTTTTGATAAAGATTAAAATCGTTTTCTTGACACATCAAAACGGATTCGTTAATATAACACCTGATTTCCTCTTGTTCCCCCGCGAAGCATGGGAATAAGACCTGAATTTTGAATAATAAACTGTAGGGGCAACCCCCTGTGTCTGTGTTATAGGGTAAGCACAGGGGCTTACCCCTACATTAATAAAACAAAAAATATGAAATACTTAACGATTGACAACCAGCCTGTAGGGTGGACTAAGCGATAGCGTGTCCACCTGTTGCTGTAGCCTGTAGGGTGGACTAAGCGATAGTGTCCACCTGTTGCGATATATGGAATAGTGGACGCTATATCTCTTAGTACACACCGGCATAATTACGCCGCCGGTTATAAAACGGCGGACACGCTGCGCTCAGTCCGCCCTACAATATTATTAAAAATATGAAATATTTACATATTGACAACCAGTTGTTTATTCAGAACAGAAAAAAATTTATCCCCCATCTGAAGCCAAAATCTGTTGCAATATTCAATTCAAATGATATTATGCCGACCAGCGCGGATGGAATCCGTTCATTTATTCAGAACACAGATATATTTTATCTGAGCGGCATTGATCAGGAGGAGAGTATCCTTCTTATATGCCCGGATGCTCATGAAAAAAAACATAAGGAAATCCTTTTTGTTAAAGAGACCAGTGAAAAGATTGCCATCTGGGAAGGGCATAAATATTCCAAAGCAGAGGCAACCCATGTTTCAGGAATAAAAACAGTTTATTGGACTTCTGAATTTGAAACAATATTCAGATACCTGGTCTTTGAATCTGATTATATCTATCTGAATACAAATGAACATCTCCGGGCTGATATGATTGTGGAGACCAGAGACGCCCGGTTTTTAAAATGGTGCAGAAACGCTTTTCCGCTGCATAAATATGAACGGCTTGCTCCTATTATGGATAATCTCCGGGCGGTTAAATCGCCTATTGAAACAGAATTAATACAACATGCCTGTGATATTACTGAAAAAGGATTCCGCAGAATTCTTGATTTTATTAAGCCCGGTGTATGGGAATATGAAATAGAAGCAGAGATTTATCATGAATTTCTGAAAAACCGTTCAAGGGGTCCGGCTTATGATCCGATTATTGCATCGGGTGCCAATGCCTGTGTATTGCATTATATCAAAAATAATCAGCAATGCAAGGACGGAGATTTAATATTAATGGATTTCGGTGCTGAATATGCAAATTACGCCTCTGATCTTACCAGGACTGTTCCGGCGAACGGCAAATTTATTCAAAGACAGAAAGATGTCTATAATGCTGTTTTAAGAGTACAAAAAGCTGCAATTCAGATGCTCAGACCGGGGAATACTTTGGATAAGTATCATAAAAAAATCGGAAAGCTGATGGAGAAAGAGCTTATCCGGCTCGGTTTACTGGATGCGGATAAAGTCAAAGAGCAGGATAAAGATAAGCCATTGTATAAAAAATATTTTATGCACGGAACATCCCATTATATCGGTTTGGATGTTCATGATGTCGGTAACAGATACAGAAAATTTGAGCCGGGAATGGTCTTCAGTTGTGAACCGGGGATTTATATCAGAGAAGAGGGTATTGGAATAAGGCTTGAGAATGATATTTTAATCACAGCAGATAATCCAATTGATCTTACTGAAAATATTCCTATAGAGGCGGATGAGATTGAGAATTTGATGAATCAGGCAAAACCATAAGGGTAAGGTAAAGGATGATTTTATGAAAACCGCAATACCGGAAATCCGGTTAGATATTTTTATAAAACAGGAAGAAGATTATTACACAGCCCATTGTCTTCAGTTTGACCTTGTTGCTACAGATGACACAGTAGAATCTGTTGAAAAGGCAATTATGGAACTTTGTATGGCACATATTCGGTTTTCTCTTGAAAATAAAAATCTTAAATATATGTTTTCACCGGCGCCCGGGAAATATGGGCTGAATATTAATCCAAGTTGCCGCCTTGCTATTGCCGGATTTACAAATCCGGCACATGGTTTGACTTGTTTTCTTGTTCCCACGCTTTGCGTACCCGGCTGCATTCCCACGCAAAGCGTGGGAACGAGGAAACAAAAAAATAAAGAGGATGGAAAGAAAGGAGGGTATTGTGAAAAAACGATTTTCTGTAAAAAATACAGGGGTATGTATGTATGTATGTATGTATGTATGTATGTATGTATGTATGTATGTATGTATGTATGTATGTATGTATGTATGTATGTATGGGCGCGCTGCTTTTGTTGCCGGTGAGTGTCGGCGCGGTCGAATCTGATAATCATGGAGACGACATTGATGAACTCTCGCTGTATGAGCTGCGGAATCTGGAGACGTTCATGGTGACAGCCACAAAACGGAAAATCTCCACACGCAAGGCACCGGCTATTGCAACGGTCATCACGGCGGATGAGATAAAAAACATGGGCGCAAGAGATTTGACAGACGTGCTGAAGACGGTGCCGGGGTTCGGAGTAGCCATAAGTTCCGAAGGCTATAATCAGTTTGAGGTACGGGGCATCAGCACAACACTGTCCGAAAAAATACTGGTTATGATTGACGGACACAGGGTAAATACTCCGTATATGGGCAGCGGACTTCTTTTACTGTTCGACAACCTTTCCCTTGAGAAAGTCAGACAGGTCGAAATCATCCGGGACCCGGCTCTGCTCTTTACGGAGCCAATGCTTTTGTGGGAGTTGTCAATGTCATCACAAAAGATGCAGATGATGTGGACGGTATGGATGTAACGGTTGCCGGAGGAAGTTTTGATACCAAAAAAGTCAGCATTCTCGGGAGTAAATCCTTTGAGGATTTCAAGATTGTCGGCAGTTTTAATCATACGAACACTGATGGATTCAAGGGAACAGTGGAAAAAGACAGTCTTTCAGGAACTCCATTTTCAGTGACACCCGGCGAAACAGACATGAGTCTTGAATATAACGAGGCTTTTCTCAAAGTGTCACACGGTGATCTGACTTTAAAAGGACAATTTGCAAAAAGAAACGGGGGTGTGTTTATCGGTTTCACTTCCGCTCTGACAGATGACAACCAGTATGATCATGAAAACTTCTGGACAGAACTGACATACGCCAAATCTTTTACAGACAAATTTTCAGCGTCTCTGCGTACATATCTCGACTACTTGAAATAACCAGCGAATACTCGAGCTTTTGCCCGAAAGGATTTCCCGGATATCCTGACGGAATGGTCGCAAGACCAGATCTGAAAAACAGGACTGTCGGGATCGAACTTCAGTTCGACACTGACCTGTCCAAGGGAATAACCACATGTTATTGCGGGATGAACTTCGAATATGTCAGATCAGTATGATGTGAGCTACATCGTGCAATTACAACCCGTGGACCAACGAACCGCTCGGCTCTTTGCAGGATGTGTCATCATGGGGAAATTACAACAGGAATGCGACAAGGAAAATATGGGCAGCATATCTTCAGGATGAATGGGAAATAACGGACAACCTCAACTCACCGCGGGTGTGAGATATGACTATTATGATGATTTCGGCAGCACTGTAAATCCCAGAGCCGGACTGGTATGGAACTTTCTGGAAAATGCGGAACTGAAACTGCTTTACGGACAGGCTTTCAGGGCACCCAGCTTTGTGGATTTGTACAATGACGGAAATCCGGTTTATGTGGGAAATCCGAATTGCAATCCCGAAACGATAAAGACTTACGAAGCAAGTCTAGGATACAGATTCGGAGAATCCCACACGATCACCATGAACTATTTTTATAACAATATAGATGATCTGATTGTTCTGGATACATCGACATCTCCCGGACTTTATACAAACAGAGGCGGCGCAAAAGTTGACGGTGTTGAGGCTGTTCTGAGAGGTCAGTATTCCCCTGCAAATTATTGGCAGATCAGTTACACATGGCAGAATCCGAAAGATGCGGATACGGATGAGGATTTGCCGAATGTGCCTTCTCACAGAGCCGGGTTGAGCCTGAATTACGGGTTTACAAAATATCTGAACGCCCATACCGATATATTATGGACAGGCAAACGCCCCAGAGTTTCCGGTGATGACAGAGGAGATATGCCTTCATATACAACTGTTGACGTCTCTCTCATTGCCAAAAATTTTTATAAAGGTTTTGAAATACAGGGAACGGTTCACAATCTCTTTGATGAGGAATATGAAGACCCTGATTTGTCAGGCGCACAGAAACTTATTCCCTATGATTATCCAAGAGAGGGAATTTCGGCACTCATAACATTGAGTTACAAGTTCTGAATCACGGATTTACCGGATTTCACAGTATAGTAGGTTGGAGTGAGCAAAGCGAACTCCAACAGTTTGTATTTGTTGGGGTTCATTTCATTCACCCCAACCTACGTGACTGAATCAAGGATTTACCGGATTAAACAGATTTCACAAATTCGGCAGATCAAAGAAAGTTCGTAGTACCGCCTTCAGGCGGGCAGGCGTACTGAGATACTCATGCAAATACCGCATAAATGCGGTACTACGAACTCCCATGTTTTGTGTCCTTGCATTACGTTGACGCATCTACGCCCCGACATAAATGTCAGGGCTAAAAATGTAAGCAGGCTGAAGCCTGTGCTATTTCTGTCATTTGTTTTACAGCGTCCTTTAGGACGCTTGAGCTTTCAGCAGGGAGCTTCAGCTCCCTGTGTAAATGTGTAAGTAAGATAAATATAATTATTTTAAGGAGGTAACAATGTCGTTAAAGAAGTGTATTATTTTGGCAGCAGCAGGTTTTATCATCATGGGATTACTTATTAATCCCGTATTGGCGGCTCCGCCGTCTCTGGATCAGTGGAAACCGGCTTTTGATCCGTCAGGAGCAAAATACAAATGTATTGTTTCCAATGTATCTCACCCGGTTATCAAAGGGGTTTATGCGGGATTTGCAATCCGTGATGAACTCTGGAAACGGACAAACGGGCAGATTTATATTGATTACAAACCGTTCTCCATGCTTGGCGGAGAAGTGGAAGTTCTGAATCAGTTGCAGATGGGAGCTATTCAGGGAATGGGCGTAAGTTCCGTAGCTTCAACCAATATGGGGCCCCGCTTTGGTCTGATCAATCTTCCGTTTCTGGTCAACTCTTTTGATAAATTGGATAAATTTATCGCAAGCGGCAAGATGTTTGAGCATTTTATGATGGCAATGGATCATCAGGGTATCATAGGACTTGATATCAGCGGTTACGGAAATTACGGATGGGCAACCAACACTCCGGTTAAAACAATTGACGATGCAAAAAAGATTAAATTCCGTATTGCCGAAGCTGCTGTGAATCAGTTGCTTTATAAAGAATGGGGATTTAATCCTGTGGTTATGCCCTGACCGATGTGCCGATTGCTTTAAAGCAGGGGGTTATTGACGGTCTGGATCATACCCCGACAGTATGCAACATTACCAAAAAATTCGAGGTCGCCAAAAATTTTACACAGATCAATTATGCTCAGGGGCTGTTTATATGGATATTCAACAAGGCATGGTTTGAAAGCCTTCCTGCTGATCTCCAGAAGATTTTTAAAGAGACTGTCCATGATGTCTGTGCAAAGATTCGTCAGGAGAGCAAGCTTCAGGAGGTTGAAGAGATTGAAAAGGCAAAACAGGCCGGTATTCAGTTTTTCACCCTTTCTGACAAAGAGATGTCTGTTTTGAAAAAACAGGGGGATACGGTTCATCAGAAATATGCTGAAGAGATCAATAAGCTGTATGACATCTGATACTTATCGCCCTGAAAATTATCTTAAAGAAGTTCAGACTTATATGGAATATAAGCCGTAAATAAAAAATCCTAAGGGACTTCGGTGAGCTCAGTCGAACCGTCTTTAAGACCCTTAGGATTTTACTCAAAGGAGCTTTTATGCCTGAAAAAATTTTAAATAAAGATAAAGTATTACAAAACAGATTTGACAAGATTATGGCATGGCTTGACAGGGTGATGACCTTTTTTGAAGAATGGACTCTTTTTATTGCTGTTATGGCGGCGCTCCTTTCTCTCTTTGTCAATGTGTTGTTAAGATATGGATTTAATTATTCGCTGGCATGGTCAGAGGAATTGGTCAGAGAGGTGATCATCTATACTACTCTTATCGGATGCAGTGCGGCTGTTAAAAACCGTTCAATGATAAAGATTGATGCCCTTATACAGATTCTCCCTTCTATGAAGACAACTTTAATTTACTTCAGCAATTTCACTACTCTGATCTTTTCTGCAATGATGATTTATTACGGGTGGCTGATGGCTGAACTTCAGATGACAACAAATCAGAAGACGATTATCTTAAAAATTCCGATGGTTTTTCTTTATGCTATTTTGCCGTTAATGGGGACTATGATGCTTATCCGTACCATTCAGATTATTTATCAGGATATAAAACGAAGACCCTAATGGTTTTTAAAATCATCTGTCTTTTGTTCTTAATAACTTCACCTTACGCACTATTTTATTTCCCCTTTTTTAAAGGGGGAAATAAATGCTTATATCAAACTCACGTTAATCCGAAATTTAGCCGCATCACTATGTAAGGATAACATAAAGTATTTTTCCGTTGAAAATTTTCAATCAATAAAAAGAGAAAACATATTGGAATTTGATAATATGTAAAGATTATTTATTTTTAATCCATTAGGGTTTATTTTTCAAATTTTCCATGCTCAAGAAAATACAAAGTCTGCTTCATTACGATGGAATGATTCATTATAAACGTATGACCAAACGGAACAACTAAGAAATCCTTCATCTCTTTCAGTTTTGCACTCTCAACAGAGACTTTTCCGTCACTTTGTCCCGGAATAAGATGTGAAAGAGGATCCCAACTCGTATTTCCGGTAATAACACCAATATCAATATCTGAAACCGGTTTCAGAATATTAGGAAGACTCTCAGGCTCAGTTCCCAGTTGCTTCCCTGCGGGACCGTAAATCCATTTGTAAAGAAAAAAATTCCTGAAAAAATCAGTAATTTCACTTCCATGATTCGGTGTTGCCAGCATGACAATTCTGCTTCCTTTTGGAAGAGAATGATCCTGCAAATAATGACGCATGATTATCCCTCCCATAGAATGAACAACAAAATGGATTTTATCCGCCCCTTTGCATTTTTCAATCACAGAAGGAATATATTTAAAGGCAATCTCCTGAATCGTCTTTTTTGTAGAAGGATAATTCAGATTATAAGTTCGGTAGCCCCTGTCAGCAATATATTTTTCAATAAATCGCATAGAACGGCGGCTTCTTCCTATGCCGTGCAGAAAAATGACATATTCATTCTTTTTCTGAATATCTGCAGCTTCTGATATATCAGAGAAAATGCCGAAAAAAGCAGAGAGAATTATAAAAATTGAATTCTTCAAAACCACTTAATATCTCCTTTCATAAGACTTCCGAAGTTTCAGGAGCTTCGGAAGTCTGAGTGGTAAAATAATCCAATGATGATTTATAAAAAAGTTCTGATTCCCTATCATAATGAGCGGCAAATTCTTCTAAAATCGGGTTATGTTTAATTTCCGCCAATGTCCTGGCTGATTCAGTCTGAACCCCTGAATTCCTGTCAGGCTTATGTAAAGCAAAAAATCTGATCTCAATATTTTTATCTGGCGGATATTCAGCAAGTAAAGAAAGCTCATGACTGAGCAGATAATCATGGGTGGCAATAAATATCTGCATTCCTGATAAAGCAAGTTTCTGTAATACTTTTACTATCTCTGTAATCAGTTTCGGATTCAGATTTGCTTCAGGCTCATCCCAGAACAGAATACTCTCTTTGGTAAGAGAACCGTTTTTAAGCAGATAAAGCAATGTTGCTATTTTGCGGTATCCCTCGGCGACAAGGTGAACATTTATCTTTCTGTTGTCTGCCAAATTAAAATAAAACTGACCATTCTCCTGTGTGACAGCTTCATAATCTTTTAAACATTTGGGATCCGGTTCTATTCCGGTAATTATACTGGTGAGTAACAGAATAGAATCCTGAACATCTGAAAGATTTTCATACCGCAATGGCAAGGCATCTAAAGCCAAAGCAAGATCATAATAAGTTTCATCAAATGCCAACTCCCTTTTTGTATAAGATGATATAAATCCTTTATTAATTGATAAAAATTCATGAGGAGGCAGATAAACAGACGGCGAAGTAGATGGCAACTTTTCCGGTACAGGTTTTAAATCAATCTTATGCAGAGATTTTTCTTTTTCTCCGCCTATACAATAACCCTGAATTGTCAGTTCCATCTCTGTATTAAAATAAGTCAGTAAAACAGAAGCATTATCTGACGAAGGATAATGAATAAGATAATCTATTTCAGATGGTCTGAATATCCCGTAAATCTTATCAAGAACAACTGCTTCCATTACCGGCGCAGGTTTCTGATGAACAGTCTCACACACTTTAAGCAGGGTATAAATAATCTTCATAACATGCGTCTTTCCGGTTGAATTTGCTCCGATAAGTACATTTATACCCGGACAAAACTCAAAAGAAGCCTCTTCAAATGCTGTAAACTGTTTAAGAGTCAGGGACTGAATTTTAGATGTTGACATGATTTATTAAAATCCTTTTAAAACAAAGTAAAACGGTTTCAAATTTTTATATGAAATAAATCAGTACTCTGATATGGAAAATAACGGATAAGTTAAAAGCTTAACTTGCGTCATAACTGAGTTTATGATAAAAATTTTTTTGATAAAAATTTTCTTATTTACATTAAGCGGTAATTTCACCGCTGATAAAGAAACCAATCTTTTTTTAAAACTTGGTTTCTTATCTCTTAAAAAAGTTTTATACCAGTTTGATGGCAAAAATACAAGCTGAAGATTATCAGCAAAATTCAGCGGATCGGAAATCCGGAAAGTTTGCAGTACCGCCTTTAGGCGGTTCTTATGAAATCGGAAGGTTAACCTGAAATGAGAGAGGCGGTATTACGAACTTTTCCGATCTGATGAAATTTAATAGTTCTCAAAAATCTGTAATACATATCATGAAATCCGTAAAATGGAAACTTGCATTTTATGCTTCATTTTGGTTATACTCTTTTCAGACTCTGTTAATTCTTAATTTGTATGAGCGATGGAAAAGCAGGAGGAAAGATGAAAGGTAAAGTTCTTATAGTTGATGATGATCCTATTATGGGAAATCTGCTTGAAATCCGGCTTTCCGAGTCAGGTTTTGAAGCACGTTATCTTGAAAGCGGTGAAGAAGCGCTTGATAAAATCCTTCAGATAAAACCGGACATCATCATATCAGATATTGTTATGCCCGTCATGAACGGCTATGAACTGCATCGGCGGCTACGTCAGGATGAAGCTACTTCAGGGATACCTTTTCTTTTTCTCTCGGCAAAAAGTGAAAAATCAGACCAGATGAAGGGGCTGCGCATGGGAGCCGATGATTATGTCTGTAAGCCGTTCAAAATAGAAGAGCTGATAGATCGGATGGAAAGAGTAATGGAAATCGCATCAAAAGCCAGGATGTTCAATTCACAGGCTGATTTCGGCGACAATCTTTCTGAAATGAAACTGGATGAAGTATTACAGATTATTGAATTAAATCATAAAAGCGGAGAAATAATATTAAATCATTCCAACGGTGAAAAGCTCGGAAGGATTATCTTTAGAAACGGCAAACTGATTAATGCCGAAAAACCGCCGCTTGACGGTATTGAAGCCTTTTTTGAACTTATGGAGGAGACTGAAGGATTTTTTGAATTTTACGGAAAAACCTCTATAGATGAACCGGAGAAAATCACAAATACAAATCATTTTGTTCTTCTCAATTTAAGCCGGCTGATTGTCGGAAGCAAAGAACTGTATGACAAGATTCCGAATACAGATATTGTTCTTACCAGAGGAATCTCTGAAGATATAACCGCGGTTATTCAGAAAATAGGCATTGCTGAAGAGGAATTAAAAGAGATATTATCTTTGATAGATCAGCATCGGACAGTCCGGGAGATAATTCACTGCGGAACTATGAGCAGACTCAGAGCCGCGGCAATCTTATCTGATCTGCTTAATGAGAATGTGGTAAAAATTTATAATCCTGAATCTGATATGCCTGTAAAGAGCATTACAGTCGAGGCTGTTCCGGGTGATGCTATTTCTGTTATTGATGAAGAACTTGTGAATCTTCTAAAAAATTGCGAACAGAATTTAATGACAGGCGTTCTGAAAATTGAAAATCTTCCTGAAAAAGCCGCTGTTTATATTCATGAAGGCTCAGTTATCCATGCGTATTACGGAAAAACAACTGCAAAAAAAGCACTTTACCGGATATTTTCACAAAAAGGCGCGAGCTTACAGCTTTGGCTCACAGCAAATATCTGTTTATAATGCCATTGATGAACCTTTAAATTTTTTACTTGAAGAAGGCACAAATGCAGTAAAAAATTTCAGAGAGATTAAACCGGAACTGTTTGATCGGTTTCTACTTATTAATAACCGGAGACTGAAAAAATATCCTAAGCTCAGAATACACCGCGGATTTAACTATATCCTCTCTCTTGTGCGTCAGTACCGGAGGATAAAAGAGATTGTCGAAGCAAGCCAGATGACTGATTTTCATACGTATAAAAATCTGATTTTTATGATTAAAATCGGGATAATCTCCTTTGACAGAGATAAGCGTTTCCGGGTTAAGATCATTACAGAGAGCGCAGCAGATTCTGCCTTTGGAAATAATCAAAAATTTTGATATAAAGGTGATTCCGGTATCCTTTTCATTTGAAGGGAATATCTATCGTTACAATATAGATATAACCCATGAAGATTTTTATTCATTATTAAAAAACTCAAAAGAATTCCCTGCTTTTATCCCTCCTGACAAAGAGGTTTTTCACACTTTATTTGATAATATTATTACGGAAAAAGATATTTTAGCCATCTTCCAGTCAGGAAAAACAGGCAATACTTTTGAATATGCCGATTCTGTCAGAAAAGAAAATTATAATCATTATCTCAGTAAGAGACAGGAGAAATATGCAGATGAAAAAGATATTCAAATCGAACTGATTGACAGTCAGACCGCTTCTCTCGGAATGGGTCTGCTGGTAAAGGAGGCAGCAGAGAAGATTGAAAAAGGGTGGGGAATAAAAGAATTAAAAGATTATATAAAAAATCTGATTCCAAAGATTCGGGTTGTATTTGTGGCAAATGAAATTTTTCATTCTGACGGTGATTCAGGAAATATAATAAAATCAGGATTTCTGATCAATAAGATGAATAAACTTCTGGGAATTCATCCGATATTCAGTATATGGAACGGCGAACTCATTCCTGTGGATCAGATAAGAGGTGAAAAAAACGCCTGTTATCAGGCGATAGAATTGATAAAAGAGTCTCTTGAAAGTCCTGATATGCCGATAAGGGCAGGTATAATTCATGCTGATGCGCCGGAGCGTGCAGAGGAAGTGAGAAATATGCTTGCAGCTCATCTGAATTGTCAGGATATTATAATATCTTATATGGGACCGACCTTTGCAGCCTGCTGCGGTCAGGGTTCTGTCGGTGTCGCCTGTCTCCCTCTTTCAAAAGAATAAGGATGATATAATGATAAAAAAAATAAAACTTGCAACACGGATAAAGCTGCTGAATATAATGATCATTATATGCTTTATGTTCGTCCTGAGCTGGATTTATTATCAGTTCAAAGAAAAGATGTATGATGCAAAATATCTGAAAACAAAAAGCGTTGTAGAATCTGCTTACGGGGTAATCCGTCATTACGGGAATCTCTCCAAAGGGGGGATAATGTCGCCGGAGGATGCAAAAAATACAGTAAAAGAGCTTATCAGAAATCTCAGGTATGAGAATAATGAATATTTTTGGATAAATGATATGCGCCCTTACATGATCATGCACCCTTTCAAAACTGAACAGGAGGGGACTGATTTATCTGATTTTAAAGACTCTCACGGCAAAAAACCTTTTATAGCAATGACAGATATCTGTAAAAAAAGCGGGGAAGGCTTTGTTGATTATTACTGGCCCCGACCGGGTGAAACATTGCCTGTTCCGAAAATCTCCTATGTAAAAGCATTTTCAGAATGGGGCTGGATTATCGGATCCGGAATCTATGTGGATGATGTTGAAAAAGAGATTGCAAAGATAACTGCTATTGTCAGTATTGTCATGGCTATTATCACTGTTCTGATTTTCTTTTTGTCCTATTTTATGTCTGAATCAATATCTAAGCCGATATATCGGGTACTTGAAGGATTGAATCAGGGAGCATTCCAACTGTCGGGAGCCGCGGGTGAAATATCTTCAACAAGTCAGTTTTTATCAGAAAACGCATCAAATCTCGCGGCGTTTGTAGAGGAGACATCCCAGTCTCTGGAAAAGATTACTTCTATGAGCAGAACCACTTCGGAGCTGACCCGGGGGGCTGAATCTCTGATGAAACAGAATATTGAAAAATCAGGTCATTCATTAACATCTCTGATTGAACTGACACGGGGAATGGCTCAGATTGAAGCAGACAGCGGACAAATCGTCCAGATTATCAAAACTATTGATGAAATTGCTTTTCAGACCCAGTTGCTGGCTTTGAACGCCGCTGTTGAGGCTGCTCGCGCCGGAGAAGCCGGAGTAGGTTTTGCAGTTGTCGCGGATGAAGTGAGAAATCTGGCAATAAGAGTAACTGCCGCAGCAAAAAATATTCAGGAACTCCTTGATACCACTGTCAGCAGGGTTTCACAGTCTGCAAGATCAATCAAAGAAGTGAATAATGATTTTGACGAAATTATTGAATCTGCCACATCTATGGGAGAGAAGACCGCCAAAATCACTGAAGAGAGTAAAGATTTGACAGTCGCTATAGAGCAGATTAGCCTTGCTGTCAAAGAGATAGATAAAGTGATTCAGGATGTTGCCGCCAGTTCAGAGGAATCTGCTGCTGCATCTGAAGAGCTTTCGGCACAGTCTATGGAGATAAAAAATTTTATAAAAGAGCTGCTGTTAATTGTCGGCGGAAAAAATGTCTAAAACCTGATGAACAAAGATTTTCCAAAACAGCGAATACTGATTGTTGATGATTCACCGATAAATATCAAGATGCTTGAAGCAACTTTGGGATCTGATTATAATATCTCTGCCTCGACAGACGGGTCTGAAGCAATTGAAATTGCAGGCTCGGTAAGTGATATTAATGATGCTGTTGATCTGATTCTTCTGGATATTACCATGCCTGATATGGACGGGTATGAAGTATGCAGGCGATTAAAAGCAGATAACCGCACTGCTCATATTCCGGTCATTTTTATTACCGCAAGGAGTGAAGACAGAGAAGAGACAAAAGGTTTTGAACTCGGCGCTGTTGATTATATCCGAAAACCTTTCAGCCCCGCTGTTGTAAAAGCAAGGGTCAAGACACATCTGGATCTTAAATTTCACAGGGATAATCTTGAAAGAGTCAATGAGCTTTTAAATCAGGAGGTTGCAGAAAGAAAACGGACTGAGGAAGCATTGAGAAATCTTGTAAAAAAACAGGAAGTTGATATATCACTTGCCAAAAAAGTTCTGAATCTTATAAACGGTGTGCCGCCCCGTTATATTCCTCTTGACAATGAAACAACAATCTTTGTTGAAGCAGTTTCAATACCTTATTATGCAGAAGGAGGGGATCATTATTTTGTACGGAGTTTTTTTTGCGACAAAGGGGAAAAGACTGTTCTGAGCCTCAAGGATCAGTCAGGGCATGAAGTCCGCTGTCTTCTGAAGAGTATTATCACAGATATTATGCACCACAGGATTTTAAGTAAAGTATATTCAAAGAGCGGTAATATGAGTCCGGAAGATAGTATTGCTGAACTGAATGATAAAATATGCCGATCTTCCATTTTTGACAAAGAGGATTTTTTTACAGCAGTTACATCTGAAATTGATCATGAAACTCTTATGCTGAAATATGTTTCAGCAGGTCATCCCCCGTTTATTCTTATTCGGGGTGATAAGATAAAATTCCTGCCTGAGTCCCGGGACCCGGTGCAAATTTGCCGATAGCCGTAAAAGAAAAAATTATATATTCAGCCGGAGAATATCAGCTCAGAAATGGGGACAAACTGATCTTTTATACAGACGGACTGATTGAAATGCCTGTGAGAAATCATAATAAAATGATAGGCATGGATGAAATGAAATTTTTTATCAGCAATATGATCCGTCAGTCAGAAAGAGAATTGTCGGTAACAGATATTATGTATAATATTTTAGATGTTATTTCAAAATTAAGTGATGAGGAGATTATGCTGCCGGGGCGTAAGAATACTTCAAAAAATACATCCAATGATGATATAACCATGATCTGCATGGAGATTGAGAATCAGAACAGATATGAAGAAGTGATTTGGAGACCGGGAAATTACGATGATATTTCCAGGTACATAAAAGAATTATACCAGTATATGGAAAAAAAATGGGACATTCTCGGATATAATTATTCTAAACGTTATATGGCTCTGATTCTGGAAGAGGCTGTTATCAACGCATGGAAGCACGGCAATAAACAGAATCCTGATAAAGCCGTTACTGTCCGATGGCATTACGGAAATGATTTCATCTTTGAGGTTATAGATGAGGGGAACGGTTTTGACTGTGAAAATCTTCCTGATCCCACATCAGAAGAAAATCTGATGAGTCCCTCAGGAAGGGGTATATTTATTATCCGGTATTTTTCCGATTATGTGGCATGGAAAGAGGGCGGAAAACATCTTGTTATATCTTTTAAAAAAAATCGTCAGATGATTATGGGTGAGAAGCAGATATGAGCATCACAGAATGGACAATAACAGTTTACTGTACAGTATTTTGCACAGGATGGTGCATTATGTATCTTCAGTGCATCCGTTCTATATTTGCTGTTCCGATATTTGAAAAGCAGAATCCCCGGATACCGGCAAAATATCCTTATCTGAGTATTGTTGTTCCTGCATGTAATGAAGCGGATGTTATTGAAGATGCCATTGCAACATTGCTCAGACAGGATTATCCCAATTTTGAAATTGTTCTTATAAATGATCGCTCCAATGACGGAAGCCGGGAGATTATTGAGCATCTTGCCGATCAGGACTCACGTATAAAACCGATACATATCAGTAATTTGCCACCGGGATGGATCGGCAAGGTATATGCAATGAATATCGGAACCCAGAAAGCAAAGGGAGACTGGATTCTTTATACAGATGCAGATGTCCACTTCAAAGAAGGGGCTCTGCGCAAAGCTGTTGCCATTGCCTTATCAAATCAGGCGGATCACCTTACTGTTATGCCGTCTTCTGACAGCAGTTCATTCTGGATGAAGGTTCTGCTTCAGACATTCGGTATTATCTTTCTTCAGGCAACCAATGCAGCAGATATAGGAAAACCGGATTCAAAGGCATTTGCCGGTGTAGGTGCATTTAATTTTGTTAAAAAATCTGCTCTTTACAGAACTGAAGGATTCTCATGGCTCCGTATGGAGATAGCTGATGATGTGGGTTTAGGTCTTTTACTGCATAAAGCCTGGCAAAAACAAGTTTTGCTCTCTCTTCAGGGGATATAAGTCTTATATGGTATCCTTCGATCTGTGCCATGTTCAGAGGGCTTGAAAAGAATCTCTTCGGGGTCTCTGCCCATTACAGCATATTAAGAATGATACTGATTCTGATCTCGTGGTGGTCATTGATAATCGCACCGATAATTTCTATTCTGTACTGGAAAGTTCCGTATCTTTGGATTGAGGGCGGAATTGTTTATCTGCTGATCATTATCTCTGCTCTGACAGCAAAGATCAGGTTTAAACAGAATATGATTCCGATGATGCTGGGACAGGCGGGGCAACTGATAATCTCTGCTATGTTATTACGCTCCGGGATTATTTGCAAAATAAGGGGCGGAATTCTATGGCGCGGTACTCTGTATAAAACAGATGAGCTTCGTGCAGGGCAACGGGTAAAGTTTTAAGGGATTTTAAGTTTTAGATTTTATTTTGCATATGTTTTTATCATTTCCACAAAATTCATTGAAGAACCAATAAAATAATTGTACAGATTTGTTGTAAAATAAAATCTGATATAGTATCAGTAATATCAATTAAGAATTAGGAATTAACGGTTCTTTATAAAAAAAGTTTGTAGTACTGCCTTTAGGCGGTTATTCACACCCACCGCCTAAAGGCGGTAATACGAACTTTTTTAATCTACCGAACATAACAAACCCGGAAGCCTAAAATGTCCCAGAAAAAATGTTTGAATAATGATGACAGAGAGTTTTTTTATATAGTCAGAGCCGCAACATTTGCAAATCCGTTCAGTGATGAACGGATAGAGCTTGATTTAAAAATAAGCGGCGTTCCGCCTGATGTTTCAGATATAAAACGAGTTGAAAATGTCAGTAAAAAATTGAATATCAGGATAAATAATCTGGAAAAAGAGGGATGGACTAATTTTAACCAGTTTCCCGGTGAAGATCGTACATTGATGGAGACGGTCTTTCTTTTTGATTTTTTTCATCAGTTTATCGCTAAATTTGACAAGCTGATTCCGGTTCAGATCAAAGCGGGTGATAATTCGGTAAAAATCCCTTTTTCTGACGAAGCCATAGCTCTTTTACGGAAAAGAGGATTCAGCAGTGAGGATGCGTGCCGTTATTTTGCTTTGTGCTATCAGCTTCGCCGGGCGTTTTATTTTATTGATCACGCTCTTATCGGCAGAAGCCCTTGTATGAAGGAATTACGCCGGAATTTATGGAACAATGTTTTTACACATAATATAGGTTTGTATAACGAATATTTATGGAACAGAATGGAAGATTTTTCAACCCTGATTCTGGGAGAGACCGGGACAGGAAAAGGGACTTCTGCTTTGGCTATAGGGCGTTCGGGGTTTATTCCTTTTGATGAAAAAAATCAGTCTTTTGCAGAAAGTTTTACACAATCTTTTGTCTCTCTGAATCTGTCGCAGTTTCCTGAAACCCTGATTGAATCGGAACTTTTCGGACATAAAAAAGGGTCATTTACCGGCGCTGTAGAGGATTATAAAGGAGTATTTGACCGATGCAGTCCTTACGGCTCTATATTTCTGGATGAAATCGGAGAAGCATCAAAGCCGATTCAGATCAAACTTCTTCAGATTCTTCAGGATAGAATTTTTTCTCCTGTAGGGAGTCATAAGAAAAATATTTTCCGTGGCAGAGTGATTGCCGCAACAAACAGACCGATTCATGAGATTCGGGGAGACGGAATTTTACGCGATGATTTTTTTTACCGTCTATGCTCGGATATTATTGTTGTTCCGCCTCTGTTCCAGCGGATTCATGAAGACCCGCATGAATTGGAGCATCTCCTTGCCCACACAATTCAGCGGATACTGGGAAAGGATTCTCCTGAGCTTGCTGAGATGGTGCGAGGTGTTATTGATAAGCAACTTGGAAAAGAATACCCTTGGCGCGGAAACGTCAGGGAATTGGAACAGTGCGTCAGAAGAGTCCTGCTGAAATGCGGTTATGAAGGTGAGCGTAAATCATCTGTCAGCAGGGATTTGTCTTCGCAAATCAGAGAAGGGGTTGATCGTGGGGATATAGATGCTATGTACCTGATAAATGCGTATTGTGCTTTGCTTTATCAGCGTTACGGCACGTTTGAAGAAGTTGCCCGGCGCACACAACTGGACAGACGTACAGTAAAAAAATACATTCAGCAATGGGAAAAAAGAAGGGACAAAGAAAGTCATTAGATCGAAAAAGTTTGTAGTTCCGCCTTTAGGCGGACTGCCGCTGAAAAAGTTTGTAGTTCCGCCTTTAGGCGGACTGCCGCTGAAAAAGTTTGTAGTTCCGCCTTTAGGCGGACTGCCGCTCTATGATAAGATTCCGATTTTACACGAACCGCCTAAAGGCGGTACTACAAACTTTACCGCCTAAAGGCGGTACTACAAACTTTTCGGGCGGTACTACAAACTTTACCGCCTAAAGGCGGTACTACAAACTTTTCGGCTTTTACATGAACCGCCTAAAGGCGGTACTACAAACTTTTTGTTTCTAGAACAACGCCTCTATTCCCTCTAAAACAGTATTTATACCGACCAGTTCAAAATCTTTTACAGCGGTCATCCGTTTGAGATTGCTTGCCGGGACAAAGCATTTGGTAAAACCCATCTTCTTTATCTCAGAAACCCGTGTTTCAGGATGACTTATTGCTCTGACTTCGCCGGTCAGTCCTACTTCTCCCAGAATCACGTTGCCTTCAGGAATCGGCTTATCTAAAAAACTGGAGGCAATAGCGGATATAATCCCCATATCAACCGCAGGCTCATCTACCTTGACGCCCCCGGCAACATTCATAAAAATATCATGCCCCATTAAGTGCATTCCGAGTTTTTTCTCCATTACCGCAACCAGCAGAGCAACCCGGTTGTGATCAAGTCCAAGTATGGTTCTGCGCGGATTTCCGAAATTGGTGCTGCTTGCAAGCGCCTGAAGCTCAACAAGAATAGGGCGGGATCCTTCCATGCTTGCTGTTACCACAGACCCCGGGGCATTGAACGGGCGTTCGGATAAAAAGACCGCAGACGGATTGCTCACCTCTTCCAGTCCCTTCTCCTTCATCTCAAAGACACCGATTTCATTTGTAGAACCGAATCGGTTTTTCACGGCGCGCAAAATTCTGAATACATGGCTTCTGTCCCCTTCAAAATAAAGGACTGTATCCACCATGTGTTCCAAAAGCCGGGGACCTGCTATTGCTCCTTCTTTGGTAACATGACCCACAAGAAATGTAGGGATATTGGTCTGTTTTGCCAGAATCATCAGTCGCATGGCAGATTCACGAACCTGACTGACGCTCCCCGGAGCAGAAGAAAGCTCGCCGTTATACATGGTCTGAATCGAATCTATCACCAGCACATCAGGTTTGACAGAGCCGATCATCAAAGTTATTGCCTCCATGTCCACTTCTGAAACCACAAGCATATTGGCGGAAACGGTTTCAAGGCGTTTGCTTCTTAACCGTATCTGGCGGATAGATTCCTCGCCTGATACATACAGTACCTTATGTCCTGTATTGGCAAGGCTGTAAAGTGCCTGAAGCATAAGGGTAGATTTGCCGATGCCCGGATCTCCGCCTATCAGAATAAGGGTTCCGGGAACAATTCCCCCGCCGAGTACCCGGTCAAACTCCTGAATATTGGTACTAATCCGCTCTTCTTCATCAAGTTCAATTGAATCTATGGGAACAGGTTTTGCACGGACTGATGATAATATTCCTGAAGAATCTTTAACAGGTTTTGCGCTGTGAATCTCTTCAACAAAAGTATCCCATTGCCCGCAATCCGGGCATTTTCCCATCCATTTCGGGGTTTCATATCCGCATACCTGACAGTTAAATACGGTTTTTGAGGTTTTTTTAGTCATAAAGTTTGTAGTACCGCCTTTAGGCGGTTAGCTTGTTCCCAAACCTAACCATTCCCCCCTTTTCTTCAGGGAAGGGGGGAATAATGGGAAAATGAATGTCTCCCACTTCCCTGAAGGGAAGGGGTCGGGGGTCAGGTCATATCTTTTGGCGGCACCAGCAGCCGCTCTTCTATTGCTTCGCGGTCTGAAACATAAGCAACTTCAAGGCAGTCAACAAGCAGCCTAATTACATAAACTACACCGCCTCTTATTTCAAAAAGTTTTGCTTTTATATCTGCTTTTTTTGCCTTCTCTTCAATTTTCTCTAAAAACTTTATCAGCCTTTCATCTTTTTTAACAAAAGCATCCAATGCTTTTAAAAATATCTCAAAAAACTCATCAGCATCATCAAGCATCTCCGCAGTCAGCAGAAAGACCTCCCGCCAGCTTTCATCAAAGAGATGATTCTCAGTCAGTCTCTTTAACATTCCTTTCTGAATATTTGCCACAATATATTTTGCCGTGTAATATTCCTGAAATGTAAGATGTACAAATGAATAAATCCCTTCTGCCCGTTCAATAAAAATTCCATGCTGCGCCTCAATTGCCTTAATTACTGAAACGCCGTCAATCTTTTCTTTAATATCTGTCTGCGGCAAACCCTTCAGATAATCAGCAACTTTTTCTGCCAACTTCTTTTCTTCAAACAGATATTCACCTTTTTCAAATGATTCGTAAGCAATCCGGGCAAACATCTGCCGTTTTCTGCCTAATGAAAGATTTTTATAAATTTCATCCCATTTAATTCTTTTAAATGTATCCCATTTTCTTAATAAAGCATCTGACGCCTCTTCATAAATCTCAGAACGCCTGGACGGAAAACTGAGGGTTTCATGAAAACTGATACATAGCAGCGTAAGCAGCAGCGGATTTTTTGCAAGCTCTTTAAATTGTTTATTTCGGATGCCTTCAAATTCTCTCAGAAAATTATCTGCAATATTACTTTCACCTGTAAACCATTTATATACAAATGTTTTAATCTGTTTATCATCAAAATCCGCCATTTCAACATAAACAAAATCTTTAAACTGCTGATATTCAGGAACCGCTGTCCGACAGGTAACAATAAATTTACAACTTTTATATTTTTCATTAAATTCATTCAGTTCTTTAACAATGCTATCCCGTAATTCATTCTCTTTATTCACCTCATCCAGACCATCGCATAACAAAATAGCCTTGCCTTCATTCAATATAGCCTCAATAAAGGACTGAGCATCTGGAAAATCAAAGCGTTCAAATTCTTTTGCAATAAAATCAGAGAGATTTAAACCGGATTCCGAAAAACTTCTTAATGAAATAAAAATAGGAATATAACCCAATTCTCCGTCAATCGCTTTTAATGTAACATATTTAAGAAACGTTGTTTTACCTGCCCCCGGCTTGCCGAGAATAAAAAGCTGTTGGTTCTCCTGAACTGCTTTAAGTCCGTCTATCTCTTTTTCAGTAAATTTTTCAGAGATTTCACCTTGAAATTCTTTTTGAAGCTCTTCTATGGCTGCATGACAAAAAGCAGACGGTTTATCAAGCATATTCATACGGGTATAAATTCCCTCCAAAGATGCGGGTTTGTCCATTTTCCAGATTTGCAGGGTTCCGTAATCGGCTTTCATCTTTTTTTTATATCGCTCAAGGGGTTCAAGCGGTTTCAGATTTGCCTTAGCCTCTGCAAATTCACTTCTGATAGACCAGAAATCGGGCACGCGTCTGGGAAATTCAATTGCAAGCACATGCGTCAGAATCAGAATCAGCGGACCCGGCAGGCGGTTCATCAAAGTATTTCGTACCTCATTCATTCTTTGAAACAAGATGATCCAGCCTTCTTGATCCTGCTCCTGAGCATCAGACGCATCAATCAGAAATACTTTCTTCTCCTTATCTGTATCATCCCAATAAAACAGAGGCTCAAGAATCTGAGGTACAAGCTCTTTGAATGTGGCAGGCTCTTCCTTTTTTCTTTTAAAAGCAAAATGGAGAAACGGAATCTGCTTTCCCTCCATTTCAGAAGCTGATTTTTCCAGCACTTCAGCCGCTGCTTTTGCCTGAATAGGAGATTCACAGACCAGAATTGCAAATAATCTTCGGTTGGTTAAAACAATATGCCGGACAAGCGACTCAATATCATGCTCCTGACTCAACTCGTTTTTCAGTTTTTCAATATCAGCCTGCAAGACTGTTGCCTCTTTATTCTTTTTCAAGCTCATGAATTGCCTCCTGAACACCCGGAATCTGATATAGTGCAGGGTGAAGTTCAAACCACAAATCTCTGTTAAGATAACATAATACAGCATTGTTTTTAAGCATAAAAGCAGCAATCCGTCTTTGATCGTCATCCTCTATAGTCAGAAACTTTGATTTTGCTACTTTTGCTAACCATTCAAATGCTTCACCGGGAACTACCATGCGGTACTGATTGAAGATTCTCATTATAATCTGATCAATAATGCTGTCGGAAATCGGGTGATTTTTCTGGGATATTGCCATTTGAATCATTCTGACAATTTCACGGGGATAGCCTCCTGAGCAAAGAATAAGATGTCTGAGCTGTTCATTCACAGCAGAACCGAAAATCTCTTTTAAGATATGGTCAGGCAAACGTTTGCGAATCAGTTCATGTGCAGCTTTTATACCCGGTTCATAAAGGTTTTCATTATCTTTTTCATATACTTTAATCATTGGAAAAAATTCTATTTCTCTGACGCGGGTAGCAAGTGCAGCGGGAACGGTATAAATAACATGGACAGGTAATTTCATATATGGAGCGCCGCTGCCAAATATCTGCTCCGCGCTTTCCAGCACTGCACGCCAGTTAGAAGTGATACCTTCTAATTTTTCAATAGAATCAAATATGATAATTATTCCTTTCTTATCAAATTTGCTTCTGACACGATTATTCAGCATCTCTAATTCATCTCTTACTTCTTTGATAAAGGTCTGAAAATATGAAGCAATAGTGTTTTGTATGCGATGACGGAGGGTTGGGCGGGTTTTCATCTCAAACGGAAGATCGCCGATTACGGGAAGATTAAACTGCCCCTGTCCAATTTGAACATCTGTATTTTTCAACCAATTCCATAATCGTTCAAAATAGCCCCCATTCAAAGCGATTTCCAAATTTTCCTCTTCTTTTTCAGCGATTGTTTTTATCGCGGAATAAAGAACCGCTAACATAATATCTATAACATCCACAGGATTAGCCACATCAATAATATTTAACGCATCAATATAAACTGGAAAAAAATTTCCACTATTCGGAGTTGATAACTGTTTTGCCAATCGTTTGAGTTCCGTAGTTTTTCCTGAACCCGGATGACCCGTAAAAAGTCTGAAAATCGGCTTTTTTGCAGGAGCAATTTCTTGAACCAAGTTCTCCACCCAATTAATTCCCCGAACCGGATGCTCTCCAAAAGTATCTATATTCAGATTTCTTTCATCATCAGGTTCAAGCGGTTCATAAGGATCGCAAAGATTGAAATATTTTTCTTTATCTTGAGTATCCATTTACTTCTCTCCTTTGAAAACCCTAATAATCTTTTATATGGATAACTTTATCAATTTATATAAATATTGTAAAGAAGATTGTGTTTTTGACAAGAAGCCAAGTTTTTTTTAAAAACTTAGCTTCTTCTTTACATTTGACAAAATATATATGATTTGCTAAATTATTTATAATATGATCAAAAAGATAAAGGGATAAAAACCATGACCCCCAAGACTTATGAATCCCTCAGAAATGAGCTTATCGCAATTCTGCAAAAAGCTGTCTCGCTTGATTCAATCTCAAAAGAGACCCGGAATACAATGATGCAGATATGCAGAAAAACCCTTGAAAACCAGTTTGAAATTGTCTTAGCCGGTGAGTTTCAGGGTGGCAAATCCACGACATTCAATGCTCTGTGCGACGGGCGTGAACTCAGTTCCTCCTGGTTCAGGAATCAAGACCAGCGGGTGTATTGTATCTGCCCAGAATATTTCAGATCCGACCGAGCCGGAAACTGCTGTTGTCAGATGGCGCAGCTCCGAAGAGCTGATTGCCGGATTTTCAGATCTGCTTATTCCTCAGCTTCAGAATATCTCACCGGAACGGTTTGAAAAGATAACAGCATCAGAACTGAGTCAGAAACTTGATCTGAGAAATCCTTCTGATCGCCGTCTTATTGCCGAAGCTGTAAATCAGGAATGGCAGATATGGGAAAAGAACAAAGCAGGATATGATCCTGAACAAAAAGGAAAACTTGATATTCTCCGCTCTGCATCTGTTATTGCACATTATTATAATGATAATACACTTCGCCAACTCCGTGATGTTCATGAATTTAAGCCTGAAATGATCGGAAATATGATTATCTTTCCCAAAGACTGGGAAGAGCGTTGGATGAAAAAAAATCCTTCGGCGTTTAAAATAGAAGAGGTTATTTTTATATTTATTCATGATATATATCTTAAAATTCATTCAGATAACCTTGCCAGAATCGGATGCGTGCTTACAGACTGCCCCGGTCTTTTTGCCAGCAGATGGGATACTGAAATTGCAAGAAGAGCAATGTTCAATGCTGATGCGATTCTTTATCTTTTTGACGGATCACGGACAATGAAACTCTCTGATTTAAAAGCACTTCAGTTTATCCGCCAGAACGGAATGGAGTATAAGCTCTTTTACGGATGCAACATGAGAAGCCACACCCTTGCGGACAGCAGACGGATTTTAAATTCAACAGTTACAATGCTTAAAAATAACGGATTCAAAGTTCAGGATGATGAATTTACTCTGTTTCATGCACTCCTTGCATTGCGATCTGTTCAGGGTGAGCGTCTGATAAATGCAGGAGCGAAAAATTGCACTCCGGATGATCTGAAAATACTCCGCAAAGTGATTATGCAGCAGATCTCTATTCTTGATATTGATGATGAAGCATTTGCAGGTATGGATGCTGATTCTCTCAGGTTTGCCGTAAATCAGAGCGGTCTGAATCAGTTAATGGATATGGCTGAAAATATGGTTATCAAAAAAAAAGCAAAATCTATTCTGATAGATAACGGTTCTCAGATGGCTGCCAACTGCCTGCTGGAGGTGGAAGGGGCTTTGCGCAACCGTGAAGAGAACGCTTATAAAAAAGAAGAGGAGTTCCGGCGTCAGGTTGAAATGGTAGAGAAGGAACTGATAAAATTCAGAGAAGAGTGTATTCATATTATTGACAGACTGAGTGAAGAGGGACCTGATTATATCCTGGCAGATGATATTTGGAAAAAATTAGAGTCGCACAAAGAAGAATTATGTGAAAAAACTTCTAAAAGAATATATATTGAAGTTGTTACTTTTAAAAGTGTCCCAATGCTTCTTTTTAAGCGGGAAAAGCTGAAAGATAAAATCATGGGGATTATCAAGGAAGAGATTGCCGAATGTTTTAAAGCTGTAATCAATACATGGATTTCTGAAATAAAAGACGGAAAAAATGAGATTTACAATACTCAGATTGTTAAACGGATCAAAGCAGTCAGTATGGAATTAAAGAATATATGGAATAAATCCGCTTTACCTGATATGAATCTGCTTGCCGGAATAAATATTCCTGAATTTTCAGGCAATCTTGAATTTGACAATGAATTAATCTTTCAGGAATTGGAAAAAAGTCAGATAGTTGATCATGTCAGATATAATGCAATTTTGGCAGCAGGCGGATTAACCGGCATATTTACAGCAACATCAGGCATTCTGGTTGCGATTGTTGTGATGATTACCCGGATTCTCTGGATGGTCGTTGCGTCTGTTGTTGTGATTCTTGTAAATATTATTATCATATTTTTAACTCAGGGATATATTGAAGAGAAACTGGAACAGGAAATAAAAGACACACTCTCTCCTGCGTTTAATACCCTTTTTTATGAGATCAGAGAGAGTGTTAAAAAAGAATTCCGTGAATTTTCAGCCAATATCAGACATCTTTATCAGCATGTTTTTGCAGCAGCAATTGACAAACCCCGAACTCTCTTTGAATCGCGTAAAAAACAGGCTGAGGCGGATTTCAGAAAGAGTCAGAATGATCGCGAAGCAATTGCAAGGGATGCAAAGAGAATCCGTCAGGAGCAAATTCAGCCGTTGCGGATAAGTCTGGAGGATTTTGTTTCCAAAGTAAAGGAGAGTTTGCAGAGGTGCAAAAATTAAGCGATATATCTTGAATCAATAAAATTATTATTAGGAGTTACGCAGTTGGAGTTTTTGTATCGTAAAAATGAACCGCAAAGGGCGCAAAGTTCCCGCAAAGATCGCAAAGTTTTAAAATATATCTTTGCGTAACTTTGCGGAAACCGTTCGGCTGATCGTTCGACTGAGCTCACGCCGAAGTCTCACGTCGAAGCCTTTGCGATCTTTGCGGTTAAATAAAAAAGCGTATTTCAACTGCGTAACTCCTGGCACAGTAGGTTGGGGGTGAACAGAGCGAACCCCGACATTTTCAGTTTATTGTTGTCGGGGTTCATTTCATTCACCCAAACCTACTGACTGAATCGTCGGAAGTCTTTGTTTGAGAAAAAATCCCTGAAACTTTGGACAAATTTTCAACTCTCCCTACCATAAGAATCACATCATCAGGCATAAGGCGTGTGTCTGCACCCGGCGTTGAAATGACCTGATTCTCTCTTCTTACAGCCAGGAGCGTTACCCCGTAATTTTTACGGAAACCGATTTCATCCGGAGTCTTTCCCCCTGCTGAAGAGCCTTCTTTTATCTTAAATCTGCGAATCTCAACATTCGGAAGCCGGAAATCACAGAATTCAGCGGCATTTTCAGGCAGTCTTCTGGACATCTCATATCCGTCAGCCCGAATTTCGGAGATAAACTCCTGAATCTCCTCTCTTGGAATAAAATATTTTGAAAGCACTCTTGAGAGAATTTCAACAGCAGTTTCAAAATCTTCAGGAATAACATCATTTGCCCCAAGCTCAAGCAATGCTTTATACTCCTGAAAAAAGCGTGTACGGACAATAATATGTATTCCCGAATTCAAATCCCTGATAATCTTTGTCATCCGCCGGACTGAAACCGGATCCGATATTGCAATTGCAGCCAATTTTGCCTCATCTATACGGGCATGTTCAAGAATCGCATCATTAACAGCATCACCGTAAAAGATCGGCTCTCCTTTTTCCTTCTCTTTTCTTACAGTTTCAGGATTTGTCTCAATAACAACATACGGAATCCGCCATATTTTTGCCGCCTTTGCCAGATACCGCCCGTTCAGTCCGAACCCGATGATAATCAGATGGTTATGAAGATTTGCAAAACTGTCATGACTCTCTGCCGCAGGAATATAATACATCCCTTTTTTCAGTTTTTCAGGAATCGGAAGGCGCAGAGATATATCAGCAATTCCGGATCCGGCAGCAATAATAAAAGGGGTTACAACCATAGTCAGAATTGAGAACAGACAAAAACAACTGATAAAGCTCTGATGAAAGGATATTATACTCCATACTTGCCTTGTATAATACAAAAGAGAACTCGCCTACCTGACAAAGCCCCAGTCCCGCCAATACAGATGTCCGAAATGGAAATCCGAGCAGAAGCACTATAAAGAGAACAATAACTGTCTTCAGCAGGATCACACCTGAAGCCGCTATTGCGATAATTCCTGTATGATGAAAAACAAAATTCAGATTTAACAGCATTCCGACAGAGACAAAAAAGAAGCTGGTAAAAACATCCCGGAACGGCAGAATATTTGCCACTGCCTGATAACTGTATTCAGATTCAGAGATAATCAGCCCTGCCAAAAAAGCTCCCAGCGCCAAAGAGAGACCTGCAACAGCCGTAAGCCATGCAACAGAGAAACATAGGACTACAATGCTCAGTAAAAAGAGTTCCCGATCACGGGTTTTGGCAATCTGATGAAGCAGGCGGGGGACAACATACTGAACACTTAAAAATACCAGAAAAATGACCAGCACACCCTTTCCCAGAAGAATTGCAAAAGTCCTGCCGAAATCAGCAGTTGCTCCGGCAAGCATAGGGATAAAGAGCATAATCGGAACCACAGCAATATCCTGAAAAATCAGAATCGCCAGAACTGTTCTGCCATGAGGCGAATCTATCTCCGCCCTTTTCTGAAGCAGCTTCAGAACAATCGCTGTACTGCTGAGGGCAATCAGAAAACCGAGAAAGAGTGAAGTTCCGAATGGCTGTTCAAAATACATGACAATCGGAACTACAGCAACCGCTGTAACGCCTAACTGGAGGGTTTCGCCGATTAATGCCTGACGTTTCAGAGATAAAAGATTTTTAAAAGAGAACTCCATTCCGATAGTAAAAAGGAGAAGAATAACACCGATCTCCGCCAATTCTTCAACATGCTTAATCTCATTTATTACCCCAAGCCCGTGAGGACCTATAATCATTCCGGTCAGCAGAAAACCGACCACTGTTGGAATACGGAATTTCTGGCAGATAAAGAGAATAACAGCGGCAAAACCGAGTATAACAACAATTTCATAAAGAATAAACATAAAAAACCTCCTTAATTTGAACTTCTGTTAAATGATTTCCTATTTGCATCTCTGCTTAGGAATCTGATATGTAACATATTAACAGAGAATCTGCAATTATCAGATCAGAAAAAATATCCTGAAATAAATTTCATGGATACAGAGGATAGGAAATTAAAAAGCATGTAATAAAAATTTCAGTTGATATTTTTCCAGTTACTTTATAAATTCTTCTTTTATCCTGAAAAGGAAAAATATCAGATAATTTTATTTAAGGATTTTATACTTGGATTTCAAAAAATTACGTCTCTCCATTACAACCTTGTTCGGCATACTGATGTTCGGCACAACAGGCTATTATCTGATTGAAGATATGTCTGTTTTTGAAGCCCTGTATATGACGGTCATAACCATCAGCACAGTCGGATTTTCCGAGATAAAACAGCTCTCAACTTATGGTCGTATCATAACCATTATCGTTATTGGCGCAAGCATGACTATCGGCGCATATTCAATCGGTATTATTGTAAAAATGTTTATTGAAGGGGAGTTAGCCGCAATTTTCGGGAGGAGAAAATTGGAAAAACAGATAGCTGAATTAAAAGATCATTTTATTATATGCGGATTCGGCAGAATCGGAAGAATTATCTGTACAGAGCTTTATGCAGATAAGATTGATTTTGTTGTTATTGAACAGGAGCCTGCGGCAATTGAAGCACTTGAAAGAAATAAATTTCTTTATTTAATGATGGATGCCACGACTGAAGAGGCTCTGCTCAAAGCAGAGATTATGAAATCAAGAGGGCTTGTTACTGCCGTCAGTTCAGACGCCAATAATGTATTTATCACACTCACAGCAAAGGGGCTTAGACCTGATATATTTGTCCTGTCAAGAGCCTCTGATCCCAAAAATGAGGAGAAGCTGAAAAGAGCCGGAGCAAGCCGGGTCGTATCTCCCTATCTGATCGGAGGGAGACGGATGGCGCAAGTCTTAAAGCGTCCTACAGTGGTAGATTTTATTGATTTTGCCACAATGGACAGTCAGCTCGGGCTGATGATAGAAGAGGCAAGAGTCAGACCCGGTTCCAATCTTGTCGGCAAGAATCTGATAGAGAGCCATCTGAGAAAAGATTTCGGGGTGATTATTGTTGCAATCAAAAGACACACAGGGGATATGATTTTTAATCCCATGCCAACAGAGAAACTTGAATCAGGAGATGTTATTGTTGTGCTTGGTAAAAAAGAGGATATGAAGCGGATGAATGAAATATTGTAAGTGAGAAGTGAGTCCGTAAGGTGGGTGATAAGCCGCCCTGCATTGTCTGAACTGTGATTTCCGTATGATTACTATGATGACTATGATTAAAATCATAGTCATCATCAAATCATTTTAATCATAGTTCAGACAATGTGATAACGCTGATAAAAGCATCATGTCGGGTTACGCTACGCTAACCCGACCTACGTGCTATGATATTTTCAGGAATTTATAATGGAAAAGAATCAAAAATTCATACTTGCTGGCTGGCTGATTGACGGTAGCGGCGGGGATATACAAAAAAATATGCTGCTGTGTATGCAGAACGGGTATATTCATTCCATACACAAAGCAGAAGCAGATATACTGACAACCGGCGGACACGCTCCGCTTAGTCCGCTCTACCAGACCGGCGGACACGCTCCGCTTTGTCCGCCCTACAAATCTGACATACTTGATTTATCTGACTACACAATCTTACCCGGCTTAATTGACAGCCATCTTCATTTATTTATGTCCGGGACAGATGATCAGGCGATCCGGCAGCACCAGTTGAATGCAGAATTTCATGAAATAAAGGATGTGATTACATATCATCTTGAGCAGTTGGCAATGCATGGAATAATAGCAGTCAGAGACGGCGGGGATAAAAACGCCTTTGCTCTCCGTTACAAAATGGAATATTTTGATTCTGAAGAAACACCTGTTATTATCCGGGTCGCGGGAAAAGCATGGCGTAAATCAGGAAGATACGGTAAACTGATTGCCCGGACACCCTCAAATCAAGAGACTCTTTCCGAGGCATTTGACAGAGTATATACATCAGAAGAGGAGAAAGGGATTGATCATATCAAGATTGTCAATTCAGGTTTAAACAGCTTAAAGCAGTTCGGAAAAGAGACTTCTCCCCAGTTTAATTTTGAAGAGATGAGAGCCGCAGTTGATACAGCAGATAAATTCGGATATAAAGTCATGGTTCATGCCAATGGAAAGATTCCGGTAAGAATTTCGGTTGAAGCAGGATGTCATTCAATTGAGCATGGTTTTTTTATGGGAAAAGAAAACCTTAAAATTATGGCAGATAAACAGATTACATGGGTTCCGACTGCAATTACAATGAAGGGATATTCTGAAAATCTGGATCCCGGCAGTATTGAAGCTGATATTTCTCTGAGAAATCTTGAAGATCAGTTGGAGCAGATCGCTTATGCCAAAGAGATCGGAGTTCCGGTTGCACTTGGAACAGATGCAGGCAGCCTCGGTGTTCATCACGGCAGCGGAGTGATTGAAGAGATGAAGTTATTTATGAAAGCCGGATATTCAATACAGGAAGCTGTAAGATGCTCTGCTTATAACGGTGCAAATCTGCTTGACATAAAAAAGAGCGGTTTACTGGCTCCGGGAATGTTTGCAGAATTTATTGCTGTCAAAGGGGAACCAGCGGGGCTGCCGGGGAGTCTGAAAAATGTTTTAAGGTTTAGGTTTTAACTTCAAGGAAACAAAATGAGCGATTCAGATAGCATTATCATTATTAAGATTACTGAGAAGAATAACTGTCCTCTTTATGAAGCGGATGATGAATTCAGATTATCCGGCAGAGTCCTTTCATTGCCCCCTGATAAACCGGCATGTATGACGCTTATTGAAGATATAAAAGAGGTTCATGCGTTATGTGAAAGCATGAAGGAATATCATGAGAATAATGTCAGGCAAATCTTTAACTGCAACGGTCCCAGCACAGAATGCACCGGGGCAATCGGACTTGTATATAAAAAGAAGAAGATTGTCAAATCCGTCAAAAAGCAGGATGATACAGACATAATGACCATATCGCAACTGCTGAGTAATTTCTCAATATTCCAGACTCTTGATCAGGAGAATATAAAAGAGCTTATCTCTTCTCTCCATTTAAAACTTAAAAAATTTCCGAAAGATGAATATATTATCAGAAAAGGGGATCCCGGCATCAATCTTTTCATTATCCTGTCGGGAAAAGTCGAAGTGCTGGGAGGGGATGAAATAAGTATTGCTATGCTTGGAAAAGGGGAAGTTTTCGGCGAAATGAGTCTTCTCAGCGGTGAATCGGTAGGAGCAGGCATAAGAGTTGTTGAACCTGTATGGATTTTAATTATCAACGGTAAAGATTTCAGAAAAGTTCTGATGAAATTCCCCTCTCTTCAGATGTATTTTGCACGGCTTCTTGCCCGAAGACTTGCACAGACAAATGTGGCAAGGTCTGAAGATTTTGCCTCTGCAATGAGCGGAAAGCTTTCTGAAATACCTCCGGCAGAACTGTTTCAGACACTCAATCAGAACGAGAAAACAGGTATTTTAAATCTGGAACTCTCCAAAGGTCAGGCATCTGTATCTTTCAGAGAAGGTCAGCTTATCGGCGTCCAATATTCTGAACACAAAGGTATTGAGGCATTTTTTAAGATACTGAAAGAAAAGGACGGAAGATTTAAATTCAAACAGGGACTCACGCCTGAAGAGATGAATATGCCTGAACTCGGTGATTTTATGTGGCTTTTAATGGAAGGACTCAACAGAATAGATGAGGGGAATTAGAACTCTGAAATTAAGAAACTCAGTTTCTTACAGGAGGTTTGGAATATGGAATCTTATGAAGTAATTATCAGTGTTATAGAGGATAATAACTGTCCTGTTTATGATCAGGGGGATGAATTTAAACTGTCCGGGAGACTTCTTCTGTTGCCTCCTGAAAAAGCCGCGTGCATTATCTTTGTTCTTGATATAACAGAGTCATATCTTAACAGCGAAGGACCTGAAAAATATCATATAAACAGCCCCGCAGGATATTTTACCTGTACAGGACCTGAAACAGGGTGTACAGGAAGCATCAGATTAAAATATGAAACGATCTCGCCGGATGATGTCAAAAAAAATAATGAGGAGAGCAGCACAATTGTCCGTCTGCTGAGTAATTTTTCAATTTTTAAGGATCTTAAAGAGAACAAAATAAAAGAGCTTGTCTCTTTTTTAAAAATCAGGCAGTTTGACAAAGGAGGGATCATCATAAACAAAGGTGATCCCGGCGTGAAATTATATATTATTATGTCAGGAAAGGTTGAAGTACTTGGAGATGACGGAGTAAGCATAGCATTCCTGAAAAAAGGGGATGTATTCGGTGAAATGAGCCTTCTCAGCGGCGATCCGGTTGCCGCAACAATCAAAGTTGTTGAACCGGCAACGGTTTTATATATTGACGGCAGGGACTTCAGAAAAGTTTTACAGAAATTTCCGTCACTTCAGATGTATTTTGCACGTCTCCTTGCCAAAAGACTTGCTGTAACCAATTCCCTGCGGGCTGATGATCTTACCTCTGCAATGACCGGAAAACTTTCTGAAATAGCCCCGACTGAGTTGTTTCAGACCCTGCATCAGAATCAGAAGACCGGGATGTTAAGACTGCATTTACCCGGAGGAGAGGCTGAAATATTATTCAGAGAAGGGAATATTATCCGCGCCGGATATGGCGAAAAAGAGGATCGGGATGCTTTTTTTGAATTACTGAAAGAGAAAAAAGGGAGATTCAAATTTACTCCTGGATTATCCCCTGAAAAGATGAAATATCCTGAAATAGGTGATTTTATGTGGCTTTTAATGGAGGGTCTTAACAAGATTGATGAAGGGTAAAAAAATCATGGAGACAAAAAAGTTTGTAGTTCCGCCTTTAGGCGGAGATGGACATTCTTCCGCCTAAAGGCGGAACTACGGACAAAAGGGGGGATATTTGAAAAAAATTATAATACTTATATCTGTTCTCTTTACAGTATCATCATGCGCAACCATGCAGGGGATACAGGATGACAGAGAGCCTAATGTATTTGAATCAGCCGTTGATAATATTGCCAGGGATCTGATGTGGCAGGTGATAACAGATGAGGGGTTTTTTGCTTTTTTCAGAAACAGAAAAACCCTTATTGTGATCGATCCTTTTGTAAATGCGGATAGCGGTGAAGTCTTAAATGCAAGTGCTGACATTGAAAAGATTATTATCAGAACAGGAACAGACTATTTCAGCAGATTTGACTTTATCAGAATGACCCATGAAAATCTGACCAAAGCGGATTATGCAATGAACGGCTCTATCCGTTTTATAAAATCTGAAAAAGGAGGGAATCCGGGTCATGAATATTATCATATCTCGGCATCAGTGCTTAATTTAAAGACAGGCGAGATTGCGGGACGCTCTGATACAACTGTTTATGATAAAAGTCTGGATTATACATCCACGTCTTTTTATAAAGACAGCCCCATGTATATCAAAGATGCTCCGCTGGAAGGTTCTATTAAGACATCAGCGGGTTCTGTAGGCGAAAAAGCAGACAGAAATTATTATAGTTCCCTGAAAACTATTGCAATTCTTGTAGAAGCAGAGACCGCTTATGTGAATAAAGATTATCAGACAGCCCTGAATCTGCTGAAAACAGCAGCAGATCGTCCTGACGGGCAAATGATGAAGACCTATGCCGGATTATACAGCACTTATGCAAAGCTGAAACAGATGGATATGGCGGAAAAATCATTTGCAAAACTCTTAACCATCAGTGTTGAGAAAAACAGAATCCTGAGCATCAAATTTCTCTTTGATGTCAACTCTGTCAATTTCTGGAGAAATCCCTCATTAAAAGAACATTATGAAATATGGCTGCGTCAGATAGGGAAATATTTTGGTACCAGCAAATACTGTCTTCAGGTGATTGGTCATTGCAGCCGCTCAGGAACAGAAAGATATAATAAAAGCCTCTCTCTTGACCGTGCCCGGAAAATTCAGGAGCTTCTGCTCCCTTATTTCTCTTTGATAAAGAAGCGTTCCGAAGCCGTTGGAAAAGGTTTTAAAGAGAATATCATAGGCAGCGGTACAGATGATGACTTTGATTCACTTGACAGGCGTGTAGAATTCAAAGTTATCAAATGTAAAGCAAATCAGGAATAGGGATCCGGAAGAGGCTAAGTACATGAAACAGTAAATACGCTTTTTTTTTGTGTCTTAGTGTCTTTGTGGTAAGAAAACACAAAGACACTAAGACACTAAGACACTAAGTGTATTTATTTTTTCATGTACTTAGGGTTTTTAACCCGTACTCAGCTTCTTAAACATATTATGCCATATACAAAATTCAAAAGCCGTTTTAACAGATTATTCTCTGATTATATTGCATATCCCAGTGAAGAACTGCTGGCAAATATCTATGCGCTGGGTGAAGAACTGGTAAGAGCATCTGTTCCGCCGGAAGATATTGCCGAGATTTTTGAAGAATCTCTGATGAAATTCGCTCAGGATTCCCCTCATACAACCCTGCTGGAGGTTGCACAGCAAATATCTGTTCCCCTTGTTGAAATGCTGGTTGCTTACGGCATATCTTTCCGTCAGCATGAAGAGACCAGACTTGCCAGACAGATCATTGAAAATACTCAGGACGGAATATGGATGGCAGACAAAAAAGGGATTCTGCAAATTGTCAATCCTGCATTTTCCCATATCACAGGCAACAATGATGCAGTCGGCAAAGAGCTTGCTTTTTTCTTCGGATCAGAAATTAAAAATATTCTTGAATCTGCTGAAAAAACAGGATATTGCAGAAAAGAGATTACCGGAATACGGAAAAACGGTTCAGTTTATCCTGCATTGTTAAGTATCAGCGCGGTACAGGATAAAAAAAAGCACTCCTCAGGTTATGTCGGAGTGATAAATGACATCTCCGCGCAGAAGCATGATGAATCTGTAAAGCTGGAAATGGAAAGAGCAAAAGCGGTTTATGATCTTATTATTCAGCCCCGGCTCCCTGTGATGGAGAATATCGGGATCAATGTGGAATGTATTCCCGCGGAGAATATCGGCGGCGATATTCTGGAGTTTTCAAAGATTGATGAAAAGAGACTCCTGATTTTTATTGCTGATGTAACGGGTCATGGAATCCCTGCGGCCATGACCGCCAATACAACCAAGATGCTCTTTAAGGAGATAGCAGAAACCTCTGCCGACCCTGCTGTAATATGCAATATTCTGAATAAAAGAATGTGCAGAAATATTCTTCAGGATGATATTATCGCGGCTTTCTGCGGACTGATTGATATTAATACCATGACCGTAAAATATTCGCTTCATGGTCTCCCCCCTCCGATGATTTACAGAAGAGATAAAGCCATATATCTTTCCCCGACCGGCTTGCCCATCGGAGTCTTTGAAGATCAGATTTCAGAAAGCAGAACAGAACAGCTTCATAAAAGGGATATTCTGCTTATCTTTACAGACGGTATCACTGAAACAAAAAATGAAACCGGCGATATTTTCGGAAAATCAGGAGTGGAAAAGAGTTTGTCAGTGATCAGAGATGCCTCCTGTTCACAGGCTCCGGTATGGAAGCGGGAGTCAATGGTGAAAAATATAATTGAAGATGCCGCATCTTTTCAGAAAAAAGATAAATTCAGCGATGATATTATTATACTCTCCGCAGATATTTTTCATGATCCTCCTGCACAAAGCAGATTCAGTCTTCCGAATTATTTTATCCTGAAGATAAAGACGAAAGATATTCTCATAGACAGGCTGGTCTCAGAGGTGATACAGGAGATTGCATCGCGGATTCTCCTCCTCCCTGAGAAATTCGGAAGGCTTAAAATTGCTTTTTTTGAAATTCTTCTGAATGCTGTTGAACACGGGAATCTGGAGATGACAGAATTAAAAAAGAATTCTGATCTTTATGATAAAGATGAGTACTGGAAAATTTTTGAAGAGCGTATGAAATCCGATTTATACGGAGAGAGGCTTATATGTATTGAAGCTTTTTTTAAATCAGATCGCCTTGAAATATCAGTAAAAGATGACGGAAAAGGATTTACGGCAAAAGATATTCCGAATCATGCCGGCAAAGAGAATATAACCGCTTTATCCGGCAGGGGAATCGCAATTGCCGGAATGAATACGGATAAAATAATATATAATGCCAAAGGGAATAAGGTCATTATCTCAGTAAACAAAAGTTTGTAGTACTGCCTTCAGGCGGTTCGTGCAAAATCAGACTGTTATCCAAGCACGCCAAACCGCCTGAAGGCGGTACTACAAACTTTTTCGATCTGCTGAAATTGGTTCAGTAGCAGGAATATATATGGAAACCATTCTGATAGTTGATGATGAAAAAAATTACCCGCTGATATTAAGCGCAGTTCTTGAAGAAGAAGGATATGAAACCCTTACAGCAAACAGCGGAGAAGATGCTCTTGAAATACTGAAAAATTCAGACGGCGTTGATCTTGTGGTGACCGATATGAAGATGCCTTCAATGGACGGAATAGAGCTGCTTGAACATATCAAGACAAAAGACCCGGAGCTTCCTGTCATTATGATGACAGCTTACGGAACAGTTGAAAAAGCAGTTGAGGCAATGCAGAAAGGAGCATACAGCTTTATTCAGAAGCCTTTTGAGAATGAGACTCTTGTTCTTTATGTCAATAAAGCAATGAAAATGTACCGGGTGGTAAAAGAGAACCGTATCCTCAGAAATGCTGTGGAGACACAGTACAGCTTCGGCAATATTATCGGAAAGAGCAAAGTGATGCAGGATGTCTTTGAAATCATAAGAAAAGTTGCTTCGACCAATGCAACAGTGCTGATTGAAGGGGAGAGCGGTACAGGAAAAGAGCTTGTTGCAAAATCTATCCATTTTAACAGCCCGCGCAGGGATAAGCCTTTTATACCTGTCAACTGCTCGGCGTTTGTTGAAACTCTTCTTGAGAGTGAGCTTTTCGGGCATGAAAAAGGGGCATTTACAGGGGCTTTTACAATGAAAAAAGGACGTTTTGAACTGGCTGACACCGGAACGCTCTTTCTTGATGAAATTGCCGAACTTTCCCATAACCTTCAGGTCAAACTGCTGCGCGTCCTTCAGGAGAGAGTATTTGAAAGAGTCGGGGGGAGCAAGCCGATTGCTGTTGATCTCCGTATTATAGCGGCAACGAATAAAATACTGAAAAAAGAGGTAAAAGAAGGAAAATTCCGGGAGAATTTCTTTTACCGGCTGAATGTGCTGCCGATAACACTCCCGCCTTTAAGAGAGCGTACCGAGGATATCCGTCTGATGGTGAACGCCTTTATCAGAAAATATGCAGGAGAGCGGAAATCAGATATTCCGGTAAAAGGGGTTGATCAGGATGTAGAGCGTATTTTTTACGAACACAACTGGAACGGTAACGTCCGCGAGCTTGAGAATGTTATTGAACGCGCTGTTATTCTCAGCCCCGGTGAAATCATCAGAGTATCTGATCTGCCGAAAGAATTAAAAAATAGTGCCCCGGATGCTCTGCAGACAAACGGGATTCCGGCAAATACAAAATTATCAGAAGCTCTTGATATAGTTGAAAAAAATATGATTCAGAGAGCATTGAAAATGACCGGCAATGTTCAGGCTCATGCCGCAAGATTACTTGGCATAGGAAAAAGCGGACTGAATCAGAAGATCAGAAAATACAAATTGGATGTCGGTTCAAAAAATTGAACCCTGTTTTATTATTTTATATAAAGCTGTTAAATGGATTAAGCATCATAAAAAACAGACGGGTTCAGAATTTTGAACTTAATAGAAATAATAAGAAATAAGCAGATAAAGCAGATGCTTATATCAGATACGCATTTAAAAAGTTCACGAAAATGAACAAAAAGACCCTTAGGGTTTTGCACTCCGCAAGAAAGAATTTCTTACACTCCAGCGTGGGAACAAAGGCGATTGCGTGGAACAGACAAAAAAATTTTGATTTATCCTCCGGTTGGCATATTCTTTGCATTAGTTAATATCAAACCTAATAATCTTTTCATCTTTTTTCTTCCTTAACGGCAAATCGGGATAATCCCGATTGCCGTAGAATCAATTTCTCTCAATCCATTATTCCCGATTTATGACTGCACATAATTTCAGTAGATCTAAAAAATTTGTAGCACCGCCTTTAGGCGGTTCGGCGTGCTGCGGTAACCGTCCGAAAAAGTTTGTTTGTAGTACCGCCTTTAGGCGGTTCGGCGTGCTGCGGTAACCGTCTGATTTCACACTGACCGCCTAAAGGCGGTACTACAAACTTTTACAAATTTCCGATCTGCTGAATTTTGTTTAAAAAGAAGCCAAGTTTTTTTACTGATTACTGATTTCCAATTTCACAGTAACAATGGTCCCCCCGAATTCTCTGTTACAAACCCGGACATTCCCGTTATGAGCTTCAATAATATTTTTGACAATTCCCAGCCCGAGTCCTGTTCCCATATCTTTTGTTGTAAAGAACGAATCCCATATTTTACCCATCACCTCTTCAGGAATCCCCTCTCCTTCATCTGTAAAAGATATAAACACCCGATTTATATCTGAAGATACCTTAACCCCGATTTTTCCTCCTCCCGGCATTGCCTGCATAGCATTAAGCAGAATATTCAGAAACGCCTGATACAGCATTTCTGCATCAGCCATGATTTCAGGAATATTATCCTCATAACGCTCTTCAATCACATACCCCCGCTCATCAAGCTGGGATTGAAGAAAAGAGATATTTTTTTCAAGAATCTGCTCAATATGACAAGGCACAGTATTCGGTTTTCTCGGTCTGGCATAATTCAGAAAATCACAGACAATATTGTTCAGCCGGGTAGCCTCTTCAATAATAATATTCACAATAGGTTTTGACGGAGCATCCGACTGCATCTTTTTTTTTAAAAGCTCTGCTGAACTCCTGATAATACCAAGGGGATTACGAATCTCATGAGAAATCCCTGCCACCATCTCCCCAAGAGAAGAGAGCCGTTCAGCACGGATTAACTGTTCTTTCAGGCGGATTCTCTCTTTATTCCGCCTTTCAATAATCCATTCCCCCCGTTTTACCACAAAGATCAGAACAATAAGAAGGATTCCCATGACAACCGAACAGGTAATAATAACACGGAGCTGAAACCTGAAAACCGCTTTATAATCCTCTGACATATCCTGAACAATTTCAACAACTCCAAGCACAGGACCCGATATTCTGGAGAGCGGTTTCTCTGCTCGCAGGGGTGCAAAAGTAACAATCCTGCTCCTCTGCGGGAATCCGAGCAGAGGGAGAACCTGTTCAAAAATTCTGAGGGTTTTAAAAGCCCTCAGAGTTTCAGAACGGGGCTGAACAATCACTCTTGAAGTTGATTTACCTGAAACTGCCATCTGATATCCCACCCCGCCCATATTCTTTTTTCCTACCTTCTCTTGATCAAAACTGTAAGAGATGATATGATTCATATCATAGATATTAACCATCTCAACATTGAAGCTGTGAAGTGTGGTTCTGACAACTTTATCCATACGTTCAGACTGCTCTTTGTCTCTGAGCTGTATCTTGCCGAATTTCAGGGCAATCGGGATAATAAACTGTAAAAATACCTGATGATTAAGATTCTCCACAAGAAGAAGAGCGTAATCTTCACTCTTTTTTACAAGCATATCCCTTGCAAGATGGGTATTAAGAACAGAAAGTACAACTGCTCCCATAAATATTGCAGTCAGGCTTGCAATTGTAAAATATTTCACCAGCCTGAACGGGCGTAATTTCTCTTCTGAATTATGATTTGTTACAGGAAGAATTTTTATACCTCCGAAGGGTTTCATGTTTTAGCTATAATTATAATTACTTGCTATCTTAATACTTAAAACCTGTAACTTAAAACCTACTTAAACTTGACACTATACCATAAACCCTGATAAATACAAATGTGAATATTCGGAATCAAGTTCTTTCACAACTTTTCTGTTCAATAAAGTTGATTTTTTAAAATCAGGAAGTTATTATTGATATAAAGAATCATTCTATTTATAAGAATCTGTTAATTCTGATTTTTTATTTTTAATTTTTCAATTCACATTATTTGACAATCAGAGGCATAATATGGCATTATTCAGAAGAAGAAAAGAGAATGTTGTCGGATTGGATATAGGTTCCAGAACCATAAAGATCGCTGAAGTTGCTGAGGCTAAAAAAGGATTCACCCTGAAAAAATTCGGTATGACTGATATAACACCGGGTCTTATTGAAGACGGAACCATAAAAAATCCTGAAGCAGTTGCCGAAGCAATTCGCAAACTGTTACAGGAGAATAAGATAAAAGAGAAGAATATCGCCATATCTGTCGGAGGATATTCAGTTATTGTCAAACCGATAACAGTTCAGAACATGCCCGCGGGAACAGCTTCAGCAGACGATCCAGTTTGAAGCTGAACAATATATTCCGTTTGATATTAATGATGTAAATCTTGATTTTGAAATTCTCGGGGAAGACCCTGAAAATCCGAATCAGATGAATGTTCTTCTTGTTGCAGCAAAAAAAGATATAGTCAATGATTATGTCAATCTGATTGAAATGACAGGCGTAATGCCCAGAATTATGGATGTTGACGCCTTTGCCCTGCAAAATATATATGAAATCAATTATGATCCTGAAGATGAAAGTGTGGCTCTGATTGATGTCGGTGCAAACAAAACCACACTGAATATTGTAAAAGGGACCAACTCTGTTCTGATCCGTGATGTATCACTCGGATGCAGCCAGATCAATGAGCAGATCAAATCTCATATTGACAGCTCATTATCTCTTGAAGAGGCTGAAAAGCTGTATCACAGCGGACAGGATGACAAGATTTCCAGCAAAGAGCTTATTGATATTGTTTCAACAGTTGTAACAGACTGGTGTGCTGAAATCCGGCGCTTCTTGATTTTTTTTATCAGACATACCCCGGAGACCATATTAAACGGATTATTCTGAGCGGCGGAGGCGCCAATATCAAAAAATTCAGGGAGCTTTTGGCAGAAGAGACCTCATCCAAAGTTGAAGTGATTGACCCGTTTGAAAGTTTTACCATCGGAAGCGGATTTGATACTTCCTATTTAGAAAGAGTCGCGCCCCAGTCTGCTATCTGTCTTGGGCTTGCATTAAGAAAAGTGAATGACAGGGTTGTAAAAAAATAATCAGTAAACATTGAACAGTTATCAGTTATTGCTGTTCACTGTTCATTAATAACTGTTCACTGTTTACTGACAACTGATAACTGTTTACTGAATTATTATGATACGAATAAATTTACTCCCACCTTCTATTGAAACAAGAGGGCGCGTACGCGACCAGATTGTCATATTTCTTATCGTGCTGGGAATAATCGCAGGAGCTATGATATGGCTCCGTTCCTATATGATAGGTGTAATAGATGAACTGAACGCAAATATAGAAAAGACTCAGACAGAACTTAACAATGAAAAGAAAAAACTCGCAGAGATTGAAAAGATCAGCAAAGAGATTGCCACCATAGAGAAGAAGCTCGAAGTGATAACATCCCTTAATATGAGGAGAAGAGAGGCGTTCCGGCTTTTAGATACACTGACAGGGATGGTTGTTGAAAACCGGATGTGGCTTACCGGCTTTCAGGCTTTGGAAAGAGTAAAAACCATCACCAAGGGGACAGGAAAAGACGCAATAAAAGAAGTGGTTGTCGAAGTTGAGATAACAGTTGACGGCATAGCTCTGGATAACAAAACAGTGGCGGATTTTATGACCCGGCTTGAAGATGCAAAAGATCCGGAGGGGATATTCAGAATAACTGAAGGAACTTTATCAAAACTGAAAGACGAGAAGCTCCCTGAGAGCCTTATAAAGCAGTTGGAGACCCTGAAAGATAAGGATTACAAAGGGGATAAAGAGATGATAACTGCTTTGAACGATACTGTAGGAAAAGAACCGGCAGATCGGTATAAAGGAGTCATCCTCAGTCATTCCGGCGAAGAATATTATACAGAAGAGAATCTGGTTGTTGTCCGGCAGGAAGTATATGGAAATATCAACATGAAGCTGTTCCAGATTACCTGCAAAAATCTGCCGTTAAAGAAAAAACCTGAAACAGCACCGCCGCCGGCTAAAGGGAAATAAGAAAAAATGAATACAAAAGCACTTGATTCTTTTTTTGATAAAATAGAGAAACTGAAACCGCTGTACAGGGGTCTTATCGCGGGGGGGATTATTATTCTGATGACAGCTCCTATGGTTTATTTCTCATATTATCCGATGTATCAGAAGATAGAAGAGCTTACAAAACAGCTTGAAGGGCTTGTAAATGAGCTGAAAGAGGCAAAAAGAAAAGCCCTTGAACTCCCGAAACTGAAAGCAAAACTTAAAGAAAAGCAGGAATCTCTTGTTATCGCAAGAAAATCCCTTCCTGAAAGTGAAGAGATACCCTCTCTGCTTACAAGCATCTCTCATTCAGGACAGGATTCAGGGCTTGAGTTTCTGCTCTTTAAGCCGGAAAAAGAGAAAGAGCAGGATTTTTATGCCGAGATTCCCGTCTCTATGAACGTAATCGGTCTTTATCACAACATCATTCTTTTTTTTGACAAGGTGTCAAGATTGAACAGAATTGTTAATATAAAAGATATAAAAATGAATTCAACAGGTAAAGAAGATAATAAACTTAATGTGTTATGCACAGGTGTGACATACAAATTTATTGAAAAATAAGTAACCAGTCAGAAGTTTTAGTATATAAAGACCTGCGGGGTTTCAGAAACCCCGCAGGTCTGCCGTTGAAAAATTTATGAATGGTTACTTAAAATACAAACCTGACCCAGGATGTTTGCCATCTCGTTCCCTCGATTCGCGTGGGAACGTAGGGGCGAATAATTATTCGCCCCTTGCGTGGGAACGGGTAGGGGAGAATAATTATTCGCCCCTACATTCCCCCTTTCCCCTCAGGAAACGGGTAGGGGCGAATAATTATTCGCCCCTACATTCTCAGGGTTCATCCGGCAGGAGAATTATTATGTATAAATATATAATCTTAGGAATATTTCTGATTATGCTCACAGCAGGCTGCGGCAAGGAATCTGAATCGCCGGAACCCCCTCCTCAGGCACAAAACAGGGTGATTCGGAAAAAGATAACCGACGTCCGACCTGATGATATTCAACAGGCTCCTTCAGACATAAAACCGGCATCCGCTGAAAATAAGTCTGAAGATAATAAAATGATAACTAAAACGGAAAAAGATGTTATTCCTCAGCCTGTAAATGTTCCCAAACCTGATGTGCAGACACCCGGACAGCAGACCGCTCCTGTAAATGTTCCCAAACCTGATGTGCAGACACCCGGACAGCAGACCGCTCCTGTAAATGTTCCCAAACCTGATGTTCAGACGCCTGAGCAGAAAACTCCGCCGGGGGATATTCCGAAACCTGATGTTCAGACGCCTGAGCAGAAAAAAGAGACAAAAGAGGAGAATCCTGCTCCGCTGCCTGAAAAACCGGCTGAAGATAAGAGTAATGCAAAACCTGAAAAGCCTGTCTCCGGCGAAAAAGAAGAGCCTCCGCCATGGATGAATCAGGTAAAAGGGGCATCTCAAAAAACCGATTCACCGGGCACTCCGGAAATACAGGATTCCAAACAGAAAGATACGCCGCAGGAAGCCGGAGCATCAGATAGTAAAGCCGTTGCCTCAATTTCCATACTGGATAATTTAAAAGGACCGGCAAATTTAAAAGAATATAATTCCGAAGGTAAGACAGATCCTTTTATACCGCTCTTTAAAAAAGAGAAACCCGTTGAAAAAAAGGTACTTGAAGAAAAGGCGGATGCCGCAGATAAAGATAAAAAGCCTCAGATAAAACGTATCCGGCGCGAGCGTACCACTCCCCTTGAAAAAGTTGATCTGAGCCAGTTAAAGCTGGTCGGTATTATCCGCGGCGCAAGAAGCGGAGACAAGGCGCTGATTGAAGACGGAAACCGCAAAGGATATATAGTTACCAAAGGAACATTTATAGGCATTCACTACGGTATCGTAGAAGAGATAAAAAGAGACAGAATCATTGTCAGAGAAGAAGAAGGCGAAGACCTTTCCGGTAAAATCAATTACCGTGAAAGAGAGCTGATAATTCAGAGACCACCGGGCGAAGAATATGAATTATAATTATAAAATGTAACAGACGGATCAGCCCAGCTTGACCCGCCGGTTTATATCAAGGATAAGAAACTGAATTTTTTGAAAAAACTTAGATTCTGCTATCAGGGATTCAGCCTTACAGGGAAAGGATAAAAAAGTGGAAATCAAAGGTACGGAAATCATTTTTAACAGGGGTGCCGGAATTATTCTCCGCACTATTTTTATATTGCTGCTTACAGCATCAGTTATATTTTCAGGATGCGCCTTGCAAAAGAAAAACGGAAAGGATTCGGCTTCAAACATAAAAACTCCCGAAGCCACAGCAAAACCGTCAGAACCCCGTACTATCACAGAGATAAAAACAGAAGAGGATGCAAAATCAATCCGTATTCTTGTAAAAGGAAACAGGCTTCTGACCTATACATCAGTCAAACAGCCTTTTCCGTTGGCTATACTTCTCTATTTTTCCGACACAGAGCTTAAAGACCATGCGGGTCAGGATAAATCATATAATCCTGAGATTACTGAAAATAATATTATCAGTTCAGTCAAAACCTCAGAAATAAGCGAAGATAAAAAGCCTCAGAAGGCATCCAGAATTGAAATATCTCTGAAAAAAGATATACCTTATGAAGTTATCCGTGAAGATACCATATTGAAAATATCATTTGAAAAAGAGGAAAAACCCGCGGCTCAGGAGAACAAAACGGCTCAGGAGAGCAAAATTGAAGAGCATGACCTTACCGGGATTTCCGTACACCAAAGACTTCCGAAGTTCAGCATCAGCACCGCCTAAAGGCGGTACTACAAACTCTGTCTCAGCATCAGCACCGCCTAAAGGCGGTACTACAAACTCTGCAACCCGCGTTAATACCGTCTATGCTACAAAACTGCAGGACAGCGAGAAAGTCTTTATCGGAGCAGACGGAATGATCACCAATTACAAATCATTCACCATTGAAAGCCCTGCCAGTATTGTCTTTGATATATTTGACGTAAAAAGCCCTTATGAAAAAGAGAAAGTTATTGCGGTAAACACCGGCTGGGTCAAAAAAGTAAGATATTACGGCTATCCTGATCGGCTGCGAGTGATTCTGGATACGGAAAGCAAATATCTCTCTTCTTATTCCGCATATCCCGTTGATAACGGACTCCTTATTAACGTAGGCAAACCCGGGTCTTCATCAGCAGGCTTCGGAATTCAGGGTTCAGGCGCATCTCCGGTTGATTCAAGTCTGAGACTTGAACCTACGGCTATTACGACACAAAGCATTGCGTCTGTACAATCGCGGAACCTTTCTTATCTTCCGCCGACACCCGCCGATGCCCCTGCCAGAAAGCTTCAGGCAATATATGCAACACAGTTTAAAAACGGCATTATTGTAACCGTGAGAGGTGACGGATCCATAAAATATTATGAATCATCCACAATAGAAAACCCCCCTTCGATCATATTTGATATATTCAATCTCAGCGCCCATGAAGAGAGCGGAAAAGAGATATCCAAAATATTTCCGGTTGATACCCAATGGGTAAAGAGCATCCGCCATGAGCAGCATCCCGACCGCCTGCGTCTCTTTATTGAAACCCGGCAGCCCTATCTCTCGGCATACAGGGCGAACCCTGATGAAAACGGACTGCTTATCTATGTGGGAGAGTCTTCATCAGGCATAACTGTTGCAAAAACTTCCGAAGTTCCAAAAATTTCCGAAGTTTCTTCTGCAAAACAAGACCTGCGGAGTTTTGAAGACTCTACTCAGCCCGTCTGGGTGGATCATCTTGATTTTGTAAGCAGAGAGGCTGGCAAATCCGAACTTGTAATCAAAACCACAAGCCCGGTCAAATACAGTATTAACGAGATTTCTGACCCTGCAACAGGAGCAAAAACAGGCAAGAATCTTGAACTGAAGATAATAAATACACAGCTTCCGAAACACAGACAGGGAGCATTGATAAAAGAAAAATCATTTGAATCTGCTGTTGAACAGATAACATCGGAGACTCTCTCAGGAAACAGCAGCTTATTCTCCGTCAGATCTGCGGGAAGCTGTTCCCTACTATGTTGAACAGACAGACAATAATTCAATTATACTGCATTTTGAAGCATCTTCCGTATCGCCGGAACCTGAACCTGAGAAAAAACCCGCGGAACCGGCGTCTGATATACAGGTAACAGCGAAAGATCGTAAAGAAGAGGTAAAAAAGCCTGAAGAACCTAAAGAGCCTGAAGAACCTCAGGATTTCAGCAGACCCATACCTGAAATCGGAAAGCCCGCAAGTTCATCGCCTGATTCTCCGCCTGAAAATATTCAGCCCCCTTCATCCGCTGACGATGAAAATATACTTGTCGAACCTGAAAAGCGATATACAGGAGAGAAGATTGCTCTTGATTTTTTTGAAACTGATATAAAGAATGTATTCCGTATCTTAAAGCAGGTTAGCGGAAAGAATTTTGCAATAGACAATGATGTAAAAGGAAAAGTAACACTCAGCCTTGATCAGCCCGTTCCGTGGGATCAGGTGCTTGATCTGGTCTTAAAGATGAATCAGCTCGGCAGAATCTTTGAAGGGGATATTATCCGGGTTGCCACTCTTGCCACTATCCAGAAAGAAGATAAGCTCAAACAGGAGAAGCTGCTCCAGATGCAGACTATGAAGGATCAGAAAAAAGCTCTTGAGCCGATTGTTACAGAATATATTCCGATCAACTATTCGGATGCAGAAGGCGAGATCAAGCCGCATCTGGAGAAGATTCTTACCAAAGACAGGGGTTCCATAAGTGTTGACAAACGGACAAATATCATTATCATGAGCGACACAGCCGAAAAACTGAAACGGGCAAAAGAGATTGTTGAAAAGCTCGATCGGGTAACTCCGCAGGTGCTTATCGAGGCAAAGATTGTGGAAGCAAACACCACTTTCTCAAAAGAGATCGGCGTAAACTGGGGCGCTGATGGAGGAATTCAGTCAAAAGATTCCAATGCAGGCGCGGGACCTCAGAGAGGATATGACACGCTTGGCGGAACTTACGGTTATGATATGGCGGTGAATTTGCCGGAAGTAGCAAGCTATGGCACTCTCGGATTCAATTTCACCCGTATAGCGGGAACTCCGTTTCTGCTTAATGCAAAGCTGATGGCAATGGAATCCAACGGCGGCGGCAAGATTATCTCAACACCCCGGATTCTGACGCTTGACAACAAAGCCGCCAAAATCAGTCAGGGGTATGAATTTCCGTATCAGACAGTTGAAGATAATGACGTTAAGATTGAATTTAAAAATATTGATCTGAATCTGGATGTAACTCCGCATATCACGCCGGATAACCGGATTTCAATGAAAATTGTGATTGATAAAAATGATATTTATATTGCAGGAAACAATCCGCCGTCTCTAAGTACGAAATAAGCTACTACAGAGCTTCTGGTGAATGACGGTGATACAATTGTAATCGGCGGAATTACCCAGTCAACAGAGGCGATTTCAAATTATGAAGTGCCGGGTTTCTCAAAGATTCCGATGCTCGGATGGCTCTTCAAAGCAAAGACCCAGAGTCTTAACAGACTGGAGCTTCTGATATTTATTACACCCAAGATCGTCCAACTGGAGCAGCGCCGGACACAGTATTAAGTCTTAGGTTCGTAGTGTCTTTGTGCCTTTGTGTCTTTGTGTTAAGAAAACACGAAGACACAAAGGCACAAAGGCACGAAGTTTAAAATGTCGGGTTACGCCAGCGCTAACCCGACCTACAAATTTAAAGGAGAAATTCATCATGAGAAAACATCATATAGTCAACAAATACTTTTCTGTTTTCTTTATATTTTTTCTGATAACCGCATCTTTTTCAACCTTAGCGGCTGCGGTTCAACCGGGGGAATGGAAGAAACTACAGTCCCCGGGTACTGACACAAACCCGGATCCTGAAATAACCTACAATCTTACCGGAACAGTATTAAATGAAAACGGCTATCCTGTTTCAGGTGTTGAAGTCTCTGTATTCAGCACCGGATCAAGCAGTACAACAGATGAAGAGGGAAAATTCTCCTTTAAAGTATCAAGTGAAAAACATACAGTCATGGTTTCAAGACCCGGATATATTGAGGTCTTTCAGATAGTTGACAATTCCAACGGAAAAAAATGGGATCAGCCCCTTCTGCTTCAGGCTTCTGAAAATCCTGCACAGGATGTACCTGTAAAAGCAGGGGCAACACTTACATCCAATTCAATCGGGGGTCATAACGCCGTGCTTGTGATTCCTGCAAATTCTTCAGATTTCACGGTCAACAGCCAGGGAGTTACACATACTGAAATCAGTCTGGAATATCTTGACCTTACCCAGCCCATTCCTGTTCCGCTTCCTTCTCCTGAAACACTTGCGCCCGGTGATGTCAAAATCAGCGGAAAACAGGCTCCTTCTGTCATGGTTGCGGTTCAGCCTTCTCTTATGACATTCAACACAGAGGCGACCCTGTATCTTCCCAACCCCAAGGATCTGATCGGAGTCAGGATTCTCCGGTTTAATCCCACAACACATCTATGGGTAAATACCGGCTATGTTACAGACAACACGCCTGCTGACAAAACATCTCTTAAAATAAAAGCAGGCGGAATATACGGAATATTTTATGAAGATAAAGAGGATAAATTCGGCAGCGTCAGAGGAACAGCAACACCCGGCTCTTATGTGTTTGTCGGAGATGAAGTTATCAGCATTCCCTCAGACGGAACATTTTACACAAATGAAGTTCCCATACCTGCAAACGGAGACTCAATTCTTCTTGCAAGTATAGATACTGACACAAAATCTGTTGTTACATACATTCTTGACAAGAGCAGACTCAGTTCAGGTACAGTTGTCAAAGATATTGATTTATCACATATCACGGCTGTCTCTGTTACCGTGAGAGCAGATAAGGAAACGCTTGCCGCAACAGGCTCTTCCACTACAGTAATTTACGCTGATGTAAAAGGTGAAAACGGGGCATCTGTTCCTGACGGAACAAAAGTCGCTTTCTCAACAACTGCGGGAACTCTTTCTGCAAACGGCGCAGAGACAAAAAGCGGCACAGCATCAGTGACCCTTACTGCTCCTTCAGTAAAAGGGGAGGCAGTTGTTACGGCAAAATCGGGAAGTGTTTCAGGGAGCATCACAATTACAGTTATCACTGCTCCGAGCAAATTCTCAATTTCAACATCACAGACATCTGTAAAATCTGACAATTCAGACAGTGCAACTATCACAGTAACTGCTCAGGACAGGAATAATGCTGCTCTTGAGGGCGTTACAATTGAATTCAAATCAGACGGCGGAAAAATCAGCGCGGCAAGCGATGTTACAGATGCTGACGGAAAAACAGAGATAACCTTTTCATCCGGCACTGTGGATCAGAGCAACCGGACTGTGAATATAGAGGCAACTGTTACAGGACTCGGAACCCGAAGCATACCTGTTCAGGTTACAGGGACAAAGCTCACCCTTACCGAAGAACGGACAAATCTGGGAAAAGACACTCTGACCATTGCAGTCAAAAATGCCGGGGAAAAACCGGTTTATGACAAAGAAATAAAGATAACCAGCGTTGATCCTTATGATCTTTCTGTTGAAAACAAATATCTCTCATGGGCGGTTGCCGCTGAATACAGGCGGTATATGATTACTGATACTTCCCTCGGGAATTTTAAGACAAATGCGGTTCCTGAAGATGTAATCAGCAAATTAAAGGAGAATCTGAAAGATAAAGGATGTATCGGAGAGGATAATTTTGTAAGTATTCTGGAGACAGCCGTAGGCAAAGATGTTACGCTTCTGTACAAAGATATATTTCTGACATACTCAAGATACAGTGAAAAAGAATATTATACTGATGTTTCAGGTATTTTAAAGATTGAAGTATGGGGAAATACCATCGGCAATGCCATGCTCAAAGCAGAATCATCAGGGGCATCTGATACACAGGCTTATACAGTAACATCTATGGGAAAAGAGTTTATCATATCAAAACTCGAAAGATCAGACGGAGTAATGCTCAATCCCAAAGATGATGTGGTGGTTCTGCATACAGACAAAGAACTGAAAATTGTTGTCAATGCTGTGGGCAGAAATTTTGTCAAATTTTCAACCACTTTCGGAAAATGGAAAGAGTGTGATGCAAAAATTTACAACCACGTTGCTGTTGTAAATGACGAGGCTTATGCGACTCTTATATCTGATCAGGCTGGATTGGCTACAGTTCAGGTTATTGACGAAGAGGCGACTGATGTATCTGATTCTCTGAAAGTGGCAATATCAGCCCCGTCAATTGATGCGGCAAAGATTTCGCTTCAGTCAAGCTCATTAGTTATTGCCATAAGTACCGGAGATACAGTAAATACTGTTACGCTCAGGGCTGTTGTGAAAAATACGACAGATCAGATTGTAGGAGCAGCCCCGGTTGCATTCTCTCTGGAGAATACCACAGGCGGCGGAGAATTTATATCACCTGTAATTGTTTATACAAACAATTACGGCGTGGCGGAATCCACATTTACATCAGGATCGTTAAGCTCAGGCGCAGACGGTGTAAAGATAACCGCCACAATTATTGAAAAAAGCAGTATTCATGATTCTGTTTCAATTGTGATCGGCGGAAGTGTCGCCTCTGTTCTGATCGGAAGAAGCAGCACAATTTCAGCGGTAAACAATAATACAGCATATCAGATGCCTATGTCGGTTATAGTCTCTGACGCAAACGGAAACCCGATGTCAGGGGCTGAAGTTACACTCGGTGTATGGGCTACCCAGTATGCAAAAGGATACTGGTTTGAAACAACATCAGGAACCTGCGAGCCTGCTGTTACAGGCATCTCTGTCAATGAAGATAAAAACAGGAACCTGATTCTGGATGACGGTGAAGATATTGACGGAAACAAATCGCTTACTCCGCCGAGTTCAGCCGCGGGAACTTTGCCTTCAAAAGTAACCACTGATGAAAACGGCGTGGCAGAGTTTTATCTGGTATATCTTAAAAATTCAGCCTCATGGATTGAGGATCAGATAACCGCTTCTGCAATGGTATCAGGGAGTGAGACCCGAAGCACCTATACAATGTGGCTCTCATGGATGGCAGGAGAAGAATGCTCTCTTCCTAATTCTCCGTATAATATTGAGAATGCGGGACCCCGGCAAATGCTGTTCTGACTGCAACCCCTCAGAATCTCAGGGCAGACAATGTAAGCACAAGTACGATTCAGGCAGTTGTAACTGATTCAGAGGGTAATTCTGTTAAAAACGGAGAGACAATCTTCTTTGAATTATCCGGTTCAGGAAAATTATCCTCAAAAACCGCGTTTGCTTATGACGGAATTGCAAGCATAACTTATACAGCCTCTTCTGATGCAGGAAAAGAAGTTGTTGTCATAGCAAAAACAGCCGAAGGCAAGGAACTCGGCAGAGTCAGCATAATGCTTATTGAGCCGATTATCGGTTCTGTTACGCTTGGGGCAGGCGCTTCAAGTATTATTGCTGACGGTTCTTCTGCTGTGCTGATTACAGCGGCTGTTGCTGATTCAAACGGGCTTGCAGTCAAGGACGGCACTGTTATATCATTTAGAACAACAGCAGGTACAATTCCTGCAAACAGCACCACCTCTGCCGGTATTGCAACTGTCATGCTTAAAAGCTCCGTGAATATCGGAACCGCTGTTGTTACAGCAACTGTAGGCGGTGTCAGCGGTACTGTAAGTGTTGACTTTGTTCCGGGACCTGTTTCAAAGATAAAACTCTCTGCAACTCCGTCAAGTCTTCTTGCAGACGCTGTAAGTATAAGTGAAATCAGGGCAGATGTAACAGATGCTTCAGGAAATGCTGTTGACGGCGAGCTTATCAGTTTTTCCGTCATATCAGGATCCGGAACTCTCTCTGCTTCTTCAGCATATACATCAGGGGGAACCGCATCAGTTACTTATAAATCATCAAATAATTCCGGCACTGAGATAATATCTGCCAGGGCAGCCAACGGAATATCAAATACAGTCAGAATAACCCTTACAGACGCCTCAACCCGGGTCGGTTCAGTTACTGTTATATCAGGCTCTCCTGAGATAAAAGCAGACGGTTCTTCTCAGACCCTGATTACCGCGACTGTGAATACAACATCCAATAATCCTGTCAAGGACGGGACAGCAGTAACTTTTACAACCACTGCCGGAAGTATTACATGGTCGTCATCTACAACAAACGGAATAGCAACAGCAATGCTCACCAGTTCCTCAAATGTAGGAACAGCAGCAGTAACAGCAACTGTAAGCGGTGTAAGCGGTTCTGTCAGCGTCAAGTTTGTTCCGGGTACTGTTTCCAAAATAAAACTGACCGCGACTCCGCCGAATATCCTTGCCGATGCATCCGGTACGAGTCAGATTCGTGCATTGGTAACAGATGCCAAAGGAAATGTGATTGACGGCGAGCTTATCAGTTTTTCCGTTTCAACAGGCAAAGGAACTCTTTCAGCCGCGACCGTAACCACATCCGGGGGATTGGCGACTGTTACTTATACTGCCTCTGATACTCCGGGTACTGAAGTTATAACAGCAAAAAGCACCAACGGAATCTCTTCCACTGTGAGCATAACCCTGACTGATGCAACTTCCCAGATCGGCTCGGTGACTGTTACTTCAGGGGCAACTGATATTGTTGCAAACGGCGAATCTCAGACCCTTATTACGGCAACTGTGAAGACTTCTTCAGGAAATGCTGTCAAAGACGGGACAGCGGTATCTTTTGTTACCACTGCGGGATCAATTCCGGCAACTGCTTTGACTGTCAACGGAATTGCAACCGCAATGCTTACAAGCTCGGAAAATGTCGGAACAGCAACAGTTACGGCAACTGTAGCAGGTGTAAACGGGTTTGTTACGGTCAATTTTGTTCCTGGTCCAGTCAGCTTTATAAGACTTACTGCCGTGCCTGATACTATTGCTGCGGACGGAAAAACAACAAGCCAGATTCGGGCGGAGGTAACAGACAAATGGGATAATGCTGTTGACGGCGAGGTGATCTCTTTTACCATTGTCAAGGGTACTGGTACTCTTTCTGCTCCCACAGCACCGACATCCGGTGGCGCTGCAACTGTTACTTTCACTTCATCTCTTACAGCAGGCGGTGTTGAGATTACTGCTGAATCTGCAAACAAAACATCTGCAAAGGTTAGCTTTGCTGTTATTCCCGCGAATGTCGGGGAGATTTCTCTAAGCACATACACCATTGACGGGGCTGTTCTGGATCCTGCTGAAATTCCCGCTGACGGTGTTTCAAAGGTAGTTATCTCCGCTCTTGTAAAAGATGATAACGGAAAAGTTATTCCTGATGTTCCGGTTACTTTTACAAATATCACAGGTGCGGTTTCAGATGCTCTGCCCTCTGACAATACTTTCAGCGGACAGGGTTATAAAGAGACTGATTCGTTATTTTATTCCAACAGCGGCAGTACTAAATTTACTTTGACTCACACGGGCAGTTCCAATTTTATTGTCTGGTTAATAAATAATGATTCAGGCAAGGAATATCTTGTTGAAAATCTTATCGGTCCTGTAACAGAGAATGTACAGAATAAAACTTTGGATGCCGGAAATTACTCTTTTAAGATATATGCTGACGGTGAATGGCGTATAACCGTAGATGGTGATATTGAATCCGCTCATGCCGGATGATCCGGTCAAACTTGCTGTTGTCAATACTGATTCTGAAGGAAAAGCTCAATATACATACACGGCAGGCAAAACAGCAGGATATGTCTCTATCAAAGTAGAATCCGGGACTCTTTCTAAAGTGCTGCTCATAAAGCAGACCGGCGGATTGCCTTCTGCGCTTGATCTGTCTGCTTCTCCTTCTGTGATTTATGCCAACGGTGTTAATGCAAGTACTATTTCTGTCAATGTAAGGGATGCCAATAACAATCTGGTGAATGATGCTGTCAATATTGTATTAAAGACAGAATCTGATGCGGGTACTGCTTTAGCCGGAACTCTCAGCAAGACTAATCTGACAACTGAAAACGGAGTTGCTACAACTTCCCTGATTTCACCGATCACTCCGTCTCCCATAAAAGATTTCTCCGCTGTTGTTACCGGAACTATGATTGTGAACGGCAATTCTGTATCTAAAACCGTGAATGTCAAATTTCTGGGTGTTGCGGTCTCTGATCTGAAGGCAAATCCTGATTCTCTTACTGCAAACAGTTCTGAAGAATCTAAAATAACAGTCCGGTTAAAAGATGCAAACGGGATTGCCATATGCAGGTGAAGCAATTTCATTTGCAACCACAAACGGAACATTAAAGGATAAGTCTGTTGAGACAGATGAAAGCGGCGTTGCCACAACCACCCTGTTCGCACCCAAGCTGGCGGGAGCAGCCACTGTTACTGCCTCTTACGGGCTGATAAGCCAGACTGCTCAGGTCAGTTTTAAGATTCCAACCGGAGTCGGTGATATTTCTCTTAAACCTTACACTATTAGCGGAAATCTCCTGAATCCTGCTGAAGTTGTTGCAGACGGCACCTCTCAGGTGAAGATTACTGCCACAGTTAAGGATAACAGCGGTAATGTTATAGAAGGGGTTAGTGTAAGTTTCGGAGATGCAAGCAATGTGAGAGAAGCTATTCCTCTGCCTGCAAATAATATTTATAAAGGAACCGGCGCAAAAACCACGGATCCGTTTTATTGCAGGGGCGGGAGTGTCAATTTTACCTTTCTCCACATGGGTTCTTCTTATTTTACGGTTTATGCACGGAATGAAGAGACAAATGTGCGTACTCTGATTTTACTCTCTTCAGGCAGATTTCAGGATCGTACCGAATCTGAAACTCTGGAAGAGGGGATTTATTATTTGGAAATAATGGAGACCAGTGATACTTGGGAGATCACAATTGAAGGGAATGTTGAAGGCGTTCCTGAAGGAAAGACAGAGCCTCTTGGAGTAGTTGTTACAGATGATAAGGGGGAAGCATCCTATATTTACACCTCAAGCAAAGTGGCAAAAGTGGTAACAATACGGGCTGAGATTGGTGAAATCTTTACAGCAACGCAAATCACACAAAAACCGGGTTCTGCGGCGCAGGTAGAAGTAAGCGTTTCCCCTGCTGAAATTTATGCCAACGGCGTCAGTCAGGGTACTGTTACAGTAAATGTCAGAGATGTAAATAATAATCTGGTAAATACACCTGCTTCAGTAACATTAAAAGCAGCAACATCAGGTATTTCTGATTCTCCTGGAAAACTGGAGAAAACAACGCTTACCACTGAAGACGGAAAAGCTACCACCAAGCTGACATCACCGATCAGCCCTGTTCCTGCAAGAAATGTAACTTCAACGATTACAGGAACAATAACAAGCGGGGGTAACACAATCAGTGATACTATAGATGTCAAACTTATAGGCGTATCTCTTTCTGATATGATAGCAAATCCGGGAGCTATCCTGCCAAACGGAACAGCTACATCTTCCATAACTGTCCGGTTAAGAAATGCAGAGGGAATAGCTGTTGCCGGTGAAACAGTTACTTTTACAGCAACCGCGGGAACTCTGAAAACTCAGACTGCTGTAACAGATGAAACCGGAATTGCAACAGTTACACTGATTGCACCGGATGTATCAGGAACAGGAACTGTTAAAGCAAGTTACGGGCTGATAGAAAAGAGTACAACAGTTTCTTTTCAGAATCCAGGGGTTATTATCGGAGGGATTGTCCTGAGTTCAGGAGCGCCGAGTATTGTTGCTGACGGCAAAACACAGACCCTTTTGTCTGCAAAAGTTACAGATAATGACGGTAAGCCTGTAAAAGACGGAATTGCTGTCAACTTTAATACAACATCCGGTACGATTTCCAATATTACAGCCACAAGCAACGGCACAGCAACTGCCCTGCTGACCAGTTCAACAATTGTAGGAACTGCGACGGTTACAGCGTCTGTCGGCGGAGTCAGCCAGAGTACCGCCGTGAAATTTATTCCCGGTTCAGTTGCCAGAATAACCCTGACCGCGCTGCCGAATAATCTTGTTGCAGATGGAAAAAGTACCAGCGACATAAAGGCAAGTGTTGTAGATTCTAATGGAAATGCAGTTGACGCAGAATTAATCAGCTTTTCAGTGAACGGCAGCGGAACGCTTTCTGCTCCAACCGCTACGACATCAGGAGGGACTGCTTCAGTAACATATAAAGCGTCTAATCAGGCTCCGGCTACAGATACGATTACAGCAAAATCAACAAACGGAACAACTGCTACAACCTTTGTTACGCTTATAGATCCTACTACACAGATCGGGTCGGTTACTTTAACATCAGGATCGCCTGAGATTGTTGCAAACGGAACATCGCAGACTCTGATTTCAGCAACAGTAAATACAAGCACCGGCACTACAATAAAAGACGGAACTGCTGTATCATTTACCGCCACAGCCGGAACTATTCAGGGAACTGCTTATACAACAAACGGTGTGGCAACTGCTCTGCTGACCAGTTCAAAAATTGTAGGAACTGCAACAGTTACCGGCACTATCGGGGGAATAAGCGGTACCGCAATTGTGAAATTTATTCCCGGATCTGTTAATAAGATAACCCTGACAGCCACACCTGAAACTCTTGCCGCAGACGGAGTAAAAACAAGTCAGATAAAGGCTGATGTCAGAGATGCTTATGGCAATGCTATTGACGGCGAGGTTATCAGTTTCACTATAACAGCAGGTAAGGGAACTCTTTCGGTGCCGACTGCTACCACATCAGGCGGTGTTGCAACTGTTACTTATACAACTTCTCTGACTGCTGATAAAGTTACTATAACGGCTAAGTCGGCTAATGGCATAAGCAGTACAGTTGATATTTCTTTAACTCCTACAGATATAGGCACCATGACCATTTCTGCAACCCCTCAAACAATCAATGTTGTCATCGGAGAGAGTACGCCGACAAGTAAAAATGAATCAAAGATAACAGCTACCATCAAATATTCAGAAGGAAATCCTGTTGCAGGGTTCGGTCAGTTTTAAAGATGCCACAAGTATAGAAGAATCTGCTCCCCTGCCTACTGACAATACTTATGAAGGAACAGGAAACAAAGCTACTACAAGTACACCATTTCACAGTAACGGCGGTATAACCACCTTTACTATGACTCACACCGGGTCATCAACTTTCACTGTTTATCTGTGGAATAAAGATAAGATTGATGATAAAAAGCTGATTGAAAATGCGATCGGACCCGTTACAGATGATTCAAAAGTACTGAATCTGGAAGTCGGGAATTACTTCTTTGATGTAACAGCAAACGGAGACTGGTTTATTAAAATAGATGGTTCTATTTCAGAGGTTCCTGAAAAAGATGCTGTACTTCTGGCTACCATAGATACAGACGATAAGGGAATCGCAACTTATACATATCCTTACAATAAGATTGAAGGAGGGTTTACCTCGACCGTAAAGATTGCAGGAATAGCAAAAATCAGAGCAGAAGCAGGTCAATTAACCGAAGATATTGATATTACACAGTTAAGCGGTCCGGCTTACTATCTGGAACTCAGCGCAAATCCGAATGAAATCAAAGCCAATGAAACCCAGTCAACAATTATGGCAAAGGTAAGAGATCAGAATAACAACCTTACAGGTGATGGAGAGGTAGTAAAGTTTGCCATAAAAGCAGTATATGAAATAACTGATAATACAGTAACAAATCTGAAGACACAGGGAGTACCCGAAAGTATAACTTCCAAACTGGAAGGATTAAAGGGTAATAAATATACAAGTGAAGAGGCTCTTGTAAACGCTCTGAATACTGCCATAAGCAATACACAGATAGAGCAGTATAAGACGTTAATCCTGCAATATGCCAAAACCGATAACGGAAAATTTTCAAACGGACTGCAAACCATAGAAGTGACTACTCAGACAGGGCTTGCCACTGCCGCACTTATATCGCCGATCAGTTCAACCAACAGTTCAGCAACAGTGGAAGCAACAATTACAAGGGTAAATACAAACGGCACGACATCTGAAGTTACACAGGAGGTAACAGTACAATATATTGGAATATCTCTCTCAGATATGAGTGCAAATCCTTCCGCGATCTTTGCAGACGGAAAAGCACTATCTGTAATAAAGGTACGCTTAAAAGATGCCAACGGTATAGCATTAAAGGGATGAGACCATATATTTTACCGCTACACCCGGGAACACAGCAACAACTGACGCGGGAACTCTGAAAACCAGCAGTGCTAAAACAGATGAAAACGGTATTGCAACTGTTACTCTTATTGCTCCGAACAAGGCTCCCTCAAACGGAGGAAAAGCATTAATAACTGCCAGCTACGGAAAGATCACGGCAACGGTTGAAGTAACATTTTATCTGCCTGAAGTAACAGTAACAGCAACACCGGCAAATCTGACCGCAGGCGGAACAACCACCAGCGAAATCAGGGTAACGGTTCTTGACAATCAGGGTAATCCTACTGAACGGAGAGACCCTGATATTCAGCGTAATATACGGAAAACTTGAAAACAATCACAGCAACAACATCTGACGGAGTTGCTACCAATACTTATACGCCGCCGAATTCAGTGCCTACTGAAGGAAAGGATACCATAACAGTCAGAACATCCGGAGGAAAAGAGGGAAAAGTTGATATTACCCTTATCGGACCGAGTATAGCAAGTATTACACTGACAGCAGATCCGGAAAGCCTTCCTGCTGATGACAGGAGCAGCAGATCAACCATCAGTGCAAAGATTACACTGGTAGGAGGGGGTGATGCTCCTGACGGCACAAAAGTAACATTCACAATATCCAAAGGACAAGGTGATTTCGGAAAAAATACAGACGGAACTGCTCTTAAAACTGTTGAAGCAAATACAGCAGCAGGAACTGCTGTTACAACATTATACAGCAGTGCCAACCCCGGAACCGCAACAATCCGGGCAGAAGCTGGCGGAAAAATAGATGAAACCGAGATTGAATATACACCGGGCAGTGTCAGTCTGGTTATTATCCCGAACTCCATACTCGGAACAGGAGATAAAACCGCAAACGTAACTGCCTCGGTCAAAGATGCAAACGGGGATCCGGTTGGAGACGGAACAGTGATAAAATTCTCTGTTTCACCTATCAATCTCGGAACAATTGATGCTACTGCCCTGATTTCCAATGGAGAGGCTGAGGCTGTATTTCACGGGGGGAAAGAAGGGGGTACTGTTGAGATAACTGCTGTGTGGACTATAGGAACTACTGAGGTAAAAGGTACGGCAACCATAGAAATACAGTCTCCGCCTGCATTTATGAATGTAAAGTCCGGATATCCTGATCCTGTATCTGTGAATATAAAGGGAACAGGCGGGCAGTCAACATCTCTGATAACCTTTGAGGTCAAGGATTCACAGGGAAATCTTGTGTCAGACGGATACAGAATAGATTTTATCCTGAGCGGACAGAACGGCGGAGAGGTTGTCAGCCCTCTCTTTGCTTATACAGAAAAGGGGGAGGTCAGCACTGTTCTGACAAGCGGGTTAAAATCGGGTCCCGTGAGTATCAAGGCAACTTATTATAATAACAGCAGCGTCAGCATAAGCACCAGTCAGATTGCAATAGAGGCGGGTCCGCCTGTGGGTGAAGCATTCGGAATCGGTGCTGAATATGTAAATATTTCAGGTCTGTGGAAATTCGGACTTGAGGATGCGATTACCATCACGACAGTAGATGCTTACGGAAATGCAATCCCGGATAATACCGCTATTTCATTTAAAACATACAATACAGGCGGATACTTTGATCCTGCCAGTGATCCTACTGTCAGCGGACAGGCGTCATCTTCTCTGATTTCATCAAGCAGCCCCGCTCCTATGCAGGGCTTTGTATCTGCAACAGCAGAGGCTATCGGCGGAAGAAGCACACGGATAAGCTCTCTTGCTGTTACTCCGTATCCTGACAATCATATTATATACGCTGGAACAAACGGCGGAGGAGTGTATAAATCCACAGACAGAGGCGCAACATGGGAAAATTTCAGCCGTTCATCTGATAACTGGAAATACGGACAGAACTGGATTGCTCCGTACATCAAAGGACGGAATGCAATTGCTGTTGATCCTGATGATGTGAATACTGTCTTTGTAGGAACTGATTATCTCGGTCAGGGAAGATTATACAGGAGCGTTGACGGAGGGCTTAACTGGAACAGCGACAATATTGAAGAATGGAACGGTATTTACAGCACAAATGCGGCAATCCTTACAGTTCTCTGTGACGGGGGAGGAAGTGATTATGTCTGGGTCGGAACTGAAGGGAACGGGGTTCTTTATACCCCGGATATAGATGCTGTTCCCCTGACTTCAGCCTCTTCAGGTCTGACCTACGGCAAAAATATATGGCATATTGTCAAGGTTGAAGATGGTCAGTACGGAGAGAACAGCCGTCTGTATGCAGGAACCACAACCGGCATATACAGAAGTAATGACGGAGGGAAAAACTGGAAGCCGACCAATTCTTTTACAGGCAATTATGTGAAGGTTATTGCCCTGCATCCGAACCCCGGAGGGGATGGGGATGTGATTTATGCAGGAACAGAAGATGCAGGTCTGTGGGTGAGCGTCAACAGCGGACAAAGATGGGAGGATATATCCACAGGGCTTATGGGAAAAGGATTAAGCGCAAGTCTTCCGATTGCCGATAAGAATAACAAGGGAAACGGCGTTATCAGTAAAGTGGAAGTCCTTGAAGACTGTCTGTCTGAAAACTGGAGCGTTACCTGTATAAAAGAGGCGACAGATACAGCCGGTGCTGTTTTTGAAGTGAAAGGGAGCATTTCAGGGAATCCAAAGAATAATCCGTTATACGGTTTGGGCGATTATGATATATCAACAGGCGTTTATGAGATTCCGAATATCATGCGTTTTACAATAACAAAGAGTGCATATCCGTTTGTCGCAGGCGACAAATTCACATTCCTGACAACTCGGGATGAGGGAAAAACAATCAAAGATTTTCTGGTGGATGCAGGGAATAACAGGCTTTATGCAATTACTTATTTTCAGGGCGCGTTGGAGCCTCATTCGGTAGGGAATGTGTATGTTCATGAACTGAGACCTGACGGGTCTGTGCCGCCGGGAGATTGGGAAGAGGCAAACCTGAATCTGCCCCAGTATGATCCGCCTGATGATAAGACATTGTATGCACAGCATGTTCTGGCAGGAGATATTCCGGGCTATCCGACTTCTCTTTTTATCGGGGGCGAGGGTATCAATCTGTTCAAGGCAGTTGACGGATTGGATATTGGCAAGCCTGAATGGAAGGAGAGCAAGAGCGGGCTGACCAATCTGATTATGGCAAGAATGCCGATTCTCTTTTCAGGGTCATGTACTATGGATGTCTCTATTATAGATATTCAGAAGCCTATATATGATCCTGAAAATCCTTACGGCGATCCCATAGGATATGAGACAGTGGGCATCAATTCGGGTATAGGAAATGATTATATTGTTACATTTAAAATTTATATTCAGGATTCAAACGGAAATCCGCCTGTAAGCGGTTCAAATTTCAAGATTGAGGAGCTTACTACGCCGATAGTTATAAAGTTTAATTGTGATTATCCTGATTTATATGTTAGTCAAGGCACTTACAGTGATCCGGCAAATCCTCCCACGGGTACTGATGCAGATTATACCGGTCCGGAATATCCTGTCGGTACCAACAATCCTTTTATATATAGGCATACGTTTGAATCTGCAGATTTCAGATTTACTTTTACGCCAAAATGCGTTGCAGATGTTCCGGGGTGTTCAGGTTCTACGCAGGCTATAACATACTGAAGACCTAACCCCCGTTCGGTTGAGCGTTTCGGCTGAGCGTTTCGGCTGAGCGCTCACGCCGAAGCCTCACGCCGAAGTCTCACGCCGAAGTCTCACGGCGAAGCCTGCCCCCTTCCCTGAAGGGGGGAAATTCGCCTGAAGGCAAGAGTTCGTAGTACCGCCTTTAGGCGGACAGGCGGTTATGCTGTTTATCCGCCTGTCCGCCTAAAGGCGGTACTACAAACTGTTATCCGCCTGTCCGCCTAAAGGCGGTACTACAAACTAAAGGCGGTACTACAAACAGAGCGTCTCTACTTTATCTGTTTTACTGCTTTTTCAGCTTCTTTTGCAAGGGGAGTGTCAGGGGACAGGGCGATTGCTTTCTTATAAGCGTCAATCGCTTTTTTGTTATTCTTTGACAGGACGTAAGCCTTTGCAAGATCAAAATAGAGTTCAGGATTGATCTTTGCGCTGGGGATTGAATTTTCAACTGATTTTTCAAGGTATTGAACAGCTTTAGAAGCTCTTTCCATTGCAAGATATGTTCTGCCGAGTCCGCGTAATGCTATAACAAAATCCGGTTTCAGCTTGACAGCCTCAAGGTAATATTTTTCAGCATTTTCATAATCTCCTTTGGAATAATACGCCAGTCCGAGATTGGAAAACGGAAAATGCGGTGTGGCATAAAGAATATCTTCAGTAACTTCTTTAAATGAGGCAATCGCGGCGTCCCAGTCTTTTTTTGCAAGATAGGCGGTTCCCATATTATTCTTTGCAGGTGCATAATCAGGAGCCAGTTGAACCGCTTTTTTAAAGTGTTCTACGGCAGTATCCAGCTTCTCTTTTCCCATGTAAGCAAGTCCCATATCATTCTGAAGAATCGGATCATCCGGGAACAGCTCCTTTGCCTTTAAGAATTCCTTCAGTGCCAGTGTATAATTCCCCTCACCCATGTATGCCTCGCCGACATTTCTTGAGCTTTCTCCCTGCCTGCGTCTCTGTATCTCTGAATTTTTCTCTGAGCATGAAGTCAGGCAGAAGAGAAGGATAGCGGTTATTATCAAATATTTATTTTTCATTTTTCCGATTTCTCTGCGCCTTGGTGTCTTAGTATTTTTTTATCACAAAGACACTAAGTCGCTAAGTTTTTTGTAATATTGAATCAATTATCCTGACGGTTGCAAGGGTGTTGGCAACATTATGAACCCGGACTATATGCGCTCCGTTGAGAATCGAAGCGGCTACTGAAGCCTGCGTGCCGGTCTCAACAAGCGGGTGTGCGGGGTTTATATTCCCTGAACCAACGAGCTTTCTTATAAATGCCTTCCGTGATGTTCCCATCAGGATTGGTAAATCCAAATCCGTGAACCTGTCCAGATGTCTGATAATCATGAGATTATGCTCAGGGGTTTTGCCAAAACCGATGCCGGGGTCAATGATGAGCTTTGATCGTGAAATCCCTTTTGATTCGGCATATTGAACGGCATTTTCAAAAAACGCCATGATCTCTCCGATTAAATCATCATATTCAGGAGCAATCTGCATGGTCTCCGGGTTCCTTTCATGTGCATTAAGATCACAGGAACATTGTATTTTGCTGCAACCTCAGCCATAGCCGGATCATACCGGAGCGAGCTGATGTCGTTGATGATCGCTGCTCCTGCCTCTATTGCATGTCCGGCAACCTTAGCCTTTATTGTATCAACTGAAATCGGAACATTAATGCGCGGAGCAAGGTTTTCAATTATCGGAACCACCCGGCGTATCTCCTCTTCTATTGATACTCTTTCAGAAAAGGGACGTGTGGATTCTCCGCCGATGTCAATAATATCCGCTCCTTCCTGAGCCATCTTCTCACCCTGAGCAACGGCGTCTTTGAAATTGAAGAATTTTCCGCCGTCTGAAAATGAATCAGGGGTAATATTAAGAATCCCCATAATCAGGGTGCGGTTTCCAAGTTCAAGGCGGTGATTATTCCATGAAATTGTATATGGTTTTCTCATTTGATTTGTATAAAACCCTAGGGGACTTCGGTGAGCTCAGTCGAACCGTTTGGGAAACCCTTAGGGTTTTTTTGTTATCTTTTTGGCTTCAGATCATCGCCATGCTTATATGCAGACTGCAAAGACGGAAGCTCTATGCCGGGTCTGAAAGCAAGGATCAGTTCATCCAGCTCTTTTCCCATGACCGTCTCTTTTTCAAGAAGCAGTTCCGCTAATTTATGGAGAATATCAAGATTATCTGTCAGTACCTGTTTCGCAACCCTATATGATCTGTTGATCAGGTCATTGATCTCCGAGTCAATCTTTTTTGCTGTATCATCGGAATAGTCACGGTGCTGTGCAATCTCTCTGCCGAGAAAAATCTGCTCATCTCCTTTGGCATAAGAGACGGGTCCCAGCGTTTCACTCATTCCCCATACTCTGACCATCTTTCCGGCAATTTCAGTTGCCTGCTTTATGTCCATAGATGCGCCGGTGCTGATACGACTGAAAATAATCTCTTCTGCGGCTCTTCCGCCGAATGAGACTGCTAAATTGCTCTCCAACTGATCCTTGAATACGCTGTCCCGCTCCTCAGGCAAAAACCATGTAACGCCGAGAGATCTCCCTCTGGGTATAATGGTAATCTTATTGATCGGGTCTGTACCGGGGAGAAATCTTGCTACCAGAGCGTGTCCCCCTTCATGATATGCGGTGATCTTTTTCTCTTCATCGCTCATTACTTTGGATTTGCACTCAAGCCCCATATATACTTTATCTTTGGAGTCTTCAAAATCAGACATATCAAGATGCTCTTTGTTCCGTTTTGCAGCAAGAAGAGCGGCTTCATTAACCAGATTCTCCAAATCCGCACCTGAAAAGCCGGGAGTCCCTTTTGCCAGCACAAGAGGGTCAACATCACGGGCAAGAGGGGTTTTCTTCATGTGAACCCTGAGTATCTTTTCACGCCCCTTTATATCAGGCAGAGATACAACAACCTGTCTGTCAAATCTTCCGGGACGCATGAGTGCCGGATCAAGAACATCAGGACGGTTTGTAGCCGCAAGAAGTATCACCCCTTCATTTGATTCAAATCCGTCCATTTCAACCAGAAGCTGATTAAGTGTCTGCTCACGTTCATCATGCCCTCCGCCGAGTCCTGCCCCACGGTGCCGTCCTACTGCGTCAATTTCATCAATAAAGATGATACACGGGGCATTTTTCTTACCCTGAACAAAGAGGTCTCTTACTCTTGAATTATGAAGCAGAACCGGCTTTGCTCCGCCGAAAAATGCTTCGTTCCCGCATCCGACAAGATCATATACAAAGCCGTCAAATGGCTTGCGGATAATCTCTTTTATTTCCGGCAAGAGACTAAGTTTTTCCGAAAAATTTAGTCTCTCATTGTCTATACTCACTGTTATCCCGTGCATTGAACAGAGCCATGCAAGCTCCTGAATCAGTTGTCTGCTTACCGACGTCATAACCAGCTTACCCTCGGCAGAGGTTGAACCATCTCCGTTTGCGTATCCTTCAAGGTATGCAAGAAAATATTCTTTGGGCAGATCCCAGAGTATTTCAGGAATATGCTTGTTATGGCTGCCTGTACCCGCCATTTTCTCAAAAAAGGATCCGAGTCTTGAGGCTCTGTAAGCTATTCTGGCGGAATTCTCCTCTGTATAAAGCACATATCCCTGAAGCCCGAAAATATCTGACATCAGTTCAAGCACTTCCTTGATATACGCATCTTCATGTGAACCGAATACAAATTCAACCCCTTTGTTTACTCTTCCTTCGGCTGTATAATATCCGAGCAGCTTCATCAGTCCGGTTGTCAGATGGACTTCCTGCGGCACTTCTGTACGGTTGTAACGGTCTGATACAGCACGGGGGAGATATTTGCCTGACTGCCAGTTCCCTACAGTTGACTGAGAAACTCCGATTTCAGCACCAATCGCTTTCTGACTCATTATCTCCTTCATGCCGACTGCATAATCATAAGCGATCTCTGTTGCTTCATCCTCTTTCCATACTGTCAGATATATATCTTCTTTTACCTGAACAAACTGATGGCTTCTGATTTCATGAGGTGTGCCGGTATCATGGTCATATTCTCCTCTTGTTTTAAAAGGAAGATTCACCAGCACATCACCCGGATTCAGTTCTGACGCCCGGACTGCTTTGATTCCGTCACGTGTTCGGATAAAGACAGAATGATCTCCGGTGGTTCTGATCATACCGCCAAGATAATGAATCTCATAAATTTCATTTACTTTATGGCGATAAACCCCTTTGACAGACTGCCATGCGCTATGTGAAAAATGACGAGCCGGTGAATTTGGATTCTTTTTCAGCAAATCCAAGTGTTTCTGTTCCCTGAACATAGATAACTCTGTCAGCACTGTTTCCCGGATAATAAGAATCTATAAACTCGGCAATCGGCATAAGCCGGGTTTTTCCGTCTTTGCGGATAAGTACAGGTGTATCGCCGGTAACAGACGCCCCCACGCCTACAAACATTTCAACAAAGTCCGAGCCGCTGATGCTGAAGAACGGAACTCCTGCTTCTCCGGCAATAGCTCTGCCTAGAAGAGTTTTTCCTGTTCCCGGAGGTCCCATCAGAAGCACTCCTTTGGGAATACGCCCTCCGAGCCGGGTGAATTTTTTCGGCTCTTTGAGAAATTCGACAATTTCACTCAGCTCTTCTTTTGCCTCGTCAATCCCTGCAACATCTTCAAATGTAACTTTGTCAGACTGATCTGAGAGAAGACGGGCGCGGCTTTTTCCGAATGACAGAGCCTTGCCTCCGCCTGACTGCATCTGACGCATGAAAAATATCCATATTCCAATCAGAACAATCATTGGAAACCATGAGACAAGCACTGATACAAACCATGGTGACTCAGCCGGGGGCTTTGCCTTAATGCTGATTCCTTTTTCTCTCAGTATTTTGATAAGTTCATCATCTTTGGGAGCATATATCTTAAATTTGCTTTTATTTGAGTCTGTTACCAGAAGTTCGTCATTCTGTATGATAACTTCTGTTATCCTGCCGCTATCCACCATAGACAGAAACTCTGAATAACTGAGTGATGATTCTGTAGGGGTCTGCTGGTTGAAAAGATTATACAACATGATCATCATAAGGGTGATGACCAGCCATAATGCCAAATTTTTGTAAAACGGGTTCAAAATTAACCTCCTTATTTAAAGAAGTCAGGAGTAGTAGTAGGGCGGACAAAGCGCAGCGTGTCCGCCATTTATCTGCATATCAGGCGGACACGCTTACGCTTAGTCCGCCCTACTGTCTATCAGGCGGACACGCTTACGCTTAGCATATCAGGCGGACACGCTTACGCTTAGTCCGCCCTACTGTCTATCAGGCGGACACGCTTACGCTTAACATATCAGGCGGACACGCTTACGCTTAGTCCGCCCTACTGTCTATTCCTGATTCCTTCTTCTCTGTATATGGTAAGAGTCTCATTATTTAATATTACACGAATACCATCGGGTAAGTCAAGCATTCCTCTTTTACTTTCAAGAAGAGCGATAACAGCCTGTGTATGGACATAAGCTATCCGTCTTAAATTTCCTTTGACTGATGCAATCGCTTTTCTGATAATCCTTCTTTTTGCGGCAATGTGAAGTCTGTCAATTTTCTGATATGAAATGAAAATTTTATCTTTTTCCGCGGATACTGTGCAATCCCTGAAAAGAGGCTCAATAATATCCCTGTCAATCCATTCTTCTTCACTTCTTATAACAGATGAAAAACGGTTCAGAGCCTCAACAGTTGCCGGATTATAAGATGCTTTCAGTTCAGGGAGTAAATAATGGCGTATCCTGTTTCTGAGATATTTTGTCTCTGTATTTGATTCATCACAGACATAGCGCAGCCCTTTTTTCCTCAGGAAACTGATTATTTGCACGCGTGTCAGATTTATCAGAGGGCGGACTATCTGTATGCTGTGAAAATTCCTTACAGGGGCTATCCCTGAGATACCGACTGTGCCGCTTCCGCGCAGCAGATACATCAGGGTCAGCTCTGCATTGTCATCTGCATGATGCCCCAGAGCAATTTTGCTGAATCTGTTCTTTTCTGCAATATCCTTAAAAAAAGCATATCTGACACTCCGGGCTGCCTCTTCCAAAGAGAGTTTATTGACAATCTGATAGTTTCGGACATCCTCTTTTCCGATATAATAAGGCAGATTCAGATTTTTGGCAAGCTCTCCGGCAAATTCGGCATCCCTGTCTGATGATTCTCCTCTGAGAGAATGATTCAGGTGAGCAACTCCGATATTCAGAGAATATTCAGGGGCTATTTCAAGCAGGATATGGAGAAGGGCAACAGAATCGGGACCTCCTGAGAGACCTACAAGCACTGAATCGGCTGATTGAAACATTCCATAATATCTGATGGTCTGTTTTACATTTCTTATTTCTGAATTCCACATATCTGAACAAAAATAGATATATTATGCCAGATATGGCTGAATGTCAATAGACATTTAACTGATGATAAGAAAAGGGAAAGACTTTATCTTGTTAAACCTGACCTCCATGCTCCCCTCAATGCCGTTAAGGAATAACCTAACCCCCCGACCCCTTCCCTGAAGGGAAGGGGAAACACGCCCGCACTTTACCCCCCTTCCCTTCAGGGAAGGGGGGCAGGCAATGCCATTAAGTTAAAGTATAAACCAACCTGACCCCCCATTCGGCTGAGCGTTCGACTGAGCTCACGCCGAAGTCTCATGTCGAAGCCTGCCCCCCTTCCCAATGGGAAGGGGGGAATTGAGGTCTCCCCTTCCCTTTGGGAAGGGGTCGGGGGTTAGGTCAGGTCTTAACTTAATGGCATTGCCTGCTCCCCTTCCCTTCAGGGAAGGAGTCGGGGGTTAGGTTGATACTCTCTTATTTAAAGCCGCTTCAATCATTTCAGTTGTGATAATCTGATTATTCAGCTTTGTCATTTCAAATAAGGCGGTAACAGCAGTGTCATGTTTTTTTATACTCTTTTCAAGGAATAGTTTATGTATTTCTGCATTGGTCATCGGAAGATCAACATCAGGCGTATGAATAATAAGGGTATTGTGATCTGACTGATTAAAAAGAGCTTTCCGGCGGTTGATCCCCTCCTGACTCAATGCAATAATCACAGATGGAGATTCTATCCCTGTAAAATTTATCTCATCAGGAGAGAGTATCACCTCTGTTATGGATGCTCCCCGTAGCACGGTTATATCGTATTCATTCTTCTGGGTTACGTTTAATCCGGCAAGAATACCGGCGCGGCATAATATCTCTCCGGCTTTGATAATTCCCTGTCCAGCGCTGCCGAGTATGATCACCTCATGTCTTTGAAATTCAGCGTGAGAGAATTTTGTTTTAAAAGGGTCAGGCGGGGGTACCGGCTTTTGAGTTGCAGCGATTTCTCTGTAATGAGATCCGTATTCTTTTCTGATATTCTTCTCAACAGCACCGTTGTAAGTTGGCAATTCTGAAAGCGAGTCTTCAATCATCTTAGGGTTGAGTTTATTTTTTTTTGTATAGCGTCCGGGCATATTCCCCATATATCAATAAGAGCAAATCCGTTAAAGCGGATTGCCGCTTCAATCTTCTCTGCAAGGGTTTTATCATAAGCAGAACACCGGCAGAGATATGGCGACCTGCTGAAACAGCAACCTGACAGACATCCAGCGGAGGCTCAAGCCGGTTCAGAAATCCTGATTCAGTATGGGCATGAGAGAATGTTGTGCATGAAGACTGTCCTCCGGTCATTCCGAAATTGAAGTTGTTCATGATCAGCAGGGTCAGATTCAGGTTCCTGCGGCAGGCACTGAGCAGATGCGCGCCGCCGATGCCAAGTCCGCCGTCCCCCATTGTTACCACAACATTTAATTCCGGACTGGCTAATTTTATCCCTGTAGCATAATTAAGGGCGCGTCCGTGCAAGCCGTGAAAAGCATGGGTCAGAAAAAATGTATCAGAGAGACCGGAGCATCCTATATCACTGACTATGGCTATCTGATTTCCTTTTAAATTCATGTTCTGAAATGCTTTATCCAGCCCAGAGAGAATTCTTTCATGAGTACATCCGGGACAGAACGCCGGGGGTCTTGCCTGATTTAATAAGCTGTTATTCATGGGTGATCGCCTCCGTGATCTGATTCGGGGTTATCAGTCTGCCATCCATCTGACCGAGAAAATATATTTTTTTATCCGGCAGTATCCGCTCAATTTCTCTTACATACTGCCCAAGATTCATTTCAACAACAAGGACGCGTTTCATATTCTGTGCTTTCTCCTGAATCAGAGCTTCGGGTACAGGGTAAAGGGTTTTAAGGATAAGAAGGGAAAAATGCTTGTTGGTTCCAATGTGCGAGCGGAGAAACGAGGATTTTGCTGCACGTGCTGTAACGCCGTAAGTGATTACCAATGTATCCGCATTCTCTCTGATATGCTCTTCATAAAAAGAGAACCGGGTGATATTCATCAGCAGCTTCTGTTTGAGCCTGTTTCGGATTGCTGCGATTTCATCCGTATCCGTAGTAATATATCCGTCTTTCCCGTGTGTTGAAGAGGTTTGGCGCACAAGCACCTCTCCGCCTATGGGGAAAAAATACGGCACAAGCTGATCAGTCGCAACATCAAACGGTAGGGGCAACCCCCTGTGGTTGCCCGGATACATGGTTTCCGGCGGAGGGGGAACACGATGCTTTATTTCAAAATTCTCTTCTTCCATAAACTCAACACTCTCTCTGATGAGCGACACCTCTTTATTTGAAGCGATAAAGACAGGGCATCGGTATTCTTCTGCAAGATTAAATGCCTGTATGGTCAGAAAAAAGCAGTCTCTGACATCTGTAGGCGATAATACAATAACCGGCAAACCTCCGCTGTTTCCCCAGCGTAAAAACTGTATATCCCCGTCTGCGCCTCGGGTGGCAGAGCCGGTTGAAGGACCTAAACGCTGGACATCTATGATTACAATAGGAATCTCGCTTCCTATGGCAAATGAAATATGCTCGCTGTATAAACTGATGCCGGGTCCTGATGTGGCGGTCATCACTTTCATGCCCGCCATAGACGCGCCTAAACAATATCCGATTGAGGCTATTTCATCCTCACCCTGAAGACAGATACCGCCAAGAGGGGGTAAATATTTCAGCATGTTTGTGAATATGGATGTTGCCGGGGTGATAGGGTATCCGGCAAAGAATCGGCATCCGGCATAAATTGCTCCCCTGACAACTGCTTCATTTCCGTCTGAAAGTATAACTGGCATTTTATTTTGCTCCGGTAAAAATTTGTAGAAGAGACGCCAATGGTATCTCTTCAGAAAAAAGAGGCTCTTCAATCTTTTTGTGGATTGCATTTTTACTGTAGGGGCAACCCCCTGTGGTTGCCCTTAGCAACCCCCTGTGGTTGCCTTAGACAAAGGGGTAAGCACAGGGGCTTACCCCTACATTCTGTCATTTCAACAAAAATCCTTGAAAAACCAAAAAGGGGTAAGCACAGGGGCTTACCCCTACATTCTGTCATTTCAACAAAAATCCTTGAAAAACCAAAAAGGGGTAAGCACAGGGGCTTACCCCTACATTCTGTCATTTCAACAAAAATCCTTGAAAAACCAAAAAGGGGTAAGCACAGGGGCTTACCCCTACATTCTGTCATTTCAACAAAAATCCTTGAAAAACCAAAAAGGGGTAAGCACAGGGGCTTACCCCTATATTCTGTCATTTCAACAAAAATCCTTGAAAAACCAAAAAGGGGTAAGCACAGGGGCTTACCCCTACATTCTGTCATTTCAACAAAAATCCTTGAAAAACCAAAAAGGGGTAAGCACAGGGGCTTACCCCTACATTCTGTCATTTCAACAAAAATCCTTGAAAAACCAAAAAGGGGTAAGCACAGGGGCTTACCCCTACATTCTGTCATTTCAACAAAAATCCTTGAAAAACCAAAAAGGGGTAAGCACAGGGGCTTACCCCTACATTCTGTCATTTCAACAAAAATCCTTGAAAAACCAAAAAGGGGTAAGCACAGGGGCTTACCCCTACATTCTGTCATTTCAACAAAAATCCTTGAAAAACCAAAAAGGGGTAAGCACAGGGGCTTACCCCTACATTCTGTCATTTCAACAAAAATCCTTGAAAAACCAAAAAGGGGTAAGCACAGGGGCTTACCCCTATATTCTGTCATTTCAACAAAAATCCTTGAAAAACCAAAAAGGGGTAAGCCAGGGGCTTACCCCTACATTCTGTCATTTCAACAAAAATCCTTGAAAAACCAAAAGGGGTAAGCACAGGGGCTTACCCCTACATTCTGTCATTTCAACAAAAATCCTTGAAAAACCAAAAAGGGGTAAGCACAGGGGCTTACCCCTACATTCTGTCATTTCAACAAAAATCCTTGAAAAACCAAAAAGGGGTAAGCACAGGGGCTTACCCCTACATTCTGAGGTAAAATGATAAGCCAGTCAATAAATCTGAAGAGTTCCAGAATATCTTTTCTGCTGTATCCCCGATCATAGAGCATACGGGTAAAATACAGTTTCCACTGCTCCTAAGCCGTTATTTCTGTCTGACTGCTTTCTTTATTTTTTTCTGAAAGTCTTTGAATTCTCTTAGTTTCTTCTCTCCATGTCGGTTCAGGTCAGAGACCTGAACCTTTAAGTAGGATATTTCTACCATTATAATACAATAAATACCCCATTGATTACATCCATATTTTATGGAATAACCTTTATAAAAGTTCTTTTGCAGACGACTTCTATCCTCTGTCTGCTGTCATTTTACAAAAAAAATGGATTATCAACTTATATTGTGAGATATATAAGGTAGCACTTCAACCGCAGGGGATTGCCCCTTCAATAAAAAAATGATAAACATATTTATGATGACAAATATTAAATTCCGATCATTGGCAAATCTGTTTTCAGGTAAGCCGGAAAAAACAAAGATAAAACCACCTGAGCATAATCCTCTTTCCGTGTCCGGGAACAGAATGGATACCTGTAATCTTCTGAAAATTTTTAAGAAATCATATTCAAGGAATAAGAATATGCCTGTTTATACCCTCTCTGTTATTTTGAGTCTTATAACTATCATGCTTCTCAGTCATCTTTTCTTTTCAACAGAGAAGAGTATGTCCATTATTATTTTTCTGTTATATATTATCTCTCTGATCATTACATTTATTGTTACCAAAAGAGAGGTTGAAGAAAAATATGATGAAAAAATGATTTCACTGAAAAAAAAGTTCGGATCCAAAATAAAGAATCTGAAAAGAGAACATGACATTTTAACCCTTGAAAAGACCATAAGAAACGGTACAAGGACTCTGATAAAAAATGCTGTGGAATATTTTAAAATTGAGAATATCAAAAATGAAATGAAAAATTCCGCTGCAATCCAGAATCTTCAACTGGACAAATACGGTCAGATTGTCGAACTTCTGGCAGATTTCTCTCTTATACTCCCGGATTATAAAGAGAACCGGCAGATTGTACAGAAGGAGATCAATCATCAGATTGAAATTTATCACATGGATGAAGAGCCTTTTGCTGTTTTCTTACAACGTATAGCTGATAAATATAACATAACTGTTAATAAAAAGATACGGGAAAAAGAGAATGAAAATAACCCGAAAGAGACGGCAACCTGTCCGCAATGTGCTGAAAAAATACCCTTAAATGAAAGAATATGTAAGCAGTGCGGATATGAGTTCAATGTGATTCCGTTTGTTCAGAGGGGTAATATTACAAGCGGGGAAGAATTGTATAAAACCGGCGAGGACTGGGTTAAAAAAGGATATAAGCAGTATTGTGAAGGAAAGTATGAAGAGGCAATAAGGACATTTACGATTGCCACTTTTTTGAACCCTGATGACGGCATTGCTTATTATAACAGGGGAATATTATATAAGAAGGTGAAAAAAGAATCTCAGGCTCTGGATGATCTCAAGACCGCCGCCCGTCTGGGTCATCAGAAATCACAGGCAATTTTAAATTCAATACGGATGATGGATACTCAGGAATGGCAATAAACATAATTGAGAATCAGGAATTTAAGAAACTTAGCTTATTTTAAAACAATTCCTAATTCTTCATTCCTGATTCCTAATTTATCTGATGCCGTTTTCATTCATATATTTTTTATATTTCTTATCCATTGCTCCAATATGATTTTTGAGCCAGTCGCTCAGAAAAGTGGATATACCGGAACTGAGGAATGCCTCTAATCCCATATCTGCAAGATTTTGGTATTCTTCAACTTTGGCAATAAATTTTTTATGGGTGTTTTTCTGTTCATTTAATCCTGGATACTTAATCCGCTCCATCAGCTTTTCTTCTTCTTCAAAATGATACCGGGCATAATCAACCATCTCTCTGATAATTCCGATAACGACCTCTTTCCCTTTTCCCTGGGTCATAGCGCTATGCAGTCTGTTTAACATATCAAAGAGTTTCTGATGGTGTCTGTCAAGATTCCCTACCCCGACACTGTACTCTTCTGACCATTGAACCAATCCCATTTTTTAATCCTCCGGAAAACCCTAAGGGTTTATCCTCAAAATCATCTTATTCCGTTAGTGTTCATATCTTTATGATATTTTTTGTCTGTAACGGCTATATGGCTCTTCAGCCAGTCTGTCAGGAATGTTGACATGCCTGAACTGAGAAAAGCTCCCAGCCCTTTTTCCGCCTGAGCTTTGTACTCTTCAATTTTAGTGATAAATTTTTTGTGGGCGTTTTTCTGTTCACTTATTCCTGAATAGTTGATCCGCTCCATGAGTTTCTCTTCTTCGCCAAAGTGATATTTTGTATAATCAAGCAGTTCTTTTATGATACCTGTTATTATATCTTTACTTTTCCCCTCTGACATGGCATCATGCAGTTTATTTAAAATATCAAAGAGCTTCTGATGATGACGATCCATGGCTCCGACACCGACACTGTACTCTTTTGTCCATTGAAATAAAGGCATTTTAACCTCCGAAACGGGTTGCAGTGATAAAAAAAATAAGAGAATCTTTATTCATGATCTTTAATAATAGAAATGCTGTAAAAAATCAATAAAAAAACAGAATAAATGCAATTAAGAATTGAGAATTAGGAATTAACAGTACTTTATAAAGCTGCCGAATATCAGGATGGATTATAATAATATGATTTCATAAAGCTATTTTTAACTCTTAATTGACAGAGCCAATTTCAAAACTAACGGGAATTAATTCGTTGTTACTGCTTTTTTTTCCCTTTGATCAGGATTTTTTTATCCTTAGAGCAGGACTCAGAATAAAAAAACTCAAAATGAGAATTGATCGTGCTGCTTTCAAACATCCATGCGGGATGTCAGTTCAGTCAGTCCCGTAAGGACTGACTGAATATAGAATTCATAATATTTATGCCGTATCATTTTTTTCCGATCTCTTAAAATGGTATAAAGCAGGTTATCATATATAAATAATAGTTGATTTTAACGTGAAAAAATAATAAACATAACAAAAAATAAAAAAATTTTATATATTAATTTGACATAAAAATTTAATCCTTTAATTCAAATTCTTCTTTGCTTCATTTTTTTTATAGAAAATGTACGGTTCTTTTCATTTAAAGTAAAAATATGCTATTTAAAGATTCCTTATGATTTTATAAATTATCCGAAAAAGGATAATACTATCCGTTTTCAGATAAACCTTTTTTATCTTTATAAAATTCTGATTACAAATGATTAAATCTTATTTTATTCTTAAATACTTCATTTTAATATCCGAATTTGGATAGCTCCTGATCAGACTTTATTTATAAGTTATCTGATATATTACATTTTATATTTTGGTTTAAAAATTGCGTGGCTGTTTTTAAATGTTGATTGGCATCAATATAATAAATCAAACAATCAGAGGTGAAGAATGAGCAGATTTTTCAGTATGACTTTGGCAATAATTCTGATTTTGCTGATAAATTTTTCATATTCCGATGCCGGAGGAATAAAGATTACCGGCAATGACAGTGCAAGTAACGATGAATTTGGTAAATCTCTTTCTGTTTCAGGCAATTATGCAATTGTCGGTTCCCCAAAGCATGACAACAACGGAGCAGCTTATATTTTAAAATATGACGGAAAAAATTGGATGCATGAAACAGAGATAATATCTGATGACAGTATAACTCATGATTATTTCGGCTATTCTGTCTCTATTTCAGGTGATTATGCAGTTACCGGAGCATTCGGGGCTGATTTCGGCAAGGGAGCGGCATATATTTTTAAACGCGATGGAAATAACTGGATTCAGGATGCCAAATTGACGGCTCAAGATGGTTAAGTAAATGATTATTTCGGTTATTCAGTTTCAATTTCAGGTAATTATATAGCAATAGGAGCTTACCGTCAAGATGAAAAAGGAAAAGATTCCGGCGCGGTTTATATTTTTTACAGGGAAGGTACCGGCTGGATTCAGCAGAAAAAGCTGACTGCCGCAGACGGAGCAGCCGGCGACCTGTTCGGCAGATCGGTTTCTCTCTTTCATTACAATACAGACTGTTATCTGATTGCCGGTTCCGTTCATGATGATGACAGGGGTGAAAATTCAGGTTCAGCTTATATTTTTAAACAAAACGGAACAACATGGATACAGCAGACAAAGCTGATTGCCTCAGATGGTGCGGCAGATGACTTTTTCGGCTTTTCTGTCTCTGTTTCCGGGAACGGCTCAGACTGGTATGCAATTGCCGGAGCAGATTCATGCAGCGGAAATAAAGAAAATTCCGGTGCCGCTTATATTTTTAAACTTAACGGAACAAACTGGATTCAGCAGGCAAAACTGACTGCCGATGATGGTGAATCAGGCGATTTTTTCGGCAGGTCTGTATCTGTTACAGATTACGGCGCAGGATGGTATGCTGTTATCGGCGCTGATGCTGATGATGATAACGGAAAAAATTCGGGTTCCGCATATATTTTTAAAAATAATGGGAATAACAACTGGGTTCAGGATTCAAAACTTACTGCAAATGACGGAGAATCAGAAGATAATTTCGGTTGGGCTGTCTCTGTTTCAGGAGAAGGAGAAGATTGTTATGCGATAGTCGGCGCAGATGCAGATGATGATAAAGGAGAATCATCCGGTTCTGTATATATTTATAATATCTCTGATAACAGCGGTTCTGTACCTGATATTGATGTGAATCCCGGAAAATTGACAATTCAGGCTGTTCAGGAGTCAGGAGTCCGGAAGTCAGGAGTCAGTAGTCAGGAGTCAGGAGTCAGAAGATGATAAGGAGTGTTCAAAAGGACTTATCATTCCTGAAGAGATTATAAACATATTGGGAAAGAATATATAGCACCGCCGCAGTCACCCTTTAACAAGGAGTTTGCCAGGCTCTAAAGATTGGAGTCAATATGACAGTCCGGTAAAAAATCAGAAGAGCTGCGGTTCCTGCTGGGCTTTTGCGGCTGTTGCTCTGATTGAAAACTTTATGAATCAGGCGAACTTTTCTGTGGAAAAGGACCTTTCCGAGCAGACCATGCTCTCCTGCTCATCAGGAGACTGTAGCGGCGGATGGTATTGGGATGCCTTTAATTATATTTATAAAAACGGGATTCCCCCGGAATCCTGCTATGCCTATGCCGGTTCAAACGGAACATGCTCAAATAAATGCAGTAATCCTGATTTTACGGTAAAAATAGAGAGTTTTACATCTTCACCCGGTTTATGGGGAGAAGATCATTCTGTGGATGATTTAAAAGAGGCTCTGCAAACCGGTCCCCTTTGTGTTGCAATGAGGGTTCCTGATGACGGCTCTTTCAGCGGCACCGGATATACAGGCGGAATTTATAATTATAACGGCGGATACATTTCATGGAACAGTAATGCCCATGCGGTTCTGGTTGTCGGCTATAATGATGAACAGCAATATTTCAAAGTGAAAAACAGTTGGGGGGACTGGTGGGGAGAAAACGGCTATTTCCGTATAGCTTATGATGATGTAACTGATGATGTAAAATTCGGCAGTTATGCCTGTTCAGTATCAGGGGTATTTATAACCGGAGAAACCTCAAAGTTTACCATCACAAATACAGGTGCCGCTAATCTGATAATAAATAATATCTCATCTGATAAATCATGGCTGAATTTCTCACCGAAAACTTTTCCTTTCACGCTTCCTCCTGATGCCCAACAGGCGATAACGGTATCTGTAACAAACTGGAATGAGGTTGCTCTCCCGGAAGAGACAGGAAAAATAAGCATAATTTCCAATGATCCTGATGAATCTCCTGTGATCATCGGCGTAACAGCAAAAAGAGGAACAAGTCTGACAAATCCGGTTTTATCTGTCTCTCCTGATTTTCAGGAGGTCTCTTCTGATAACGGGACATTAAGCATTCAGGTATCTAATGCCGGTCAGGGGAAAATGACATGGACAGCGTCAGTCAAGGATTCATGGCTGAATATTACAGATGAGTCTCACGATAGTAACGGCGGAGAGATCATTGTCAGTTATGAGGTAAATTCGGGTGTGGCAAGAATAGGGACTATTATTATTTCATCATCGGATGCTGAAAACAGCTCTGAATCTGTCGAAATCAGGCAGGAAGGAAAAATATCCGATCCCGGTGATATTGATAATAATGGAACTGTTAATCTGAAAGATGTGATATTAATATTGAAAATTCTGGTCGGAATAAATGAGATTAACGAAGCCGTCAGTCTGAATACAGGAGATATTAATGGCAATAATAAAATCGGTCTGGAGGAGGCTGTTTATGCTTTGGAATGTGCATCGGGAATAAGATAAGCCTGCGTAAATTCATTGCCTGTTAAACCCCTAAGGGACTTCAGTGAGCTCACCGAAGTCCCTTAGGGTTTTTTTCTTATCAGTAGGATTTTCCTACCCCCTAATACATTTTTTACCTCATTAAATTTACTGTTTTTAACCTATTGATTTATAGACGTTAAAAAGTATAGATAGTGTGATTAAAGTTTATTTTCAGAAGATCGGAAATGATCTTCCAAAGTCATGGGTTTAATTTAATGTAAGGGGAGTTTGAAAATTATGCTGAAAAAATATGTTATTGTAATTGGGATTCTCTTATTCTTTTTCTCTTCAAGAATCTGGGCTGGTCCGCCTTCTATTCCTGCAAAAATATGGGGAACACTGACAATTATTGAAGTGATTCAGATAACAAATGAAAATTGCAATTTGCTTATGAGTACAGTATGTAAATATACTATCGAAGTAAAACATCCTGACGGAACGCCATTTGGTTCTGAAACAAAGACAAATGAACTGAATTCTTTTAACAACTATATCATAGATATTCCGATTTATGAAAAAGAGAGCCAGCCGGGCGGAGCAGTTCCGGGTGATATGGCAGTGATTCATGTATATGATGAAGAGGGAAATGAATTAACAGTGAAGACTCCTCCTATGGGACATATCATTGTCGGAAACAGCGCGGATATATCTAATGTTGATATACTTTTACAAAAAGATTCTCTGCCCTGGGATCCAACAAATGAACCTAAAGTATATACACAGGAAGAATTGGACATGGAAAGGCAAAAATGGGATGCAAATAATGATCAGAAAGTAGGTCTTGAAGATGCCATTCATGCCTTGCAGGTAATTTCAGGAATCCGTTAATAAAATAAACCCTAAGGGTTTTGAATACCCTTAGGGTTTAAGTCTTCAAACGGTAAATTTTACCGGAAAACGGTTTGCCGAAGAATTTTTCCAATTTTTCGGAACATGCGGCAATTTTTGAAATATCAGTTCCGGTTTCAATATTCAGGGTTTTCATAAGATATGCAGTATCTTCTGTGGCAATATTCCCGGCAGCGCCGATAACAAAAGGACATCCTCCCATTCCTGCAAGAGAGGTGTCAAAATGAGTTATGCCGCATTCCATTGCCGCCATGAGATTTACCAGTCCAAGCCCTCTGGTATCATGAAGATGAAGAATAACCGGTACAAGGGGAACCTGTACTCCGGTCAGGATTTTCTTTATTGAAACCGGATTTGCCATTCCGGTGGTGTCGGCAAGACAAAGCCGATCTGCCCCTGCTTCAATAAAATCTTCTGCGATTTTTAAAACACGACTTGCCGGAATTTCTCCTTCATAAACACATCCGAAAGCACATTGAATACCTGCTCTGACAATCATATTATACTGCCGGGCGAGCCGGATCATCTCTTTTCCATGTTCAACTGCATGTTCCAGAGACATACCGGAATTTTTGCGGCTGTGAGTACCACTGGCGGAGATAGAAATCTCTATATGCTTTAATCCCGCGTCTCCTGCGCACTCCACCCCTTTTTTATTCAACACCAGCCCGCTGAATACAACCCCTTCTTTCTGCGGTAAATGCCTGATAAGCTCTTCAGCATCCGCCATCTGAGGCATACGTCCGGGATGAACAAAAGAGGCGACCTGAATATGTTTTAACCCTGAATCAGCAAGCCCTGAGATAATTTCAAGTTTCAGTTCCAGAGGAATGAACTTTTTTTCAAACTGAAATCCGTCCCGGGACCCACTTCAATCAATGTTACACTTTTCGGAAGATTCATGAGGTTGCCGAAGCTCCTGCTTTTCGCAGTAAAAGCATCCAGTCTTCATCAACCATTTTCTGTACCTGTCCAAGCTCTTCATCTGTCAGATGCTTAAATCGGCGCTGAGTATTCATATACTCTTTTACAGAAAGATTCCCCTTGTAATTAAAGGAATACTTTATTCCGTTTTCCACTTCATACAAAGGGAAAATATTTGACTGAACTGCAAGTCTGGCAACTTTGACAGAAAATTCCGTAGGCATTCCCCATCCTGTGGGGCATGTTGCAAATACATGAATAAAGCGGGTTCCGCCTTTCATATCCTTTGCTTTCTGAAATTTACGCATCATATCATCAGGAAAAGCAATATTTGCAGTTGCCGCATAAGGGATACGGTGGGCAGCCAGTGCTTCTACAATATTTTTTTTACGGGTATGTTTCCAATTTCCACCCGGAGTTGTGGTTGTTCTGCTCCCGAAGGGGGTGGATGAACTGCGCTGAACTCCGGTATTCATATATGCCTCATTATCATAGCAGACATAGATAAAATCTTCATTGCGTTCTGCTGCTCCGCTTAATGCCTGAAATCCTATATCAAAAGTTCCGCCGTCACCTGCCCATGCCAGTACAGTGGTTTCAGTATCTTTTTTTATATCAAGAGCCGCCCTTAATCCGCTTGCAGCCGCGGCTGTAGTTTCAAATGCAGTATGCAGAACCGGCACTTTCAGAGAGGTCTGAGGATGAGGTCCGGCAATCACAGCCCAGCAGCATGCAGGAATCACCAGAATAGTCTTTTCTCCCATCACCTTCAGGGCAAACTTCATTGCAATTACTGCCCCGCATCCGGGACACCCGACATGACCGGGGTACATATAATCGCTCTTTGGAATATTCATATCCGTCATTCTTTTCTCCTGTTGATTTCGTAAATTCCGTAGTGTCTTTGTAGTTCTTTGTGTCCTTTGCGGTTAAACGCACAGAATCAAACTTGACAGAGTACTAAGTGGTTTGTCAAAAAAATTTTATATTATTTTTTTACCGCAAAGGTCGCAAAGTTTGCCACAAAGAACGCAAAGAAAACAGACTGATACCTTTGCGGACTTTTCGACTTCTTTGCGCTCTTTGCGGTAAATAAAAACGGTTCTTCAAGGATTTTTGTCGAAATTTCAGACCGTAGGGGCGAATAATTATTCGCCCCTACTATGCAAATGATTTAATCATGTCAGCCGCAAAAATCTTATGAAAATCATAGCCCCGACATTTTTTGAATCACATAAACCACTTCTTCCAGACCGATTTTGCTGTCGCCGTTGACATCAGCAGATTGGCATACGTTATCAGGCTTCAGTCCTGCTATTATCTGCAAGGCAATAAGTGCATCATTCAAATTAACACAGCCGTCACAGTTGATGTTACCTTTTAAACGCTTTAACAGAATATCATTTTCCAAACTTGCTGTTCCGCATTCACTGACGTTTACTTTTTGCTCTGCTGATTCATATCCCGCGGCTTCAGCTTTGATGGTGCATTCACCTGTTTTCAAGGTTATCATATAGCTGCCGTTATTCTGATAAACAGATTCACATTTATCGCAATTTGTTGATGTGATTTGAACATTTTCAATCGGCTTTCCGGTACAGGCGTCTTTTATGGTAGCTATTATCTTACCTTCTCCTAACAGCTCTAAAGGAATATCCAAAGGCGGCGTTGTACCGCAGTCGCTCACAGTTACAGTTCTCTCTGCGGATTTATAACACTCTGCTTCGACTTTGATGGTACAATTTCCTTCATTCAAAGACATATTATAATTGCCCTCTGATTGACTGAGAACAGAGCTGTTGCAATCTGAGGTGATTTTTGCATTTGCAATCAGTTTATTGGTAGAATCTGTTATTATGCCTGATAATTCACCCTTCCCGTCAGCAGATACAAGTTTAATATCTTCCAGTTTTGTTTCACTGCATTCGCTGACTTGAACTGGTTGAATTGCAGGGCAATATCCGGTTGCATCAACAGTCAGAGAATAAACACTTGTATTCAAAGCCATAGAATATTTTCCGTCTGCGTTACTGACAGCGGAACTGCCGTCATCTGCTTTGATTTGTGCATTTGCAACCGGCTTATTATCAGAATCTTTGATAATACCGGATATTTTACCTTTTCCAAGAGGCAATAATGCAATATCCAAATTCATTATTTTATCTGTTTCACTGACTACAGTACTTTCTGTTGCAGAGCAATAGCCTTCTGCATCAACTGTTATTATACCTGTTCCTACTTCTTGGACAATGGTATATGCGCCGTTTGTGGGAAGGCTGAGAGCGGAACCTCCACCATTAGTTTTTACTATTGCACCTATAATTGGCTCTTCAGTGCAGGCGTCTTTTATAAAACCTTTTACATATCCCCAGTCGCCGGCAATCGGATAATAGATTTTCAGATCGTACTCAGTACCTTCACAAAACATATATGTTTTTGCATGTCTGATTCTTACATAGTAAAATCCTTCTTTTTCACATTTCCATTCAAGAACTTCATCAGATTGTGAACTGTCGGGGTTATCTCTTGAAGCCATGTATTTTAGATTTTCATCATAAAGTTCAATGACAACATCACAGTTTATACCAAGGTTGGTAGCTTCAATCTTGTAAGTTTTTTCGGCAAGAGCATAAAATTTTATCCAATCCTCATCTCCGGGAATGTCAAAATTATGCTTCTGAGCAGTTGAGTCATTGATGACAATATCACCCGTGCTGAGATAATCGTCATCATCTTCATATTTGTCGGGAATACAATCCGGCGATTTAACGATTCCTTTACAAATCTTATAATCATTGGCTGATTTTATGTCTATATCCTTTTCATTTCCAATTCCATTTCCGGATGAGTCTAACAGGCATTTATCACCGATCTTATTTTCAACCGCTATTCTGGCTTTTGAAAAAGAATCTCCAATAGTCATGTCATTTCCGATTTCTCTCCAAAAGAAATTTGAAAAAGAAATATCTCCCTGTAAAAGAAAATGTGCTTCTTTATCTTCAGTCGTGCTTGAAATTACTATACGTTTTTTACCATCAGGCGGAATAAGTAACGGAAGGAAACTTCCTGAATAGTCAGCATCATATATAACTGTTACAATTCCGGTTATATTTTTCTGCAAATTATCAAGCCATTTATCCAAATCCTCTGCTTTTAACCATTCTGTTTCACTGATTTGAAATTCTCCGGCTTTACCTTTTCCTTTCAGATAGATGACGACATCCTGTGTATTATTTGCCGCCCAACTCTCAATAGCATGTTTTAAATCTTCAATAGAAGGTTTTACAGGTAAAGCACTCACCCCTTCTATTGGTTCCTGACTTATCAGATAAATATCATCTGACTGATATTGACAGAAATTAAGCGTATTATAAGCTAACCGGATATTATTTTTCGTGGCAGCCCGTAAATCACTTTCTTTTGGCGACCATCCTGCCGCAAGTACTGCTTTGCAGGTCGGATTACCAACCCTTAACTTAATCGTTTTCGCAGACGGATTCAGTTTTGTATCTATTGCATAAATCATCACCTGATAAAGACCCGGTTTATCAATTTTATATGTTCCCTCATAATCATAAATATTTACTCTTTGCAAATCAATCGAAGGCATAGGTTTATCCGGATCATAAATATAATCCGGGTGTCTGATATATACCCAAACACGGGTAATTCCGTCATCATCAGTAACTTTAGGAAGCAATTTAAAAGTTAACGGAAGAGATGAATCATCATAGGTAATATCAGATACATTTATTATATCAGGTCCCTTGGAAAAAATTGTACCGTTACCGAGATAAAAATCAGCGGCATCATAATCATCATAGTTATTATCATCATAATTTTCATTATAAATCTCATTATAATTTCCGTTTAACTGAGGATTCTGACTTAGGCTGCTGATTGCTTCTGATGCACTGGCAAACGTATCTTTAATTTTCTTTCCGTAAAAGATATGTGTCCAGAAAAAATTAGAAAAAGAGACAAATCCCTGCCCTTCAAAATTAGCGTTTCCGTCAGGAGATTCTGAAGAAGTAGTTGTAATAACAATTCGTTTTCTTTCCTGAGTCTGTTTCTCTGTATCAGGACAGGATTCCATATCTTTTTCTGAAAGCTCGGATAAAAATGTGCCGGAATAACATGAATCATTGATCACAATTACCCTTACAGAAGAATTATTTTGCAGTGTATTCAGATATGAACTAAGTTCACAGGCTGTCAGATATTCAGGAGTCATCTTAAAATTGTTATCAAGCCCATGAGCTATAAGATAAAGCACCACATCATCTGAATTTTTTACAGCCCATTCGGTAATCGCTTTTTTTAAATTTTCTTTGGTAGGATCGCCATCAACATCATCTGCATATCCGTTATCGTCCAAGTCAACATCTTTATCTGAACTCAGATAATAAATTGTCTCTTTTGTAAATCCCTGACTAAGCAATACCCGATATGCAAAATTTACGTTCATCTGAAACTCACTGTATGAAGTTTCTTCTCTACTTGCACCTGCAATAATAATTGCCTTACTGTTTTCTGTCTTCTGATATTCCTTTTCTGAATATCTGAATCCGGTGGTTTACGGTATCTGCTACATACAGCTTTTCATCTTTGGCACACAGACCAAGCGGATATCTGAGCTGCCCCGGATAAGAACCGAAGTTGACAATCTTTGCAACTTCACTTCCATCTGAGAGATTGAATTTATGAACAAAAGAGTCATCAGAAAAATCTGCATAGTACAAATATTTGTCGTCAGCAAATAGATTGCCAATCGCGGGGTCTTTTATCTCACACTTTTTGAATGTACTGACAGAATTGGGGTCTGATGTCTTATATTTCTGAATCTCTTTTCTATTCCCGTAAATATCAAGAAGTTTAATCCAATCATTCATAATAGCCGGAATTTCGCCTTTTATTAAATCTTTCGCAAATACGGCAATCACATAAAGATAATCTTCTTCGTTCTCTCTGCTGATTGCTATACCTGTGGGAAGAGCAGGCACGGTGACGGATGGCAGAAACACTGCAAGAGACGGCAGTACTATACTGGTCTGCCAGCCGGTTATAAAGACTCCTTCTGAAGTAAATTTTTGAATACGGCAGTTTCCTGTATCTGACACATAAACATCTCCATTACTGTCAACAGCAACCGCTGTGGGTATTTTTAACTCTTTTTCTTCGGTACCGTCTTTCCATTTACGCCATTCTCCTACCAAAGTTTCCTGTAAATCAAATTTCTGGATTCTGTTATTCCCGGAATCCGCCACATAAATAAAGCCTCTCTCTTTATCTACGGCAATGCCGGCGGGTCCGTTAAATTCTCCGTCATTGTCTCCTTTGCTTCCCCATTTCCCCTTAAAATTTCCTTGTAAATCAAATTTCTGAATCCGATGGTTGCCTGAATCTGCTACATATATAACACCATTATCGCTGTCCATTGCCATTCCTATAGGTCTTTCAAACATTCCGTCTTTAATGCCTGTAGCGCTCCATGTATTTACAAGCTCCAAGTTTACAGGTTCTGCATTTTCATTCTGAATAAGATTGAACTTCTGGATAGCATGGTTAAAAGTATTTGCCAGATAAAGATTGTAACCATCTTCATTTATTGCAATACCGCATGAAAAATTTTTTGATTCCTGCTCAACAGTATCAATATTTTCATCAGGAAATTTATATATTCCGTCAGAAATCGGACTGCCCACTGAAACCTGCCATTTCGCTTTAAAAACTCCGTCAGTGGTAAATTTCTGAATACATTGGTTATCAGGGTCTGTTACATATACAAAGCTGTTTTTCACCGTAATTCCCTGGGGATTTTTAAATTGTCCGTCACCTTCACCCTCAATTCCCCATTTTGTTATAAACTGACCGTCTGATGTGAATTTCTGTATTCGGAAATTCCCTGAATCTGCTACATAAAGATTTCCTTCATTATCTGCGGCAATATCAGAGGGCTGATTAAATTCCATATCTCCTGTACCGATGCTTCCATCTTTTTTTCCCCATATATTTATCGGTTCTCCGTTGTCTTTGAATTTCTCAACAGAATGAAGATGCGTATCAGTTACATAAACATAAACTGCGCCATCAGCGGAATTGCTGACTGCTATTCCCCGGGCCGCTTTGAATATATTCCTTCTATTCCATAGGTTGTCCATTTAGTTACATAAGCCCCGTTCAATGTAAATTTCTGTACGCGATTATTTACCGAATCAGTTACATATATAAATTTATTTTTATTATCAACCGCCGCCCTTGTAGGAGATTTGAAGAGTCCATCCCCTTCTCCCTTGCCTCCCCATTTGGTTACAAAATGACCGTCTCCGGTGAATTTTTGTATATTATGGGCATACATATCAACGATATACACATAACCGTCACTATCCACAGTAACGCCCGCGGGAAAAGCAAAATACCACGGCTGAGGCAGAACCGGAAACATCCGTTCAAATTTATAGGTCTCCTGAGATAATGCAACTGTCGAAAAAATAAAAAGAGCCGACATGCAGACCATCATCCTCAATACACTTAATCTGATAATATTTTTCTGGTTTTTCATGGTTTCCTCCTGTTTTTTATTTCGATATTTTCACAACCGACAAGAAACTAAATTTTTTTTTTAAAACTTGGTTTTTTAAATAACTAAATACCACATTTCTTTGCTTAACACAATAATCATTGTTTCAGCCGGAATAATCATTGTTTCAGCCGGAATAATCATTGTTTCAGCCGGAATAATCATTGTTTCAGCCGGAATAATCATTGTTTCAGCCGGAATAATCATTGTTTCAGCCGGAATAATCATTGTTCAGCCGGATAATCAGTTCACGGTCATTGTTTCAGCCGGAATAATCATTGTTTCAGCCGGAATGGCGGGGTGAGCGGAGCCGAACCTCAAATCACAAAGGACACAAAGGCTTCGGCGTGATCGCTCAGCCGAAACGCTCAGTCGAACGCCAGCCGAACGGTTTCACAAGGGGTTTTGTGCCTTCTTTGTGATATTTGTGTTTAATTGAAGTTGCACATGGCATTAATTCCAGATTCCTAATTCCTAATTGGAATTTCTGTTTTGTGATAAATATCTTTTAAAGCAATTTTGCAGTCAATGCTCTGAAGATAAATACTCTCTTCAAGCCCTTCGGCAACAGAGTATAGCCATTTTTTTTCATCCTGTTTATAATATGCCTCGACCGTCGGTTTATCCTGTGAAATCAGAAGATATTCTTTTAAAGAAGGGAGTGTCCGGTAATATTCAGATTTTTCCCCTCTGTCAAATGACAGGGTTGAGGGAGAGAGAACTTCAACAATAAGCACAGGATTTATGAGAATATCTGTTCTGTTCTCATAAAACTCAATATTTCCGCATACAACCATAACATCAGGATAGACAAACAAATCTTCTTTGGAAATACGGAGTTTCATATTGCTGTCAAACCCTGTGCAGTCTTTATCATCAATCGCCTCTCCGATTCTGCGGTTCAGATTAAAACAGATAACGCTGTGATTGCGGCTTCCGCCTGACATGGCAATGATTTCACCGTTATAATATTCGCTTTTATAATCGGATTCTTCTTCAATTGCCAGATAATCCTCTATGGTACAATAACTTTTCTGAACTGCTGCCTCTCCCATTTTTTTATCCTCCAAAATGATTTTCCTCGCATCCGAATAATGTAAAGCGAAATAAACAGGAGCATATCCGCATTTATAAGTAAACAGAGGCGATGTTGCAATTTATTCACTCTGAAATATGTTCTGCTATTTGCTGAATTACATAAACCGCATCTTCCGGACCGATTCTGTTATCGCCGTTTACATCAGCACATAATGTCTGAATCAGGCATTCAGGAGTAATATCGGCTGTTATTTGTAAAGCAATAATTGTATCTGTCAAACCAAGTTCTCTGTCTCCGTTAATGTCGCCCTTTAAAATGTCTGTTAAAGGAGTTAGGATAATATCCAATTTTATCGTTTCACCTTCTTCTCGGACAGTTACTTCAAAAGTCATTGTGCAATATCCCCCTGCTTCAACAGTAATTCGACATTTACCCAGCTTGCTGATGATAGTATATGCTCCATCCGGGGGACTGCTGAGAGAAGAACTGCCGGAATTCGATTTTACTATTGCATCAATAACAGGTTTGCCTGTAAAAGCGTCTGTTACTGTACCTGTGATTTCACCAAATGACGCAGCAAAGGCAAAAGCAGGTGACTCCAAGAAAAAATAAAGCGATAATAAGTGGTTTGATAAGGTTTTTCATTTATTTCCTCATGATTGGAGCGATGAAGCACAGCTTTAGCACTCCTGATTTATGTTTTATGATAAATTATTTTAAAACCATCTTACAGTCAATGCAATGAATATTCAAGTAACTGCTTTTTTTTATCCCCCGAAATGAAATATAAGCGATGAATACACAGTATGCTCTTTTATATCCTGAGAAAATCCCCATACTTTATAATTGTAATCACCGACATCATTGCCGACTGAAAATCTGTACTGATATGCAATATCAAACTTGATTCTGCCGAATCCTATACCTGAACCAAAGCTGACGCCGAATATTGTATCAGGGCTTGCCCTCTGCCGGTAGCAGGATCATAAAAAATACCGGCACATAAAGGAATCTCATATTTCTGTCTGATAAAAAGATATTCCGCTCCTATCCTTATCTGATGGGTTTCTTCAACCTCTGTTCCCGGCTTTCCGGTAATCGGCGAAGTTTCATTACCTTCAGCATCTTTATATATAAAATCATCCCATTCGGTTCTGTAAATATCGCCTGAAAGTGTAAAAGAATCGGAAAACCTGTATGCAAATCCGATGCCGTAAGAGAGGGGCATCTTCAGTACAGCTTTTTCATGATAGGGATTTAATGTTTTGGAATCATATTTACTGGCGATATTAGGATAATTAGTCAGAGAATCAAACAGATGATCATGCTCCAGATCCGCTTCAAACGGAGTTTTTAAAACACCGCCAACAGTAAATCTATCGTTCACATTCCAGAGAAAACCGATATTTGCATTGATACCGCTGAATGAATATTTATCATGGCTTACTGTAGTTTCCGTAAATGTATTTCCCCTGTCAAATCCTACCCCTTTCAGTAACCGTTTCTCTTCCCATTCATTGCTGTATAAACCGTCTTCCCAGAAATTCAGAGTAAGCCCTAAAGAAAACTGGGGCATAATCTGAACCGAATAAGCGATTCCAATGGCAGAAAGGCTTCCGTCCAGTTCATAGGTGTAATCAGAATTTGACCAGTTTTTTCCGTCAGAAGTGATAAGCGGAATATTCCATTGCCGGGTAAAATCATAAAGATTCTGATAATTGAGAGAGGCTATCATGTTATGTCCCAGATAACTGAACGGATAGGCAAAACTGAGATAATTTATTCTGCTCTCTGAAACGCTTTGCTCCCCGGAAGCCTCTGGTCTGTCGGTGAATGTGTTGTCGTCAATTCTGTGAAATGCAGCGCCGACAATTGAAAATTCAGGCTGTTCCAGTTGAATCAGCCCAGCCGGATTCCATGACGCGGCAGTTGCATCATCAGCAACAGCAATAAATGCCCCGCCCATTCCCAAAGCTCTTGCTCCTGAACCTACAGGATTCGGTGATGAAGGAATTTCAAGCCTGTCCCATACATCCGCGAAACAAACAGGTTGAATACCAGCCCACATGCTTATAGTCAGAAGCCATAATAGAATATTAAGGTTTTTAAGAATATCAGTCTTCATTTATAATCTCCTTTATTGTAAAGATTTATTATCCAGTGTAGGGCGGACTAAGCGGAGCGTGTCCGCCAATATGTGAATAATGAACAGGCGGACACACTCCGCTTAGATGAACAGGCGGACACGCTCCGCTTAGTCCGCCCTACTTGTTACCATGCTTTGCGTGGGAACGAGATGAACAGGCGGACACGCTGCGCTTAGTCCGCCCTACTGTTTTTATCTTGTTGATATGGTAATTAAATATGGCAGCGATACTGTACTGTTGTCTAGCAATGTAGGGTGGACTAAGCGCAGCGTGTCCGCCATTGTTGTACAATTATCTGAAATCTTCTGAAGAATATAAACTACTTCTTCAAGTCCTATTTTACAATCATTGTTGATATCAGCGCAGATATTAATGACTATATTTTGATCAAAAGGTATTCCAGCCATAATTTGTAAAGCAATAACAGCATCTTGAAGTGTAACTTCCCCATTGTTGTCTATATCTCCTAATTCACGAAACTCTGAGACTTCTTTACGAGAGATTGAAGATTTACTATTATATTCCAACTTTATATCTAAAGTCGTTTCTCCCCCTCCATAGATTTCCACTTCTTCTTTTTTAAATTCATTATAATTAAAGGCTTTTACAGTTATAGCTATCTTTCCAACCTCTTGAACAATAGTATATGCTCCTTCTGGCGGTGGCTGCAAGCACATCCTCCATGATCTGTTCTGATGATTGCATCTATAACCGGATTTCCCGTATAATCTGTTATAGTACCGGAGACTCTTCCAATGTCTGTCAAACTCGGTCTATACACCTCAATCTTATAACAGATATTTTCCCCGAAAATATCTGGATCGGAATGTCTTATTTTAACATAATAAACCCCGTCTTTTGGACATTCCCATTCAAAAAAATTATCCCCTTCTCTATTTTTGTCATTATCACTTATCAGAAGCGTATTTCCGTCAGTATCATAAAGCTCTATAATCAGATCGCAAATCAGACAAAGATTGCTTACCTTTATTCTATATATCTGCTTTGCATACGCATAAAATTTTATCCAGTCAGTATCTCCTGGTTTGTGAATTGTATGATGCTGAGGAGCTTTATCATTGATAACAACATTATTTGCCTGAGAATATATGTCATCATTCTCATAGCTGTCCGGTTCCGGTTCAGGAGAACCTTGTCTCTGTGTAACCGTGGTTGCTGCGGAATAAAGAGCATTTCTATTATCCCTTACAGAAAAAATAACCGTATATGTTCCTTTGGCAGTAAATTTATCGTAAGTCAGTTGATATGTATTATCAACTGAAGGCTGAAGTTCCAATCTGAAACTATTTGGCGAAATATTAACGGGCGGTATAATTTCTGTCCATACTTCCTTAATTTTATCATGAGAAAGTGTAATATCTCCGATACTTATTGTCGCTGATATTTCTCCGTCAATTATTTGAGGCTGAGATATTTCTCCGATAACTTCAGTCGGCTCAATAATACATCCGTTTGTTATCTTTATCTCCTCTGCTTTTTTTTTATCATCAGGTTCATTCGGAATATCGTTTCCGTTTGCATCAATCAGAGCATTCTGTCTTGGCATCATAATATCTTTTGCTTTCTTAAAAGCATTTTTTATATCCATATTTCTGTTAAGAGCAGACCAGAACTGATAGGAAAATGATCGGAATCCCTCCTGCAAAATCCAGCACTCTTCATTTGGGGAACCGCCTGTAATGACCATTCTTTTTGAAGAAGAGCTTTTTAAAGGCAGAAATAAATGTTCCTGATTTGCACGCGTCATAAATAACAATAATATTTCCGGGAAGGCTCTTTTGCAGATCATCAAGCCATATATCTAAAAGTTCTGCGTCAAGCTGTTCTGAATCATTGATTCTGAATCTGTTCGGATTTCCGTCTCCGACCATAAAGAGTATAAGACTGTGAGCATCTCTGCTCCATTCTGTTATTGCACGTGATAATTTATCAAATCCTTTATCAAGTATGTTTTTATGTTTATCTGTATTAAATTCTGACTTGCTTTCAGGATAGGTCAGATAAAAAATCCGTTCATCTGCATAGCCAAGATTGCGAAGCGTACTATACGCATTCTCTCCTATATTTTTTATATCATGGATATTTGAATTATTTGCAGGATAGCCGGTTACAATAATCGCCTTTGCTTTGAATATTTCAGAATCCGCATCATCAAAATGAATGGCATAAGGTATTTCATAACATTCTGTTTCATTTGAAACTGTCAGCGTATAACATCCCGGATGCTCCTGAGCCGGTATTGTCATTAAAATTTCTGTTTCACTTTTTACTTTAAGGGATTTGATTTCAGTCTTTTTTTTCCTTTCTGAGATTATGAATACTTTTGTATTTTTATCAAACCGGGTTCCGGTGAGCGTTGCCTTTAATTCTTTTCCAAGCTCTCCCGACAGAGGGATAAAGAGATTCTGCTGTAAGATGCTCAGGTGGTAAATTGTAACCGTGTTTTTTAACGCATTTTAATCCGCATGATGCTGTTGCAAAGATCATACATCCAACAATCAGTGTAAGAATAATCTTCTGTTCAGGTACTTTCATTTGACAAATCTTCCTTTCTTTTTTATTGTAGGGCGGACTAAACAGCGTGTGTCCGCCAATTTGAACCGGCGGACACGCTTCGATTAGTCCGCCCTACAAACTACAAACTACAAACTTACCGGGTAATAACTTTATGCTTTGGCTGGATAACATCTTTTTTTGATTCATTATTCAAAAAGGCAAGAGAGCTTTCTGGTTTAACTTTCCTCACCTTTGCTTCTCCCAGTTCTTTAGCATCCTGATCCATCACCTCTTCAAAACCGGGAATAGGCTCTCCCTGCTCATAGACAATAAATTCCATCCCTTCTTTTATTTTCTCCTGTTCCCCCAAATCAACGGTAATTGATTCCTGTTTATGTCTTTCCAAAACCATCCCTTCAACCATTGGCAGCTCATCAATCATCTTGATTTTCAGATGCTCTGCCAGAGTTTTCAGTTTTCCGTCAATATTGTCTTTATCAGCATCTTCACCATAGACATCTTTGGTTTTAACAATAGGTTTCCCGTTCTCTGTATCTTCTATCCATGCAGTAATAATCACTGAAATTTTTCCTTCGGAATTTTTCCGCTCCTCGATATTGCCGACCATAATGCAGTGAAATCCTCTTTTTCCCGCGGCTTTCCGCATGGCTTCATGATTATTATCCCCTTTTTCCGATGCGATCTCTTCAACACGGGAAAATCTTACAGGGTGATGCTCCCGCATATAATTCTCCAGCCGGTATTCAAAGCCTGTACTCAGTGATATATCAATATCTCGGGTCATTGTCCGTGTAAAAGGGTTCAATGCCAGTTTCAAACGTGATTCAGGCTTTTTTACGCATGGGATTTTTCTGTTTATCCTTACAGTAACAGCATCAGAATAATGTGAGGGTGATATTGCCATGATCTCAAAGATATTTTGACCTTCTTTCAGTTTTTCCGTCAGATAGGAAAAATGAAAAACCTTACGAGGAACTTCAAGTATCTCTTTTCCGTTAATAAAGAGTTTCATCCTTTTTTCATGAGAAGAGATCTCGCCGTCAATTACTGTCTGATCAAGATAAGTACTCCGCTCTGATTCTGGTTTGTTCAGATTAATTTTGACAAAAGGTCTTTTATAATCCGACTGTGCGGACAATTGCTTTGAAACATCTGATAAAATAATGTTCTGACTGTTTTCAGCCAGTAAAGAGCCGCTATTTAAATCATCTTTTTCTGATATTTCAGATACAGGAATTTTAACAGAGGTGATATTACCGGCAATATCTTTTGCTGTTATGATTATCTTATTCTCTTCCGGCTGAGATGGTTGAATCTTTTTTTCTGTCTGAAATTCCAGCGGCGCATTGTCAAGCAGAATCTTCTCTCCGTTGATAATCAATTCAGCCAGTCCTGAATCATCAAAGGCGTAAACCCTAAAGGTTTCAGAAACCTTTAGGGTTTCATTATCATCAATACTGATAGCCGGACCCATGCGATCCGCATTGACTGTAACAAATTTTTCAGATATTTTGCCCGCCAGATTGACAGCCGTGATCTGAATCTCATTTTTACCCTGATTAATAGGAACTTCCATATAAAAAGGGATTTCCCTGCCTGAAACATCAATACGGAAATCTTTGCCGCCGACTGTTATTTTACGGACAAAATTCTTTTCATCCTTTGCAGTTCCCTGAATTGCAATTGAAAAAGCATTGGTAAGATATAACGGCTTATCAGGAGTTATAATATTGATTTCAGGTGAAGACTCCTCTCTCTGTTCTTTATCAATCAGAGCTTTTCTTGCCTGATCAAGATAAAATTCTGCTTTGGCTGATTTTACTGACGCAAGCGATCTCTCCAGTTCGTCAATCGCCTCATTTATTCTCCCCTGTTTAAAGAGAACTGCACCCAGTTCACAATGCGGAAGATAATCAATAAAATGCCTTCCGTAAGTCCTTGATCTTCTCTGATCTGCTTCTCGCTGATTAATTGCTTCTCTCAGATCAAGCTCCGCTTTTTTCCAAAATTCACCGTCTGCAAATGACATGCCCCGTTCGTAATAATTCCACCACCGGGAACGGAATGATCCTTCTGTAATGCCGTATAATCTGCCGTTCTTCTCTTCAGGAAGACGTTCTGCCAAACGCATACATCCTGCTGTACACAGCAAAATCAGCAAAAAAAAAGATATAAAAAAGTATTTAGTTTTATAAAACATATTCAATCCTCCATTTTTAACCATGCAGTAGGGGCAAATAATTATTTGCCCCTACGGATTTCCGATTAAGACAAGCCTGAATCCAACGCTGCTGCTCCGGCTTTCAGAAAGTCTGCCCATACGGAATTTACAAATCTGCCCCTGCATATTTCCTATGATAACACCCCGTATTACTTTATTTTTTTCTGAAACATCATACATAAGCGGATTCTCTGCTGTATGGCTGGAATAAGCATCTAAAATAAAGGAGTCTTCACACCATTCTCCGATCTCCATGACAACAACTCTTTTCTCTGACTTGCAAAGATATTCCCATTCCGCTTCTGTCGGCAGACGATATTTTTTTCCGGTTTTTTTCTGCAATTTTTCTATGAACTGCTGAACATCTCCCCATGAAACCATCTCCACAGGATGAGCATCATCTTTATACGCGGCAGGATTCTCCTCCATAATCTTTTTCCATTGCAACTGAGTAACCGGCTCTTTTCCTATCTGGAAATTATCAAGACAGACTTTATGCAGCGGTATTTCACAGGAAGGACAATTCTGCTCTGTTTTATTATCACACCCCATATCATAGCATCCATCAGGAACCCGGATAAATTCCATGCCGGTTACAGGCTCTCTCCATTCTTCGGGAATAGGCATCACATACGGAAGAATCCAGTCCGATGACAGCACCAGTATCACCCATATTCCTGCAAGAAATGCCGCCCATTTTATCCATTGGTTATCAGGTATAGGCTTAACTTTCCTTCTTGGTCTGCACAATTCTTCCCATGTCAAGGGCTTCATGGTCAGATTCTGATAAATCACCGGAAGCCAGTTTATACCCGGATATTCTTTATCCCATGTATCTTCCAATTTTCCGCGGGATTCATGCACTGATGAATAAAAAGATGAACCGCCTGCAAATGCTGTAAGAAAATGGAGTAAAAAATCCTGTGCTACCCTGTCAGGAACAGGCTCGCGCATAACAACAGAGTATGGAAGATGTAATCTTCCAAGCTGATTGGCTAATCCGAGTCCATCGCATGAATTGAATATAGCCAACTGTAAACGCTTTTCAATAGCGGTTACCAGAGAATTTCTGAATTCTTCAATCTCTATAGATTCATTGTCATTCAGATGAATAAGACCGATCTCCCCGTCAATGCTTTCACTGTGACCTGCAAAAAAGAGAATATCCCACCCTGCTTCATTCCATAGATGTTCAAGAAATTTCTTTTTTGGTGGCTTTTTAAGAAATTCAATCTCCGCTCCGTTTGAGCAGAGATTATTCAAAACTCTTCCGTCAAAATCAATATCAATCTGATCGCTTTTACCAAGAACCGCCAGAATTCTGATTCCCGCGTTTTTCTCTTTACACAGGCTGATAATTTGAGCCTCTGTATGGCTGAATCCGATTTCTGTATGAGGATAATATCGGCAGAACAGCTCCCATGTCTGCCATGGCAATTGCCGCAATCTCATGTTATCTGTCTGAATAATCAGACGAATATCAGCACCGTCGTGCAAATGCTTAAAAATACCATCCCGAATATTCTTCCAGTTTTTATCATTTGTCTCCAGCCAGTTATTCATCTCTTTTTTAAGAGAATCTCCGGCATCTTTCACTTCCGAAAAATTCTGCTGCTTTTTGATAATAATCTTTTTGAAACGGGAATTCTCAGATAAAAGAGAGGGCTGATTCACTTTATTATGAAAAGATTCCTGCCACTTTATAAAAGATTTATCAATACCCGAGGATGCAGGCAGTTTTCCTTTTACCTGATAAACCTCCTGCAACATGCCGTCTGTCTCATTCTGAATTTGCAGGAAAGCCTCAAATCCACGGGCAAAATCTCCGTCCAATAATCTGAGAATAATTTGTATGCTCATTTTACGACAGATTCTCTTTAATTGTTACGTCACCCAGGGTGACTGTTATTCCGAATTTGTCACCGCTCTCCCTTATCCAAACCATCTCCATTCCGTCATCCTTCATGTCAGATTCTGCGTTCATAAGGACTTCACCTGCCGGATCCACTACCCTGACCTGCAATCCATGAGGAAGATAAAACGCCCCGCCTGAAGGATAAACCTGTAAAGCAACTTCAACATCTTCTTCTTTCAGAGGGGTTAATCTTACAAGCAGCAGTAAAGCATCATCTCCTAATTCAATACGCTTTGCCCGTTTCACACTCCATTGTGTATCTTCAGATGCTGATGCTCCGCGACAGTCCGCGGCAAGAAAATTTTCTCCGGGCTGCCACTCATTCCCCTCAAAAAGATTCTTAAACCATTCTTTTAATTTCGTCAGGATATGAGTATCTGTTTCAATGGTTTTATCTTTTTTATCAGAATGTTTCCAGTCTGATAAAGAGATTATATCTGCAAGCGCTTTATCCGGCTCTTCATTCAGCATATATTCCCATTCAGCCTGATCCGCCTCCATCTTCAGCGATTCCATCATACAGTATTCGCAGTTCCGAATATGTTTTGAAACTGCTTTCAGTTCTTTTTCTGTCAGATCGCCATATACATAATCAAAGAGCATTTCATCCGGCGGACAACCGGGTACATCCTTCAGTCTGTTATAAAAGCTCCTTGTATTGCTGAGTATTTCGTCAAAATTGAATATTGCCTGATTGCTCATTTTTTTATCTCCTTTGATGCGCCTGAAATTATCTTTTCAGCACGCCGGATTTGTTGATTTTATATTTATTCTGAACACAATTCTGAACAGGTTTGAAAATTCTTTTTTTATACTCTCTCTTAAATGTTGTAATACTGTTGCTTTTTAAGATTTTACCTAATTCTGTGAAAAGAGTTTCAAATGAAATACCGTCAAACTCATGGCGGATAAAGAGCAGTTTCAGTTTTTTTTCAAGATTCTCAATACAGTCCCGCAGAATTTTGCAGGCTTCTTTTTGAATATACTGATCTTCAAAAGGTTGATCCTCCGGGTAATCTTCTATACTATCCCCTTCTATCCAGATAGTCGCTTTTCCGACACTGTTCAGAAAAAATAAAATATCATCCTCTTTACAGCCTGTAATATCTGATATTTCTTTGGCAGACGGTTCCCTGCCATTTTCACGTCTGAAGGATTCAACAATTTTTCTTAAATCCTCATGCAAAGGCGGATTTTTTAAAAAAATAATCCGCTGAAAACTGCTAAACCTTCTTGGCAGAATAAATCTTACATAATGATCAAAAGTACCTCTTTCAGGGCGGTATTTTAAAATAAGATCGCAGAAAATTTTCATTCCCTCCTGAATCCAGTCTTCACGGGTATATGTTGAATGAAAGCGTCTCGGCATCTGATAAAATTTTCTGACTGCCGTTTTTCTTACCTGGGTAATAAGCTCCTTCAGGCGAATTATCCTCTCTTTTTCATTGAGTACTGACGCGGATTTCCCTGAAGAATCTGAAAAGAGAAACTCTTTTGTCTGCTCTGCCAATACACGGTATGTTTCATCATTCATGATTTTTTCCCTGTTATAGATTTATTATATTGAATAATATAAGAAATATAATCAGCAGAAAAATATCATGAATAAGTAATCCGGTCAATAAATTTAACAGAGCAGACTTGTTTCTTATTTAAACTGTATATCGCTTTTTTTTCAGTATCCGGTCATAAATTTTATCATGTTTTTGCTATTATAAGCATCTACAGGGATTACAGGCATCTACAGGGATTGTGTGTAAGAAAGGGATTACAGCAGTAGGTCGGGTTAGCGCAGCGTAACCCTAAAAATACAGGGATTGCAGGCATCTACAGGAATTGTGGGTAAGAAAAGGCTTTATCGTGGAATTGTTGAACAGGTTTGTCGGGGAGCTGGCCGTCTGAAATATATCAGCTCCCCGCCTGTAATATCAAAGCATCTTATTTTTTTAAGAAAACCTTATGATCCACAAGAGAAAGTGAATGAATATTCGCCTTGATGAATTTCTGCTCCCCGAATATGTTTATCAGTTTTATTCCGTCATTTTCGGGCTGAACAGTATCAACAGACTCCATAATCAGCTTTTCTTCGTTTCCTTCAATAAGATAAGCATTTGCTTCACACATAATTATAATCCTCCTTTGGATTGAAAATCAGAAAATAAAACGACTCAGCATCTAATCTGCAAGTTTATCGCCTTTCAGATTCTCCTGCACCAATGCTTCAATAAGATGGGGAAGCGGCATTGAGGTGAATCCTACAATCTCAAGGTTCTCCTGAGAAAGGGGAATAAGCATTTTTCTTGCCGGACTGCCTGCCACAGCTTCGGCAATTTTCAGCGTTACTTCTCCCATCATGGCATGCGGCATAATAATTCCCACAGGTCCGATAATAATATCAACCTTTTTAACTGTCTGGACAATAGCATTCTCACCGGATGCCCCGCGGTTTGCTTTTGCTTTTAACATCTGGGCTGTTGCAATGGCATTTGTCCCAAGTGCAACAATTTCAAGATTCTCCTCAAAGACCTCTCTGAGCTTTTTTATGACAGCGCTTCCGATACCGCCGCCCTGTCCGTCAATTACACATATACGTTTCATTTTTTTGTCTTTTCATATTGAGATAAGTATATAAAAACAGAAATATAAAAAAGTTTGTAGTACCGCCTTCAGGCGGTTCGTGTGAAAAAGTTTGTAGTACCGCCTTCAGGCGGTTCGTGTGAAAAAGTTTGTAGTACCGCCTTCAGGCGGTTCGTGTGAAATCAGACGGTTATCGCACCTGCCGCACCGCCTGAAGGCGGTACTACAAACTTTTTCGATCTCCGCACCGCCTGAAGGCGGTACTACAAACTTTTTCGATCTGCTGAAAGTTTACAAAATAAAATTATCAGATAAAAGATTGTGAGTCAATAAAGAAACTAAATTTTTTCAAAATGCTACAAATATAACGCTCCTACGGAGCTTTTTTTTTAAAACCTGATTTCTTACAAATATTAAACAACAGAAGTGTCATCAGGAAAAAGATTCCGGCTTTGACCTCTTCTGATGATCCGCATTCCTGTGATGCTTTGTAATATGCTGTTAAATCCGAGTATTCCCATAATTACATCATCTATAGCCCCGAATACAGGGGTGGCATCAAGTATCAGATCAATCGGGGATATGATCCAAAGAAATGCAAAGATAACAAAAATAACGGTTTTAGGCATAATTGCAATAGCGGCAAACATATCCGGCTCTGACTGATCAAATTCTTCTCTGTTCAAGCCCAGAGCTTTTCCCTTTTCACTCTCAACATATCTGGCAAGATGATCCTGATGAACAAGTTTCTCTGCTATTCGCCGGGTTACTTCCTGTGCTTTTGGGGATGCCATCTCCATACCGAGTGCGCGGGAGATAATCCCTAAAGATTCTATATGGGTAATGGGGCGCTGACACTCATATATTCTTTTCATAAGCCGCGTTTTCAGTTCTAATTCCACGCGAAGAGCAGGATCATCTTTGAGCCTTTTTAATACAGTTGTCCAGAATTTCCTGCTCTCTGAATCATCTGACTGTAAATAAAGAGCAGTTCCAAGGCATGTTATACCTGCAAAAATCCATAGCCAGCCCTTTTCCGAATTGGAGTTATTCATACTGAATATAACCGCCAGAAACAGAGAGAGAATCAATAATGCCAATGCGATCCTCGGTCTGAACGATAAAGATAATGCTATCATTAAGAAGAGAATCAATACTCCCGGAGATCGTAAAGCATCAAAGATAACTGACGGTATCCATGAAATTATTTTTGCCGCATATCTTTCACCGAAATTCAAGGCAATATCGCTTAAAGATGTGGTATCTTTTATAAAAAGGCGATTAATAAAAAAAATACAGCTTATAAAAAAAGAGATATGAAGCATGAAATTTGCCTTATTATGAGGATCGCCGAAAAAACGCCACTGCCAGCAAAGCGAAGTTGTGATAACAAAGGAGATCATAGAAGAGAAAAAAGCTGGGACCATTTAAACTGCTCTTTTTCTCCGGTCTCTGCAAAGAAGAGAACAGATAAAAGATAAAGAGAAAACGCCGCGGTGAACTGCCACTGAAACAGAGAATTAATTCCGTTATATTTTTTCATAATTCTGTAGTTCCTCAGTTTTTCATCTGATTTAAAAGAGATTCTGTCATCTTTTCAGCATAAGATTCAGCATAAGAATATTTTCCGATAACAACCCGTTCCTCATTATAAATCGGAATACAGCAGAAACTCTTTATTTTAAGCCATTTCCGATATTGAATGAAAATTGCCGATCTGGTATCTGTTTCATGTTTAAGGAGCTTCTCAAGCGTTATTTCAAACTGTTCCCATACGGCTATATTTTTCTGATCTTCAATATCAAATTTTTCATTATCTTTTCCAAGTAATGATAACAGGGAATCTGCTTCAAACAGAAGAATCCGTTTATCTTTATCCGCCTTTTCCGAATAATCTGCACGAATCTGATTCAGAATAATCATTAATAGTTTTGCATCTTCTACAGCCATGCCGTTGCCGTAACTGCTGTTCGCTGCAATTTCATATCTTGCCTGAGCTGCTGCGTAAATAACATGATACGGCAGGATTGAATTTTTTTTGTCGGAAATTCCTTTTATTTCAAGAAAAGAACTCCATGCAAGATGATATTTTTTTGTCAAATTATGTGTTTTAACAATACGGTACAGAATCTCCGCATAAAAATCCGGTTCATTCTTAATCTCCTGAGAATGAATTATATTTTCAAGCAGTTTTTCTGTTTCTCCCCATTTTTCATTTTTAATAGCATTATTAACCGCTTTTACATCATGCCTGAAATAAGCCGGAACTATATTCAAAGATAAGCAATCAGGTTTTTCACTTAAATCAGATATTTTAGGCTTTGAGTGGGAAAATATTTTTCCGGCAATTGCCCATTTGTGAATCCCGGAAAGATGCACTCCGGTAAAAATGAGCAATACCAGTAAGCAGATGATATATCCGGCAATATTTTCCCATCTTATCCGTTTTTCTTTATATAAATTCAGATGACAGCGGATCTCTTCATGAGAATAAAAATATTCTTCAGGATCAATAGTATCATCCCATCCCTCAGGCAGGAGAATATTTGTATAAAATGCTTTTGTTCCTGCAAATAGCCTGCGTCTCTTTTTTCCGGTTCAGAGATGATGCTCTCTGTTATATGTTCGGATATATCATTTTTCATTTTTAAATTTTATCTCGTTTTCACGCTTTGCGAGGGAACACAAGGCAGGATGCTCCTTGTCCTGTACGGCTTTTCCTGTGATCATGCTGTGTTCCCGTGTAGGCGTAAGAACTATGAAGCGGCACGGGTATGATGATGTCAATATCATGCGGATTCCAGTTTCTGACAAATGTGGAGAAAATGAATATTCTTAATGGCTTCCGCAGCCATATTTTCTCACGGTATTTGAATGCGTGAATGCATTCTCTGAAGGCGCCGTCATAAACTCCGAAGCTCCGGGCAGTTCCGAATTTCAGCGGGGATTTCAGGCATCTGTTGCACAGCCTGTCTTCTTCTTTCCGCTTTCTGAATATCATTCCGCGTCTTGAACATAAAGTGGATTCAGCCGGAATAAATTTGCCGGAAAGTCATTCAGGGCAGAGATACTGCGGCATAATCTCTTCAAAAGTGACTGTTTCAGGAAAGATTTCTTCAGGGATGACGGATTTATAGGTATGATGAATATATCTGCTTTCAGGCATACGGAAGAGACAAATATCGGGAATAAAATCTTTTTCGCCGATCTGCAGCGTCAGTTCCGAAAAAACAGAATATTTTTTCAGACTGTTAAATGCAGTAATCAGATTCCCCGCAAGATAAGCATGATGATATGACGGACTCATAATCTTTCTCCGTATTCTTTTTTTTCTTTTCTTCTTGATGCCAATTAAGAGTTAAAATCAGATTTATAAAATCAGTCCGTTATAATCCTATAAGATATTCATATAACTTATTTTTAATTCTCAATTCTTGATTTTTAATTGGAATTTTTATACATAATTTATCTTGTATAATATGAACCTATCCCAGTATTATGTCAGACCACAAAATACAGTTGTAAAAAAATTTTCAACATACTCTATTTGGCAGATTTTTGAATACTGGGATAGGTTCATAAGATTTTATGTCAAGTGCAAGAAAAAAAATTAAAATATGAAAGCGCGTCTGACAGTGAAACAGCTTCTGTCAGAATTTGTTTCGGCTTCCGCTTCTCTTGATAAAGCCGAATTTCAGGTATTATATTTATCACTATACACTGGATTCTATGGAATATTATGGTATTTCATAGTATTATTATCTGTGAAAAAAATTATATTGACAAATAACTTTCCCTGGTATATCTCCTTATCGGAAATTATCGGGAACCGTGTTCCCGTAACGCGCCGGAGGGGAACCCGCAGATACGGAGAATGCATGCTGTCCGTAATACGGCATGCGGAAAAGCTCGCCCGCCTGTGATTTTTCCGCGGAATTCCGCCGGATGATATGGTACCGGCTTCAAAACCTGACGAATACTATGAAATACTGTTCAAAAGGTAAATATTGCGTTTTTCAATTGTATGTACCATCATAAACCCTAATGGTTTATTTAGAACACCTTATTGAAAAACGCTATAACATCTGCAATAGTTATAATAGAACCGGAAGGAACGACAGAGAGTCCGGCAATGGCGGATTTACCCCTCGCTGCCGATTAAAAAAGCCCTCATCATTTTAAATAATGAGGGCTTTTCTCCTTGCTGAATTTTATCACATGAGAACAGAGGGAGGATTTTACATCATGCCGCCCATTCCGCCCATGCCGCCGGGAGGCATACCGCCGCCTGCCGGAGATGCATCTTTTTCTTCAGGTTTTTCAGCAATCATTGCTTCGGTTGTCAGCATTAAAGAAGCAACACTTCCCGCATTTTGCAGAGCAAAACGTACTACTTTGGTCGGATCAATAACGCCTGCTGCTATAAGATCTTCATATTTGTTTGTTTCAGCGTTATATCCGAAAGAACCCTGGTTGTTTTTAACTTTGTCAATCACCACAGAGCCTTCAAATCCCGCGTTATTGGCAATCTGACGGAGCGGTTCTTCAATAGCACGCATAACAACTTTTACACCCAGCGCCTCTTCACCTTCAAGTTTCATTGCTGCCAGTGCAGGAATACAACGGACAAGTGCAACTCCGCCGCCGGGAACAATTCCTTCTTCAACTGCTGCGCGGGTTGCATTTAAAGCATCTTCAACACGTGCTTTTTTCTCTTTCATTTCAGTCTCAGTTGCAGCGCCGACATTGATGACCGCCACGCCTCCAATCAGCTTTGCAAGGCGCTCCTGAAGTTTTTCACGGTCATAATCTGATGTGGTTTCTTCAACCTGAGCGCGAATCTGTTTTACACGACCTTCCAATGCGGCACGCTGACCTCCGCCATCCACGATGGTGGTATTATCTTTGTCAATGGTAATCCGTTTGGCTTTTCCCAAGTCTTTCAGGCTCAGATTCTCAAGTTTGATTCCCAGAATCTTCAGAAACAACCTGACCCCCGGTAAGAATTGCAATATCTTCGAGCATTGCTTTTCTTCTGTCACCGAATCCAGGAGCTTTTACTGCGGCAACCTGCAATGTTCCTCTCAGTTTATTGACAACCAGAGTAGCAAGTGCTTCGCCGTCAACATCTTCAGCAATAATCAGAAGAGGACGTCCCATCTTTGCAATCTGCTCAAGAATAGGAAGAAGGTCTTTCATGCTGCTGATCTTCTTTTCATTGATAAGGATACAAGGCTCATCCAATGAGCAGACCATTTTTTCAGCATCTGTAACAAAATAGGGAGAGAGATAACCGCGATCAAACTGCATACCTTCAACAACTTCAAGAGTTGTCTCCATGCTCTTTGCCTCTTCAACCGTGATAACACCCTCTTTGCCGACTTTATTCATTGCCTCGGCAATAATATTACCGATTGTCTCATCATTATTTGCCGAGATAGTTCCTACCTGAGCAATTTCCCGCTGATCTTTGGTCGGTTTGCTCATTTTGCGGAGTTCTTTTACAGCAACCTCAACAGCTTTGTCAATTCCGCGCTTGACAGACATAGGATTGTTACCCGCGACTACCAGTTTCTGCCCTTCTTCATAAATTGCTCTGGCAAGGACTGTGGCGGTTGTTGTTCCGTCTCCTGCCATATCACTGGTTTTGCTGGCAACCTCTTTGACCATCTGAGCGCCCATGTTTTCAAATTTATCTTCAAGTTCAATCTCTTTTGCAACAGTTACACCGTCTTTGGTAACTGTAGGAGATCCCCATGATTTATCAATAACTACATTTCTGCCTCTTGGTCCGAGAGTAACAACAACTGCATCTGCAAGGGTTCTTACACCGTTCAGCATTGCTTCACGGGCTTTTACATCATATTTAATCACTTTTGACATTTGTGTTCTTTACCTCCGTCTCTCATTCATTATAATATAATTATTCAATCACACCCAGAACATCATCTTCGCGCATGATAAGATATTCTTGACCCTCGATCTTCACCTCGGTACCTGCATATTTTCCAAAAAGAATCCGATCCCCTTCTTTGAGTCCCATCTGAATTCTTTTTCCGTCATCACTCATTTTACCGCTACCTACGGCAACAACTTTTCCCTCAACCGGTTTTTCTTTGGCTGTATCAGGAATAATAATTCCGCCTTTGGTCTTTTCTTCTTCTTCAACACGTTTTACCAGGATTCTGTCCTGCAATGGTTTGAGTTTCATGGTTTTCTTTCTCCTTGTTTCATTAAGATATATATTGATTTTTAATTGTTATTTGTTATCTTCGTGAGTCAGTAGTCAGAATATTTCTGACTACTGATTCCTGATTTCTGAGCAGTTACAATAATCGCCCATTTAATTTGTAAAGGGAAATAATAAAGGATTTATTTAAGAAGATGTATCAGCAGTTGTCTTTTCCGGTTTATTACTGCCTGCTGCAGATGGCGTTTCCGTTCCGGTCTTTGCCGGGATGCCTGAATTTGTTTTTGAGCTTTTATAGTCTGTTACATACCATCCGGATCCTTTAAGATGGAATGCTGTATTTGAAATAAGTTTATGAAGCTCTCCTGAGCAATGCTTACACCGTGTAAGGGGAGCATCTGAAAATTTTTGAAGAGCTTCTTCAATTTTTCCGCACCCGGTACATTCATATTCATAAATAGGCATTTTTTAAATCTCCTGTATTATATTCAATCTTTATCCTGTTAAGACAGCATGGGGTTTGTTCACACCCTGAATTTTAAATTTAATATAAGGGCGTGTTTTTCTGTTGTCAAGAATCAGCAGAGAGATTTTTTTAAACTCTTCACCTTCTTTCAGAAAAATTCCAATCTCTTTTAAAATTCATATTTTTTATTAACAGATTGAATTAAGAGTTAAAGTAACTCATGCTTCGGCAGATTCATTCCTGATTCTCAATTCCTCAAACGGTACACATCTCTGATTTGAGAAATCAAGCACATCTTTTAATCCTGTAATATTAATATTATTAAGAATTTCATGAGTTTTTTCATGCACACGGGTCTCTTCAGCCACCCGTTTTTCAGGAGAAGCATCAAAAATTTGAAGAAATTTTCCGAATCTGACAACGTGAATCAGTTCATGGGTAACAATATACAGAGCAAGGGGAAAAAGTTTTATTCCCGAATATTGCTTCATGACTGAAAGAATAGAATGATCCTGAAGGCATATCTTGTAAAAATCATACAGAGAAGAACCAAGCAGGCTGTTTTTCCTTTTCCCTTCATACCGGATAACCTGTGCAAAAGGACCGTGAACAATCTCATTAAAAGAGAGATTTTCCAATGTTTTTATATCATACTTAAAGCGAAGCCACTGGCTTGCAGACATTTTATAAAAATTGCTGACCAGATCCTCTGCCATAGAAGCAGAATCATTTAAAAGATCAAGCTCCGCGGCATTAAATTTTTTCAGTTTTTCTTTCATAGCTAAATATTCCGGTATTTTTATGTATTATAAAAAAAGCTTGCAAAAGATACCAAACAGCAGTAATAATATAATCAGATTTTGAAAAAAATAAAGGGGGGAGGTGATTTATTGGGCAGCGTAATTAAAAAGCGAAGAAAAAAAATGCGAAGACATAAACATAGAAAACTTTTAGCCCGTACGCGGCATCAGCGAAGAAAGGGTAAGTAATATGATACCTTTGGTTCTTCCTGCGAACAGAAAAAGTACCATTTTTTCAGTGGTACTTTTTCTGATGATCAGTTTAAATATTTGAATATCCTGCTTAAAATTATAAAATTCCTGAATTGTTTAATAATATTCTGATTGTCAAAAATATCTTCAAGTAAAAATTTAACCCTCTCCTAATTTTTATAAGGTTCTGAAAGCAGATTTGTTTATCCTTGACAGTAATCATCAGTTTGTTTATTAGATATATCTAAGCATATATAAGAAACTAAGTTTTTTTAAAAAAGTTAGTTTCTTTTTTCTGTCCTTAAATATTCAATGACACAAAAACATACCAAAGGCAATTATTCTATGAATCTGGAAAACTTACTGAAAAAAAAGAGAAATACCATAATAAAAAGATGGTTTGCAATGGTGGTAGATACTTATCCTGCTGATACATCACGTTTTTTAAAGAGTCAGCCTGATCCGTTTGCCAATCCCGTAGGAAATACAACATTTGAGGGATTGGAAATCATGTTTAATGAGCTGCTTGGCGATATGAACATGGAAAAGATTATAAATGCCATGGATCCGATTATCCGAATCCGTGCTGTTCAGAATTTTACTCCTTCAGCAGCCGCCGGTTTTGTCTTTTTTCTGAAAAAAATCATCAGGGAAGATATAAAAGATGAATCAGATAATTCAAAAGAGATACTTGATTTTGAATCAAAAATTGATGAACTCGGTTTTGCCGCTTTTGATATTTATATGAAATGCAGGGAGAAGATATTCGAGATCAGGGCAAATGAGCATAGAAACAGATTTTTTGATGCTTTCGAGAGAGCGGGGCTGATAAAAGAACTTTAAAATAAAACCATAAGGGTTTTCTGAAACCCTTATGGTTTTTTTATCCTATATGATTGAACAAAATCCTAAAAAAACTGATAAATCAAATCCGTTCAATATGACGGAGACCATTCTGGAAAGCATTTCTGACGGAGTATTTACAGTGAACAGCGACTGGCAGATAACATCATTTAACCGGGCGGCTGAGGAGATAACGGGCATTTCCCGTGAAGAGGCTATTGGCAGACGCTGCTCAGATGTATTTCGCGCCAGTATGTGTGAATCCGACTGCGCGCTGAGGCGCACAATGGAGATCGGCACGCCTGTTGTAAATAAGCCCGCTTTTATTGTAAATGCAAAGGGAGAGCGGATTCCTATCAGCCTTTCTACTGCTATTCTGCGTGATGAAAAAGGGAATGCTGTCGGCGGTGTAGAAACATTCCGCGATCTGAGTCTGGTGGAAGAATTGCGGAAAGCTCTTGAAAAGCGTTTTCAGGTCGGGGATATGATCAGCAGGAGTGTCTCTATGCGGAGAATATTCGATATTTTTCCTCAGGTGGCGGCAAGTGAAAGCACGGCGCTGATTCAGGGTGAAACCGGAACCGGAAAAGAGCTTCTTGCAAGGGCGATTCATCATCTCAGTTCCAGAGATAAAAAGCCTTTTATTGCGGTCAACTGCGGCGCTCTGCCTGATACTCTGCTGGAATCAGAACTCTTTGGTTATAAAGCCGGAGCATTTACCGGAGCCGCCAAAGATAAACCAGGAAGATTTGCTCTGGCAGACGGCGGAACAATTTTTCTGGATGAAATAGGAGAGATAAGCCCTGCATTACAGGTAAGACTTCTGAGGGTGTTACAGGAGCGAGTATTTGAGCCATTAGGCGGAATAAAATCTGTCCATGCGGATTTCCGTGTGATTGCGGCCTCAAACAAAGACCTCTCGGTACAGGTGAAAAAAGGGATTTTCAGACAGGATTTATTTTACCGGATCAATGTTGTCCGGCTTGATCTTCCCCCTTTGAGAAAACGCAAAGAGGATATTCCCCTGCTGACTGAGCATTTTATTGCAAGGTTTAACCGTCTTCAGGGTAAAAATATCTCCGGTGTAAGCCCTGATGTCATGGCGATTCTTATGGCGCATGATTATCCGGGGAATATCCGGGAGCTTGAAAATATTATTGAACATGCGTTTGTTCTCTGTTCCAAAGGAGAGATTGAACAGCGTCATCTTCCTGAAGATTATCTCATGCTGTCTGCGGAGCATGAAAATGATAAAATTCAGGATAATACAATGAATATGAATGATGCTGTCAAGGCGATTGAAGAACAGACAATATGTGATGCTCTGAAACGGAATAATTATAACCGCCTTGAAACTGCCCGTGAACTCGGCATCCATAAAAGCACGCTTTTCAGGAAAATGAAGACTCTTGGAATATCTTTTTCAGAGGATAAGATTATCAGTCAGAAAGATTGAAAAATTTTACTGTAATGATATTCTGATTTATTTCTATTTTAGAAACGCTTCCATAATCAACACCGATTCTGAACATATTCTCAAGAGGCATTCCAAGTGCATAGACAAGTATAGAACGGATTACACCGCCATGAGTAATAATTGCGATATTTTTTGTATCCTTGTATTCGGAACATAATTCTTTAAAAAAAGAGATACTTCTCTCATACATCTCCCTGCATGATTCTCCTCCGGGGACTTGCATGTTGACAAAATTATCCCCCCATTCTGATAAAATACTCTGATCCAGATCATCCCATTTTTTCAGTTCCCAATCCCCGAAATTAAGCTCTTTAAGGCGATCATCTGTATGAACAGACTCTGGTGAAAGAGCTTCAGCCAATATCCGGCAACGTTTCAGCGGGCTTGAAAAAACTATAAATGTATTATCTATTCTGATATGTTTTTGTATAGATTCAAGCTCCTGAGCAAAAGAGGGAGACACATCTATATCAGATTGTCCGTAACAGATATTAACAGGTATGTCAGGCTTGGTATGCCGAATCAGATAAATTTCCATTATACTCCTCAGTATGCGTATGTAGTTCCGCCTTTAGGCGGATACTGTGAGAAACCGCCTAAAGGCGGTACTACGAACTCATTGTATGTAGTACCGCCTTTAGGCGGATTGCTGTGCGAAACCGCCTAAAGGCGGTACTACGAACTCATTGTATGTAGTACCGCCTTTAGGCGGATTGCTGTGCGAAACCGCCTAAAGGCGGTACTACGAACTCATATTAAGGCAAAGATAAAAAACAACCTCAGTAACCTGCTGCGCTGCTCCAAGAGAATCTCCGGTATATCCGCCGATCCGTTTGACAAAATAGCGACCGAGCAGCCATCTTACGAGAAAGATCGGAATAACTGCCAGCAGCAGATAAAGATTTCCCCAAAAAAAGAGCGGAAAAATCCCTGTAATCCCTGCAAAAAGAAGCTCATTTAACGACATCTGATTTATCAGAGATTTTGATTTGCTTGTTCCATCATCACGGACATATATGTGGGTATAAATAAACGTTACAGTTGCAAACCGGCTCAGGCTATGTCCTGCAATCATTATCATTGGCAACAGATTTGGCTGAATCTCTGATAATGCAAGAGAATTTCAATGCAAGCATCAATCCGATACCAATTGCGCCAAACGTACCGATACTCGAATCCTTCATAATCGCAAGAATCTGCTCTTTTGTCCATCCGCCGCCAAATCCGTCACAGCAGTCTGCAAATCCGTCTTCATGAAACGCTCCGGTTATCAGGATTGTTGCAATCATGCTGAGTAAAATAGCAATGGAATCGGAAAAGATAAGATTTGTCAGCCAAAATATGCCTGCTCCTATTCCGCCGACAATGATTCCGATAATCGGAAGATAACGGGAAGATTTGTTCAGATATGTTTCTGAATAATCAAACCATGAGGCGCATGGAATCCGGGTGAAAAAGAGCATGGCAGTTAAAAATAAATTAATTTCGTATTTTATATCTATTTTCATAATATAAATTTCCGTAACAAGACCTTGAATATGCCGTTCTCCATCATTTCTTCAAACTGAATCTGAATCACCTCTTCAAGATTCTGTTTTGCTTCATTCCGGGTTTTGCCTTGAGCAATAAAATCAAGTTCCGGACATTTTGCGACAAACCATTTTTCTTTTTTTACAATCTCGATTGTAATTTTCAGTTTCATGGTATTAACAATGCCTCCTTAACTAATGAAATATCGGAAACTAATCCGCCATTTGAATCACGGATTAACCGGATTAAACGGATTTCACAGATTGATTGGTGTATAAAAAAATCCGTGTAATCAGATAAATCTGTTTAATCCGTGATTCTGAATCACGGATTAACCGGATTAAACAGATTTCACAGATTGATTTGTAAGAAAATAAGATGAATAAAATAAATCAGCGGTAAAAAAATCCGTGTAATCTGTTAAATCTGTTTAATCCGTGATTCATCTTGTTCCCACGCTTTGCGTGGGAACACAAGAGAGGACGCTTCGCGTCCTGTGTCCCTGTTCACGCATGGACGCAAAGCGTTCATGCTGCGTTCCCACGCAAAGCGTGGGAACGAGATGATCCTTTTCTTAAACACAATCCCTGTAGATAAAAGCCTCGATAAAAGCCGCTATTCAACCCCTTTTCCATTCATCCAAAAACGCCTTTGATTTTTTGGTATGCGGATGATCGGGACTCAGCCGCGCCAGCAAACTTTCATACGCTTCCTGCTCCAGTGCCATTGCTTCATCATCTTTTCCCATATCTTTCAGAACACTAGCAAGATTATGGAGGTCTCTACCAATAGAAGGGTGTCCGGGTTCAAAACTCTTTTTATCAGATTCAAGAGCCTCTCTCAGCAGTGACTCAGCCTCGGGCAAATTCCCCAAATCCCTAAGCACCAGAGCAAGGTTCGACTGAGCAATTGCAACATGAGGATGCTCTGCTCCCAAGCTCTTTTTCAATGATTCAAGAGCTTCTCTCAGAAGCATCTCAGCTTCGGGCAGCTTTCCCAAATCCCTAAGCACATTAGCAAGGTTCGACTGACGTTTGGCAATAGAGGGGTGTCCGGGTTCAAAACTCTTTTTATCCGATTCAAGAGCCTCTCTCAGCAGGGACTCAGCCTCGGGCAAATTCCCCAAATCCTTCAGCACCATAGCAAGATTCGACTGACTTATGGCAATAGAGAGGTGTCCGGGTTCAAAACTCTTTTTATCCGATTCAAGAGCCTCTCTCATCAGGGACTCAGCTTCGGGCAAATTCCCCAAATCCCTAAGCACCAGAGCAAGGTTCGACTGTTTTTTGGCGATTTCAGGGTGTCCAGGTTCAAAACTCTTTTTATCCGATTCAAAAGCCTCTCTCAGCAGGGACTCAGCCTCGGGCAAATTCCCCAAATCCCTAAGCACCAGAGCAAGGTTCGACTGTTTTTTGGCGATTTCAGGGTGTCCAGGTTCAAAACTCTTTTTATTTGATTCAAGAGCTTCTCTCAGCAGTGACTCAGCCTCGGACAAATTCCCCAAATCCCTAAGCACAAGCCCAAGATATGTTTTACTTAAAGCAATTGATTTTGATCCCGGTTCATTATGTTTTTCAGTCAGTTTAAGAGAGATTCTGCCATATTTTTCAGCCAGATGATATAATCCTTTCTTTTTATAATGCCAGCTAATATAATTTGATATATCAACAATACTCTCAATATTTGCAAATTCTGAAGATAATAAAATATCAGCATGAGGCACAATCTTCCCCAATTCATAGTAAGACTTAATATCTGTATCCTCTCTACATCTTGACATTTCATTTTCAACAACATTCACAACCTGACCAAATAAGTTCAGACCTGCGGGGTTTTGGAAACCCCGCAGGTCTTCGGAAAGTGCAACCGTCCCTTTTACAAACCCGGCTACTAACCTGTGTATTATCGGATCACCATCTTCATCAAGATTTATAATCAGAGAGAGCTTTTTATCAAGCTCATCAATGGCATCATCCAAATGATCGGATAACCCGCCTGTTTCAGGCATATCAAGAATTTGGCGCAGCAATCTTTTTGGAACAGGCTCAGGCGCAAGCAGCGACATTGCCTGCAATACCTGTTTTGATCTGTCTGAAGCCAAATCCCAGCTTAACTTGATTGTTGCCCCGACTGCTTTAACATGCCCGGATGGAAGCTGATCTCCGTATTTTTCAGCAAAAATATCCAATGTTTTCATTTCACCTGTCTTTTTTATCTCATCCAAAAGAGCCTCAATATAGAGAGAAGTCCGAACATTGAGAAACTGTTTTGCAAGTTCAAGAGCAAGGGGAAGTCCGCCAAGTGTATCAACAAGTTTTGCCGCATCTTTTTCATCAAACTGCCTTTTACCGGAATTAAGCAGAGACCTCCCTTCTTCAGCATTAAGCAGATCAAGGGGAATCCTTGAATATCTGAACAGATCACGCCGCCTTGTTGTTACAAGTATATGAATATTATTCGCAGGCGGAAGCCAGGGTGCAAGCTCTTTTTTTTCAGGGAAATTATCTAATACAATCAGAACTTTCCTGAATCTGTTCAGATGATTCCAGAGCAGACGCAACTGCACATCAGTTTCAAGTTTTCCGTCAATCTGAATCTTTGCGGCATCTGCAATTTTGGCAATCATGGTTTCAATCCCATGCTCTGCCTCAATCCAGAATACCCCGCCGGAGTAGCACAGCCCAAAGCGTTGGACAAATTCAACAGCAGTCTGGGTTTTGCCAAGCCCGCCCATGCCCATGACCACGCCGACCCCTTCTACAACAGTCGCTTCACCCTTTTGCAGAGAATCATAAATTTTCCATAAATCGGATACCCTGCCGACAAATGCACCCCCCATTGATTTATACTTCATGTTATTCAGCTTAGGCAGATGACTGCAAACCGGAGGGATGCGTGTGCGGTCGGTTAAAAGATGAAATTCAAGCTCTTCCTCTTCCTGTATTTTATTTTTTACCACATCTGTCAGATGGTCAATCTTATTTTCTGTGCGATTTGCAGTATCCTTGATCTCATTTGTATTTTTCAGAACATGCTTTACATCTTTCTGAATATCCTGAACAATCAACCCGATTCTAATCGTGATCTTTCTGATTTTCAGGGATTCCCCGGCAAGTTTATCAAATTCATTCTGAAAAGATTCAAGGGTAATCGGAATATTTTCAGCAGTCAGTTGCGCCAGCAACTGCGTCTGAATTATTGTGCTGACTGCCGTGTTATTCTTGAGAATAGCATTGAAAAACGCACACATAAGATCAAACCAGTCTAAAGCAGAATCATTCTCTTTCCAGCCATGCTGAATCATCCGAATCAAAGGATCAGGAACATTTTTCTGCCATTGACAAAGCTCTGCAATTACCCCGTTTTTCAGAGTTGCCTTAAATTCTTCAAATTTCTCTTTTGGAGTATTTTTAGGCTGAAGCAGCAGTTCAATCTGATGAATCGCAGCGTTATCCGGCGGAACATATTTTGACTTGTGAAGCTCTTTTAATTCTTTGTCAATATGTTCCAAAATATTGTCAAGCTGCTTAATCTCCTGACATGGAAAGAAAACATTTTTTATATCCCGTTTCAGCATGTTGAGGGGAACTTTGAATTCTTTTTCCATGCAGGTTTCAGTAACAAACTTTGTTGCTTCAAGATACGCCCGGCGCACTGCACGCTGAATATCATGATTGATCGGCATACTGTGCTTGGAGTTCTTCAGATACTCAATAACCGAGCCTATGCTTCTGCTCACTTCCCTATCAGACTTATTGGCAATCATTCCGGCAGCAACGCCTAATACTAAATTTGTGGCAGATGCTACAGGGTCTTTGATAATACAGGAGACCACGCCTGATCCGATAGTACAAATGCTTAAAATAATAGGATCCATTATGTATTTCTCCTCGTTATGAGGCTATAAGCAATGTAGGGCGGACACGCTCCGCTTTGTCTGCCCTATAGTCTATACAGGCGGACACGCTGCGCTTAGTCCGCCCTACAATCTGCTACAATCTGCTTTGTCCCGCAGGGACATCTGAAAATAGCCCGGCAATTCATTGCCGGGACTTATTTCCCCTGACTTACCCCCGCTGATTCAAAAGAAGCCATTTCATTCAAAAAGCAGACTGCGGATTTTATCAGCGGATAAACCACAGCCGCGCCGGTTCCTTCTCCCAAACGCATTTTCAGATTAACTACCGGCTCAACTCCAAGATGTTGCAGCATCAGAGCATGCCCCTGCTCATCTGACTGGTGAGTAAAAATTGAGTAATCAAGAATATTCCGGTTTAATCCAGTTGCTGCAAGCAAAGCAGATGTGGCAATAAAGCCGTCAATCATAAGAATCATTCCAAGCTCGGCTGCCTGAAGCATTGCGCCGCACATCATTACAATTTCAAAACCGCCGAAAGTCTTTAAAACAGAAAGCGTGGATTTGTCAATCGCATGAGTTTTGATTGCCTTTGAGAGAACCGCTTTTTTCTGTTCCAATCCTTTATCATTCAAGCCTGTACCGCGTCCTACACATTTTTCAACCGGAATATCGCACAGCAGGCTCATGATAATCGAAGCTGATGATGTATTGCCGATCCCCATTTCACCAAAAGCGATAATATTACAGCCGGTTGCCTGCATCTCTTTTACAATTTCAGAACCTTTTGAAATTGCCTTTATACATTCTTCATGAGTCATTGCCGGTTCATGTAAATAACTTTTTGTTCCTTTGGCGATTTTAGCGTTAATCAACGCTGGATTCGCTTCAATATCAGCACTCACGCCCGCATCAATCACTTTGATTTCAATTCCGTTCTGTCGGCAAAAAACATTGATTGCCGCTCCGCCGTTTAAAAAATTCAGAACCATCTGATAGGTTACTTCCTGGGGATAAGGACTGATTCCCCCGTCTTTGACAATTCCATGATCGCCTGCAAATACAAGCATTGCGGGATGAACAAGCTGAGGCGTTAAGCTATTCTGAATCTGCCCGATTTTCAAAGCGATAGTTTCTAATTTCCCCAATGCCCCCAACGGCTTGGTTTTCATATCAATAGTATGCTGTAATTTTGAAACAATTTCAGTTGAAACCGGTTTTATATCAAACTGAATCATCTGTTTTTATTCTCCTTAAAATATGCTCTCTATGTTGACAGTTTTTGGTTTATATGGCACATAACTTAATTATTGTACAGCATTTTTATAAGAGAGAGGAAAACATGGGTTAAAAAAATTCATAATTCTGATTTCAGTTGAATAATTCTGATTTTAATGATAATTATATTTTATATAAGACTTCGGAAGTCTTAAAGTACAATAAATAGACTAAAAGGAGGTTCTATTTTGAAAAAAATATTGATAATGATGCTGGCAATCAGTCTGTTATCTTTATGCGGAATTGCAAAGGCGGTCGGCGAAGATACAGAATTGCCAAAGGTTGAGAACAGATGAGTCTCAATTATCCTCTGTATCAAAAATTCTTGTCAAAAAATTCAATCTTGAGGGGAATACGGTTTTCACAGATGAGGATTTACTGCTTATTCTTAAAGATTATCAGGAGCGTGAAATCACTGCTGAAGAATTGCAGGAAGCAAAAAATAAAGTGACTCTCTATTATATTGCCAACGGATATGTTAATTCCGGTGTGATTATTCCGGATCAGCAGATAAAGGATAATATCATCACTTTGCGCGTTATTGAAGGTAAGCTCTCTAAAATAGAGATTATCAGCGATACATGGCTTCGTAAAAATTATATTCTCAAACGGGTTGAGCTTGCAAATCCTAAAGACAAACCGTTTAATGTCAATGTGATGCAGGATCGTTTGCAGCTTATGAAACAGGATCCCCGTATTGAAAATATTCATGCTGATTTCGGACCCGGGCTTGAACCTGGAGAAGGGATTCTGAAAATTGAAGCGGAAGAGGCAAGACCTTATCATATATGGATGAAATTCAATAACCATCATTCACCGAGTATCGGCGCATACCGGAGTGAAATCGGCGTCCGGCATGATAATCTGACAGGCTGGGGGGATTCTTTAAGTGCCTTGTATGGGATTACAGAGGGATTAGACAATTATTCACTGAATTATACTATCCCTTTGACCAGATGGGATACGACTATGGCACTTTTTTTTGATTATTCAGAACCGGCAGTAATATCTGAAGAATTTGAAGAATTTGATATAAGAAGTAAAACAACGAGTTATGGAGCTTCATTTCGTCATCCTCTTTATAAAACTATTGCCCGGGAATTTGCAGCGGAACTTAAATTTGAAAGATACCAGAGTCAAATCTGGTGGAGTAACTTGCCTATCACATTTACTTCATATAAAAATGAGGATACAGAAAAAAAATATAAAGTCAGTGCCTTACGTTTTGGTCAGGAATGGGTAGATCGCAGTATGACGCAGGTAATTGCCGCACGTTCAACTTTTAACTTTGGCATTGATATTTTTGATGCTACCATAGATGTCAGTGAAGAGATTCAGGGTACAAATCCGCCTAACGGACAATTTTTCTCATGGCTGGGGCAGTTTCAATGGCTCAGGCGGATAGATTTTGTAAACAGTCAGATATTATTAACAGCAGCCTTGCAGTTTTCCAATGATCCGCTTTTTCCGGCAGAAAAAATTGCCATAGGCGGTTCACACACTGTTAGGGGATACCGGGAAAATCAGATGACCGCTGACAACGGAGCAATCGGTTCTCTGGAATGGCGGATTCCTCTTTTTCATTTAAAAATACCGGGGGTGAGCAGGGGGCAGGATGACGGAGAATTTCAGTTGTGTCCGTTTTTTGATATTGGAAAAGGGTGGAATAAAGATAGTGATGATCCGTCTCCTGACAGCATTTACAGTGCGGGAACCGGCGTCCGCTGGCTGGTAAGCAAAAAAATCTATGCAGAGATTTACTGGGGAGAAGCATTAAGAAACATAGAAAATTCGGATGAATATAATCTTCAGGATGACGGGATCCATTTTGAAATCAGCGCGGAATTTTAATAATTAAAACCCTAAGGGTTTCCAAAACCCTTAGGGTTTTATAAAAAAGAGAGGTATCCAAATGCTTAAAAAATATATATTTTCAGCTTTTATACTCTTTATCTCATGTTTTATAACCATAAATCCTGCGGGGGCGGATGTAACCAAATTGATTAAAAAAGGGAATGATCTTTATGACAAAGGGGATTTTGAACATGCCGCTCTTGCATGGGAAGAGGCAATCGGCATTTCAGATTCAGAGAAAAATACTGATACTTATCTGGATACAGTAATGCATCTTTCTATAGCTTATCAGAGACTCGGCTATCATCAGAAAGCAATATCTCTTCTTGAAAGCAGATTGCCGCTTATTGAAAAAAGCAGAGAGCATAATCGTAAAGCTCTTTTTTTCGGCACACTCGGAGATGTTTATCTCTCTTTTGACAATGCTGAAAAATCAACAGAATATCTGATAAAAGCGATGGATGAAGCAAATCAGGCAAAAAATCCGATAGTCAGGGCAACTGTATTTAATAATATCGGCAATGCTCTTGCAGCATATAAAGATTATCCGTCAGCAATGGGAGCTTACGGAGAGGCTCTTGATATAACAGAGCCGCCTGATAATGACACGGCTGATCCTCATAAAGCTGTAAGAGATGAATTGGATAAAATAAAAACAAAGGTTTTAATTAATACAGTGCGCACTACTTTTTTGAGCGGGAATTATGAAGATACGGGAAAAGCACTTGATTATGCTCTTCTGCAAATTGCAAATCAGCCGGATTCTCATGACAAAGCATCTGATTTTATCACATTAAGCCTTTTAATTCAGGAGATTCAGGCTAAACTGGGTATATATGATTCTGATCTGACTCTTGCTGCATACAATGCACTGGATGAAGCAAAAGCTATCGGAAAAGATTTGAATGATTACAGAACTATTTCTTATATTTACGGATATTCAGGGCAGTTGTATGAAGAAGAAGGACGCTATTCTGAGGCTATCTTTCTGACAAGAAAAGCAATATTCTATGCCCAGCAGGGAAAATTTCCTGAAATTCTGTATCTCTGGCAATGGCAACTGGGAAGGCTCTTTTTCAGACAAGGGGATATTGAGGCTGCAATAAAGTCTTTTCAAAATACAATTGCAACATTAAATCCGATTCGCAGGGAATTATTCAAAGGATACCGGGGTAAGCAGGATATATTTAATGAAAGTGTAAAACCTGTTTATCTTGGGCTTGCGGATCTTTTGCTGATGCAGGCTGAAGCAGAAGCTGATGAGAATAAAAAAGAAGATAAGCTCAAAGAGGCAAGAGATGTTATGGAGCTTTTAAAAACAGCGGAATTGGATGATTTTTTTCAGGATGAATGTGTAACTGCTCTGAATGCAAAAAAGAAAACTCTGAACCGTACAGAACCGCATACAGCTCTGCTTTATCCGATTCCGCTGGAAGATAAACTTGCATTATTGCTGACTCTGCCGGATGGCATTAAATATTTCAAAGTTCCTGTTGATTATGAAACTCTTAAAGATACAGTTCAGAAATTCCGCAAGAAATTACAGACACGGACAAATAACAGATTTTTATATGAATCACGGCAACTTTATGACTGGCTGATACGCCCGATTGAAGCTGAATTAATCCGTCAGGAGGTTGATACACTTGTGGTTGCTCCAGATGGTGTGCTTCGTTTAATTCCGTTCTCTACCCTGAATGACAAAGAGCATTTTCTTGTTGAAAAATATGCAATTGCAACAATACCTGCAATCACTGTAACAGATCCCAAGCCGATTGATCAGAAACATCTTGAAATTCTTCTCAGCGGACTATCTGACGGAGTACAGGATTTTTCTCCTCTGCCGAGTGTTACGGCTGAATTACGTGATATAAAAGAGATTATGGGCGGAAAGGTTCTTTTTCAGAACAAAGAGCATAATTTTGAGAATCTGACCCGTGAATTTAAGAATAATTCTTATACGATTGTGCATTTTGCCACTCACGGCGTATTTGGCGGCACTCCCCAGGAGAGTTTTCTGCTGACTTATGACAGTAAGCTGAATATGGATCAGTTGGAATGGCTTATCTCTCTTGGCAAATTCCGTGAGAGACAGGTTGAACTGCTGACATTAAGCGCGTGTCAGACTGCTCTTGGAAATGAAAGAGCCGCTCTTGGGCTTGCAGGCGTGGCTGTAAAAGCAGGCGTCAGAACTGCGATTGCTACACTATGGTATGTTGATGATGAAGCGACCTCTCTTGCGATCAGAGAATTTTACCGGCAATTAAAGACTCCGGGCATTTCAAAAGCAAAAGCATTGCAAAACGCACAGAAAAGCCTGATCTCTCAGTTACGATACTGGCATCCTTTGTATTGGGCACCTTTTCTGCTGATTGGGAACTGGATGTAATACAAAAAGACCTGCGGGGTTTCAAAAACCCCGCAGGTCTGATTAAGTAGCCGTTCATAAGTTAAATTCTGAAACCCTGAGGGTATTCAAAACCATTAGGGTTTTGAGTGAAGCGGAGCGTAATCTGCTATGTCAACATCTACAAGGATTGCGTATAAGAAAGGATTCTTTTTCAGAGACCTGCGGGGTTTTAAAAACCCCGCAGGTCTTCCGTGTGTCCTGAAAATCCTCTTCTTATTCAAAATCCCTGTAGTTCGCAGGGTGGGTTATCATATACCTCATGCTGTTTATAAGTTACGGGAAAGTCATGTAACAATTTAATATTTTACAGTATTTAAAGGAGGGTTTTATGAAACAGAGATTTTCAAATCGGTTTTTTGTGCTGCTTTGCGGAATAATTCTTTTCTTTTCTGCAAATGCGTATGCAGCGGAATGGGTAAACATAAGCGGGACGGTCTATTACAACGGGCAGCCCCTGTGTGTCATGGTATTGGCAAACGGGGAGTATATGTTCACAGACGCCTCAGACGGAAGATATGATTTGACCGTGCCTTTGGACGCCAACGGAGAGATTACGCTTTTCTCTTTCTGTGACGGACTTGCGCCTTACAAAGCGGTTCTGGAGTCATGGGAAGCACGCTCTTTTGATATAAATATGAAGACTGCTTCCCCGGGCAGCGCGGGCATGAATTTAAGCGTAACTCAATCCGCATCTTCAAAAACAGGATGGGTGAAATTAAGCGGAAAAGCAATGCTCGGAGCAACTCCGCTCTGTGCAATGATTCTGGCAAACGGGCAGCATCTTTTCACTCCTGCGGATACAGGAAAATTTGAACTTGAAGTTCCTCTGGATTCACAGGGGAATATAACACTGTTCGGCTTTTGTGACGGGATGCAGCCTTATAAGCAGACTTTCAAGCCCGGAAATGATGATGAATATGCTTTGGGAGATACCGGAAAACCGGATAATTACGATTCGTTAATCAGAGATTTCAGCGAATTTATTGATGATTTCGACACATTTCTTGACAATCTTCCTGATAAATTTGACTGGCGGGACAGAGGCGTTGTCGCTCCTGCAAAGAATCAGGGAAGCTGCGGAAGTTGCTGGGCGTTTGCTTCTACAGGTGCCTTTGAATCAAAAATAGCAATAAAAGGCGGTTCTCTGAATGACTTATCTGAACAGCAGCAGGTTTCATGCAATGATGAAATGCGGGGATGTCAGGGCGGTAATGCGGATGCTCTCAAATTCTGGTATAATCAGGGACCTATGAAAGAATCATGCACAGGTTACACGGCAGATGAAACTCCATGTTCACAGATAAGCAGTTGTGAAAAGCTCTCTTACAATACAGCAGGATTTTATACTGTAAATACAGATGATCCCAAAGAGATAAAAACCTCTCTTTATAATGACGGTCCCGCATATTTCAGGTATGATGTCCATTCCGATTTTATGACATTCTGGAATACCTATTCTCCGGATAAAGTTTATAAAAATACAGATATTTACCTTGAAGGCGGACATGCGGTTCTGATTATCGGATGGGATGAGGATAAACAGGCTTGGCTTTGCAAAAACAGTTGGGGAGCAACCGCGGGACCCAACGGAGACGGCACATTCTGGATTGCATACAGCGGACACGCCAAAGACCTGAATTTCGGTATGACAAATTTCACCCTTAAAGGAAACGCTGATTTCAAAGTCAAATCTCCTGACGGCGGGGAGCAGCGGTGTTCAGGTGAAAGTTATAATATCACATGGGAAACAGGAGACGCGGGCAGTGAGGTGAAAATAGAGTTATACAAAGACGGAAGCAGAATTCAGACTCTCGCGGAGAAAACAGCAAATGACGGCTTGTATTCATGGACCGTTTCGGATTCTCTGACAGAAGGGAGCGGTTATAAAATCAGAATAACGGATTATGCGGACAGTTCTCTGTATGATATGAGCGACAGTGATTTTTCAGTTGAAAAAAGCTGCGAACTGAAAGTGAAGACACCGGACGGCGGCGAGAAATGGACTATCGGCAATTCTTATACGATTCAATGGGAGCCTGGAATAACAGGTAACACGGTAAAAATCTATCTGTTCAGGGGAAAAGAGCAGATGACCATCGTTGCATCTGATGTGAGCAACAACGGTTCGTATTCATGGACAGTTCCTGATTTTGTGGCTGAAGGGAGTGATTACAAGATTTATATCAGTCTCTCTTATGATTCTTCGGTCTTTGACCAGAGTGACGGGGAGTTTTCAATCAGCGAGCCTATTGCAAAGCAATATACCATAACTGCTACAGCAGGTGCAAATGGAAGTATAAGCCCTTCAGGTGCGGTAACAGTGAATGAGGGTGCAAGCCAGACATTTTCTTTTACGCCAAAAACAGATTATCAGATTGACAATGTATTAGTTGACAGTGTTTCCAAAGGTACGATTTCGAGCTATACTTTCTCAAATGTAAAGACTGACCATACAGTTTATGTTACTTTCAAAGATGATTCTTGCGCTGAACTGAATCACTGTGAGCAGTTACCCTATTATATAAATAATTTTTATGCTTTAGCTACTGATAATGAAACCGAAGTAAAGAGTTCTTTGTACATAGATGGTCCAGCATATTTTCGGTATGATGTATATTCCGATTTTATAACCTTCTGGCAGAACGGAACTGCCGGAGAAGTTTATAAAAACAAAGAAAATTTTAAACAGGGTGGTCATGTAGTGCTACTTATCGGATGGGATGATACAAAAAATGCATGGCTTTGTAGGAACAGCTGGGGAACAAGTGCGGGTACTGAGAGAGACGGTACATTCTGGATCGCCTATTCCGGGCATGTCAATGATCTGAACTTCGAAATGACTAATTTTAAGATTAAGGGTGTTGATGTTAATAGTAATAGTCAATATCTTACATTTAATGAAAACACAAAATCGTTTGACAGTGGATCCAAAGTGGCAAATTTAAGCTATACTTCAACAAATGTAAAAAGTGATACGACCCGTGCTACAAATAGAATGCCACCAAAATTTGATTGGCGAAACAAATGGGTGGTTACGCCAGCAAAAGATCAGACTTGCGGAGACTGGGCATTTGTCCTTGTAGGAGCTTTTGAGTCAAAGATAATAATGATGGGGGGCCAACATATGATCTTTCTGAGTACCAGCTAATATGTAATGGAAACATGGGAAATTGTTGGACAGGAAGCATTGATAGTATTAAACTTTGGTTAACTGAAGGTCCGATGTTAGAAAGCTGTACAGGATATCCCTATTAAGTATGTAGGGCGGACAAAGCGATAGCGTGTCCGCCATGCGTGAATAAGGCGGACACGCTCCGCTTAGTCCGCCCTACAGGATTTGTTCCCAAGCAAAGCGTGGGAACGAGGAACGAAAATCTGTGCAATCCGGTAAATCCGTGTAATCCGTGATTCATAACCGCTGATAATCATGATTTGCCTGATTGCGCTGATAAGGTATGTAGTATGTAGGGCGGACAAAGCGATAGCGTGTCCGCCATGCGTGAATAAGGCGGACACGCTCCGCTTAGTCCGCCCTACAGGATTTGTTCCCAAGCAAAGCGTGGGAACGAGGAACGAAAATCTGTGCAATCCGGTAAATCCGTGTAATCCGTGATTCATAACCGCTGATAATCATGATTTGCCTGATTGCGCTGATAAGGTATGTAGTATGTAGGGCGGACAAAGCGATAGCGTGTCCGCCATGCGTGAATAAGGCGGACACGCTCCGCTTAGTCCGCCCTACAGGATTTGTTCCCACGCAAAGCGTGGGAACAAGGAACGAAAATCTGTGCAATCCGGTAAATCCGTTTAATCCGTGATTCAGAACCGCTGATAATCATGATGAATATGATAACACTGATTTATAAACAGGAGTAAACATGAAAACTCTGGAAGCATTTTTTGACGGTCATATTTTCATACCCGTAGGCAGAACTGATTTGACCCCGGACAGATATTATATTATCTCTTTAAAAGAAAAAGATTCCGAATCTGATTCTCTCAATGCGTTTGATGTATTGTACAGACTGACCGGCACTGTCGAAGCCCCCGAAGATTGGGCAGGTGAACATGACCGTTATATTTACGGGGTTCAGGAATGAGCCGCGAGTGTATTTTTCTTGATACATCTTTTATTATGGCATTACTGAACCGTAAAGACAGGTATCATGAAAAAGCAAAAGAACTGCTGAACAGAATCCGAACCGCGTATGAGGTCTGGATAACTGAATCTGTTTTAACAGAAACCGGAAATGTTTTTGTTTCCTCAGACCGCAGCGGCGCAGCAGGTATGTAGGGCGGACAAAGCGATAGCGTGTCCGCCATGCGTGAATAAGGCGGACACGCTCTGCTTAGTCCGCCCTACAGGATTTTTCTGATAGGTTCATGATTATCCGACCCTGCATTTTCGTATGATTTTTATTATTGACATAATACACAGTAATCATATAAATCATTCTGATGATAAAATTCGCAGGGTGGGTTATCAAAAAGTAACCCGCCATTTGCATAAAATTTTGTTTTATAATAAAAAGAGGTGAATAAATGATTCAAATGTTAGTCAAATTAACGTATCTGGCAATGTGCAGTCTCATGGCGGCAAGTATGATTTTTTCAGCGGCATGGGGAACAGAACTTTATATCCCGGCTTTGGAAGCAAAATCAGGTCAGTCTGTTGAAATTCCGATAATGATGGATCAGACAGATAATCTGGCAGGGGTTAAACTGGTTATCAAATATGATGCTGATATTCTTGAATTTAAAAAAGCAGATAAAACCAAACAGACCTCATCACTTATGCACATTGTGAATGATAAAAATCCGGGAATTATAGTAGTAGTCATGGCAGGTGCCAAAGGTATCAAAGGAAAAGATTTTCCAATCCTTTCTATGAATTTTGAAGTCAAAAAAGATATAAAGAATAAAAAAGATGCCAAAATAGAGATAAAAGAAGCACAGTTGATGAGCGATCAGTTAAAGGATATAACCTGTAATATCAAGGTCAGTCCTCTGGTGATTTTGGCAGATACACAGGATGTTAAATCAGATAATCCTCAGATAGCAGCAGAAAAATCGGATGCAGAGGTAAAACAGGTTGAGGAGAAGACTCAGGTATCTGAACCGGATATTAAATCTGAAAAAAAAAGTAAATGTACTTTAGAGCAGATATTGAACGCCAATTAAGAACTTAAGAAGCTAGTTTCTTAAGAAATTTAGCTTCTTTTTAATCTAAGGAGAAGATTATGGACAAAAAAGTAACCGTAGTCGGAGCCGGTAATGTAGGGGCAACCGCAGCTCAGAGACTGGCTGAAAAAGAATTATGTGATGTTGTTCTGATAGATATTATTGAAGGGGTTCCCCAGGGAAAATCTCTTGATTTGGCAGAGGCTGCACCGATTGAAAAACATGATGCTCATCTGACAGGAAGCAATTCTTATGATCCGTCAGAAGGATCAGATATTGTTATCATAACTGCGGGAATACCGCGTAAACCGGGTATGAGCCGCGATGATCTGATCAACACAAATGCCAAAATTGTTAAAGAAGTTACTCTACAGGTTGCAAAACGATCTCCGAAAGCTGTTCTGATTATTGTAAGCAACCCCCTTGATGCCATGTGTCATGTCGCGTATCAGGCAAGCGGTTTTTCCAAAAACAGAGTTATGGGAATGGCAGGAGTCCTTGATTCAGCACGTTTCAGAGCATTTATTGCTATGGAACTGAATGTTTCTGTTGAAAATACTCATGCGTTTGTTCTGGGCGGGCATGGTGATACAATGGTTCCGCTGCCCCGGTATTCAACAGTGGCAGGGATTCCGATAACAGAACTGATGTCAAAAGAACGGATTGACGCTCTGGTGAAACGTACAGCAAACGGCGGAGCAGAGATTGTCAGTCTTCTGAAAACCGGAAGCGCTTATTATGCTCCGGCATCAGCCGCAGTTGAAATGGCAGAATCTATTCTGAAAGATAAGAAAAAAATCCTTCCGTGTGCGGCTTATCTTGAAGGGGAATACGGATTTAAAGACCTGTTTATCGGCGTTCCTGTAAAACTCGGGGCAAAGGGTATTGAAGAGATTATCCAGATCAAGCTGACAGATGAAGAGAAAGCAGCGCTTCAGAAATCGGCAAATGCGGTTCAGGAGCTTAAAGAAGTTTTAAAAAAGCTGGGCATTTAAGATAACCTAACCCCCCTGCCCCCCTTCCCTGAAGGGAAGGGGGGAATGTAGGGGCGAATAATTAGTGAATATGTAGGGGCGAATAATTATTCGCCCCTACTTCCCTTCAGGGAAGGGCTGGGGGTTAGGTTTGAATACAATTATCTAACGATTATTATCATAAGGATACCAGTCACCAAGTCTGAGCTTATCCACCTTCATAACGGCAACCTCATTACTGGTTGTGTTAAAAATAACTTTTCTCCCTTTTTCACCGCCGACATCTTCAGATGCTATACGAACCCCTTCCCTTGTCAGAATTTTCCTTGCAACTATGATATTCTCTTTGCCGATATTTTCAGGTGAAATTTCAGAATTATAGGCACCGCCTATAATTTGCGCCTCCAGATGTTTTATTTCAGACCCTTCATTTAACATCATTCTGACAAGCGCCAGAGTGGCAACATTGCCGTAAACAGCAGTTGCAAGATTCTTTCCCTTTATAAAAGGGAACTTGAAATTATTCATTCCGCCTATTTTCCTTTTCCAATCAAAAAGGCAGACAGAAACGCATGAACCTAGTACCCCGGAGATGACAGCAGGTTTTGTTGCCACAAAGATGTAGCCGGGTTCAATAAAATAATTAATAATAACCGGAGCATCTGAATCTGTTGTCATTTCTATAAATTACCTCTGAAAAATTATAACTCTTTATATCTGATTACCAATTTCTGATTCTTAATTATTTTTGTAAAGCACTGATAATATGTTCTGAAATATTATGCAGCGGAACAACTTCATCCGCAGCGCCAATTTTGATCGCCTCTTTAGGCATTCCAAAGACAACAGAAGTGCTTTCATCCTGAGCAATAGTGTGTGCCCCGGTGTCGTGCATTGCCAGAAGTCCGGTAGCGCCGTCTGCTCCCATGCCGGTAAGAAGCACTCCGACAGCGTTGGAACCCGCATGTTTTGCAACAGACTGGAATAATACATTGACGCTGGGACGCTGATAATGAACCGGAGGACCGTATTTTATTTTTACTATATAATTTCCTCCGCTCCGATAGAGCAGCATGTGATTATTTCCCGGTGCTATCAGTGCCAAACCATTGATTACAGCATCATTATCCTGCGCCTCCCGCACTTCTATCTGACATATATCATTAAGCCGTTTGGCAAAAGCTGTGGTAAATTTTTCCGGCATGTGCTGAACAATCACAATACCGGGTGATGAAGGCGGCATTTTTTTCAGAATTGTTTCAATTGCTTTTGTTCCGCCTGTGGATGCACCTATAGCAATCACTTTATTAGTGGTCTGCATACGGAAATCGTTTAAAGCCGGCTTGGGTTGAGCCGGAGGATGAGCCGCCTGCGGCTGGGGCTGCGGTTTTTCACGCCTGACATTAATCCGGGCAGATGCAGCCATCCTGATAGCATTTGCCAGACTTTTTGAAACCTCTGATGTGGAATATGCGCCTCCGGGTTTGCAAAGCACCTCAACAGCTCCGAGATCCAGTGCCTTCAATGCGTTTTCGCTGTTTTTGGGCGTCAGTGAGCTTAAAATCACAACAGGCATGGGATAATGTTTCATAAGTTTTGCCAAAAATGATAAACCGTCCATTCTCGGCATCTCCAGATCAAGAGTTATCACATCAGGTTTGAGTTTTACAATTTTATCCCTTGCAACATAAGGATCAACAGCGCTTCCGACTATTTCAATATCCCTGTACATTGATAATTCTTTGGTCAGAATTTTACGGACGATTGCCGAATCATCCACTATAAGCACTTTTATCATTTTTTTCTCACTTTTATATCAGAGAATATGGGACATAAACAGACTGTGCCGTCTATTTATCACTTAAAACCTGAAACTTACAACTTAAAACTTACAACCGCAGTCATTATTCTTCATCGCTATCTTCCAATTTCAGAATATCTTTTATTGTATCCCGTATTTTTTCAGGGGTAAAAGGCTTATGGATAAATGCGGCACCTTTTTTCGTCAGTCTTTCCAGCCGAGCCTTGCTTCCTTCGGTAGATATGACAACAATGGGAATATCTTCGGTTTCGGGATTCTCCTTCATCCGATCTATCATTTCCTCTCCGTTCATGATCGGCATGTTAATATCCGCGATAACAAGGTCTATCCAATGCTGATTAAGAAGAGACAGCCCATCCTCTCCGTTTGAAGCCTGATAAACTTCTCCGAGAGACAGCCCGCTCATACGCATTGATTTTAAGATCATTGCCCGCATAACCCCGCTATCATCTACAACAAGGACATTAATAGACATCTAATAACCTCTTGTAAATATATTAGTTTGTTAATTTTTAACCGCCTAGCCGGTTACCGTAATTTCACCTGTTGAAAGATCAAACTGAACTGTACGGTTAGCTGTGCCTCCGACATCTTCCGACTCAAGGAGAATATTGTTTTTCCAGAGAATCTTTTTCAGAACAGCATAGTTTCTTTCTCCTATTTTAAACATCTCATTATCGCCCAGGGGGCGGGAACAGCCTGCGGCTCTGACTACTAATCTCTCTTTCTTCCCGCCGAGTTTGCATACTTCTTCAAACAGCATGGGGACACCTGTATCAACAAATATGCAGGGACTTGTTTTTGCTTTCTGCGGGTCTGTTTTGGAGAGCGGTAACATGGCATGAAGTAATCCGCCTACCTGCGCTACCGGATCATAAGCTGTCATACCAAGGCTGGTTCCCAGCGCATAGGTAACAATCATGTCTCCTTTTTTTCCAGTCTTCATGTTTCCCACTAAAACGATGTGTCTCATTTATCTCATTTACTCCAACCAAAAAGTTGTTGATGAATTGGTCATTTTTCATTAACAGCCGACCGTGCATCCGCTATTACGGAATGCCCGACAACCTTTATTTTTTTACTCCTGATCAGGAGTGTAAGAATCTCATTCTGTTTCAGATTCTGCAACAATCATTTCCGGGGGAATTCCGTCTTTGACAAACAAAAGTATATCACATGGTTCATCTTCAACAGATAATCTTACCGCAGATACAGGTTCTCTCCCGTCTTCAGAATCAAATTTCGTTCCCCCGGAAGAATTACCGGGGCATTGACATTAAATATACTGTGTTTTCCCGCGATTGTCGGCAATAAATTACCGCAGATCACATTTATAAGTTCTTTTAGTGCATCATGCCGCTGTTCCAGTGTTGTCTCTGCATTATCATCAACCCCGAGCATGTTTCCGGTCAGTTCAGGAAGAATCTGTCCTGAAACAACCATTATAAGGTTTCCTGAAAAAGGACCGGCAAATGAAACGCTTGCAGCTACAGCAGAATCATAAGTTATCTCTCCGCTTTTCCTCTTCAGGAAAAGAGAACATAAATGCAAGTTTTTCAAGAATCTCTTCCGCCACACGGTGCAGCCTTTTTTTAATTGGATTGTCCATCTGAACCTCCTGTTTTCATGATATTTTTAATGGTATCCCGGATCATTTCCGGTGAAAACGGTTTGTGTATAAATGCAACTCCCTTCTTATTCAACCGCTCTAACCGAGCCTCACTCCCCTCGGTGGATATTACAACAGTCGGTATATCTTTTATTTCAGGATCGGTTTTCATCTGATCTATCATCTCTTCACCTGTCATAACCGGCATGTTAATATCCACGATAACGCAGTCAATCCAATGATTTTTCAGTTCATCAAGCCCTTCTTTTCCGTTTGCCGCCTGATATACTTCTCCAAGAGAAAGACCGCTCATCTTCAGGGATTTCAAAATCATTGCCCGCATAATCCCGCTGTCATCTACAATAAGGACATTCATTGACATCTTTTATCCTCTCAAAATAAACCGTTTTATAAACAGAATTAAGAGACTGATTTTTTATAAGAAACTCTGTCTCTTATTTACTCATATTTTTCTGTAATTTTCTGCACTATGCCGTCAGATTTCATCCGGCGCAGTATATCGCTGAACTGATTTACCAAAGCCTCTCCTTTTTTACCTATTGCTTTTGAAATATCGGTAGTGGTTCAAAATTGACTTGAAACTATTATTATAATCCTTATTAATTTAGGATATTATAATAAAATATCAGTCTGGATTGACCCACTACCGAAATATCATTAGCGGTACTTTTCTATAACCTCTTTTTCCCAGCCGGATTCTCTAAGCCTGCGTATCTCTTTGCTGAATTTTTCAGCCAGCATTTCCCCTTTTTCTCCGCTCCCTTTCATGGAAAATGCTGTATAAGCCGGGAGTTCAGCAATAACATGAACAATTTCAAAATGATCTTTAAAACCCAATTTTTTGCAGTTAAACCAGAAAGGACCGTCTGAACCGAGCACCACATTTATACGCCCTTTGTCAAGAATTTTTATCATCTCCTGCTGATCATTACAGACTGTTTTTTTCAATCCCTGTAGGCTGTCAATAGCGGGTCCATAAGAAAACCCTGCAAGGACTCCGACTTCTTTACCCTTCAAATCTTCAGGAGAGCTTATCTTTATTTTGCTTTCTTTTCCGGCAATAACAACATTTTTCTGAATATGAACCGGCTCGGATGTATAATATAAAAATTTCTCTCTCTCTTCGGTCTTTAATGCTGCAATAAGACCGCTCACATTACCGTCTTCTGCATACTTTAAAGCTCTTTTCCAGGGGACTACCTCTAATTTCAGTTTTATACCGAGATTCTTAAAGACTTCACGGGCAATCTCAACATCAATCCCTGTCGGCTGGTTATTCTCCACATACTGATATGGCGGAAAATCTTCCAACATTGTGATAACAATCTCTTCTGCTTTAACACAGACCGGCAAAAATAAAACAGTTATAATCCAATGACCGCAAAAATTTTTTTCATGATTCTTCCTCCTTATTCTTTCAAAATATTATCTGTCAGTTTTTTTCCGATTCCTGAACTTTTAAACATTGCTGCCTGAATCTGTATTATGCTTCTGCTCAATGTAATCATCTTCATAAAAACTTAGCAGGAAACCCCTATCCCTTCAGGGTAGGGGAGGAATGCTTACTCACTCCGACGCCCCGCTCTCTCCTTTCCCACAATAAACCCTTTCTGATTTCTAATAACTTCAGCTTCTTTACGCTGGCACTTGCGTGAATCTTACTGCTGTCTAATGTCCTTAAATCAAAGTATCCTGTACTGCGTCTTCCAAATATAAAACATTCTTTTCCCTCAAATTCAATCTTGTCAAACAGCCTGAATCCTTTTACTGAATACGGTGCCTGATTAAGTTTCTTTTTGCCGCCCTTTAGAATGTTAGCCTTATGTATTTGTCTGTTATGCTTTCTTGCCTGTTTGATAAAATAGTAATTATCTGAATGTTTTACCATTGGATTACCCGTGATACACAAGGCATCAGTTCTATGTTCTTTAGGTAAATTATTGGTTATTCTGGTGTTCTTTGTAATGTAACCGTATGTCAGACTTACATTCGGGTATAATTCTCTTAACCTGTTATAAAAAGCCCACCGCATAATACCCATGAAAGCTGCATCTTTAAAGGATTTACCTCTTTTAAGATTTAATCCGATTTTACCTTTATGGTGTTTTTTATGGCAAGTTTCACATAATGTTATTAAATTGTTCGGAGAATCACCGCCAGTTTTACGGCTTTCTATATGATGTACATTTAAAACACTGTTTTTCGACCTGCCTTTACAACATTGACAAGTATGGTTATCTCTGAACAATATATACTCTCTTATATTCCAGAAATCTGATTGTTCCCCTTGCTGATATTCTTTTCCCTGTATGTCAGGATTCTTAATTTTTTGTATATCAAAACTTGCCACTTCAACAATAACCTCAGTTACAGGTAATATCTTATGCAGTTCAGTTACAACTTTCAAATGGGTATCAATTTTGTTTTCTGTTGACGGAGCTAACCATCCTTTGTTTTTACTGCTTACTCTGTTCAGAAACCTTGCCTTTCTATATCTCAGTCTGTTGCGTCTGGTTCTTCTGTTTTGCCTGCGTACAGATAATAAATCTGCTATGTCACTTCTCAATTCAACTTCTGCTGAAAATATTTCCTGTTTCTCAGTAACAGCAGATAATCCGATTTTGTTACTTCCTGCATCTACGCCAAGAGTTATATCCTGCGTCTGATTTTCACATTCAAAAACTAACTGAATCGTGAATGGAGTTCTTTTGACCACTTTCGCTAAGTTATCTCTGAGCAATTTTCTGGCTTTAGCCTTTGTGCAGGGCATTAAAGGATTTTTTTCAGTGTTTAATACATATACCATGTTTTTAAAACCTCCTATATGTCAGAGTTTAATATCCTTAGACAATGTTATCCGGGCTTTTTACATCTGTCACACTGTCCCGTACCCACAGGACTGTTTAATGACAGACAACAGAGCTGCAAACCAGGATAAACATCCGCAGGTGTTATGACCTGAATAACGTAGTAACTTAATACTCAGTCTAGTCAACCGGGCTTTTTCAAGCCCCTATCCCTTTAGGGCAGGGGTTATTGACTCTTTTCATCATCCTTGTCAGCTCCGGAGAAAAAGTATGATTCATCTGTTTCTTTAATTTTCTTTAATTTATTATGTTTCTCTTTTTTAGAGCCGATCAAAGTCATAAGATTTCCTACAAAATTTTTCATACGTTCTGTCTGACTTCCGATCTCTTCAATAGCCAAAGATGTCTCTTCAGCGATTGATACATTCTCCTGTGTTACTCTGTCAATATCAGACATAGCTTTGCTTACCTGACGGATCCCCTGAGCCTGCTCCTGAGAAGAGGCTGTTACTTCTCCCAGCAATTCTCCTACTTTTCTTGCTCCCTCTGCTACATTGGCAAATGCTTCGTTTGCTTTATAGACCAGTTCAATCCCGTTTTTAGTCCTTTCAATTGAAGTTTCTATAAGCGCGGATGTATTTCTGGCAGCTTCACTGGAACGCATTGCCAGATTTCTTACCTCATCGGCAACCACAGCAAAACCTGCGCCTGCATTCCCGGCTCTGGCGGCTTCAACAGCGGCGTTAAGAGCTAACAGGTTGGTCTGAAAAGTTATCTCTTCAATGGTCTTAATAACTTTCCGTGTCTCTTCACTGGTTTTTGAGAGTTCATCTATAGAATCGGTTAATCTGCTCATTACAGATACTGCATCAGATACGACTATGGAAGTCTCAATCATCAGTGTATTGGCATGGGTAACATTCTGAGTATTTTTCTGGATCATAGAGTCCATCTCTTCCATAAAGGAAGATGTCTCTTCAACAGATGATGCCTGTTTTGAGGCACCGTTTGTCAATTGCCTTCCTGTTAATAAGACCCTTTGTGCAGCAGAATCCACTTCATTGCCTACAATATCCAATCCTTTGATCACTTCTGATATAGGTCTGACAAAAAAAATATTAACGACAAGCAGAAGAACAGTAACAAGACAGATACTCATGGTCAGAACTTTAAATATAATAAAAATGATAAGTTTGTTCAAAGATTCTTTTATAAACCGCGTGGTAAAAAAGACTTCAACGCTCCCTATAGATTTATCCTCATAATTTACATTCTCTTTTTTAACAACAAAATCACCGGAAATATCCCCCTTGGATTTGATAATCTCCCAGTCTTTATCTCTTTCTCTGGCGCAAAATACGGTTTTGCCGTCAGCCTCTCTGGTAATCACAGCATATATTCTTTTATTTAACATCTCTGATTCAATAAGTTTCTGAGTAAGACTCTCATCCAGAAACCAGAGAGGTTTTTGCAGACCGTCTGCCATGCGTTTTGTAATAGGGGCTGTTATTTCGTCGAAAATTTCTATAAGCTGTCTTCTTTCACTCAGATAATCATAAACACTGAACATGCTTGCAACAATTATTGAAATAAAAATCATGAGCAAAGAGATTGTTCCCATTTTTTGTGTAACAGCCCGTTGTTTCATTTTCTCACCTTATTTAAAAATTAGGAATTTCAGCAGATTTATAAATTACTGCTGCTGTCCAATTTTCAATTTTCAATTCCTAATTGACATTACAGTTCCCATTTCATATTGCTGCTGCTGATAATGACCTTCCCTGTTGAAAGAATAAAATGAATGGTGCGGCTGGCTGCGCCGCCGACATCTTCAGAATCGAGAAGGACATTATTTTTCCAGAGTAATTTTTTTAAAACTGTATAGTTTCTCTCCCCTATTCTGAACATCTCATTATTTCCGAGAGGCTGACCGCACCCGGCAGCTTTAACAATCATCCTTGATTTCTGTCCCCCCATACTATATATGGTTTTAAACAAAATAGGAACACCTGTATCAACAAACATGAAAGGATTTATATCCGCTTTCTGAGGATTAATTTTTGATAACGGTAACATGGCATGTAACAAACCTCCGACCTGAGCAACCGGATCATAGATCATCAGTCCCAGACAACTGCCTAACGCATGGGTTACAAGAATATCTTCTTTATTCCCAACCTTCATATCACCTACTAAAATAACATGTCTCATTATTTATAGCCCATTATGGCTCTGTCAGTTATCAGTTATCAGTTGACACTGGAACTTAAAACCTGAAACCTGTTTCAGCCTTTTCTGTAAATAGCAGGGCGTACATACTCGAATTTATGTGAAATAGCTGACAGCCCTTCTGAATGACCGACAAAAAGATAGCATCCTGATTCAAGATAATCCCAGAAACGGTTAATCAGGGTTTGCTGGGTAGCTCTGTCAAAATAAATCATAACATTACGGCAGAAAATGACATTAAAAGTTCCTTTCATGGGCCACGGATCCATCAGATTCAGTCTTGCCACCCGGACAATTTCTCTTATATTATTTTTTATCTGATAATTGTTACCCTGAATCTTTACAAAATATTTCTGCAGAAAAGCCGGCGGAATATCCCGCAGAGAGTCTTCCCCGTAAATTGACTGCCGGGCTTTTTCCAACATTTTTAAAGATATATCAGTGGCAAGAATCTTCACATCTTTGTGTTCTATATCCGGGATACTCTCTTTCAGTACAATTGCAAGAGAAAAAGCCTCTTCCCCTGATGAACAGGCAGCGCTCCAGAATCTTAATCTCCGGTTTTTCAGTTCAGGCACTATACTGTTTTTTAAATAATCAAAATGGGCAGGCTCACGAAAAAAACCTGTTTTATTGGTTGTTATTACATCAACCATAAAAATCAGCTCATTTGCGCCCTCTTTACTCTCAATATATTTTACATAAGTCTCAAAGTCTTCCATTCCAAGAGCGCGGAGTCTTTTCATCAGTCTTGCTCTTACCAGAGCCTCTTTCCCTTCTTTTAAATAAATTCCGCATAAGCGATAAACAATCTGGCTGATCTTTATAAAATGCTTTTCTGTCAGTTCGACAGATATTAAATTTGTCATTTGCCTAAGCGGTTTTAATATTTGGGTTTTAGGTTTCAGTGCCAACTGTTCACTGCTCACTGATACTGTTTACTGATTTGCAAGCCGTACCAGTCCGCCGACATCAAGAATCAGTCCGACTCTTCCGTCAGGCATAATGGCACTGCCGGAGATACCGGGTATATTCCGCATCATCTCTCCAAGAGTCTTGATAACAATCTGCTGGGTACCGATAAGTTCGTCAATAACCAGACCTGCCTGTCTTGTATCATCCTCAACTACCATAACAATCGCTTTGGTCGGGTCCTGTTCGGCATTTTTGACATGAAAAAGGTTTGCCAGTCGGAATAAAGGGATCAGTTTACCCTGAAGAGAGAGCATTTCACCTTTACCAAGAACAGATGATATATCCTCATGCCTTGGCTGAACCGATCTGATTATAGAGATTGTCGGCATCACATATTTTTCGGAACCTACGCGGAGAACCATTCCGTCAATAATCGCCAGAGTCAGCGGAAGGCTCATTTTAAATGCTGTTCCTTTGCCTGCCCGTGATTGAATCTCAATCTGTCCCCTGAGAGCCTCAATATTGGTCTTGACAACATCCATTCCGACACCTCTGCCGGATACATCAGATATTATTTTGGCAGTGGAAAATCCCGGTTTGAAAATCATATTGAGTATATCCCGTTCATTAATTATCTTTTCTTTGACATCAGATTCACTTATAAATCCTTTTTCTACTGCTTTGTCAAGAATAGCTTCACGGTCAAGCCCCTTCCCGTCATCTTTTATTTCTACCACCACATTACCGGCTGAGTGACATGCAGATATTTTTACTGTTCCGTTAACAGGTTTTCCAAGATTTTCTCTGATTTCAGGCGGTTCAATACCATGATCCACGGCATTGCGTACCATGTGAACCAGCGGATCATTGATATAATCCACCATATTCCTGTCAATTTCAGTATCTTCGCCTTCGGTAACAAAACTGATATTTTTACCGGCTCTGCGGGACAGGTCTCTTACAAGCCGGGCCATTTTCTGGAACGTGGCTTTGAGCGGTATCATCCGCATGGACATGCTCATACTCTGGAGTTCACGGACAATTTTGCCTGTATGAGTAACTTTTTTTGTCAATTCATGCTGTCTGCCGCCGGAGACCACTTCATCCTGTGCCACCATTGAATGGGCGACCACCAGTTCACCCACCATATCAATAAATCTGTCAAGGCGGTCAATCGGGACACGGATAGAGGATTCAACCAACTGTTTTGCACTCTCTATACGGTGCTGATTTCTCAGTTCCTGAGCAATATCTGCCACGGAGTCAGATTTTGATTCAGCAAAAATATCTTCAGATTCAGATGCTTCTGTATCGGGCGGCTCTTCCTCATCGGGGAGATCAGCTTCATCCTCTGAAAAACCAAGTTTTTTGGAAAAAACTGGTTTCTTCTCCTCTTTGGAAACATCTGATTTTGCCTCTGTCATATCAGTAGCCTGATGCTTCGGCTGAGAAATCTCCGGAATTTTTTTCTGCTGCTGCCCGGAAATCCCGGCTTTTTCCGGATCCGTCAGAAGGGAAATGAGTTCATCATATCCCGGAGGCTTGGGAAAAGGTTTACCTTCCAAAGCATTCTGAGATGACCGGAGAAGCTCCTTCAATATATCAACTGAACGCAGCGCAAGATCAGGATAATTTTCCGCATAACGTATTTCCCGATCCCGGACACGGCTTAAAAGCGATTCAGCATGATGAGCTATCTCTGAAATCAGAGACAGCCCGAGAAAACCGGAAGTTCCTTTGACAGTATGGAAAGCTCTGAAAATAATACTGACTGCATCTATATCATCAGGATTCTTTTCAAGCATAAGCAGAGCCTCTTCCGCATTTGCAAGCAGATCGCTGCTTTCAGTTATAAAAGCACCCATCAGTTCAGGATCGGTATTTTCAGGCATATAATCAACAGGGGATGAATCGGATGAAGGCTCCGCGGAAATCGGCTCTGCCTTATCTTCATCTGACTGTTTTACACACTCTTCTTTTTCCGGTTCTGTTTCATCTTCATACTCTGCTGCCTGCCCGGAAACAGAATTTTCATCCTTATCTATTGAATCATCATCCTGATCCGTAACAGAATTTTCCGAAAAACTCTTTTTCTGATTCTCTTCTATCACATTCATTGCTGCTTCAATTAAAGAGCCTATCTCCGTGAGTGCCGAAGCCCGGTCAGAATCTTTTGCTTCAGAGATTTCTCCTATTTTCTGAACAGCTATGAGAATATTTTTTCTGAAAGATTGAGGTTGTGAGGTATCTTCAGCAATAGCACTTAATATTTCTTTCAGGTGAGCCGTTTCAGCAGCATCATCAGGCTCAAGCTGAATCAGAAACGCAGCCGCGTCATTAAGGGATAAGTTCAACAGTTCCTCCAAATTTTCTCTTTACTTTTAATATATTGAGCAACTGTTCCGGCTAATTGTTCAGCCAAAAACAGAGAAACAGGGTTATTCCGCCGGTTAAAACCCTAAGGGACTTAAAGACCCTTAGGGTTTTAACCGGCGTGTACTTAGCTTCTTTAAACCGGAAATATAATAATCCATATCTTAATAAAAGTGAATGAAAAAATTTTTATTTTATACTTAAAACACGTGAGATGCAACTGTTTCCAAATCTTTGAAAACAGAGATTTCTGCTTTATTTTTACCACAAAGACACAAAGACACTGAGAACACCGGATACTGAGAGTTTTCAGAATTCTTAGTGTCTTTGTGTCTTTGTGGTAAAAGTTGCTCGTGGCGTTAAAACTTAAAACCTAAAACTTATATCCTATATACAACACTGCTATTCCCAATGTCAATTTTTTCCATCTGACATTTGAAAATCCGGCAGATTTCATCATATCGGCAAATACATCCGGCTTAGGGAAATGAATAACTGAATCAGGCAGATACTGATATGCTTTCAGATTTTTTGAAAAAAACCATCCTATCAGCGGAAGGATCTTTTTAAAATAAAATAGATAAAGAGATAATAATCCCTCTTCAGGAGGGGCTGCAAGCTCCAGAACAAGAAGCATTCCTCCGGGTTTTAAGGTATCATAAAAGCATTTTAAAACAGTTATCTTATCCTGAATATTCCGTATTCCGAAAGCAATAGTTACAGCATCAAATATTTCTGCTTTAAAAGGTAGATAAAACGCATCTCCGGCAACCGGAAAAATGTTGTCTGATATTCTTTCTTTCCCGGCAATCTTCTCTTTAACCAAAATCAGCATACCCGGAGAAAAATCCGTGCCGAATACCCTGACCCCGGGACCTTTTTGCCGCAGTATTTCAAGAGCAACATCACCTGTCCCGCAGGCAGCATCAAGTACAGTTGCACTCTTGGGAATATCTATTTCTGAAACCATCGCCCTTCTCCAGTAAACATCCTGTCTTAAACTCAAAAGACGGTTTAATAAATCGTACTTTGGAGCGATAGATTCAAACATATCCTTGATAAACGGAAGTTCTGTATTTTTTTGCATTGACAACTCCGATTTTTGTATTATCCTCTTATTATATTTAATAAGCTATCATAACGAATATGGTATGACAATATATTTTGATAAAAAAACTGAGGAATTAAGAGATTAAATAAATATTGAATATTATAAGTAATCTGCAATCCTGAAGACTTCCGAAGTTTTTAAAACTTGGAAAGTCTTTGCAGAATCTTCTTAATTCACGAATCATCAGGAAATTCAATGGCAAATAAACGGGATTATTATGAAATTTTAGGCGTAAACCGTAATGCTTCTGATACGGAGATTAAAGCAAGCTACCGTAAGCTTGCAATGAAATATCATCCTGACAGAAATCCGGGAGATGCGGTAGCAGAAGAAAAATTTAAAGAAGCGTCAGAAGCTTATGAAGTTCTTCGGGATTCCCAGAAACGTAATTTATACGATCAGTTCGGTCATCAGGGACTTGAAGGCTCAGGTTTCTCAGGATTTGGCGGATTTGACGATATATTTTCCAGTTTCGGAGATATTTTTGAAGATTTTTTCGGATTCGGTTCGGGCAGGCATTCACGGAGCAGAGCAAACAGAGGTTCAGATCTCCGGTATGATATAAAACTGAGCTTTATGCAGGCGGCATTCGGAGCAGAGACTGAAATCAATGTGGAGAAGATGGAGTTATGCCCTGAATGTGAAGGGAGTGCATGTGAACCGGGTACAGAGCCGGAAACATGCAGACAATGCGGCGGTACCGGGCAGGTCTCAAGGACTCAGGGCTTCTTTACAGTCAGAACAACCTGTCCTCAATGCCGGGGTGCAGGTCAGATTATATCCCGGCCATGCTCTCATTGCAAGGGCGTAGGCAAGAAAAAGAAAGTTAAAAAAGTTGCTGTGAAGATTCCTGCGGGAGTAGATAACGGCTCAAAGCTCCGTCTGATAGGAGAAGGAGAGCCGGGGATGTACGGAGGACCCGCGGGTGATCTGTATGTTTTTATCCACGTTGAATCTCATGAATTTTTTGAACGGGATAATATGGATGTTATCTGTGAGATACCTGTATCTTTTATACAGGCGGCTCTGGGTGATAATATCACTGTACCGACTCTGAAGAGTGAAAAAGTGCTTGAGATTCCAAAAGGAACTCAGCCAGGAGATATATTCAGGCTTACAGGGGAAGGGATTCCTTCTCTCAGGAATGGCAGCAGGGGCGATCAGATTATTCGGGTGAATATTAAAACGCCGATAAATCTCAATAAAAAGCAGGAGGCTCTGTTAAGAGATTTTGCAAAAATCGAGGCGGATAAGTTATCTACCAAATTTAAAAATATATTCAAAGGTAATCAGACGCGGGCAGCCAAATAAGTAAAAAGGAATTGAATATTATGTTTGAATTAAAGATCATAAGCGATTTTGCAGCAGCACATCAGTTAAAAATGGTTGCAAAAAAATGTGAAAATCTGCATGGACATAACTGGAAGATTGAAGTCTGTGTTGAAGGGGAAAAACTGAATGAAGCAGGAGTCCTGATGGATTTCGGGGATTTAAAGCGGGCAGTCTCCAAAATCATAGAAAAATTGGATCACAAATATCTGAACGATCTCGGTTATTTTTATAACAACATTCCTCCGTCATCAGAGAATATTGCATTATACGTTGCAAATGAGCTTAAAAATTTAATAACCGAGCCGGGTGTCAGGGTTTCGCGGGTAACTGCATGGGAATCACAGGATTCATGCGCAACATACAGATTTTGATTTAGACCTACGGGGTTTTTAAAACCCCGTAGGTCTTCAGGATTCATGCGCAACATACAGATTTTGATTTAGACCTACGGGGTTTTAAAAACCCCGTAGGTCTTCAGGATTCATGTGCAACATACAGATTTTGATTTAGACCTACGGGGTTTTAGAAACCCCGTAGGTCTTCAGGATTCATGTGCAACATACAGATTTTGATTTAGACCTACGGGGTTTTAAAAACCCCGTAGGTCTTCAGTTATAAATATGCGGCGTTTTTTTGCAGATTCTTCAGATATTACTGATTCAGCAACAATGATTACCGGTTCTGATGCAAACCATATCAGAAATGTTCTGCGGTTAAAACCGGCTGATAAAATAGAGCTTTTTGACGGATCAGGATGCGAGTATGAGGCTATTATAACCTCTTTGTCTCCGGGCAGAGTTGATGTATCAATAACACTTAAATTTTATTCATCAACAGAGTCTCCGGTTCATATAACAATAGCACAGGCTTTGTTAAAAGAGAAAAAAATGGATGTGCTTATCCGGCAGATTACAGAGCTGGGGATTAAGCGATGGATACCTTTTATTGCCGCGAATATCTGTCCCAAGACCTGATAAAGATCGTCTGAATCTCCGAACAGAAAGATGGAGAAAGATTGCAAAAGAATCTTTAAAACAGTGCAGAAGAAATCAGATTCCTGATATTGCAGAGACAGCCTCTTTTGAAGACATGTTAAATATCGGAAAAGATTCTGATATAAAGATAATCTTCTGGGAAAATGAGAATACTCCTTTTTTATTGTTTCCGGATAAAATGGATTATCAGAAAATTTTTGCTGTTATGGGACCCGAAGGCGGATTTACAAGAGATGAGGTTGATGCAGCAAAAGAATCCGGTTTTGTTACCGGAGGGCTGGGTCCCCGTATTTTAAGGGCTGAAACCGCTGCTGTCACAGCTTGCAGTCTTCTTCAATATATTTTTGGTGATATGGGCAAAAAAAAGACTTGACAATGAGATGAATTTAGATTAAATAAGTTCTTATTCATGCCGAGGTAGCTCAGTCGGTAGAGCAGGGGACTGAAAATCCCCGTGTCGGCGGTTCAATTCCGTCCCTCGGCACTTCAGAAATCAGGGGTTACGGCTGGAAAAAGTTGTAACCCCTTTTTTTATATTTTTTTCCTGATAACAGATCAGGAGAATCCTGATACCGCCTGCCATGTTATTTTTCTTAACTGATTCTTATGTAAACAGATTTTATCGGAAATAAATAAAAAGGAGGGAATAAAAATGAAATATGGTGCAAGAAACACTATCAAAGCAAAAGTGAAATCCGTAAAAAAAGGGGATATTATGTCGCTGGTAAAGTTTGAAATTACCAATCCCGCTGAGATGGCATCCGTTCTCACTACTGAATCAGTTGAATCAATGGAGCTTAAACCGAATGATAACATTCAACTGATTATCAAAGCAATTCATGTGCTGCCCGTTAAAGAATAACAGTAAGAAGTAAGGCTATGTTAAGGTCTTGTTCCCGCGATTAGCGTGGAAACACGGCGGCGTAGGTCGGGTTAGCGCCAATGCCATTAAGTTAAGGAAACGGAGGAGTGGCAAACTTTCAGTTTGGCATTCCCCGCTGTAGGGGCAAAATTATTTCCCTGCGGATAGCCATTTTCCGCTTAACTTAATGGTATTGCGGGTTAGCAGCGTAACCCGACATCACAGTTTTTCATAAACCAGCAGCCACCCGCCTACCTCTGCTATCTGATGAAATCCTGATGATTTATGTTTTGTCATGAAAAGATTGTCAAAAGCAGATTTAAGGTCTCTTTCGATAAGAACATATTTTACCTGATTCTGTTGAATAAATTCTTCAACCTTTTTTATCTGCATATTCTCAAACTGAGATCGGGAATGTAATTTAAGCCCTGTTCCCTGTAAGCGTAACATCAGAATCCTGTTTGAGATTGCCGCTATGACGCTTTTGCCCGAATCATCCGGTTTTCCAATCCATAAAGGTTCTATATAACTGTTCCGGTACAGTTTCTGAAAATCATTTATCAGAAATGCCGAGCCTTTGTATGATGCTGTAACCGGAACTATCAGTAATATTAACAATATCAGGAGATAATTCCCCTTGAATTTTATTCTTTCGGAGAGGATATTTGTCAAAAAATTAAAAATATATGACAGATATATAATTAAAAAAAGAACAGGTATCATGCCATGACGCCGCAGTCCGATAATCCTTCCCGGATAATCACGATAATTTGAAGCAATAGGAAGCAACTGAATTGCTGTAGAAAGAAGAATAAAGCATATAAAAATCAGGTGCATTTTTTTATCCCTGAACATAGCGGTAATACATCCGATCAGTGCAATAGCAAATCCGACAAGAAGAGTAAAAAAAGGAAACCGCAAATCTCTGAATTTCAATTCATTAAGCAGATTCGGAAGCCCCGCATTAATCATGTTCTCTAATAATGGGAATAGCTCTTTGAAAATATTCTGAGTCTCTTCAGACTGTGAAGCGGCAAGCTCCGGTGTTATCAGATAATTATAAAAGATCAGTGCAACAGGAGACCAGAATAATGAGACGGCGATTTTAAAAAGGGGCGCAAGGTGCAGGGTGCAGGGCGCAGGACGTATTTTTATTATGATTGCTGTAAAAATCAGGGGGAGGATAAGGAATCCTTCATAACGGGTCAGACACGCCAATCCGAGAAAAATACCTGTTTTCAGATAAATGCTGCTCTTTATCTCATATTCTTTCAGAAAAAAGTATAATCCGCTAAAAAAGCACAGAAGAAAAAGGGATTCTGTATAAGGAACTATAGAGAATACCAAAAAAGACGGGTATATACTCATCAGGAGTGTGGCAACCCCTGCAATGGCAATATTTCTGAACAGTCTTAAAGAGAAGAAATAAAAAGCAATACAACTCAGAGATGCAATAACTGCTATCACGACTCTGATCATAAATACGGAAAAACCGCATGAGATTAATATCTTGATAAGACCTGTAAACAGCGGATATTGTGAAGATAGTCCCATCAAAAAGATATATGCGTCAAATGAATAGAGATAGGGGCTTTTTATAATCAGGATAAATCTTAAAATAAAGGAGAAGAGAAATATACAGATAATAAATAAGCTGCTGGCTGAAAAAATTTGTAGTTCCGCATTTATGCGGTCTGTTTGTAGTTCCGCCTTTAGGCGGTCTGTCTCTCTCCTCTCTTCTCTGTTATAAGATATATATATTTTTCTTTTTTTACTCATAATAAAGCGGCTTATTTCTCCTCTTTTTCAATATTTCCGTTCACTTTTAACTTTATTACTTCCAAACTCTCCAGACCGTCATTATCCACGACTTTTACAGCTATGCAGTGTGTTCCCGCTTTGAATTTGTGAACCTGCTTTCCTTCCCTGTCTCTCAGGAATTCGGGCTTGAATATCCCTTTTTCTTCGTTATAATCCCAGTCCCATGCGTAAAATTCAATCCCTGATTCTGATTCGCCTTTTGCGGTAAATTCAATCTCCCGCAGCTCTTTTCTGTCTGTTCCCAAATCGCTTTTCTGCTTTGTATTTGCAACTCCTCCGTATTGTCCGATAATCCACGTTTCAAAATCAAAGGCGTCTTTGTAACGGAGTGTGTCATAATCGTATTTATGCAGTTGAACGGCAAACGGCTTTGAAAAGAGAGTTCTCTCTCTGTCAAGCCTCATTTCAGTTATTTTTATTGCGGATACGGACTGATCAATCCCTATCCATTGCCGTTCTAATCTATCTGCAACCGCAACAGTTGTACCGCCGCCGACAAAGGGATCAAGAACATTATCACCTTCATTGCTTGCCATTGCAATTATTCTTTCCAATAATTTTTCAGGCTTCTGAGTCGGATAGCCAATCCGCTCTTTTGATGATCCCTGAACATTCTGAATATCAGCCCAGACATCGCCTAATATTACACCTTTCTCCTTTTTTAAATAGCGTTTGAATCTAAGCCGTTGAGCTTTATTTTTCGGGAAATGGATAAGCCCTTCGTTATCCCACTTTTCCATTGTTTCCAACGGACACCTCCATCCGTTTTCATTCGGCTTATATCCTTTGTATTCATAATGATAGCCGCCGGGTTTGGTATTTGTCAGATCGCCTAAACTGTATTTACCTTTTTCATCTTCATTTTTGTAAGATTTTTGTAAATATTCTTCATTATATTCACCATATACAGGATTATAAGTAAATTTTTCCGACTTGGTGTAATAAAAAATCGAATCTTTTAAAACAGCAAGTTTTTTACGGGCATCATTATGTGCGTTGTGGCGTTGCCATATAATTTCACCGCGAAAATTCTGCTCTCCGAAAATCTTATCAAGAATATACAAACGGATATGTGCGTTTGCGTGCCAGTCGCAATGCAGGAAAATTGAGCCTGTCTGCTTCAGAACCCGGTGCATCTCCTGAACCCGATCTTTCAGCCATGCAATATAATGGTCAATTCCGCCTGCCCATCTGTCCTGAATACTCCTTATTTCACCTTTATCTCCCCATATTATTTCGTAATTTCTGTTTGAGAAAAACGGCGGATCAAGATAAATTAAATCGATACTTTCCGTTTCTATCTTTTTCAGAGTTTCGGAACAGTCTCCTAAGATAAGCTGATTCATAATTATTCTGCTTTTTTATTTTAACGCAAAGTCCGCAAAGTCCGCAAAGATATATTATAAAACTTTGCGATCTTTGCGGTTCATTTTGCGTTCCCGCGATTTGCGTGTGAACAAGGGTTTGAATTATGATTTTCGTTTGTCCTTCAGGATATGGTCGGATATGACAATCCGCTGAATTTCCGAAGTCCCTTCATATATTGTAAAGACACGGGCATCTCTGTACATACGTTCAATCGGATAATCTTTGATAAAACCGTATCCCCCGTGAATCTGCAATGACTTTGCAGTTACGCGGTTGACCATTTCAGAAGCAAAGAGTTTTGCCATAGAAGCCTGCATGGTGAATTTCTCCCCCTGATCTTTCATAGATGCAACGGAGAGCATCATCTGCTTTGATGCCTCTATCTCTGTTGCCATATCTGCGATTATCCAGCGCAATCCCTGAAATTTGGCAATCTTCTGTCCGAACTGCTCCCGCTCTTTGGCGTATTTGACAGCGGCATCCAAAGCCGCCTGAGCAACCCCGACAGACTGTGCCGCAATTCCGATACGCCCGCAGTCCAGAGCAGTCATTGCGATTTTAAATCCATCCCCTTCTTTGCCTAAAATATTTTCAGCAGGAATTCTACAGTTTTCAAATATCAGATCCGTAGTATCCGAGGCTCTCAGCCCCATTTTATCTTCTATATTTCCGACAATAAGCCCCGTCGTCCCTTTTTCAACCAGAAACGCACTGATACCATGATGCCTCTTGCTTTCATCGGTTTTTGCTGTAACAATCACTAATCCGCAGTTTTTGCCTGATGTAATAAACCGCTTGGTTCCGTTTAAAATATAATAATCCCCGTCACGAACCGCCGTTGTCATCTGGGCAACCGGATCAGAACCCGCATGAGGCTCGGTCAGAGCAAACGCGCCGATATGTTTTGCATTGGTAAGATTTGGGAGATATTTTTTTTTCTGTTTTTCTGTTCCGAATTTCACAATACTTTCAGATACTATAGAATTATGTACCGACATGATTACAGCGGTTGAAGCGCATGAATAAGCAATTTCAGAAAGGGCAAGGAGATAGCTGACAGTATCAGTTCCTTCACCGCCGTATTCAACGGAACCATCATCCCCATCAGTCCGAGTCCCCCCATTTTTTTCAATATCTCTTTGGGGAATTCTTTTGTTTTATCACGATCCGCAGCAGTCGGAGCAATCTCTTTGCGTGAAAATTCCCTTACCATAGTTTGAATCATGATATGTTCATCAGTCAGTTTGAAAAACATAAAAATACCTTAATAACAATCAGGAATTAACGTGATGTGCAAGTTTAACCACAAAGGACACAAAGAAGACACAAAGAACACAAAACTTTGTGAACCTTGTGAAACCTTTGTGCCCTTTGTGGTTAAAAAAAAGTTGCACATGGCGTCAATTCACAATTCTATAATCCGTAAATAACAACCAGCAGAACGGCACTCTCTTTACCCGTATTTCTCATATTATGCCTGATTCCTGAATTAAAATGAAGGGAGTCATCTTTATTTAAAATATTTACATGCTCTCCGACAGTTACTTCAATCTTGCCTGATAATACATATACAAATTCTTCCCCCTCATGCTGATACCCGACCCCTTTATGATTCTGCATCTGATCAACCGTTATACGGAAAGCTCTGAGGTGCCTGCTCTCTGCTCCGGGCTGTCAGGGTTTCATAAGCATAATTATCTGTCCGAATTGTATATGCCTGAACACGCTTTTCCAGATTTGACTCCTGCTCTCTTAAAAAAAAGCCTGAATCTATCTCCAATGCTCTGGCAATCTGTAACAGCGTACCCACCGCAGGCATCACTTTACCGGATTCAATATCTTTGAGATTCTCTATAGTCAAACCTGTTTCATTTGCTACCCGGTCAAGCGTGATTTTCTTATCATTTCTTACCTTTTTTATTTTTTTGCCTACAGATGAATCTTTGCCGGAACTATTTTTTGACGGCATTATATTCTCTCCTTTTGATATGGATTAAAAATTGATTTTTATAATCAGGCTTGACATCCGGCAGATTTATCATGATATAGATGTTTTTATGTAAGGATTCACAACAGTCAGACCTTGCACATTCACAAAATCATCAGCAGACAGCCTTCCCGCAACAGCATCAATCTATACATTGCTATCTATCAGATATTTCATAAACGATTTCCCCATTCGCTTCGGACAGACTTTTGCCACTCCGCTGCATCAATATCGGTTCTGAGCCAGCCCAAAAGTCCTCTTATTTCTTCCAAATCAGGTTTGTTTTTTTCTTCATTCAGAATAAGCACCGGAGCCTTGCCTGATTTTGGAATTTTTTCAGTCTGATATGGAATGATATGACTATCCCTAACCTCCGCTTCGATAACCTGATACATATTCACATTCTCCTTGGTACTGATAGAATATATGATACAGAAATAAATTTCAGGGTAAATTTATAATACCTTCTGATTCCCAATTCCTAATCGGCATTACTGATATTCATAAAATCCCCGCCCTGTTTTTCTGCCGAGCCATCCTGCTTCCACATATTTTCTGAGCAGAGGACATGGGCGGTATTTTGAATCTTTAAATCCGTCAAAAAGCGTCTCCATAATGGCAAGGCAGATATCCAGCCCTATCAGATCAGCCAATGCCAAAGGTCCCATAGGATGATTCATTCCAAGCTTCATAACTGTATCAATATTTTCACGGGTTCCAACGCCATGGTACAGACAATATACAGCTTCATTAATCATTGGCAGAAGAATCCTGTTGGAAATAAAGCCAGGATAATCATTCGCCTCTGCCGGAGTCTTTTTAAATCTTAATGCAAGCGACTGAGTATGCTGAAATGTATCTTCTGAAGTATTCAGTCCCCGGATAATCTCAACAAGCTTCATCACCGGCACAGGATTCATAAAATGCATTCCGATAACTCTGTCCGGTCTTCCGGTCTGAGCCGCAATTCTGCCGATAGGAATCGAAGATGTATTTGTGGCAAAAATCACATGATATTCGCAAATATTATCAAGAATTCTGAATATATTAAATTTTATCTCTTCATTTTCCGAAGCAGCCTCGATAACAAAATCAGCAACCGCCATATTTTTCAAATCTGTACTTGTTCTTATCCTATTCAGAATATTATCTTTTTCTTCCTCATTCAGCTTTCCCTTTTCAACATCAATAGTCAGACGCTTTCTGATTGTTATAAAACCTTGTTCAGCAAGCTCCTCTCGGATGTCATTCATAATAACATCCAAGCCGCTTGCCGCTGCAATCTGGGCAATTCCGCTTCCCATCTGTCCCGCTCCGACAACCCCGATGATTTTTATTTCCATTCGTTATCTTCTCCTGATTCCCAATTCCTGATTAACATGAATTATCATGCAGAAAAAGCAGTTTTGACGCTGCAACAGTCGGGGATGTCTCCCCTCTTTCCACCTCTTTTACCAGTTTCGGCAGGAGGTTTTTTACATCAGGATTATTATAAAACCGCTCTTTCAAACCCTCTTCCACCAGTGACCACATCCATTCTGCTGCCTGAATCCGGCGTTTTTCTGCAAGCTCACCTGTGTCTGAAAGTTTCTCTCTGTGATCCAGAATGGTTTCCCATATATTTCCGATACCTGTCATCTCAATTGCGCTGCATGTCAGAACCGGCGGAGACCAGACAGGCGATGAGGGTCTGAGAAAATGAAGGGCATTCTCATATTCTCTCTTTGCTCTTTTTGCCTTTTCAATATTATCGCCGTCTGCTTTATTGATAACAACAGCATCTGCCAACTCCAGAACCCCTTTTTTGATTCCCTGAAGCTCATCACCTGCGCCTGCAAGCATCAGCACCAGAAAAAAATCGGTCATTGATGCCACGGTTGTCTCTGACTGTCCCACGCCGACAGTCTCAACAATAATCACATCAAACCCGGCAGCCTCACAGACAAGCATTGTTTCTCTGGTCTTTCTTGCTACACCGCCCAGGGTTCCGCCTGACGGAGAAGGGCGGATAAATGCTTTTTCATGAACTGACAGCTTTTCCATGCGGGTTTTGTCTGCCAAAATACTTCCGCCGCTCCGGGTGCTGCTCGGATCAACCGCAAGTACTGCCGCTTTGTATGATTTACGATCTCTTAATCCTTTTTTCAGGGGATGGGTCTTTTCACGTACCAGCATCATGCCGAGACTCTCAATAAAAGTACTTTTTCCCGCTCCTGGAACCCCTGTAATTCCAAGCCTGACAGAGTTTCCGGTATGGGGAAGCAGAGCTTCAATAATGATTCTTGCCAAATCCTGATGAGCCGGGAGTGAGCTTTCTGTCAGGGTTATTGTTTTGGAGATGACCCGTCTGTTCTGCTCCAAAACACCCTTGATATAATATTGCGGATCAGTTATCATCATTAAAATAATTCCTTCAGTCTGTTTTTCCGAAAAGTTCGTAGTACCGCCTTCAGGCGGTTACCGGAAAGTTCGTAGTACCGCCTTCAGGCGGTTACCGGAAAGTTCGTAGTACCGCCTTCAGGCGGTTACCGGAAAATTCGTAGTACCGCCTTCAGGCGGTTACCGGAAAATTCGTAGTACCGCCTTTAGGCGGTTACTGTGAAATCAGATATTTATCGGCAACACGCCGTACCGCCTGAAGGCGGTACTACAAACTTTATCGGCAACACGCCGTACCGCCTGAAGGCGGTACTGCAAACTTTTTCGGCAACACGCCGTACCGCCTGAAGGCGGTACTACAAACTTTTTCGATCTGCTGACTTTATTTTTAGAACAATCTGAACAGAAAATCAATCTTTAATGACAATTAAGAATCAAGAATTAAGCTGCTGTCTGTTATTATTTATTTTTATTCTGAATTACTCCGTTCGGATTCCTTTGTTGACATTCTGAACAGAGGTGCGTTATTATATTTTATTATGAAGAATATTTGCAGACACCATTTTATAAAGCCAATGATAAATGTCGGCAGAATCAGTTATATGAATGTCGCGCCGGTCTATTACGGGCTTGATAACGGCATGAAACCGGCATGGATGAATATGTTAAGCGCACCGCCGTCTCTCTTAAATACCATGCTGGCAAACGGAGAGCTTGACATCAGCCCTGTTTCATCTGTCGCCTACGCCCGGAATCAGGATGACTGGCTGCTGCTGCCCGATCTCTCTATCTCATGTTTCGGGAAAGTGATGAGTGTTATTCTTGTCAGCAAATATCCTCTGAATCAGTTGACAGATAAAAAAGTGATTCTTACCGAAGAATCTGCAACCGCGGCAGCTCTTTTAAGACTGCTCTTCTCTTTTAAAAAGATAAAACCTTATTTTGAAACCGGAAAAATCCGTTATACTGATGATCTGCGTCAGAATGATGTCGGTGCCGCTCTTGTTATCGGAGATGCTGCGCTTAAAGAAAAATGGCAAAAAGAGTTTGATTATGTATTTGATCTTGGGGAAATGTGGTGGAATCTTACAGAACTCCCTTTTGTCTTTGCTTTATGGGCAGTACGCAAATCTTTTGCTGAAAAAAAGAGCGAATCCGTCCTTTCTGTTACAGAGTATTTTCATATTTCAAAACATAAAGGACTCATGAATATCAGAGAAATTATCCCCGCAGCTTCGGCAAAACTTAACCTCAGCGCTGATATATGCAGAGATTATTACAGTCATCTGCATTATGATCTGAATCCGTTGCAGATAAAAGGGCTTGAAACTTTCTTTAAAGGGCTTTATGAAGAGAGGATTATCTCAAAACCTGTCTCGCTTTCATTCTTTGAGCATCAATATCTGAAAAATTATGCTGCATGAGCATAAACTTTGCACATTCTGATAAAATTTGATATATGCTGCCTAAATTTATTTTTTCTGAAAAGGAGGATACAAATGAGAATTGTCGCACGACCCGATTTTGACGGTATTGTCTGCACGGTTCTGCTTTATGAAGCAGAGAATATCACAGAGCCTGTTAAATGGGTTGAACCGAATGACATGCAGAAAGGACTGGTGAAAATATATAACGGGGATATTATTGCCAATTTGCCTTATCATAAAAATTGTTCCCTCTGGTTTGATCATCATTATACAAATAAAATTGATACTTCATTCAAGGGATCTTTTAAAATAGCCCCTTCTGCCGCAGGAGTTGTTTTTGAATATTATCAGAACCGGCTAAAAAAGGATTACCGTGAATTAATAAAAGAGACAGATAAAATAGATTCCGCGGATCTGACAGCAGATGAAGTGCTTCACCCTGAAAATTATCCTTATTTAATACTTTCTATGACAATTTCAGGGAATAACAGTTCTGATGAATTTTATTGGAATAAACTTATTGATCTGTTAGGACAATACGATATAAATCATATTCTTGACGATTTGGAAGTGAGAGAACGCTGTAAGGCAGTTGTTGAACAGAATAAAAAATACAAAACAATTGTAAAAGAATATACAAAATTACAAGGGCATGTCTCAATAACAGATTTCCGTTCTTTTAAAGAAACACCCAGAGGGAACCGTTTTCTTGTCTATTCACTATTTCCTGAAACTATTGTAAGTGTCAAAGTCCGTTATGATGATAAAGATAAAGAAAAAGTTATTATCGGCGTGGGACACAGTATTTTTAATCCCGGCTGCAATGTGAATGTCGGCGCAATGCTCTCAAAATTTGAAGGCGGGGGGCACCGGGGAGCAGGCTCATGCACTATTCCTGCAAATGAAGCAGATGCGGCCCTTGATACGATTGTAGAGATTTTGCTGAAGAATTAAGAATGTTCAGCAAGCAGGTCGGGTTACGCTGCGATAACCCAACCTGCATGGTTAAGCAAAGCGTGGAAATAAGATGAAAATAAATCAAAAATAACATTAAAGAGAGGAGAGGATTATGTACAAACGATTTTCGGTAAAAAATACAGAGGTAGTATGTATGTATGTATGTATGTATGTATGTATGTATGTATGTATGTATGTATGTATGTATGTATGTATGTATGTATGTATGGGCGTGCTGCTTTTGTTGCCGGTGAGTGTCGGCGCAGTCGAATCTGATAATCATGGAGACGCAATTGATGAACTCTCGCTGTATGAGCTGCGGAACCTGGAGACGTTCATGGTGACAGCAACAAAACGGAAAATTTCCACACGCAAGGCACCGGCTATTGCAACGGTAATCACGGCGGATGAAATAAAAAACATGGCGCAAGGGATCTGACGGATGTGCTGAAGACGGTGCCGGGGTTCGGGGTGTCAATAAGTGAGACAGGAAGCTATATGTTTGAAGTCAGAGGCGTCAGAACAACTTTTTCTGAAAAAATAGTGGTCATGATTGACGGACACCGGGTTTATGATTCCTATTACGGAAGCGCTTTATACCATTTATTCAATGATCTTTCTGTCAGAAAGGTAAAACAGATAGAAATTATCCGGGACCAGGCTCGCGCTTTACGGAGCAAACGCCTTTGTGGCTGTTGTCAACATCATTACAAAAGATGCGGATGATATTGACGGTATTGAGACAGCCGTTGCCGGAGGAAGTTCTGATACAAAAAAAGTCAGCATTCAGGGCGGCAAGGATGTAAAGGATAAAGATTTAAAGATATTCGGAAGTTTTGACTATAGCGGCACAGATGGCGCAGATGTAACCATAGAAGCGGATAGTATCGCAGGCGCACCGTTTTCAATGACTCCAGGAGATGCAGACCTGAATGTGGAAAGAACAGATGCCTTTTTGAAAATTGCCAGCGGCGATCTGACCCTCAAAGGACATTTTGCCAAAAAGGATGAAGGCTCGTTTATCGGTTTCACCAATATTCTTACAGATGAAAATTATCGGAAGTATGAATATTTCTGGACAGAACTCGGTTATTCAAAATCTTTCACAGATACGCTTTCCGTATCTTTCCGAACCTATTTTGATTATTTTGAATTTGAACACTATCTGGAACTCCTTCCCGAAGGAATGCCCGGACACCCGGACGGTGCCATCGGAGTTCCCAGCCTGAAAAACAGGGTTTTCGGTACAGAGCTTCAGTTCGATATGGATTTGTCTGAAAGCAATCACCTGATTTTCGGATTCAATTTTGACCATATTGATCAGTATGGTGTGACCTATATTGCAGATTATAACCAGTTTACCATGGAGCCGCTCGGTTCATTGCAGGATGTAACGCCAAAGGGAAATTACTGCGAAAATGTGATAAGAAAGGTATGGGCAGGATATATTCAGGATGAATGGGCAATAAGGGATAATCTGAATCTTACCGCAGGGGTGAGATACGATTATTATGATGATTTCGGAAGCACTGTGAATCCAAGAGCCGGATTAGTCTGGAATTTCCTGAAAGATGCGGATATGAAACTCCTTTACGGACAGGCATTTCGGGCACCTAATTTCTCGGAACTGTACACTATCAATAACCCGGTTGCCATAGGCAGTCCCGATCTCGAACCGGAAACCATCCGGACTTATGAAGCCGGCATAGGGTACAGATTCAGAAATTCTTATATGGCAAATGTAAATTATTTTCACAGTGATATAGATGACCAGATTGTCTATGATTATTCAACCACTCCTGCAAAATTTGCAAACATGGCAAATCAGAAAATTGACGGTATCGAAATCACACTGGACGGAAAATACAGCGCTGCCAATTACTGGAAACTGAGTTACACATGGCAGAATCCGAAAGATGCCGACACGGATGAGGAACTGCCGAATGTGCCGTCTCAGAGGGCTGGGCTGAGTCTGAATTACGGGTTCACAAAATACCTGAACGGACATACCGACATACTGTGGACAGGCAAACGTCCCAGAGTTTCCGGTGATGACAGGGGGGATATGCCTTCATATACCACTGTTGACGTCTCTCTCATTGCCAAGAATTTCTACAAGAGTTTTGAAATACAGGGAACGGTTCACAATCTCTTTGATGAGGAGTACGAAGACCCTGACACATCAGGCGCGCAGCAGCTTATTCCAGGCGATTATCCGAGAGAAGGTATCTCCGCACTCATAAGCCTGAGTTACAGGTTTTGAATCGCGGATTTACCGGATTAAACAGATTTCACAGATTGTTTCAGAAGTCCGTATCAGTAGGTCTGGGGTGAACAGAGTAGGAAGGGGACCCCGACATATACATATATGCAGCTTGGGTTGATCAAAGCGGACTCCAAATATTGTTGGGGTTCATTTCATTCACCCCAACCTACTAGTACTCTGTCAATTTAATTATGAAGGATGAAATGCGGAGACCTGCGGGGTTTCAGAAACCCCGCAGGTCTTTTACCCGTCATAATTAAATTGACAGAGTACTAGGGCTACAGGGCTTCCTCCCCCGTTCCCGCTCAAAGCGTGGGAATGGGATAAAAAAAGCGAAAAAGTATTTTCACTGTTCCTGTTAATATAATTATGAGATTTAATTTTGATAAAAACAAGAGTGAAAAATTAAGAAAGAATCCGAAAAGAAAAATAGGCTTTGAAGAAGCAATTGAAATTTGGGAACATCCTTACTATGAGGATTGCCGTTCCGATGACACAGGGCAGTTTCGTGTAATAGGATGGGTTCAGGGAAGATTGTATTCGGTTATTTGTCAACGACCCCTACCCATAAAGGGTAGGGGCTTGTAGGAAACTGCAAGCCTTGTTGACCAGACTAAGTTCTTTGAGAACTACGTTATTTTGGTCATAATACCGGCGGATGCGTGCCAGTCCGCTGCTCTGTTGTCCGGCATTAAACAGATGTAAAGGTCTGAAGTCAGTGTGCCGAGCTTAAAAAGCCATTATAACTTTGTCGAGGCAAACATTACGGAAGTAATTCCGATTCTCTTAAAGGAGATTTTTTCATGCAGAAAGTTTTTGTGTTGGATACAGACAAAACACCGTTGACACCTTGCAGACCGAAACGTGCAGGAGTGTTGTTGAAACAGGGAAAAGCTGCTGTATTCCGCATGTTCCCTTTTACTGTCATTTTAAAATACGAGATTCAGGATGTGTCTCCAAGAGAGCTTAGAATTAAGATTGATCCCGGAAGTAAAAAAACAGGAATAGCTGTTGTTTCAGATTCAACAGGCGAAGTTGTTTTTGCAGCAGAGATAGAACATCGGGGTCAAGCTGTTAAAAATAGTTTAGAAAGTCGCAGAGCAGTCAGAAGAGGCAGAAGAAACAGAAATACCGGATACAGACAATCAAGATTTTTGAACCGGACAAGACGGAAAGGCTGGCTGCCGCCTTCATTGGAAAGCAGAATATCCAACATAGAGACATGGGTTAAAAGACTGATACGTTTATCTCCAATTAAATCAATATCTCAGGAGCTTGTTAAATTTGACACGCAGTTAATGGAAAATCCGGAAGTTTCCGGTGTTGCATATCAGCAGGGGACATTAACAGGTTATGAGATGAGGGAATATCTGCTTGAAAAATGGGATAGAAAGTGTGCTTATTGCGGCAACAGAAATGTCCCTTTGGAAATAGAACATATTCAGCCAAAAAGTAAAGGCGGTTCAGACAGAGTAAGTAATCTGACTTTAGCCTGCCGTTCCTGTAATGAGAAAAAAAGCAATAAGTCTGCTGAAGAATTTCGTAAAAACAAACCTGACATTTTGAAGGAGATTTTAGCACAATCTAAAGCACCGTTGAAAGATGCAGCAGCAGTTAATACAACCCGCCGGGCATTTCGGGTTGATCAAAGCGGACTCCAAATATTGTTGGGGTTCATTTCATTCACCCCAACCTACTTCCCCAAGCAAAGCTAGTGAACGGGATAAATTCATGCAAAACAGAGAAATACATATTCAACAGAAAATTTATACAGTTTCAGAGCTTACCGCTGATATAAAAGAGCTGCTTGAGAAAAACTTCCCAATGGTCTGGATTACCGGAGAGATTTCCAATTTCCGCGTTCCTGCTTCCAAACACTTTTATTTTACATTAAAAGATGAAAATTCACAGATCAGCGCGGTCATGTTCGGAGGGCAGCATCGGCATCTGAAATTTGCTCCTGAAGACGGAATGAGCATCACCGGAATGGGACGAATCAGCCTGTATCCGCCAAGAGGGAATTATCAGATTATCTTTGAATATCTGGAGCCAAGAGGAATCGGCGCGCTTCAGGTTGCGTTTGAGCAGTTGAAGGCGCGTCTCGCCGCTGAAGGACTTTTTGATAAAGAATATAAAAAACCCCTGCCGTTTTTACCGAAAAAGATCAGTGTGATTACATCATCCACCGGGGCTGTGATTTATGATATTTTAAAGATTACCGGAAGACGCTTCCCGAATATTCATATTGAGATTATACCTGTCAAAGTTCAGGGTGAAGGCTCGGAGAATGAGATTGTTGCAGGGATTCAATTATTAAATCGCCGCGGAGATTCAGATCTTGCAATTCTTGCCAGAGGGGGCGGCTCTCTTGAAGATTTGCAGTCGTTTAATTCAGAGAAAGTTGCAAGGGCAATCTTTTTATCAAAAATTCCGATTATCTCGGCAATAGGGCATGAAACTGATTTTACAATTGCTGATTTTGTAGCAGACCTTCGCGCTCCCACGCCTTCCGCTGCCGCAGAATTAGCGGTTCCGATAAAAGATGAATTAGTACAAAAATGCGACAAATGCTTCATAGCATTAAAAAACAGCTTTAACAGATATATTGAATATCGGCGGAATATATTGAATCATCTTTTAAAAAGGCTGGCAAATCCGAAACGGAAAATAGAAGAAATGCGGATACGATTAGATGATACAACTCAGCGTCTTATCCGAATATTTACAAACAGCATCCATCAGAAACAGGAGCAGCTTTTATGGCGGACTGAGCGATTAAATGCCCTGAATCCCAAAGCAATTCTGGCAAGAGGATACAGCATAACCCGCAGATTTTCTGATAAAAGCGTGATAACAGATTCAGATTCTGTAAGCAGAGGAGAATATCTTGAAATCATCCTTGCAAAAGGGGAATTGATCTGCCGGGTGGAAGGCTCATGAACTGTTGATGATTTGCTGACAGTTATTAACTTTTATTGACAGACTCTTATAAAAAATTTTCTTTTAAATGTTTTTTTATGAAAGGAGGTGATTTTGCTGAAACAGCTTTCATTTGATGAATCATTTACAGGACAGGAATCTCCGGCAGAGGTTATCCGGAAGCCGGAGAAAGATAACGGTATTCATCCTTTCTGGAATCCGTCTGTCAGGGATATATCTGAAATCTTATGGATTCCGCCTTTCTCTTTTTCCGGCGGTTTGCCGGATATGACTCTGAAAGGCTCATGGTTTTCAGCGGCTGTGAGTGAACCGTCAGAACAGGGAATAACGGCTGCCTGTCTCTCCCTGCTTTCAGACTGTTATTATTCAGGCGGTCTGAAGACACGGAAGATAAGGATTTATCCCGATGAAAAGCAGAAAAGTCTTTTGAGACAGTGGCTCGGCACGGCACGCTTTGTTTACAATCAGACCGTTGCTTATCTCAGACAGCCCGGGACATTGGCTGACTGGTTCAGGATAAAGACGGAGATTATCGCAGGGCTGCCTGAGTGGGCAAAATCAGTGCCGTATCAGATAAAATCTGTTGCCGTAAGAGATGCCTGTTCCGCCGTGAAAAACGCAAAGACAAAGTGTAAGAAAACCGGACAGATTCAGGATGTCAGATTCAGGAGTAAGAGAGAGCGTAAGGATTCTGTCTTCATTCCGAAACAGCTTGTCAGAACAGAATCTTTTTATGTCAGTTATCTGGGAAAGAAAATAAGAATGACGGAGACCGTGCCTGAAATCCTTCATGACTGCCGTTTAAAATGCGAAAACGGAAAGTTCTGTCTGTGCGTCCCGGTTGCGAAAGTGTGCCTTGTTCCCGAAAACCAAAGGAACGGGGCGGCTGCTCCTTGATCCGGGCGTCAGGACTTTCCAGACATTTTACTCGCCTGTTCTCGCAGGCAAAATCGGAGCGGGTGATTTCGGAAAAATTCACAGACTCTGCAAATATCTTGACAGTCTGTATTCACGGATAAGCAGGGCAAAGTGTAAACAGAAGCGGCGGCTGATGAAAGCGGCTGTCAGAATCAGGGAGAAGATAAAAAATCTGATAAACGAGATTCACCATAAAACCGCTTATTTTCTCTGTAAAATCTTTGATGTGATCTTTCTGCCCTCTTTTGAGAGTTCCCGGATGGTGACAAAACTGCACTCAAAGACGGCAAGGGCAATGCTGACATGGGCGCATTACCGCTTTGCGGAGTTTCTGAAGCATAAGGCGGGTGAGTACGGAACACGGGTTGTAAGAGTGTTTGAAGCATATACGTCAAAGACCTGCTCCGTCTGCGGAAAAATTCATAACATAGGTTCAAAGAAAGTTATGGACTGCACCGCCTGCGGAACGGTTCTTGACAGAGACGTCAACGGCGCACGCGGGATTTTCCTGCGTGCTTTGGGAGATACCCCCTCATTCAGTTAAAAAAACTGAGTGTGCATTTGTTAATAAACAGCAATGTCGGTTAGCAAAAATGTATCGGAATATCAGAAAATGCCAAAACAGACATTTGAAGAGGCAATGAAGCAACTGGAACAGATTGTTCAGGAGCTTGAATCCGGCGATTTGCCGATTGAAAAAGCAATGAAGAAATTTGAGCAAGGGATGCAACTGTCAAAATTCTGTTCAGAAAAATTGGATGAAACTGAAAAACGGGTTACTATGTTGCTACAGGATGCGGATGGGAATGTAACAGAAAAATCTTTTACGCCGGAATTTTAAATAAAATAAAGACATTACGCTTCTTTTTTTGTGTCTTAGTGTCTTAGTGTTTTTGTGTTTTCTTAACACTAAGACACAAAGACGCAAAGCGTATTTATTTTTTCAAAAACCCTCAGGGTTTTACAGAACTGACCATGTTAGATTTGAAATCATATATTACTTTAAAGAACAGCCTTATCAATGAGGCATTGGATAAACTTCTGCCTGATACATCAAAGCAGATTGTAAAGGCAATGAAATATTCTCTGATGGCAGGCGGAAAGCGTATCAGACCTGTTTTGTGCATGGCTTCTGCCGAGGCAGTCCGCGGAAAAGCAGAGGATGTGCTGATTCCCGCGTGTGCAATTGAGATGATTCATACCTATTCGTTAATCCACGATGATCTTCCGGCTATGGATAATGATGATCTGCGACGGGGAAAGCCGACCTGTCATAAGGCGTTATGATGAAGCAACTGCCATTCTTGCCGGAGATGCTCTGCTCACTTTTGCTTTTGAAATCCTCTCATCTCTCCCATGCAAAACAGGAGAGCAGGCAAGCCGGCTGCTGAAAGTGATTCATATCATTTCTCAGGCTGCCGGATATAAAGGTATGATAGAAGGACAGATGCTTGATATTGCTTCAGAAGGAATTCTGCTTGATGTAAATCACCTTGAGCAGATGCACTCTTTAAAAACCGGCGCAGATGATTGAAGCATCTGTCTGTTCCGGCGCAATATTGGCAGGCGGAACTCTTGAACAGATTGAGCAGTTAAAAATTTATGCAAAGAATATCGGTCTTGCATTTCAGGTGGCAGATGATATTCTGAATGTTGAAGGGGATCCGGCTTTGATGGGAAAAGCTGTCGGCACAGATAAAGAGAGGAAAAAAAGCACTTATCCATCTATACTTGGGCTTGATGAATCAAGATATATGGCAAAGCAGATAACAGAGAATGCTTTGCACGCATTGGATATATTTGACTCCAAAGCCGATCCGCTCAGATCCATTGCAAGATATATTATTGAAAGAAAGAGGTAACAGAAGAAAGAACATTTTTAAAATATTGAAATATATATTTAAAGAAAATCGGAAGAGTTATTTTTATCTTAAATACCAGTTGGTTAAAAATTATCAAAAATACAGATAAGTCTTGTTGTTTTATTTTGAATATGATATATCTGAATAAAGAAGCTAAGTTTCTTGAAGAAACTTAGCTTCCTGTTAGCTGTCTTTGTCCCCAAAGGTAAATAAACATGAAAAATAATTTTAACATATACTGCGATGAAAGCTGTCATTTAGAAAACGATAGACAGCCGATAATGGTGTTAGGCGGCATATGGTGTTCTAAGGATGTATTATATGAATATATATCTGATATTAAATTAATTAAAGAAAAGTATAAAGCAAGGGGTGAGTTAAAATGGACTAAGGTATCTCCTTCAAGAGAATCTTTTTTTATTGAAATAGTTAATTATTTTTTTTCAAAGGATGGGATGAACTTTAGGGCTGTTATTGTAGATAATAAATCTAATTTAAATCATTCATTCTATAATCACGGTGATCATGACTCCTTCTATTATAAAATGTATTTTTACTTACTTCGTAATATTATAGTACCAAAATATCAATATAATATATATCTTGATATAAAAGATACAAGAAGCCAAGTTAGGATAAATAAATTAAGAGAAATTTTGGGTAATAATTTCTATGATTTTGACAAAGTAATAATACAAAAAATTCAGCATGTGAGATCGAAAGAGATTGAACTGTTGCAATTAGCTGACTTTTTAATCGGTGCTATTTCGTATAATAAAAGAGGATTAACTAACAATACCGTAAAAAATAGAATTATAAAAAGAATTAAAGAATTATCACATTTAAACTTATTAAATACTACTCCTCCCTGGGATGAAAAATTCAATTTGTTTTTCTTTTCTCCAAGAGGTAATTATGTGTAATAATATTAACTACCCTGATTTTCTAAAAAATATTCTATCCTTTAACAGTCTCTCATGGGACCAAATATTGGATATGTTATATACAGTTTTTACAAATGATTTTAAAATTAGTATCCCAACTCATTGTGGTTTAAAAGTTTACCACGACAGAAGAATTTTAGCAGACGGACAAGGAAAAGAGGAAGGTTTTTGGCATCTAATAAGCAAAAAAGATAGGCAAACCGGAGAACGTTTGCCTGATTTCAGAAGAGCAGAACGTTTACATTGGGCCCGTCCAATGATAGAAAATGAAACATGCTCAGAATTAAGAGTTTTTGACTATGATCATGGGACAAAAGATAAAGGAATAAGGAGATATATCTGGTTGGAAGATTATGATTATGTAATTATTTTACAGCAACAGCACGGTATCTTTTTCTTGATTACTGGTTACTATGTTTCAAGAGGAGGAAAAAAAGATATGGCTAAACGATATACAAACAGGGTTGTTTAAAAATACAGCGACCGCTATAATATCATTATAGCGGTCCCTGAGCTCCTTCTACCTCCATTGGTAGATGAGTATCATCTTTTTTTATAAGATATTACAACATTGTTAAAGGATTGTCAATAGACAAGACAATTTTATTATAACAAATTTGTTTAATTGGAAATAACAGATAGCCAAGCGTTTCACCGACAGGGATGACAAGCTGCCCTGCCCGGTGAACTTATCGTTAGGCGGTTCTGCATACATCAGAACACAGCGCCTAACCCGGCGCTCAAGCGGACTGGCTGTCGCCGCCGCTTAGCTTGTCGTTAGTTACAATCCGTAATTTTATCGGAAAAAAGCTAAGTTTTCTTTAAAAAACTTAGCTTTTTGATAATATAAAAGTCAATATAGTCATATATTAGTACATGACCATGTTGAATTTCAGAGAACTCACCTTCTTCTCTTTTTCAAAAGAGGGGATTGAGAAGGTGAGTTAAAAAAACAAGGAGGGATTATGCCGGAGTATGTATGGAAAGGAAAAAATCCCAAGGGAAAATCTGTAAAGGGAGAATATGATGCCTTAGATATTAAGGCGGTTGAAAGCTATCTGAAGCGGCGTCAGATTTCTGACTTCAAGGTCAAGGAAAAGCCCAAGGATATTTTTGCAAATATTCCATTTTTGAAGCCGAAAATTACAAACAAAGATATTATTATCTTTTGCAGGCAGTTCTCCACTATGATTGATGCAGGTCTTCCGATTATCCAATGCCTTGATATTCTCTCATCCCAGACGGAAAACCCGACGTTTAAAGTTGTATTAAAAGATATAAAAACTTCTGTTGAAGAAGGTTCGACTCTGGCAGAATCTCTGAAAAAATATCCTGACCAGTTTGATTCTCTTTTTGTCAACATGATTGCTGCCGGAGAAGCAGGCGGTATTCTTGATACAATTCTGAGAAGACTTTCCGAGCATCTTGAAAAGGCGGCGAAACTCAAAGCAAAGGTTAAAAGTGCTATGATGTATCCGCTTATAACTGTGGTGGTTGCTGTAATAGTTGTGATGGTCATCATGGTCTTTGTTATTCCTGTTTTTCAGGATATGTTTGCAGACATGGGAGGGCAGCTTCCGGCACTGACCCAGATGATAGTGAATATGAGTAATTTTGTAAGGGGAAATGTTATTTTTATTATGGGAGGCATGTTTGGCTTTGTCTTCGCCTTTAAGAAGTTTTATGCAACTGAAAAAGGGAGAATAATTATAGATGATTTATCGCTTAAACTTCCGGTTATGGGAGTATTAATCCGTAAAATTGCAGTGGCTAAATTTACCCGTACCATGGGAACTATGCTGCAAAGCGGCGTGGCAATCCTGGATTCACTTGATATTGTTGCAAAAACAGCAGGAAATAAAACAGTTGAAGCAACCATATATGACGTCCGGTCAGGGAATCTCAGAAGGTCGGACTATGGCTGATCCTCTTATGGAAAGCGGTGTTTTTCCTTCAATGGTATGTCAGATGATCTCAGTGGGTGAGGCTACCGGAGCGCTTGATATTATGTTGGGAAAGATTGCTGATTTTTATGATGATGAAGTGGATGAAGCAGTGAACAATATGACGGAAATGATAGAACCGGCAATGATGGTCTTTCTGGGCGGAACAATCGGAACTCTGGTTGTTGCCATGTATCTCCCTATATTCTCTATGGCAGGCGCATTAGGCGGATAAGAAAAAGACCGTAATTCTCTATGAACAGCAATTTATGGAAAAACGCGGAAGAAGAACTTTATAATAAACTGAAATGGCTCACATTTTGTCGGGTTATCTTTACAACACTCTTACTTGGTTCCACGATTCTTATACAACTCGGCAGAACATCCTCCCCGAAGGATGAGTCTCTGCTGATTCTATATGCACTGATCAGCGGAATTTTTATCCTTTCATTTTTCTACAGCCTGATGCTGTATTATGTAAAGAAAAGAATATTTTTTGCTTATATACAGATCATTGCGGATACTTTTCTGGTAACACTGATAATCTTTATAACAGGCAGTTTTTCAAGTCTTTTTTCGTTTTTATATCTGGTGGTGATTATATATGCCAGTATGCTTCTTTTCAGAAAAGGAAGCATGATTATGGCGTCCCTTTGCAGTATTCAGTACGGTATCATGATTGATCTTGAATTTTACAGTATTATCAAGCCGCTTGGTGAGAGAAACCTTATTATTGTTGATTACACTATAACAAATGTTCTTTACAAGATCATCATTATGATGGTGGCATGTTTTGCAGTTGCATTTCTGAGCAGTCTTTTATCTGAACAGGAGAGAAAAACCAAAAAAGAACTCAGGATAATGGAGGATCATGTCAAGCGTGTTGAAAAAATGGCAGCAGTCGGAGAGATGGCAGCGGGTCTTGCCCATGAAATAAAAAATCCTTTAGCCTCTCTCAGAGGCTCTGTACAGATTCTGAAAGAGGAGATTGAATATAATCCTGATCATGACAAACTGATGCATATTATTCTTCGCGAGACAGATCGTTTAAATTCTTTAGTGAATGATTTTCTTTTATTTGCAAAACCTCCTGCGGGCAAAACAGAAACAGTTGATTTGGGAAAAATTTTAACCGAAACCCTTAATCTTTTTGAAAAAAATAATACGTACTGCAACCGGATAACTGTTACAAAAAAGATAACCGAGTCTGAACTCCGGATAAAAATAAATCCCGCTCACCTTCGCCAGATTCTCTGGAACCTTCTTTTAAATGCCGCGGAAGCAATAAAAAATACCGGACATATTGATATTCAGATGTATCTTTTTAAAAACAGATATGCGATTTTGAAGATAAGCGACAGCGGCTGCGGCATGTCAGCCAAGACAATGGATATGATCTTTGATCCTTTTTATACAACAAAGCCTGACGGAACCGGTCTTGGGCTTTCAATTGTCCATCGGATTGTTGAATCATACAATATTTGGCTGAATGTGGAGAGCGAACTTGATAAAGGAACAACATTTACTTTGCAGTTCAAGCTGGTCTCCGCAATAAGCTGATAATATCAATTCATTTATTTGTTTCATCTGAAAAGTAATAATATTTTTCTTGCATAAAAATTGACCTTCCGATAATATGAAAAGTTAATCAGCATATTTGGAAAAGAGGAGGAAAAATGAAGATAATAAGAATCGGAGTTTTTAGCGTGCTGATCTGGATAGCTCTGACAGTAGGAGTTTATGCTGATGAAACAGCAGATGCTATCAATGAAGCATTACAGCAGTATCAGAAAGGCGATTATACAGGTGCGATGGGGAGCCTTAATTATGCTTCCCAACTGATTGGTCAGAAAAAAGGGGAACAGTTGCAGTCATTTTTGCCAAAGCCGCTGGAAGGTTGGAAAGCAGATGACGCGGCTTCTCAAGTCTCAAGTGCTGCAATGATGGGCGGCGGTGTAAGCGCAGAACGTTCTTATCATAAGGATTCCGCATCTGTTAAGATCAAAATAACATCAGATTCGCCGATGTTACAAGGAATGATGATGATGCTTTCCAATCCTATGTTTGCGGGAGCGGATGGCGGAAAAATGGAAAAGATAGGCGGAGAAAAGGCTATCATCAAATATAATGCGGCAAACAAAGACGGTAATATCAACATTGTGGTAGCAAACCGTATGCTTGTTACTATTGAAGGAAATTCAGTTACAGAACAGGATCTAAAGGCTTATGCCTTATCTGTGGAATATAAAAAATTGTCTGCTATTCCATGAAAAATTTACGGAGGAAAAAGAATGCAAAAGAGAATCATAAATTTTCTTATCTTTGCAATTATATGCGGTGCAATATACGGGTTATTAAGTTATCATATTATCTTTTATTTTGAAGGGGCTCATAAAGAAGTGAAGACTCTGAAAAAGTCAAGCATGACTCTTGAAGATACCTTTGTCAATGTCAGACCCACTGAATTCAGAACTCCGAAAAAGATACTTGGAAATGATCAGCTCAGACAAGACGGTATTGGTGATATGCTTGTGGAGCTGGAGATAATAACGCAGGAGACAAAAGATAATTTAGAGCGGGAGATCGAAGCTGAAAAGAAGTAGTTTACCGTTTCAGCACGGGTTATCGCAGCCTTTTAGAAGCATGTAACAAAACCATACAGTCGGGTTACGCTTTCGCTAACCCGACCAACATGCTTCAGGTTTTTGCCAGTTCTTCATAATCAGGCGGTTCTCTTCCGTTGAAAAAATTACATGCACGGTAATATCTGAGATCATCTGACCAGAGATGAAAATAATGCGGATCATCTCTGAATTTTCTGAATAATTCAAAAGGAGCGGATAATCCGTGAATAACTGGACCGAACAGCTCCGAAGGATCACGGAAACATTCCCAGTCGCACTGATAACAGGGATTCTTTGTATCCAATCCGTCTAAATCCAAATTCCATAATTTCCCCAGATTCTCATTCCCCCTGTAACCGCAGGGATATGTATTTCCGTCTTTTGACGAGATAAAGAAAAAATCAATCCCACCTCTGCATGGGTAAGCAGAAGGAATATATTTCAGATGGTTAGAGTATTCTTTATACAGAACATACAAAGATGTCAGCGGAGAAAATATTCGGATTTTTGATCTGAATTCCGGTATGGTTTCCATCAGTGCTTTGTAGAGAACCGCTTTTTCAGCAGGACTGAACTGAACTACAGAATCGTGAGATGTTGCCGCATAAACAGGATTCAAATCTTTATCTTTATTATCAATACTCATCGGATAACAGCTATTTACAATTGTAAATCCGAGATTAATGACAAACCTGTAAAATTTTCTGAAAGCATCTCTGAACTCCTCATTAAAGACCCTAAGGGTTTTTATTCCTCCGATATTTCTGTTGATTCCGAGATTTGCAGACGGATAAATTCCGTAATCATGAAAAACCGGAAGAGCTTTCTCAATACCGGCAATCACGCCCGGCAATCCTCTCATCTCCTCATGAACAGAGGGAACCGCAGAATCAATACTGATCCAGAAATTTCTCAAAGGTGTATTTGCCAGCTTCTCTGCAATCCTGTTTATCCGCGATTGAAAATCAGGTTTATCAGAGTTCATAAAAAAAAATCCGTTTGTACCTGTTCTGATATATTTGATACCTGATTTTCCCGCATAGTCAATTGCGGCGGACAGATCATCCAAAAAGAGCATCGGCTCGCCTCCGGTAAATGAAATCACCTTGATACCCTTTTGAACTGCCGCATCAATAATACGCTTTATATTATCTGCTGATAATCTTGAGCGTCTGAATTTTTCTGTTATTCTCATTCCGCACTGGGGACAACGCGCGTTACAGTGATCTGTCATTTGAATAACTAATTGACCAGGAACTCTTTTCTTCAGGATTTGTTTCAGAGAGTTATCCATATTCAGACCGCCTGCGCCAGATTATCTTCATTCCCGCGACGCAATGCGGAAACAGGTGAATAGTCAAACATCTCCCATGTCTGAATAAAGGCATTTTCAAAAGAGCGATCTTCCATATACTGACGTGCTGCGTTTCCCATTGTTTTTCGGAGTTTGGGATCGGCAATCAGCAACTGAACTGCACGGATAAGGCTTTGTGAATCATTTCCTCTTACAACAAATCCGGTCTTTTCAGGAATCATATTCTCATGAGGACCTCCTTCATCAGTTACAATTACCGGCAGTCCCGAAGCCTGCGCCTCCAGAATAACATTGCCGAATGTATCTGTTGTACTCGGAAAAACAAAAATATCGCTTGATGCATATAATGCCGCAAGTTCATCCCCCGTAAGATAACCTGTAAAAGTACACGGCGTTCCTTTCATAATATGCTGCATCTCTTTGAGATAAGGACCATCTCCCACAATAATCAGATGAAGGTCATTTTCATATCGGATCAGAGATTTGAACACCTCTGCAAGAATATGCAGATTCTTCTCTTTGGAGACCCTTCCCACATAAAGCAGTCTCACTTTTTCCAGGATATTATACCTGTGTTCCATGATACCGTTTCTGTTTGCAGGATGAAACCGTTTAATATTGACCCCGCGGGGAAAGAGTCTGATTTTACCCGGATGAATCCCCTTTTGAACAAGTTCATCTTTTGAACTTTGAGACGGCACATAGATAATATCCATCTGATCATAATACCATAGAGTATATTTCCATGTAAGCTCTTCAATAAATTCATCTCCTGTAAGATACTGGGCATACTGGGGCAATGCTGTATGATATGTTCCGCTGATCGGGAGTTTAAGAATCCGTGCAATTGCAAGAGCGGCAAGCCCAGCGGGTCCCGGAGTTGCGGATTGAATATGGGTGAAATTCTGCTCATAACAAAAATTGAGCATCTCCAGAAACGGCGGATAATATATTTTCTGTTCAGGATATTCAGGAAGTTCATAAACCCCGACAGGTTTGAAATTCTTCACACCCTCTTTATCTGTATGCTCTTCATCATGACTGATAATCACTGTAAATTTTTTGTTATTTTTAACCGCCAGTTTTACCTGCTGCTGTAAAGTAAGAGCAACGCCGTTTACTTCATAAAATGTGTCTGTAAAATGGGCAATATTTGTTTCAGGGTGCAGGGTACATGGGGCAGGAGATTCTTCAGGCAATGATTTGTCAAACCGCTGAAGAAGAGTCTGATAAAAATTTCTGTCTCTGGTAAACTGTGAAAATGAAACAAAATAAGGGACAAGCAGGGTATAAAGCCCTCCGGCAGAGCCTATTGTATGAAAAATATCAAAAACATTTACTCCTGAAAGATGTCCTAAAAGATGGTTTGCAAAACAGAACATTACCTGATTTGATATTTGATTGACAAACTTATACCATCGCGTCTCCTGCTCATCAGATTTATCCCCGCTGTTCTGAGTGATCTCTAAAAGCTGAGGATTCTCCATGAGCATCTTTTCCGTTTCCCGGCGGATTAAATCCATAAGCGTATCAGAAACATCTGTCTCGATCTTCTGATATTTTTTATGAAATAATCTCGTTCCCACGCTGGAGCGTGGGAACGAGATTATTTTGGATATAAAACCGCTCTCCTCTTCAATATCTCCTCTTAATGAATGATCCAGAAATTTCAGAAGAATATCTTTATGAACATATTTTTCAAGTCTGAATTTTTGACGGTAAAACTGATATGCAATTCCGTAAAGATTATGAGCCATTGTCTGAGGAGTCGAAGCCGCGCTGATTACTTTTGTCTGATTATTTTTTATTCCGTTTAAAGCAGACTCCACATCATTGTCGCTGCTGATTTCTGTATATGTCCGGGCAATATTCAGTCCGCTGTGATCATCGGATCCGCCGGTAAGATTCTTTTTCCAAGGTTCGGGAAATTTCGGTATCATGTTGTATTTTTCCGAAAGCCGCTGAATATCCTCGGAAGTGAGATTGGAAAGAATAAATCTGAGCAGGCGGTTCTGTTCAGGATTCCTTGCTCCGTTGAGTTCAAAATTTTTAAATAAGAGCAGCAGACGTTCAAAATGCTCAGGTGAGAACCTGTCATTGATTCCGTAAAGAGGATGCGCCACAACATGAAGAATCTGCTCATGATTAAGATAATCTGCCAAATCAGATATATTTTCACGGACTTTCTGAATATCCTGATGATGATTTTCCGTGATATTGAATGCAAGAATGTGAACTTTGCACCGATCTTCAGGAAAATAAGCGGTAATCTCTTCACTTACAAATGTATCAGGAAGATGGGCAATCTCCGCTGCTCCGGCAATGGTATTATGATCTGTAACTGTAACTGAAGACATCCCCTTTTTTTTTGCGATCTTATAGATTTGCAAAGGCTCTGTAAAACTTTCAGGACATCCGATTCTTTTTAAAATCCATTGAGACGGTCTTGTTGAATATTTGGAGTGAACATGAAGATCAATTTTTACCATTTTTTATTCCTTTCATCTTTATAATCAGATCATATATTTTGGAATATTATAAACAGGGAATATTAAGATAATATTAGAAAAGTGTTAAAATATGATAAGCAGACCGGATAAACGGAGACATTTGCTGTTATTTTACTGATTTCAGATTATAAAATAGCAAGACAAAAATCAGCGGAATTGCCGGGGATATTCAGAAAGACATCAGATACTTTAAAGCAGTTTTTCGGTTGGATAAAAAGAATTATCTTTAAATCATAGGATTTTATCAGGTATAAAAAAGAAGACCTGCGGGTTAAAAAAACGTGCAGGTCATTATATAACAAACTAAGTTTCTTTAATAAACTTAGTTTGTTGAGAAGCAATCCAATCTTTTATCATATCCCTGATTTTCCGGACAGATTCCAGCTTCTCTTCTGCTGATCCTTCTGCTTCAGCCGGATCCGGGAAAGGGACATGCCATCTTTTTGTAATTCCCGGAAAAACAGGGCATTTTTCTTCACCTTTGTCGCATACGGTTATGACATAATCGTATAATTTTCCCTGCTTAAAAAGCTCAAAAACACTTTGAGGTTTTTTATCTGAAAGATCAAATCCTTTCTCTTTCATAACCTGCAAAACAAGCGGATTTATCTCTTTTGCCGGTTCAAATCCCGCACTTTCAACAATAAAATCTTCACCGAGCATTCTCTTTAAGTAAGCTTCGGCAATCTGACTCCGACCGCTGTTATGCTGACAGATAAAGAGAATACGCTTTTTTTCAAACATTATTCCTCCGGGATAAAACCATTAGGGTTTAAATAGAGACAGATAAGAAATTAAGTTTCTTATTCTGTTAAAATCCATAAATTCATGATTTTTAATTGGTATCATTTGTCAGAATAAAATTAACCAAATGCTGTATAAACTATATATTATTATAATAATGTTAGATTATTGTTAGGATTTTATGAAAATCTGATTAATAACTCACCTTACGCATAACCTAACCCCCAGCCCCTTCCCTGAAGGGAAGGGGAGTTCTTCTTTCTTTTCCCCCTTCCCTTCAGGGAAGGGGGGGCAGGGGGGTCAGGTTGCGTAAGGTGAGTTAATAAGTTCAAAAAATTTGGAAAGTTTTCAGCTTTTTTTACCTTGCTAATAAAAATCTAACAAATTATATTTATCATAAAAAAAGTATTTTATTTTATATAAATCAAAGGAGGAATATGAATAAAAATTCTTTTATATTCAGGTTATTGCTTGTTTTAGGAGTGGTATTGTCCCTGACGGGCTGTAAATCCGAAGACGCAAAAGAAAAGACTCTGAATATTGCCGCAGGTTCTGAAAGTGAAGCAATTGAACCGTTTATTCAGGAATTTGCACGTAAAAACAACTGCACGGTCAACATGATTTACAAAGGCTCTGTTGACATGATGCTTGATTTGCAGCAGGCGGAATTCCCTTATGATGCTATTCTTGCGGCAAATTCCATCTGGATCAGGATGGGGGACAGAGATCTGCACAGAGTCAGCGATGAAGCATCAGTGATGCGATCTCCGGTTGTGCTGGGTGTTAAAAAGCATCTTGCGCAGGAACTTGGGTGGACAAATAAGGATGTAACTGTTTCTGATATTTTAATTGCTGTCCGCCGGAAAAAACTGAAATTTGCCATGACATCTGCAACTCAGTCAAATTCAGGGGCATCTGCATATATCGGACTTCTCTTTGCCCTTGCCGGTAAACCGGATATGCTGACATCATTGCATCTTGCGGATCCTGAATTGCAGTCAAATATCAAAGAGATATTCGGAGGTATGGAAAGAGGCTCCGGAAGTTCAGGGTGGCTGAATGAGATGTTTATCTCAAGATATGACACATTAAACGCTATGTTCAATTATGAAGCTATGGTGATTGCAACAAACCAGATGCTTGCAAAGCAGGGTAAAGATCAGCTATATGTGATTTATCCGGCAGATGGGCTGGCAATTGCGGATTCGACTATTGCTTTTGTCAATAAATCAGATAATGCAGATAAAAAAGAGATATTTGTCAAATTAAAAGATTATCTGCTGTCTGAAGCAGTACAGGAAAAGATATTCAGCACGGGTTTCCGTACCGGCTTAATCGGTATGAATCCTGACAAAGCAGATAAATCTGTGTATAATCCTGAGTGGGGAATTGACTTAAAACGCTCTATTTCGCCGATTCCCTGGCCCCATGCTGATATTATCAGAGAAGCAATGAACCTGTATCAGACAACATTCCGTAAGCCTTCCTACACAGTTTATATTCTGGATGTAAGCGGCAGTATGCAGGGTGATGGATTAGCCCGGTTAAAAGAGGCAATGAAGGCTCTTTTAGATCAGGAGCTTTCAGGTAAATATATGTTGCAGACATCTTCTGATGATATTACTGCTGTAATTACTTTTAACAATGAAATTTCAGATGGCTGGAAAATAGCAGGAAACAGACCTGAAGAATTAAAAAAACTGATGGACAATATCAACAGTCTTAAAGCCAATGGCGGTACAAATATTTATCTGCCTGTGATAACTGCTCTGGATATTTTTCGCAATCACGGTGAGAACATTCATAATTATCTGTTATCTGTTATTTTGATGACAGACGGCATGTCAAATGCCGGAAATCTTAATGATGTGAAAATGCACTGGCAGAAGATGAATGCCGGTTTTGATTTTCCTCCGATCTTTGGAGTAACATTCGGTGATGCAGATGAAAGACAGCTTACTGAACTTGCACAGTTTTCAACTGCCAGAGTCTTTGACGGCAGGAAAGAAGGGCTTATAAAAGCATTTCGTCAGGCAAAGGGGTATAATTAGGAAGTGAGAAATGAGAAGTGAGAAATGAGAATTAGATTCTTAGGAGAGTACAAGGTAAAGTTGTATTCCTATATGATTAAAATCAAGGACAGAATAAATGTTTGTTAAACACTATGAAATCTGGTCAGGTGCGGCTGCGGCAGGGATTCTGCTTTTAAGCGTCTTTATTCTTCATATTCCCCTATGGATTAGTCTCCTGATTACTGTTGCGATATTTGCGGGTCTCTTTATGATAGGTTCATTCTGGACAGAGCTTCAGATTGAACGTGAGGCAAACAGGATGACTCAGGAGATCATGGCGGATAAGATTCTGGAAGGAAAAAAGAAACTGCTTGAAATCAGAAAGATTGCTGAAAACATAAATCAGACTGACATCCGCAACCAGATTAACAGGATTTGCGATTTGGGAACCCGGATTTTTAAAAATTTTGATGAAAATCTCCCTGCTTTTTCCGGGGCAAGCCGTTTTCTGCTCTACATAGACAGGATTCTTCCCTATATGGAAAAATATGCAAAGGTATCGTCATCCCGGACAGGAAAAGAGATGCTCAGAAGTGACAGTGAGATTATGGAGGTGCTGAATTCTTTGGAACAGGGCTTTGAGCAGGGGTTTAAAAACTATCTGGAAAAAGATGTGGTAGAACTTAAAACTGTCGGGCGTATCTTAAAAAAAATGATGAATGTTGCGGAGATAGGGAAATAGTTTTTTAAGTTTTGAGTTTTAAGTCATTTAAGTAACCGTTCATAAATTTTCCTTCATAAAGACCTGCGGGGTTTCAGAAACCCCGCAGGTTTGCCGTTGAAAAATTTATGAATGGTTACTTAACAAAGGAAAAATATGAAAAAAATTAAACTGATTATCGGTCTGATTCTGATCATGGGGGCTGTTACTGTTGCTGTTATATTCGGACCCGGAGAAAAAATTTCAACGCTCCGTATCCTTTACGGAAGTGAAAAAAAGGGGCTTCTGAATGATCCTGAATTTAAGGAAATATTACAGAAAAAATTTAACATTGCCATTGAAGGAACATCAATGGGGAGCCTTGAAATGGCCACTGCTGATATAGCCGGTATTGACGGGATTTGGCCCTCAAGCAGACTTGCAGAAAATATTTTTAAAGAGAGCCGTCCCGGCTCGGGCAAAAATCGGAGAATATCTTTAACACGCCGATAATTTTTTATTCGTGGCCCGAAATTACTGAAGCTCTGATTAAAGAGAAGATTGTTGAAAAACGGGATAACCTTTATTTTGTGATTGATACCAAACGGTATTTGCAGATGGTCGCTGAGGGGAAAACATGGAAATCCATAGGGCTGGAAAGACAGAACGGGCAGATGAATATTTACTCTTCAGATCCTACCCGGAGCAACTCGGGTTTTCTGGTCGCGGGTCTTATGGCGGTTATTCTGAATGATGGCAATATGCCGGATGAGACTTCTCTGACTGAGAGTCTCCCCAAAATTATTAATATCTTCAGAAAACAGGGTTTTCTGGAAAATTCTACCAATTATCTTTTTGAAAAATATCTGAATCAGGGACAGGGAGCATTTCCGCTGATAGCCGCGTATGAAAATCTGATTATCGAGTTTTATCAGGCTAATCCTAATAATCAGGATTATATCAGAAAAATGACCCGTGTGCTGATTCCTGAACCGACAGTATGGAGCGAGCATCCGTTTATTTCATTGACAAAAAAAGGGGAAACATTGCTTACCGCTTTGCAGTCATCTGAAATTCAGGAGCTGGCATGGCAAAGATTCGGATTCCGTTCCGGCGTTTTGGGCGTTAATAATGATCCGGGAATACTTAAAGAAATCGGATTGCCGGAAAGGATTGTCTCAGTTATTCCGCTCCCTTCTCCGCAGATGATGAGAAAAATTGCCGATTCATTGAAATAACCCAAGTTGCGACCTATGCCCGTGCCGAATGACAAATCCGGCACGCCGGTTCGGATTTGTCAATCTTCCACCGAGGGGATGCTGTTTTTCAATAGGTCGCAACTTGGGTTTGAAATAATAATAGCGTGTTAAACAGATTTAACTGAGTTTTTTATTAATCCCGCAAAGAAGGAGAAAAAACAACCATGAATGAGATTTCTACTTTAAAAGATCAGGATATGGATTCCCCTGAAACAGCGACAATTCTCCTGAAGGATAAGACGCCGCCAAAAGGGATTGAACCTGCTGAAATTGCTGAAGCAGAAAAAATAGCGGGTGCCATTGCCGACAGAATATTAAACAGCCCGGATGATCGTTCGGCAGTCAGAGATGCGACAATACTTGGTGAGGATATTCAGACCAAAGCAAATGATACATTTAAGCTGATGCGTACTTCCCTTGGCAGTGTTATAGATCAGATGGCAGGCGGCAAGGATAAAAACATTCCGAATGATCTTCTGAATTTACGCAATATTATGGATGAAATCAACCCGTATTCAGCAATTGAACAGATAAAGAGAAAGCAGACAGCAGGATGGTTTACCCGCCTTTTCAGCCGGGTGCCGGGTGTCGGCAAAATGCTTTCAGATATTGCAAAAAAATTTGAGTCGGTTCAGACTCAGGTGGATGCAATTATCCATTCTCTTGAAGCCGGTGCCGATAAACTTCTGGAAAATTCTCTGGAGATTGAAGAACGCTACAAGAATCTAAAGCAATTACAGAGTTATCTCAAACTCAGAGGTTATCAGCTTCAGGTTATTATCTCTAAATTTGAAGAAGTTAAACCTAAAATAACAGAGCAGATTCAACAGATGACTCTTCAGAAAGCCGAGGCAAAAATCCTTCGCCGACTTCAGAATATTAAAGTAACTGAAAACGCTTTTTCCCAGTTTTTCATAACCATGAATACAACTATGGATAATCATGAGAACCTTCGGGATGCTGTTCTTTCAATGACACAACTGACGCGACCTGTAATGGAAAACGGTCTGGCTCTGATGATTGCCCAGCAGGAAGAGCGGAAAATTGCTGAAGCACTGGCTTCTTCTCAGGATTATTTAGGCAAACTCATGGTCAATATAGCAGAGTCTGCAATGGATAACGCGGCATTGACTGCCGAGATTGTGAACAGTCCTCTGATCAGGCTTCAGGATCTCACGAAATCTTATAATCTGCTGATGAACAGAATGGATGAAGCATCTAAAATTGAAGCAAAAATGATGGAGTCCGCCAAACAGAATATTTCCCGGCTTGATAAAATGACGTCAGACATGGAAGAGCGGGCAGAATCTCAGGAGGGTGCGAGGAAAGTTGCGGAAAGGGTGTAAAAAAATCTGTAAAGGAGTGCAAGAATTTTATTTTTGCACTCCTAAATAAACCCTAAGTACATGGAACAGTAAATACGCTTCGTGTCTTTGTTTCTTTGTGTTTTATGAGTCTTTTAACACCAAGCCGCAAAGACACAAAGACACAAAAAAAACGGAGCGTATTTACTGTTTCGTGTACTTAGGGTTTTATTATAGCAGATTGCTTGCCAATTCAGAGAGTTCAGAACGTTCCCCTTTTTCAAGGTTGATATGGGCATATATCTTCTGCCCCTTCATCTTTTCAATAAGATAACTCAGCCCGTTGGAGCGGCTGTCTAAATAAGGATGATCAATCTGAAAAATATCGCCGGTAAAAACAATTTTTGTCCCTTCGCCTGCACGGGTGATGATTGTCTTGACTTCATGAGGGGTAAGATTCTGAGCTTCATCAACAATAAAATAGATTTTTACAAGGCTGCGCCCCCGTATATAAGCAAGAGGTGCAACAACTAATTTCTCTTCATCAAGAAATTCTCTGATTCTGCAATCTTTGCCGTCTGACTCCTGAAACTGGTTCTGTATAACTCCGAGATTATCATATAAAGGCTGCATATAAGGATCCAGCTTTGATTTTATATCTCCGGGAAGGTAACCGATGTCCCTGTTACTCAGCGGGACAACCGGACGGGCAATAAATATCTGGCGGTAATATCTTCTTTTTTCAAGAGCGGCTGTTAAAGCAAGGAGTGTTTTGCCTGTCCCTGCTTTGCCTGAGATTGTTACCAGATGAATATCTGTATTTGTCAGAGCATCCAAAGCAAAAGTCTGCTCCGCATTTCTCGGAGTAATCCCGTATATGCAGTTTTTTTCAATACGCCTGATTTTATTAATAAACGGATCAAAGATTCCGAGAGCGGATCTCTTTCCGTTTCTCAGGATCATAAATTCATTCGGAATAGGCGGATTATTGCTGAACGGTAAATCAGAGAGGTCCGTTTCAAAAGGCGGCTGGTACATCTGCTCAAGAAATGATTCAGGGAGGTTCTCTTCTATTCGGGATCCGGTATAAAGTGCTGAAATATCTTTGACATGATCTTTTTTATAATCCTGAGACATCAGCCCCGCGGATTTTGCTTTCATCCTCAGATTAACATCTTTTGTTACCAGAATCACCTGTTTTAACGGGTATTCTTTGGAAAGACGGTATGCAATATTCAGAATATGATGATCAGGTCTCTGGCTGTTAAAACTGAGCAGTAAATCTTCATGAAACTCCTGCTCAAGCCTGATGCTGATTCTTCCGAGATACGGGCCGATTTTAACTCCGCCGTTAAATAGTCCGGCGCCGCTGAGTGAATCCAGTTCCCGGACAAACCTGCGCACATGATAATTCAGAGTTTCGCTCCCTTTTTTAAACTGATCAAGCTCTTCCAAAACTGTTATCGGGATGACTATATCATGCTCCTGAAACTGATAAATACAGGAGCTGTCATGAAGAATGACGTTGGTATCAAGAACAAAGATTTTGTTTTCCATATTATTTTATCATATGCTCGGTAGAAGATTAACTTTCCGGAGGAGTGCAAAAATTTTATTTTTGCACTCCGGCATTTTTGAAACTCGTTACGAGGCTCTGCCTTGCAGATAAAACTTAGCACGCTGTCAATTTAATTATGACGGTAAAGACCTGCGGGGTTTTTAAAACCCCGCAGGTCTCTGCTTTGACAAATCCTAACCACCACATCTTTATCAGAATATTAAGCGGCTTTGGTCTCTGATTGCTGCTCTGATTGCTGCTCTGATTCAGCGTCATTTTGCAATGGTGCCTCTTTTTTCTCTTTTTATCAAGAAATTCAGAAATAACTATATAGCGGTGAGAATCTTTGATAAGAGAGATTCTTGTATCTTCATACACTTTAAACCATTTTTTATAAAATGTTTCTATTGAATCATCTTTTTCAGACATCTCCTGTATCAGATCATACATATTTATAACAAACTTAGTCTCTTCCCTGTGCATCTTCAGATTTACTTTCAGCCAATATGCGGCAATTTTATTGTTTTTCTTTATCCATACAGTTGTGTTGTCAACTGCATCCTCATATTTGATCAGTCTTGGGGTATTTTGCGGGGATAATCCTATAAAATAATTGCTGAAATTACTGTATCCGTCAATTATCCGGTTACATGCTTCGGAAGAGAATGAAATCCAGTTTTTCAAAAAACCTGAAGATATATTGGAAATATCTCTGTTCTTATATTCCTCTGTTACTTCAGGATGAATATTTTCCATGTACATAATTATGCTGCTCATTACATTATTATAAGCATCTCTTGAAGATTGCAGAAATCTCTCCGGCTCGGGATTTTCTCCCCTGACAACTTTTTTGCCGAATTCAAAATTCTCATTTACAAGAGCATCCATGCTCATAAGCCATGTATCATAGACCTCTGCATAAGATATAAGATCGTTCCATATCTTATAACCCATATTTTTATTATCAGATAACGCTTTGGGAAACATAAAAATTTACCTCCTTAAATATATTAAATCTTATTAAAGCTGTTAAGGTTTGTAGTACCGCATTTAGGCTGGTTCATTTGAAACCTCTCCAGCACGTAAGACCGCCTAAAGGCGGTACTACGAACTTTTGATTATTTTTTCAGTCGATCCAGTTCACGGATAACATCATAAGTCTTGTCATAAGCTATCTGATAGCCCCCCAACTGCATTTTTTTCAGTCCCTTTTTATCCTCATTGAAACTTAATATGGCGTTAAGAAATGCTTTTTTCAGATTTTCCGGCAGATCTTTTCTGGCACATATAGGATCGCTTGGAATAAGCTCAGATTTCCAGAGAATATTAAAATCATCTCTTGAGCCTATCCCCTCATTTTCAAGACGGTAAATCTGGGTTGTACTGATTGCGGCAACATCAACGGTACCATCTTTTATTGCCAGCAGTGACGCCCGGTGAGAGCCTGAAAATCTGATCTCTTTAAAATAGATTTTCAGATCATCTATTTTAAAATCACGGGCAAAAAGAACGCTCGGAATAAGATAACCTGATGTGGAATTAGGATCCGTAAATGCAAATATCCGCCCTTTTGTCTGCTCAATCGTATCTATGCCTGATCCTTTTTTTGAAACAACTGCTCCGTAATATCCTGCTTCCCCGTCTTCATTGACTTCACATACAAGAATATCAACATCCGACATCTCTTTTGCTTCAATATAGCTTTTGGGACCAAGACGGGCAAAATCAACCTGTTTATATGTGATTGCCTTAATTATTCCTGCATAATCATCTGCGCTGTATGCTTTCACTTCTGTTTTGAGACTCTTTTTCAGATGATCAATCAGCGGCTGAAACTGTTTTACAACATCTCTCCCCATTGTGGGTGCCAATCCTATACGAATCTCTGAAGGAAATTTATCCTCTTCTCCCCATACAGAAAGGGGAAGAGCTATCAGAAAAAAAGCGGCACATGAAAATTTAATAATCTTTTTAAGCATGATTCAGATTCCTTTCAACTCATTCCTATCCCTGAGTGCTGGAACGAGTTCAGACATATTTGGTATAAATTTATATATTTTTCTTTCAGTTTCCGATACAGGCAAATCAGACTCTTTTCTTTCGGTTTTTACTTTTATCTGACAGAAGACTCTTTTTCTCGGAAATAAGAGCTTTTTCAGTCCTTCTGCTTCTCCCGGCAACCGTAATCAGATCATTTACAAATCCTTTCATATAAACTGCCTGAGCATTCATCTCCTCTGAAAGTGTTGCAAATTCTTCTGAACTTGCTGTTGTCTCCTGAGTAACATCATTCAGTTCCATCATAGAGAGATTTATCTGATCAATTCTCTGACTCTGCTGCTGTGAAGCAGTCATAATCTCACGGACAATAAGACCTGTCTTTACAGCGCTCTTTGTTATTTCAGAAAAAACAGTACTTGTCCTGTCAAGGGATTCCGAACCTTTTTGAATCTTCCTGATAGAAGATTTTATCAATTTTGCTGTATTTCTTGCCGCTTCTGAAGATCGCATGGCAAGTGCTTTTACTTCATCAGCAACAACAGCAAAACCTTTTCCGGCTTCACCCGCTCTTGCAGATTCTATGGCGGCATTTAACGCCAGCAAATCTGTCTGAAAAGCGATTTTATCAATCTCCCTGACAATCTTCTGAGTCTCTGCACTTGTGTTGGAAATCTCATCCATAGAGATAATAAGCTCTCCCATGAATTTTTTTGCCTGATTTACAACCTTTTCAGCCTCTTTCATAAGTTCATTTGCCTGAATTGCGCGATCTGCATTCTCTTTTGCGGTCATCGCCATCATATCCAAAGCTGAAGATGTTGACTGTAAAAACGCCGCCTGTTTGGAAACCCCCTGAGCCAATGACAGGCTGGCAGATGTCATATATTCGGAAGCAAATGCAACCTGAACGGAGCCATCACTTAACGGCTCAATAATACGGTTCACAGGTCTGATAATAGAACCTCCGATAAGCAGATTTCCTATAATCAGGGTGAATAATATGGCTGAAAATACAATAATATTACCCTTGACAACCTTACTGCTCAGATATTCGTTGGCTTCGGCACCTGCAACAAGTATTTTTTCACTGATATTAAGTACATCCCTTCGGATAAAACCAAGCTCTTTCTGAACTTGGCATTTCTTTTCCCAAATCTGATAAATATCAGCCGAAGATTTTTTCAGATAATTGAAATTCTTGTCAATCAGAGCAATATAATCTGAACATGCAGGAGCGTCTTTAAGAAATTCTGTATAATTTCTGATAGTAACAGAATATTGAACCTGATCCTGAAGCATCTTTAATGCAATAATATTCTCTTTCTGAAACGCAGTTGCATCCTCTTTGTTAAAAAGCTGAGTTTTCAGCACAGAAAATATCTGATTTACGGCAATGACCGAATCCCTTGCAACATCACGGAGTTTTAACAGATGAATATCCGGTTTTTTATTTTCCAGTTGGCAAAAAGAATCATATCCGTTGATAACTTCAATAATCTTATAGGTTTGCAGATGAAACTGATTTATAAACTGAAAAATTTCTCTCTCTTTTGCATCAAAAGATAAAATCGGTTCTGATAATTTTATCAGAGAATTTTCATACTTTTTCAGAGATCCTTTTAAGATGTCAATATCTGAAGATTCAAGATATGAATAAGTTGTGAGATTTTCAGATTCACGAATTGCCCTGCGTACATATCCCAGAGCATTTTCCAGTGATATAATATTATGATCTTTAAGAAAAATCTTCTCTTCAATAACCGCTTCCAGTAAATTCTGATTTATATGATTGAAGATACGGATATTTTCATTATTTTTTCTCATCTTCACAAATCCGATATTGGAAGATGCAAAGAGAAATAGAACCATAATTACTGTAATTGTTGCCATCAGAAAGAATTTGTTTACAAGTCCGCATTCTCTCCAGATTACTTTTACTGATGAAAAAAAACGGTATTTCATTTATATTCCTTTTATGATTTTAACAGTTATAGGATGGTAAAATCTGTTTTGATTTCAGGTAATCATCCATGACAGACGCGATAAATACTGTATTTTTATTTATAAAATCAGAGATTATTTTATGAGCCGGAAACTCTTTTGCAGAGATATTGATTGCCTGTTCCCTGATATTAAGCCATTTTTTATAAAAATCCTCTATAGAATTCTCTTCTTTTTCTTCCAGTATTTCTTCTATCTCTTTGTAAAATTCCACAAAATTTTTTATCCTTTTTAATTGTCGGTAGATCGAAAACGCTCCCGCCGGATTGCCAAATCCGGCGGTTCCGGTTCGGATTTGCCAATCTTCCACCGGGCTGTCAGAAAGGCTTTTTCCAAATCTTTTCGATCTACTGATTAGGTCGGGTTAGCTGTCAGCGTAACCCGACATTTCGCTTAAATTTTTCTTCTTATTTCAGATTATTGTTAGGTTTTTATTAGAAACAGATTAATCTTTTGTCAGAATAAAAAAAGACCTGCGGGGTTTTTAAAACCCCGCAGGTCTTTTTATTTATAAGACTTCCGATTTTAAAAAAACTCAGTAGATCGAAAACGCTCCCGGCGGGATTGCCAAATCCGGCGGTTCCGGTTCGGATTTGCCAATCTTCCACCGGGCTGTCAGAAAGGCTTTTTCCAAATCTTTTCGATCTACTGATTAGGTCGGGTTAGCGTCAGCGTAACCCGACATTTCGCTTAAATCTTTCTTCTTATTTCAGATTATTGTTAGGTTTTTATTAGAAACAGATTAATCTTTTGTCAGAATAAAAAAAGACCTGCGGGGTTTTAAAAACCCCGCAGGTCTTTTTATTTATAAGACTTCCGATTTTAAAAGAAACTCAGTAGATCGAAACCGCTCCCGCCGGATTGGCAAATCCGGCGGGAGCGGTTCGGATTTGCCAATCTTCCACCTATCTGTCAGAAAGGCTTTTTCCAAATCTTTTCGATCTGCTGAAACTAAGTTTATTTAAGAAACTTAGCTTCTTAAATACTGCGGAGTGTTCACAACCCCGCAGTTCTCATGAATTTTCAGAATCCCGCATGTTTCACCCTCTTTTGAAAAGATAACTGAAGAATTGAAATCTTTTTTCATATCAGATATATTGATGCAACTGACTTTATTCAGGCTCTTTTTTGCTTCATGTTTAAGTTTTTCAACCAGAGCGGCAATTTCGCCGGTGGAATAAATGCGGGGGCGGTTATCAGGGAGTTTAAGTATTACCGCACTGACAGTGAGCAGCGGAACAGTGTTCATTTTTCCTTCAGAACCCCATGCAATAATATATCCTTTTTTAATTGATGCCGCGTCATAAAAACTCTCCACATCCCTGTTAAACTGCCTTATAACTTCCAATATTTCAGGATAAACTTTATCCGTAGATTCCTGATGTATTCCAAGAAAAAAATCATCTCCGCCGATATGACCTGCAAAGCGGTTCCGTGACCTGACAAGTTTTTTCAGCAGTTCTGCAAAAAGAAGAATCACCCGGTCACCATGACGGAATCCATATTTGTCATTATAAGGTTTGAAATTATCAAAGTCAAAATATACAAATATATAGTTGTCTCTTATATTTCTGACCGATTCAGATACATACTCATAAACCAGAGTATTACCCGGAAGTTTGCTTAACGGATTCTGATCTCTTGCTGATGCAAGGTTCTTTTCATTCAGAATATTCAGAAGCGAAGATGCACTCAAAAAACCGGCATATTTCATTTTATCTGTCATCAGGATTCCTTCGATATTCTCATTGTGGGCATATATTTCCAGAATCTTTTCAGCAGGCATATTAATTTCAGCCATCGGAAATTTAGTGATAAATCTGTCAATATTTCTTCCGAATGACGGATTTTTAAGCAGTTCATTCCCGTATCGTGAATAAGCATAATCTTTGAAGCTCTTTTCCCTTATGATACCGACAGGTTCCTCTCTCTGATTGATTACCGGATAAAAGATGGCATCTTTATTCTCTTTAAACCTTCTGAATACTTCTGATATATCCGCATTATTAAGAACAGGCTCAAGTTTCTCTATCTTTGTGCTGACAAGTGAATGATCTTCATTATAATCTTTTTTCTGATCTTTCTGACTCATAAAATGAATATGTTTATACTGACTTTTAATCCAGTTGCATTTTATTTCAGGTGCCTGAATCAGATGTCCCTGAATCATATCGCACCCAATATCCCGACAGACCTGATATTCCTCTTTTCTCTCTACGCCGACTGCAATAACAATGATTCCAAGATGATGTGCAAGAATCTGTCATACCTGATGCAAAGAGTCTTTTTTTTGAATCCTGCTCAATTCCCCGGATAAAAAACTGATCAATTTTAATAAAATCCGGCTCTATATAGTAGATAATCTCATGCCCGGAATAACCGATGCCGAAATTGTCTATGGCAATTTTGATTCCCTTATCCCGACAGTTTTTTACAATATTCTTTATCTTGTCAGGATTCAATGATTCATTTTTTTCAGATATTTCAAGGCAGAGTATATTATTGGAAAGATTATACTCTTTAAGAATATTCTCTGTAATTCCGCTCTGATAATATTCACCATCCAGAATCCGTTTATCCAGATTTAAAAAAAGGTTTGCCTGATTATGTTTTACTAATGCTGCAAATTTTTCAACTGCTTTTTTCTCTATTATTCCATTTACATGGGTAAATACTTTGTCCTGATACGCCTGATTAAAAAAAGCACTGACTGAATTAAACCCTGCTTTATCATAATTCCGCAGCAGTGCCTCGTATCCGTAGGACATGCCGGTATGAATATTCACAATCGGCTGAAATGCAAAATCAATCACAAACAATCTGGAATTCCAGTTATCATTTAAAGATGCCATTATTTACTCCTTTTTGAAACAAATATAAGATTGAATTAAAAAATTCAGTCTATTATCTGTCATGACAGGTTTGCGTGTCCCGCTGTAGATATTTAGAAAAAGATGATAACAGTGAATTATGAGGAGAAGATTAGAAGTTTGTCAGATTTTTATTTGGAAGGGTGAGTGACTAAAAATACCGGGCTTTTTGAAAAAACCCGGTTCTTGAAAGTTTAAGCAGCCTGAGCCGTTTCAGCATCTTCAACTACAGGCTCCTGACTTGAAATTTTAAACATACTGACAGGCTTCTGCTCCTGAAGAACAAATCTTCGCCAGTTCAATTCAATAGTCATTTTCTGTTTATCCTTTTTCATTTCAGCTTCAATTTCAAGATTGATTTTTTCAGCCGGGTTCAGAGTGATAAATTCTTCATCACTTTCAATGCAGACTTTGCCTGCCCTGATACTCTTTACCAGATCATCAAGAACTGTGCAGACTTCATCTACGCTCATACTTTTCTTTACTTTGATTTCACTCATTTTTTGATTCCTCCTTGTTGTTGTTTTCTCTTTTATCGTTTTTGCTGTTTTTTTCCTTTTTTTTCTTTATTTCAGCAATCCCTTTTTCAGCCTTTTTCAGAAATTTCTCAAGAGCTTTATTTATAAAAGTATCCACATCCAGTTTTTTGCCGAAACCCTTTGCATCTTCTTTTGCCCTCTCTAATTGTTCAGCCAAATCAAGGCGTACATTGAATATTACTCTTTTTGTTTCAATTTCTTTTTTAAATATGCTCATATCATTAATAATTTTAGTATTTCTTTGAATATTAACCAAATTTTTACATAAATCTAATATGAATCTAACAAAGTGATAGTAGATTGGTTTTTTGAAGGAAATTTAATACTGAACCAATTTGTTATGATTTATCTCCATTTTTGTTCAGAATTTAAATATTATCTGTACAAAAACTGTACAGTTTATAATATTGAAAATATGGAATGTCAAGAAAAAAATGAGATTATAATATTTATATTATAAACAACTATAGAGGAAAAAATGGATAATTATATGGAAAAAACAAATGAAGAACTGACAGAGATGCTTGAATCTCTGAAAACAAATCATGAAACTCTGAAAAATGAATATATGCAGTTAAAAGAACTGTATGCAGGTATAGAGGAAGAAAAAAATGAATTAACAGAAGAGCTGGTTGACATGAAGACGCTTCTTGAAGATCGTGAAAAACAATATACTACAAATTATGAGATATTCAGAAGTGTTAATGACGGAGAGAATATCATACTGATTGATGCGGCTTATACTGTCAGATATGTGAACAAGGCGTCAGCCGAATTCCTCAGATTACCGCATTATGCAGCGATTATAGGTCGCAGAATCTTTGATTTTTTTCAGCATAAGAATGACGCCGTAAAGCTGAAAGAAAAAATAGATGATGCTTTGATAAAAGGGGATCAGGAGAAGATAAAGGATATAAAGTTTCAGAATCTTAAAGGGGAATTTATCAAGGTCAAGATAAAGATGTACAGAGTGCGATATGAAGATAAGCCTTCAATAAAGATGATTATCAAATAATATGTTTCTTATGTTTAAGAAGCTGAGTTTTTTAAAGAAACTCAGCTTCTTTTTTAATCGGTAAAATTTTTACACTCCTTGAAATATTAACTGTTTTTTTACACAAATCTAATACAAATCTAACAAAGGGATGATATACTGTATTTTTTTTATGGAAAACAATAACAGAAACCCAAGTTGCCACCTATGCTCCTGCCGGATTGACAAATCCGGCAGGGGTTCGGATTTGTCAATCGTTCGGCTAGCGTTCGGCTAGCGTTCGGCTGAGCTCACGCCGAAGTCTCACGCCGAAGTCCGAACCGAGCCGGGGAGACTATTTTTTCAACAGGTCGCAACTTGGGTTAACAGAAAGTGAGTGATTGAAAATGGATAACAGAGAGATAGAGATTCAGATAAAAATGACTGCGCAGCAGACATCTGATTTTTTCAGAGAAATAGCAGACTGTATTGAAGGCAAAGAATTTCAGAATAAGGTATTGCCGAAAGATGATATAAGCGGCTTAAAGAAGATAAAAATAGAAGCCAAAAAAGAAGAAAAAGATATTTTCTCTTTAAAGATGAAAATAAAATGCAAAGATAAATCTGAGAAGATCGGAAAAATATTTGTAACAGACGGCAATATCAAGAAAAAACCTTCTTGTAAAGATGTAAAAAAGCGGATGAAAAAATCTTTTAAAGAAATATCTCATAGTCTGACAAAGGATAGTTTCCCGTCTGAAGAGATTATGAAATCATTTCTTTATGATTCAGAACTTATGATCACCTATCCCAAAGACGGAGAAGATTATGCAGACTATGAAAGGGCATGCAATGAATTAAAAGAGGCATTTGAAAAACGTGATCTCGATTCCTGTAAAGCAAAGTGTTATGAATTAAACCAGATCAAAACAGTGTGCCACAACAAATACAAATAAAACTGAATTAGGAATTCATTTTAACAGACTGAAAGATATATAAATGGAAGCAGTATCAAAGCCAAAAAAAAGGATGGAATGTATCTCTGTTGTACCGAAAAAAGTACCTGAAGAGATAACTGAATCAGATGAAAAATATTTCTTCAAAGTGGTATCCACCCATCTTGATGATCGGCAAATATCTCAGGTAATAACGCCGCCGCAGGTTTATCCGAAAGAGGATACAGTTCTCGCAGTTCACTGGCACCCTGAATTTGTTCCTATGGAATTGATTACACAACGTATCAATGCCACGTTTCCAAATAAAAAAGATGAACTGATTATTCCTACTCAGCATAATGTTATTACTGATTACAAAGGATATTCAGGAGTTGAAGTTGACTGTTATTCACGGGGATTTAACCAGAAAGTTCAACTGCTGCTTCATTTTGAATCTGACAGAATCGAAAAAAAAGCGGGTGTTTTAAAAGAGATGCTGGCACATACTTTTAAATACCGTTCATCTCAATTATACAGTTTTATTGAGACAATTGTTACACCAATAGAAGATCGGATTGATCTTGCTGCCGGAGAGACCGGAGCAAATGATGCTTTAATTGGCTTTGTTCAGATTTATGTTAAAAAAATACAGATTCTTCTGGATAAACATTTATCTCTTATTCATCCTGAATCTGTCAAAAACAAGGTTCTCAGGAATTTTTTTGACTGCCTGAGAACCTGAATACGGAGATTCGCTCATTGACAGGTCCCAGATATTTTTAACAGCAGTCAAACGGACTGTTAAAGCACATTTTCCGCTTAAATATTTTTACAGAACATCTGAAATCATAGAAGAGGCAAGACATTTGGGAGGATGTGTTGTTATTCCTCACCCTGAGCAGTTCTGGCCCATTCTTCTGGCTGAATATGATGTTGACGGTTATGAAGTCTGGAATCCCCAGTCCCAACGATATACAGATTTTCTGATTTCAGTTTTGAACAGAAAAAACAGTCTGTTAAGCAATTCTGAAAAAAGACTGCTTATCTTTATGGGTGATGATACTCATGTAGGTGAAAAGACCAGAGATCCGAAAGAGCAGGAAATGGAAAAGACAGGTCGTGAAATAGGGGTTCAGCCTGCATGGGATGATTTAGAGATTCAGAAAACACTTATTCTTGGGAATGTTGATAAAAAAAGAGTAATAGAAGAATACAGAGAAAGACTTGCAAAATAAAATAAAGGATCTTCAATCTTTTTTGTGGATTTGTGTAGGGGCGAATAATTATTCGCCACTACAGTAAAAATTTGTAGGGCGGACTAAGCGCAGCGTGTCCGCCGTAATCTAAGTACACGCCGGCGTAATTTCTGTAAAAATTTGTAATAAAAAGGCGGACACGCTGCGCTTAGTCCGCCCTACAGATTGCAAAATAAAATAAATAAACCCTAATGGTTTTAAAAAGAGAGATTAAATATGGCAGCAAATGAACAGTTTGAATATGATTCTTTACAGGATAATCAGACGATTATCAGATATCTTCAGGCTTTGATTGAAGGTTTTGAAAAGGGTAAAATCATGTTTAATTCTGATGATGAAAAAGTTGAGTTATATCCGAATAATCTGCTACAGTTTAATGTCAAAGTCAGAAAAAAAGATGATAAAAGTAAATTCTCCATGAAGATTTCATGGAAAGATTTAAAAAAAAGAGAAGGAAAAGATAAAATACTGATTACATCCTGATAAAATATGATTGATACTATTATAAAGAATTTTAAATTCATCATAATTGAGGCAGAAAATCAGGTCAAGCTGACTTATGGTCTTCTTCATGCTTTTAATGAAGATTTACTTGAAAAGATTGCTTCAAAAGATGATTACATTGATAATCTGAAAACAACTGTTGAGAATTACTGTTTTTCAAGGATTCACGGTTCCGAATATACAGATGAAAAAGAGATAAATATTATCCGGGCTATTCATATTATATGTGTGAATCTGGAGCGGATTGCTGATTACTGTGTAAATATTGCAAGACAGCTTCATTATCTTTCCGAACAGACCTTTATCCACAAATACAATTACAAAGAGATGTTCTCTGAAATTCAGAAAGGATTATCCGCTATTTCATCAGTATTTGAGAAAAAAAACCTTTCCGGTGCATTGGAGATTTGCCGATCAGAATATAATCTTGACAGAATGTACAAATTAAATTTTGATCAGGTGATGGCTGAACTGCGTGAAGGTAAGGATATTGCAAATCTTATAACAGTTATTTTTATTTTCCGTTATTTAGAGAGAATCGGGGATTCTCTGCTGAATATCGGAGAGGCTCTGATCTTTGTTATTGTCGGTGAAAGAATCAAGATTCAGCAGTTTGAAGCATTGGAAAAAACATTGTCAGAATCAGGTTTTAAAGGTTCTTTTTCAGATATTGATTTTACATCTATATGGGGATCACGCTCAGGATGCAGAATCGGCAAAGTAGGCAGCAAAAAACTCTCCGGTGCCAAGAGTGAAGGGATATTCAAAGAGGGTATTTTAAAGAAGATCCTGAAAGAAAAAGAGAATATAGCACGTTGGGATGAAATATTTCCCGGACTTGCCCCTAAGATATTCGGTTATCATGAAAGTCAGAACAATGCCTCTCTTTTAATTGAATTTTTACCCGGATGCACATTTGATCAGGTGATTCTGACAGCGAGTGATGATATTCTCCATAATGCAATCTTTATCTTTGAACAGACTATGAGCGATATATGGGAGACAACCAAAAAAAAAAGTGTATTTCAAACTGATTATATGAAGCAACTGCAATCACGGTTTGAAGATATATGCCGGGTTCATCCTGCTTTTAACAGACGGAAAAAATATATTGATAACGTGAATATCTTTTCATCAGATGAGCTTATAAAAACATGCCATGAAATAGAAAAGAGCGTGCCTGCCCCCTTTACCATATTTATTCACGGTGATTTCAACGTCAATAATATTGTATATAATCATGAAGAGCAGAAGATAAATTATATTGATCTGTACAGATCAAAAGATGCTGATTATATTCAGGATGCTTCTGTTTTTCTTATATCAAATTTCAGACTTCCGGTTTTTGATACAAAGCTGAGGGATCGCCTTAATCAGATTATCGGGCATTTTTTTGATCTCTTTTCCCTTTTTGCCAAAGAGAATAATGATCCTACATTTGAGATTCGTATGGCTTTGGCATTGGCGAGATCCTATTATACATCAAGCCGGTTTGAACTGAATTACATTTTTGCAAAAGAGATGGTTTTAAGATCCCATTTTATTATGGAAAGAATCACAGAGCATAAAGGAGAATCATGGGAGAGCTTTAAGATTCCCCGTGAGATACTTTTTTATTGAGACAAAGACCTAACCCCCGACCCCTTCCCTGAAGGGAAGGGGAGATTTTACTCCGCTTTCCCCCTTCCCTTCAGGGAAGGGGGCAGGGGGGTTAGGTTATTATATTCAGAGGAGGGCAGATAAATGATAAAAATCGGAGTGGTTGGGATACCGGGCGGATGGTCATCAGAGGGTCTTGCTGATGCGGTCTTTAAAAAGACAGGATACCGGCTTCTTATAAACATGAAAAAAGTCTGTGTTGATCTTTCAGCCGGAAAAATATGGTATGAAGATACAGATATTACAAAATTGGACGCTTTGATCATAAAAAAAGTCGGTTCACGCTATTCGCCTGATCTTTTAGACAGATTGGAACTGCTCAGGTTTTTACATGAAAGAGGACTGAAGATGTTCTCTTCTCCGTTCAAAATTATGCGCGTATTAGACAGACTCAGTTGCACGGTTACGCTTCAGAATGCCAATATTCCCATGCCGCAGACAACTATCACAGAAGATATTGATATTGCATTAAAAACAGTCAATTTTTACGGCGAAGCAGTATTCAAACCGCTCTACACTTCAAAGGCGCGGGGAATGATGCTCATAAAAGCCGGATATTATGCCAAAGAAGAGATAGAATCTTTTAAAGAGAGCAATTCTATCATGTATGTCCAAAAGAAAATCAATCTTCAGGGGAGCAAAGATCTGGGGATTGTCTTTCTTGGCGGAGAATATCTTACCACTTATGCAAGATGCGGCTCGGAAACATCATGGAACACAACCACACATAACGGCGGAAAATATAAACCTTATGCTCCGTCCAAAGAAGTGATTGCAATGGCAAAAAAAGCACAGGATCTTTTCGGACTTGATTTCACCTGTGTGGATGTTGCTGAAACCGATGAAGGGGCATTTATCTTTGAAGTCTCTGCATTCGGTGGGTTTCGGGGGATTCAGATCGCCAGTGAAATGGATGCGGCAAATCTTTATTTGGATTATGTTCTTAATAAATTATAAAGTGAAAAACGTGAAAAATATTATCAGCAAGATTCAGGATAACTATCCGGTTAAACATTATATTCATCTTATTTTCGGCGGTTGCGGAATATCCGTAGGAGCTAATGAAAAAGCGGTTACTGAAAATTTATCAGAATATTTCAAGCCTTTTATAAATACAGCACCGGATGAGCCTGATATTCGGATCAGCGTTCATGAAGCGCAATCCCCGTCATTGCCGGTTACATTTACTGTCAAACCGCCGGATCCCGGAAAAACCAAAATAAAAGAAGAATATGTTGATGTTCCGCCTTACCGTGTGGTAAAAAAACGGCTGACAGATATGATCTTTATCTTTGGCGGCAGCGATCATGTAGCCGCGGGCCCATGTCTGAAAAATATGAATCAGATTGTCAATTTTATCAATAACCGTTACATTGAATGGAAACTCTGTCAGGGCGGGATGCTTGGACACGCGGCAGGAGTGATATACAACGGCAAAGGCTTGGCATTGGCAGGTTTTTCAGGAGCAGGGAAATCTACATTGGCGCTGCATCTTATGAATCACGGAGCAGTATTTGTAAGCAATGACAGGCTTATGATTGAAAAGAGATCGGAAAATCTTTTTATGTATGGCGTGGCAAAACTTCCTAGAATCAACCCGGGGACTGTATTAAATAATCCTAATCTGATTGGTATTATGACAAATGAAGAGCAGAAAAAATTTTCCAGACTTCCGGAAGAAGAATTATGGCAATTGGAGCATAAATATGATGCACCGATTGATCAGTGTTTTGGAGCGAATCGGTTTATCCTTGATTCACAGATGCACGGGCTTGTAATTCTGAACTGGAAAAAGAATAACGGAGATACAACAAATATCAGACTGGTTGATTTGAATGAGAGAAGAGATCTTCTTCCGGCGTTTATGAAATCAACAGGACTCTTTTTTACTCCTTATGACAAATGCCAAATGCCTGAGCCGACAGAGGATAATTATATTGCCCATCTTTCCCTCTGCAAGGTGTGGGAGATTACCGGCGGAATAGATTTTGAAAAAGCTGCGGAAAAATGTATAAGAGAATTAGAAATTGAGAATTAGGAGTTCACGCAAAGAGCGCAAAGTCTCCGCAAAGATCGCAGAGATAAAAGATTGCGGACTTTGCGGAAACTTTGCGTCCTTTGCGTGAAAAAAATTTACATGATAATTCAAATAACACAAACTCTTAAAATTCCGGATCCTGTTAAACTGGAGCTTTACAGACGCTCGCCTGATTTAGGTCCGAAAATTCTCTTTTTCAGCGGAGGGACTGCTTTAAGAAACGTATCCCTTGAACTGATTCAGTATTCCCATAATTCTATTCATATTATCACGCCGTTTGATTCAGGGGGAAGCTCTGCAAAACTCCGGGATGCTTTTAAAATGCCTGCTATCGGGGATATACGCAACCGGCTTCTGGCATTGGCGGATCGCAGCCTGCACGGTAATCCTGAGATATTCAAACTCTTTGCACACCGTTTTCCAAAATACGGTGAAAGAGATGTACTGGCTCATGAACTGGATCGGATGATAAGCGGCAAACATCCTCTTGTTGCAAAGATTCCTGATCCAATGAGAAAAATTATCCGACATTATCTTAATCTTTTTAAAAAATATATGCCGGATGATTTTGATCTGTTCAAAGCAAGCATCGGAAATCTGATTCTGACTGCCGGTTATCTGGATACTCAGCGCCTTCTTGATCCTGTAATTTATATTTTTTCCAAGCTGGTGCAGGTGCGGGGAATCGTCAGACCTGTTATCAATAAAGACCTTCATTTAGTTGCAGAAACGGAAAACGGAGAAGTGATTGTAGGACAGCATCTGCTTACCGGCAAAGAGGCTTCGCCAATATCTTCAAAGATAAAACGTCTCTATATCAGTACTGAAAAAGAGAATCCTTCACCGGCAAGTATTTCTATACGCAATAAAATGAAACAGCTTATCAGCAAGGCTGAACTGATCTGTTATCCTATGGGAAGTTTTTACTCCAGCCTGATTGCCAACCTTTTACCCAAAGGAGTCGGAACAGCCATAAGTCAGAATCCTTGTCTGAAGGTCTATATCCCGAATACGGGAAACCATGATCCTGAAGAATACGGGCTTGATCTTGAAGAGCAGATTCATCTGCTTATCAAATATCTCAGAGATGATGATCCTGAAAATATTTTACCAAAGGATGTGCTGAATTTTGTTATTATTGACAAAAAGAACGGCAATTATATCGGCAAGGCAGATGAAAAAGCATTGAATAAAATCGGAATCAAAATCATTGATACTCCGCTTGTAAGCCCGGAAAGCCATCCGTATATTGATGAAAAGCTGCTGATACCTGTTCTTATATCGTTAGTATAGCCGGAGACAAAGTTCTGCTTTGTTAAAGTTCGTAGTTCCGCCTTCATGCGGATTGTTATGACAGTCTAAATCCGCTCATGAAGGCTATCATTATAATTTGTACGGATATTTTCATTATTTTTTGTCATCTTCAGAAATCCGATATTGAAAGATGCAAAGATAAAAACCACCATGATCACTGTAATTATAAACATCATAAAGGGCAGTCTTTTTCTTTCCGGCTATCAGAGTGCTGATCTCTTCAGTGGAATATATCCGGTCACGGGGTGCAGGTATCTCCAGAATCACGGAACTGACTGTCAGAAGAGGAAAGACTGTTTTTTTCCCTGCCGATCTTTTGAAACAATGTATCCTTTTTCAATTGCTTCCGCATCATAAAAACTTTCAGCATCATTTTGAAACTGTTTTGCAATCTGCATAATATCAGGATAAATCTTCCCCGCAGATATTCCTTTAACCCCCATAAAAAAACGGTCAATCTTTATAAAAATCCGGTTTTGTGTAATAAAGGAGTTTCAGCCCTGAAAAACCTGTTCCGCAGTCATCCACAGCGACTTTAAAGCCATATCTCCGGTAAAGATCCAGAATTTCAGTTGCTTCTTTGGCATTACGCAGTTCATGCTTTTCTGAAATTTCAAAACAGACCGCATCAAGAGACAAACCATAATATCTGAGAATATTAATAGTATTCCCGGAAGTATAACCTTCCGAATCTTACTAATGTCAGCAGATCGGAAATTTGTAAAAGTTTGTAGTACCGCCCTTAGACGGTCCGTGTGAAATCAGACAGTTATCGCAGTACGCCTGAAGGCGGTACTACAAACTATGTGGGGCGTGAAGAACCGCCTAAAGGCGGTACTACAAACTCTTTACTAATATACAAAAGGTATAATAAACGGAAGCCACACTGTCATTAAAGACGCGCCGATAATATTAAGCAGAAATCCTGATATAAACATTGTACGAAATGAAGTCCCTTTCATTTCACCAAATGCAAGGGCGTTGCAGGGAGTAGCTATCGGAGTCATAAAGGCGCATGTTAAGGCGCATGAGACCGAAATCATCAGCGCAAGAGGGGATATTCCATAAGCATCTGAAATAAAATAGGCAATGGGGAAAAAAATGGTTGCGACTACTGTATTGCTGAGTATTTCCGTGATGAAAATTACGAGCAGAGTGATTATAAAAAAGACCCCTGAGAAATCGGATCCTTTTTCAGAAGTATTTTGAAAAACAGACAAAATAAAATTTCCTGCCTGTTTATCAATTTTAAAAAGCTGAATAATAAGTATAATTCCGACCAGCAGGCATAAAAAAAGAATTCCACGTTTAGGAAATCCGGCTATCATATCTTTCAAATGCAGAAATTTTGCAAATACAATCCGCAGAAAAATAAGAAAAAAAGCAATGCAAACCTGAGCATCAATCATTTTGAATGACTGAAATATCTCTTTTAATATCGCCTCAAGAATCCAGAAAACGAGAAAGATCATGAATAAGATTCCGGCTGATCTCTGGTGTAAAGACAGCCTGTTAAATGATGGCTGAAGAAGTTCAATCTTTTCCTGCCTTTTGCCCCTCATCTCTTTTGGAACAGAAAATGTGATTAACAGCCCAAAGGCGGAAGCGATAAATAATATTACCATAGGAAGAGACCATATAAACCAGTTGAAAAAATTAATCTGTTCACACCCGGGAACTTTGTAAAAATCCAAAGCTCCGATCAGAATCAGATTTGCCGGACTGCCGATCAGCGATCCCATTCCCCCGATATTTGCGCCGTAAATAACCGACAAAGTTAATGCTGTGGTTAAAGTATTTTCTTCTTTAAAATGCAAAGAGATATCCTGATCAATATTCTTCAGAACAGGAAGGAGAATAAGGATTGTAACAGCATTCGGAATAAAAAAAGAGAGTAATGCAGCAGAGAGCATGATGTATAAGAGTAAAAGGGAAATTCTGCCTCTGCTTTTTTGGATACTCCACAGCACAAATACGTCAGTCAGCTTTGTGATAACAAGGATGCGGTAAATGATATAGCTGTTGACAAACATCAATATAAGAGGAAGCCTTGACCATAGATAGTTATAAACAGATGAATTATCAGACATATATTTTTCCAATCATAGAACTTTTTAATTCTGACTATAATAACAGAAATTTTGAAAGAAATCTCTGAAATTTGATTTTTTCGTACATTTCATGTATTTTTTAAAAAAGGAGCTAAGTTTCTGAAAGAAAGTTAGCTCCTTAAAAACATTGCGCAACAATAAGGCGGTACTACAAACTGCGGCGGTTCTTCACGCCCTACCGCTTAAAGGCGGTACTACAAACTGCGGCACTGCAGACTTTTGAAATATTCAGGAGTCTGAATTTTTTTCTTGCAATCTTTTTTTTAAATTTTTATAATAAAAAGTTTATAGACAGGTTTTTAAATTAAAATCATAAGGGTTTCTGAAATCCTTATGATTTTACCCTTCAGGAACTTGTTTTCTTATTTCTGAAGGGAATGATTTGTGATTTTAAAGGAGAATGTATGGGGCTGATTGTACAGAAATACGGCGGCACATCCGTAGCCAATTCTGAACGGATCCGTAATGTCGCCAAGCGTGTAGCAAAAACTTTTGACAATGATAATCAGGTGGTTGTCATTGTTTCAGCAATGGCAAAAGTTACAGACGGTCTGATCGCACTGGCAAAAGAACTGGCAGAATCCCCTGATAAACGGGAACTTGATGTTCTGCTCTCTACCGGAGAGGATACCACTGCCGCTCTCTTAGCCATGACGTTAAAAGATATGGGTTATACTGCCAGTTCTCTGCTCGGATTTCAGGCAGGAGTGCTTACAGATTCAGCTTACGGCAGCGCAAGGATAAAAGAGATTGAATCAGAACGGATAAAAAAATTGCTTGGAAACGGAAATATTGTGGTTATAGCAGGATTTCAGGGGATTGATTCCGAAGGGAGTATAACAACCCTCGGGCGAGGCGGATCCGACACCTCTGCTGTTGCAATCGCAGCGGCTCTCAAGGCTGATTTGTGTGAAATTTATACAGATGTATCAGGGGTTTTTACAGCAGACCCCAATGTCTGCAAAAATGCAAGAAAACTGAATAAAATATCCTGTGAAGAGATGCTTGAAATGGCAAGTCTCGGCGCAAAAGTTCTGCATCTGAGATCAGTTGAATTTGCAATGAAGAACAGCGTCCCTGTTGTTGTTAAATCATCATTTAATGAGGAGGAAGGAACCATGCTGGTTAGCGGAGAACATGATATGGAGAATCCGGTTATATCCGGAATTACTTATAATAAAAATGAAGCAAGAATCACTGTGAAAAAAGTTCCGGATCAGCCCGGTATTGCGGCAAAGATATTTACCCCGATTGCCGAAGCAAATATAAATGTGGATATGATTATTCAGAACACCCGTGCGGGAGGATTGACTGACCTGACATTTACGGTACCTAAAGCTGATTTTAAAAAGGCAATGGATATTGAAAGAGAGGTTGCAAAAAATATTAACGCTGAAGATGTTCTGGGAGACGAGAATATTGCAAAAGTATCGGTTATAGGCGTGGGGATGAGAAGCCATTCCGGGATTGCATTAAAAGTCTTTTCCACTTTGGCAGCGGAGAATATCAATATCATGCTGATCAGCACTTCGGAAATCAAAATATCCTGTGTGGTTGAAGAGAAGCAGGCAGAACTGGCGGTGCGCGCTCTTCATGATGCATTCGGACTTGACAAAGAATAAAAGGAAGATAACCCAATGAATATAAATCCTATTGCACAAGAGTTAAATGCAATTATAAAAAACGGCAATCCCCATCTCATGCAGATGTTATCCAAAACAGGGAGAAGACTCTTTTTTCCCAAAGGGATTCTGACTCAGAGCGCAGAGGCACGCCAAAAAGCTTATGATAAATTCAATGCCACAATCGGGATTGCAACCGAAGGGCTGCGCACCATGCACCTCCCTTCAGTTATGAATTATATCAGCGGGCTTCGTCCGAGTGAATCCCTGACTTATGCTCCGTCTTTCGGTATCCCGGGTCTGCGTCATGAATGGCGTGAGGCAATGATTCAGAAGAATCCATCGCTCAAAGGGAAATCTGTCAGTCTGCCGGTTGTTACCAACGGAATCACTCACGGAATCAGCGTATTTTCAGATATGTTCATTGATCCTGATGATGTCCTGATCTTCCCGGATAAGATGTGGGGAAATAATATTCTGATTATGGCAGTCAGAGGAGACGCTCAGATCACCAATTACCCCATGTTCTCCAAAGACGGGGGATTTAATCTTGCCGGTTTTGAAGCAACTGTCAAACATGAAGCTACCAATAATTACAAGGTGACTGTATTTCTCAATTTCCCGAATAACCCGACCGGTTATACAATAAGTGAAAAAGAGGCTGATGCAATCGTTGATATTCTTACAGGCGTTGCAGAGAGCGGAACCAATGTGATTGCGGTAACAGATGATGCGTATTTCGGACTCAGGTATGAAGAAGAGCCGATAAAAGAATCTCTCTTTGCAAGGATTTGCAATCTTCATCCCCGGCTGCTGGCAGTAAAATTGGACGGAGCGACCAAAGAGATGTTTGTATGGGGTCTCAGGGTCGGTTTTATAACGTATGGAACAAAGGTCAAAGGGGATGATCGTCTCTTTTATGAGGCTCTGGAGAAAAAGACCGCAGGGAATATCAGAGGAACCGTATCAAATGCCAGCCATCTGAGCCAGTCTATTGTTCTGAAGACTCTCTCCTCTCCTGATTTTCAGAAAGAGAGAGAAGAGAAAGTACAAATCCTGAAAAGAAGAGCGAATAAAGTGAAGGCTGTTCTGGCAAATCCGAAATATAAAGATGCATGGGATGTTTATCCTTTTAATTCAGGTTATTTCATGTGTCTTAAACTCAAAAAAGTGGATGCAGAGGCATTGCGGATTCATCTTCTTGATAAATACAGGGTAGGAACGATTTCTATCGGCAAAACAGATATGAGAATCGCTTTCTCCTCTGTTGATGAAGAGAATATTGAAGAGTTGTTCGAGTATATATTTAAGGGTGTTCAGGACCTTGAAAAGATGTAGTATATAGGGCAGGGCTGTTAATATCCTTCCCTTCAGCCCGTAGGTTGGGGTGAATGAAATAAACCGCCGACAATAAACTGAAAATGTTGGGATGAGCGTAGCCGAATCCCAACCTACGGTTCCTCGTTCCCGCGATTTGCGTCAATGCCGTTAAGTTAAGAAAAAATTTTGTTTTTAAAAACCTAACCCCCCTGCCCCCTTCCCTTAAGGGAAGGGGAGCGGAGCGGGATGTGTAGTCTCCCCTTCCCTTCAGCCCGTAGGTTGGGGTGAATGAAATGAACCCCGACAATAAACTGAAAATGTTGGGATGAGCGTAGCCGAATCCCGACCTACCGTCCCTCGTCAATCTTTGTGCGGGAACAAGACAAATTCAGGTCTTCGGTGATAAGATACTCATATCAGTCAACATTCTGAATAATATCCTTCATAGCAGTATCAGTCCATTTCATCACATGCCGCATTTTATCCCGGCACTGAGTACCTTCACAAAGTTTCATAAATTCGGGTTCCAATTCTATAATACTGCTTAAAAAGGATAAATCCTCTATCTGCCTCATCCTGCCTACAGCACGTACTAAAATTTTCAGATGCTGCAAAATGAGCGGCATATTCTGACGAATATCCTGAGACTTATAGACTTCGGAGTTTAAATTACCGTATTTCTTCATAGCAGTCCGCAGCACATAGCGGGCGGTACTCCCTCCGACAAGGGAACAGAAAATATAAATCTCTCTCTCCAGACGCATCAGAAAATTAAGAGGCATTGCTTTTGTATCTGCTTTACCCTTATTCAGAGAATCCATCATCTCTCTGTGAATTGCTTTAATCTTCTGAAGAAATTTTTCCTGATATTTATCAATCATATCAGCCGCATCATCTGCGGTTTCCTTGTCCAGCCCGTTTCTGACCATAAGAACCTCTTCAGGCGTGATTTCAATATCAACATTCATCTCCTTGTTATATTTGCGGACAAGCAGATTTGCAAGGATAAAGGCATTTCTCTCAGGAAAATTGACAGTTTCAGGGTTTTTTAAAAAATCCGCAAGAAGAATCTGAATCGCTCTTTTCCGCTGTTTCATTCTTGCAATAAGCAACTGAAGAGAATTCAGAAACGCTACCCGATCATTCCGGTGCGGGGTTCTCTTGAGATAATGCCAGATAAACTCAAATACTTTTTTCTCATATTTGGCAAATTCAGGAATATTCTGCTCAAAGACTTTTCTGAGAAAATGCCCATGGTTGTCAAAACAGCTTTTAAGCAAATCAAGAAGTACTTTGACATCCTCAACCGGCATGTTAAAATCTTTGGCAAGAAGATTATAATCCTGATCGTCAAAATCTATCTTTTCTCTGCCGATATTCCTGATTTTCTTTTTGGTAACAGATCGACCTTTGTAAAATCCGATGATGTTAATAAGTTTTTTATGGACATTTTTGATTACTTTCTCCTGTTTATTGCTCCGAACCGTGATCTCATCTTTCTGAACAATCAGATCATCAAAGACCTCATCTCTTAGTTCATCAACACGCTGCTGAACATTTTTGAGTATCTCTTTTAATGATTCTTTATTATTCTCTTCATTTCCGATTGTATTTAAAAGAGCAGATGTCAGTTGAATACGATCTCCGAAATTATCAGAATCAATCTCTTCGTAATCTTTTCCGTAGATACTGTGCATAATCCGTGCCGCAACATTTGGAGAATTGGTAAATTTTTCTGTGATTAAACGTGCTGTATCTGCTTTTTCTTTTGAAATAACTTCCCATCCGCTTTTATCAACCATCAACCATTTGATATTATTCACTTCTATCGGAGGCTTAATCAGCTTCTCCTTTAAATTCTTTATACGGAAAATTGCATTATAGACGCTTATATTCTGCTCTCCGGGAACCTTTGAACCGACATTGCGCATCCATTCACTTACTTTTCCGATTATATTCATAATTTCTGCCGGTTCCATATTATTCAGCCCTGCTGTCAGAGTCAGATTCGGATCAGGCTGCCCGTTTTCATCCTTGATAATCGGAACAGATACCTGTTTTCCTTTTATCTCAAAGGTAATAGGAATATTTGTTTTAAGTGCATGATTGTAGCGGGAGAGAATATTCAGAGAGATACGCAGTCTCTCCAATGTTTCGGCATCTATTGTATTTGACTCGGTTCTCTGAATATTCAGATAAAGATTGCTTATGCCGTGAGATGAAAAAAGCTCAAACGCCTTTAACAGACGTCCTGAAAGATGAGTCATGCGTATTCCCATCCGGCTGAACATGGTGGCTGCCGATGAAGCGTCTATAACCATATTTCCGAAGAAAGTCGCATAATCAGCTTTTGCAGGAATATTGGTTCCCGTGGGAAATCCTCTGAAGCGTAAAAGAATACTCCCGTCATTTCCCGGCATTCGGATCAGCTTTCCGAGAGTCTCTGCAAGCTCTGAAAATGTATCTTTTTTTACAGCTTTAATCCCCTGCAAAAAATGAACATCTATAAAATAAGCGGCGATAAGATGGATGGTATCAATAAGAAAGAGCTTCCAGTTGTCAAGCCGTTCATCCTCCTGTGTGAAACTGTCTTTTTCTTTTTCAGGAATATCAGATGACTGTATAGCTCTGTCTGAATCATCTAACCCCTGTAACTGATTAAAAAGCTCTGCCGCATCATTATCATATAATTTGAATTCTTTTGTGCTGCTCATCATAACACCTTCTCCTTTCAAATTTGGATTTATCAATCTTCCGCCAAGTATTTCGGGGAATTCCCGATCTCCTTATTATTTATAATTAATTTTATTATGTCAACTTAGATTATCCCTTTTTTTAAAGGGGTGATTTTTAAAGATGACAAAGTAATATTACTATGATCTGTTTTTTTGAATATTTCAATGGGTCAGAAATAGTAATTCAAAGGTAGAAATATCCTACTTTTAAGAATTAGGAATCGGGAATCGGGAATTATAAAAATATATTTAACAAGCTAAGTTTCTTCAAGAAACTTAGTTTCTTTTAATTCCTGATTCCTAATTCCCAATTCACTGATTTTTGATTGTTGACATCAGAAAAGCATTATTCTATAAATCTTAATAAAAGACTTACGAAGTTTTAAACAGATTAAAGAAAGGACAGAAATGAACAATTTTTTCAGAATTAAAAGATCAACTATAATTATTGCTGTATTTGTGCTGTTTTTTGCAGCAGAATGCCTGTTTGCAGCGCCGGAGCTTCCAAAGGATATTGAATGGCTTACCAATGATACCGACCCTGTATTTGCTTCACCTGATGCAAAAAAAGGCGGAACATTAAATCTTTCATTACTCAGCTTTCCCCTGACATTCCGGGTGGTGGGTCCTGATTCAAACAGCAGCTTCAGAAGTGCTATTCTGGACAACCAACTGAGTTTGATAGGGATTCATCCTAATACAGAGAATATTATCCCTGAACTTGCTACCCACTGGGCGTTTGATAAAGATAAAAAAACAATGTATTTTAAATTAAATCCCAAAGCATTGTGGTCTGACGGCAAGCCGGTTACTGCGGGTGATTTTGCTTATACATTGGAATTCATGCGATCAAAGAATATTGTCGAGCCATGGTATAATGACTATTACACTCAGGAGATTGAGAAAGTTATTGTTTATGATGATTATACCTTGGCTGTAGTCAGTACAAAAGCGGTTCCTGATCTTCATCTGAAGCTCGGCATCGGTCCCACCCCGAAACATTATTACGGCGATCTCAGCGAAGATTTTGTCAGAAAATATAACTGGGAGATTGTTCCGAATACAGGAGCTTATCAGATTTCTGATTTTAAAAAAGGGAAAGATATTACATTTGAGCGGAAAAAAGACTGGTGGGGTGCAGATCTCCGTTATTTTAAAAACCGTTTTAATGCAGATAAAGTTGTCTTCAATGTGGTCAGGGATATTAATATGCAGTGGGAATATTTCAAAAAAGCAAAACAGGATGTTTTTGGCATAACCATTCCCGAATATTGGCATGTGAAAACAAATATCCCGGAGTTTGAAAACGGTTATATTAATAAAATATGGTTTTTCAATGATACTCAGCAGTCTGCACAGGGGCTGTGGCTGAATCAGGACAGAGAATCTTTAAAGATAAGAATCTCCGGTATGCGTTTGCCCATGCCATGAATGTTGAAAAGGTTATTGAAAAAGTGCTTCGCAACGACTATTTCAGGCTGGAGCAGGGATTTACGGGATACGGGCTTTATACCAATGAGACAATAAAGGCGAGACGGTTTGATCTGGAAAAGGTTGATCAGTATATGACTGCATCCGGGTGGAAACGCGGTTCTGACGGAATATGGGAAAAAGAGGGGAACCGTTTTTCCGTTGAAGTGGTATATAGTCTGGATGATCACACTCCCCGTCTGGTTGTTTTAAAAGAAGAGGCAAAAAAAGCAGGGATTGAATTAAATCTTCAGCGCCTTGATCCGTCAGCTTCATATAAGAAAGTCATGGAGAAAAACCATGATGTTGCATGGATGGGGTGGAGTACCTCTTTACGTCCTCAGTATTGGGAACATTTTCATTCAATTAATGCACATAAGCCTCAGACAAATAATATCACAAATACAGATGATCCTGAAATGGATAAACTGATTGAAGCACACCGCAATTCTCTTGAAGCAGAAGAAAGGATTGAATTATCCAAAAAGATTCAGGAGAAGATTCATGAAATCGGCTGCTTTATTCCGACATTCATGGTTCCGTACGTTCGTGAAGCATATTGGCGGTGGTGGAGACTGCCGAATCCTGCCGGAACAAAACATTCCGGTGATCTTTTTGATCCTTTCGGAAGTGCGACTGGCGGCTTATTCTGGTATGATGAATCTCTTTATAAAGAGACAACAGATGCAATGAAAGCAAATAAAAATTTTCCTCCGGTAACAATTACAGACGAGACTTATAAGAAAAATTGAGGTGAAATATGGATAATTCACAAATTGAAAGCATCCTGAAAGGATGTGAATTTTTTAAGAAACTGGATAAGAGCAAAATTGAGAAGATCGCTGCACACTGTCATGAAGAGAGTTATGATACCGGAGAATCGGTTATTCAGCAGGGCGATTTCGGAGAGAATCTTTATATTATTGCTGAAGGGCGTGTATTTCTGGAAAGAATAACAGATCTCGGAGGGCGCAAAGGGAATGTAATCATTGAAGCTCTTGGCAAAGGAAGGGTATTCGGATGCTGGTCAACGCTTCTTGATGATCCTCATATTCTTATGTCATCGGCTATCTGTCAGTTGCCGACAAGGATTGTAATTTTGAAGGGATCAGAATTAAGAGAGATGATGATCAGCGATAAAGAATTGGGCTTTAACATTCTGGAACGGCTCTCTTTTCTGCTCAGAGACAGAATACAGGCGGCTTACGGGGCGTTGGAGAGAATTTAAACCATAAGGGTTTTAAAATTAGGTTTACGGCAAAAATAAGGGTTGTCTTATGAATGATACTATTCTTGCAGAAGAAGATACAATGATAACTGATATTTGTTCTTTTATTACAACTTTTGAAAAAGAAAGAGGAAATCTTATTCCGATTCTTCAGATGATTCAGGAGAAACATTCTTATCTCTCTGACGGAGCTATCAAAGAGGTGGCAAAATATCTTGATATTCAGCCCTGTGAAGTCTATGGCGTTGCAACATTTTATAATCAGTTCCGGTTTCATCCTCCGGGCAGACATCAGATAAAGGTCTGTCTTGGAACAGCCTGTCATGTAAGGGCAGGGGATATTATTCTTGAAAATTTTGAACGGAAACTTGAAATAAAAGAGGGGGAGACCACTCCGGACAGAGAATTCAGCGTTGAACGGGTCGCATGTGTAGGATGCTGCGCTCTTGCTCCGGTGGCTGTTTTAGATGAAACAGTTCACGGACACATGGCTCCCAGCAAAGTAGAGGGACTTATCCTGCGTATTCAGATTGAAAAGGAAAGAAAAGAGAAGAGAAAAGAAAGCGGAAATCAGGAATTGAAACTTGGGAATTTTAACTTAAAACCTGAAGATTAAAACCTTGCAATGACAGATTATGTTTTTAAGCAAAAGAACCTAACCCGTCATTTCAGCGGACGGACTATTGCCCGCCGCTGAATTCGTTATTATGCTCTTTAAACTTAGAGAAAGGAAGGAATTATAATATTTATGAAACCTAAAGGCTTAAAAGAAACAACAATCATAATGTGCATTTTCAATATTTGCGGATTTGCCTTTCTTGATCCTTTAAGTAGAGATTTCTATATCCATATAATTTTTGGCATATTGATAATCGGATTTTCCTATTTTGTTCTCTGGCAGTACTGGAAAGGCAAAAATTGGGCGAGAATACTTGTCATTATTACTTCAATAATAGCTTTAATTAATCTGATCGGTTTCATGGAACAGAATTTAATTCAAAAGATAATCGTTCTCAGCGAAGCAATTTTTGCCTGTTACCTCTTGTATTGGTTAAACAGGAAAGAAATAAAATCCTATTTCAGAAATAGGACAATTGAACCATAACCAGTCAAATTATTAAAAAAAACCATGAATTTAAAGATTATGAAATATGACACATTGATTTTATCAGTGTTAATCCTGTTCATTCCAAGCTGTATAACTGTTGTCCAGTGAATCAGCTATGGTTCAGGATTTGACAACCGGGGATTAAAAAAATGACAGATATAACAGAAGAGAGATTTGGTGCTATCCGTGAAGAGGCTGAAAAACGCCGGAAAGAATTCAGGGATAAGCCTGGTCCGAAAATACAGATTGGCATGGCAACCTGCGGCATTGCTTCAGGAGCATTGGAAACCAAAAAAGCATTTGAAGAAGTGCTTACAGAAAGAAATATAAATGCGCAGATTCGTACAGTCGGATGTGTAGGGCATTGCTATGCAGAGCCGGTTGTTATTATTGATAATCCTGATTCCGGGTTTCCGCCGATTTTTTATCATGAAGTTACGCCGGGTAAAGCAAAGATGCTGGCAAAACTTTTTTTGCAGGAAGGAGATCCCCGGTTTGAGCATGTTCTCGGGGCTACAGTCCCGAATGATATGATTCCGTCAATCATGGATTTCCCCCGTTTTAATCAGGAGAAGCGGGTTGTCATGGAAAAATGCGGACATATCAATCCTGATGATATTTATGATTATATTGCTGACGGCGGCTATGAAAGCCTGTCAAAAGCGATTAAACAGGAGCCGGATCAGATTATTCAGCAGATAACAGCTTCAGGGCTGCGCGGAAGAGGGGCGCGGGATTTCCCACAGGCAAAAAATGGAAATTGGCAAGAGCGGCTCAGGGAACAGATAAGATTGTTATATGCAATGCTGATGAAGGAGACCCGGGTGCGTATATGGACAGAACCATTCTTGAAAGCAATCCGCATCAGATGCTTGAAGGAATGGCGATCTGTGCGTATGCAATCGGCGCGAAAAAAGGGATTGTCTATGTCCGGGCGGAATATCCTCTTGCGGTGAAAACCGTCAGAAATGCTATTAATCAGGCAAAAGAGCTTGGATTGTCCGGTAAGGGGATTCTCGGAACCGGCTTTGATTTTGATGTTGAGATATTTCAGGGATCAGGTGCGTTTGTATGCGGAGAAGAGACTGCCCTGATTCAGTCACTTGAAGGGAAAAGAGGAACGCCCCGGTATCGCCCCCCCTATCCTGTTCAAAGCGGACTTTGGGGACTTCCGACAGTAATAAATAATGTCAAAACTTTATCTTCGATTCCGCCTATTTTAAAGAACGGCGCAGCATGGTACAGGGAGATGGGAACAGAGAATACTCCAGGAACTGCTATCTTCTCTGTGGTGGGAAATACTACTCATCCCGGATTGGTTGAGATTCCGGTGGGCGTCTCTTTACGGACTCTGATATTTGATATATGCGGAGGAGTCCCTGATAAAAAGAAATTTAAAGCAGTTCAAATCGGGGGACCTTCAGGCGGATGTCTCCCTGCGGAATTTCTTGACACGCCTATTGACTTTGATTCTCTTAACAAGGCAGGCGCAATGATGGGATCCGGGGGCATGGTGGTCATGGATCAGGATACCTGCATGGTGAATATTGCCAGATATTTTCTTGATTTTACACAAAAAGAATCATGCGGAAAATGCACATTTTGCAGAATCGGAACTCAGCATCTGCTTGATATATTGGATCGGATTACCAAAGGAAATGGAAGAGAAGGGGATTTGGAGTTACTGGAATCTCTGAGCGAGGATATAAAAGACGGCTCTCTATGCGGTCTGGGAAAAACCGCTCCGAATCCTGTGCTGACTTCTCTTAAATATTTCAGGGAAGAATATGAAGCACATATCTTGAGAAAAGAATGTCCTGCATGTATGTGCCGTGATTTAACTGCATATTATATTGATCTGGAGAAATGCGCCAGAGGGTGTGATGCGTGTGAAGGGTGCTGCCCGGTTAAAGCAGTATTTACCACAAGAGACCGGAAAAAAGGGATTGATCAGTCGCTCTGCATCAAATGCGGGGAGTGTATGATTGCCTGTCCTCCTGACTTATCAGGCAGTCAGAAAAGTATCTCCGCCAAGCCTGGCACCGATTATACAAAAACCAAAGGAAGAGAATTAGGAATTAGGAATTAGGAATTGAGAATTAGTGCTTTGTCAAATCTGGTTTGCAGGTTTAACCACAAAGGCACAAAGATCAAAAGAAAAAAACTGTATCCGTCAGTTTAACTTTGACAAAGCATTAGGAATTGAAACTAAATTTTTTCAGAAAACTCAGTTTCTTTTAAAAAATTCATTCCTAATTCCTAATTATTTTATTATGTTTACAGGTATTATTGAAGGATTCGGAACAATCTGCCGGTATCCAGTCATCAGGAAAAGGAAAGCATCTTGCGATTGAGGCGGATTTTGCGATGGATCGTACAAAGATCGGAGACAGTATTGCAGTCAGCGGCGCGTGTCTGACAGTGGTGGTCATGAATGGAAAACGCTTCAATGTTGATGTCTCCCCTGAAACTCTCTCCAAAACCATATTCGGCAAGGTGAATATCGGTGATAGAGTAAATCTTGAAAGAGCGCTCCGTTTAGGCGACCGTTTAGACGGGCATCTGGTATCCGGGCATATAGACGGCATGGGAACAATCAGAAATCGGAAAAATGAGAGTAATGCTATTATTATTACCATCGGCGTTCCGCACTCTCTTTCCCGGTATATGATAAAAAAAGGTTCTGTGGCAGTGGATGGCATCAGTCTTACTATCAATGATTGCGATAAAGAGAGCTTCAGTGTCAGTATTATTCCGCATACTTCCAAATTGACTACCATAGGGCTGAAAAAAGTCGGAGAAGCGGTTAATATTGAAACAGATATGATCGGAAAATATGTTGAGCGTTTTATCACTCCTTTTAATTCTCATGCTGAATTGAAAAGTGAGAATAAAGAGACCGGAGCAATAGATATGAGTTTTCTGATGAAAAACGGATTTCTTTAAAATTCAATGGATATATCGGAAATTTGTAAAAGTTTGTAGTACCGCCTTTAGGCGGTCAGTGTGAAATCGACGGTTATCGCAGCGCCGGACCGCCTAAAGGCGGTACTACAAACTTTTTCGGGTTGTCTCTGCGTTCTCTGCGCAGAACTTTGCGCCTCTGCGCGAAAAGCGGATGCATATCCCACGCAAAGAACGCAGAAGTATAATATTCTATTTTACGGAAGGAAGTTAAAGGATATTCAAATGATTATTTATCCTGTTTTTGTTGTTTTTATGTTCGGTTTATGTATCGGCAGCTTTATGAATGTCTGCATATATCGGATTCCAATATCAAAATCAATTGTTCATCCCCGTTCTATGTGTCCCGGATGCGGCAATATGATAAAATTTTATGATAATATCCCTGTGTTAAGCTATCTGCTGCTCATGGGAAAATGCCGTTACTGTAATATTTCAATATCTTTCAGGTATCCGATGATTGAACTGATGAGCGCCCTTTTTGCAGTCTGTGTACTGCTCAATTTCGGTTTTACACTTGAGTCGCTTGCTTATTATGCGTTTATTTCAACCCTGATTGTCATTACCTTTATTGATATTGATCATCAGATGATCCCGGATATTATTTCACTTCCCGGAATACCGATTTTTTTTCTGGCATCATTTGCTGTTTCAGGGATCACTTATAAAGATTCACTGATAGGGATACTTGTCGGCGGCGGAAGTCTTTATGCTGTTGCATGGGGCTATTATCTGTTGACGCGCAAAGAAGGGATGGGAGGCGGAGATATTAAACTTCTGGCAATGATTGGAGCGTTTATCGGGTGGAAAGGGGTATTATTCACGATCTTTGTTTCATCTCTTGTAGGAACTGTTATCGGCATCATTGTTATGCTCTGTACCCGTAAAAATATGAAGCTGGCTGTGCCATTCGGTCCTTTTCTTGCCATTGGTGCAATTATTTATATTTTCCTGGGGGACGAACTGATTTACTGGTATTTTCATCTGCTGAGATAGATAAGTTCGTAGTACCGCCTTTAGGCGGTTCTTCACTCCCCGCCGCCTAAAGGCGGTACTACGAACTTTTTCGATTTACTGACTTTGTGTCTTTTCTTTGTGGTAAAAAAAGGAAAAAATGATACCGAAAGATAATTCTGAATCTTATAGAGCGGTTTAACGAAAATATTGCTGTATTAAAAGAGAGCGACAATGAAACTCAGGTAAGGATTGAATATCTGAATCCTTTTTTTAAAGAACTCGGCTGGGATGTTGAAAACCGGACTCCTGACAGCATTTACCGTGAAGTGAGCCACGAATATACCATCCGGGATGAAACAGGAAAGGCAAAAAAAGCTGATTACTGCTTTCAGATCGGCAAAAGCCCGGTCTTCTTTGTAGAAGCAAAAACACCTTCAATTCTTCTGAAAAAAGACCCGAAGCCTGCGTATCAGCTGCGTAAATACGGATGGAACGCCAAAGTTCCGCTGGGAATCCTGACCGATTTTGAAGAATTTGCCATTTATGACTGCCGCTATGAACCGAAAATCACGGACAAAGCAGATCAGGCACGGGTCTCATATCTGACATATCAGGAGTATGAAACAGAATGGAATAATATAACGGCTCTTTTTTCCCGCGATGCGGTTGCAAAAGGCTCCCTTGATGAATATGTTAAAAGTCTTAAAGTAAAACGGGGAATTCTGGAGGTTGACGGGGCATTTTTAAAGGAGATGGAATCATGGCGGGAGATGCTGGCAATGAATCTTGCAATCCGCAATCCCGGACTGACTCAGCGGGAGATCAATTTTGCTGTTCAGCGGACAATTGACAGGATTATCTTTTTACGGATATGTGAAGACCGTGATATTGAGCCTTACGGAACGCTTCAGCAGTTACAGAAAAAGAAAATGATTTATCCGAATCTGGTAACGCTTTATGATTATGCTGATAAACGGTATAATTCCGGGCTTTTTTATTTTAAGCAGGAAAAAAACAGACCGGAAGAGCCTGACGGTTTTACAAAAGAACTGATAATTGATGATGATCCGTTAAATAAAATGATTGAAAGGCTTTATTATCCTGCCCCTTATGCTTTTTCCATCATGCCTGCGGATATTCTCGGTCAGATTTACGAGCGGTTTTTAGGTAAAGTGATCCGCCTGAGTCCTGATCGGAATATACAGATTGAAGAGAAGCCGGAAGTCCGAAAAGCCGGAGGGGTTTATTACACTCCGACTTATATTGTTGATTATATTGTCAAACATACCGTAGGAAAACTGACTGAGGGGAAGACGCCTAAAGATATTGAAACTTTACGGATTCTTGATCCTGCCTGCGGTTCAGGGTCGTTTCTGATAAATGCTTATCAGTTTCTTTTAGACTGGCATCTGCAATGGTACAAGGAGAATAGCCCGGAAAAATATGCCAAAGGAAAAAAAGCGGTTCTGATGAAAAACGCAGAAGGGAATTGGAAACTTACTATTGATATGCGTAAGCATATTCTGCTGAATAATATTTTCGGTGTTGATATTGATTCCCAGGCGGTTGAAGTGACAAAGCTCTCTCTGCTTCTCAAGGTGCTTGAAGGCGAGGATGCCCGGACTGTTCAACGTCAGATGGGGCTGTTCAAAGAGCGGGCGTTGCCTGATTTGGGGAAAAATATCAGATGCGGGAATTCGCTGATCGGTTCTGATTTTTATCATGGGGAGCAGCGGATATTTGATGATGAAGAGATTTACAGAATCAATGTTTTTGACTGGGATACGGAATTTCCTGAAATTATTCAAAACGGCGGATTTGATGCCGTGATTGGAAATCCGCCGTATGTGCGTCAGGAGACTTTGGGTGATGCCAAAATCGTATTTTCAGAAACATTTTTCCGTGTATCAGGGAACCGCTGATTTATATGTGTATTTCATTGAAAAGGCTTTGTCTCTTTTACGCCCTGACGGATTTTTCGGTTTCATTGTTTCCAATAAATGGATGCGGGCAAATTACGGCAAGCCGCTCCGTCAATGGATGAAACAGCAGCACATATCTGAAATTACGGATTTCGGGGATTTGCCGGTATTTGAACAGGCTACAACCTATCCCTGCATTCTTCTGATGAAAAAGTCTTCACCGGAAAAAGCGTTTAAAGCTGTTCAGGTAAAAAACCTGAAATTTTCGGATTTGACAAGCTATGTCAATCAAAACAGTTTTGATGTTGAACAGGTTTATCTGGAAGAGAGCGGATGGTCTCTCGGAAATAGGGATATGCAGAAACTTCTGGATAAGTTAAAAAAATCAGGGATTCCGTTGTGTGAGTATGTTAATGGTAAAATTTATTCAGGGATTAAAACAGGATTAAATGAAGCCTTTGTAATAAATGCTTTTACTCGTGAAAAACTGATTGCTGAAGACTCCAAAAGTGATGAACTCATTAAACCTTTTCTTTTAGGCAAAGAAATAAAAAGGTATCAGCCGCCATGCGGCGGCAGTTATGTCATATTCATGCCAAAAGGCTGGACAAATCAAAATATAGGAAAAGAAAAAGATGCATGGAAATGGCTGAAAAATATACTATCCGGCTATAGCTTCACATCTAAACCAGTTTTCTGAAAAAGCTCAAAAACGCTGTGATAAAGGTGACTTATGATGGTGGGAGTTCAGGGCTTGTGATTATTATAATGCGTTTGAAAAAACCAAAATAATATTGCCTGATATTTCAATCCGCAGTAACTTTACTTTTGATTCCGAAGGAAAACATTATTGTGTTAATGCCGCCTATATAATATCAAATGCAGAAAAATATCTGCAGTCTTTATCTTTTAGGTATGCTTAACTTTAATAACCTTCTTTTATAAAAACATATCATCTACATATCGAGGCGGTTATTTGAGATTTATTTATCAATATCTTGTAATACTTCCAATTCAAACAATCAACTTTGACAATCCAAAGGATAAAGCTCGCCATGACCGGATGGTATCCTTTGTTGACCAGATGCTTGATTTACATAAACAACTCTCTGCGGCAAAACACCCACAGCAGAAAACAGCAATCCAACGCCAGATTAACAACATTGACAAACAGATTGATCGACTCGTTTATCAGCTTTACGGATTAACAGATGAAGAAATTAAAATCATTGAATGTAATTGAATGTAGGGCGGACTAATCGCAGCGTGTCTGCTATCTACAAGGATTGCGTTTAAGAAGGGATTGCTGTAGTATCCTTTCTTAAACCCAATCCTTGTAGATATAATAATGCAGGGTTATTTCCCGTTCCCACGCTCCGATCATTGAGCTTGTCGAAATGTGCGTGGGAACGAGAGAAAAAAATGAATACATCCGATAAATTCAAATCAATATTAAAAGTTATCTGTAGCAGACGTATGCTTGTGGCTCTTCTTATGGGATTTTCATGCGGACTGCCACTTCTTCTTACAATCACGGTCTTGCAGGCATGGATGAAAGAAGAAGGTGTTGACCTGACAACTATCGGCATGATGTCGCTCGTAGGAGTCCCTTATACAGTTAAATTTTTATGGGCGCCGTTTTTGGATCGTTTTACACCCCCGTTTCTGGGCGCAGAAGAGGATGGCTTCTTATCTCTCAGATTGCATTGATGATTTCAATAATCGCTCTTGGATTCAATAACCCGGTAAAACACCCATGGCTTTTGGCGTTTACAGCATTTTTTGTTACTTTTTTCAGCGCTGTCCCAGGATATTGTTGTTGATGCTTACCGCCGTGAAGACCTTGCTGATGAAGAGCTTGGGCTTGGCTCTTCTCTGTATATTAACGGATACCGGCTTGGAATGTTACTCGCTTCAGGCGGTGGGCTGATTATGGCGGATCATATTTCATTCTCTATGGTTTATCTGATTATGGGATTATGTTTAATCCCCGGAATCATTACTACACTTTTTTCACCTGAGCCTGAAATTCTTTTTGAAACACCGAAAAATATAAAAGAGGCTGTTATATATCCGTTATCTGAATATTTTCTCAGAAAAGATTCTTTATGGATTCTGGCATTTATTCTTCTGTATAAAGTCGGGGATAATATGGCGTCTGCAATAACCACCCCTTTTTATATGGATATAGGATTCTCAAAAACAGAGATCGGCGCGGTTGTCAAGCTATTTGGATTTTGGGCGACAATTGCAGGAAGTCTGATCGGCGGGGTGATGATGCTCAGGCTTGGAATTAACCGTTCTCTTTGGATATTCGGGGTTCTTCAGGCAATATCAACAGCAGGATTTGCAATTTTGGCAAAGATAGGTTACAGTATTACAGGATTATCCGCAGTGATTGCATTTGAAAACCTTAGCGCAGGCATGGGAACTGCTGCCTATGTGGCATTTATGGCGTCTATCACAAACAAAAAATTTACAGCCACTCAATATGCTTTACTCTCAAGTCTTATGGGAATTCCAAGAGTTGTGGCATCTGCTCCCACAGGATTTCTTGCAAAACATATAGGTTGGGAATGCTTTTTTATTCTCTGTACACTTATAGCAATCCCCGGCATGTTGCTGCTGCTGAAATTTGCGCCGTGGAATTCAAAACCGCTATAATTGGGGTTCGGCTACGCTCACCCCACTGCTGTGGTTCGGCTAGTGGGGTGAGCGTAGCCGAACCCCGAACTAATCTGTGGTTCGGCTAGTGGGGTGAGCGTAGCCGAACCCCGAACTAATTGGAGGATTTACATGAAAAAAATTTTGGCAATGATTTTGATTTTGACTCTCTCTCTGATTTATTCTTCTGCTTTACCGGCAAAAGAGATAATTTTTCCCACAGAGCTTATCTCATCAAATGATGCTCTTCTTATAGCAGAATCAGATGATATTCTCTGTAAAAAGAATGAAAACAAGGGTTGTGTTCCCGCCTCTACATTAAAAGTACTGACTGCCCTTGCGTCAATCCATTATCTGGGAAGAGATTACCGCTTTGAAACCAAGTTCTTTCAGGATAAAGAAAAGTATCTGAAAGTAAAAGGATTTGGCGATCCTATGTTTTTATCAGAAGTATTTCCGGTAATTGCTGATGAACTTGTTCCCAAGCTCAGAGATTGCAAAGGATTGATAATAGATAATACCTATTTTTCAGATAATCTTGAAATACCGGGGAGCAGCGGAACAACAAATCCTTATGATGCACCAAACGGAGCATTTTGTGCAAACTTCAACACAGTCTTTTTTAAGCGGGATAAGCAGGGGAATATCTTTTCAGCAGAGCCTCAGACTCCGATGGTTGACTTTGCTGCTGAAAAAATAGAATTACTTGGATTAAAATCAGGTCGCTATACCTTTATTAACCACAGTCCTGATGCGGCAATTTATGCGGGTGAGCTTCTGCATTATTTCTTAAAAGAGAAAGGGGTTGATTGTCCGGGAAAGATTCGCATGGGATCAGTTGTTGAGTCTCAGGACAGGCTGATTTATACTTATACATCGGTTTTCACTTTGGATGATATTCTGAGAAAGATGCTGAAATATTCAAATAATTATATGGCAAACCAGCTTCTTCTCTATCTTGGGGCTAAGGAATACGGACCTCCGGGCAGTATTGAAAAAGGAGTAAAACTTCTTTCTCATTATACAAAAGAGATTCTTCATTTAAACGACATACAGATTGCCGAAGGCTCAGGACTTTCAAGAGAGAACCGAATATCTGCTTTGGATATGCTTAAAGTTCTGAAAGAATTTGAACCGCACCGCGATCTCCTTAACCGTGAAGGAGATATGCTATACAAAACCGGAACATTGAGCGATGTCAGGGCAAGAGTCGGTTATATTGAAAGAGAATCAGGAAATCCTTATTATTTTATTATTTTTATGAATGGAATAGGGGTGAATATTAAATCTGTGGTGAACGGAGTTGTAGAATCTCTGAAAACCCCGATGTGATTAAATATCTGAGCAGGTTTAAAAAAAAGAGTCAGTACATTTCTGTACATGACTCTTTTTAAAGAAGATCGTTTCATACAATGTGCAACTTTCTTTAATTAGCTGAATATACGTCATTCCTCATTTACAGAGGAATCAGTAAGCTTCTCTCCAAACGAATTCAGAAATATTTTTCTCCCTCTTTAACAGGAATGTCGAAAAAAAGTTGCACATAGCGTTAATTTTTATGCTTTTTTAAGCGAATCAATCTCTTTTTTCAGTTCACTGATTTCATTTTTGTATTTCTCTACTTCATCAACCTGAGCAGGAGGCTCTTCTTTTGTTTCTCCTCTTTTCCAGGTATCTTTGAGTTCATCAAAGCCAAGATAAATTGCCAATCCGCCGCCGAGCAGAAGCGTTACCGGAATAACACCGGCAAGCAACTGTAAGAAGGATCCCCACCATACCGACATACCAATAATTCCCAGTACAGCAGCGACCGCCCCACCAACCAATGTCTTCATAAAAAATTCTCCTCCTTTTAACTATATGCTATCCATACTAAAATGTAAAGCATAAATTCAATTTATATAAGAGTATCACAATAGCTTTTACAACGCAAGTTTAATTTTATCAAGATAATTTTTTATTTTATTGGCTCCTGTTTCAGTAATTGTCTTTTTATATTAAGGGTTGAAGACTTCTGAAGTTTCAGTAACTTCAGAAGTCTTGTCAGTTTTCAGCAGACTGAAAAATCCGGGTCTCACCCGACTTTAACTCCATGCTTTTGGTATCGGCTAATGTCTGATCTTTTGAATATCATTTGGTTCTTCAAGGATTTTTGTGGAAATTTCAGACTGTAGGGGCGAATAATTATTCGCCCCTACGCAAATCCGCAAAAAAGATTTTGTTATCGGCTAATGTCTGATCTTTTGAATATCATTTGGTTCTTCAAGGATTTTTGCGGAAATTTCAGACTGTAGGGGCGAATAATTATTCGCCCCTACGCAAATCCGCAAAAAAGATTGAAGAGCCTATCATTTAAACTGTACCCTTGGATCCACTGCTGCTACGCATATATCTGAAAGAATATTACCTATCATGAGGAGAATGGAGGAAATAACAAGTATCCCCATGACCACCGGATAATCACGTTCCACCACCGATTCATATCCCAAAAGTCCCATACCGTTTATATTAAAGACCTTTTCAATCAGAAATGATCCCATCAGGAGAACAGAGATATTTTCTCCAAAATGGGTGGCTATAGGGATCAGACTGTTTCTCAGCGAATGACGGAATACTGCTTTTTTAAACGGAAGCCCTTTGGCAATAGCAGTACGGACATAATCTGAAGCCAGATTATCCATAAGCGTATTTTTCATAAGAAAAGTCATGACCGTAAAAGAACCGACCATATAGGCAATCAGTGGCAGGACAGTATGCCAAAGAATATCCCATGCTTTCTGAATCAGGGTAAGCTCCTCAAAATTGTCGCTCATCAGCCCGCCCAGCGGAAATATTTCCCAGTGAGAGGCAAGCATCATCAGCAGCAGAACCCCGACCACCCAGCCCGGAATAGCATATCCGATAAAGAGAATCACGGATGACAGATTGTCAGAAAGAGATTTATGCCCGATTGCTTTGGCAATCCCAAGCGGAATACAGATGCTGTAAATCAGGAAGATAGAAATAATCCCGAAGTAAAGAGAAATCGGAATCCGCTCTTTTATCATATCCCATACAGGATCATAATATCTTGTTGAAACACCAAGATCACCCTTCAGCACTTTTCCCAGCCAGAGAAAATAACTTGTCAGAACAGGTTTGTCAAATCCGTAATACCGCTTTAATTCTTCAATCTGCTCCTGTGAAAGTGGCTGACTCCGGCTGTCCATGGCTGATCGCATCATACTGCCGCCTCCCATAGATTGCATCTGCTGAGCCTGAGCAATAATCCGCTCAATCGGTCCTCCGGGAACAAAACGGGTAATGACAAAGACCATAACTGTAATACCGATAAAGGTCGGAATAATCAAAAGAAAACGTCTGATAAAATAAGCAGTCATATTTTAATACTTCATAACCGTAACCTTCAATAACCTGTAATTCAAAGTTCAGAAATTCCTGCACACAGAGAATGATGTTATCTGGAAACAATATTTTTCCGGTTACTTTGCCAACTTTCACTCCTGATGGAATATATATCAGCGTTGAATGTATAATTACCGGATAACGCTGCGGCAACTGATGAATAAAAAGCGAATACGCATTCGGTGATTCAAGCGGATTTTTCATGTTATGCTGCAAGCACGGATTTTATCTGAACAGCTACGGGCTGCCGTGTAATGAGTTGCCGGTAACTCTCATCCAGACTCATCAGTGTTTTGTATAAAGAGAGCCATTCTATGAACTCCATCCGATAGTCATCCAATGCGTCAAATTCATCCAACTCGCCGGATGTGATTGCCTGATAAAATTCAGGAGATTTTACGCCGAGGTGGGCGGCGGTTTCGGGATTAAGTTTATCTGATTTGGCGTATGCTTTCCGCAGATGTTCAAGAGATTCTTCATATTTTCCTATTTTATACAGCACCCAGCCGAAGCTGTCTAAAATATTAGGGTTTTCAAGGTCTAAATCAATCGCTTGTTTGAGCAAGTTATATGATTCCTGATAGCGTGCAAGGGTATAGCCTAAAGAATTGAGGGCGTTGACATGCTTCGGATTGATTTCTATGACACGGCGTAAATCTTTTTCAAATTGGTCAAAATTGCCAATTCTGTCAGAAATCACAGCACGGGCAAACAGCAAGTCAGTATTATCAGGATGTTGTTTGATTAAACGGTCGTAAACTTTCATTGCTTTATCAGGTTGTTTCTGCCAAAGAAAAATAGCGGCTTCTTGTATTTGAGCCTTTAAATAATTTGAGCCTTTATAGGAGTTACGCAGTTGAATTTTACTTTTTTTATTTAACCGCAAAGATCGCAAAGTTACGCAAAGATATATTTTCAGACTTTGCGATCTTTGCGGAAAACTCTGCGCCCTTTGCGGTTCATTTTTCAGATGCGGAAAAATCCAACTGCGTAACTCCTATTATAAATTTTTGAATATTTGATCGTCAAAAAATTTGGTTTCTTATCCGCTTTTATTCAAGTTCTTGTATCTTTCAGAATCTTATCAAGACATTCCGTCAGTCTGTCTATTTCATCTTTCTGAATAATCAGCGGAGGAACAAAACGGAGAATATCATCCTGAATACAATTAACCAGAAATCCTCTTTCCATACATGCTGTTACAATTGACTCTCCCTTTATTTTCAGCTTCATGCCGAGCAGCAGACCAAGCCCCCTGACATCTTCAATAAGATCATGGCGTTCTTTCAGCCATAAGAGTCTCTCTTTAAAATACGCTCCTATTTCCCGGCAATGCTCAATAATTTTCTCTTCAGTCAGTATTTTGACAACTTCAAGGGCGGCGGCTGTAACAATCGGTGTGCCGCCAAAGGTCGTTGCATGAGAGCCGGGACCGAATGCACCGGAAATATACTCTTTTGAAAGCATTGCGCCAATCGGCAATCCGTTTCCTAAAGCTTTTGCCAGAGTCATAATATCAGGTTCAATTCCGAAATGCTCATAAGCAAAGAGTTTCCCGGTTCGCCCCATGCCTGTCTGAATTTCATCAAAGATCAGAAGAAGACCCGCTTCATTGCATATTTTTCTTACAGCTTTGAGATATTCAGGATCAGGTATGCGAATACCCCCTTCACCCTGAACCGGCTCCAGTAAAACCGCGCATGTTTCATCACTGATTTTATCTTTCAATGCTTTGGGATCATTAAACTGCACAAAATCAAATCCCTGCAATATCGGATCAAATCCTTTTTTTATCTTATCCTGTCCTGTAGCGGAAAGGGCTGCCATTGTGCGTCCGTGAAAAGATTTTTCCATTGCAATGATTCTGTAGCGGTTATTATCCCCTTTTTCTTTAAAATATTTTCTTGTAAGTTTGATTGCCGCCTCATTTGCCTCTGCTCCGCTGTTGCATAAAAAAACACGATCCGCAAAGCTGTGATTTACAAGCCATGATGCCAATTCAGTCTGTGGAATTGTGTAGTAAAGATTTGAAACATGAAACAGAATATCTGCCTGCTTTGCAATTGTTTTTGAGATTCCCGGATGCGCATGTCCCAGATTGCAGACAGCAATTCCAGCTACAAAATCAGTATAAGCCCGTCCCTCTGTATCCCACAGGGTACAGCCGCTTCCTTTAGCGATAACTATCGGGAATCTTTTATAAGTATTAAAAAAAACTTTGTCTGATGCTGCTATAATATTGTTTTTCATAATTTATTTTCCTGTTAAACTGAAGAAATAGTAGGGCGGACAAAGCGCTAGCGTGTCCGCCGTTTCTTTATACTGAAGAAATAGTAGGGCGGACTGAAGAAATAGTAGGGCGGACAAAGCGCTAGCGTGTCCGCCGTTTCTTTATACTGAAGAAATAGTAGGGCGGACAAAGCGCTAGCGTGTCCGCCGTTTCTTTATACCAATCGGCGGATTTAACCCGTATTTTGAAAGATAATAATCCGCACTATCTTTTGAAATCATTGAAAGTGGGACAGGAAGATTTGACAAATCAAACCACCCGATTGCCGAACATTTTTCAGGTTCACGTATTTCAGGTATTCCTGATTTAATTACAGCAGTAAAAATTGCGGAAATCCAATGCTGTTTCTCATTTTTTAAAATATGATCAAATACTGATAATAATTCAATAATTTCAATTTCAATCCCATATTCTTCAAGAAATTCCCTTTTTACAGCGTCAGCCATTTTTTCATAAAAATCAACCTGACCGCCGGGAAATTCCCAGAAACCCTTTTCATTCTTTGCTTTTTCTCCCCGTTTTGATAAGAAAACTTCTCCATTATCATTAAATAGCAAAGCGCCGACACCGATTCCTATATAATCTTTTCCTGCTTCCATTATCTTCATATAAGTAACCATTCATAAATTTTTCAACGGCAGACCTGCGGGGTTTCAGAAACCCCGCAGGTCTTTATATACTAAAATTTCTGACTGGTTACTTATCATCAAAATCCGGTTTCCTGAAATAATATCCGTGTTTCCTGAAATAATAGAACAACCCTCTGATATGGCTTAATTTTGCCCTGTTTATTTTAAATCCCCTTGATATTTCCTGAGTGTGATGAACAGCAGATACCATTGGATTGTATAAAATTTTATATCCTGCTTTCCGAATACGCAGGCAGTAATCCACATCTTCAGGGGAATAAAAGATATTTTCATCTAATAATCCGACACGCTCCAAAACTTCTCTTTTCATCACCCACAAGGCAGATATTGCATAGTCAACTTCACAAAGTGCGTTCCCACGCAAAGCATGGGAACGAGAGATTTCGTGAACAGTCTTATTCTCCTGTTTTTCCATAAATTTTAAAAAGAAATAACGGAAAATTTTTGTGAAAACAGTCGGAAAATGATCTGTTGATTTCTGAAGATTTCCGTTCGGATAAAATAATCTGGGAACTGCCAACCCGATATTTTTATTCATATCCAGATTATTTATCAGCCCTGATATTGTACCTTTATGTATTTCAACATCTGAATCCATAATGACAATATATCTTCCATTTGCCTGTTTTAATGCAAGATTGCGCGGATAGGTCGTTCCTGTATTTCTATCCAGAAAAATCGGTCTGATACATCCGGGATACTGATTCTGATATGATTTGATAATTGAAACTGTTGCATCTTTTGAACCGTTATCCGCAATAAAGATTTCATGTGAAAAAGATTCGCTGAAAAGAGAGATAAATAATGAATCAAGGCATTTTTTTATATATTTTTCCGAATTCCAGGTCAGCAGAACAAATGAAATATCCATTTTTCTTATAATCCTATATGTTTTCTTATCAAAGGTCCTATAATTTTTGTCAAAGAGACCGGCAGTCTTTTCCAATATTCAACTGCTTTGCTGAATTTTGATTTTTCATCAGGTTCAGAGCTGATCGCTCTGTTGTTCAAAGATATGTAATGCCAATAAAGCGGCACGGGTTTTGCTCCCCATTGTTCCTTGAATTTATAAGTCCCCTCACCGGGAGTTGATCTGCCGAAATCAAAAGAAGTATATCCTTTATTACACCCATATTCAAGCATAGTCCAGTATAAAAACATATTAGGGCTTAATCTGCTGTATTCTCTTAATGCCGAAGACCAGGGATTTTGCAGCATTTTTTTAAATCCGATTACAAGACTACATGCCAGCGGCTGATTATCTTTATATACCATGACAATTTTTGCTTTATCCAGGAAATTCTTCAAGCAGATTCTTTATAAAATTTTTTGAATGTACCGGAGATCCTAAATCTCTCATATTTATTAAAAATACATAATAAAAATCTTCCAGTAATTCCAACCCTCCTATTTTTGCCTGTAATCCCTCTTTTATCGGTTTTCTGATTTGACTCCGCAGTTTTGCTTTAAAAGAATTCATCAGTATATCAGAAGATTCAGGCAGATCAAGGAGCATACGGACTTTATGGGAACGGGTAAGAGAATCAGGAATCGGCAGATTCCCGGCTTCAGCGTGCCGCAGTTCTATGCACTCTGCATTTACTCTTTTACCAAGAAGAACCGCTTCAGATAAAAGAGCTTTTTCCGTCTCTTCATCATCTGCACAAATACCTCCTATATCAAAAAAGGGAATTGAAATCAGATTGTTTCCAAAGATAAAATGCTTCAGATGAACAAGAGGCAAAACTCCGGCAACAGTCTTGTCATCTTTGACAGCCATAAGATAAAAGGTCTTATGACCGTAAGTTTTTCTGATAACATTTCCCCATCCGGATAAATGATAAAGCATACTTTTGGGATGCGAATTTAGATAAGAGTCCGCTTCAGCGGAATCATCAGTTGACTGAATTATTTTAATATTCATATTTTTATAAATTCCCGGATATTGTTATCCCTGTAACCGGCAAATGAATATCAGGTATCATTCCCGGAAGGGATGTTTTTCCCATATACCTGTATAAATAAAGTTTTTTTGACTGATAATCAGGATAAACAACATGAAAATTATTTATCTTTTTAAAGTCTTCACTTTTTACCGCTTTTCTCAGAAGCGACTCAACCTGTGTCGGACTGTTTATCGGTTCTTCAAGAAGAATATACCGGATATTATATTGACTTAATGCGCCGGTAAGCTCATTTTCATTTTTAATAAAAGATGTTACACCCCATTCCTTAAAAATCATCACACTCTCGAAGATTTTTGAAGACCTGTAAAATCTGAATCTCCTCTCAGAATCAATGGCTCTCAGATGAAAAACAAGAGAGGCATCACCCACCACATCAATCAGTGCGCCGTTCCCTTCCCAGTTATCTGTGATATATTTTACAGGCTCGGAAAAACCTGAAGACCAGTTCATTTTACAATTCATAAGATTAAAAGTAAATATGCAGAGAATAATTGCTGTTCCTGTTTTCCATCCGGTCTGTGAAATTTTTGAAATCAGCCATTCCATACCGGCTGCGGCAAGGATAGCAAATACAGGCATCCAGAAAAAGCTGTGACGCGGTTCTTTGATTTTAATCAAAACTATCTGTAAATAGCATAATATTATCCAGCTTAAAAAAAGCCATACATCCGGGCTTAAATTTTTATCGCGTAATATCTCTTTTTTTTGTATAAAAAAATATATACCTGTACTTCCTATAATAAGCAGAGGTAATCCCACACTCTCAGGAAGATGTTTTAAATGAAAGAAAAGATGCTCTGATAAAGAGAGAGAAGTTGTTTTCAATTCGCCGAATGCCTGATTTATATTTAATATTCCCCATTTAAATGTAACATACATAAGTGGAATACCGCAGATTGCCATGAATAAAGTACCTGTCAGGAAACGGCGATTCAGCATCCGATGCAGATTTTTTGAACCTGTTGCCGTTGTTAAAAAAACAGGAAAGATAAAGAAGGTATTCTGCTTGGTATATGGACATAATGTTGCAAATATAAAGAAAAAAATCATATACTTTGTTTTACCGTGCTTCAGATAAGAGAGAAAATAATAAAAACTCCATATTATCAGAGCCATTGCAGGCGTCTCCAACATTACATCCCGGCTCCAGTAGATAACAATCGGAATTGACATATATATAAGCCCGGCATAAAATGCTCCTCTTTTTCCAAGCAGAACTTCAGTCAGCCTTTTCAATCCCCAAGCTCCCCAGCCCAGAAAAAGAATAACAGTTAATCTTGCCACCCATGGGTACTGACCTATCATTGAAAATCCTATAATCTGAACGAAACCGAAGAACGGCGGATACATTACAGGGGCAATTGCAGGGTAATGCTGATAGTATTCCATTGCGTATTTAAGAGGATGAAAAAAACCGCCATCTGATAAAAGATCACGGTAAAAGAGTCCGTCCATGGCATGCCGCCCGGCTTCAAACCAGCCGAAATCAGCATTTATAGGGACAGAGAAAAAGATTGCCATGGTAAATATGATAAAACATACAGGCTTAAAACAGATCATAACAATCACATCATCAGACTTCCGAAGTTTTAGAAACTAAGTTTTGCATCAGGTGAATAATTCTGTTTTTATCAGAATAAATATCTGAATGCAAGTGAGAATATTCTATAAAAAGATCAGATATTTAAATATTATCCTCTTACAAAGCCTCTTTTTGAACTTGATCTTTTGCCTTTAAACAGATACATTTTGATCATAATATATTTATGAATAAAAAATAAAATCTTAAAAGAGCAGTTACTTATATATTCCTTTTTTGCGTTTTCATAACAGCGGAGAGACTCAGATGACAGGTATAAAAAATTTATATCATACCCACCTGGAAGAATATCGGAAAGATGCTTACATAAAAACTATGGAAGAATACAGGCAGATGTATAAAGAGTCCATTGAATCACCTGAAAGATTCTGGGCAGAACAGGCAAAAAAATATTTATCATGGTATAAAGATTGGGATTTTGTACTCCGTTATGATTTTGACGAGGCAAAAATCGAATGGTTCGGCAGAGGAATTTTAAACGCCTCATACAATTGCCTTGATCGGCATATAGAAAATCTTAAAGATAAAATCGCATATTACTGGGATGGTGACGCTCCGGGTGAATCAAAAAGTATAACTTATTCAGAACTTTATATTCAGGTCAACAAACTCGCAGGGGTTTTAAAATCAAAAGGAATCTGCAAAGGAGACCGGATTATTATTTATATGCCGAGAATTATTGAAATTACAATAGCAATGCTCGCGTGTTCAAGAATAGGCGCAGTTCACAGTGTTGTCTTCGGAGGATTCAGTTCAAAAGCACTTGCCAACAGGATTCTGGACTGCGGGGCAAAGCTCGTGATTACGGTAGATGGCGGCTACAGAGCAGGAAAATTTCTTCCGTTTAAAAAACAGGTGGATGATGCCTTAAAATCATGCGCTACGGTGGAGACTGTTATTGTTTTTAACCGCACAGGAGAAGAATTATCTTTGATGTATCCGCGTGATATTTGGTGGCATGATGCGATCTCGGATCCGAATCTTCCCGATTATATTCCCCCGGAACAGATGGATGCAGAAGATCCGCTTTTTATTCTTTATACAAGCGGTACAACAGGGAGTCCCATAGGAATTGTCCACACGCATGGCGGTTATCTGCTTTATTCGGCTATGACAACACGGCTGATCTTTGATTTAAAAGATGATGAGGTGTTCTGGTGTACCGCAGACATCGGCTGGATCACAGGACACAGTTTCGGGGTTTACGGTCCTCTGCTTAACGGGCTGACCTCTGTTTTATTTGAAGGGATTCCCTGGTATCCGGCATGTGATCGCTATTGGGAAATTATAGCAAAATATCATGTTAATAAACTTTATACAGCTCCGGCTGTTATCCGAATATTGGCAAGAGCAGGAGATGAATATCTGAAAAAACATGATATTTCATCCCTCAGACTTCTGGGCACTGCCGGAGATACACTTGATTCTGAGGCGTGGAAATGGTTTTATCATTCTGTGGGAAAAGAGCGTTGTCCTATTGTTGACACTTACTGGCAGATTGAAACCGGAGGACCTGTTTTTGCTCCTCTTCCCGGTATTGCTCCCCTGAAACCTGAATCATGTGCTTTTCCGTTTTTCGGAATAGATCCCGTGATTCTTGATGATACTGGTGAAGAGGCAACATATCCGAATCAGGAGGGGGTTCTCTGTATCCGTAAACCGTGGCCCAGAATGGCGCGGACAATTTACGGAGATCATGAGCAGTTTATCAATCCTTATTTCAGTCAGGTTCCGGGCATGTTTTTTACGGCTGATGAAGCTATGTGTGATGAGGACGGCTATTATCATATTCTCGGTCGTATTGATGATGTTATCAGTGTTTCAGGGCATCGTCTTGGAACATCAGAGATTGAAGCGGCTTTAGAGCTTCATGAACGGGTTGCCGAGGCCGCTGTTGTGGGATGCCCTCATCCGATAAAAGGTGAGGGGATTTATGCGTTTGTTGCTCTTGATACAGGTGAAAAAGGTACTGATGATCTGAGAAAAGAGCTGATTCAACTTATTCGGACTGAAATCGGACCCATTGCAACCATAGATGTTATTCAGTGGGTTCCAGCCCTGCCGAGAACACGGAGCGGCAAAATATTAAGATATATACTTGAAAAGATTGCATCAGGAAAGACAACTGAACTTGGTGATACTTCAGCGCTTGCCAATCCCGGAGTTATTGAATCTCTGATAAAGAATCACGTTGTATTGAAAGAAGCTAAGTTTCTTAAAGTTCGTAGGGCGGACTAAGCGCAGCGTGTCCGCCCTACATATCCACAGTTCGTAGTAGTAGTCCGCCCTAATTTAACAAGGAGAATCACAAATGAAAAAACAGTAGTAGAGCGGACTAAGCGCAGCGTGTCCGCCCTAATTTAACAAGGAGAATCACAAATGAAAAAAACAGAACAGATTGGAATTAACGTATTATGTATGATGACTTTGTTTATGGCATTATCTTTTAATCCGGCAATCATGTCAGAGGCTATGGCCAAGCAGATATTTCAGTCTCGCCGCTTTCACATAATTTCGGTTCAGCAGATGTCGGAACTGTATCTTTATCGCAATTCTTTGCCATATCCAATACAGGCACATCAGACCTTACAGTAAACAGCATCACCCTTACAGGAGCAGACTCTGAAGAATTTGAGATTCAAGATGATCCATGCTCAGGAAATCCTATTGTATCTTCAGGAATGTGCATAGTAAAAGCAGTATTTTCACCTCAGTCAGGGGGGATTAAAACAGCAAATCTTGAAATTCTCTCTGATGACCCGGACACAGCGACCGTGATTATATCTTTAAGCGGAACAGGCATTCAGCAGACAGCAGATGAACCTGATATTTCAGCAACTCCTTTGTCTTATGACTTTGGCTCTGCAACAATTGGAAATGAATCTTCATATAATATATTTAAAATATCAAATGACGGGACATCAGAACTGGCAATAAATACAATCACATTAAAAGGGATTAATGCGACCAGCTTTTATATTCAGAATAATGAATGTGCGGGACAAACCCTTGCTCCATCAGCATTATGTTCATTTCAGGCAGTTTTTGCTCCTTTTTCAGAAGGAAGCAAAACATCAAATATTGAAATCACTTCCAATGATCCTGATACAACTGCTTTGAATATATCTTTGAACGGAACAGGTATTCAGACAGTCTCTCCTGATATTTCTGTTGATCCAATATCTTATGATTTCGGATCAACAAAGGTGGGTCAATCTTTGACAAATGATTTTACAGTATCAAATAAAGGAACAGCATCATTGGTTATCGGAACGCTGACCATTGCCGGGACAAATGCTTCTGATTTTGTTATTCAAAGCAATACATGCGAGGGCAAGACACTGAGACTGCATCAGCATCCTGTACGGTTAAGGCTGTTTTCTCACCAAAATCAGACGGAACAAAAACAGCAGTACTTGAAATACCTTCAAATGATCCTGATACGCCGGATTTTACAGTATCTTTAACAGGAACCGCAACGCAGGATGTAACAGCAGATACACCTGAATATTTCAGTTACGCCGATCTCTTATGATTTCGGTTCAGTCGGGAATCGGAAAAAATTCTCCGGCTCAATCTTTTCAGATAGCAAATATTGGCAAGGCAAATCTGATAGTAGGAACAATAATGCTCACCGGCTCAAATTCATCCGAGTTTTATATTCAGAATCCTGATTGTTCATGGAAAATCCTTGCACCGTCAGAGATCTGCTCAATGAATCTGCTTTTCTCTCCTGTATCAAAAGGGGGAAAGAACTCAACCCTTGAGATTCTGTCAAATGATCCTGATACTCCGACTTTGAAGGTTCCTTTAAGCGGAACAGGCATAAAAATCTGGACAGTCTGCACTTCAGGGTGTGAATATTCCAAGATTCAGCCTGCCATAGATGCGGCAAGCAACGGAGATACAATTCTTGTGGGTAATGGAACATATTCTGAAGATATTGACTTTAAAGGAAAGTTTCTTACGTTGACTGTTCAAAGCAATGATGGTTCCGCAGGTGACGGCTGTGATATAAACGGTGACGGAAAGATCGGCTTGGAAGAGGCAATTCATGCGTTACAGGTTATTGTCGGTGTGCAGCAATAAATGAAAAATTATAAACATACTCCTGTAATGTTAAACGAGGCAATTCATTATCTGAATTGCCAGCCGGGAAAGATTTACGTTGACTGCACCCTCGGAGGCGCGGGACATACTACGGCTATTCTGGAAAAGATTCTTCCGGGTGGAATGGTGTTATGTATGGATCAGGACAAAGATGCAATTGCCAACGCTGAAAATATTCTGAATCCGCATAAAGAGCATATACGACTGTTTCACGGCAATTTTATTCATCTTCCTGAATTTCTGTCAGAATTGAATATCCGATCTGTTGACGGAATTCTTCTTGATCTGGGGATTTCGTTTTATCAGATTGACGCCAGCGGCAGGGGATTCAGCTTTAACAAGGATGAATCGCTGGATATGCGTATGAATCTTGATACAGATATGACAGCCGCAGATTTGATAAATGAATCTGATGAAGATGATCTGGCAAGAATTTTTAAAGAATATGGAGAAGAACGCTGGTCAAAGCGTATAGCACGGAAAATTGCAGAGAGAAGAAAAAATCACTCAATCGGGTCAAGCAGGGAACTTGCTCAGATTGTTTGTGAAGCGATTCCCGGAGGTGCTGCCCGTCAACAGCGGATACATCCGGCAACACGGGTATTTATGGCAGTCAGGATTGCCGTGAATAAAGAGCTTGAAAGACTGTCAGAATTTATTGATAATATCGTGGCAAAAGATAACGGAGCGATTTTGAATCCCAACGGTCGTCTGTGTATTATCTCTTTTCATTCATTGGAAGATCGGATTGTAAAACAGGGATTTAAATTTCTGGAGAGCGGGTGTATCTGTCCCCCGGATTTTCCGATATGTGTCTGTAATAAAGAGAAGATTGTTAATATCTTAACCCGGAAAGCGGTTAAACCGACACAGGAAGAAATTGCCGCTAATCCAATGGCAAGAAGTGCAAAGCTGAGGGTAGCGGAGAAAATATAAAAAAGTTTGTAGTTCCGTCTTCAGACGGTACGGCGGTTATCCGCATAAATGCGTAACTGCGGACTTTTTGTAAGACAAGGAGATTATATTGAAACCTGAAAAATATATTGCAGAAGTAACGCCTGAAGGTTATCTTTCTTTGCCTGAATCTGTAACAGAACGCCTTAATCTCAAGCCTTATAATAAAGTAAGGATAATTATAGAAAAAACAGAAAATCGCAGGGGAAAAAGAAAATTATCGGAACAGAAGGCTCTCTCTATAAAAAAATTCATTTCTGATATGGTCCCGAGGATTTATCAGAAAAATTCCGTGAAAAATATAAATGAAAAAAGTTTTTGTTGATGCGTCAGCATGGATAGCCCTTTATCACAAAAGGGATAAATATCATCAGACTGCATGGATAATATATGAACAGTTGTTAAGCAGTCCTGTAAAATTTTTAACAAGCAACTGGGTTTCCTATGAAGCAATAAGCTTCATTAAAAGCAGAAGCAGTTATGATGCAGCAGAAGCTCTTTGGGATATATTACAGGATGGTCAGCTTTTTCAGATTATAAAAGTTGACAGAGCTATAGAAAAAGAAGCAGTTAATATGTTTTGGAAATATAAGGATAAGAAGTGGGGAATAGTTGATTGTTCTTCAATGATTCTTATGGAAAAGAAAAAATGCCGTACTGCATTCGGATATGATCAGCATTTTGCAGAAGCCTCAAAACAATACGGATTTATTTTGCTTTGAAATTTCAGACGGTATGGCATCTATCCGCATAAATGCGGAACTGCGAACTTTTTACAGGAAGAAAATTATTTTATCCCTGTTGCATGATGACAAATCTTTTGGTATGTATTATTTTTTATCTACAAGGATTTTGTATAAGAAAAGGATTAAAAACTCTTAGTATAAGAAGCTAAGTTTTTTAAAAAAATTTAGCTTCTTGCCAGCGATTTTAAGGAGGTATCTTCTGAAAAACGATAATCAGGTGTGGAAATTTTTTGCATCAGTCCGGCTGACTGTGATTGTGCTGCTGACCCTTGCAGGTACTTCAATGATCGGCACGCTTATCCCTCAGAATGCAAGTCCGGGTGATTATTTTCAAAAATACGGAGAATTCTGGTACCGACTCTTTTACGGGCTTGGCATTTTTGATATGTACCACTCATGGTGGTTTCGGGCTTTGCTCCTGATTCTGACGATCAACATTATTGTCTGTTCAATAGAGAGATTGTCAGCAACATGGAAAATCATCTTCAGGGAACCGTCATTTAATATTTCAAAATTTAAAAATCTTCCATATAAAGAAGAATTTGCGGCAGATTATACAGGCGGATAATTTAAAAGAGAAATATGAATCATTTGTGGCAAAACATTACAGATACAGCAAAACAGAGGCAACAGAGAACGGATTCTGTATCTTTGCCGAAAAAGGAAGATGGACCCGGCTCGGAGTTTATATTGTCCATCTCAGCGTTGTATTTCTTTTATTAGGCGGGCTGATCGGCTCTATTTTCGGATTTGAAGGATTTGTCAATATCCCGGAAGGAGAGAAGAGAAATCAGATACGGTTAAGAAAAACATTGGAAACCCATACCTTGAATTTTGAAATCCAATGTGATAAATTTTATGTAAGTTTCTATAATACAGGCACGCGAAAGAATACCGTTCAGAGCTTACAATTCTTGAAAATGATAAGCCAATGAAAAAAAAGAGTATTGTGGTAAATGATCCGCTCAGATACAAAGGGATCAATATATTTCAGTCAAGCTACGGGACAATACTGCCTGATATTGAGCATCTCAAAGGAAAAGAGATTGAAATATCTCTTACCGGCAAAGAGACAGGGCTTGTATATAATAAAAAGGTTATTTTCGGAGAGGCAATTGATATTCCCGAAGGGCTTGGAAAATTTGTTATAAAAGATTTTCAGGAGCATTATGATTTTATGGGGCATGATCTCGGAGAGACGTTTATCGGAGAGCTTACTCATCCTGAAGAGGAACCTGTTGAAATTGCAATGCCGCTCGGTCATCCGAATTTTGACAAAATGAGAAAAGGAAAAGTTACTGTTACTGTTATAGATTACCCTTATATTTATTATACAGGACTTCAGATAACAGAAGACCCCGGAGTTCTGATCGTCTATTTCGGTTTTATCATTATGATTATAGGTATTTTTATAACATTTTTCATGTCCCATGAAAGTATCTTTCTTGAAGTATCAGAAACAGATAAAAAATACCATGTCAGATTATCAGGCAATGCAGACAAGAATAAAATCGGAATGGAGATAAAAGTCAGGAAATTGGCAAGAGGATTAAAAACCCTCCTGAATTAAGAATCGGGAATCGGATCAGGACGCAAAGCGTTGGAATTAGGGAATGAGGATTTTTCTACCTTATTAATACATCTTTTGCCGCTCCTTGAAATCTGATCAAATCTGATCACATTTCAATTCCTGTTTCAGCGAGGCTGCCCGAACTGACTGCCGGGGTCTTACATCCTCTCCGCAGGCTTTGAATCCCGCAGAGCTTGCGGTACTGAAGGTGTATTTACATCCACAGCAGCGGAGAAACCTGCACCCGAAAGGTTTTACGCCGCAGAGGTTTCTGTATGCGGCAAACCCTTACCTTTTCAAAGAACTGAAAATTTCAGTAACAGAAACAGAGGGAAAAGTCAACTGAAATTTCAGGACCCGGTAATTCAGAATAAAAAACGGTGTAAATTATCTTCTGAAACAATTTTTATTACAGGACATACCGGCGACTCTTTGGCAATATGACCCGATCAACTCATGACCCGGATATGATCATCTGTACAGATTTGTCCATATATGTTCAGATTTCTGTCAACAGTTATTATCCCTATTGACATAGCCGGTTATTTATGAAATTACAATAAGAGCGACGTTATGCAGTTTGCATATACAACTGCTTAGTCTGCTTATTTTATAGGAGAAATAAACATGATCAAAAAGTCATCACGTAAACCGGAAAACGATGTTGTAACTGCACTGAAATCCGGAGATATAGATAGTATTTATTTTAATGAATTCGCGGTTGGTGTATCTAAAAATGATATTTTCATTTTACTTCGCCGTAACGGCAAAGAAGAGGCAATTTTAAATGCCTCGCACATTACTGCAAAAACTCTTGCAATTGCACTTAATGAGGCAATTGCCAATTATGAAAAAGAAACTAATCAAAAAATTATAGTTTCTGAAAATACCGGACAACTGATTGATGATAGTTCTCAAAAGGAGTAAGATTTATGACTTATGATTATTCAAATTCATTATATTCTGTAAAAAAAAGGGAACTATCAGGAATAGTTATATTAGTAAACCAAAAACAGGCCGATATTAAAAAAAAATCAGTTTATAATAATAGTATATCCTATTCCGAATTTTTAAATCCATCCTATATTTATTCTAAGAATGATGAATATGAATTTAATAAATTCATGAAAAAGTTGGAAAAACTATCGCTATTAAACGAAGTGATTGCGGTCTCAAAATCTTTTTTTTCAGATTCAAAAGATTATTTATTCGACCGTATTAAAGAGTTATCTGATTTATATGATGAAGATGAAGACAGTCAAATTTCTGTAGATTCTTTAAAATCTATGCTTATTTTTTTATTTTTAATAAACGGATTTGCCAAACCTAAACTTACACTAAATGAGAACGGTACTTTTCAGATAGGTTGGAAAAAGGATAATTTCAATCTGGTTACATTAAGATTCAAAGAAGAAGAATCTTTAGATTATGTTATTTTCAGATCAAGCAGGCATATAAAAAAGCCTGTAATTTTTAACGGGAATGTCAACGACCACTACCCTGAAGGGTAGTGGCTTGTAAGCTGCTGAAGCCTATAAGCCTTGTTGACCAGACTAAGTTCTTTGAGAACTATGTTATTTTGGTCATAACACCGGCGGATGCGTGCCAGTCCGCCGCTCTGTTGTCCGGCATTAAACAGGTGTAAAGGTCTGAAACCGGTGTGCCGGGCGTAAAAAGCCGTTATAACTTTGTCGGGGCAAACATTACAGCCGTAAGGCTGATGCTCATTAATTTGAGCAAAAACAGTTTTGCACGGAGATTCTTCCCCATGCAAAACTGTTCTTTTACAACAAACTGAAAGGAGGGGTGCATTCCTCCGCTACCCTGAAGGGACAGCGGTTTCCTGCACCAGATTTTATGAAAAATATTTATCTGTTTATTTATCAGATTTTTTCGGAAAAGCTGAAGAAAAAGAAAGCATACTTGATATTAAATTCTTTATGGAAAAGAATGGCTTTAAACTTAAAACAAAGGGTGTGTTTGCCTTACTTGATGTTAAACATTCTAAAGAATATATATTACAGTTAATTAAAGAGAAAATTTCATATAAAGAACTGAATTTACCTCATTGCGGGATATTTCACGAATATGATGATCTGGTTATTTCCGAATTACTGTCACAATGTGTTAAAACTTTTTATATTATAGAAAATTTATAAAAATCCAATCAGGAAAAATCCTTAATAACGGAGAAGAGAAATGAAATGTCCGAGATGTAAAAGTGATAATATAACGTATTCGCACAGGCGGGGTATTGAAAAAGTTTTACGTTATATCTGGCCCTGGTATGTTCCTTATCGCTGCAAGGAATGCTGGACCCGATTCTGGGTACATGAAAGAAAACCTGCTTTTATGATTATACTGGGACTGATTGTTGTGCTGCTGATATCGCTGATTACCGGATTAATAATACTGACTAAGCCTTCTGACCGGAAATCTGCTTCAAAAACAGACAGAGGAAGCATAAATGCAGGCGAAGAGAAGAGAAGCATTGCAGATCAGAATCCTTTGGAACTTCCTGAAAAACCTGTTGAAAAAAAACCGGAAGAAAAGAATACAGCACCGGAAGAAAACCGTATAACAGAGGAAGATCTGGTTCCGAAACCGGATGTAAAACCGGATGTAAAAAAATCTCTTAAAAAAGAGGCGGAATTACCAAAAGAGACAACTGTTTCCGAAAAAGCAGAAGAGAAACCGGAAGAACCTGCTCCTGTCAAACCTGAACCTCCTGAAAAAAAGCCTGAGCCGGTGGTTTCAAAGGAACAGACGAAAAGCTCTGTCCGTCAACTGAAAGGTATTGAGCCGAAATATTCAGACGGTGAATTCAAAATGACTATCCGGGCGGATGAGCCTGTCCGTGAATATAAGGTTATCACTTTGAATGATCCTCCGAGGGTGGTTATCAATCTGAAAGGAAAATGGAAAAATAAAACAAAAGATGAATTTAACATAGAAGGGGGGATCATCAGAAGAATCAGAATCGGTGAACATGCTGACGGAGCAAATCCTTATCTGAGTATTGTTATGGATGCTGAACCGGATATATCTTTAAAACCGAAATTTGAAGAATCTTCCGAAGGTCTTATTTTAATATTAGGAAAATAATCAAAATATATGAACAGTTCAAATCTTTTATCAATTGTAACATTTATTTACGGACTGGCGGCGGTTCTGTATATCGGAACATTGGTATTTAAAAAAGAACTGCCCGGAAAAGTTCCGACATGGGTGGCTCTTGCTGCTGTTATCGGTAATATTGCCGGAATTGCCATGCGATGGATAGAATCCTATCAGATAGGATTCGGTCATGCGCCGCTCTCCAATATGTATGAATCACTGGTATTTTTTGCCTGTATGATCGGTCTGATTTATCTTGTTATTGAGTATAAATACAGGCAGCATATTATCGGCGCGTTTGCAACACCGATTGCATTTCTGGCAATGGCTTACGCCTCATTGTCACCAAGCATGAATGACAAAATTCAGCCGCTGATTCCGGCATTGAAAAGCAACTGGCTGATTGCCCATGTAATTACCTGTTTTCTCGGATATGCCGCTTTTGCCATTGCATTCGGCGTCAGCCTGATGTATTTATTTAAACAGAAAGTAAATCCGGTTCTTTTTCATTTTCCCCCCCCTGATGTTCTGGATGAACTGACTTATCAGATGGTTATGTTCGGTTTTCTCTTTTTGTCCATCGGGATTATCACCGGCGCAGTATGGGCAAATTCAGCATGGGGGAGTTACTGGTCATGGGATCCGAAAGAAACATGGTCGCTGATTACATGGTTTATCTATGCCACAATGCTTCACGCCAGACTTATACGGGATTGGCATGGCAAACGCCTTGCTTATATCTCTATTGCCGGATTTATGGCTGTGCTGTTTACTTATTTCGGAGTAAATTTGTTGCCGGGACTTCATAGCTATGGGCAGTAAGAAAAAAAAACCTAAGGGTCTTAAAGACCCTTGGGGTTTATGGCAAGAAGCTAAGTTTCTTAAAGAAACTTAGCTTTTTATCTGCTTTTAATTTCATGTCAAAAAGATTATTTCTTAATATCCTTTCATTGCTGATTATTATTCCCATTGGATTTTACAGTAAATTTTACAGAGGAACCGCTGCCGGGTGGGTGAATAATTCTCTTGGCGGTGTATTTTATGAAATATTCTGGTGTCTTCTGATTTTCTTAATTCTCTCTGAATCCGGAATTCTGAAACTTCGGGAGTCTTTTTATCCATTGGTAATTGCAATTTTTGTGTTTATTTTTACCTGCGCTCTGGAATTTCTTCAGTTATGGCATCCGCCATTTCTGGTATTTTTAAGAAGTTATTTTATCGGCACGACTATACTTGGAACAACTTTTGTATGGTCTGATTTTCCTTATTATCTGATAGGAAGCAGTATCGGATGGCTTTGGATAAAAGGATTACAGAGTGTTAAAAATCATTGAAACACCTGAATGTCTGTGATATGTCAGAAGTCAGAATACAGGAGCCGGAAGTTAAGATTCCGCTTGATATTTTTCAGCTTGAATTCTGACTCCTGACTCCTATATTCTTACTTCTTAAAGGAAAAATATATGATACAGAAAATAATAAAAATCATTCTTTTATTTATGATTATTGCAGACGGAGTTTATGCTGAAGAACCTGCCGTCTCCTGTTCTCAGACAGAACGTGAAAACAATACGCTGGTTATCGCTGTTGACAAAAATTATCCGCCCTTTACCATGCTGAATGCTGAAGGAAAGCCTGCCGGAATGTTTGTTGACCTGTGGCGGCTCTGGGCTGAAAAGAGCGGGCAGAAAATTGAATTCCGTATTACTGAATGGAACGAAACTCTTACCGGACTGAAAAACGGCGAGGCAGATATTCATTCAGGGCTGTTCCGTTCAAAAGAGCGGGAAACATGGCTTGATTTTTCTCAGCCGTTTTATGAAGCCGAATCAGCCGTTTTCTGTTCCGTTAAAAATAGTCAAATCAATGAAATCAAAGATCTTTCAGGTAAAAAAGTCGGAGCGGTGATAGGAACACATCAGGCAGATTATCTTCGTGAAAAATATCCTGATATAAACGTTATCCTGTTAAATAATAATAATGAAATTTTTTCCGCTATGGCAAAGGAAGAGATTACCGCTCTTATTGAAGAGATTATTCCTATGAGGATGATGACCATTCAAATGGGAATGCAGGGTGATTTCAAATATCTGAAAGATACAGTTTACAGTCAGAATATTTTCGCGGCTGTCTGCAAAGGGAATACAAAACTCCTTTCAATAATTGATAAAGGATTGAATCAGATCTCCAACAAAGAGATACTTGAAATTGAAAGCCGCTGGATTACTGACCCGGATATCAGATACTATAAATCTTATACCAATACTATCAGACTCACCGCAGAAGAGGAGAGATGGATAAGGAATAACAAAATTATCCGAACCGGCGTCGGGATTGCCTGGCCCCCGTTTCAATTTATGGAGAATGATGAATTCAAAGGGATAGCATCTGATTACATCCGTATTCTCAATGAACGGCTCGGCTTGAATATGGAAATAGTAAAGGGAATTACATGGAATGAAGTACTTGAAAGGGCAAAAGCCCGGAAGATTGATATATTTGCATGCGCTACAGAAACCCCGGAGCGCAAAGAATATATGATGTTCACGCGCAATTATCTCTCTTCTCCGCTGGTCATAATCACTCAGAAAGATGCCCCTTTTGTCGGCGGAATGGATGATTTGCATGGCAAAACACTTGCCACAGTCAAACTTCTGGCAACTTATCCGAAAATAGAAAAGAATTATCCTGATATTATTCCCTATTTTGTCAAGACTCCGCCGGAGCAGTTAGAGGCTGTCTCTCTGGGTAAAGCAGATGCGTGTATAGAAAATCTGGCAGTAGCGAGCTATCTGATTCAGAAGAATAATCTGGCAAATCTGAAAATCGCGGCACCCGCCCCTCTTCCCAACACTGATCTTGCTTTTGCTGTAAGAAGCGACTGGTCAATATTGGCGGACATTCTTAACAAAGGACTTGATTCAATTACTCAGGACGAGCATAATGCTATCCGTCAGAAATGGATTGCTGTCAGATATGAACACGGGATCAGCGTCAAAGAAGTGTTGCAGATCATCGGCGCAGCGATCTTTATTCTGGCAATTGTTCTTTTATGGAATATGCAGATTCGTCAGCGGGAGGAGCATTTCCGTGGGCTGACAGAGCATGGTCTTGATATTACTCAGGCATTTACAAAAGAAGGGAAAATTCTTTATCAAAGCCCTTCCCATACCGCCATACTCGGATATGACCCGGGAGAACTGGTGGGAAAATCCGCCTTTGATCTTTTTCATAAAGATGATATGGAATCATGGCAGAATATTCTTTCAGCAATACTTGGTGATGGTTCAAGTCCGACAGTACTCTCTTTTGTACATCGTTTCCGTCATAAAAACGGACATTTCCGCTATTTTGAATCAAACTGTATCAATTTGCTTGAAAATAAAGCATTAAAGGCGATTGTCATCAATGCCCGTGATATAACCGACCGTAAAGCGGCTGAGGATGCGTTGAATCAGGCACATAAGGAGCTTGAATCCAAAGCTGCTGAATTGGCGGAAGTAAATAAAGAACTTTCTCAATATACTTATGTGGTATCCCATGATCTCAGAGCGCCTCTGAGAGCAATTCATAATTATGCTGATTTTCTGCTGGAAGACCTTGCAGATACCCTTGAAGAAGAACCGAAAATGTATCTTGACGGTCTTAACCGTGCAGTACGTGAGGCAAATACTCTGACAGAGGATCTGCTTGTTCTTTCACGAATCGGCAGACAGCATTTTCCGGTTGAAAGAATTGATGTAGGCAGGTTTCTTCATGAAATGCTCAATTCTCTTGAAATACCGTCAGATACTGAAATCATAATTGCAGATAATCTGCCGGTGATTGAAGCGGAGCCTGTTCTGATCAGGCAGATATTTCAGAATCTTATAGGAAACGGAATCAAATTCAACAAATCTCCTGAAAAAAAGGTGGAAGTAGCGTGCCGTCCTATGGAAGATGATAAATATGAATTTTCTGTAAAAGATAACGGAATCGGAATTGATTCCCGTTTTTTTCAGCAGATATTCAGGGTATTTGAACGTCTTCACATTAAAGAGGAATTTGAAGGAACAGGCATCGGTCTTGCAATTGTCAAGAAAACGGTCGGAAAAATGGGGGGTTCTGTCCGTGTGGAATCAGAACCGGGAAAAGGGAGTACATTTTTTATTATACTCCCGAAAAAACAGCAGGAGGTAAGAAATGACAAAGAAGCCGTTTGTGATTCTGATGGCTGAAGATAATGAGCATGATGTTATTGCCACCAGACGGGCATGGAAAAAAAATCATGTTGCAAATCCGCTTTATATTGTCAGGGACGGAGAGGAATGTCTTGATTTTCTTTTTCATCGCGGAAAATACAGTGAACCGGAGAGTGCGCCCCATCCGGGTATTCTCCTTCTTGATATTAAAATGCCTAAGATGGATGGTCTGACTGTTTTAAAGCATATTCGTGAGAATGAACAGCTTCATAGTCTGCCGGTTATTGTTCTGACAACATCACGGGAGGAAGAGGATCGGTTCAGAAGCTATGAACTGGGGGCAAACGCTTATATCGTAAAGCCTGTGGGATTTGAAAATTTTGCAGCAGCAGTCAAAGCAATTCATTTATTCTGGGAACTGGTTGAACTGCCGGAGTTGACTTATGGAGATAAATAAAAATCCTTTGGATTGCAAGGCTTCCATGCAATCATCAAAGTTCAGTATTCTTCTTGTAGAAGATAATGAACATGACAGAATCGCTTTTCACCGTGCCTTCCGAAAAGGTCAGCTTTCTGTTAAAATCAAAGAATTTGTCCGGGCAGAGAATGCCCTTGAATACCTTAAAGAAGAGAGTCATATTGCTGAATTGGATCTTCTGGTAACAGACTTTAATTTGCCGGGCATTTCCGGGCTTCAGCTCTGTCTGGAGCTTCTTAAACTCAAAGTTTCCCTTCCGATGGTAATGCTGACCGGAACAGGATCTGAATCTATTGCCGTGGAAGCACTCAAAGCAGGCGTCAGTGACTATCTTATAAAAGATCCTATGGGCGGTTATCTGAGCCTGCTTCCGGTGGTTCTTCCTGAAGTTGCGCGTCAGTATAATGATCGCGGAGCAAGAAAAAAAGCTGAGTATGACCTGAGAATCAAAGAGAGCGCAATAGAATCATCAATCAATGCAATTGCAATTGCTGATCCTCACGGAATTCTGACTTATGTGAACCCCTCTTTTCTAAGATTATGGGGATATGATAATGAGCAGGATGTCTTAGGGAAATCTCTGATTAATTTCTGGCATATAAAAGAGAGAGCGGCTCAGGCTATTCAGATACTGAAAGATAACAGCAGTATCGGATGGATAGATGAGCTGACTGCTGTAAAAAAAGACGGCACTTTATTTGATGCGCAGGTTTCGGGAAGTATTGTCAGTAATGAAGCCGGTTATCCGGTTTGTATCATGGGATCATTTGTTGATATAACTCGGCGGAAGCAGATGGAGATTGAATTACAGAAAGCCAAAGAGACTGCCGAAGCTGCGAATCAGGCGAAAAGCGAATTTCTTGCCAATATGAGCCATGAAATCCGAACCCCTATGAATGCAATTATGGGACTGACGGATCTCACTTTACAGACAGAGCTTAATGCTGAACAGCGGGAAAACCTTCATGCTGTCCGTGATTCTGCATGGCATCTGTTATCTATTATCAATGATATTCTTGATCTCTCTAAAATCGAGGCTGGAAAGATTGAACTGGAATCTGTTGATTTTGATCTTCACCGGACGTTGAACAGCGTTGTCCGTACATTTATTATTCAGGCGCAGAAAAAAGGAGTCTCTTTGAAACTGATTATGCCGGAGGAAGTTCCCCGTTATCTCAAAGGTGATCCGTTAAGGCTCAGGCAGATATTGATTAATCTGGTTGGAAACGCATTGAAATTCACAGAAAAAGGGGAGATAAGAGTAGAAGTATCAGTAGGACGGACTAATCGCAGCGTGTCCGCCTTTCCGCTGCCGCCTAAAGGCGGTACTACGAATGATGATTATCTCCTTACCTTTTCTGTTGCTGATACCGGCATCGGTATTCCTGAAGATAAGCATGAAAAAATCTTTGAAAGTTTCAGTCAGGCTGAAAGTTCCACTGCCAGAAGGTACGGCGGAACAGGATTGGGATTGGCGATTTGCAGAAATCTTGCACATCTCATGGGCGGCTCTGTATGGGTTAAGAGTGAGCCGGGCAAAGGAAGCACATTTTTCTTTTCTGCCCCTTTTGAACCTGGTAATGAAAAAAATGTTCAATGTGATGAATTGAAAAAAAGGGAGGCTGGAACAGAAAATCATTCAAAGAAATTAAAAATCCTTCTGGCTGAAGATAATTCAATTAATATCATGGTTGCTGAAAAATTTCTGCATCAGTTGGGACATACTGTTCTTTCTGTCAGAGAAGGGAAAGAAGCAATATCTCTCCTTGCCAAAGATCATTTTGATATGATACTGATGGATGTTGAAATGCCGGTGATGGATGGTCTGGAGGCGACAAGACGTATCCGTGCTGGTGAAGCAGGTCAGATGAACCGCCGTATCCCGATTATTGCTATGACAGGTCATGCCACGACAGCGTTCAGGGAAAAATGTGAAAATGCGGGGATGAATGAATTTATTACCAAACCTGTTGATTTTTATGAATTAGAGCGTATTATAAGAAAAAATATTTCTCAACTATCCGGAGGTGAAGCAGTGTCTGATTCAGCGGACAGCAAAAAATTTTCAGATGAACAATTCTCTCTTTTGAACAGAAAAGATGCATTATATCGTTTTGCCGGTAATGAAAATCTTCTGAAAAAAACATATTCCTTTTTTATAAAAGGAACACCGGCAATGACAGAAGATCTCCGTAAGGCAATTACTGAAAACAATATGAAAGATACTGCCTTACATGCCCATTCTTTTAAAAGTACCTGCGGAACCGTGGGGGCTGAAACCTGCCAGGAATTTGCACGTCAGTTGGAAATGGCAGCAAAAAATAAAGATTCGGATCAGGTTAAATCCCTTTTTTGAAAAACTGGAAAAAGAATTGGATAAGGTAATTGCAATAATCGGCGGATTATAAGCACGTAGGGCGGATTAGCGGAGCGTAACCCGACATTATGTATCGCAGATGGCTGTAATTTCGATGTCGTAACAACTGCCCCCGGTTGTCAGACAGCCCGTATGTCAAGAATGATGAACTTTTTTTTTGACTCTGATAGTTCTCTTTTACGAACTCTGCAGAATTTATGATAATCCGCCTTTTTATCAGTTCAGAGAGCGGGTTCTGCTTTCGCTTCACCCCCCTATAGGCTGAAGAAAACAAATCTGTGCAATCCGTGATTCAAACACAGTGAATATAAAATGGGTAGTGGTTCAAATTTAACTGACAGCGATTTATAATATATTTATATTATTATAATTTTATAAAGTTTATCAGTCAAAATCAGATCACTACCATAAAATGCAACAGATTTGCAAAAGTTTTGCTCCGCTCATTTTTGCACTCCCTAATGTAAACTGCCTTCCTTTATACACAATCCTTGCAGATAATCATAGCAGTCACAAAGATCACATGAATCACAGTTCGGTAACTTCAGACGCATGATTTTCAAAATTCCGTAAGCCATCATTTCAATTTTGTAATAAATAAACTATTATGATACATTTTTGTAAATTCAATCTTATAGAATAACAAATATGTAATATAATTATCATTGATTTTTTACATTTATAAAGAAATTATCTTATAATTATAAGATAATAAATTTAAAATTATATATTCTGCACGAATGGCATATAATTTGCATTTACTGTCAGTAAATCTAAAAAGTTTGTAGTTCCGCCTTTAGGCGGAATCTCGGTACCGCCTAAAGACGGTACTACAAACTCTGCGGAATCTCAGCACCGCCTAAAGGCGGTACTACAAACTCTGCGGAATCTCGGTACCGCCTAAAGGCGGTACTACAAACTCTGCGGAATCTCAGCACCGCCTAAAGGCGGTACTACAAACTCTGAGGAATCTCGGTACCGCCTAAAGACGGTACTACAAACTCTGCGGAATCTCAGCACCGCCTAAAGGCGGTACTACAAACTCTGCGGAATCTCAGCACCGCCTAAAGGCGGTACTACTAACTCTGGCGGTACTACGAACTCTGAAAATAATAAGGAATACTTATCATGACAGCTATATCCATTCTGAAAGAACGGGAAGATCAGATATATGAAAAAGGTGCGGAACCGTTTCACATGACCTGCGAAAAGCAGAGTCTTGCAGGTTCAATCAGCCAAAGAGCCTGTGTATTCTGCGGTTCACGGGTTGTATTATATCCGATTGCAGATGCTCTGCATTTAGTTCACGGACCTATCGGATGCGCGGCATATACATGGGACATACGTGGCAGCACTCTCATCAGGTCCCCAGTTGCACCGGCTTAGTTTCTCAACTGATTTAAGAGAAAAAGATGTCATATTCGGCGGAGAAAAAAAACTTTACAATTCCCTGATTGAGCTGATTGATACTTATTCCCCGAAAGCGGCTTTTGTCTATTCAACCTGTATTGTCGGAATTATCGGCGATGATGTTGAATCAGTATGCAAAAGAGTGAGTAAAGAAAAGGGGATTCCGGTTCTGCCTGTTCATTCCGAAGGATTCAAAGGTACCAAAAAAGACGGTTACAAAGCCGCATGTGAAGCAATGTTCAAGCTCGTTGGACAGGGATCAGTTACAGGGATCAGCAAATACAGTCTGAATATCCTCGGAGAATTCAATATCGGCGGAGAAGCATGGATTATCAGAAATTATTATGAAAAAATGGGGGTTCAGGTTGTATCCGTGATGACCGGAGACGGAAGGGTTGAAGATGTGAAGCGTTCACACGGTGCGGCATTAAATGTTGTCCAATGCTCAGGATCCATGACATATCTGGCAAAGATGATGAAAGAAAAATACGGAATTCCGTTTATCCGCGTCTCTTATTTCGGTCTGGAAGATATGTCAAAAGCTCTTTATGATGTCGCGGGTTATTTTAAAGATGATCCTGAAATCATGAAGCGAACTCAGGAGATTGTCCGTAATGAGATTAATGCGGTTTATCCTGAATTACAGAAGATCAAAAAATCATTGCAGGGGAAAAAAGCGGCTATTTACGTTGGCGGTGCATTTAAAGCATTCTCTCTGATAAAGGCGCTGCGATATATCGGCATGGATGTTATCCTTGCAGGTTCTCGAGACAGGGACAAAAGAGGATTATGAAATATTAAGAGAGATGTGCGATGACGGAACTGTGATTGTTGATGATGCGAATCCTTTGGAGCTTTCAAAATATATTATTGAAAAAAAAGCTGATCTGGTTATCGGCGGAGTCAAAGAAAGACCTATCGCTTATAAAATGGGAATCGGCTTCTGTGATCATAATCATGAACGGAAAATCCCGCTTGCCGGTTATATCGGTATGCTCAATTTTGCAAAAGAAGTTTATGCAACGGTGATGAGTCCGGTGTGGCAGTTTGCACCGAGAAATCAAAAGACCCTAATGGTTTTACCGAAAGGTGAAAAAAATGTCAGCTGAAAAAAAAGAGGAATATAAAGCCTCAAAAAACGCATGTAAGCTCTGTACCCCGTTAGGCGCATCCCTTGCATTCAAAGGGATTCAGAGAGCGGTTCCCCTGCTTCACGGATCACAGGGCTGTTCAACATATATCCGTAGGTACCTGATAAGCCATTTTAAAGAGCCGGTTGACATTGCATGTTCAAATTTCGGAGAAGAGACTGCTATATTCGGCGGCGGAGCAAATCTGAAAATCGCTCTTGAAAATATCAGAAAGCAGTATCATCCTGATCTGATCGGCGTTGCAACAACATGCCTGAGTGAAACTATCGGGGATGATGTGCCTATGTTTATCCGTGAATACAGGGAGATGAACCGGAAAAATCTTGAAGGTCTCCCTAATATCGTGCATGTGTCAACACCGAGTTATAAAGGAACTCATATAGACGGCTTTCACGCGGCAGTTAGAGGAACGGCTGATCTGCTTGCCTCTTCTCATACGGAAATAAAAGAGCAGGATGATTTCATCAATATTTTTCCCGGAATGTTATCCCCTGCGGATATTAGGCATTTAAAAGAGATACTGACAGATTTCAATCTGGGGTTTGTTATGCTGCCGGATTATTCTCAGACCTTGGACGGGGCATTATGGACTGAATATCAGAAAATTCCCGCAGGCGGAACAAAGGTTGATGATATTATGAAAATGGGAAATGCTACAGCAAGCCTTGAATTCGGAAGAATTCTGGCAGAAGAGAAGAGTGCGGCTAAGTTGTTAAATACCCGTCATAATGTACCTTATTATCCGGTTGGAATTCCTGTCGGAATCAATGAAACCGACATATTCTTTTCTGCAATTGAGGCAATAACCGGAAAACCTATGCCGGAAAAATATGCTGAAGAAAGAGGGCGTCTGATTGATTCATACACAAACGGGCATAAATATGTCATGGAAAAGCGTGCTGTTGTCTATGGTGAAGAGGATTTTGTTGTCGGTATAGTCTCTTTTTTAAGTGAAATCGGCATACTTCCTGTTCTCTGCGCTTCAGGGGGAAAGAGCGGGTATCTTAGAAAAAAGATAAAAGAGGTTATCTCTTCTTCTCATATAAGAGATCGGGAGGAAGATATAATGATTCTTGATAATTCGGATTTTACAGATATTGAAACAGCAGCAAGGGAATTAAAGCCTGATATTTTTATCGGCAGCAGCAAAGGCTATTCTGTTGCAAGAAAACTTAATGTACCGATTGTTCGCGTTGGATTTCCGATTCATGACAGAGTAGGCGGATCAAGAATCCTTCATGTTGGTTACAGAGGAGCGCAGCAGTTGTTTGACAGAATTGCAAATACATTACTTGAGAGAAGTCAGGATATGTCAGATATTGGATATTCTTATATGTGAAACCTAACCCCCCTGCCCCCCTTCCCTGAAGGGAAGGGGGGTTACTGATAAAGTCTCCCCCTTCCCTGAAGGGAAGGGGGTTAAAAAGCGGATAATATCTCCCCTTCCCTTTAGGGAAGGGGTTGGGGGTTAGGTCAGGAGGCAAAAAAATGGACTTAACAAATCATCCTTGTTTTAATGACAAAGTGAGACATACATTCGGAAGGATTCATCTGCCGGTTGCTCCGCGATGCAATATTCAATGTAAATTCTGCAACCGGAAATTCGACTGCGTTAATGAAAGCCGTCCGGGTGTTACCAGCGGCGTGCTTTCTCCTTATCAGGCAATGGTTTATCTTGACGAGGTATTAAAGCAGAAAAAGAGTATTTCAGTGGTCGGCATTGCCGGACCCGGAGATCCTTTTGCAAATCCGAATGAAACAATAGAGACGCTCAAGGGTGTAAGAAAAAAATATCCTGAGATGCTCTTATGTATTGCGACAAACGGCTTGAATATTATGCCTTACATAGATGAACTTGCTCAGATAAACGTCAGTCATGTTACAGTTACAATTAATGCTGTTGATCCTGAGATTGCTTCAAAAATTTATTCATGGGTACGTTACGGAAAACGGGTTTATCAGGCGGATAAAGGCGTTAAGCTCCTTTTGGAAAATCAGATAAAAGCGGTCCAAGGGCTTAAAGAGAGCGGAATAATTGTCAAGGTAAACAGCATAATTATCCCCGGAATCAATGATGAACATATCGCTGAGATTGCTGAAAAAATGGCTGATATGAATGTGGATATTTTAAACTGTATTCCGTATTATCCGAACAGCGGAGCTGAATTTGAATATCTTAAAGAGCCTTCAAAAGAGATGATTGACAGAGTAAGAAAAGAGGCAGGCAAATATATCAAGCAGATGCACCATTGCACCCGGTGCCGTGCGGATGCTGTGGGGCTTTTAAATGAGTCGCCTGATTCGGATATTATGACCATGCTTCAGGCATTTGAAAAGATTCCTTTATCCGATCCGTTTCCGCGTGAATCTGAAAATCTGAATCGTCCTTATATTGCCGTAGCAAGTATGGAAGGGGTTCTTGTCAATCAGCATCTTGGAGAGGCTTATCAGTTGTTTATATACGGCAAAAAGAACGGCGGAGTGGCTTTGATTGATACCCGTCAGACTCCTGAACCGGAGTGCCGGTATTCAGCGGTGGAATAGATTTATCAGATATTATCAGGGACTGTAATACTCTGCTTGTCAGCGGAATCGGCAGTAATCCAAAAAAAGTTCTGACAGAAAAAGGAATCCGTATATTGGAAATGGAGGGGATTATTGAAGATGCTGTAAACGGGATATTTGAAGGGACAAATATCAGCCATCTGATAAAAAGAGAACGCCAAGCCTGCGGAATGGAGTGTACCGGAACAGGCGGCGGATGCGGGTAATCTAAAAAAATGCCTCATATTTTTTTGTGTTTCATTGTCTGAACTGTGATTTCCGTATGATTTATGTGATTACTGTGATTAAAAAAAATCATGTAAATCATAATAATCATACGTAAATCACAGTTCGGAAAGGGTGCAGAAAAAAATTGACAATATTGTTTCGTTATGTTTATATTGACATAGCGAAATAAACATGATAGAGGCAATTTCAGCAGATTGTCAAGAGGAATATTTTATAACAATTTTGAAACACAAAAAAAGGAGGAATAAAAAGATGTTTAAAAAAGTAGCATTCATTGTAATGGCGGCGTTTCTTATTATGGGAAATACCGTCAGCGGAGCAGATAACGAGATAACTGTCTCTGCTGCCATGAGCCTGAAGGATCTCTTTCAGGAGATAGGAAAATTGTATGAGGCAAATCACAAGGGAGAAAAGCTCGTCTTTAATTTCGGCTCTTCGGGTGAACTCTCAAGACAGATTGAAGCAGGCGCTCCGGTTGATCTTTTTGCATCTGCATCTCAGAAAGATATGAATGATCTTGATCAAAAGGGTTTTATAATCAGTTCCACAAAAACAGATTTCGCAGGCAATTCTGTGGTTCTGATAAAGCCGGTATCATCACAGATACAGATCAAGTCATTTCAGGATATTCTGAAAAATGAGGTCAAAAAGATTGCGATTGGAAATCCTCAGTCAGTTCCCGCGGGAAAATACGCCAAAGAAGTATTGAGCTTTTTAAAGGTATGGGACGGAATACAGGATAAACTGGTCTTTGCTGAAAATGTCAGACAGGTTCTTGATTATGTAGCAAGAAATGAAGCAGATGCGGGAATAGTTTATTCAACAGATGCGGCTGTCCGGGCAAAAGAGGTTCAGGTGATAATGAATGCCCGAAAGAGTCATCAGCCGGTTGTTTATCCGATTGCTGCGGTAAAAGGAACAAAGCATGAAGATACAGCAAAGGGATTTATTGCATTTATTATTTCAGATGAAGGAAACAGGATTATTCAGAAATACGGATTTGTTAAACACTAGGTAGTAGTGGCGAAGGATTATTCGCCCCTACATATTTCCCTAAATGGCAGCTGCCCATGCTCTCTTTCCCTTCAGGGGAAAGAAGCAGGGAGGTTAGGTTTAAGAAATAATCATGGACAATACAATCTTATTCTCTATCAGACTCTCGTTTCAGGTGGCATCGGTCGCTACATTTTTTATTATTCTTTTTGGCGTATCAATTGCTTATCTTCTTGCAAGAAGGAATTTCAGGGGTAAAGAGATACTTGATATAATTCTGACTCTTCCCCTGGTTCTGCCGCCGACAGTTACAGGCTATTATCTGATTCTTGTTTTCGGCAAAACGGATTTATCGGCAAACTGATTTATCAGTGGACAGGATGGACAATTATGTTTACGTGGTATGCGGCTGTGCTGGCATCCTTTGTTGTGGCGATTCCCCTGATGATCAAAACCGCAAGAGCCGCGATTGAGTCTGTTGATGAAAATCTTATTAATGCCTCTTATACGCTTGGACATTCTGGAGACGGAAACAGCATTAAAAGTGATTCTTCCGCTTGCAAAAAGAGGAATAGCAACGGGCGCAATCCTTTCATTTGCACGGGCAATGGGGGAATTCGGCACAACCCTTATGATTGCCGGAAATATTCCGGGAAAGACCAATACAATGCCGATCTCAATATATTCTTTTGCAAACAGCGGAGATTGGAATAAAGCACATATCATGGTGATATTTTTAACGCTTTTATCAGGAGCGGTGCTTTATCTTGTAAACCCTAAGGGTTTAAGAAATCATTAAGAAGCTAAGTGGTTTGTCAAAAAAGTTTTTTTAACCGCAGAGAACGCAAAGAAAGGTCGCAAAGGTATCAGTATGTTTTCTTTGCGTTCTTTCAGCAACTTTTTCGCCCTTTGCGGTTAAAAAGATAATATAAAAATTTTTTTGAAAAACCACTAAGTTTTTTCAAAAAACTTAGCTTCTGAAGGAGAATCATCTTATGGGATTATCAGTTTCATTAAAAAAAAGAGTCAATGGATTTAATCTTGATGTTTCATGGGAGATCGGGAATGAATTAGCGGTTCTCTTTGGATATTCCGGTCCGGAAATCTATGACCCTTCAGATGATAGCAGGACTTGTCATAACGCCGGATGAAGGGATTATCTGTTCCAACGGAGAAATTTTATTTGACAGCTCATCAAATATCAACATCTCTCCTCGAATCGCTCATTCGGATATGTTTTTCAGGATTTAGCTCTTTTTCCGCACATGACGGTTAAAAAAAATATCGCTTTCGGATTAAAAGGTTGCAATAAAGCTGAATCTGAGAAAGAGTTAATGAAATGATACTTTTATTTCAGCTTAAAGGGCTTGAAGAAAAATATCCGTCTGAAATCTCAGGAGGGACAGAAACAGCGGGTCGCGGCTGTGCAAGAGCATTGATAAGAAGACCCGCAGCTCTTTTATTGGATGAGCCTTTTTCAGCCCTTGACAATCCGATACGCCTTGAAATGCGTCAGATTCTTAAAGATATTCGGAATGAATTTGATATTCCGGTTATTCTTGTAACTCATGATATTTTTGAGGCAATATCTGTTGCAGATAAGATGATTATATATTCAGAGGGGAGAATTCATCAAATCGGTAAGCCCTTGCATATAATTCATAATCCTGTAAATTCAGAGGTTAAAAATTTAGTAAATCTTAATGATTTTTATAAATATCTGTCAAATTGAGTAGGGTGGACAAAGTGCAAGACGTGTTCACCTTTTACAAATGGCGGACACGCTGGCGCGTAGTCCGCCCTACATAATGAATTTTAATTATATTAGGAGGAAATAAACCAATGGACAAACCGAAACATCACATTTTTGTATGTGCAAGTTTCAGAGCAGGTGGAGAACAAAAAGGAAAATGCAGTAAAAAAGGGTCAGCAAATTTTTTGCCGTATATTGAAAATGAGATACTTGACAGAGGTATGAGCGATGTGATGCTCTCAAGTACAAGTTGCTTCAAGGCGTGTGATTACGGTCCTGTTATGATTATCTATCCTGAAAATTACTGGTACGGAAATGTTGAGAGCGAGGAGGTGATTGATGAAATCCTTGATGCTCTCTGGAAAAAGGAAAACCCGCAGAAGAGCATCTGGTTGATTTAAGTGCTATATAATCTCGGTTTTATGTAAAAATCGCGGAGTTGGTTGAATGAAATGAACCCCGACTTTTACAAATTTTCGATTTACTGACTGTATCTCAATCAAGATAAACTGATTTCGGCTTAACTTCCTGAAGTGTGAGAATCTCGATCAGATTGTTTACTATGACCGTATAAATCTGAAAATAAAAAATAACTACTCGTTCCCACGTTAGATCCCGGGAACGAGTAATCTTAACCCAAGTTGCGACCTGTTGAGAAAATAGCATCGTCGGCTCGGTGGAAGATTGACAAATACGAACCGCTGCCGGATTTCTCGATCGGGCAGGAGCATAAGTGGCAACTTGGGTTAATCTTATGATCTATGATCTTATGATCTACTATCTTATGATCTATGATCTTATGATTTATGATCTTGATGATTCTTATGATCTAATGATCTTATGATCTTATGATTTTATGATGTCGCAGGAGGCTGCGGTTCAGGCGAGTCATCTTTTTTTTGGCTGAACAATCCGAATATAAACCCGAACACTTTTCTGATTCCGCTCCATATTTTCGGCAGCAGCCATATCATCAGGGCAATAAAAACCGCAAGCAGAACAAGAAAAATAAAAGGATGATACAGAGCAGCCCATACTCCGGCGATAACAGCAACATCCTCGCCGATTAAAGGGCCCAGTTGGTAAACGGTTCAGGTGATGCATTGACAATAATCCGTGTTCCTGCTTTGGTGGCATGTGTTCCGGCAGCCAGCCCACCGCCGACAAGGCGCAGCGGCAATGCTTACAGCATTATTGACATCTCCTACTGCTCCCATTGCAAGCACGCACCAGCCGGGATGCGGATAAATGTGTGAAGCGTATCCCATCCTGTATCTGCTCCGGGTATCTTGTCAGCAAAGAATTCCAGCACATACATAATCCCTGCAATACCAAGAACGATGGGATTTGCAGAACCTGAAGATCAGGGGGAAGTATGATATTCCCTGTCATTCCAAGCCCTCCGAGCATCAGAATAGCCGCGTAAAGATTAATTCCGCTTGCCCATGCCACGCCCATAGTCAAAGAAATCTGGTTGACGATCTGATTAACATTTTCCATTTTGGCACCTCCATATTGTTAATGTAAGGCGGGTTACTGATATACGCATCAGCTGAGGAGATAACAGTCTGAAATCCTCAGCCTGATGCGTATGGGGTCACTGCTAGGACTCTATATATCCAAAGTACTCACCTCAAGAGCATTATTCTGGATAAATTCCCTCCGGTTCAACAACATCACCCATCAGAAGTGTAAAGATTGCATCAGCCTCTACTGCATCCTCTACTTTGACTTTCAGCAGAATCCGCTTTTCAGGATTCATTGTTGTTTCCCATACAACTAGACGGATTCATCTCTCCAAGACCTTTGTACCGCTGAATTGAAATCCCTTTTTTTCCGTCTTCAATCATAAAATTCAGAAGCTCTTTTTTATTCTCAATAATAACAGAGTCATCATTCTTATCAGCGTTAAATACAGAGTAATGGTGGGATGATCAAACGGAAAAATCTTTTTTGACAGAATCAGGCACATCTGAAACTCAGGCGAATGAATAAGCCCTTCCTATTTTTACTGATCTCATTTTTCTTTTTACCACATATTCTTCAGGAATCTCCATCTTTTTTTCATCAGCTTCAGACGGTTTTACCATCATCTCAAATACATTCCGCTCTTCATTCCACAAAAGATCGCTCACATCATACTTTTGTTTTTCAAGCAGATTTTTTAAACCAGCCATCTTCTTGCTGATCCTGAATATATTTATCTATAACATCATTTTTTATCAGTATTTCAATCAATTCGCGATCTGTGCTGTTCCAATTTGGATATAGCGGTCATATATTCTGCTATAGGTTCCCGATAAGATGTACAGATTTATGATCAGAGAAGGTACATTTTGCTTCATCTTTGGAATTTTTCACATTTTTTGCGTGCACATCCGCTTGAGAATGTAATCCTTCATATCTTTTTCATCCTTCAGATACATTTCGCCTTTTCCCTTTCCGACCTTGAACAACGGAGGTGAATATACAGATAGCCTTTATCAACAATATCAGTCATCTGTCTGTAAAAGAATGTGAGAAGGAGCGTTCTGATATCTGCCCCATCTACATCCGCGTCAGCCATCAAAATAACCTTGTGATATTTAAGCTTATTTATATCATATTCCTCGTCACCCACCCCGGTTCCCAGAACGGTAATGATATTCTTGATCTCTTCACTGCTGAGAATCT
>CAWEAR010000057.1:0-6643 GCA_963806835.1 uncultured delta proteobacterium
GCGGGGCGTGAAGACCGCAGTTCGTAGTACCGCCTTTAGGCGGTGGGGCGTGAAGACCGCAGTTCGTAGTACCGCCTTTAGGCGGTGGGGCGTGAAGACCGCCTAAAGGCGGTACTACGAACTTCTGCGGTACTATGAACTTTTGAATTAATCCCGAATATACGGAACTCCGTCAGCCTTAGGTGCCACTGCCCGACCAATCACGCCTGCCAGAACAATCATTGTTATGATATAAGGGAGCATACCGAGAAACTGATAAGGAACATTAACCCCTGAAATTTGCAGCTTTATCTGAAACGCATCAGCAAATCCGAATAAGAGTGCACCTAAGAATGCTCCGACAGGATTCCATTTTCCGAATATCATAGCGGCAAGAGCAATAAATCCTTTTCCGCCGGTCATAAGGTCTTCAAAATCTCCGACTGTCTCCAAAGAGAACCATGCTCCGCCAAGACCTGCAATCATTCCGCCGGCAATAACATTCACATATCTTATCATAAAAATATTTATTCCAAGTGTATCAGCCGCACGGGGATGTTCACCGACAGCACGGGTTCTTAATCCCCATACAGTATGAAACAGGAGAACATGAAGAAAGATAAGCAGAATCAGCATTGCATAGACCATAGGCTGATGTCGGAAAAGAATCTGTCCGATAAGAGGAATATCAGATAAATACGGAATATTCCATATCGGAAAAACCGCAGGCGATCCAAGAGGATTGCTTTGAATAAATCCCCTGCGGATAAACCCGGTTACGCCGACTGCAAGGATATTAATCACAACGCCGCTGACAATCTGATCAACCAGAAACCTGACAGAAAGCACTGCATGAATCGCCGCCATTACTGCGCCGCCTATAATTGCCGCAAACAGCCCTATCCAGATATTCTGAGCATACAAAGCAACTGTGAATCCGACACATGATGCGGCAAGCATCATTCCTTCAATGCCAATATTGATGACGCCGCTCCGCTCGCTGAGAATCCCTGAATATGCGCCAAGTGCAATCGGAGCTGCAAGGCGCAGGCTCTGAGTCATCAGCCCGACAACATCTATGCGCCGTTCTATGCTTGCCCATGATAATGCCGCTGTAATAATTACAAAAGAATTGAGAAAAAGAGTTATCCGGTGAACTCGGAGTGCAAAAATTCTATTTTTTGCATTATGAGATTTTTCTCCGGCAAACCAAAGTAATACCCCGCCGCTCAGGAGTGTGATATTTCCAAATATAAAAAATATGAGACGAGTCCGCAGGTTCAGTGTTCCGATATTTGAAAACCGAAGCGAAGAAATATCTGTCGGGGATATATAAGCGGCATATCCTAATAAAAAGATACCGAGTATAAAATAAGAGGCTACAATGCTTTTATTTTGATTCAAAAATGATGTTTTCATAAATTTATAAGTTTGTAGTACCGCCTTTAGGCGGTGGGGCGTGAATAACCGCAAGTTTGTAGTACCGCCTTTAGGCGGCGGGGCGTGAATAACCGCAAGTTTGTAGTACCGCCTTTAGGCGGTGGGGCGTGAATAAACGCATAAATGCGGTACTACGAACCGCAATTCAAATCCTTTTCTTATACACAATCCTTGTAGATAGCGAACATGCTCACCCTTACTGACCTGGGGAGAAGGCAAGCCGGAACCCCACGAAGATGTTCCGGCTGGACGGGTTGTACCTGATGCGGTAGGCAGAGCGGCAGTACCAGGCGCCGTAGTCCCAGCAACCGCCCCGGATCACCCGGTACGAGCCTGATGATGGTCCCGTAGGATTCGTCACACCGGCTGTGGGATACTCACTATACCAGTCACTGCACCACTCCCATACATTGCCTGACATATCATACAGCCCCCATGCATTTGCCTGTTTCTGTGCAACCGGATGAGTTGTTGAACCTGAATTTCCGCAGTACCACCCGATCTCAGACAAATTCGGATCATTTCCGCAGTCAGTAACAGTAATTCCGCCGTTGGCAAATGCAGTTGTACTGCCTGCTCTTGCCGCATATTCCCACTCCGCCTCTGTAGGCAGTCTATATATACCCTCGCCTCTCTGGTTCATTTTGCCTATATATATCTGAACATTATCCCATGAAACTGATTCAACCGGGCAGTTGTCCCCGCAATTCTTAAAAGAAGATGGATTGCTCCCCATAACCGCTTTCCACTGCCCTTGTGTAACCTCTGTAGCCTGCATGTAAAACCCTTTGGTCAGAGTTACTTTATGCTGTATTTCATTATCATATCTACCCAACTCGCTTTCAGGACTTCCCATTACAAAATCTCCGGGGGTATATAAACAAATTCCATTCCGATAGAGTTGGTAAATTCTTTGCCAGGCTCAGGCGGCTTTGGCTGTTCAGGCTTTTCTTCAATAACAGGCTCTGGCTCAGGCTTCGGCTTTTCCTCTTCAGTTTCAGAAACAATCTTATTGTCCTGCTTTTTATCATCAACTGGTCTGTTTTCTGAATGAACCAGAAACCATACAAAAACTATCAGGGACAATGCTCCCGCCTGCCCAGAGCAATTTTTTAAAAAAACCGAAGAAACCGGATTTCCTGGGGAAAGCCGTTTTCTGATTCTGTTTCTTAATAATCCTTTCAGGCGTTTTTTCTACAACGGTCTTCCCCCTGTTTTGATATGCCTCAATATCTTTCAGAAACTCCTCGCAGCTCTGAAACCGTTTATCAGGACTTTTTTCCAGAGCTTTTAAAATAATATAAGACAAATCTTTTGAAATATCAGGATTTTTATCAGCCGGATTCGGAACAGGCAAACTGACATGCCCGTTATAAATCTCATAACTTGTTTTTCCGTCAAAAGGAACTTCTCCTGTAAGCATTTCATATAAAACAATTCCCGCAGAATAAATATCTGTATGAAAATCAACTTTCTTTGGGTCGGCAATCTGCTCAGGACTCATATAATGAGGCGTTCCAAGCATTACGCCTGTTTTGGTAAGACGCTCTTCTTCACTCTGCTCAGTCAATGCAATGCCGAAATCTGTAATCTTGGCGGTTCCGTTTTTGTCAAGCATGATATTTGACGGTTTAATATCCCTGTGAACAACCCCTTTTTTATGAGCATACTCCAAACCTCTCAGTGCATCTTTCAGGATATGGAGAGCCTGCTTTTCAGAAATCTTTCCGTTCTTTTCAATCAGATTACGCAGGTTCACACCGTCAGCGTATTCCATGACCAGAAAAAGCTCGCCCTGATCTTCCATAACTGTATGCAGTTGAACAATATTTTCATGCCTGAAATCAGACTGGGCAGAGGCTTCTGTGATAAAACGCCTGCGGAACTGCTCATCCTGCGTGAGATGGGGCAGAAGAGCCTTGACTGCAAACTTTCTTTTCAATATGGAATGTTCGGCAAGATAAACCTTTCCTACCCCGCCTTCACCTTTTCCGATTTCAGACAGAATCTTGTATTCACGTATGGTTTTTCCGATTTCAATCATGTTAAAATCCTTAAAAAGCAGAAACTAAGTACATGAAACAGTAAATACCCTTTGTTTTTTTGTCTCTTTGTGTCTTTGCGGCTTAGTGTTAAAAGACTCATAAAACACAAAGAAACAAAGACACGGAGACACGAAGCGTATTTACTGTTCCATGCACTAAGTTTCTTGACATCGTTACAAGGCTCTGCCTCGTAACGCAGCAGTTTTTAAAAGCTCCGTTAGGATCGTTATGTTTGTAGCAGCAGAAGCTTACTTCCGTGTATATTTAAGTTGCTGCAAGCAATTCATAAACCGGAATATTTAACGATTTCTTAGGGCTATGTGAATTAATGGTATTTTGAATTTTATCAACAGTATCCGGGTCAAAATATTGTTCACCGCAAATCGGGCATACATCTGCCGGAACCCTGTCAATTGCCACCCATTTGCCATAGTATTCCTGAATATAAGTAATTAATTGCTTCTGTGTTTCATTATGACACACAATACATTCATTCATTATTTTATCCTCCGTATTCTGTTGAATATCCATTTTGCAGAATCAGGCTCATATACAGTGATTATCTTGACATTCTGAGGTAAAGAAACCTGAATATGCAAAGATTTTCCTGTGCTGGCAGTTCCTGAAACAAGACAACTTGGTCCGTATTTATCATCTGGATAATATTCAATAATTTCACCTGACTCAATTGTTTCCTCAACATCGGAGCGGGATATATTCCTTTTGATTCTTTGTTCAGCACCATGCCGTGTATATTGGTATTTCCCTGTTTTAAATGCCTCCCTGATTCTGTTCAGAATATTCTCTTTATCCTCATTTTTCAAAGAATATTTCTCTCCTTACACCCTGTCTTTTAATTTCAGAACAATCATTGTCAGCCCTGTAAATTCTGCAATAAATCCTAACATAACCCCAAGAAGAATTCCATTGCTTTTCTTATATCTGCCGAAAAAATACTCTGTTTTATTCACTTTACTGTCAGATATAACTTTATCTTCACCGCTCTGCTCAACATGGATAATCTGCTCATACGCCCATCTTGAAGGGAAAAAACTTGATAACATGCGTGTGTCAGTATTCATATCTTTTACATGACGCATTCCCCCGCCTAAAATAATCATGGGAATCAGAATAATAGGCAAAATCGCCATAGCCTGCTGCTGTGTCTTTGCAACAGATGAAAAAAAGAGTCCGATACTCAACCCTGTCAATGACGCCAGACTCGTAACCCCGTAAGTCATGAAAAAATTCCCGGTAGTGGTTCTTTTTAAACTGATAAAGTGGCATTGTAGTTGTTGATAAATATTCTTATGCGTTTTTCGTGCATCTCCTCATTTTTACTGAAAGAGAGCGATTTTCGCACCATGCCGGGGCATCTCTGCCGTAACGTATTGTTAAAACGCTCAATATGTGCTGTCCCGCCGCTTTCTTTTCCGACCTGACGCAGACGTTTTGAAGGGAGAACATTTCCGTATGATTCCCAAAAATCTGTGTAAATAACAGCACGTTTACGGTAATCCGGAGGAAGTGACCGCCATAATTCAAGACATGTCTTATCGGATCTGTCTCCGAAAGCAATGCCGACGATTTGCCTGGTATTACGGTCTATTGCAATCCAAATCCATACCTTGCAATCTTTTGAGCCGACAAACGACCATATTTCATCAATTTCGACAACAGGGCGTTCCTCTGTCTTTACAATGCCGGATGCGACAGGCGGAATTTCTTTTTTTTTATTATTGTTATCACTCTGTTACGGCTGACACGGGCAAGCCTCGCTATTCCGCGCTGAGAAACCCTTTCACAGAGAAGTTTTTCTATAAGTTCCTCTTTTTTCTTCTGTTTTTCTTCCTGAGTGACGAGTGTTCCGTAAAAATTGCAGTCTTTGCAGTGATATTTCTGATCACCATGTTTTGTTTTGCCGTTTTTACGAATATTTATGCTGCCGCATTTTCTGCAAGGTATGCCTATCATGAATTCTCACCTTTTTTTCTTTTTTTTATATATTATAACAAAAAAAATTATAAGTCAATAAAATACCACTACCAAGAAAAAAGAGGTCTGCTTTGCGGATCAGCCTTGCATGATGCCATGAAATCTGAGGAGAATCCAAATATATGTCAGAATCCGGGATTTCTTCCGAAAATCATCTCGTCTTTAGTTATGGATATTTCCTGAAAATTGTCGTTATGTTCTGAAATATTATATGTTTTCATGTTTTTTCTATATATTGCAGATTTGAAAAAATGAAAATTGTTCGTACCAAAGGATTTAAGAAAGATTTCAAACAGCTTCCGAAATCTGTTCAGGAAAAATTTGTGATAAAATTCAAACTTTTTCCTGAAGTTTGATTCAGGCATGATTTTATGATTCTTAAATGTTAATCAGGATAAAAACTTTTATCCAATGTCTGTGTTAAAGAGTAAGGAACTTCCGCAGGAAAATCAGATTCCGGAATACCTGTTTCAAAAGACGCATATTCTCTTGCCTCTGTATAAGCCTCTGTTATTTTTTCATCAATCTGATGTTTAAGGCTCGGACTCTCTTTTAAAAGATTGCTTATCTGATTTCTTTGTTCAACAACCGTACCTTTCCAACTGTTTGATCGGCGGTCAGGCTGAAATTGCCATTTGAGCAGATGGGCAAACAATATTTTCAATCTGTTGATTATTTCTCTTTTCTGACTTTTACTCATACCTTCCAGTTCCTCTGCAATGTTTTCAACATCAATTTCAGATAACCTGCCCTTTCTTAATAACTCAATATTATTACAAAGCCATAAATAAAAATCCTGTTCATACTGAATTGCCAAATTGTCCATAGATACCTCTTTCTGATAAAATGAGTGTGTCCCGCTTTTTACACTGGTACAGAGATTTTTTATAAGAAGATGATTATAATAATCGGATATTTATCCTTTTTCTTATAAAAAATCCCTGTAACGCTGGAAAATACAGAGATTGTTTAAGGATACAATTCCGGTAGTGGGTCAATCCAGACCGATATTTTATTATAATATCCTAAATTAATAAGGATTATAATAATAGTTTCAAGTCAATTTTGAACCACTACCACAATTCCTTTATGCTGATTCCAAAATGATATTCTCATAAATTTATAAGTTTGTAGTATCGCCTTTAGGCGGTGGGGTATTACGAAACCTGTCAACTGTTATTTAC
>CAWEAR010000058.1:0-5659 GCA_963806835.1 uncultured delta proteobacterium
GCTCCTACAGGATTCCATTTTCCGAATATCATAGCGGCAAGGGCAATAAACCCTTTTCCGCCGGTCATAAGGTCTTCAAAATCGCCGACCGTCTCCAGAGAGAACCATGCGCCCCGAGCCCGGCAATCATGCCGCTGGCAATAACATTCACATATCTTATCATAAAAATGTTGATTCCAAGTGTATCAGCCGCACGGGGATGCTCACCCACAGCGCGGGTTCTTAATCCCCATTGCGTTGAAACAGGAGAATATGAAGGAAAATAAGCAGAATCAGCATTGCATAGACCATAGGCTGATGTCGGAAAAGAATTTGTCCGATAACAGGAATATCAGATAAATACGGAATATTCCATATCGGTAAAACCGCAGGCGAGCCAAGCGAATTTCCCTGTATAAATCCCCTGGCGGATAGAAGCCGGTTACGCCGACCGCAAGGATATTAATCACAACGCCGCTGACAATCTGATCAACCAGAAAGCGGATAGAAAGCACTGCATGAATAGCCGCCATGAATGCCCCGCCTATAATTGCCGCAAACAGCCCTATCCAGAGTATTCCTGAACATACAAAGCAACTGTGAATCCGACACATGATGCGGCAGGCATCATTCCTTCAATGCCAATATTGATGACGCCGCTCCCGCTCGCTCGAGAATCCCTGAATACGCTCCAAGTGCAATAGGAGCTGCGAGGCGCAGGCTCTGGGTCATCACCCACAACATCTATGCGCCGCTCTATGCTTGCCCATGCCAACGCCGCTGCAATAATTATAAAAGAATTGAGAAAAGAGTTATCTGGTGAAATATCGGGGCATTACGTCTGACAAGCAAAATATATAAAATACTGCTGATTAAAGAGATATTTCCCAATATAAAAAATGTGAGACGAGTCTGCAAGGCTAGGGTTCGAGGCTTGAAAACCGAAGCGAAGAAATATCTGTTGGAGATATATAAGCCGTATATCCTAATAAAAAGATACCGAGTAGTAAAAGAGAGGTTAATGCTTTTATTTTGATTTTAAAGTGATGTTTTCATAAATTTATAGTTTGTAGTACCGCCTTTAGGCGGTGGGCGTGAATACCGGTAGTTTGTAGTACCGCCTTTAGGCGTGGGCGTGAATAACCGCAAGTTTGTAGTACCGCCTTTAGGCGGGGGCTTGAATAGCCGCATAAATGCGGTACTATGAACTTTTTTGTTTGCGCAACCGCTTCAGACGGTCTTCACGCCCCAACCGCATAAATGCGGTATGACGAACTATAAAAAATATCGCGTGCGGAGGGGGGAAACCCCCCTTGACCTCCCCTGCCCGCCCCCGTGCCTTCTGCCTGCCTGCTCCGCCTTGCTCACCCTTACTGACCGGAGGAGAGAGCAAGCTCGAAACCGAGGTCGTAGTACCGGTTGATAGGCGTGGACCTGTATGCGGTACGCCGACCGGCAGTAGCACGCGGAGACGTGCCAACCGCCGCCCCGAAGAATCCGGAACGAGCCCGACGACGGTCCGGTAGGATTAGTGACAGCGGCGGTGGGATACTGACTATACCAGTCACTGGACCACTTCGATACATTGCGTGGAGATATCATAGAGCCCTCATGCATTGGCCGTGTTTCTGTGAACTGTATGAGTTGTTGAACCTGAATTTCCGCAGTACCACCCGATCTATACAATTTCGGATCATTTCCGCAGTCAGTAAAGTAATTCCGCCGTTGGCAAATGCAGTCGGATTGCCTGCTCTTGCCGCATATTCCCACTTTGCCTCTGTAGGCAGTTATATATACTCTCGCCTCTCTGGTTCATTTTGCCTATATACATCTGAATATCATCCCACGAAACCTGTTCAACAGGGCAGTCATCTCCGCGATTCTTAAAATAAGACTGGATTGCTCCCCATAACCGCTTTCCACTGCCCCTGTGTAACCTCTGTAGCCTGCATGTAAAATTCTTTGGTCAGAGTTACTTTGTGCTGTATTTTATCATTACTATGCCCGGTTCGTTTTCAGGACTTCCCATTATAAAAATTCCGGCGGATATATAGACAAATTTCATACCGATAGAGTTGGTAAATTCTTTGCCATCAGGCTTTTCCTCTTCCTCTTTCTTACTCACAACCGCATCTAAAAATACCGCCCTTCCCTCCCCGATCTTAACCGCTTCTGATATTGCTCATATCCTTCTTTTTCTACGGTTATGCTATATTCACCTGTTGAATCTCCGCATTATCTCAATGGCGTTTTTCGAATCTTTTACCATCTGCAAAAATCGCTGCTCCGATCACATTGCATGCTACAGAAAGAGTTGCTTTTATTACAGGCTTTGGCGGAAGGGCTTCGGCTTTTTCTCAGGCGGCTTTGTCTGTTCAACCTTTTCTTCAGAAACAGGCTTTAACTTCGGCTCTTTCTCAGTTGTAGGTTTTTGCCTTTCCTTTTTATTCTGGAAACAACCGGATTTTCCGGATTTGCAGTATTATCATCATTTTCTGAATGAACCAGAAACCATACAAAAACTATCAGGCACAATGTTCCTCCGCCTCCCAGAGCAATTTTTAAAGAAAATCAAGAAACCGGATTTCCTGGGGAAAGCCGGTTTCTGATTCTGTTTCTTAATAATCCTTTCAGGCGTTTTTTTCTCATAAAAATGGTTTTTCCTTTGTTTTGATATGCCTCAATTTTTCAGAAACTCCTTGCAGCTCTGAAACTGTTTATCAGGACTTTTTCAGAGCTTTTAAAATAAAAGAAGACAAATCTTTTGAAGTATCAGGATTTTTATTACGGGGAACCGGAACAGGCAAACTGACATTCCCGTTAGGATCTCATAACTTGTTTTTCCGTCAAAAGGAACTTCTCCTGTAAGCATTTCTATAGAGCAATTCCCGCAGAATAAATATCTGTATGAAAATTCACTTTCTTTGGGTCGGCAATCTGCTCAGGATCAGATAATGAGGCGTTCCAAGCATTACGCCTGTTTTGGTAAGACGCTCTCTTGACTCTGCTTAGTCAATGCATTTCGAAATCTGTAATTTTGGTGTTTTGTTTTGTCAAGCATGATATTTGACGGTTTATTCTCCTTGTGAACAACCCCTTTTTTATTAGCAGTATCCAAATTTTACAGTGTATTTTTCAGGATATGGAGAGCCTTTTCTTCAGAAAGTTTTCCGCTTTTTTCAATCAGATTACGCAGGTTCACACCATAGCGTATTCCATAACCAGAAAAAGCTCGCCCTCATCTTCCATAACTGTATGCAGTTGAACAAAATTTCATGCTTAAAATCAGACTGGCAGAGGTTTGCGACAAAACGCCTGCGCAACTGCTTATCTGCGTGAAGATGGGGCAGAAGAGCCTTGATGCCAACTTTCTTTTCAATATGGATGTTCGGCAAGATAAGCCTTTGATATCCGCCTTCACCTTTTCCGATTTCAGACAGAATCTTGTATTCACGTATGGTTTTTCCGATTTCAATCATGTTAAAATCCTTAAAAAGCAGAAACTAAGTTTCTTCAAAAAATTAGTTTCTTGACATTGTTACAAGGTGCTGCCCGTAACCCAGTAGTTTTTAAAAGCTCCGTTAGGATCGTTATGTTTGTAGCAGCAGGATTCTCACTTCCGTGTATATTTAAGTTGCTGCAAGCAATTCATAAACCGGAATATTTAACGATTTCTTAGGGCCATGTGAATTAATGGTATTTTGAATTTTATCAACAGTATCCGGGTCAAAATATTGTTCACCGCAAATCGGGTATAACATCTGCTGGAACCCGTCAATTGCCACCCATTTGCCATAGTATTCCTGAATATAAGTAATTAATTGCTTTGTGTTTCATTATGACACACAATACATTCATTCATTATTTTATCCTATGAGAACATCTTGAAATTTTCGCACTCTCTTTTTACACCCTGTCTTTTAATTTCAGAACAATTATTGTCAGCCCTGTCAATTTGGCAATAAATCCTAACATAACCCCAAGAAGTATTCCATTGCTTTTTCTTATATCTGCCGAAAAAATACTCTGTTTTATTCACTTTACTGTCAATATATAACTTTAATTTCACCGCCTGCTTCTTCTCAACATGGAATATAATCTGTTCATAAGCCCACTGGAAGGGAAAAAACTTGATAATCGTGTGTTGAGTATTCATTTTCTACATGCGCATTTTCCTCCTGAAAAAATCAGGATTAATCAGAATAATAGGGGAAATTGCCTTATAGCCTGCTGCTGTGTCTTTGTAATATATGTAAAGAGTCCGATAATCCCACCCTGTCAATGATGCTAATGCTTTATCCTGTAAGTCATGAAAAAATTCCCTTTTTAACTTGATACGCATTAACAATTACAACAAGAATCATACATTGTACGGATAAAGCTGAGTATAGTATTTTGGAAAAACATAAGAGGGTATTTTAAGATTGACCAATCCTTTCCTTGCATAAATCGCTTTTTAAACAACAATTTCACTGACAGAATTGGATCTCTAAAATGAGAGAAGATGCGAATACAAATAGAAGAAACAAAACAGTCGGAAATAAGTGTTTTATCTCCGTGAATATATACAAGCCAACAAAGAATGCTATAACCGGTGGGCAAAAGCATCAAATATTCATCACATCTTTTCTTTTAACCTCCAGTAACGCTTTGTCAAGCGTTACCCACTGCCGGATACTTAGAAATCAATATGGATTATCATCTTCTCTTCTGTATGGTCAATTTTACATTCCCGTCTCTCCCTCCTGCCTCTTCTGTATAAGTTTTGAAATAATCTGAATTTCTGTATTTTGTTTGCCAAGATTTTTTGTGTTTTTATGTTTTTTCAGAGGATTATTCGGATCTATCCGCAGGAGATCTCAACTGAAAAAGATTAGCCAATGAGGAGGTGGCTGTGAATACATAAGTTTTCCTGATGAAAAATAAGAACATTGTCCATTTTTTTAGAGCGTTAACACTTGGTGGTGATTGTGAGGATACTGTTTTTCCCCTTATCTGCCAATTTACGTAGTTATTCATGACAATAAAAAAGTATCCTGAGAGATATCGAAGTCGGTCATGGAAGTAGGCTTATATCTTGTGCTAGCATTCCACTGCCACTTACCTTGGTCTTCGCCATTTTTTTCAGGAAGAACCGATTATCACATTTTATGTCAATCTTTTTATCAGGATTCAGTCTACCTGCGTCAGTACGCTGTTAATCCGTTCTGATATTTCCTTTTCTCCTGTATCACCGGGCAGGCGAAGTTTTGCCGTGTAGTATAAAGCCTCATAAACAGTCAGTTCAGAGTGGATAATGTCATCCTGTGGAATATAGCCGATACAGCCTCTGAAGAGTTCTAATTTTCAGAAAGAGATTTTCGGTTATCAGAGAGAAGCCTCATTTCGGTGTAAATATCCGTTAATAGTCAGAGCAGCGTGGTTTTGGGTCTCCCGAAGGTCCCATAAGTCCGAGAAATTCATAAGGATTTACAGTAAAAGAGACTTTATCCAAAAGGATTTTATCTTTTGCTTTAACAGTGATTTCATCTGCATCTATCCGAATATTTTTCCGAAAATCTCTTTTAACGAGTTTCCCCTGTTCAGTCAGTCTGAAATCAAAAGAACCGAGAGAAATAATATCTTCAGGGGTGATTTCGCAGCGGGCGATTTTCCGTGCATTGACAAATGTTCCGTTGGT
>CAWEAR010000059.1:0-13421 GCA_963806835.1 uncultured delta proteobacterium
TGATCTGGAGTTTTCATCATATCTTGTTAGACGGCTGGAGCGTAGGAATCATATATGAAGAACTGAGTCAGATATACAACTCATTGGCTGAAGGAAAAAAGCCTGATTTAAAACCGGCTGTTCCATTCAGTCAATATGTCAAATGGCTTAAAAAACAGGATACAGACGCCGCAGGAGGTTACTGGCAGGAGTATCTGAAAGAATATGAACATTTGGCGACTCTTCCGCGTCTTTCATCCTCTTCAAAAGGCTTTGCTGCTGAATATCTTGGCATTAAACTCACTGAACCCATGACAGCCGGATTAGAACGCCTTGCTTCGGAAAATCATGTTACCATTAACACAGTTTTTCAGGTTCTCTGGGGAATTTTATTGGGCGTTTATAATGATTTGGATGATGTAACCTTTGGTTTTACGGTATCCGGCAGACCTGCGGAGATCAAAGGGATTGAAACCATGGTCGGATTGTTTATCAATGCAATTCCTGTGCGAATCAGGATGACGGAAAATCAGACCTTTAAATCGCTTCTCCGGAAGATTCATCAGGATGCAATTGAGGCAACATCTTATCATTATTATTCTTTGGCGGATATTATGACAAAGACGCCTCTGAAGCAGAATCTTTTCGATCATATTCTCGTCTTTGAAAATTATCCCGCGTTAGGAGATTCTCAGGATAAATTCAACGGAAAATTTGTTATTGAAAGCGCTGAAACTTTTGATCATACGCACTTTGATCTATCTGTTCAGGTCTATCCGGGGATGCCCCTGTCATTTGATATGATATACAATCAGCTTGTTTTTGAGCGTCAAGTCATGGAAAAGATCGGGGATCATTTTAAAGCAATTATTGATATTATTCTGAAAAATCAGGATGTTTATATAAAAGATATAGCAATTCTTTCATCTCAGGAGAAAGAGGCATATCATGCCAATATTCAGGAGCAGCGTAAAAAACTCCCTGTGCATGACAGAATGAAAGGAGTATCAACAGTTTATGCTCCTCCTGAAAATGAGTATCAGGAGAGATTATCCGCTATATGGAAAGAGATTATGCAGCGTGATTCTATAGGAATAGATGATAATTACTTCGAGTTGGGCGGGCATAGTCTTTTGGCAATGCAGATTCTTTCACGGATTCATAAGGAATTTGAAACAGAAATAATGCTTCAGGAGTTTTTAGATAACCCGAATATCAGGGCATTGGCAGAGGTCATCAGTCAAAAGAGCCGCAGCGATTATTCAGATATTGAAGTTTTGCCGGAACAGCCGCATTATAAACTCTCTCATTCTCAAAAACGGTTGTGGATACTTGATAAATTAGAGGAGAACTTTATAGCGTACAATATTTCTGCCGGGTATCTTTTTGAAGGGGAATTTGATATTCAGACGTTTCATCGCGCTGTTCAGATGGTTACAGATCGTCATGAATCACTCCGCACCACGTTCATAGAAATAGACGGAGAACCGAGGCAGAAGATTCATAAAGCAATGGAGAAAATCCTGATGGTTTCTGAAACCCTAATGGTTTCAGACTTGATTGCTTATGCAAAAGAGGAATCTCAGAAACCGTTTGATCTGGAAAAGGAACCGTTATTCAGGATAAATATTTTTAAGATTTCTGAGAATCGTCATATCGTGCTGCTGAATATCCATCATATTATCTTTGACGGATGGTCTTTTGGAATCCTTGCAAAAGAGATATTTGAGAGAATGTTAAAACCGGATTTGAAAATTCCGGGTTTGAAAATCCAATACAAAGATTATGCGGCATGGCATAACAGACTGTTGACGGGTGAAAGTATCAGAGCGCATCAGGAATATTGGCACGCCAAATTAGGCGGTGAAGTTCCTGTGCTGAATCTTCCTTTGGATTATCTGCGCAAGCCTGTTCAGACCTATAACGGAAATATAATCAGCCGCATATTGAGCAAAACGCTTACTGCTGATTTAAAAGCATTTTGCAGAGAGAATGAGGCAACTCTCTTTATGGGACTGCTTTCTGTAGTAAAGCTCCTGCTTTTCCGTTACACAGCGCAGGAAGATATTATTATCGGCTCTCCGATTGCGGGAAGAAATCATCCTGATTTGGAGAATCAGATCGGCTTTTATGTGAATACCCTTGCGCTGAGGGATACGGTAAATGGGAATGACAGCTTTAAAACCATTCTTTCAAAAGTAAAGCAGACTCTTACAGAGGCTTATGAACATCAGATTTATCCGTTTGACAGGTTAGTTGAAGAATTGAATATCCAACGGGACATCAGCCGGAGTCCTATTTTTGATGTGATGATGCTCTTGCAGAATGACGGAAATGTTAAGCTCCCTTCTCTTCCGAATCTGAAAATATCTGCTTTTGAATATGAAACCGGCGTGAGTCAGTTTGATCTGACTCTGATCTTTATGGAGACTGATAACGGAGAACTCCGCCTTGACATCAATTATAATACAGATTTATTCAGAGCAGATACAATTGAGCGGATGGAAACTCATGTTGAGGAATTGATAAAGAGCGTTATCAAAGATCACAAAGAACCTTTGAACAGGCTGAATATTTTAAGCGAATCAGAGAAACATAAAATTCTGGTTGAATTTAATAAAACAACTGCGGATTATCCAAAGGATAAGACTCTGGCCGATCTTTTTGAGGAGCAGGTTGAAAAGACTCCGAATCATACTGCACTGATATTTGAAGATAAGCAACTGACATACAAAGAATTAAATGAGGCAGCAGATAAGCTGGCGGATTATCTTAAAGCAACGTATCATATTCAGCCGGATGATCTGATCGGAGTCATGGCGGAACGCGGCGAGCAGATGATTATCTCTCTTTTAGGCATATTAAAATCAGGCGGAGCATATCTCCCGATTGATCCTGCATATCCCAAAGATCGTATAGATTACATGATAAGCGACAGCGGCTGCAAAGTTGTACTTCAATCAGATATAAAGAGTCATGAATATCCGCCAACCGCCAACCGCCAACCGCCAACCGCCAACCGCCTTGCTTATGTTATCTACACATCCGGCTCCACAGGCAAACCAAAAGGGGTAATGATAGAGCATGGCGGATTTGTAAATATGATTCTTGCCCAGATTTCAGGCTTTGGAGATTTCAGAATCAGATCGGGTTTTGCAGTTTGCTTCACCTTCTTTTGACGCATCTTTGTCTGAAATATTTATGGCATTGCTGAAAGGAGCGGCATTGGTACTGATTCGGAAAGAGATCATTGACGATCCTGAACAGTTTCTTGAATATATCAGCAGACATAACGTCAGCGTTATTACTTTTCCGCCGGTTTATCTGAATATGCTGAATAAACATCCCTTGCCTACTGTAAAGACAATTATCACTGCGGGAGAGCCTGCAATTATGAGTGATGTGCTGTTTTACAGCAAAGAAAAGGCGTATTTCAATGCTTACGGACCAACAGAAACATCGGTTTGTACCTCTTTTTACAGGGTAAATGAAATTGATCCGCAAGTTCAGAACGTGCCTATCGGAAAACCGATTGCCAATTCCTCTGTATATATTCTTGATGATGTTATGAATCCTGTTCCGATTGGCGTTTCGGGTGAAATATGTTTTTCCGGCGTGGGATTGGCAAGAGGATATTTGAACAGACCTGATTTGACAGCAGAAAAATTTATTGAAAATCCGTTTTATGACAGCCAACAGCCAACGGTTCGACTGAGCTCACCGAAGTCAGCCAACGGTTCGACCAAGCTCACCGACAATAGCCAACAGCGTCTTTACAAAATCGGCGATCTTGCAAGATGGCTTCCTGACGGAAATATTGAATTTCTTGGAAGAAAAGACGGGCAGGTAAAGATTCGCGGCTATCGGATTGAAGTCGGCGAGATTGAATCTGTTTTATTGCAGCATCCGGCAGTCAAAGAGGCTGTTGTTATTGCCAAAGAAGATAAACATGGAGATAAGCGGCTTATCGCTTATGTTGTTTCTGACAAAAATATTGATTCACTCCGTAATTATCTTAAAGAAAAGCTGCCTGGATATATGATTCCCGCCGCATTTGTTATGCTTGATAAAATACCGCTGACGCATAATGGCAAGGTTGACAGAAAAAGGCTGCCTGATTATGCTGATACCAGGGCAGAATCTGATGCGGTTTTATCGCTGCCCCGTGATGATATAGAAAGAAAACTTCTTAATATATGGCAGGAGATTCTTGGTACAGATAAACTTGGGATAACAGAAGATTTCTTTGAATCCGGCGGCAACAGCATAAAGATAGTTCAAATGGCGTCTCAGATTCATAAACAATTCGGAATAAAAACAGCCATGCTCGATATTTTCAATTATCCCACAATTGAAGCGTTGGCAAAACATATACGTTATCAGATCATTCTTAAACAGCAGAGAGCAGTTGATAAAAATCAGCCTGAAAGCAGGGAGTTCAGTCCGCTGGTTTGTATTCAGGATCAAGGAGATAAAACGCCTCTTTTCTTTGTTCATCCGGGAGGCGGAAATATTCTCTGCTATACAGAATTATCACGTCATATGGGCGAATCTCAGCCGTTTTACGCTTTTCAGGCGTTTGGATTTGAACCCGGAACTTCGCCACTCTCATCTGTTAAAGATATGGCAGAAAAATATATAGAGGCTCTCCGTACATGTTCAACCAAAATGTCCTTATATTTTAGGAGGTTATAGTGCAGGAGGAATTATAGCTTATGAAATGGCGACTCAGCTCCGTAAACATGGCGAAGATATTGCATCCTTATTTATTCTTGACGGTATGAATTATGCGGCTAATGTTCAAAAGGGTTGTGATGATACCGAATCTTTTATAATATTTTCTCTTTACTTTACCGGATACCCTTATATTGATATTTATCCTTTTTACTGTGAGCTGAGGGGAATTGATCCGAATACAGGTTTTGACGCTGTATATAAAGACCTTCAGCCTCTTTCCCATCAGGAGAAACGTGATATTCTGATGGAATGTATCAGTAAAGCAGGAATTACGAGATCAGAGAGTGATATGGATCGCTCATTTAATGTCTTTTTGGGAATCACCCGGGGTATCCGTAATTATAAGGCTTTACCATACGACGGGAATCTCTTTGTTTTTAAAGCTGTTGACAATTTTGATCCTGAAAGAGATAATCCGACAATGTTCTGGAGAGACTATGCCTCTAATCTCAGAGTATTTGATGTGCCGGGTGATCATCATACCATTATGATTGAGCCTCATGTGAAAGTTTTAGCGGAAAAAATTAAGAACTGCTTGGAATCAAAGACTAAAATAAGCTAAGTTGATGTCTTTGTGACTTAGTGTCTTAGTGTTTTTTACCACAAAGACACTAAGTCACAAAGAGACCAAGCCTCGCAGGTCTTATGTTAAACAATAAAAGGAGATCAAGTATGTCAAATTTCATGGAAATTGTTAAAGGAAGAAGAAGTATCCGTAATTATGAAGATAAAGATGTACCGGATGAAATGATTGGTGCCATTCTTGAAGCAGTACAATGGTCCCCGTCATGGGCAAATACCCAATGCTGGGAAGTTATCATTGTTAAAGATATTGAGAAAAAAAAGAGGCTTCAGGAGATTATCGGTGCTAAAAATCCTGCAACCAAAGCTATTACGGGAGCGCCGGTTGTTATTGCTTTAACAGGCAAACTAAAAAGTTCAGGATATTACAAAGGAGAAGCTCTTACAAAGTTCGGGGAATGGTGCATGTTTGATCTGGGAATAGCCGCTGCAGAGCATTTGTCTTACAGCTCACTCACTTGGACTTGGCACAGTAATTGTCGGCGTATTTGATCATGATAAAGCAAGAGAAATCTTGAATGTACCTGACGGTTATGAAGTAATGACGCTTATTCCTATGGGATTTCCTGCAAAAATATCTTCTGCTCCGAAACGCAGGGAGATAAGTGAATTTGTACATTACGATAAATTTTGATTTCGGATTTCCTAAGTTTCCAAAGAATGGCGGATTACGCTCTGCTAATCCGCCTTATGAATTCTGACTTGTCTGATAATCCGATATATTTTACAAATCTTTTTATGTAGGGGCAACCCCCTGTGGTTGCCCTTTCCGCAAGGTTGCCCTTTCCGCAAATTATATCACAGAGGAGGATATTTATTATGGAAACTCAAACCATAGAAAAAGGATTTGAACGTGTATGGCAGATGTTTCAGGAGACCGATCTCAAATTTAAAGAAACCGACCGTAAATTTCAAAAAACTGAAAAAGAGATTGACAGAGTAAGCAGGAATGTTGATGCTCTGACCGGAAAATGGGGAAGATTTGTCGAAGGGCTGATTGCTCCGGGAATTATCGCGATGTTTCAGAATCGCGGGATTGAAATAGACAGGATTTTTCAGAGGGTCAGAGCGCGTAAAGACGGAAATACAATGGAAATTGACATATTGGGCGTAAATACCGAGTATGCAGTCATTGTCGAGGCAAAGAGTACCCTGAGTGTGGATGATGTCAAAGAATATATTGAAACTCTTAAAATATTCAAGCATTTTTTCCCTGAATATGCTGACAGAAAATTAGTCGGCGCTGTCGCGGGAATCGTAATTGACGGAGATGCGGATAAATTTGCCTACCGTCAGGGACTGTTTGTCATCGGACAGACAGGTGAATCGGCAAATATCTTAAATAACGATAAATTTATTCCAAAAATATGGTAAAATGAATTACAGTCATATTCAATCTTTATACAATAAACATCAGACATTTCTCTTTTCTCTTCTGAGAGAAGCGGGCAGAGAAGTCAATATAAAATCAGCAGGAACCAGCATGTTCCCTTTGATTCAGGCGGGAGATGAACTGACTGTCCGACTCAAAGGAATAGAGAATGTCCGCGTGGGGGATGTAGCTGCTTTTTTTCAGAATCACACAAATCAGTCAAAAATCATTATTGTTCACAGGATTATCAAAAAAAAACAGATAAACGGCAAAAACTGGTATTGTCAGAAAGGGGATAATGCTTCAGGCTGGGGTTGGATAGCAGAAGAAGACTTGATAGGAACAGTAGAATCTGTTAAGAAAAACGGAAAGAGCATCAATCTTATTTCCGGGCGTATGGCGTTAATAAACCGGATTATCGGACTTGCAGGCTGCTCTTTAGTAACATTTATTGAAAAAATCCATCCTGTTATCGCTGCTGCCGGTTATCATCCGTCAAAAGATTTTCCGAAGATTCGGGAGAAAACTGTCTGTATTGTCAATAAAATTTTACAGAAATTTTGCAAATAAACCCTAAGAGTTTTCAAATGTCGGGGGACTGCGTTTCTTATCTGATTCTACATGCCCGAATTTATTATCTGAGAATCTCTTTCATACCGGAAAAATGCTTGCTTTTTTATGCTGTAAGTGATAAAGAAAAAATCATTTTGATATTTATAAAAATAGCTTCTGCTGCCAGGTTCGGACTGACAAACCGGAACTACAGGACTGATTTAATAATCCGGCAAACCGGGGAGGTGAAATGTGATATTCGGAAAGAAAAGATATATATCGAGTTAGATTATCTATCAGAATCTTTTATACCAAATCGCTGTTTAAAATATGCTTCTGAAAAAATAACATTTTGTAATCAAACAGAAAAAAATGATTATATTGTATAAAGTCAATGGCGAATTGATATAAAATATCATCCTGTATTCTTATTTTTGCTTCGGTTTCCAATTTTATCCTAAGCTGAGACTGGTCATCAAAGGGACGGTTAAAACAGCAATTATCCAAATATATTATCATATTTCTCCTGATTGCATTCCTTTTTACACCTCTTTGAAAATCATAATATCAAATTCAGCGGCAGGGCGGATAGCCCGTTCATTGCAATGACGGTTTTGATTTCGTTCCCACGCTTTGCGAGGGAAGGCTGAAGTGACGCTTTGCGTCCCGTGAGTGTGGCAAGGAAATAAGCAGGAGTGCAAAAATTTTATTTTTGCACCGGACGCAAAGCGTTCTGAGCCTGCGTTCCCACGCGAAGTGTAGGAACGATGGAAATAATTCAGATATAGCGTACCTGATTTTTCATCTCAAATTGGCATTATAAAGATATATACTTCCGCATCAGCCTACTGTGATCATTTATTATAACAGTACCTCTTTTCTGTCAACAAAGAAAAGAGAGATTTATCCTTATCCCCGTTTTCACGCATTACTTTGGAACCTGAGGACTTTTCCTAATTTTATCTGCCAAATAGCATAATCCGACCTCTGTTCTGTAACAATTTTGTATCAAACAGATATTTATAAAACAATTTTGTAATTATAGAACTATTATATTACAATTTTGTTAAAGAATTTTGTCTCTGTATAGATTTCTTCTGTTTTCTGTTAATCTATTTTCTTAGTAATTATAATAATATACAAAAAATATCGGCATTAATTTTAAGTTGGCACTCTTCTTGCTTTATATCTGTTACAGGAAATTTCGTTTAAGAGTTCCTAATGTTTGGAGACTAATAGAACTCTCTATAAAAGACGAATTCCGAAATCCGAAATTACAGAATAAAAAAATATCCAATATAAAAGGAATAATAAGATGAGAAAGATCGCTATATACGGAAAAGGGGGGATCGGAAAATCTACTACCACACAAAATACAGTTGCCGGTCTTGCGGAGATGGGAAGAAAAGTCATGGTAGTAGGATGTGATCCCAAAGCAGATTCAACACGCCTCCTTCTTGGCGGCTTATCACAAAATACAGTGCTGGATACACTTCGCAGCGAAGGCGAAGATGTAGAACTTGAAGATATACGGAAAAAAGGATTCAAAGGAACGGTCTGCGTTGAATCAGGCGGACCAGAGCCGGGTGTCGGATGTGCAGGAAGAGGAATTATCACTTCTATCAATATGCTTGAACAATTGGGAGCCTATGCGGAGAGTGAAACACTTGATTATGCGTTTTATGATGTTCTCGGCGATGTTGTATGCGGCGGTTTTGCCATGCCTATCCGGGAGGGAAAAGCTGAAGAGATTTATATTGTTGTTTCCGGTGAAATGATGGCAATGTATGCGGCAAACAACATCTGCAAAGGAATTATGAGATTTGCAGAATCAGGCGGAGTCCGATTAGGCGGTCTGATTTGTAACAGCCGTATGGTGGATAATGAACAGGAGATGATAAAAGCATTTGCAGAAAAATTGGGGACTTATATGATTCATTTTGTGCCGCGGGATAATATGGTTCAAAAAGCGGAAATCAACAGAAAGACTGTTATTGATTATGCGCCGGAACATCCCCAGGCAGATGAATACAGAACCCTTGCAAAGAAAATTGAAAATAATGACAGGATGGTGATTCCCAAGCCGATAGCGATTGATGTGCTTGAAAAACTTTTAATTGATTATGGAATAGCAGCTTAGAAGTAGGAAATAAAAAGATTACCTTAAATTATAAATACGGAGAAAAATAGCCATGATAATGATCAGATCAATTGTAAGACCTGAAAAAGTAGATAACGTACTTGCTGCATTAATGGAAGCAGGTTTTCCCGGAGTAACAAAAATGTCTGTTGTCGGAAGGGGCAAGCAGCGCGGAATAAAAATCGGCGAGGTTACTTATGATGAAATCCCCAAAGAGCTGCTGCTTACAGTAGTGAAGGATGAAGATAAAGATTTTGTTATTAAGACAGTCATCAAAGCAGCAAGAACCGGCGAAAAAGGAGCTTACGGGGACGGAAAAATTTTTGTAATCCCTGTTATTGAGTCTTACACCATCAGTTCAGGAATAAAAGAGACATCTTCAGGAAAGATCGAAGAGGTGAAGATATGAAAGAGGTTATGGCAATCATTCGGATGAACAAGATGAATGAAACCAAAAAAGCACTGGCTGAAGCAGGCATATCCTCTGTCACCGCAAGAGATGCCCTGGGAAGAGGAAAAGGGCTTATTGATATGAAACTGCTTCAAGGGGCTGAAAAAGGGTATGAAGAGGCGATTGTCCAGCTGGGGCAGAGTAACCGTTTAATTCCAAAAAGAATTATGTTTATTGCCGTGCCTGATAAGCTGGTTGACAGAACTGTCAAGACTATCATGAAAGTGAATAAGACGGGAAAATCAGGGGACGGAGTGATATTTGTTACGCCGCTTCTTGATGCTGTGAGGGTCAGAACTGAAGAAAGCGGAGACAGCGTTCTTGATGATATATAGAGGGGTAGAGGGGATATAGGATTAGAGGGGTAGAGGAATAAAGAATTTTATAATAATTATCCCTTTACCTCTCTAATCCTTTATCCCTCACCTGAAACTGAGGAGAATATGGAAACTTTATTAGAAGAAAAAATTATTCAATATGATGATATAGACCCTGAAAAAGTAAAGCAGGAGATGCTTAACAAATATCCTCCGAAAATTGCGAGGAAAAGAGCAAAACAGATCATTATCAATAAAGTCGGTGAAGACGGCAAGGTTCCTGAAATTCAGTCTAATGTAAGAACCATTCCCGGTATCATATCTCAGAGAGGATGCTGTTATGCAGGGTGTAAAGGTGTTGTTCTTGGACCCACAAGAGATATTATAAATCTGACACATGGTCCAATCGGATGCGGTTTTTACAGTTGGCTGACACGGAGAAACCAGACAAAGCCTAAAAGTCCTGAAGATCATAATTTCATGACCTACTGTTTTTCAACTGATATGCAGGATGAACAGATTATCTTCGGCGGAGAGAAGAAACTGAGAGCCGCTATTCAGGAGGCTTATGATATATTCAAGCCAAAGGCTATCGGAATCTTCGCTACCTGTCCTGTGGGGCTTATCGGTGATGATGTTCACTCGGTTGCCCGTGAAATGAAGGAAAAATTAGGAATTAACATCTTCGGATTCAGTTGCGAAGGATACAAAGGGGTCAGTCAGTCCGCTGGGCATCATATTGCAAATAACGGTATTTTTACCCACGTTATCGGTCAGGATGATACAGTAAGAGAAGGGGAGTATAAGATAAATCTCCTCGGTGAATATAATATCGGCGGTGATGCGTTTGAAATTGAGCGTATCTTTGAAAAATGCGGGCTGACGCTGATTTCAACTTTCAGCGGAAATTCAAGCATTGATCAGTTTGCCAATGCACATACCGCGGATCTGAATCTGATTATGTGTCATCGTTCTATCAATTATGTTGCAGATATGATGGAAAAAAAATACGGAATACCCTGGATCAAAGTGAATTTTATCGGCGCGGATGCAACTGCAAAATCACTCAGAAAGATTGCCAAATATTACGGAGAGAAGAAACTGATTGACAAAGTTGAAGAAGTGATTGCTGAAGAATTGCCTGCTGTAGAAAAGGTTCGGGATGAAATCAGACCCAGAACTCAGGGAAAGCGTGCCATGCTCTTTGTCGGCGGCTCCAGAGCGCATCATTATCAGGAAATTTTTAAAGAGATAGGAATGATAACTCTTTCAGCCGGTTATGAATTTGCCCATCGGGATGATTATGAAGGAAGAGAAGTATTGCCGCAGATCAAAGTTGATGCAGACAGCAGAAATATTGAGGAGCTTGAAGTGAAGCCGGATCCGACGCGGTATCGTCCGAGAAAGAAACCTGAAGAGATTGAAGGTTTGGAAAGTCAGGGACTCAAATTTAAGGATTATGAAGGGATGATGCCGGATATGTGCGAGCAGTCTTTTGTTATTGATGACATCAGCCAACATGAAACTGACAAGATGATTGAGACATTTAAACCTGATATTTTCTGCGCGGGAATCAAAGAAAAATATGTTGTTCAGAAGCATGGAATTCCCATGAAACAACTTCACAGCTATGATTACGGCGGACCTTATGCAGGCTTCAAAGGGGCAGTCAATTTCTACAAAGAGATTGACCGCATGGTGAACAGCAAGGTATGGGGATATTTAAAAGCTCCATGGGAGAAAAATCCTGAACTGGCAGCAACCTATGCCTGGGAATAATCAGTAGATTGAAAACCCACGTCTGACCTAACCCCCGACCCCTTCCCTGAAGGGAAGGGGAGAGAGAACATTAACTCCCCCCTTCCCTTCAGGGAAGGGGGGCAGGGGGGTTAGGTTTACTGATAATTCCTAATTTAAGGAGAAATTATGTTATTACGACATACAACTGATAAAATTATTGAACGCAGCGCCCTGACTGTGAATCCTGCAAAGACCTGTCAGCCGATTGGAGCTATGTATTCATCTCTTGGGATTCACGGATGCCTTCCGCACAGTCACGGCTCACAAGGATGTTACGCCTATCACAGAAGTACTCTGACACGGCATTATAAAGAGCCGGTAATGGCGGCAACAAGCTCTTTTACTGAGGGAGCTTCTGTATTCGGAGGGCAGGCAAATCTGATTCAGGCTATAGAGAATATCTTTACGGTTTATGAACCTGATATTATAGCAGTTCATACAACCTGTCTTTCAGAGACCATCGGGGATGATATTCCTCAGATTATAAAAAAAGCAACTGCTGACGGCAAGATTCCCAAAGGGAAATATGTTATTCATGCCAATACACCGAGTTATGTGGGATCTCATGTAACAGGATTCTCCAACATGACAAAGGCAATGGTGGATTATCTGGCTGAATCAAACGGGCATAAAGAAAAGCATATCAATATTATTCCCGGATATGTAGAGCCTGCGGATATGGAGGAGATAAAACGGATTGCAAAAGAACTTGAAATAAAAGCAATTGTTTTTCCAGATACTTCAAATGTTCTGAACGGGCCCCAGACAGGCAAATATAGAATGTTTCCCAAAGGCGGGGTTACTATAAATGAATTGAAGAAGACCGGAAGCAGCATCGGAACAATTGCTCTTGGGCGTCTGGCATCGGGTCCCGCCGCCAAGTCATTAGATACAAAACATAAAGTTCCATGTGAACTTCTTGATCTTCCTATCGGGCTTGAAGCAACAGATACTTTTATTGATACACTCAGGCATGTTGCCGGAGTGAATGTGCCGGATTCTTTGACAAACGAAAGAGGGCAGTTGTTAGATATTATCACTGACATGCACCAGTATTTTTACGGGAAAAAAGTCGGTATAGTCGGTGATCCGGATCAGCTTATATCTCTTGCAAAATTTCTTGTATCAATTGATATGTATCCTGTTCATGTTGTTACAGGAACGTCCGGCAAGAAATTTGAAAAACGTATTCTGGAAATTACAAAAGACTCGCCCTATCCTGTTAATGTAAGAGCTGCCGGGGATATGTTTTTATTTCATCAGTGGATAAAGAATTATCCGGTTGATCTGCTTATCGGAAATACTTATGTCAAATATATTGCAAAGGATGAGGATATTCCGTTTATCAGATTCGGATTCCCGATTCTTGACAGGGTTGGACACAGTTATTTCCCGACAGTCGGTTACAAAGGCGGAATGAGGCTTCTTGAAAAGATATTGGATGCTCTTCTTGATCGCAAAGACAGGGATTCTTCAGATACAGAATTTGAG
>CAWEAR010000060.1:0-6120 GCA_963806835.1 uncultured delta proteobacterium
TTCTTGTCATCCTCATCTATTTTTCTTAATCCTTCCATTAAAAGATGCATAAAATCAGCGACTTCATGGGATTCCATCTCTTCTGACGACAGCCCAGGCAAAAATTTGAATCTCCCCTCCCGTATTTTCAGTAATTCAAAAAATGCCTCTTCCCCTTCTTTTTCATTATATTTGGCGCGCACAAGCTCTCCTTCTCTGAAAGAGAGATATGCAGATTCCTGATTCGGCAGTTTCAGCGTTAAAACGCCTGTTTTCTGATTTACATTCAAGGTCTGAAACAGTTCAGCCGGAGGCATTTCAGAAAGTTTCCCTGTCATTCCTGATGCAAACTCTTCAGACCTTGCAAGGTTGATTTCAGCCATTCTTCTGGCAAGGAGGCGGGTAAAATTCAGTTGAAGAGAGGGCATCTCATTTAAAATTCTTTTAAAATCTTTGGCACCGATATATAAGACTGTCGCGGGTTCCACAACCTTGATAGTTGCTCCGACAGGATCGCCGCTGAGAAGACTCATCTCTCCGAATACCTCGCCGGTTCCCATAAAAGCAATACTCATGCCGTCATCGCTGAGAACTTCGACTCTTCCTGATACAATTATAAACAGATTTCTGCCGGGTTCACCTTTTCTTAAAATAATTTCATCTTCATCAAATTTATCAAGTCTTAAAAAAGTGACAATATCTCTTATTTCATTCTCTTCCAGATTCTTAAATATCGAAAAGCTGCTCAGTAATTTTATAACTGCTCCGATATAATTTTCAGGTCTGTTTCCTGCTTCAGCAGGATCGGACTTCTTTTCTGTTTTATATCCGAATTTTATCACTCCGGTACATCCGCTGCAGTTAAATTCCATTCCGGTATGATCCTCACCTTTATGTTTTGCCATAATATTAACAATATCTTTGGCAAGAATAAGACACGGAGCTTTCCCTCTGGGAACCAGAAATGTTTTTCCTGATAATTGAAATTCATCATCTGTTTTGTAAAGCGGGCAGTTATTTTCACCTGTAATTCTGAAAACCGGCAAAGCGTCAGAGGGAGATTCTTTCCCTTTTGATTTTGAATCAAGATTCTTGCTGAATTCAAGAACTTCTTTGGCAACAGGTATTTCTTCTTCTTTTGAAGGTAAAGCAGGATATGTTGTTTTGCGCCTATTATCCGCAGGTAAAGCAGGATATGTTTTGTGATCTCTGTTTGCAGCCGGATCAGGATGAACTTTGAATACATGACTGCATTTTGAGCAGCGGACAGTCAGACCGCCTTCTTTGATAAGGCTGTCATCAAGGTTAAACCTGGACTGACATTTTTCACATTTTACATTCATCTTTTTAATAGGCGCGAAAATAAAGCACCGTCTCCTTTCTGAATTCGTAACACATTCCTAATTGGCATTTACCGTAATATAATATTCCTGTCCCCCTCTTTGGACAAGGATAACTACAGATGATTTATTACGGTATTTAATAACAGCTTTTTCAAAATCTTTGGTATCTTTAACAGCGGTTTCATCTATTTGTCTGATAATATCTCCGGGTCTGACGCCAATCCGGGCAAGATAAGCGTCCCTTCGGATTTCCGAAATAACCGCTCCTTCATCCGGTACGGTCGTTCTTCCCCGTCCTATCTGAGAATCAGGTATCCGGGATGGTGAAATATTTTCAACTTTTATTCCGAAAAGATCATAAGCAAGAGATGCTGCCATTTCAGGAGGAAAAAGAATTGCAGTCAATGATATATTCATCTTTTTGCCATTTCGCAGTATCTCCATTTTCAATGTATCGCCGGAAGCGAAATCTTTCATAATGCTGTGGTAATCTTCTGATGTTCTGATATTTTTATCTCCTATGGATAAAATCATATCACCTTCACGGATACCGGCTTTATCAGCAGGGCTGTTCTTCTCCACTTTTTTGACAAGCGCTCCGCTGATTTCAGATTTGTCCTGAGAATGGGAAAGTCAGACGTTCATCTACATTCTGAACCGTCAGTCCAATCCATGCGGGAATAACTTCTCCGTGCTGAATAAGGTCGGATATAATCCGTTTTGCTTTGTTTATCGGTATGGCAAAACCGATTCCCTGCGCCTTTGCATAAATGGCAGTATTGATTCCTATCAGTTCTCCGTTGATATTCAGAAGAGGTCCCCCGCTGTTTCCGGGATTGATTGAAGCATCTGTCTGAATAAAATCATGATATTCCCGATCCTCTGCTCTGATGCTCCGGTTCACGGCGCTGATAACGCCTGTGGTTACAGTATTTGAGAATCCGAACGGATTGCCGATAGCAATCACGGTCTCGCCGATCATCATATCCCCTGAATCGCCCATTTCAGTTGAAGGGAGAGGATTGGGAGAATTTACACGAAGGACTGCCAGATCAGAATCAGGGTCTGCGCCGACAATCTGTACCTCAAGCTCCCGCTCATCCATCAGAACAGCCGTGATCTTCCCGGTTTTTGCAATCACATGGGCGTTGGTCAGAATAAATCCCCGTTTGCCGTCAATAATCACGCCTGAACCAAGACTCTGTTTTTTATACCTGCGTTCTGCTCCTCTGTCAAAAAAATCTTTGAAAAATGAATCAAAAAAAGGATCCGTTGCAAACCCGGAAAACGGATTTGTGCGTGCATAAACTTCATACTCTGAACTGATATTCACCACAGCAGGACTTACCTTTCTGACAGCTTTTACCACTTCATTTTCACGGCTGCCAACATAGCCTGATGCTTCTTTTTCTCCAAGATATGGAATCTTCACATTATAAAATGACAGAATCCATACAGCTCCGTAAATAATAATCAGATAAATAAGTTTTTTGTTGATTTTTCTTTTCATTTTTGGTATCCTTATACTTTTTTACTATTAATGACCTGCAAAAAAATCTTTGCACTCCTTAAACCCTGTTTACATTAAATATGTGAATTAAGAATCAAAATTATTTTTTAAAAATCAGATTCTTAATTCCCGATTCCTAACTGAGATTAAATATATATCATGAACATAAAAACCATTCAAGACATCTTGCCATTTATAGAACAGCCAAGTCAATATTTAGGGTCAGAAATAAACCGTATAAAAAAAGCTCCTGAAGATGTGAAGCTCCGGTTTGCCCTTGCATTTCCCGATTTGTATGAAATAGGCACGTCTCATTTCGGGATTCAGATTTTGTATAATATTTTAAACTCTCATAAAGATATTGCTGCTGAAAGAGTCTTTGCTCCCGGGGAGGATACAGAGCTTTATCTGAGAAATTCAGAGATTCCGGTTACATCTTTAGAGTCCCGCACACCGCTTGACAAATTTGATATAATCGGCTTCAGCCTGCTGTATGAGTTAAATTTTACAAATATTCTGACAATCCTTGATCTTGCCGGAATACCTTTTTTTGCTTCCCGGCGTGATGCCTCTCATCCGTTTATTATTGCGGGCGGACCATGTACCTGCAACCCTGAACCATTGGCTGATTTTTTTGACGCCATGGTGATCGGGGATGGAGAATCTGTCATAATGGAGATATCCAAGGTATGGCTTGATTATTTCGGAACCGGACATCCCAGGTATTCAAATCAGGATAAAGAGGCTATATTAAAAAAATGGTCTGAAATAGAAGGGGTTTATGTACCTTCTTATTTTAAACCGGCTTATATCAGCATAGGAAGCGTTTCCGGTATTCAAACCCTTGCTCCTGAATTTTCTGATTACATAAAGGTTACAAGAAGAATTGTCAATAATCTTGATAATGAACTTTTTCCGGATACTCCGATTCTTCCTTACGGAAAACCTGTACATGACAGGCTCCGCCTTGAAGTTGCCAGAGGATGTACCAGAGGATGCCGATTTTGTCAGGCAGGGATTATTTATCGCCCGGTACGTGAACGCTCTTTGGAGAATCTTCTTTCTCTTGCAGAAAGATCTGCTGCAAAAACCGGCTATGAGGATATCTCTCTGCTCTCATTAAGTACCGGTGATTACAGCGATATTGTTCCATTGATGGAGCGTCTGATGAATTACTGCGAAGCTGAACATATTGCAGTCTCTTTTCCCTCACTCAGAGCAGGGACATTAACCCCTGAGCTGATGAACCTTGTCAAAAGAGTCAGAAAAACCGGATTTACCATTGCTCCTGAAGCAGGAAGTCAGCGGCTCAGAGATGTTATAAACAAGAATATCAGTGAAAAAGATATTTTTGACACGGTTTATGATGCGTTTAATCTGGGGTGGCAGGTTATCAAGCTCTATTTTATGATTGGACTTCCCACAGAAACAGATGAAGATATACAGGCAATTATTGCTCTTGCGGATTCTCTTGGAAAAATCAGAGCGCCCAAAGGGAGAAAAGGAAAAATAAATGTGAGTGTGGGAACATTCATTCCCAAACCTCATACCCCGTTTCAATGGGCATCTCAGATTTCATTGGCAAAATCAAAAGATATAATGTATGAGATTCAGGATGAGCTGAAAAGAATGCCTGCGATTCAGTTCAAATGGCAAAAGCCTGAAGTGAGTCTCCTTGAAGGATTATGGGCAAGAGGGGATCGCCGTCTATCCAGTCTGCTGGTAACAGCATATAAAAAAGGATGCAAATTTGACGGGTGGAGTGATAAATTTCAGTATTATTTATGGGAAGAGGCTTTTTCAGAAGAAGGTACAGATGTTGATTTTTACACCACCCGTGCCAGAGATATTGCAGAGCCGCTTCCCTGGGATCATATTGACATCCGTGTAAGTAAAGCATTTTTGCAGGAAGAATGGAATAAAGCATTATCAGCCAATCTGACAGAGGATTGCCGTAACGGAGATTGTCACGGCTGCGGGGTATGTGATTTTGAAGCTATTGAACCGAGGCTTTCAGGAAATAGAATTCAGAATTCTGGTTTCAGAATTCTGAATTCTGAAACCAGCAGCCACTCTTTCAAAAAACTCCGGGTAATGTATTCCAAGCAGGGGAATGCAAAATATTTCGGGCATCTTGAGATGATGAAGATATTTCTGCGAGCCATCAGACGGGTGGGAATACAGGTCAAATTTTCAGAAGGATTTCATCCAATGCCAAAGGTTTCTTTTGAAGATCCGCTTCCGATTGGTATGGAGAGCCTGAATGAAACTATGTTTCTGACTGTGCCGGAAAATATCCATCCGCAAAAAATTGTTGAAGGATTAAACAGGCAACTGCCTGAAGGTCTTGCTGTGCATGATTGTCAACCGGCTCTGACAAAAACGGATATTTCATTGCCTAAATCTGTTGAATATCAGATTACTCTTAAAAACGAAGCCGTGTTTGATGAAAAAAGATTAAAGGCTTTTACAGACTCTTCTGATTTTATCATTACCCGTGTTAATTATAAGGGGAATGTAAAAGATACAGATTTAAAAGAGATGGTATTAAAAACAGATATATCTGATGCCGATAAACTGAAACTGACGTTAAAATCCGAACCGGGAAAAAGTATAAGACCCGCTGAGGTCATAAAAGAGATATTCAAGCTCTCTGATGAAGAGATAAAATTATCCGATATTGTAAAGAAGTGAGAAGTGCAGAAGTGAGAATTAGGAATAAAAAATCAGGTATTCTCTGCATTTCTCATTTCCCACTTCTCATTTCTCACCTCTAATTTTTATTATGTATAAATATCTTGTCATAAATACAACTGAATATGAAACCCGTGCCGCGTTTATTGAAGACGGAAAGATTGTGGAACTCTTTATTGAGCGGAAAGGTGATTCAGATATTACAGGAAATATCTATAAAGGAAGGGTTCAGCGGGTTCTCCCCGGTATGCAATCCGCTTTTATTGATATAGGACTGGAGCAGTCTGCTTTTATCTATGTGGATGATGTTATCCGTCCTGATTGTAAGGAGTTTGAGAGAAAATTTATTGAAAGCCATGAAGAGGATGTTGATCCTGACATCACAGATATAAAACCGGCTGCAATAAATCACGGCTTTCATATTGAGGATATTATCAGAGAAGGGCAGGAGATTATGGTTCAGGTCGCCAAAGCTCCTATGGAAACAAAAGGGGCGCGTGTAACCTGTGATATATCGCTTCCTGCCCGGTTTCTGGTCTTTATGCCTATGTCTGAGAATATCGGAATATCCCGGTGCATAGAGGATGAATCTGA